>NZ_AUYC01000035.1:0-341603 GCF_001625685.1 Pseudoalteromonas luteoviolacea CPMOR-1 | reverse complement strand
GGAGAGATGGCTGAGTGGTTGAAAGCACCGGTCTTGAAAACCGGCATACGTTAATAGCGTATCTAGGGTTCAAATCCCTATCTCTCCGCCACCTCATTCCCAAAACCGCCTAATAATGGCGGTTTTTTTCGTTTGGAGAGTTCAATGGCTCAGGATGTTGTTAAACATTGTTCATTATGGATTGTCTTTAGCTTCTTTTATTTAAGCGGCCTAGAAATGGCCGTGATTATGTCAATTGATGGTCAGCCACAGCCCACGCTTTGGCAAACGCTTTTATACACATTTTTATATAACGCGCTTATTGGACATCTCGTTACAAAATACGAAAAATTATGGCCATTTTTAGCGTCAGTTGTCATTTCATTATTCGGCGTAATCGGCTTTGGTGTCTTTTTTGGGGATAAACTTGCAGGTTATAGCAATGAGCTAATTATTGGCTTGGTATTATCTTTACCGTTTGCAACATTTTTGGTGAAGCAGTTAAAATCAAAAAACTTTGAGAATAACGCATAAGCCAGTATTTATAGGGCGTGTATTTGCTTGTCGCCCTATAAGTTATCCTTTGTATATGCTACACTGCGCGTCCTTTTATAATGATAAATAAAGTGAATTTATATGTCAGATTTATTCAATACAGACGCTGGTAAAGCGAGCTACGGTATCGGTCTACAAATGGGCGAGCAATTAAAAGCTAACCCTTTCGAAGGCCTTGACTTAAACGCAGTTTTTGAAGGTATGAAAGACGCTTACACTGGTGGTGAGTTCCGCGTTGAGATCCCTGAGATCCAAGCTGCTTTCGAAAAAATCAACAGCGAAATTCAAGCTCGCCGTGAAGAAGAAGCAAAAGTACTGGCTGCTGAAGGTACTGCTTTCTTAGAAGAGAATGCAAAGCGCGCTGAAGTAACTGTAACTGAGTCTGGTCTTCAGTACGAAGTTATCACTACAGGTGAGGGTGATAAGCCTTCTGCTGATTCAACAGTTCGTGTTCATTACCACGGTACTTTAATCAACGGCACTGTATTTGATAGCTCATACGACCGTGGTCAGCCTGCTGAGTTCCCAGTAAATGGTGTGATCAAAGGTTGGACTGAAGCGCTACAGCTTATGACTGCTGGTTCTAAACTACGTTTATACATTCCGCATGACCTTGCTTACGGTGAGCGCGGTGCTGGTGCATCTATCGCACCTTACTCAACACTAATCTTTGATGTTGAGCTATTAGAGATCCTATAATTTAGGTTATCTTTAAAGCTGCATGCTCGGCCAGCGCTGAGCATGCATTCTTTGTTTCTACTGATCAAAAAATTCGTAAAGTTCAGATAGTGCATTTTGTCTTTCATCGCTTTCCACTAAAAATTCCATTCCATAATACGTGTACTCTTGATTTTTCTCTTCTTTTCTTACCACTCGCGCAGAAATTTTCATTGGTGATTGACCCATATATTCTTGATAGTTTTTCCTTGGTAAATACATTATCAGCGTAAGCTTTGCGTCAATATCCAGTTCTTGGTTTAACTGTTTACTTAATGTAACACCACATCCTACGCAGCTAAGCTCTCGTGTGATTGTAGAGTAGTCCTTCTCTTCAGAGATAATTTTAATTTTAATCTTTGCCTCAAGTCGGTCTGAGCGCCTTTTTTCGTGACGTTTTTTGATTGCATCTTTGTCTTCGTCGAAATGAAACCCATCCATTAAGTTATTTACAAGTTCTGAGGTTTGATAGAGGTCTGCGCCGATCATAGAGACCATTTGTGCTTTTTCGGCATTTTGCTGAAGAGAAGAGAATAAGTGCTGGAGTTTAAGTTGCATTTCATGCATTTGATGGCTTTGCTGCTCAGAACGATGCGCTATTTGGTCATTTGCCGAGATAATACTGTCTATGGTGTTTGTCATGGCCCTTAATGCTTGCCCACTCTCATCTGAGCGTTGTTTACTGATATCGACTTGATGAATTATATCTGTCATTAAACGTGTTACATCGACGACTTTATGAGTAAGCTGGGATATTACCCCTCTGATTTCATCAGTTGAATTAGCCGTTCTTTGTGCCAAGCTTCTGACTTCGTCTGCCACTACTGCAAACCCACGACCTTGCTCCCCAGCACGGGCAGCCTCAATGGCTGCGTTGAGTGCAATTAACGCAGTTTGATCCGCAACAGTTGATATAGCATCTGTTACAGATTCTATTTGCTCACTCGCCGATTTAAGTTCCTCAACGCCTGCTGATGCAAGTGTGACGACTTCGACGGTTCTCACCATTTCAGTTAAGTTACTTTCAACGGCTTCAATTCCCGTATCCGCTTCTGTTTTAGCTTGTTCTAGCACCGTTTGACTTTGCTCTATCGCTTGTCCAGATTCTACTAATAAGTCCATAAATGATTCGATGACGCGCATAACCTCTGAGTAACTCGCATTTTCATTTTTTGCAACGGTACTTATTTCAGTCGCAATAGCTGCCACTTGGTGTGCTGAGTGGCCAACCTGTCTTGATTGCCGTCTCACTGTAGAAATAGTCGAGGATAAGGAGAGCGTCATATGATTGAAACTCTCAGAAAGTTGGTTCAATTCATCGTCGGCGCGGATCACAAAGTAATCTTGTTTAGTTTTAAAGTCACCGACGGATATATTCTTAGCTCTATTAAGTAAAGATTTGACACGGTTGCGTAATTTACTGCTAAACATGACACTGATCACGCTAGCGATAATGATTGTTAACACTGAACTTAAAGCGAGGACAACAAACATGTTCGAAAGGGCATTTTGAGTGTCATCAATACCTTGTTCTGTAACTAACTCAACATGTTGATTCATTTCACGGAGTTCATTAAAAATGGTTTCCGTAAGAGGTTTAATTGTATTGCTCAGGTGATGGGTGGCAAAGTTGGATTCTTCGCTGGCTTGTTTTTCAAACGCTAAAATGGTCACGGGTGCAAGCTTTTCACGCTCTTCACTATATGACTCCCAATATTCAAGCTGCTGGTCGGTAAATAGCTCTTCATAGTCATCAAGAATAGAAACAAACGCATCACTGTTTTTAAACCATGCTTGATCAAATCCATCTATATTTTTCTGTTCTCTAGTTAAAAGAAAAGCACGCAGTTCGGAAATGGCGGTTGCGAAGCTGATCTCAGAGTCAACAAGTAGTTTAAATAATTCTATTCTTTCTTCATCAAGGTCTTGTTCACTTTCGATTTCAATGAGTTGAGCTAATAACTGCACCATAGACTCGGCTAGGGGGATTGCCTCTGTCACCAGCAATTTAACGGCAGGTTCATTGTCAAGTGTATTAGCAATGTTAGATATCACTGACTGTTCTTGTTTCAGTTTGAGCAGGTTGGTCCGAATGACAGATAGTTTTGCATCACTGAATCCAGTTTGTTTTGCAAAATTGCTTAATTGTGAAAAGTCTTGCTCTATTTCTTGCCAAGCTTCATCGCGCTTTGCTTTGGCACTTTTTCGAGCTTGCTCATTACTGCCTGTGATGATTTGTTCTTCTAACGCTATTAGGGAGTCCAGTATATGCATCTTCAAATCAGAATTTACATTTACTAAAGGGATAGAGACTGATGAGACCTGAGTAAAATTGCCAGCCAGCGTACCCGTACTCAGGTAAACGAAGAAGTTACTAAATATACCTAAAGAGGTAATAACGCCAAACGCTAACAGCATTTGCGCAGCAATGCCCGGAACGAAACGAGAAATTTTCATATTTTGTTGTGAGCTCTTATTTTTAGCAGCTTAGGATGACGGTTTGTACCTAATTGCATGGTTTTACTAAACTTTTATTAAAAGCTACTAATTTTTTGATTTATTGAAAAATATAGACAATCCTTCGATAAGGTCAAAGTTTATATCCAAATATTTACAATTGATGGTAAACACTGTGGGGGCGAGGAATGAATTGTAACAAGTGGGTTTTGCTTACGTTAGCGCTGGGGTTGAGCGCCAACGTGGTGGCTGTTGATTCGCCAGCGTATGGTAATTTAGCAACACCAGATGTGGATGATATAGAGTATTTTGATGACGAAGAGCCGACTGAACGGGAGGTTGAGTTAGGTAAAATGCTCTTCTTTGATCATAGACTGTCAAAAAACCAGAACCAATCTTGTGCAACATGTCATAACCCTGAACTCGGTTTTAGCGATGGACTCGCGAAGGGAATTGGCAGCGGTGGAGATATTTTAGGACGTAATGCGCCGCACCTTTATAACCTTGCGTGGTCAGCTATCTTTTTTTGGGATGGTCGTGCGCAAACACTAGAAGAGCAGGCGCTTGGCCCCATTGTTTCAGATGTGGAAATGCAGATGACACCAAAAGAAGCTGTGGGCAGACTTAAAAAAATTCCTTTTTATAAAAAGGAATTCAAAGAAATTTACGGTGCAGTTACGTTTGAAAATATAGGTAGAGCAATCGCGGCATTTGAAAAAACCATAATTAGTGACAACTCTGCATTTGACCAATATCTTGCGGGCGAAAAAGAAGCGATGTCCCATTCAGCTGTCAGAGGCCTACAGCTGTTTGTAGGCAAGGCGCGTTGTGTAAAATGTCATGATGGCGCTAACTTTACCGACGATAGCTTTCATAATATCGGCATTAAGGATAATGACGACGGTCGGTTTTTAATCGACCCCAATAGTAAGCTGAAGGGGGCCTTTAAAACCCCAGGTCTAAGAAATATCATTATGAGTGCGCCTTATATGCACGATGGCTCCCTAGCGAGTTTGGAGGAAGTTATTGAGCATTATGACCAAGGTGCGGTGAATGTTAAAAATGTGAGCCCACTGATAGTACCACTTAATTTAAACCCACAAGAAAAAGCAGACCTCATCGCATTTATGGCTGCACTGACTGATCCTGTTGTTATACAGCGACCTAAACTACCAAACTAAGGAGTAGAGATGAAACAGTATATGTTAATTGGCATAAGCTTATGTTCGATGTTTTCGGCGCATGCAGCAGTATTAACTGGGGAGTTGGAATTTGTTAAGAGACCATCTTTTGTTGGGGTTGTTTACGCAAAAGGGGGAAAGGGACCAAGTACAGCAGAGCTTGATCAGTCTAATAAGGTGTTTGATAAAAAAGCCGTAGTGATAGGTAAAAATGGTGAGATTACATTTAAGAATTCCGATGAATTTCAGCACAATATTTTCGCCAATGACCCAAATTCTGGGGTAAAGTTTGACGTTGGCTTGATGAATCAAGGCCAGACTACCAAAGTGTCTGCAGACTGGAGCGAGAATACCTTGACTAGAATAGGGTGTAAAATCCACCCTAAAATGCGTAGCTATATCGCTAATGTAAACTCCGATGCATATCAAGTTTTGCCATTTACGAAAAAACAAAAGGTGTATCCGATTAACCTTGATGTTGGCACGCACACTGAATTTGTTTTGCAAATTCCCAAATATGATTTGGTTGAGCTCAAATTGGCTAAAGGGCAAGAAACCAGCGTTGATGTGATGTACAAAGGTAAAAAGCGCGCCACTTTGAAGCTTGCTCTTAACTAGGAAAATTAAACATGACTCGTATAATCAAAATGCTATGTGTCAGTATTGGTTTGTGTGCATGTTCAGTTTTAGCAAATCCGTTTGGCGTATATCCTTTCAAAATGCCAGAGAAATACAAAGAAGCATTAAAAGATTATAGAACTCAATGGCATAGGGTGACAGGTTTTGAGCATTCAGGCTTACACTGGCAGCAGTTTATTGTCGTCTTTTTAAACCAAGATGTGAAAGTCTACGAAAATAACTATTTAGAATATCTCCGGTATTATCAAGATTACGATGAAGAAGAAGAGGATGAAGACGAAGTTGCAGAGCCCAACTTTAAGCCGTACCAACCGGGTACAATTGTGTTGAAGGAGAACTTTTCTTCCCAATCTGGTGCGCCACACGACGCATTAACTGTTACAATGATGATAAAGCGTGAAAAGGGATATTCAAAAGGGTTTGGTGATTGGGAGTATGTGCAATTCGATAAAGAAGGGACAATTATTTTGTCGGGAAAAGGCAGTGAGCCAGCCATTAAGCACATGTGTTCAAATTGTCATGCAAGCATTGAAGAGCGAGATTTCATCTTTGCTAACTTCTATTCTAGGAAAAAATAATCACATCAAGCTGGCTTTTTACTAGCCAGCGGGGTTGTTTCTGCTCTAAAAATAAAGTCAGTACGCTTATAATCGGGCTACAGTTGGTTGTTGAGTACGTCAATTTTGGTATTACATAAAGATTAAAGTGTCTTTAAATCTTACGAGTATTTGTGATACGTAAGTGTTTTTTGTGCAATTGGCCTCAAGGCGGCATGAGCTTATTCGGTTATTCTTATTTACATAAAAAATGATTCAACAGTTCACCAGTAATATACAGCTAAGACGCCATTTATCCTGTTTTAGATCCATTAAATTCATTTTCTGATAATCGTTAAATAAACTGACTTAAGCTTTTAATGTCAAGAACCAGCTGTTTAATTGGTCCGCACAAAAAATAGATGGGACTTTAATCAATCTCTTATGGTGTAAATTGATTTTTTCTCATTAAGAAGTGTATGAAACCAATTGGGGGAATATCTTAGTTTGTTGTTCATATAGGTATTATTAGCAAGATGGCGATATAGGGTCTAGAGTTGTAAAAATACCAATAATGTATGAGTGTCAGAATGAGTTTAACAACGAGACAAAAGCAGCTGGTGCAGCAAAGTTTCGCAAAGGTAGAGCCGATCGCTGAACAAGCAGCAGAGATATTTTATACAACGTTATTCGAATATGACCCGTCACTGAAAGCGTTGTTCAAAAGTAGCATAAAAAGCCAAGGGCAAAAATTAATGGCGACACTGAAGGTTGCTGTGAATTCGCTGGATGACCTCGATGGACTTGTTCCAGTTTTACATAAGTTGGCAGAGAGACATGTAGGTTATGGGGTTAAAGCGGAGCATTTTACATTTGTTGGAAATGCATTGCTTTATACCCTGAAAAAAGGGCTTGGAAGTGAATGGAATCAAGAGCTAAGAGAAGCTTGGGTAAGCGTATTCAGACTCGTAGCTACTGTGATGAAAAGCCATGCGTTTAATACGAGACATTAAATAATATTTATATTCTTGCGATTGTCTGTGTGTCTAGATACCGATGTTTATTTGTTGTCTTTAATAGCATTAACGTACTGAGTTGTTAAAAAATCGTCGGTATAAAAATTCAATATTCTATGACCTGTATTCATGTTACTTAAATTAAGGATACATTTTTACAACATGGAGAAAGGTTATGTTTAAACAAACTTGTATGGCGGCAATAACCGCTGCTGTTTTTGGAACGATCACTATGAGTGCGAGCGCTGCAGAGTCTTGCCCAAGGGTTGAAGGGTTTTATTCTACTTGGGATTATCCTGCTGGCGGTGAGTTGGATGTTAAAGACTTAGCGACTGATCAACTTACGCACATAATTGTTGCTTTTGCTTACCCTCGTCCTGATGGCACGATGGATACGACACAAGCTGATAGATATATCGATGATATTGTCGAGCATGCTCATGCCAACAATACGGGTGTAATGCTATCTGTAGGTGGCGCAGGCGTTGACTTTTTATCTATGGATGCCGCTGCACGCAGTAATCTCGTTGATAACTTAGTTGCATATGCTGAGTTACATAAACTTGATGGTATCGATGTCGATTGGGAAGACTGGAGCACTTATAATCAGCCAAATCCGGTTGAGAGCGGATATCTTCTGGAGCTTGTTAAAGAACTTAGAGAAAAACTGCCTTCGCACTTAGAAGTGTCTGTTGATGTGCAGGCTGGTGGATGGTCAGGTATTAACTTTCATAAAGATTTAGATGACCATGCAGACATTATTCGTTTTATGGCGTATGACTATACGGGAGGTTGGGGCGGCTCACCTAAAAACCACCATGCAGCTTGGGAATACATCCATGGCGGATTAGTGCATCCGGCAGAGTGGAGCCAAAGCATGATCACCAAATATGATGTGGCCAAAACCAGTTTGGGTGTGCCGTTTTACAATAAATCATTCCCATTAGTTAGTGGTCCTGTCAAAACACTAACTGCACGGGAAATTGTTGATACGATAGTAAAAGGCGAGGGCGTAGATTACAACCAAGGCTACTATGAGCTAGATAACTACGTACATTTTTGGGAAACGCCAGAACTGTTAAAAACAAAAACCGATTTTGTGTCTGAAAATGGTTACCCTGGCATCTTCATTTGGGAATTGCACCAAGACTCAAGAGATGATGAATATAAGTTGTTAGATGTGATTGCAAAGGAGCTACCTAAATGTCAACCTTGTGCCGAGCAGTGGCAGCCGTACCCAAGTGTTTATAGCGCAGGGGATGTAGTCAGCTTTGAGGGTAAAAACTGGCGTGTGAACGGTGGGCCTTTACATGGTGTTGCGCCAGAAACCTTGGGTCATGCACATCGATATACAGATCTTGGTGCTTGTAAGAGCTATGTATTGAATAACTAAAAAACGAGCCTAAATCGTTTTATTCTTTGGGCCTATTTCCTGTGTGCTAAATGGTATATCGCAGGCCAAAAAATAGGCTGTAAATTAAGCTCAGAGTGACAGTATTATTTGCAGTGCTGACACTTTGGGCTTGTTTTGAGATCTCGTTAATCTTGATACCCAACTACGTCATTCTGAGCTTGCCTCAGAATCCATGTGTGCAAGTAAAAACACTAAAGTCAGGTGGTAGCAAGATATAAAAAAAGCCCTGTAAAAACAGAGCTTTTTATAATCAAACGAATTTGAATTAGTAAGTTGCACTGCCTTTAGTACGTGGGAATGCGATAACGTCACGTACGTTACCCATACCTGTTACATAAGCAACTAGACGCTCGAAACCTAGACCAAAACCTGAGTGTGGTACGGTACCGTATTTACGAAGGTCTCTGTACCAGCTGTAATCTTCTTTATCTAAGCCCATTTCTTCTAGACGCGCATCAAGTACGTCTAAACGCTCTTCACGTTGTGAACCACCGATGATTTCACCGATGCCAGGTGCAACAACATCCATTGCTGCAACTGTTTTACCGTCTTCGTTTTGACGCATGTAGAATGCTTTGATATCACGCGGGTAATTTTTGATAACGACTGGTGCGTTGAAGTGTTCTTCAGCAAGGTAACGTTCGTGCTCTGACTGAAGGTCTACACCCCATTCAACGTCAAATTCAAACTTTTTACCAGACGCTTTTAAGATTTCGATGGCATCTGTGTAATCAACTTGAGCAAAGTCTTTATCTACAAAGCTCTCAAGACGAGAAATCGCCTCTTTGTTGATACGTTGAGCGAAGAATTCCATGTCGTCACGGCGCTCTTCTAATACGGCTTTAAACACATACTTAAGCATGTTTTCAGCAAGGCTTGCTACATCGTCTAAGTCAGCAAATGCAACTTCAGGCTCAACCATCCAAAACTCTGCTAGGTGGCGAGACGTGTTTGAGTTTTCTGCACGGAACGTAGGGCCGAAAGTGTAGATCTTAGACATTGCACTTGCGTACGTCTCACCGTTTAGCTGGCCAGATACCGTTAGGAATGCTTCTTTACCGAAGAAATCTTCGTTGTAATCAACATCACCTTTGTCTGTACGAGGAAGGTTATTCATGTCTAACGTAGACACACGGAACATTTCACCAGCGCCTTCACAGTCACTCGCTGTGATGATTGGCGTGCTGATCCACATATAACCTTGCTCATGGAAGAATCTGTGGATTGCTTGCGATAAGCAGTTACGAACACGTGTGACTGCACCAATAACGTTAGTACGTGGACGTAAATGTGCATGCTCACGTAGATATTCAATAGAGTGGCGCTTTGCTGCCATTGGATATGTATCTGGGTTTTCTACCCAGCCTAATACCTCTACTGAGTTCGCCTGTAGTTCAAAGCTCTGGCCTTTACCTTGAGACTCTACAAGTATACCTGTTACCGCAACAGAACAACCAGCAGTAAGACGAGTTACTTCTTCATAATTATTAAGCGAATTAGGTACTACTGCTTGAATAGGGTCGAAACAAGAACCGTCGTGGACGGCAAGGAATGAAATACCCGCTTTTGAATCGCGTCGTGTACGGATCCAGCCTTTGATTGTAACTTGGCTGTCTACCGCAACGGTGCCTGCTAGTAGCTCCGTTATCGCTATGTGGCTCATCTTTACTCCAAAATGATTTGTAATAAGGGCATATTTGCCCAGCTTGTTTTTGTCTATATATGCACATTAGCGCAAATTTCAATGCACTGAGCGCAAATTCTACAGTGACTCTTTTTTTTAACGCAATTTGCTTGTTGTGTTTGGAGTCACGTGATCGATATCTTACCCCCGTTGGCTACATAAAAAAACTACCAAATGGCCCAATTTAAAAAAAATTTAGCCACAATGGCTAAAAATTGGCTTATCACCGTGTATGGAGCGGCACTGAGCACTGTGCGAAGGTCGATTTTTGTGGCATTATAGCTCGGTTATTAATAAAAAAAGTCGGAATGAATTTTCATTAAATGAAACAAGCTTTTATTTTAAGAGGATTACCAGGTTCTGGTAAAACACACTATGCGCAAACATTAGCCGACGAGCTGGTGGCTGGTGATCAATCACAATACACAATTTGCTCTACAGATGATTATTTTACAGACGAGCAGGGCAATTATGAGTTCAATAAGGCGAAGCTGCCGCAATATCACAACTTGAATATTGCGCGATTTATCAATGCGCTTTCAGAAGGTATTCCTTTGGTTATTTTGGATAATACCAACATCAAAAAGTGGGAATTTATCGCGTATGTCAGTGCAGCGCATGCGATGGGGTATCAAGTGAAAGAAGTCATTGTTGGTGAGGTGAAAGATAAGTCCTTGCAACACTTATATGCGAAACGCAACCAGCATGGGGTTGCACTTAAAACCATCAGTAAAATGGCACATATGTTTGAATGGTAAAAAGCCGACTTTTAAGTCGGCTTTTTTATGTTTTACATCGCTTCGTATTCTTCTTGCCAGAAGAATTTCTCTTCACCAAATGCTGGTTTCAAGTCGTCTAGCCAATGCGCGTTTTCGTTAAACTCTGCAAAGAATGGACGTTGTACCCACTCAGGGTTACGTGCTTGAATAAAGCGTAGAACGAATACTTTTTCGCCGTTGATTTCTGTCACGCCAGAGATTTCGACTTTACCCGGGCCTGCACTCATTGATGGACCACGCACAGTACGGCTCACACCTGATACTTGCTTGTATGCATCTCTGAAAATTTCCCATGTTTTGTGCAACGGTAATTCAAAGTAACGTTTTGCACCGGTATCGCGCTCGATGAACATGTAATAAGGGATCATGCCCATTTGTGTTTGTTCTTTCCACATTTCAGCCCACATATCTGGATCTGTATTTAAGTGGTTAAGTAAAGGCGCTTGGGTTCTGATCTGTGCACCTGTTTTACGAATCAGCTTAATCGCTTCTTTCGCTACATCAGTACGAAGCTCTTGTTTGTGGTTTACGTGCGCCATAAATGAGACATGTTTACCAGCGTCAACAAGCTCTTTGATCAGTGCTAATAAATCTTCTGCATCTGGGTCAGTGACGTATCTGAATGGCCAGAAAGTTAAAGACTTAGTACCGATACGAATAGTACGGATGTGGTCAAATCTTGGCTCTTTTAGTGCCTCAAGGTACTTACGTAACTTAACAGTACGCATTACCATTGGATCGCCACCTGTCATCAGTAGATCTGTAACTTCAGTGTGCTCTTCTAGGTATCTGTGCAGTAGCTCTTCATCGTTATTGTTGAAACGCGTTGCTTTACCAACGAACTGTGCCCAACGGAAACAGAAAGTACAATAAGAGTGGCAGTACTGACCTTGCGCAGGGAAGAATAATACTGTTTCTTTGTATTTGTGTTGTACACCAGCAACGTTTTCGCCTTCAAAAGACGGTACGTTTTTGTCCATTTGTCCTGCTGGGTGTGGATTCAGCTTTTGTCTTAGCTTAGTTGCCAGTTCAAATACTTCTTCTGGCGTATGTTCACGCTTTAATAAAGCAGCCATTTCATCATATGACTCATCATCAAGCATACCGCGCTGTGGGAATGTCAGCTGGAACACTGGGTCATTAGGTACCTTGTCCCAATCAATCAATTCGTCGATAACGTAATTATTTACACGGAATGGGAATACGTTCGCAACGACTTTCATTTGAAAGCGCAGGTGCTCAGGCAGCTTATCAAGCTGTTCGATCTTATCAATTTGACGGTGTTGATACACAGTAAAGCGAGGTGGCTGATAGGCCTCTGCCGGCTGCAATTGGACGGATTGTTGCATACTTACTACTTCTCGGCTTGCTAGGTTCTAAAAAAGAGGCGTATTGTAGCAAAAACTTGAAGTAAATTCAGGTACAAATCATTAAAGGTCCTGAAAAAATAATAGTTTTTATTGTATGTGATTGGATTATATACAGACTTGTGTGATAAATAATCATTTAGAGGCATAAGATATCAACACCTACGCTAGGTACATGTTGATATCTTATGATTTTAGTAGGCTTTTAGCTCAATCGCTTGATAGATACCATCGATTAGCTGAGTGATATCGTCATTAGAGGTAATATAAGGAGGCATAATGTATATGAGTTTGCCAAACGGGCGGATCCATAATCCTTTTTCGATAAAGAACTTTTGAATTTTTGCTACATCGACCACATCAAATAGTTCTACAACTCCAATTGCTCCTAATGTGCGTACCTCTTTAACCGCTTCAAGTGCTTCACAGCGATGTAAGTCTTGCATTGCGTTATATAGGCGGGTGACATTGCTATGCCAATCCGTTTCTTCCAGCAATTCAAGACTCGCAACTGCCGTTGCGCAAGCTAGTGGGTTACCCATAAAGGTTGGGCCGTGCATCAGTACTTTTGCTTCACCTTGGCTTATCCCCAGCGCGACTTTGTCTGTGGTTAAGGTAGCTGACAATGTCATACATCCACCAGTTAATGCTTTGCCAATACACAAAATATCTGGTGCGATGTCAGCATGTTCGCAAGCAAACATTTTGCCGGTACGACCAAAGCCTGTGGCAATTTCGTCGAGTATCAGCAGCACGTCGTATTTGTCGCAAAGCTCGCGGAGCTTTTTAAGATATTCTGCATTGTAAAAGTTCATGCCGCCTGCGTTTTGCACAATTGGCTCAATGATGAAGGCAGCAAGTTCATTGTGGTGCTGTTTAAATGTATTTTCTAAGGCGATTAGTTCAGCGTCGTTTTGCTCTTCGCCAAACTTGGATTGTGGTGCGTCAACAAAAATATGCTCAGGTAAAAAGCCTTGATACATGCTGTGCATCGAGTTGACAGGATCACAGACACTCATGGCAGCAAAGGTATCACCATGGTAGCCTTTTTTGGCAGTCATTAATTTATTTTTAGAGTGATGACCTTGGCTCAGCCAATATTGCAAAGCCATTTTAATGGCTACTTCAACGCTCACTGAGCCACTGTCTGCCAAAAATACCCTTTGTAGTGGTTCTGGCGTGATTTCAACGAGCTTTTTACATAGATTGACAGCTGGTGCATGAGTAATGCCGCCAAACATCACATGACTCATTTGACTGGCTTGCTCAGTCATTGCTTTAACAAGTTTTGGGTGATTGTAACCATGCAGGGCGCTCCACCAAGAGGCCATACCATCTATCAGAGACTCACCCGTTTCTAGAAATATGCGGTTTTTATCTGTGTGTGTCACTGGATAAACAGGCAGCGGATCGATCATTGACGTATAGGGATGCCAGATGTGGGCTTTGTCAAAATTCAGATCGATTGGTTGATTTTTATTCATTTGTAAACCTTGTTTGCTCATCACTCGTTGACAATACTAAAGCAAGAAGTAGACTAAGCCAATCACCGTCAAATTATCTGGCGAAAAAAACCAGAAAAAGAAGAGATTAAGTTATGGAATATGGCATCGTTCGTCACGATTGGAAACACGCAGAAGTAAAAGCATTATTTGAAATGCCTTTTAACGACTTACTATTTTATGCTGCGAGCGTACATCGCAAGAACTTCAAACAAAATGAAGTCCAGATCTCTACTCTTCTGTCGATTAAAACAGGCGCATGCCCAGAAGATTGTAAATACTGTCCGCAGTCAGGTCACTATAAAACAGACCTAGAAAGAGAACGACTGATGGAAGTTGAAAAGGTGGTTAACCAAGCAAAATTGGCAAAAGAAAAGGGCGCAACGCGTTTTTGTATGGGTGCTGCTTGGTCAGATCCAAAAGATAGAGATATGCCATACATTGAAAAAATGGTTAAAGAAGTTAGCGCACTTGGTCTAGAAACATGTATGACCCTAGGTAAGCTAGATAATCAAAAAGCACATGCTTTAAAAGATGCAGGTCTTGATTACTACAATCACAACCTAGATACCTCTCCAGAGTACTATGAACAGATCATTACAACACGTACTTATGCAGACCGACTGAATACCATTGATCATGTGCGCGATGCAGGCATGAAGGTTTGTTCTGGCGGTATCGTGGGTATGGGTGAGCAGGCTGCGGACCGTTATGGTTTATTAATGCAGTTAGCAAACTTACCAAAGCAACCAGAAAGTGTTCCAATTAACATGCTGGTTAAAGTAGCGGGTACGCCGCTTGAAGATGTGGATGATTTAGATCATTTTGAGTTCATCCGTACTATTGCTGTGGCACGTATCATGATGCCAGAGAGCTATGTGCGTTTATCAGCAGGCCGTACTGCGATGAATGAGCAAATGCAGTCAATGTGTTTCTTTGCTGGTGCAAACTCAATTTTCTATGGTGATAAGCTATTAACCACAGAAAACCCTGAAGCAGACGCGGATATGAACCTACTTAAAAAGCTAGGTATGAAGCCTGAGACACGTGAAGACTACTCAGATGAAGCGTATGAAGCATCTCTTAACTCTGCAATTGCAGATAAAGCAACGTCAGAGCTGTTCTACGAAGCAAAATAAATGGCGTTTGAATTTATAGATCAAGCGCTAGAAGACAAAGCACGTGACGCGCTGCAGCGTCGCCGTACTTGCATAGATAAAGTGTCTGCTCGTCATATTCAAGTTGAAGGGCAGCAATACTTAAACTTTGCCAGTAATGATTATTTAGCGCTTGGAGATCAGACTATTTCTGGTGACTTTGTTGCTGGCAGTAAAAGCTCAGCTTTGGTCACTGGATATCAGCGCACCCACCGATTGCTAGAGGCCAAATTGTGTGAGCTGCTCGGCTATGAGCGAGCCATGCTATTTGCTAGTGGCTTTGGCGCTAACTTTAGTGTGCTCAGCACTTTATTTCATGATAATAAAGCTGGCCAAGATAGTGCTATGTTTCAAGATAAGCTCAATCATGCCAGCCTCATTGATGGTGGGCTGAACAGCAGCGCTAAGTTAGTCAGGTTTAATCACAACGACATGGGTCATTTGCGCACGCGTTTGGAAAAAACACGTGTCCAAAACAAGCTTATTGTCAGTGAAGGTATTTTCTCGATGGATGGCGATGGTGCGCCGTTGCATGAGCTGAAGTCTTTGGCTGATACACACAGCGCTTGGCTGATGATTGATGATGCCCATAGTTTCGGGGTATGCGGCGCAAGTGGTCTAGGCTCTGTCGAGTCCGGTGTGAGGCCTGATATTTTAGTGATCACATTTGGTAAGGCCATGGGATGTCAAGGCGCTGCTGTGCTCTCAAGCAAACGAGTGATTGATTACATGGTACAGTTTAACCGTGAATATACATACTCAACGGCTATGTCACCGGCTTTAGCTGAGATTGCATCGACGCAGCTATCAAGATTATGTGATAGTCATAATGCTCGTGAGGCACTCCATCGCCACATTGCACAATTTAAAGCACTTTGTAATGATACGGGCATTCCAGTGCAGGCATCAAATAGTGCGATTCAGCCTATTGTATTGGGCGATGCGCAAAGCACGTTAAATGCGCAGCAAAGCCTTGCACAAAAAGGTATTTGGCTGACTGCAATTAGGCCGCCAACCGTACCACACAATACGGCTAGATTACGTGTAACACTGACCGCAGCGCACCAGCAAGCTGACATCGAATACTTGGTTGAATGCCTCAAGGAGGTAATATGAGTGCGATGTTAAAACTAAATATTGCAGATAAGTTTTCACGCGCGTCTGCTCAGTACATTAAGCACGCCAACGTGCAACAGCGCTCAGCCGAAATCCTGTTTGCCGGTTTAAACCGTCGCTACAACAGTATGTTGGATTTGGGCGCGGGCCCAATGCAACATCATGGTGTGTTATCTCAAAAGTGCGATATGTTAGTGGCATTGGATTTGAGCGAAGGCATGTTAAAACAAGGTCCAGAGTCTGCCATGAAAGTGTGTGCGGATATGGATGCACTGCCTTTGCAAGCTGAGTCTGTAGAGTGTGTGTTTAGTAATTTTGCGATGCAGTGGAGCAGTGATTTACCAACATTATTTACTCGTTTGAATACTGTGTTAAAAGCTGGCGGCAGTGCGCATTTATCCATTGTTATTGATGGCTCTTTACGTGAAATTGCTAAAGCTTGGCAGGGTGTAGATGGCCATTGCCATGTAAACCAATTTACCCGATTTGAAGACGTACAGCAGATTGCAAGGCAAGCTGGGTTTTCGATCCGGTCGATGAGTAAACGTTGTTTGGTGGATATTTACAACACCCCACGCGAGGCGCTGAAATCGGTTAAAAGCATAGGTGCAAACCAGTTAAATAATACAGATACGCGTCGTGGCTTAGTGGGTAAGGAAAGTTATCAGGCTTTGTTAAAAGCCTACCCACTCGTTGATGGCTTTGCCCATGTTAGTTACGAAGTGGCATTTTTGGAGTTAACAAAATAATGAGTCAATTTTTTATTACCGGTACAGATACTGAAGTTGGCAAAACGTATGTTACGAGTTTGCTGCTGAAGTATCTTGTCTCAAAAAAGAAAAAGGCCCTTGGTTTTAAGCCCATTGCTGCCGGTGCAGAAGAAGCATTTGGCGAATTGGTCAACGAAGATGCTTTAACTTTAATGGAGGCGGCTAATGTGCATGGTACATACGAGCAAATTAACCCGTTTTGTTTTGCGCCGCCAATAGCACCGCATATTGCAGCAAATCGCGTTGATGTGCATATTTCAAAACAAGATTTGACCAATAAGCTGGCTGATGTGTCTACGCTAGGTGCTGAGTTCACCATGGTTGAAGGTGCAGGTGGTTGGGCATTACCAATCAATGATACAGACTTCTTATCTACTTGGGTTGCAGAGCAAAACTTACCCGTTATTCTAGTGGTTGGTATGAAGTTAGGTTGTTTAAACCATGCCTTTTTAACGGCACAGGCCATTGAGGCATCAGGCGCAAAATGTGTTGGCTGGATTGCCAATCAAATTGACCCAAATATGGCTGAGTATGACGCGAACCTAGAGACGCTCAAGCGAGGTCTTGATTTTCCGCTTTTGGCTGTCACGCCTTATTCTGAAGAAAAAGCCAAGATGCAAGTGCACTCTGCATTAAATAGCTTACTTGGTATTTAATAAATTACCTTTATAAGTAACCTTTATATTCGTGGAGGTTACTTATAGAAGCATATTTCTCTTACCCGATTATTAGTCGTTACATTTAAAATAATAGCTTTCCTATATTTCACTTCAACTATATTGAAATATTGTTATAAATGACTTATTTTTCTTACAAGTTAGCTAATACTTTTATTTACTCGTTCTTTGGTATTTTATTGAACAATAAAAGATGCTGCTCTACAGTAATTACAATACCTAATTGACTAATTTATATACTTATAAATAATTTTTTCTGATTTTTAGATATGTTTCACTATTTTTATCATAAATCTAAAATATTTAATTTTAATTATTTTAAGTTTTTTTATCTTTATTGATTTTCACATTTAATTATAAAAATATTTTGTTACTCATTAGATTGTACCCAGATTGGGTTCTAATGTTATATTTCCAATTCGTTTTTAGCAATGTGAGTAGAAAAAAGGAAAATGCTATGAAGTATAAATTTGCACCAATTAGTTTAGCTATTTTGATGGCATGTCAAGTCAATGCTAGCCCAACAGACCGTCAATATGAAAATAGGTGGTTAGACCCAAATGGTGATCCATACCTATCTCTACAATGGAATTTACTCAACGATGGTAGCATCGATAATACAGTTTCAGGGCATGACTTGAACTTGTGGCAATCACATCTTTGGGGGCATAAAGGTCAGGGCGTGCAAATATCGCTTATTGACACAGGTGTAGATGAGCTTCATACGGATTTGATCGACAACTTAATTTTTGACCCGAGTATTGATTCAACGGAACCCTGGGCGTCAGCACATGGCACATACATGGCTGGTTTGATCGCAGCTGTGCAAAACGATGTTGGGATCAGAGGCGTCGCGCCAGAAGCGGATGTGATTGTGCACAATAGACTCGGTTCATACATGAGCCGTCATGAGAGTTGGGCTTATCATCGTGGCATTGGCCTGAAAAATGGTAAAACCTCGATTGCTCAAGATTCCCGCGTTTTCAATACCAGCTTTGGGGTAACCCCTGCGCATAGTACGCCGTATAACTATGCATATACAACTACGGATGCTGATACTGGCGAGACCATTCAGATGGTTAACTTTAGGCTCAGAGATGAGGTGATGGAGCGCATAACACTGTCAACAGAGCAAGACAAACGCACCGCTCTTTTTGTGCAGGCTGCGGGCAATGGCTATTTCCAGACATTAATAAATGCGTATGGACCTAATGGTATAGATACACTGGGATATCACCATGCAATAAATAATGGCGGGCTTCCATTTCATAACGCAAATAGTGGTCATTTAACCAGTTTCTGGAAAATTAATGTCAGTGGTGTGAGTGCCGATGGCAGGTTAAGTAATAGTTCTACTGTGGGTAGTAATATCTTTGTTACTGCGCCTGCGGGGGCAGATCGTAACACACCAGGAATGGTGACAACAACATTGAGCTGCGACTGGCGTGAGAAATATCAAGGTCGAGAGCAAGCGTGCACAGGCCCACAAGATTATTATTTTAGAGTGAATGGCACATCATCTGCAGCAGCGAATGTTACCGGTGCAGTCGCGTTGTTGATGTCTGCTGCAGAACAGCAAGGTCACAACCTGACCGCAAGAGATATCAGGCACTTATTGGCCAATACGGCAACCAAAGTAAACCGAGATATGGAAGACATTAAGTTGTCTAATGTGGTGGCATTGGAAGGCTGGTCTAGTAATGCAGCTGGTGTTGAGTTTTCGCCTTATTATGGTTTTGGTCTAGTCGATGTTGATAAAGCGGCAGAGCTTATTCGACGTTATGCTGTTGAAAATCTACCAGCAGACTTTGTCAAAACGAAATGGTTTGGCGAGAATGACAGCTTTAGCAAGCCTATTTTAGAAGATATTACACACACAACCACCTCAGAAATTGAAGTGACTGAAGATATGTTTATTGAGGGCGTGCAAGTACGCTTAAGTGCTGAACATGGCCGTATTACCGACTTAAAAGTGGAGCTAGAGTCACCAAGTGGCACTCGTAGTATATTGATGTCGCCAAATAATAACTTGGTAGGACAAAACACAGATTATATCGCGCCATCTGAAAAAAGCTTACTTGGTTATGATGATCATAAACTACTCAGTTATAAATTCTGGGATGAAAGATCTGTTGGCATGTGGAAGCTACATATTACGGATATGAATGATCAACAGCGCACGATTGTCACCGACCCGTTTGGCCAACCACGCAGTCGCTACACCATTGAGAATAATACCAAACCGGGAACATTCACGAATTGGTCAATTCGCGTGCTTGGTCACACAGCTAAAGTGACGAAGAAAAAGCAGTTTAACTAACTATCAAAATTCCTTTATGAGTTACTTCCTAGGGCCAATTTAAAGGCCCTTTTTCGTTTGTTACAATAAAAGCAAGGTATTCACATTGAGCGTTATATGAAGATTTTAGTCACGGGCTCCGCTGGACGAGTCGGGCGAGCCATTTATATTCATCTAGCACATAGCTACGACGTGGTGGGTTTAGACAGCACACCTTGTTCAACTGCAGATTTTGTCGGTGATATTCGCGATGACATGCTTTTACAGCAGGCGCTGGTAGGAATTGATGTGGTCGTCCATACAGCGGCATTACACGCGCCCCACATCGGTCATGTAAGTAACGAACTGTTTCATGAAGTGAATGTTTCAGCAACTATAAAGTTAGCAGAGCTTGCTATTAACAGTGGCGTAAAGCAGATGGTGTTTACCAGTACCACGGCATTATATGGACATGCTAGTACGCCGAGTATGCAAGCTGGGTGGGTGACAGAGTCCACAAAGCCGCTACCTAAAACCATTTACCACCATACTAAAATTGCTGCGGAAATAGCCCTTGAAGCGATAAGTAATAAGTTTGGTTTTCCTGTAACCGTGTTGCAAATGTCGAGATGCTTTCCTGAGCCAGTCGAGCAAATGGCATTGTATCGGTTAAACCGAGGAATTGACTATCGCGATGTGGCTGCTGCTCACCGCTGTGCCATCGAACAAAGCTTATCGGGTTTTAATCGGTTTATTATTTCAGGCAAAACACCGTTTGATCCCAGCTGCTGTGAGCAATTATTTAACGATTGTGAGGTTGTTTTACGTGCACGATCACCAAAATTGGTGGCGGTGTTTGAACAGCGTGGTTGGTCTTTACCAAAAAACTTAGACAGAGTTTATGACTCATCTAAAGCGCAAAATGAATTGGGCTGGGCCCCAAAATACGGGTTTGAAAGTGTGATTGAC
Organism: Pseudoalteromonas luteoviolacea CPMOR-1; assembly: GCF_001625685.1. Classification (GTDB taxonomy): domain Bacteria; phylum Pseudomonadota; class Gammaproteobacteria; order Enterobacterales; family Alteromonadaceae; genus Pseudoalteromonas; species Pseudoalteromonas luteoviolacea_K. The sequence goes on along the minus strand of NZ_AUYC01000035.1, from coordinate 320,810 downwards.
TTGTATGATGACGGTTTTGCAGAAGTCCTACCCAGTAAAAATCAAAGTTCAAGTTAAAATTTCTCTGATTAAAAAAGCGAGTGACCTGCACTCGCTTATGATAACTTGCGATTAACTCTCATTATCTGAAGGGCTGGTGGAGGATTGTGGCTGCATTTTTTGAAATAGCCAACCCACACCCACCAAACACAAGCCTAAGCCAATGAATGACAAGGCTCTGAGCAGCCCCTCAAGGTTAGACATATCGACCATAAAGGCTTTTAAAATCACCATGGCTAGACCGATAAAACCAATACTGATTACGTGCTTATGGTTAAAATGCTGCGCGACAAAAATGGTTGTAGTTGAGATCAGTAACCAAACAATCGAATAGGTGTAAAGCTCCGCTTCTTTTATCCCCAAATGCCAACTGATGAAGCCATCATTGAACAAGGTGCGTATTTCTCCGTTGATAAACATAAAGCCAAATATGGCCATTGCCACATAAATAAAACGGTTAAACTGCGCTTTGACAAGGTTAAAATGTATAAACCCATACAGGCATAATACAGGTGCAAGCCATTGGAGCCACAACCAGTTTATGACATAGCCACCTACGTTTTGGCTGTGTACAAATGGGCTTTCAAACACGGAGAACTGCACATGTATTAGCGTAGTTGCACCGAGTAAAATACTGCCACCAATCATATACAGCTTTTGCAGATTGCGCGTTAGCTGGCTGCGCCAATAATATACGCCCGCCAAAATTAACCAGTTAAGGGATAAAACGACGCCTTCTTGATAGCTTAAATTATCAAAATTAGGATAATCTCCGACTAATAAATAGCTGGTTTCGGTGGTGACAAGTAGCGCACATAAGTGAATAAACACACCCATAAACCACGTATTAAGCGTTCTTGACGGGTTATATTTTGCGGCAAACCAGACTAAAGCAATCGCAATTGGGTAGAGTATGAGTGTCCAATGAATACCTAAAATGGCTTCATGTTTGTAATCAGCAACCCAAGGGGCCACAGACAATCGAGTAACCACAACGAGTAAAGCTGCTTTGTACAGCCAGTCAGGGATCTCAACCTTGTATTTCCAGCTTAAATAGCTCATGGATGCGACTTGCGCCGTAATAGCCAAGGTCAGCGTGCTTGCAGATAACAACATGGTCAAACACAAAGTTAGCATGGCATTTGCTAACACTAAATATGTCACGCGCTGTAAAGGTACTGATGATTTGGCAGCCGCAAGCGCTGCACCAGCGGCGATGAGCAGGAGTTCAAACGCCCAAACAGGGTAGAGGATGGCGTCACTGTCCACAGGCAGTGAAATATAGCTAAGACCAAACAAACTCAGTGGCACTAACACAATTAGCAGTAAATAAGCATGGCGTGCTGCATCGCGTTTGATCATCAAGACGCTAAAGGCCATACCTAACAATGCTGCGATCTGAATAAACAAATACTTACCAGAAAAAGGATAGAGGATGTCATTAAAATCGATTTTTTGATGTATGTTGCCAAACATAAACAAAGCAAAACCTAGCGCCAAATATGGCCATGTATCTAGGGCACTATGCCTGTAAGCTGAAGCAAAAGCGATGGCAGCTACAATGAAAGCGGCTATCATCATGTGACTGAATACGGGCGAAAATATCAGGTAAATAGCGAACAAGAATAGGGTGATAAGAGTTGCGACTTGCTCTCTTCTTGCCATTAATAATGACTTGATGGGCAGTGGATTATGCATGGTTAAATTAAGCCGCCAACTAAGTAGGTTTGATAGCACATAAAAATATAGAGTTGCAATCGTGTACAGGCTAATAGCAGTAAAGTCACCTTTATCACCTAATGCAATGGCACCGATATACCACACACAATGGCCAACAAAACTTTGCCACCACAGCCACTTTTTTTTGACGTAATCAGCAACCCACACCGCAGATAAAGACACAAAGGCGACATACAATAACAATGCCCCGATATTATTAGACCCAGTGGAGATAAGCGCTGGCACAGCATATGCGCCGATGATCCCGATGCCCGCCAGTACAGGCCCAAAGCGAAGTGCCAAATAGGTCGCACACAGGGAAATGACCGCCAAAAAGACAAAGGCGAGGTTGGCAGGTAAAAAGTGATAGTGATTGAAAGACACCAAAACCATAGCAAAGCAGGTGATTACACCACCACTGGCAAGTGCCGCTGAGATGTATGGTGTATTCACATTGAGCTTGGTTTTAAAGCGGTTAACCAGTTCAGCACCTGCGACCAGCGCACAGCCAAACAATGCGCCTAAAACAACACGCACGGCTGGTGGCATAAGGCCGGCCTCAATCGAATATTTGGCGAGGAAAACCCCACCAATAGATAAAATAAGGGCGCCTAACCAGAAAATACCATTGCCTTTGACTAGCGTTTCCAAGCTGAACTTTGGCAGTGTAAATTGCTTTTGAATCGTTTGCGTTGGCGAGCTTTTTACTTCCTGTTTTGCAGGGGTTGATAAGTGTGCTGGCTCTACATTGTCAGCCTGCACGGTCTCAGGTTCTGCGGATTCTATGTGTATTGTTGGCTCATCAGTGGAGCGGGGCGCTGGGGAAGACTCACTCAACGCTTGCTTGAGCTTATCAATCTGCGCTGTTTGAAAGTCGATGATTTTTTGAAGATGTATAACCTTTTTCGCGAGTTTATCTATACGGGCGCGATCTTTAAAAGCAATCACAACCCCCAAAAATAAAAACAGATTAAATGCAAAGGAAAACAACTCAGTATCCATACCTTTTCCCTAAAATACTAGAGGTAAGATGAGTCTGCTTCAAAAACAGATAATTATCAAGTAGGGTGCAAAGGGCTAATGACTGCGAACGCGGTGAGTACATTTCCTTTGCGCAAGGTGAAGTCAGCAGTTTCAGCTGGTGCCAACTGCTTATCGTCAGATACAAGCTCAACATGGATCCCGGAACAAGTCCGGGACGACGGGTTTTATATGGGTGTAAACGTTACTCAAAGGGTGGCCAGATTAATCAGTTGCCACATTCGTCACCCTGGACTGGTTTAAGGGTCCAGTGTTTTGGGGCACTAATCTCAAAAAAAAGTGGAATTTCATTATCGTGCAAAGGGTAATGATTACGGATGCAGCGAATAAACCTCCATTGCGTAACAAGGTGAGATGAGCAGTTTTAGATGGTGCCAACTGCTTATCGTCAGATACAAGCTCAACATGGATCCCGGAACAAGTCCGGGACGACGGGTTTTATATGGGTGTAAACGTTACTCAAAGGGTGGCCAGATTAATCAGTTGCCACATTCGTCACCCTGTACTGGTTTAAAGGTCCAGTGTTTTGGGGCACTAATCTCAAAAAAGTGGAATTTCATTATCGTGCAAAGGGTAATGATTACGGACGCAGCGAATAAACCTCCATTGCGTAACAAGGTGAGATGAGCAGTTTTAGATGGTGCCAATTACTCATCGTCAGACAGAAGCTCAGCATGGATCCCGGAACAACTCCGGGACGACGGGTTTTATATGGGTGTAAACGTTATCCGAAGGGCGGCCAGATTAATCAGTTGCCACATTCGTCACCCTGAACTGGTTTAAGGGTCCAGTGTTTTGGGGCACTAATCTCAAAAAAAAGTGGAATTTCATTATCGTGCAAAGGGTAATGAATACGGACACAGCGAATAAACCTCCATTGCGTAACAAGGTGAGATGAGCAGTTTTAGATGGTGCCAATTACTCATCGTCAGATAGAAGCTCAGCATGGATCCCGGAACAAGTCCGGGACGACGGGTTTTATATGGGTGTAAACGTTACTCAAAGGGTGGCCAGATTAATCAGTTGCCACATTCGTCACCCTGGACTGGTTTAAGGGTCCAGTGTTTTGGGGCACTAATCTCAAAAAAAAGTGGAATTTCATTATCGTGCAAAGGGGTAATGACGACGGACGCCGTTTTTAACGGACGACAAGAAAAGCTTTGGCTTAGACAAACATAAATTCAAATTTATAGGGTAAAATGATTGATTAAGATCAGGGATATGTAGACTTGGTACGACCGAGTGGATTCGAACCACCGACCCCTACCATGTCAAGGTAGTGCTCTAACCAACTGAGCTACGGTCGTACTATAAATATGATTTACCTAACAAAGTTAAGTTGGTACGACCGAGTGGATTCGAACCACCGACCCCCACCATGTCAAGGTGGTGCTCTAACCAACTGAGCTACGGTCGTACTATAGAGAATGACTTAATTTAGTTAAATTTGGTACGACCGAGTGGATTCGAACCACCGACCCCTACCATGTCAAGGTAGTGCTCTAACCAACTGAGCTACGGTCGTATCATAAACGTATTTTATAACTTAACTAAATTAAGTTGGTACGACCGAGTGGATTCGAACCACCGACCCCCACCATGTCAAGGTGGTGCTCTAACCAACTGAGCTACGGTCGTACAATGTGCCTTGTTTCTTGGCAACGGCGGCTAATATATAGTGGTCTGCGAAATGGATCAAGTATCTTTGCTAAATTTTTGTTTGTCTGCGGTTTTTTCGATCACAACGGACTAACTTTGCACACTTTGTAGAAGTTTTGCCACCAATAAACATGCTCCTTTGCTGATTCCTTTAATTCTCTAAGTAATGGTGTAATCAGATTAGGGTAGTTGTGTTGACCAAATTTTTCCGAAAAAGTCTCAAAATGGGGTTCGATATCATGTAAACGCTTGGCTAGGTGTGATTGATAAGCTTGAATGTCTTGAATGTAGAACTTTTGAAATACGTTATTGAGTACCTTGGCGTGCTTTTTATTTTTTCCAGCAGGACACACTTTGTTCTCTAAATTTACAGTGTCGAGCCATGCGGTAGTTATTTGATTCCACGCAATTTGTGTTCTGGTACTCGTTATTAAGCTTTGTACGTAGTCGTTGTTATTTAGTTTTTCAAGTGCAGTGGTTAGTGTATCGCCTTTTGCTTGACTCGGTTTTTCTAATGACTGTATCAAACTACTTAGTGTATTTAACGATTCTAATGCGTGTATTTCACCTTGGCTAGTTTCACGCTGAATTTCACTGAATGTTAAAGTAAAAAATTGAGTGAGTTCTTTTTCATGCGTAAAAACGTACGAGAGCATAGGGTAGAGCTGTGCAAGCTTTTCTTGTTTTGCCAAGCTCAAAGCTTGTTGGACATCTTCTGGTGTTTTATCGTCATCTATACATGCTTGGGCGAATTGAATAAAGTTCAGGTTATATTTAAACTGCTCACTGGGCTTGGCAAGTTTACCCAGCTGATTGTTGTGGCTGGCTATATGCGTTGACACCCGACAGTGTCCAAGCTTGGCAAGATCAATGACAGAAATCGTGTAACTAGATTGTGGTTTTTCAGTTGCTGAGTGTGGTAACACACTCAGCCTGTCAATCTGTAATCCGTTGGAATCAAAGACTTTACCTAAACGCTCGGTATAAGTTTGATTCGTATCACTGGGCTTTGGCGAACATCCCAATAATACAGTGCTAAGCGCTAACAGCAGCAGTTTGCATTTCAACGAGCTTTCTCCTCACAAAATAAATTAGCAGCACAGCGGCTACTGTAAGCCCAACAATGATACCTCCCCAAAATCCGATGGGCCCCATTGCTGGCACAATATAGTCTGTTTTGGCTAATACGTATCCGAGTGTAAAGCCGATTACCCAATAAGAAATAAAGGTAACACCCGTTATTGGCTTAGTGTATCTCAGACCGCGTAAAACCCCATTTGCCGATACTTGTAGTGCGTCTGGTAATTGGTAAATACAAGCTAAAATAATGATACTTGAAGCGAGCAGAGCAACTTCTTTTTCTTGTGTATAAAGCCAACTGATGTCATGCCTGATCAGGTAGGTGCCTAATGCCACAATGGCTGCAACACCGACGGCCAATATAAAGCTGGTGTAGGTTGCATTGACCAATCGTTCAAGGTTGTTTTGTCCGCTGATATTACCAATCCTAATACCAATCGCCATAGATAAACTGAGCGGTAACATAAATAAGATCATGGTCACACTCGCAGCGACCTGATGTCCAGATACGGCGACGGCACCTAAATCAGCAATAAATAGCGGAATACACGCAAATAACGTCACTTCAAAAAAAGTAGCAAATGAAATAGGCAGACCGAGCTTGGTGATCTGTAAAATGGTTTCTTTGTGCGGCTTCATAAAGTCACTGATCAGCCATTTACCTTTTAGCTCTTTGCTTTTTAAACTGTAGCAGATTTGTGCAATGGCCATGGTCCAAATAACAATGCTGGTGGCAACACCGCATCCAGCTCCACCTAAGGCTGGCATACCTAACTTGCCATATATAAAGATATAGTTGGCAATGACGTTTATCCCCAAGCCAAGCAAGCCGATATAAAAAGCAACTTTAGTATTGCCCATACCCTCGGTGACATTTCGGTAAACAGTGAAGACTAAAAATGCAACGAGACCATATTTAACATAATCGATATAATCTTGTGCCATTTGGGCAATTTCAGGGCTTGCGCCGGTACTAGCAAATAAATAAGGGGTAAAAAAACTGGCAATAAAGCCTAATGAGGACAGCATCAAAGCCAAATATAAACCTTGCTGAAAATAGCGTTTTATACTGTCATGATCATTGGCGCCGACGCTATGGGCCACCATACTGGTAAGTGCCAATAAAATAGCCTGTAATGAAAACATCAAGGGGTTGAGTGCGCCAGTAGCAATTGAAAGTGCAGCCAAGTCGTTTGGACTTACTTGTCCTGCCATCATGGTATCTACAACCGACATCATGACAAGGGTTACTTGAGCTAATAGAACAGGCGTTGCCAGTCTTATTAATTTTTTGGCTTCCCAGAGTTCAAACTTCATCTTAAAACTCAGCAAATTTGAAAAAATGTATTCTATTGAAGTTTGTTATTTTTATCTACGAAATAAGTGTGTAAATCTGTTTCCGAGTGGGATCAGCTTCAGGTAGAATAGCGGCATCATTTTTACCTCGGAAGAAACATGTTTACGGGAATTGTTCAAACTCAGGCATCTGTTGTCAGTGCTCTATTAAATGATGGCGTTATGCGCTTGGTATTATCAGTTGGCAATGAGCACTTACAGCAACTCACCATTGGTGCAAGTATCGCCGTGAACGGTTGTTGTTTGACTGTTGTGCATTTTGAAGCCAGTCATTCAGATGTCGTCGGCCAAGTCAGTTTTGACGTCATTGATGAGTCCTTAAAACTGACGAATTTGGGTCAGCTTAAATGTGGTGATAAAGTCAATTTTGAGCGCTCTGTTACTTTTGGTACTGAACTGGGTGGGCACATTGTTTCAGGCCATATTCATGATATGGCAACTGTAGAGAGTGTGATCAAAACGGCTGACAACGTTAAGATTAAATTGTTGTTAGATGCGGTTTGGACAAAATATGTTTTTTACAAAGGGTTTATCTCAGTTAACGGTGCAAGTCTAACGGTCGGTGAGGTTGACGAGGATGGTTTCTGGCTACACTTAATCCCAGAAACACTGTCAATTACCAATATTGGGCAGACGAAACGAGGAGATAGGCTCAACATCGAAGTCGATCAGCAAACTTACACCATCGTCAACACAGTTGAGCATTATTTGCGTAAAAATACTCTCAGCCCTATGGGCTAAAAAATTTGTTCGTCGTCACTGTCGATCCGTAATTCTAATTTATTGATTGCTTCGTCTATATGCATATTTAAATGAATAGGGTTACAGCATGCGGCGCAATCTTCATAGAAATCCTGGTCGCCCTCACTGGTGTCTAAGTCAACAAATATATGATGACCACAGTGTGGGCAGCTGATGCGTTGGTTATACAGCTGTTTCATAATTTGGCTCCAACAACCGCCTTGAACTCCTTTACTTACTATAGCAGTTATTGCAATTATTACCGCATCGTGACAGCTATTTCAGGATATGTTCAATCTGTTGTTTGGATTGGATCACATAGTCACCTGCAAAGACATTGGCATGACATAGCAAGCTGTATAATTGGTAAATTGGCTTACGTTGTTGATAACCTTTATCTATTTCATAGGCTTCATTATAGCCGGTATAAAATGCTTCAGGCAATTGCGCAAACAGCTCGCTATTAGCAAGATCAACCTCTCTATCACCATAATAACAAGCGGGACAATATACGCTTGGCTTATCGTTTGAAAAAGCAATATTACCTCGCCAAAAAAAGCCGTGAAGTAAGGAGGGCTGAACAGGGTGATTGACTAAAGGCTTGATGTACTCGACGAAGTTATCAATTTCGGCAAGTACAATGTTCTTTTCTTGCAGTAATTGCAATTGCCATGCGATACGTTCCTCTGCAAAAAACACTGACCACTTTTTATGCCATTGATTTGGTTGAGCTAGGCCTAAGAAATAGTTATCTTGCTCGAAACCAAACATTTCTTGTTCGTGACGGCTGTGCATTTTTGCTAATGTCCTGCCGCATAAATACCAGTCTTCCTTATCTGGTTGAGAGGGTAACCATTCGTAGACGCTAAAGCAGTATTCAAGACTGGACCCGATAGTAATTGGGTCGGCTACTAAAAAGTCACTGTCTCGTGTGAGTAGGGTGTGGTTATCGGCTTCACACTCGTAACGCTCCAGGGCGCTCACATGGTCAACCTTAACTAAGAAGCGATGTTTGTCGTTTTCTATTTGGTAGTTTTTAGATTTGTGGTTGCTTGGCAGTTGTGTTTTTCGAGTAAATTCAAACTTGTCATGAATCGCTTCACTGATGTACTGGTTTACTAGGTTCCACATAGTTAGCCCGGTGGCGTGTGAGCACTTTACCTAACTATGATCGATTTTGGCTATAACACAAATACTTGAGTGCAAATTTAAATCGAATAGAATAGCCACAGTTTAGAAATGTTTTGGAAGTTCACCTTGAATAAAAGTGTTATCACAAACCTAGTTGCAGCCTCGCTCGTTGCCGTAGGTTATGGATTAGATCATGATTTGGTTTTTACAATGGGATTGTTTGCGCTCTCTGGCGCTGTCACCAATTGGCTTGCTGTACATATGTTATTCGAAAAAGTACCTGGTCTTTACGGCTCAGGCGTTATTACCATTAAATTTAAAGAATTTAAAATAGCGATTAAAGAGCTGATCTTAGATGAGTTTTTCAACCAAGATAAACTCAAAAGCTTCGCAGAAAAAAATCAAATCGACATAGACTTAAACCCAGTTATTGAGCATGCAGATTTATCGATTGCTTTTAATAAGTTGGTGCAAGTTATCGAAGGCTCACAATTTGGTGCAATGCTAGCCATGGTGGGTGGCAAAGAGGCTATCGAGCCAATGCGTGATACTTTTACTGAAAAAATGAAAGATGCCTTGCGTGAAATGAGTGAACAGCCAGAGTTCAAAGATAAAATTTCTGGGGTGTTAACCAATGGGCAGTCTCTAGACTCGATCCGCATTGCCATTGAACATGCAGTTGATGAACGATTAAATGAGTTAACGCCGGTTATGGTGAAAAACATTGTTCAAAACATGATCCATACACATCTAGGTTGGCTGGTTGTGTGGGGCGGTGTATTTGGTGGAGCATTTGGCTTATTGGCTAGCGTTTTGTAAAGCTGTTAATCAGGTGTGCATTACTTTTATTTAATGCACACCATTCGCTCAAGCATTATTTAGAGCCTGATAAAACTACTGGCATGGTAGGCTGTACTTTTGCAATGTCTTTGATTGACGTTTTGGTTTCTAAGTCGATTTTCATAAACTTAGCATTTCGAGTAAGGCTGTATGCTTGCGCGAATTCATTTAAACTCATATCGTTACATTCTAGTTTGCTGGTGATACGTGTTTTGGCGGTGTGTTGTCCGCGCAATGCTGCCAACATCACATGTGGGCGGTCTGAGGCAAATGCCATGCAAAGCTCGGTTGCATGACTGTTATCAGCGGCAACAAATTCAACAGCATGCGCGTTTGACATAGTTACTAATGCAGTGAGTGCAGTGGTTAATAGTACTTTCATCTTTGTTCTCCAAGCGGGTTGTTAAGTGCGATTCCTCTAGAGTATTGGTCTGAACGGGGGAAAATGCTGTAAGGGAAGATTGTACGAATGTAAGGAATTATGTATTTGTATTATTGCAACTGTAAGTACCTCTAACTTAGATGAAAAAACACCTCATATTTATTTCATAGCAGCCGAAAAAATTACAAATAAAATTTTGTTAACAGTTCACTATCTGTATGTTTTAACGCTTTTATCGACTTTCTCTATTTTTATTAAAACCTATTTCAAAAGTATGTAAAAGTGTGTGCAAGTGTGTATGTTCTTCGCTTATAAAACAAAAAAATCGTGCCTAATTGTTATACAATATTGCGTTTTCTCACGTAATTTATCGTAATTTATGGCATTTTGAGGTTTTTACATCGAAATTTTTGTGAAATTTCGCTACAGTCTGTTTGATAACTACAGTCACAAAAACTACAGAGACGAAAATATGAATATGTTCAAACCCTCTGTGATCGTGCTTGCTCTAAGCACAGCTCTTTTGGGATGCCAGCAAGACACTGGTCCTCAAAAAGATAAAGTCACAATCGAGAAAAATCCATATCCAAGCACTTATCAGCCTCATTCAACGACAAGTACCTTAATTACTAATGCGACCGTGTTAACGGGCACAGGTGAAAGAATCAATGACGCTGATGTCTACATTGTTGATGGTAAAATTAGTCAAGTAGGCAAAGACTTATCAGTAAATGCTGATACAACAATTGACGCTGCTGGTAAATGGGTAACACCCGGTATTATCGACAACCACTCACATTTAGGTGCTTATCCAAACCCAGGTGTTGAATCTCACCAAGACGGTAATGAAATGATCCACCCTAATACTGCGCAGGTGTGGGTAGAGCATTCAGTATGGCCTCAAGATCCTGGTTTTAACCGCGCACGTGAAGGCGGTATTACGTCACTTCAAATTTTACCTGGCTCTGCAAACTTATTTGGTGGCCGAGCGGTAACGCTTAAAAACGTACCATCAGAAACAATGCAAGGCATGAAGTTCCCTGAAGCACCATATGGTCTGAAAATGGCGTGTGGTGAAAACCCTAAGCGTGTATATGGTGGTCAAGGTGTTGCACCAAAAACACGTATGGGTAATATGGCTGGTTACCGTGAGGCTTGGATTGAAGCAACAGAGTACAAGCGTGCTTGGGAACAGTACGATGCTGAATATGCAGCGGGCTTAAATCCGGATGCACCGCATCGTGATATTAAGCTTGATACCCTGCGTGGAGTATTAGACGGTGAAATTTTAATTCATAACCACTGTTATAAAGCTGAAGAAATGGCCATGATGATTGACCTTTCTAAAGAATTTGGTTATCACGCAGGTACGTTCCACCACGGTATTGAAGCGTACAAAATTGCAGATTTACTAGGTGAGAATGGCAACTGTGCTGCACTTTGGCCTGATTGGTGGGGCTTTAAAATGGAAGCATATGACATGTCACTTGAAAACGTGGCGATTGTTGATGCTGCTAAAAACTCATGTGCGGTTATTCACTCTGACTCTGATACAACTATCCAGCGCCTAAATCATGAAGCGGCAAAAGTCATGTATTCGGCAAATGAAGTTGGCTTTGATATTAAAGAAGAGCATGCGATTAAGTGGATCACATATAATGCTGCGAAATCTCTAGGTATTGAAGACTTAACAGGCTCAATTGCATCAGGCAAACAAGCTGACGTTGTCATTTGGGACCAAAGTCCGTTTAGCGTTTATTCAAAAGCTGAAAAAGTATTTATTGATGGTGCCAAGGTTTATGACCGCCACGACAGCAAGTACCAAGCAGTTAGTGATTTTATGTTAGGCCAGCGCTAGGAGAGTCGCCATGAACAAGTTTAAATTATCTATTTTAACTGGTGCACTACTGAGCTCTTCAGCGGTATTTGCACAAGTAACAGCGATTACCAATGCGACTGTACACACATTAACTAAGCAAGGTGTATTAGAGAACGCAACAGTGGTGATTGAAAATGGCAAAATTACAGCCCTAAATCCGAAGTCATTTAACGCTGATGTAACGGTTGACGCACAAGGTAAAGTGTTGACACCAGGCCTTATCGGTACGATGAATCAACTAGGTTTAGTTGAAGTCGGTGCGGTTTCTCGTTCAGTTGATGCGTACGACAAATCAGGTCTAGAGTTTGATCCAAGTACGGCGTTTAACCCGCGCTCTAGCTTGATCCCTTACGCAAGAAAAGGCGGCGTGACGCAAAACTTGAGCATTCCATCATTACCTTGGGGTGAAAGCGGTGTGTTTATGGGTCTTGGCTTTGTTGCTGATCTATCAGGTGAGTTTGGTAGTGTTACAGACCGTAAAACTGCGCTGATAGTAGACTTAGGTGCAGCAAGTGGTGATGCCTCTCGTGCAGCAGCTGTTCAAGCGTTTGCTAAAAAGCTGTCTGAGCAGAAGAAAAAGTTAACGTCGAAAAAAGACAAAAAAGATGACAAAGATCCGTCATCAGAAGAAAAACTTTTGACAGACGTGTTGAATGGGAAGTTACCTGTAGTGGCTTCTGCTTCTCGTGCATCTCAATTACTTGAATTGATTAAGCTAAAAGAAACGTTTGGTTTAAATTTGATTATTGAAGGTGCGCAAGATGCGGTATTGGTAAAAGATGAGCTAGCCAAAGCGAAAGTTCCTGTTATTGTTAGCTCGGTTGCAAACCTTCCTACTGGTTTTGATGCATTGCATGCACACTTGGAGAATGCTGGTACACTTGAAAAAGCGGGTGTAAAAGTGATTCTAAATGTAGCTGGCGACGGTAGTCACAATGTTTACCAAATGCGTTTTAATGCTGGTATTGCAGTGGCAAATGGCATGTCTCACGAAGGGGCATTAAAAGCGATGACTGTTAACGTTGCTGAAGCATTTGGCATTGAAGGCGGTAAGATTGCCAAAGGTGAACGTGCAGATGTTGTGCTTTGGACAGCCGATCCTTTTGAGTTTAGCACGCGCGTTGATAAAATTTGGATAAATGGTGAGCAAGTCACAACAGAGTCTCGCCATGACAAATTAACAGAGCGATATACGACAGACTCATCAATGCCTCGTGGTTACACCAAGTAATTATGTGATTCATTGAGTTAGGCGCCTTTTGGCGCCTTTTTTGTTGGCTGCCAAAGAGTATTAGTCTGCATTTTGTGAAATAGCGCTGATAGGTGATGGGGAAGAAGTAAAAAAAGAAGTGCTAGGCACTTCTTTTGAGGTTTTCGAAGTATGAATTACTTATAAACAGTGTAATCTACTTCAAGGTTGATGTCGTTTTCACCAGAAACCACCCATACTTGCGTACGCTGGATGCGGCCAACAGGACTGTGACAAGTCACGACTTGTCTGAATGCTGGGCCAGAGTAATTGTATACAGCGTTTTCAAGACCGTAATGGTTTGTGTGGAATAGTGGTGTACTGTCATAACCGTTGAAAACACGAGACTCAAAGCCTTCATTCATTGTCGCAGAGCAATATGTATCTTTGTTTTTGTTGTCAATGTGCAATGACGAAGTGTAGCTTACTTGATCATACCAGCCACGACCGCCACAATGAGAGCTTGAACCAGTGCAGTCTGGCATTTTATATTCGCCAACACCGACTAGATTCGTCTCCCAAGTGATTTCAGGTAGTGCAGAGAATTTATGATATACCTTGTACTGATCTCCCGCTAAAGTTTGACAGTTCAAAGCTAAAACACGGTTCCGCTTTAACTGCTCATCAGAGAAACCAGCATTAAAGTGAACCGTATCGACCATAGTTGCGCCAATACCCGCTGTACCAATTTTGACAGTGCCATATTGTTGACCTGTGAGTTCGTCAAAGATGTACCCACTTGTACACTCAGAACCTGCTTCTTTGTAATAAACCCAAGCTTCAAAAGAGCGAGCACTTAAAGAGTCTGTTACGATTCGATCGACAGCGCCATTTGCGTAAGAGGTTGCTCTATCATAACCATCTAGATCTTGCACGGCTGTTTGGGCAAATACTGAGGTTGCTAATAGGCTAGATGTAAGCGCTGCGAGTAATTTAAGTTTCATTGGTAACTCCATTGTTTTTAACAGGATGCTTTTTCCTGATTATTGGCCTGACGCAGATGTATGTCCTTAGTTGAGAACTTACATCTTGAATATAAATTTATTCATGCATCGAATTCTATTTAATCCGTTAGTATTGATATATTTTTAATGTATATAGCAATGTTCAAACGACACTAGAAAAGAAAAACCAGGTATTAGCTGGGCTCTAAATTTAGGCTTTTCTTTCTATCCGTTGCGGATTGCCAAATAACCTAACGGCTAATTTTTATTGTGTAAACCCCTTGGAGTTACTTCCGTATTGATGATTATTTTCATATATAAAACTCAATTAATTTGAATTTTATATTCTTAATTTTATATTTAATTTTATTTTTTATATTTCAATAATGTGCTTTTTATCCATTATGAAAGTGTTTTGTTTTAATGTAACTTTATGAAATTATTAACTATAAGTTTGAACTTGCTAAACGGTGTTGAGCTAAAAAGGTATATAGTAATAAAAGTAAAGTTAAGGGTGGTGTTTAATAAGTGAGCTGTTGCTAAATTCTCAGTTATGAAAGTGGAATTTTTACAATGGACAAAAATGATTTTTGATGTAAAAAATAGGACTATAAAAAATTAAAAAATAATTTTTATTTTGATCTAAATCTATTCTTCGCTCTAATTTGTTTTTCAAATGAGAGGGGATCACGTAACTTTGCTCAGCTTACTTATGTATTATAGAGTTGTTTTTGGTGCTACATAAGCACAGTGTTCTTAGGAGTCTGTCATTTCCGTTTGTTGCCTATATTGTCAACAGCTAAGAGTGGCGCAGCATAAAAGAGAGTAGTAACCGCAGTAAATGTTAATGACACGCATTTAAATTATTAGTAAAGTGAAGCGTGTAAGTATTGAATAAAACTGCTTGTTTTTAGGTCGTCGATTTGAAAACCTGTAACCAAAAGCTACAGTGAAAAGAGTACATTAATTGGTGTTAAGTAAATAAAAGTATTGCCGAGGTTTTAGAGTGTGTTGATAGATGTATTACAGATCAGCTATTTATCGAGCGTAGTGATTGTATTTTTGATTACAATATCCTTGATATCCATTCAGCAGGGACTACCGAAATTCCAGCGACTAGAGCTTGCATTGTGTTGGTTGATGATTTTGTCACCTGCCGTTGAATTTATGAGCTTACTTGAATTTGACATTCCATGGTTGGCAGTCGCATTTATACATGCTTCGCCCTTGCTGCTTGGTCCATTGATCGTTTTTTATCGGCAAGAAATGAGCAACATGCGGTCGGGGTACTGGTGGCCTTGCATACATGCTATCCCATTCCTTTTGTTTTTTACTTATCGCTTGATAGAAAGTATAGAAATCTCTTTGGTTGCGGGCGTTTTATACCTAACACAAATTATTTTCTATCAAGTTAACCTGATTAAAGCGTGTTGGTCTGAGCAGACATTTCAATTTCCTAAACCAAAATCTGCTGTTGCGCTCATTCCTCATAAGGTATTGGTCGCATTTTACTTTGTATTTTCACTCGCAGGCGTGGTTCAAATGATTGGCTACTTGTTCAATCTTGAGCAAATATGGCTGCTTTTACACGTCACAAATACATTTGTGTTCATCTATGTCGTGTTACTTTGCAGAGGGTATATAAACTTGTTGCTCAAAAAGTTGGATAATTTAAATCAACCTTCTTGTTAGATTTTACAACTATGCTTTTGTGGCATATTACTTAATGTAATCACCGCCTAACCAATAGGTTAGGCGGTTTATTTATACATATGTTTAATGCTGGTTTTTGATGCTTCGCTAATTTAACATCAGTTAAGTGATATTCTAGATAAATGCGGCACGGTTTTGAGTAACAAACTCTTTAAGGGGTGTGAGCTTCCTGCCAAGCAGCGCCTCTCCATCAGGGCTTACCACAGCAGCTTGGTTGTCTGCAAATAGGTTAAATAATTCAACTAACCCCTCTGCTTGCCATTGCGGCCACCCAGCATCAAGCAATGATGCTAATGTGGTTTCATTGTCTGGTGAAATATGCGTAACGTTTGTGTCTAATACCGTACTAAACGTGTGTGCTATTTCATCACCGCTGAGTAGTTCGGGGCCTGTGATGTTGTAAGCCTTATTATGATGCGCATTAGATGTTAAGACATTGGCTGCAATTTCACCGATGTCGGACACCAATAAAGGTGCAAATTTACCAGTACCTGTACCTAGGTAAAGGGTCCCTTGTTTAATGCCATCAGCCCAGCCAAGCAGATTATCTTGGAAAAAGATGGTACGTAAATGTGTCCAGTTAAGGCCCGAATTCTCAAGGTACTTTTCGCCAAAACGGAATTGGCGTCCAAATAAAATCGCTTCATATTCGGCACCAAATACAGAGTAAAATATAAAGTCTTTGACTGACTTCTCTGCGATGGCTGCATCTATGACTAGCTTGGCGTGTTGCTCACGCTCTAAAACGTTTCCAGTAATGTAAAAGACTTTATCTATGCCATGCATTGAGGCGGTCAATGTATCTGGTTGATCGATATCCATAATGCGTGTTTTTAAGTTGGGAAATTGTGATTTTAGTGCTTGCGCTTTTTCTTCGCTTCTCACACCTGCGATAATTGTATCCTGCAGATTTGTCTTAGCGAAAAGGGCTTTAATAGTTGCAATACCGTTAAGGCCAGCTGCACCGATGATAAGAATATTAGACATAATCATTTCTCCAATTTATGACGTTTTTTGCTTTGATGGGATGATTTTATGTTTAATTTTTAAGATTAAAAATTTCAAAAATATGGGCTTATCATTCTTATTTTTGAAATTTCTGGTTTTGCACATGCATGCTTCGAGTTGTGCGTCAATACACCATTGCGACCTATGTGGATTAATTTGTATTCAGAGACATCAGTGCCATGTTTTGCAATGAGACCAAGTACGATAAAAGTTGTGGGAAGTGACATTACATAGCCATTACCTAGTGGCTGAATATCGCAAATTATGAAGGTGCGTCAGAGTGACCATAAAATCTAAATATTATTTGTATATAAATTACAACACTCTGTGATAATCCAATTGAATGAGCGTGCCGTATTCACCGGTCTTATAAAATGTCACAGAGCGAACTATATTTTAATCAAGATACTTACTCGTTGTTTGTTGCTCAGCTTATTCTGGTATTGCGAATGAAATGTTCTAAAAACACCAAATGTTGGATTATCAAGGCTGAGTTAACATGACAAATACCACCGCTTGAATGTAGCTAATCTTAGAAGCGCTATTTTAACAAATAAGAAGGTAAAAAATGTACGATGATTTGACACTTGAACATTTTATGGAAGGGCTGATAAAACGTAATCCACATGAGCCAGAGTTTCATCAGGCTGTAAAAGAGGTTGCTGAGTCGGTTATACCATATATTAATAAACACCCCCAATACAAACAAGCACATATTTTAGAAAGGATGACTGAGCCAGATAAAGTCGTCTCGTTTAGAGTTTCTTGGGAAGATGATGACGGCAATATTCGTATCAACCGTGGTTATCGAGTTCAGTTTAACAACTCAATAGGCCCTTATAAAGGGGGGTTGCGTTTTGACTCTTCGGTTAATTTAAGCGTGTTAAAGTTTTTAGGGTTTGAGCAAACATTTAAAAATAGCTTAACTACTTTACCTATTGGTGCGGGTAAAGGCGGTTCGGACTTTAACCCAAAGGGAAAGTCTGATCGGGAGATTATGCGTTTTTGCCAATCGTTTATGACGCAGCTGTATCAGCACATTGGGCCAAATATGGATGTTCCCGCCGGTGATATCGGAGTGGGATCCAAAGAGATAAGTTATCTATTTGGTCAATACAAGCGTTTAACGCATCAATTTGAGAGTGTATTAACTGGCAAGTCACTTGAGTTTGGTGGAAGTTTAATTCGAACTGAGGCTACCGGGTATGGTAACGCATACTTTATGCAAGCCATGTTAGCGCATCAGGATGATGAAATAAAAGGAAAGACATGTTTGGTCTCAGGGTCAGGGAATGTCGCGTTACATTGTGCTGAGAAAATCATTCAATTGGGAGGGAAAGTTCTGACACTTTCTGATTCAGGCGGCACGCTGTTGGTCCCTGAGGGAATAGATCAAGACAAACTCAATCTCATCAAAGAGGTCAAAACTAACCAAAGGAAGCGATTGAGCACGTTAACAGAGCAGTTCTCGTGTGAATTTTTTGAAGGTAAGAAGCCATGGCATATCAAGGCAGATCTTGCGTTTCCATGTGCGACTCAAAATGAACTCAATGAAGCAGATGCAACCATTTTAGCTGAGCATGGGTGTATTGCGGTATCTGAAGGCGCAAATATGCCTTGTACCCCAGAAGCGGTGCATATTTTTCATCAGCGAGGTATTTTATATGCGCCAGGTAAAGCGGCAAATGCTGGTGGCGTGGCTGTCTCTGCATTGGAGATGTCTCAAAATAGCATCAGAATGTCGTGGTCTGAACAAGAGCTTGAGCAAAAGTTACACATGATAATGCAGCAAATACACGACCAATGTGTGAAGCATGGTACTCAACATGGCAAGGTTAATTACGTTGATGGAGCAAACATCGCTGGGTTCATTAAGGTAGCGGATGCGATGTTGGCGTATGGCGTTGTTTAACTTTGGGTCAAACACGTGTGTTTTGGTACTCTGACTTAGAAGCAAACTACATAAGCCGGTAGTTTATAGCTCCCAAAATAAGGGAGCTATTCAGTCTGTGTTTATATCTCTTCTAAAATACAAGGTTTAGTGCCACACAGGGCGTGCTGTTGTGGAGTTATTTCAACAAATGCGGCATCAAGTGGAGTATTTTCGCACAGACCGGCATTTTTTAGTGCTGAATTGGCTTAAAGCGCTTCCATGAATTTCTATCGACAAAATGTAATTTTGAGTCTCTGTAGCTGGCGTTATACACAAACTGTAAGCCGCTATAGTATTGAACCAGTAGCTGACCAGAACAGTCTTGTGATGTGAAATGTAGATGCCTTTCGGAGAGGTCATTTGGTCTAAACTGTCTGAAAGTGCTACTTTCAACTGGTGCAAGATCCCATACTAGGCCACTATTTAGGTAGCGAATGTCGATAACGTGCCCAATTTGAGTTACACCATGACCTTGAAATAGCATGGCAATTCCTTTTTAGGTAACTTACTATATGGTCATTTTAAATGGCGGATAATAAGGAAGTTATGAAATATATCTATGGCGTTTTATGTGTTTTAGGTGCTGTGCTACCGTTCTGTGTATTTCTTTCTTGGCTTGCAGAAAATGGGCCGAACTTGTTACTGTTATACACTCAAATTAGCACTAATCCTTTGTCGTCTATGGCATGGCTCGATGTCATTGTTTCTGCCTTTGTATTGGTTGCTTTCATTATTTATGAAGGCAGGCAGCTGAAAATGAAGCTTTTGTGGCTGCCTATTGTAAGTACATTCACTGTTGGGGTATCACTTGGCTTACCTTTATTTTTATTAATGAGGGAGCTGCATTTAGAGAAAACAAAGCTTTAAATGAGTTCAAGGTGGTGTTGCTGCATGACTTTTGACGTTGTGATATTCAAATAGAGGCGCTGCTTTAACTAAATTGAAAAAGCAGCCAGCCTAACAACCCGACATGTCATTTGTTTAATATGAGTTCAACGACTTCCTTTTTAGAAGCGATTCTGGCAGTGATAAATATATGTGTATTGTCTACATCATCAATGCTCACAGTATTGCTTGGTAATTTCCCGATGATATTCAGCTGCTTCTCACGTAAATTAAATGACCAAAGTTCAAAGTTATTATTCATTCCATAAATGATCTGGCCTTTTACGATAAAGGGTTTATTGTCGCCACCTTGATTATTTAATGCGGGAATAGGTTCTGCCTCAACACGTCCTAACAACCAAAACTTATCCATTCTATCTGTGTATATCAATTGTCCACTGTCTGTTTTGTCTGCCCAGTTTATACGTTTATCTGTTAATACCTGAAACTGTGACGTATTTAAGTCGTATTCGACTAGCTTTTGCACGCCACGAATATTGGCAAGTGTGAGTGCCGTATTGTGTGCTTTGTTCCAATTAAGCAGCTCTAAAATGAGGTGTGGGGTAGTGTAGTGGTGCTGTGTGCCATCTAGTTGAACGTGAACAAGTTCATTGTTTACATTAGCAAGTATACTTGAACCATCGACCGCCCAATGCATACCGCTTATATAGCTATCAATAGGGAATTGGGTCAATTGGATAAGCTTTGACTGCTCGCTTAACCAAATTTGTTCACTGCCTGAGCGGTTTGATGAAAATGCGATTAAACTGCCATTTGGCTGAACTGTCACCGAGTCTTCTGCAACCGTTGAACGCTCAATGATGTGTTGAGCAAGTGCTAGTGTGCCAGCTTTAACGCGATTGGTCGGAATTGCTGCAATATCGCTGTCGTAGTTGCCTTTGATTACAAGCGCTTTATTTCCATCAGGATGAAAGTTTGGAGAGAATGTCGGTTGATCTAGCGGTATGCTGATATTTTTTACCTCACCTTCAAAAGATAGTGTAAAAAACTGTCTGCCGGTGCTAAAAATAAGGTGATTCTCAATGGGTGAAAAGTTCGCGACTAAAAATCTTCTCCGTTGTGCTTCAGGTGGAAAGTTGATTAGGTTGCTTGAGATGAGTTTACCATTTGAATTAAGAATATCGATATAGTATTTGCTGTCATCATGAATACTGATAACGGAAAATAAATCATCTTTAACTGAGTAGTCATAGTAAACAATATTGCCATTATCTACTTGATAGAGCACCGTACTTTGATTGTTTTGTGCAGAATAGCTTATGAGTTGCCACTGGGTATCTTCTCGTTGCATTAACGCAATTTCATTGTTGTTCAACCAATGAGGTAAGCGGATTTCCGAGGTTTTACATTCTAGTAAAATATTAATTGGTTGGGGCTCTCGAAGGGCCATCTTAAAATCCATGCTAATCAATTGATAACACTTCTTTTGTATCGTTGGTTGTTCGCAGTCCATGGTACGAATAAAGACTAACTGTTTGCCATCGGGAGAGAAGCTGTGGCTACCGTAGCTGTCGATGTTTTCAGTGAGTTTATGTTCTTGCTGTGTGTCTAAGTTTTTAGCCCAGATATTGTTGACACACTCTTGCTGTGAATAGCGGTGAAAAATGATGTATTTGCCATCAGGAGAGTAGATGCTGGCGAATTCTCTCCCATCTGAGGCTGTTAAGGCGCGTATTTCTCCAACTGAAAAAGATTGAGACGTATCTGAAGTGGCAAAATGAGCACCAATGAATCCGCATAATACTAGCGTTGTGAAAAAGAAGAGGAGTTTAATATGCCAACTTGCGAAAATAGTCGGTATGTCTTCAACACTTTTAAGTGGCTTACCTTCCTCTGGAACTAACCGACTTTTCGATGTAGTCAATAATTGGGGCTGTGGCTCTGGTTGCCAGCGGACGTGACACTCTAAACTGTAGCCTTGCTTAGAGTGTGTTTTGATATAAACCTGTCCTTTACCATCGTCACCTAAGGCTTTACGAAGTTGCGCAATACTGCGCTGTAAGCTGTTTGGAGAAACGATAGTATCTGGCCAAACTTCTGACAATAATGTGTCTTGGCTTACCACTTTCCCTTGCTGCTTAGCTAGACTAGTTAAAACCGCCAACGCTTTTGGGGCGACGATTTGTGGCTGTTTATTTCGCGTTATCTGATTTCTGGATAAATCGACAAAAAAATCACCAATCCAATATTGTTTTGCCATAGTGCTTCTATTTCACTCTTTGATTGTTATTATTTCTTTGATGAAACGTTTTAAGCATACCTGCGTTATAGTTAAATTTCAAACTCATAACCATATGATTTTTATGGCTTTAAATTCTAAAGTTTATGGCGGTTAGGTAGTGGGATAGGGCTTGTATTGAGTTGGTTTTTTGAAGTTTATTCGCTGTTTATGACAAAAAACAGCTAAAAATAGGTTAGACTCCTCCCCGTGATAACGACGCTTGAATTAGCTTTGCGGTATGTTTAGTTTCAACTACTTATTAAAAAGACTTTATTATGAAAAACATTTACTTGTCTCTTATCTTACTCTCGTTGATTGGGTGTGCAAATATCCCTCAGCCTTTGGAGGTAAAATCAGATGGTTATTTCCCTGCATCTAAAGAGATTGATCAACAGTATCTTCTCACTAATGTCAAAGCAGACAAGAAATATAAAATCGTTTTTATGCGTGAAGAGATAAGTTACCGTTTGAGAGCAGATATAAAAGAGGGCTACAGCACGGTTCATAGACAAGCCTTACTTGATATGGGGTTTACTGTTTATAACTCTGAAGAGTTAATAAAGTTAATGCAAAATCATAATATTAAAACGGATCGTTTTTTGGTGGACTATGACGCCGTAAAAAAACTCCAAAAGGTCGTTGGTGATATTATGGTGGTAGACATTAAATATTTACCTGAAAATAAAGAATGGAATAGATACACCATAAAAGCATCTAACTTGAGTGAAGAGGTTTACTTTCATATTTCATTTTTACCATTCACATTGAGCTCTTATGAAAAAGGCATGGTATATCCTGCCTTCAACCGGTTTGTCGATTGGTATAGGCAGTGATTATGGTTTAATACGGTACAAACACAGTTTCAATTTTTTTAGACTCGCAAAAGAATATACTTAAGGATAATCAGTTGAAAAAAATAGAAAAAATAGGCTTATGTGCTTTTTTATTGCTTATGACTAATTTTGCACAATCTCAAGGAAATAATGGCATGGCTGCGTGTATCTCATTGCACGAAGTTGTTACCTCGGTCATTGAGCGAAAAGAAAAAGGCATACCTAAACAAGTTATGATAAGCCGACTTGCTCCTAAACGAGTCTTAGAGCAGTCAGAGTTTACTAGCCCGAAAGATATTATTGCGCTGAATATGCATGAAATCATTGATGATATATATGACTTTGAAACTCCAGCTCGAGATGTTTATGCACATTACGCTGTTGAAAAGTGTTTGGTAAGGGTAGATGGAGGCATTGTTAAGCCTTATCAGTTATTATTTTCAAACCTGAAAAAATGCGGAACATTGCACACAGGCATAGTGCAGCGCCAATGTGTGTCAGCTGCTTTGCGTCACTAGGTCAAACTCATAAGATTCACTATTATTTTGGCTTTAGTACGGTGTATCTTTATATAAACGTGATATGTCGCGGGTTATGTTTCGATGACTCCAGTGTTCTGGCTACATCAAATATTCTATTATAATCGCCACAGTCTATTTTTTGACTCTACTAAGAAAGGATTAACTAAATAGTAGGGTTACTATTCGCTGTGGTTGGTATGTCGTATTTTCGCAACGTGTACTTTTATAGCTTTAAATATGTCTTTATTCACTCATGATATAAAAATATAACACTAAAGAAGATATTGCGTCTGCCGATAGGTCTAATCAGAGTGTGTATAAGGAGATCACGATGAAAATAAGACCTGCTATTAACCTTAATTTGTCAAATTCAAAGTTTGCTGAGTCTAATACTTCTATTATAAAAAGTGAAAAACTTGAGCAAGGTTCAAAAGCACTACCGACTTCTACTATAGAGACTCCAGTTGAGACATATAGCCCGTATTCACGAGCTAAGCAATATAGAGTTCATTTGATTAACTTCTCTAGTGATAATGGCAGTATCGCTAAGCCGCCAGAGTATCGTTATGGTGAACTGTCGACATTAGAGGATATTGATGCGTTTCTAACACATGAAGATCGGTTAACAAAAGAGCAGGCAGATATACTTCGCTCTCATGTACCGTCTAAAGAATTACTCTCGTTAATGGATAAAATGGACGATGAAACATTGAGTCAATTCGTCGATGTTTTAGCAAATTCATTTAATGTTGGTAGTGTTCTTGGGGTTGGGGCAAATATGGAAAAAGCACAGGAGTTGGTGTCTGTACTCAACTCCATGTCTGAAGGTGACATAGAAGATACCGTAAGTACATTGACGGCACTCTCTGAACAAGAAAATGAAGATAGTGACTTTGGCTTTTATTTATCGTCGTCTTACCATAAGAATCAAGAAGATGTGACTTTTCGCTCTTTTTCTGAGGCGGCAAATTATAAAACCCTCGCAAGTCAAAAGTTACATTTTGGCAAGATTACTCACCAGTACGTCGATTTATTAGCGAAAAACCGGTACTCGCAAGGAGACATTGAATCAATTAATCAGCATTTGAAAGAAAGCAGTTTCGAACAAAGCCGTGGGATTTTAGATATGGCGACTCATATAAAGAATAATGATCGAGCGTCTTTTCTCAATTTACTTGATGAAGTCGATAAAGACAGTGAAAACAATATATTTGCGTACGTGAGCAGACTTGTAGATGTGGATGAATACACCAGTGCATATGAGAGTTCAGAGGGCGGCAAGGTACTATTTACTGATAAGATGGAAACTGAGTCTGAACGTACAGAGATGTATACTCACCTGTTTGATGCTTATGAAAAGCAAGGCGTTACTTGGATGGAAGATGTTATTGAACATGTGCATGATCATCCACCTCAGGTCCAATCTCAAGTATGGCAAGCGATTAATCAAACCATCGAAGATAACCCGGCTTTATTCGAAAAATCTGATTCTGTAGAAATGTGGATTACAATGCGTCTTTCATCTATACAGCGGGACTTTGAAAATAAGCAAATTGATGAAATTTATGATGCCGCTGAACTACCTGACATACCATATAACTTAGGAAGGCTCAGTTGGATAAAAAATGAAGAGGTGGCAGAGTGATTAAAGTTTGGTTTAATCTCAATTAATTTAAAGAGCATGTGTGATCACAAGCATGCTCTTGTACTCTAGGCTTGAATTGAAATGCGGTCAGATAATCTCAAAAATAAAGATTTCATTATTTTTACCTGTGGTCACAAATACACGCTGACCATCTTGAGATAAACTAATCGAAGATACACCGTTTATATTACTTAGACCACTGTGTTTGATGTGTTCAATTAAAGTCAGTTCACCACTACTAGGTGATTGCCTAAACACTAAAAAACCTTTATCAGCTTCACCAGCTGCGAAGACTAAGTTATGTTTATCAGCATAAGCAATACAGCATGCACCGGATAAACCATCAGTTTGCTTGTGGTCAATTACTTGAATAAGTTCAAAATACTCTGAAGCATTTCTTTTAAACACATTAAGACTATTACTTTTGGATGCTGCAACAAATAAAAATTGATTGTCAGGAGTAATGACAATTTGTTGTGGGTTTTGCATGGTTTGGATTTGTTTTTCACGATGAGCAATAGATTGACTTAACCTGTACTTTGCGCTTTTTTCTCTGTGTAAAATAGATATTTTACTCTGCTCGAAGCCGCTGATATAAAGCCAATTTGCGTCTTTAGATTGAGCGATAGAGGTGGGTTTTCCCCAATTATGATTGGGCAGCAACTGGCCTAAGAAATTGAGCTTCCCCGAACTGTTGACCTCAAATGTACTAACGGCATTGCTTTGATAACTGGCGACATAGAGCGTTTTATTGTCTTGTGAAATGAGTGTATCCCATGCACCAATGAGCTTAAAAGTGTCTTTATCGCGGACCTTTTTATAGTCACGAAATGCCTGTTTCATATCTATGTGATCAGTAAGCGTTTCTACATGTTTAAATTGCCCGTTATCGCTGCGTTTAAATGTCGATAATGAACCACTATAAAAAGATGAAACAATAGCAATATCGCTGTCAATGACATAAGAAATATCAGAAGCCCCTTCAAGTGCCAGTTGGTGATTGTGCTGCTTTGAAAAACTTTGAGAATATTGAAATTTTTGCTGCTCATTTTGCTTAAAAATGGACAGTGCATTGCTATCACCACTCACAACCAAAAGCACTTGTGCTGCGGTGTTAAACACATATCTAGGGTTGGCTATTTCAAAGTGAGGGTTATTTGCATTTTTAATTGTTTGTTTGTGTTGTAGTGGGCTTTTGTTTGTAATTACTTGATCTGCTAATGTAAGAGAGGACGCGCATGCCAGCACAAATAAAGAGAGTGTACGAAAGATCATAATCGGTACTTAATTTCATAAAGTAACCCTATATGAACATGCAAAAGATCATAAATCAACCTATAAGCTCATGATCAAATTGAACTTTTCGTGCTTAAATTGCTAAAGAGCGTGACGGCTAAAAAAAGTATCATGTTTTAGAATTGTATATTTTAATATAATTTCTAATTCGCTTTGTATAATACACATAGGAAAAATAAATGGATTTAAGTGCTTTCTTTATATTTTTGATTGCTTGTTTAGCGATTAACTTGGTCCCTGGCCCCGATGTAATTTATATCGTCACAAATACGATGAAAGGAAAGGCAAAGGCGGGTTTGAAAGCCGCCGCAGGATTAGGTGTAGGCTATGTATTTCATACTATTGCAGCATGTCTAGGCTTGTCGGCTATTATTTTAAGCTCGGCAGTATTATTTAGCATCATTAAATTCTTAGGTGCTGCCTACTTGTGTTACTTGGGCATTAAATGCTTGTTATCGTTCTACCAAAAAAAATCAAATGTCAGTTTACAGTTAACACAAGAACGACAGGGCAATATTTTCATTCAAGGTATTGTCGTTAGTGTCTTAAATCCGAAGGTGGCATTGTTTTTTCTTTCTTTTTTGCCTCAATTCATCGATCCACACAGTGAAAATCCTACTTGGGTTTTACTTATTTATGGCCTTACTTTTAGCACCATGGCAACGTTGTGTAACTTAGCTTATGCCATTGCGGGCAGCTGGGCATTTAGCCAAGCAAAAACAACTCACTATACGCGTATATTAGAAGGGGTATCTGGAGTCATGTTAATTGGACTTGCAGGCAAAATAGCATTAGACAATAAATAAATTGCGATATTTACAACTAGAAGCAGTTTTCGAGTTTTTTCATACCATTTTTTCAAAAAATTATAGTATTTTAAGAGGGTAATAATGAGAAGAACTCTATTATGCACAGCATTGTGCAATTAGAAAAAGATGATCCAGTCGACACCGAGCACCAATACGATAAGGTTGATTTATTAGAGAATACATTTACCGTGACAGATGGTGCGTATCAGTTTTTAGGGTATGAGTTTCAATGTGGTGCAGACATGGGGTTTAGTAAATTATTTGATCTAAATAATTCAGGTGGTACAGTAAATCTGACTTTCGCTTACTCTGGGGAAGGCAAAGTTACGCTCACACGATGGAACCAGTGATTTGAAGGAACTGAAATGAAAGTAAAGGATTGTTTTTCTCATGTGTACGCTTGTTTATTGGTCATCATTTCACTGCTTTTACTTGTGCCAAGTTTTGTTCCTGGTGCTATGTC
Organism: Pseudoalteromonas luteoviolacea CPMOR-1; assembly: GCF_001625685.1. GTDB lineage: Bacteria > Pseudomonadota > Gammaproteobacteria > Enterobacterales > Alteromonadaceae > Pseudoalteromonas > Pseudoalteromonas luteoviolacea_K. Next base: position 293,402 of record NZ_AUYC01000035.1, on the reverse strand, counting down.
TGTGTTGGCTTTTTACTCGTCGATTTTTGTTCTAGCGCTTTCTATTCTCACTGTTAAGCGTGGTCGAAGCTGGTGTTTTAACATGACCGCTTTGTCTGTAACTATAGGTACGCTATTTATCAATGATTTTTTGAGGTTGTTTGACCCAATACCAACCGCCACTTGGACGAGTAAAGGTATCTTATACGCAGTAGTTGCTGTGACAATGTTTATCGGTATTAGGCGGGTTCAACGTTATGTTGAACCGACAAGTTAGCAATATGAGAGCAGCCATTGTGCTGGCTTCTGAGTTTATAGTTGTTGATTTAGTACAGAAGCAATGGACGCTATCCCTTCTAGAAAATTTCCTACCCGAATATTTTCGTTAGGACTGTGTTGGTTATTGTCCATATTTACACTAGGTACTATGGCCGCTGGAATGTTTAATGTATTCACTATTGGTGCAATGGGGATTGAACCGCCTCCTGAGCGCAATATAATCGGCTTTTGACCATAGAAACTTGTCATGCCTTCGATGGCAACTCTTCCAGCCAGTGAATGAGGTTCGCTTCGAAATGAGCCATAAATTGAGCGTGACTTCATGGTGACAATATACGGATATTTCATACGCTCTTCATGAGTAGGGAGACGGTCAATTACAAAATATCCAAGTCCTTCAATGTGTTTTTTTACCAGTTGTATTAGTCTGTCTGGGTTTGATTCTTGCACCAGTCGTATATCTAGTTCTGCGATGGCCTTACTGGGTATAATTGTTCTAGCTTGTTGTTCGACCCATCCACTGTTCATACCGCGAATGTTCAGTGAAGGGTATTGGATAGACTCTTGAAGCGTATTTCCTACTTTATCGTGGCTTGAAAAGCCGAGCTGTGCTTTGAGCTTTGTCTCATCATCAGGCACTTTCGCCAGTCGTGTTTTTAATTCGTCATCAAGGTTTACACCATCATAGAAGCCAGGAATGATTACTCTACCATTTTGTGATTTCATTGACCCCAGAATTTGAGCAAGGTGCAGAGCTGGGTTAGGTGCATAATTGCCATAATGGCCGCTATGTTGGGGCTGATAAGCTCCGAAAGTAGTAAGTTGTATTGTTGCTATCCCTCTTGCACCTAGTGCAACTGTCGGTTGATTTGAATTGTGAGGTGGGCCGTCAAAAATAAGCAATAAATCAGCTTGTAGTTTTTGCTTATGCGCAACAATGGCATCTGGGAGGTGTGGTGAGCCGATCTCTTCTTCGGTGTCCATGATGATCTTTAAGTTATAGTTTAGGAGTATTTTTTGCTCATTCAATATATCCAATGCAACAAGAAACTGTGCAATGGGGCCTTTTGAATCTGAGGCGGAGCGCGCAAATATGCGTAAATTCGGATCTATTCGATTATTTAGTTGCGACCATGGAATAATCTCCCAAGAACCATTATCTGTTTGCGTTTTTAATACGGCTCGATAGGGGTTAGGTTGTTGCCAAGCTGAGGGGGCAACAGGTTGACCATCTGCTTGAAGATAGACCAGCATAGTCTTTGTAGCTTTGGGATTAATGCGCTCTGCATAAACGAGTGGGCTGCCCGACATATCAAGCGTTTGCGCTTTAAAGCCTCTCTGGCTAAATGCTTTGATTAGCCAATTGGATAACTGTTTGATGTCTTCTGGGTTATGTGTGTCATTGGGTAGACTGAGTAGTTCTCTAAATAGCGCAATCGCATCGGGTGTTTTAGTTTTAACTGCCCGTTTTAGTTCACTGTTACTTAAAACCTCTGTGGCTGGTGCGTGAAATGGCAATGTGCAAATTAAAAATATATACGATAAAGTTGTGTATTTTATTGTTTTTATCATCTCTAAAACCTCCTTTTTACAAATTTATACTTGGTGTTTTTAAACCCTAATAAGCTTTATCTAAGGTTTATTTTAAATTTAATCATACGGTGTATTTCTGCTTTTGTAATTAGAATGGGTTGTAGGAATGGTAGTGAGTTAAGCAATGACAGTTAACGACTGTATTTTCATATTTGGCAATGCCAAGTTTAGTTTTTTTCTTTTGTGCTGCATTCGTGTTTTATTTAATATGTTGTTAACTCTCCTTGCTAATAAATAGATAATTTCATTATTTTGTATAAATTTATTTATAATTATTTCAAAAATTGAATTTATCCAATCTTTGATGTGAGGCTCGGTGAGTGAATACTTTTACTTTAAAAATTAAATGAACAATAAAGGAATAACAATGAAATTTGCCCTAAGGACAGTATGTTTCGCTTTGAGTTTGATTGCATCACCTATGTATGCAAACGCCCCAAACAGCCAACATGCACCTTCTTCGCCCGCAATCACGCAGTTGGAGAGTAAAGCCGTTGATGCTCTTAAATCTCGTTATATGCGAGCAGGACTGAACCACAAAACGCGCCCGTTTTTATACAAATTACTCACCACAAACAGAGTGTCTGAGCTCGGCTCAAAGGCGCTGCCAATAGGCATGTTATCGAGTAGTTCGTGCCAAGCTTCTGTTGTGCGTGATTGCTTTCACTTCAAAAACCTCGGGTTTACTATTGAGGAGAATGAAAAAACAGGAGAGCAATTTTTAACGACAACAACGATGTACTCTCAAAATGAGTTAGCAGAGTATATATTGTTGGACGTTCACGTCGCCAATACACATGGAGAAACAATCATTGATTATCAAGTGGAAGAGTATTTCGGTGATGGTGCAGAGCAAAAACGAAAGCTTATTTCAGCCAAAGCGCCTTTGAAAGGCATTAAAGAAAAAATTAAACAATCAGATCTGATTGTGACTTCTTCGGTACTAACAACGTTTTTGGACAAACAGGGTGAGCGGAAAACTTTCTATAAGCAAATACAATCTGAGCATGTTTTTGAAAGTATTACTGCATTGATAGGCGGTTCAAATAAGGCGTCATTTAACCTAGTCTCAATCCAACACCCAGTTGATAGCACGTCGAGCTCAGGCGCCGGCATTCCTGATGGCAAAATTAACGTCTGTTTAAATCGTCATCACTTAGACTGTGATTATGTGAGTGCTCATCCTTACGATACACCGGTGGCAGATTTAAGGTTGCGAATACCAATGAAAGGCAGTTATACCGTCTTGGGAAAGGTTAAAAAAATATATCGTCGTGATTGGACGTCGTTTGACGTTGTTGAAGTGTCTGAAAATTACTTATGGTTGAACTATAACCCAGTTAAACATCAACCCTCAGTGATGTCATCTGCAACGAATGCTTACATACAAACAGTAGAAGGGGGCGGAGCACATTTATTTGGTAATACTGAGTTTTCAGATTTAAATAAGGAGTTTGCAGATCATCTTTCTTTAAAATATGTTCAAGGCTGGGATGGGCGCTATAACACTGAGATTTCGTGGGATATTCCTGCTGACAAAGGGGTCTTTGGGGATTCATACCTTTATTCTCGTCAACAAGATGCAAATTGGTTTATCCATTTGTCGGTTGCAACAGAGTATATGAGAGGACCGCGTAAACTCGTCAGAGATTTATCAGTGATTACGGGGACTTTTGATATTCCTGGGTCGTCAAATAGTGATATTTCTCAACTACCACTACAAGTTGTTTATTCTTGTTTAGCAGGCGAGTCTGAAATCACTCTGCTTAATGGGGATAAAAAACCCATTGAAAAGTTAAAGGTGGGAGAGACCGTGCTTGGTAGTAGCCAGTTTTCTCCTGGGCATAAAATACCATTAACCATTTCAGATATTTCGGTGGGAACAGAGATATTGCCTATGATTGAAGTCACAACACAAAAAGGTGCCACACTATTACTGACTGAATCACATCCAGTTGTAACTGGAGCTGGGCAGTCTATATGGGCGAGTAAAGTTAACTTAGGGCAGTCGATAATGACTGAATCTGGATTAGACATAGTCATAAAAGTCAACAAAATTGCTTATGATAAGCCTGTTTACAACCTAAAATTAGCACGTCTAGACGATGCATCAAATGCCATAGAAGGCGAGACATTTAATATGTTTGCAAATGGTTTGTTGGTGGGTGATCTGGCAACACAACTGCAAAATGAATTTGAAGAGGTGTCTTTCTCTCGTGATGACATGCTTAATCGCATCCCATCTTATTGGCACCAAGATTATTTAAACAGCCTTAATTAACATTGAATTGCTTGTTAGGAGATCAAATTCACTTAGCAAGCAATTTTTAGGTGATGTATAAAATGGGTTTAATCTTTGTGTTCTCGCTTGATTACAAAAAAGAGGATTAAATATCGCAAAGAATTATTTAACTCATGAGAGCACCGTTAGACCTTCTGGTAATAATTGGTCTAAAAAATAATAACACTGATGATTAAAGTGCTTCACAGGTAATCTGTTGTTGATAAGTTATAAAGCAGCATGCAGTATTACTGATTATGAACATTAAATAAGTTTAAAATGAGTAGTAATTATGAAAATAGCGGTGGCGCAAAGTAGCTCGGTTAAAGGAGATGTGAACGCGAATATTGATAATCATCTCAGGTATATTCATCAAGCCAGTTTACATGACGTTAATTATCTTATTTTTCCCGAGCTGTCTTTAACTGGTTATGAAATGGAATTGGCGAAAGAGCTCGCTTTCAAACCAGATGATGTACGTTTAGCGCCGCTTGTTGACGCTGTTATAAAATGCAACATAACGGTTGGTATAGGCGCACCTATTCAATCGACTGGGTTAGAGAAAATTGGCCTGTTGATAATTCATAATACGGGTGAAATAGAAACTTACGAAAAGATATACCTTCATGAAGGTGAAGATGTATATTTTAGCAGCGGTGATCAATATCGCTTAGTTCAACTCGAGCAAGAATCGATAGCCAATGCAATATGTGCAGACACAATTAATCCAGCACATGCAAAGACTTGTTCAGAGCTTGGAGCATCCATATATGTTGCTGGCGTTTTGGTAACCCCTAATGGTTATGAAAATGACGCGAAAATGTGGGCTAGTTATGCTGATGAATATCAAATGTTGGTTGCAATAGCGAATTTTAACAAACCAAGCGGTGGTTTAGCCGCGGCAGGTAAAAGTGCGATATGGTTCAAAGGAGATTTACTTGCACAAGCTGGGGAGTCGCAAGACGCGTTGGTTATCGCCCAAAAATGCGATGGTCACTGGGTCGGCGAGGTGCACGAAGTACCTAATTAGACTCATCGCAGAGTCATTTTTCAGTGATGACGGGCCAGTAAGTCATTGGTATAGATAAAATAAATGCGTGATAAATAGAATATCAACATCATGACACCTCTAATAATCTAGAGCAGGTATGCTCTGTGTCATTCCGTACTTATTCCGGAAACCATTTAAACGTTAGGTGTGTCATTGATAGGGGATCAAGGAATATGTATAGAATCGCAACTTTTGATGACAGCGCGAATATTGCAGTATTGTCTGCACAAGTTTGGTTGCATAATTACGCCACTGAAGGGATTAATACTGCCATTTCGGACTATGTTCTTCGCGAGTTTACTTCTCAAAATATCGCAAAAAAACTGAGCGCTGATGATTACAAATATATTGTCTCAGAGCGCGATGGTAATTTAATAGGCTTGATCTCGCTGGACTTTTCCAGCATTTGCCCTATTACAAAAACGACAGCCCCGGAGCTTGATAGGCTCTATATTCAGGAGCCATTTACTGGACAGGGTTTGGGTTCTCAATTACTCAAGGTTGCCATCAAAGAGTGCAAAAATTTGGGTTATGAACGGGTGTGGCTGACGGTAAATCATAAGAATACCAGAGCTCGGGCTTTTTATAACCGCCATGGTTTTGAAGAGATCGGAGAGACTTATTTTGTATTAAATGAAGAACAACATTTAAATTATGTATTGAGCAAATCTATCGTTTAACTTTGTGGCAGTTACCAATTGAATGAATATAGCGTTAGGTACTAAATGCTTGAGGAGCGATGATGAATTCACGTGATATCCGTCCATTTATTCCAGTCAAAGAGTTGAATGTGTCGAAAGCATTTTATGAGGCGCTAGGGTTTGAAAGTGATGATACCAATGACGAAATGACCATAATAAGTAATGGAACATGTACCTTCTTTTTATATCAAACTGTCGATATAGGCACAGAGGCTAACCTTATGTTTCAGCTCATTGTGCCAGATATTCAAGCGGCACTTAATTCTATCCAAAAGGTACAAAATACAGATATAAGGTATGAGCCCATCAAAGAAGCGCACTGGGGTAAAATCATCTACCTTTGGGGGCCTTCAGGAGAAATGTGGCACATTACAGAACTGGCAACGTGACTAAACCTATATTTTAACCGTCAGTGCTGGGTATGGGCTAATAAATTATAATACTGTTTATTTATACAGTTGCATGTATAATCGTTCGAGTATTACCGAGGAGTGATTATGAATTATACAATTGAAGAACATGTGCCTACACCCCAAGAATATTGCGATATGCGCGTGACTGCTGGCTTGTCAGCGAAATCCTTAAAAGCTGCACAAATTGGCTTACCAAATACGTTATACGGTGTATCTATTCGTCATGATGGTGAGTTAATTGGTATGGGACGAGTTGTCGGCGATGGTGCATGTAATTTTGAAATTGTAGATGTCGCGGTTGACCCTAGATATCAAGGGCAAGGGTTAGGTCGACAAGTGATGGAATATATAGATAGATACTTAACATCGGCAGCGCTTGAAGGCTCGTATGTATCCATGATCGCTGATGAGCCGGTATTTTACGAAAAACTAGGCTATCGCTTGGTGGCACCAAAAAGTCAGGGCATGACAAAGAAGTTTTATCGAGCTAATTGAGTTGGGTAAGGGGAGTATGTGCTTCCCTTCGAATATTTGCCTTCTTTGTATTAAAAACTGAGGTGTATTTTTGCGATTTTCATACCATGGTCAAAGAAGGAGTATTCCAATAAAGCTAGATGTAGCGCAATAGGCATAGATCACAAAGTTATACGCAAAGTCGCGAATAAGTATTGAAAGAGTTAATGCGGATGAGACGAGAGTGTGCACCTATCTACAGATTTTGTAAGTAGCGTGTGGTTAACCCTTTGTGGGAATTCATCGCAGCTATAAACCAAAAGACTTCAAAATGCAGTTTCTATATTCAGAGTATACCTTGATGTGCTTATTATCGTATTTGTGCAAATATCTTGATGTGCTTCGCGCTTTCGGATTCACGTTCAAACTTCTCTGAGAGGTAAAGGCGGCTAAAATAGTTTACTATGCAGACAACGGCATTTGATGGGTTGTGTTTTTTTATTCAACTTAGGTCTAGACGTGGATATATGTAGCGCTTGAGCTAAGTGCGGTAAATAGGTAGTTTTTTGTAGTCACTTAAGGACAGAGTACTGATTTGGATGAAGCAGCTACCTATACCTGAGCTCATTTAGAATTGTAAGCAATGCTTACTATCGTACAAGGAAAAATTAGTCAACGGTAAGTTTTGTTAGTAACAATTAGTCTATAGCCTTGATTTGCTCTCAAAATAACTAATCCCTGGAGAATAAAACTCTTCTCCAAAAAGTAAATATATTTCATACGCCTGTGCTATTGTCATGATGGTTTTTCCAGTTTCAAAGTTACTTATTGTCGCTTGATCAACGTTAAGTTTTGCACCCAATTGGGCTTGAGTAAGTTTTTTTCTTTTTCTAGTTTCTCGTAGATTTTTTTGTACTTCTAACATAAAGTAACAGACTTGATTTTTTCTTATTATTGTAGCGTTTCTCACATCATCATCCTTCTTTCTTAAAAAGCTTTTATTCAAAACAGTTGTATTTGATATTACTCTCTTCAGAGTCAAATAGGTTTGACTATCGTGTCTGTTTTTATATAATCTTGGTGAAATAAATGTAACCAAAGGTTAATATGTAAATTAACAAAGGGTAAAGATAACTCAGGAAAATACTTTGACTCTTGATTAAAAAAAGTTAGTGCAGCAGATTAGATTAGCTGGAAATTATAATGTAAGTAGATTTGCCAAAAAATTGGGTGTTTCAAAGCAAACAATATACAACTGGGAAAGTGGAGAGACATCTCCAGACACAAGTTTACTAATTAAAATGTACATTGTATGTGGGTTGAATCCAAAATCACTATTGCCTCAAGGTAAGCTAGGAGAAAAGAAACAGTGCAAATTAAAAGTAAAAGATGTAGACAAAGCTAGAATACCTTAGAGTAATAGACTGAATAACTATTTTTTATTTGTTACACTATAAATTAAAACACATCAATAATGGGAAGAATATGGGGAAAAATAAATTGAGCAAATCCTACTTTTTATTAGAGTGCTCTTATTTAAAATCGATATCGGGCGCAGGTGGTGTTGCGGGTGGTGGAGGTCAGGTAGATCCTGCTTCTGCACGAAAAATCTTGCCTCCGCTTAAATTAGTAAAAATAGATAAGTAGTGTTAATGGATATATATGGATATAATTTCTAAATTACCCACTGATTTTAATCACATAATTAACATGTCCATTTGGACTTTGTTGCTTATATCTGTACTGTTAAGTAAAGCAGCCCTACAGTCAGGTGGATTGCTTCCTGTATTTTAATTATAAGAACCATTGATGTTGTGATATATCCATGGGCACTTACTACTGGTACATGGTTTTATGTAATTATAAGTACCTTAGACTTATTTTTAGTAGCTTTAATTTTGTTCAGATTCAAAATAGCTTATTTCCTGTCAAACATGAAGTTATTGGGAGTGAGTGAATTCTCAAAAAAGTGCATAACAGATTTCAGGTTGACTTCTAATGAGTTGATGTACGTAGTTATTTTACTGTTATCAGTTATGGTTAACGTAGCTTCTCTTGTCGAGAGGGCAATAAGAAAACTGACCGAATATAATCCATTATTTATCTATAACTCCTTTGAATCTATTAAATGGGCCCTCTCAATTTTATCAGTTATGGTTATATTTTCATTGGTTGTCGATGCTTTACGAGGTCACTATTCTAAAAAAGAGGAGTTATCGTGACATTTCCCGTCTAAGTTTTTACTTTCACATCACATGTGATGTTTACATTAATTACTCATGGCTATTCCTAGGCAGTCTTAACTGCCTCCTTATTTTATTACTCTCTTTATTATGAGTATCCATTTGAAAAGTAGTGACTGATAAAGGCTAAGCTCGCAAAAGCGGAGTTTTTATTTCCCCCAATCATAACCAAAACGGTGCTTAATTTGAACAGTTTCAGCAGCTAAGAGCATACGATCGTCCAAGGTATTCTGAAGATGTCGGTGTTTAAGAAAGTTTAGCTCAACACCAATTTCCCCTGAAAACTCGCTATTTCTAACTATATTTGTAATAAGTAACAAGTTAATAGTGAATTTAGATGAACTTTAAAAGCCTACAAGTCAAATACTCGTTTTTGTTTTTTGCCATCTCTGTGTTTTTCATCGCGGTTGTGTCTATCAATCTATACCTCATATCTAAAACTGAAAACAGTCTCAGTGAAGTTGGCAACAAGTTTAACCCCGCAATCTCGGCTGTTATCAATGCGGATAGAGACTTATACCAAGCGCTATCAGCGGAACAGCACACTTTATATAGCACCAACCTAGATAGCAGCTACAACAGCTTATACGCTGATTATCAAGAAAACGCGCAGCAGGCGCTTGATCGTATGAATAAATACCGTGAGTTAATGCAAGATTACCCCAGTGCACTTTCTCCGCTGCAAGGGTTTGATAACCAGTACAGGACTTGGCTCAGTGACTCTCAAAAAGTGTTTGATTTGATGCGCCAAGGCGATAAAAGTGCCGCCATAATCCAAAGTGAGGGGGTGGCAACACAAAGCTTTAACGACCTTCGAGAGTATTTTAATTTGGCAGGGGAGGCCGCTGATAGAATCAGTGGTGAGGTGAGCAGCGAGTCCATCAGTGAAGTAAATAGCACTTTGACCGTGATTTGGGTGATCAGCGCCATAGTGGTTGCGATTATTATTGCCATTGGGGTAGTAGCACCTAAAAAAATGGCTAATGCGCTCAATGATTTGGCAAAGCAGTTAAAAGAGATGAGCCATGGTGATGGGGATTTAACGAAACGTATTAATTCAGACCGCGATGATGAATTAGGCGATGTGGCCAATGAGTTTGATAGATTCGTGGCTGGTCTATCAGAACTTATTCGCACCATTGTTGATGAGTCTATGTCGGTTGTTAAAGGGGTGGAGTCTCTTGAACGGGGCTCTAAAGATATCCACGATACGTGCTCTAATCAACTACAAGCAATTGAAGTGATTGTTACTGCCGTCAATGAAATGTCTTATGCAATTAAAGAAGTAGCTAAAAATGCCAGTTTAACTGCGCAAGATTTATCTCATGTCAATGAGCTAACAGACGAAGGCACGAATGTTACCAATCAAACGGTTAGCCAAATAACGCAGTTATCGGAGGTGGTTGCACATGCGTCAGATACAATCACTAAGGTTGCCGAAGATTCAACGAATATTGCGTCTGTTTTAGATGTTATTCGAGGCATTGCTGAGCAAACGAATCTACTGGCGTTAAATGCGGCCATTGAGGCTGCGAGGGCGGGGGAGCAGGGCCGAGGCTTTGCAGTGGTTGCTGATGAAGTACGCACGCTTGCCAGTAAAACACAGCAATCAACCGAAAATATTCAAGAAATGATCTCTAATTTACAACAAGGTGTTGAGCAGGCAGTCTCATCTATTGAAAAGGGCAGTGAGTCAACGAGTTCAACGGTGGAATGCTCTGCGCAGACACTGGAGTCGTTAGATAAAATTGCGCAAGCATCATCACGTGTTTCGGATGTCGCAGCGCAAACTGCTACGGCGACAGAGCAGCAAAGTAAGGTGACAGAAGACATCAGCGGCAACCTGACGCAAATGTCCGAAGGCACACGCCATAACTTTGATACCGCTGTCGAAAATGAAGAGATTGCGGATCAAACGATGGCCAGTGCTATAAAACTGCGCGAGGCAGTTGGTGGTTTTAAGTTAGGGTAGAGTTTTGCTTTAAACAACATAGGAAAGAATGCTGTTATTTTGTAGCTCCTTTGTTTTAACAACGAATGATAGGTTTGATGTACAATTGATATTGTATAAGCCTGATTTTAATCTTCTAAAAAGTAATCCCTATTTAGTTGTACCTCGTACCACCATTTACTTTTTATGATTGACCATCAAAATAAATGGAGTCGCGATAATGGCGTTAGAGAAAGCGAAAAATGTATTGGGTGGAGACCTAGAGGTATGCTGTATCGATCCGTTAACCGGATTTATGCGTGATGGCCATTGCAATACGAATGATATGGACCATGGTACACATGTAGTGTGCGCAGTCGTCACTGCAGAATTTTTGGCATTTACCAAAGCGAGAGGCAATGACTTAAGCACACCTATGCCTCAGTATCAGTTTCCAGGGTTACAGCCGGGTGATGGTTGGTGTTTGTGTGCGCTGAGATGGAAAGAAGCGTATATAGCAGGCTTTGCGCCACCTGTTAAGTTAAGTGCAACGCATGAAAAAGTCTTGGAGTATGTCGACTTGGATGTATTGAAAGAGTTCAGCATTGACTGAGTTCATACATTGAAATCATGTAAATCGAGCTGGTAGCTCTATACCAGTTCACTCAATACTTACCACCTGAATTTGAATTTTGTCTTATATTTCTTCACTTTATCGACCAAGGTTTGACCGAAAAAATGCTCAGTGATAGTTTTTTTGTGCTGAACTTTATAAAAATAATCAGTAGTCGTTAAATTAAAATAACAAGGAAATCAATAATGCATTTGCGCAATTCAAAAAAGGCATTGTCCATTGCTATTGCCAGCGTTTTGGCGATAAGCGCCCACGCAAACGCCGGAGTAAAGCTTTCACCGACAGAATTACAAGGATTGAATTACAACAAACCTTTGGTAGAAGGGAAACTTAACCCGGCGATTACGACACCCAAGGATATGCTTGGCTTTGCTGTTGGACAAAGGGCTGCGACACCTGCGCAAATTACAGAGGCGCTCTCACAGTGGCAGCAAGAGAGCAATAGAATGCAAGTCGTAGAGTATGCGCGTTCTCACGAAGGTAGGCCACTGCATTATGTGGTGCTCTCGTCGCCAGAAAACTTAGCAAATGTTGAACAAATAAAGTCTGATTTAGGCCGACTCGCCAATCCTACCAATTTGTCCAAATCTGAAGAAGCGCAAATTATTAACCGCCTTCCAGCTGTGTCTTGGTTAGCCTATACCATTCATGGCAATGAGGCATCAGGCAGTGACGCCGCACTTGCGACCATTTATCAGTTAATCGCATCTCAAGAGCAGGACATTGAAAAACTGCTTAAAGACAGCGTTATTATTGTTGATCCGTTAATGAACCCTGATGGGCGTGCTCGCTTCACTAAGCAGCTTCAACAGCGCCGAGGGGTTGCGCCGAATGTGGATACCCAATCCACCTTGCATACAGATGCATGGGCCACAGGTAGAAGTAATCACTACTTTTTTGATTTAAACCGTGACTTTACCTTGGGCGTACACCCAGAAACGCGGGGAATTGTCAAATCTATCAATGAATGGAATCCCCAGTTGATGATAGACGCGCATGAAATGGGGTCGATGGACTCTTACTTATTTGGTCTAGCGAGAGAGCCTGTGAACAAGAACCTATCCTCTTACGCTAGAAAGTGGGGGCGTGTGTTTGAAAAAGATCAGGCAGATGCTTTGGACAAAGAGAACTGGCCCTATTATATGGGAGAATGGCTAGAGAACTTGTATCCAGGGTACTCAAGTTACGCTGCGTTTAGAGGGACCATTCATATTTTATATGAACAAGCGCGGATCAAAGAAGATGGTGTAAGACAATATAATGGACGTATTGCCAGTTATGCAGAAGGGGTAGATAAACAATATGTGAGCAGTATCGCTAACATTAAAACGCTAGCAAAACACTCTAAAGATATTTACCGTGACTTTGTCAAAGATAAACGTCAGCTTATCTCAAAAGGAAGCCCTTTTGCTGAGCAAACCTTTGCGATACTCCCCACTAAAAACCATCAAAGAATGGCCAAATTTGTTGACTTGATGCAATTACAAGGCTTTGAGCTACATCAAAGCACTCGGCCAATAAAAGTCAGTAAAGCTAAAAACCAACTTGGTGAAATGGTCAAAGCAGAGCTGCCAGCAGGGACACTCTTAATTAGAAATAGACAGGCTCAGGGGCGTTTGGTGTCAGCCATGTTAGAGTTTGACGCACAGATCACAGACGAAGTGCTAATTGAAGAGCGTCAACGATTGCTTCGAGATGGTTCGAGTTTAATGTATGACGCGACCGCTTGGAATATTACTATGATGTACGGTTTAGAGGCTTTGACGGTCGAAGAGGATATCACTGATGATATCCGTCCGTATGATGCACCTCAAAATCGCCCACCCATTGTTAAAAAAGCCAATTCGTTAGCTTATGTGGTAGATGGTCAAAATGATGCATCGGTCGGCTTTGCAGCAAGATTAATGGAACGTGGTGTGACGACGCGCATTATCGATAAAGAGACGATATTGGATGGCGTAAACATAAGTCGTGGTTCAATCATTGTCTCTAAATATGACAATGAGTTTTTTGCTGGTGACTTAGATGCGGTGGTGGAGAAAACAGCACGAGAAATGCAGGTAACAGCCGAAGCGATTGCTGGTGGACGAGGTGATGGCGATTTACCTGACTTTGGTGGCTCACATTTTAAAGTACTTGAGCAGCCTAGAGTGGCAATATTGAGCGGTAATGGCATCAGTTCATTAGATTTTGGCGCGATTTGGCACAGTATAGACAGCCACTTAGGTATTCGTCATTCACACATTGATAGCAGCAGATTTAACCAAACAGACCTAAGGCGATACAACACCTTGATCCTACCGTCGACATGGAGAAGCACCCTAAGTAAACAGACGCTAGCAGAGATCTCCACTTGGGTTGAAGCAGGAGGCACGTTGATTGCCATTGATGGCTCAGTGCCACAATTGACTAATCCTGAAGCGAAAATAAGCCAAGTTAGACAGATACAAGACGCTTTTAAAGAGATTGAGCAATATGATATTGCTTTACAAAAAGAGTGGTTAGCGCAGCAGAACAGCTACCCTGAAATAAGCAATGTCTGGCAACATACCGCTGCTGATACAGTACATTACCCGTGGGATGCTAACGCAAAACTACCCTCAGAAAAGCAGCTGAAAAAGCAAGACCAGTGGCTTGCACAGTTTAGAACTGCAGGCGCGATTGTCGCAGCGCGTACAGATCAAAAACATTGGCTGACCTTTGGCGCACCAGCGGTATTACCTGTTTTGACATCGAGCGATCCGGTCTTGATGACAAAGGGGAATGTCCAGTCTCCGGTGAGGTTTGGTACTTACCAAGAGGTGGATGACAGTGCGTGGAAGAAACAGGTCAAAAGCACCAAAGATGGCCAAGCTGCTCGTAAGATCGGTTGGGCAACTTTACCTGAAAAGCAAAACCTGACTTTACGAATGAGTGGCTTGTTATGGCCTGAGGCGAGCAAACGCATTGCGAACTCAGCGTACTTGACACGTGAAAGCAAAGGCGATGGTCAAATTATTCTGTTCTCGGGCCAACCTGTATTTAGAGGTTCAACGCTTGCTACTAATCGTTTGTTACTTAACGCGATTGTTTATGGCACAGGGCTCGGTGCACACACGCCAGTCACCAAGCTATAAGGTTTATTGGATGGCTCTACCATGAGGGCATTTCTTATGGTTGAGCCTTTAAGTTTTTAAATATCAACACCACATCGTATTTGAACGCTGGCAATAACATTGTGTTGTCGTTGCGATGACCTACAGAAGTTCTTCACTGCCGACTTTTTTTGAATCGGCTATTCGGTGTTTTTAAGATCTCATGATAACAATATGGGCCAATCACTATCGATGACCACAGCAGTAATATGGCAATCTGTTCATAGCTTGCTGGGCCAACAAAGATAGAGGTAAACGGGTATTGGCTAAGATCGAAAAAGTAAGAGGAAAAGATAAGTAAAAAGGCGATTAAGTTGTTAAGCATATGGATAAATATGGGCGCAAAAAGCGTTCTATACCTTAACCTGATCAAGCACAAAACGATGCCAAAAATGATGTTGCCAACGTAATCATGATGCAACAAGCCAAATATCAATGAGGTAATTGCAATAGCCCACAGAGGAGAGAGTTTTAAACTCAATCTATCAAGCAGGATCCCTCTAAACATCAGCTCCTCTAAAATAGGTGCAACGATGACCATTGCAATAAACAGTAAACCCATATAAAAAGAGAAACCGCTGTCTTGAGCCGAAATGGTGGGATCCAGCTCTCTTGAATCAACAAGGTTCAAATCTGCTTCTGTGTATAGTTGCATAATGTCTAGCCAAGCAATCGATACACATAACATAGCAAAGGTTAAAACGATTAAGTGGACAAATTTTGGCTTCGGGATGGTACTCATAAACATTAAGCGTCTATGCTTGGGTTTAATAAAGCGCACAATTAAAGCAAGCAAAAGTATATCGCAAAGCACATTGAGCATTTCTTCCCCTTGCAGCTCGGATAAGCCAAAAAATATACTGTGTATGTCGTCCGTTAAAATCACAATAATGGCTGCGGGAATGATTACTAGCAAGGCTGAGAGCAGATAATAGGCGACAAGTCGAGTGATCGAGAATGTGGCAAACATGGTTTTTTAGTCCGGTTAATATCTCCTTATTGGTTTAAATTTCGCCCATTTTACCCAAAACAGATAAAATTACCATTGTTTTTAATACGGGTACTTTAATTGGTAGGCATGATGTTTTCTCTTAATACTACCTGTGTAGTATTGTTGCGAAATTTGAGAGAGGCAGTATCGCTTTTCAACCATAAATATCATACGCTTAACGTTAAAGGTCTGTTTTGAGAGAGATATGCGAGATTTAAAAAGTTTGTTAGATATTGCCAAACGTAAATATGTTTATGATCAAACTAACAGTTGGTACTCAGGCTCTGAGACCTATTTATCTGCTTTAAAAGATGAATTAGCTGAAGTATTAGAGGAGATCCCAAAACAAAGAATTTGTCATTTAGAAGACGAGTTGGGAGATATTTTATGGAATTACTTAAACATCATCTTGGCCCTTGAAAAAGAATCAGGTATCGACATGCACTCTATATTCAATCGTGCCGTCAAAAAGTATGAACAACGAGTTTCAACGATTGAACAAGGCGGTAGTTGGCTGGGGGTGAAAGAAAAGCAAAAGAAAATGCTTGAAGAAGAACAAAGTAAAGTTAAGAAAGGCTAAAAATGACTTACATGGAAGTAAACAACACGGATGTACCTATTGAATTGCTTCTTGAGGCAGACCCAAGTAGAGAAAATGTTTTGTCTTACTTACAGGACGCATGGTGTTTTGTTGCGATGGATGACAAGCAAATTATCGGCATATGTGTGGTAACACAAAGGGTGAGCGGCTTAGCTGAAATTGACAACATATCTATAGAGCCAAGTCGCCAAGGTTTAGGGATTGGCACAAACTTGTTGCGCTATGTATTAAAAGAGCTGAAATCTAAAGGCATGACAAGAGTAGAGCTAGGCACAGGGTCATTTGGTTATCAATTAACGTACTATCAGAGGTTAGGGTTCCGAGTTGAGTCTGTTGCTAAAAACCATTTTTTGCAAACGTATTCTGAACCTATCTTTGAAAATGGCATTCAACATAAAGATATGCTGAGGCTTTATCTAAACTTGTCATAAATACTCAAGTCAAAATTTCTTGGAGGAGGTGTAATGAAATTACATTACTTAGAGATTGTAACTACGGATGTCGAGACTGTGGTGCAAGCATACGAAAAAATATATCAAAAAACTTTCTCTGAAGCAGAACCTCTGCTTGGTGGTGCAAAAACGTGCAAGCTTGATGATGGCAGTTTATTGGGTGTTCGAGCGCCACTTAGAGAGACAGAAGCATCTGTGGTTCGCCCATATTGGCTGGTGGATGATATTGATGAAGCTGTCTGTAAAGTGCAAAAGCAAGGCGCTGAAATAGCAATGTCGCCGATGGAAATACCAGGTAAAGGGCAATTTGCGATATATATTTTAGGTGGAAATGAGCAAGGCTTATGGCAGCTTTAAATAAGTAAGCCTTCTAATAAGAATAATAATAACAATAGAGTAACTAAATGCTGAACATCACAAGACACAATAAGCTTTTACTTGTACTAGTATCATCTATCATATTTGCTGTGTTCATTATTGCATGGGCAAGGCAAGACAACCCAATATTTAGGCCACTTGTGCAGGATATGCGTTTAGTCGACGCAGTACTTATTTCGGATATCCTCGACCAAGAGCGCATCGCATATTATGCCGACGTTAAAAACCACATGCTGTATGTTGACCAAGCAAAAACCGAGCACGCACGTATCTCTTTGGCAAAAGTGGGCATAGTCATTAATTATCCAAAAATCATCAAACACAGTGACTTAGATGAGGCTTATCAGGCATTTTTAGAGCAAAACTCACGTGCGCAAGCTGAAGCCGAGTTATGGGAGCAACCTTGGTTTATTGAGGTGATGAGACTGACCATGGCAGCGATTATTTTAATTGTATTTATTTTGAGTGTTGTCAGACCTGCTTTGCTTGCATTTATATCAGAACAGGACAAATCGTAAGGTAAGTTGTTTATATTTAACGCCTAGCACGTTTTTATTAAAAGGAATGAGCATGTTTACAGAAGAAGTTAAGTCATCAATTCAACAGAGCGTATTATGCTGGTTGGCAACGGTTGACAAAGAGGGGTGTCCAAGTGTTTCACCTAAAGAAGTGTTTGTTAGTTATAAAGACAGTGAATTGCTCATCGCGAATATTGCATCTGCAAACAGTGTTCGCAACATAAAATATAACGATAATGTGTGCGTGAGCTGTGTGGATGTGTTTACGCAAAAGGGCTTTGGGCTTTATGGTACAGCCAGTCATGTCGCTAGAAGTGATAGTAACTTCCCTTTATTATTTAAAGAAATAGAACCTATAACAGGAGAAAAGTATCCCGTTGCAGGCGTTATTCATATTGTGGTGAATAAAGTAAAGCCCATTGTGGCGCCCAGCTACAAACTCTTCCCAAACATCACCGAAGCCGAACAAATTAAAAATGCTAAAAATACATACGGCGTAAAATAATGAGCGCGATAGCTTTATAAAATTAAATAAAATCATAACTATAAATCTTGGAGAGGTTTAGATTGGAACAAGTTGAAACGTATTTGGTCAATTCATTTGTGTTGGATGGTTCGGGCGGCAATCCCGCTGGTGTTGTATTGAATGCTGAGCACTTATCCGAAGCTGAAAAACTTCACATTGCTCAAACTGTGGGCTTTTCAGAAACAGCTTTTGTGACCCGTGATGAAGAGGTGGATTTTGAGCTGACTTTTTATACAACGACCGAAGAGGTCGACTTCTGCGGACATGCAACATTGGCTGCGTTTTCAGTGATGTTTGAGCAGGGCATCATTAACGTTGGAAAATATGTGCAAAGAACCAAGGCCGGTATACTCGAAGTGTATATTGAGGGCAATGGAAAAGTCGTCATGCAACAACGTTTACCTGAGTTTTTGGGCAGTTTTTCTTATCAAGCCGTATCGCCATTAATTGGGTTGGATACTGAGGTATTGGCGGCCGCAAGACTACCCATTGAGGTGGTCAGTACAGGGCTTGCGGATATGATTGTGCCTGTACCAATGGGCTACCTTGATAAAGTTAAGCTCAACGAAGACTTGATGAGTGCATTTTGCAAACAGCATAACTTGGTCGGAGCACATGTATTTGAATTGAGTGACTCAAAGTCAAATTACACCGCCAGTTGTAGGAATTTCGCACCACTTTTTGGGATCCCAGAAGAGTCTGCAACGGGTAGCGCCAGTGGCGCCCTTGCATGTTATTTAACGAAGCATACCAATACTGACTCAGGCACGACCATTGATTTTCTATTTGAGCAAGGCCGTGCTATGAAATGCGCATCCGAAATCTCTGCGTCTATTCAATTTGACAGCGGGCAGGTGAGTGAGGTGAAAGTCGGTGGTTTTGCACAGGTGTTTGATAAAGAGCGTATTTTACTAGAACTTTAGAGTTTAAATTCTGAATGGTTAACCACTCAATGGTGTCTGCGCTTGAGGTAATAAAATATCAGTATGCCTTGTTGATATTGTGTAATGCTTAACGCTTTATGGTTGTTTATAATAAAAAGAGAAAAAATAATGGTATGTGGTTATAAATGGCCTTTGATAACTCTTATGTTGGTCATTGCTCAATCGGCCTGTGCTCAAGGCGACGATGTGTGTTCTGATGAATATTTGAAGAAGTATAATAACTACTTATATTACATTGATAACTTACATGTTTCTGGGAATGCAGATAAACTTTTTTCAATGTGGGATTTAGATAACTTGGCTAGTGGGTATAAAGATTTTTACCCTAATGATAGTGATGGCGAGTTTATATATAATATGGCGAAAGGAGTTTTTGTTTTTCCGGATATTCTATTTTCTTCCAAAGAATTACTGTCTTATGTGGTAGATCAAACTATTAATCCACATGAAATGACCTTGAAAGTTATTAATAATAAAATGCCAAAGTATAAATATTTAGTTGTTAACTTTAATGAGCATGGAAAAATTCAAGGGATTATGATTAGGGATGGCGTAAGAAAAGAGCCTATCAATAAATGTGAAATGTTAATGGGAGAAGCTGAACTCGCGGTAGGGTTATAAAAATATAGAATGTTCTAACTTGAGAAACTAAGCATAACAACCGTTTTAATTTAGGGTAGGGCCTTTTTAATTACCATTATGTCATTCTGGCTAGCTGCCAGAGTCATATATTAGCTTCAAAACACATGGATCCTGAAGCAAGTTCAGGATGACGCGCTATAAAGTGTATGGTGAAAAGCCTTTGTGACAGCGGGTGCAGCGAGTTCCTTTGTCTTTGACATGATGAAAGAAAGTGCTCTGAAGCTCTGTTCAACACAAAGCTTTTTACTATACCCATCTACGTCAACCTGAGCTTGTTTCAGGGTTCAATATGTTAAACCATATGCAGGACGATAATTTAGAGGTTAGGTGTATTATCAATACGGAATCAACATCATAACACCTATGTTAATTTAGGACATATTGTTTTAAAGCATGCTCTACCATTTTACTTCTATGTCATTCCGGACTTGCTCCGGAAACTATATTAACAAAATAAACATGACACCCATCTTAATGTGGGGTTAGCTCAAAAAGTCATCTATACCTTAGTGAATGTTAAAGTATGGATGGCTTTTTTTATGGCAATAGCCAGGAAGAGACAAGTTAGCTTGGTGGATACCAAGTACTATCACTGTATATCACGATGCGTCAGGCACGCGTTTTTATTCGGAGAAGATAAAGCAACGGGTAAGTCACTTGAGCACCGAAGAGGGTTGGTTGAATTTGGGTAGTGCATAGCTTGGTTTTTAGCGTTTGATTGTTTTCTGCATTACCCTTGTATCAGAACGACTTAATCGGTGCTCAATATGTTTGATATCATCGCTGTCAGTATTTTAGGGATACTCGCGGCTGTTATCGCTTTGAATTATTATTTTTGTAAGGTTTTTTATCGAGCTTGGTTAAAGCAGGAAAAAGCAAACTGGATTTCTTGGGGGAAGCCATCTTTTCAAGCGTTTTATGAGGCTCAACTTGATGATTTTTACCCGATAATTTTCGGCAATGAGTGTGTCAAACTAAAGAATAAGGCGCTGATGAAGGCAAGTTCAGATATTAAGTTCACTTGGTATGCGGCTCTGATTTTAGTGGTTACAGGCTGTGGACTTGTTGGTTTTGAAGCTAATTTGACTTCTGGTTGGGCGATTGTGTAAATATAATCATCCCAGACCTAAATCTGTATAAAATAGTGATGTTTCGTCAATCTCTAACCTAATTTATAACCTCAATAGAAATTACCAATGTAAGTGCGAATTGAACTTTGGATCCTGAATCAAGTCAGAATGACGGGGTAGGGTTTGGATTGATAGGGTATCAACGTCATGACACCCTTGCTGATTTAGGGAGTGTTGTTTTAGAGTAGGTGCGAACATAACGAATTTAAATAGCCCTTCACATCCATGTTTTGTACCAATTCAATGACAACCTACCAAGTAGCTAAATTAAGCTACTTTTCTTCTTTGCCAAAAAGCAGATTGATAGTGTGATACCTTACTGTACTCAATATCTTTTTGTTCTAAGAAATCTAAAAAGCGAGCTTGCATTAACTGCTGATACACACCTAAATATTGAGGCTCATTATTAAAATATTTAAGTAATGCGCTTGCTCCATAAAATGCGCTACCCAATGCCGATGTCACTCCATATGATGACAATGGGTCATAACTACAAGCAGCATCTCCGAGCGCTAACCATCTTTTACCAAAATAACTCGCAAGGCTGGATGAATATGCCGGTACAATTTTAAACGGAGTCGTTTTGTCTGGTTCACAGGCCGTTAGATATTGGGTTAATGCAGAATGTGTATTCGCCATTTCTAGTAACGCATCAGCAGATTTAGGGATCGATAAATCAGTATCAGTGAAATAGCATAAACTGGATTGACTAGACGAAAAAGGAACCAAATACCACCAGCCATACTGATCACTTTGAATGATTGCTTTTTTTGCAAACATAGAATGTTTAGCTGAATGCTGAAAATAACTACAACACGCAATCAATGTATCGGCTTTCTTTTCAAAAACCCCGAGTTTACGGGTTAATACTCTCGCACGTCCAGATGCGTCGATTGCAAAATTGGCAGTGACTGATGAATGTGTGCCATCATCGTGCTTTATAACTAAATCCCATTTTTCGCCTTGCAATTTGAGGTGGTGTAATCTGGCATGCCAGAATATCTCAGCACCTGCTTGCTGGGCTTGCAAAAACAGCGTTTTATCAAAAGCAGAGCGATTTAAAATCCATCCTGTGCCATGCGGGCTAGCGAGTAGGTGACGTTCATATTCTCCGGCGCCATCCCATTCGATCTGATACCCTTGTAAAGCGAAGTGGCCTGTTTGCTCGAACTGTTCCAGTAAGTTTAATTTCGCCAAAATTGGTGCAATATTGCCGTGAACACACTCACCAAAACTCCGTTTTTCTGGGCCCTGGCTGTCAAAAACAGCCACTTTTAATCCTTGCTTAGCCAGCACAAGTGCTGCGGTTAAACCCGCAACACCTGCACCAATGATAGCTACGTTGTAATGTAGACTTTGCATGGTTAGTTTTGATCTTGTCGTATCGTGATTTTTCTTCGGGTAAGGCCCTGCTCACAGGCTTGCTCGTCTTCTTTATCTAGCAGGTCGAGTTGTTCATTTGTCACTGCATTTTCACCTAGCATGAGGTCATTACCTTCAAAGTGTGCCAAGTTTTCTAGATTAAGTAGTTGACGATAGCTTGTATCATTCGCTAAAAAGCGCTCATTTACTTGAGATTCTACCCAAATGTGGTCGACATTGTTGTGATCAGCTTTTAGAGCCGTGGTTGGCGTTTTCACTACGATGCCTATTTTGTCCCAATACTTCACCATATTTACACGTGCCTTTTCACCACCTTCTCTTAAAAAGCGCAGCCAGTCTTGTCTATAACTGTAACTTTTCGCTCTTTGTCCAAGTCCTATTGCCTCGTTTTGCAGTTGCTCGAACGAGCGTTGACTCAGTACCTGATTGGGGACTCGTGCAGACCAGAATGTCATTGTTGGTAAGTATTGAGCAGGATCATAACTTTCGTTCGATTGACAGCTGCCTTCATCAGATTGCCATGGTACGCCCATAAATCGGGTTAACGTTCCAGGGCCACTGACATTAAACATATCCTTGAGTGCAACCTCAGGTGTTAAAATTGGACCATAGTAATCTTGCACATCATCGTCACATTCAACAATATTAAGACGCATAGGGTCGAACGGATCCGCTGTATTCCACATTGATTTACGGCGTAAAAACCAAGTCAATTCAATGCCAGGATGGAATGGACCGCCCAAACATTGTTGCAGGTTGGTTTTGGTTAAAGTATGCGGCCAATTATTTTGGTCATTGATCACCTGTAGCGGATCTGTGATGGTACAGCTTGAGTTGATTGTCGCCTCTCTGGGGTTTTCTCCTTTTTCAAACTTACCATCAGCCCAGTTTTTTAAATGCTTATATTGGGTGTTGGTTAAACTGAGGCCTATCAGTGGGGAGTCCGCATAATCCCCATAACCATCGCCGAATATTGGTGGTAGCTTATCTGCTTGAACCGCCGTTTGCGTTTGCTTTACAGCCTCGACAAAAATAGGCTCTAATACTTGCTTATTTACATCTTGAACTGCTGGATCTTGCAGTAACTGTTCAACTTTCTCAGCTCTGCGCGTCGCAGTTATGTCAGGTGTAACTCGAAATAAGTCAAATACGGCAGTTCTAAACGATTTATATTGTTCTGAATTAGACTCAAGCTTTTCTAATATGTCCGGCTGAGTGAAGTTGGCAGGAGAATAATCGCCAAAAGCCATAAAATAGCCTTCGTTCACGCCTTGGTTTTCAACTAAGCTTGACAGGATAGGGTAAATGTCGCGGTAAAATTCAGTTTTAGTATTAGCGTCTAAGAGCAAGTCACTCACTACGTCATACATGGTGATCACACCTGGCATACCCGGTGCAAAGTTCGGCGGGGTAACAGCTACCATGGCAGGCTCAGCCTCAATTGGCTTATCGTTTATCGTTACTGTTGCACGGACAGTACCATCACTGATGTCATCGTGCCAGGTCTCGTTATTGGCAAAAGTAGTAATGGGGCTATTATTGTAGCTGGCCGAGTGTCCAAGCCCACCTAATACCAGTAAACGACCTTCACTGTCTGTTCTTAGCTCACCCAAATATACTTGAGTTTCGTAGCTTGTGCCCGCAAAAAAGGTTCCATCATTGAACTGATAGGCTGGTTTATCTGACTGATTACACCCTTGAATCTTGCATTGGCTGGGCTTAATGAGTAGCTTCTTTTTTCGTTCATCTAAATTTGTTATGAAGTCATTACGCAGCTTACAGTCTTTGGATAACTTGCCTAGATCCATGGCATTTTCAAACTGATAATTGATTGACTTTCGGTTAGCCAAGTTGACACGCCACTCAATTTTGGCGTCTTTGTCAGTGATTTCCCTAACATTATTCCCACAGTCACTTACTTCAAATATTCTAAAACGTGCTGCTTGACGCTTAACCTTGCCCTCAGCATCCTTAAAGTCTAATGATGAACCGGGTAAATTTTGCAAACTGCCTGCTTCATAGCAACTACCAAAATTATCTCCGGTATAATTTGGATTCACTTCTTGATGGGGTACCTCGGGGCCGACAAAAAATTTTGATTCCGAATTGCCCACACGAGCAATACCTATGGCCGGATAAACGTAGTACTTTGGCATAAAATATCCTTACTTAAAAATATTAGCTCAATGCTTTGGCCCGGCAATGATTGCCATGGAATGAACCAAAGATTAAGCGTTTGCTCTTGTCAAAAGAAATAAAACTATAGCCACTCCACTGGTTTTATCTATTACAAATAATTACACGATTTGCCAAGCCCACGTATATCGAAAGCTGTACCGGAGCTTTGAGAGATAGACGTGAGGAGTGACTGAGAGGTCAGACTTTGTGGCTGTGTTCTGATTATACTAGAGTCATGTTTACTATCTGAAAGAGTCGATTCTAATGGGAGAACAACAGAAGCTTCGGTGCTTAATAAAGATAGTATATGTATCAATCGTCTCTTAATAGAATCCAAAAAAACTCACCTAAGACAGCAGAAGCGATTGTACTAGTTAAAAATATATGTTCAGCAAAGCGTGATTTTGATACCGTCACTACAAGGAACGACTAAGGATAAGTATGAGTACCTATAAAATTATATTTAGAGGTAAAATTGCGCCAGAGAAGGACCAAATTAAAATCGGCAAAGCGCTGGCTCGGTTTTTAAAATTACCAGAATCCAAAGCGCATTTACTCTTTGATGGTCGGGCGTATGCCATTAAAAAGAATCTAGAACGTGAGAAAGCAGAGCTAATACAAAAAAAGCTCAAATCTGCAGGTATTTACACAGAGTGTAAAGTCGAAAAGTTAAAAGGAAAGGCGGCTCAACAACCTACCGAGCTCACTCCTCAAAACACAACAATTCATCAACTTGATACGCAACCGCATGTCTCTTGTGTGAGTAACAATGATAGTAAAACTTCACTAAACGCACAGACACAATTTAGTGACCAAGACGTTGTGGCCTCAAATAAGAAAGTTGCTGAAGAGAAACAAGATAAATCAGAAATTGAGGGAGCAAGGGCACTGGTTTATGTTGGCATATTTTCTGCTCTTTTTTATTTTACAGGAAAAGGAGAGCAAGCCTTCTTTATTACAATCGCAGCCACTTTGTTGCTATCTTTTATGTATTTTGCTTACTACATATATTCAGAGAAAAAGTTGAAGCAGATGTTAAAGGGCGTGGTGCTATCGTTAGTGCTATTAGCGGTTTGTATGGCATTCCCAATTTTATTACCAATACTCATTGTCTATACCCTCTATCAACTCAAATCATTATGGGATATTTTCAAATCACTTCAAACCCAAGCGTGGCTTAGTGTCAGTGTATGGGCAACTTTATATCTTTATCATTATTATATTGAATTAGACTACGGCAAGTATGCTTTGGCGGGCATATTTTTTATAACGGTGTTGGGTTATTCAGGTAACATAATGGAACATAGACTTAAAGATGGTCTGATGAAGTTTTCTGTAATGATGTTATCAATGCCATTGTGTTTAATTTTATTGGCATCCATTGTCAGTGGTTTAAGGAATTTGTTGCAAACTACGCTAACAAACATTTTGAGTCCAGTCACTACAACTCAAACAGTTGCATCACATATGCGAGGAGATACTTTTATCAATAGTTATACGAGAGACATAACCAAAGAAGTGACTTCAACAGTATCTACGACCTCACTTGGTAGCGGCAGTGCCATTATTGGTAGTACTAATAGTATTGCTAAAGCCGTTGATTCAGACTCAAAAAAGCAGCGGGAGTAGGAATGATGAGGTGGGTTCAACGGACTCAAACAAGCCACGTTTAAATTACTGTGGTTTGATTTCGACCGTTTTTCTTAGATTGATACAGTGCTTTATCAGCTCGGTTATACAGGCATTCTAAAGAGCTGTCTTGATTTTGCACCGAGGTTACACCACAGCTCACCGTAATGATGAGGTTGTCTTCGTTATGTTTAACGGCCATGTCTTTGATTGCGACCTTAATACGTTCAGCAAGTTTTGTTGCAAGCTCTGCGTTACCCTCTAGTAAAATAATGAACTCATCGCCGCCGATACGCATAAAGTGTTCTGACTTACGAATGACCTGATTAATGACTTTGCTAAAGGTCACCAGCACCTGATCGCCAACATGGTGGCCATAGTTATCGTTCAATAATTTAAAGTGATCAATATCTATCATGATCATAGAAAAGGGCTTTTTATCCGTCTCCCAGAGTTTTAGTAGTTCATTGCCAACGGTATTAAGGCAGTGCCTATTGTTTGCTTTGGTGAGTGGGTCTGTCTCTGCACGTTTTTTGTGCTCTGTGATTTCCATTTGAGCGTGAATATAATTGGCTAGCCAATTGGCAATGCATTCGAGCTGGGCACCATCTTCTGGTTTATAAACATCGGACTCGATACTGCCTAAATTTAGCGTGCCAAAGCAGGTCCCTGAGTGTTGTAGCGGCGCATCAATACACGACCCTAGACCGCCTTTGTGTAAAATTTGGCAATCTAGGTCTTTGCTTTGTGCAAGATTATTATTTATTTCCAGTTGCTTATTTGAATACACTCGACCAACCATTGTGCTGCTTATGGGTAAAATGGTGTTTGCTTCTATGGCGTTGTTACCGAACAAAGCGAACACCTCCAATGTTTCTTCCGAACCATTGTTCAAGCATACACTCGCTCTATCTGACTCAATAATTTGTGGAAGCCAATTTGAAATTAAAGTTAATGTCTCATGCAAATCATTCGACCTCGACAATTCATTAATGAATGTTATCGGAAGGCAAATTGTGTCATGACGAGTTGAATAAGACATACGTATCGACTAAGGGTGGTTGGTCACGAACTTAGAGTATAGTTCAAGTACCAAAATCATCTAAAAATCGACGGGAGATAAAAAGCACCAACTCAGAGGTTGATGCTTTTGGTGTAAAGGTTGAAATAATTGGCCTATGGCAGTCTGCATTGCTCGCTATCAAAGTCGACGATAATACTGGTGCCTTGTGTATCACCAGAAACTTTTAAATAGGACCAATATTGATTGCCAGCAGGAATTGTGATGCATTCAGACGTGGTGCCTGAGTTAGACTCAGCATCCTTATCATCATCACTTGGCCATCCGCCATTTTTATATAAGATATGTAAGTTACTCTGGCCATGTGCGGTAGTAATGGCGACGTTACGTGCTGAATCGACACCGCCAATACTTAACCAAAGTGCGCCATCTCCGCCAAGGCACGCCGCTTTTCCGGCCTCTAACCGACCACCAGAAATCGGCGATTGCGTTGCACAAGCATTGGGAATTGGCTGTATTACGTCATTTGGTTTAATAGTTACTGTATAGTCTTCAACTTCGCCATCGCCGATATTGCCACAAGCCGAGTTGGCTTCACCATTATATTTCATAGCGATACGCATTCGAACAGATTTACCAACATTGCCGCTCGCAATGGTGGCAGTGCCAGTGACAGTGCCTTTGCCTGATAGGTTATTTAGTACCTGCTCTGATTGCTCAAACAGTCCGTTTTCATTAAAGTCTATCCACGCAACCCAATGCTCTGTGTAGTTACCACCTGGGGTTAAGGTAAACTGATTGTCACCTTCAGTTAGCTCAATGACTTGTGAGGTAAAATCGCTATAGCCGTTAGCTTGTGAAGCGTTGCTAAATGCGCCTGATTGCACTTTGGCTATCCATTCATACCTAGTGTTACCTGTTGCTTCGCAATAGCTGATGCTGTTTACGCTAACGCTCGCTTGGGCGCTATGGTTTAGACCATCTTTATCGGTGACAGTTAAGGTTGCTGTGTAATCTCCAGCTTCTGTATAGCTGTGAACAGGGTTTGCTTCAGTACTTGATTGGCCGTCACCGAATTGCCAGAGGTAACTGGCAATATTGCCATCTGGATCAGATGAATTTGCACTACTGAATTGAATATCTTTGCCAGCTTCACCAGTATATGGACCGTTCGCAACAGCTATCGGTGCAAGGTTTTGTGCTCTAACTACAGCGGTTGCAATATCACTTGCGGTGTTACCGTCATTATCGGTCACGGTTAATTTAACTGAGAACGTATTAGCACTATGGTAGGCATGCGTCGGGTTTGCTTCTGTTGATGTGTTACCATCTCCAAACTCCCATAAATAAGCTGTGATATTGCCATTTGCATCAAATGATCCTGCGCTACTAAAGCTGATTGGGTTGTCAAGTAAGCCAGAGTAGGGACCATTTGCCTGTGCGACCGGCAAATCGGAGTCTGATGCTCTTTCATAATAAACAACAAGAGACGCGTCACTGTATTCTAAGAATGGGTCAATTAAGAGGTTGAGTGTGCCACCACCTGCAGATAATTCGCAGTATTCACTCAGCCTCGGTGCACTAAAGGGCCCACAATCAAAGGTTTCTTTGGTTGGGACTTGATTCATGCTAGCGTATAAATCAGGATCACCCTGATATCCGCCCGTGATGACTGCTACCGTGCGCACAGCATCAGCTGGGATGTCATATTGATAGGTTTTAGGTTCAGCGCCTTTGGCTGACTTCAAGTCTTTAACTTCAGCTAAAAAAACACGCTCGCACCCTGAGCACAGCGTATTATCAGCACCAGCAATAATACTCAATGTCGCGTTGGAATAAGCACTATAAGCATCGATGGCGGTGTGATAGCTTTCAACACTCGATGGCGCTGACAAAGTAACTAGCTCAGGAGAGCCCGCACTTCTAAAAGAGATGAAATCCGCCTCCCAATTATCGCCCGTTTTAATAGGCGCTTTGCCTTTTGACACATACATATCAGGATCTTCGTCGTATCCGTCAAGATAAAAAGCGACAGCTTGAGTGCCTTCAGGTACCTGAATCTCGAAGTTATCTATTTCGCCTTTTGCACCGGATAGGTTAGTAAATGATTGGAGCACTTCTCCTTTAGGTGGAACGACGGCGCCTGATGTGCCATCCCAAGGATGATCAGCATTACTGGTGTATTCTCCCAAACCAGTAGCAATGAGGTTGGCGTTAGACCATAGTGTCGCGCGGGCTGGACCGTGGAGCGCAGCGGTCATACGATCGACTTGATCCTTGGTAAACATCGCATAATTATCGGAGTAGTGCATGAAGTTTTCGGTATTGGTGGCTTGCCCTAGACAATTTTTTGCATTGTCTTGCAATATACTGCTACTCATCTGTGGGGTGTCACAGGTGCCATCTCCAGTCGCGTTACAAAATGCCTCAGAGTGAATAGTACATCCGCCATCGAACGTATGCGGTAAGTTCAACCAATGGCCAAATTCATGGGTTAATACGGAGCGAAAATTTTCATTGGTATTGGCACCAATGTAGTCGCCATTATAGACAACACGGGAAAGCCCATTTTGTGACATGCTCAATTGCGGGTACCAGGCAACACCTGAATTATTAGTTTTACCATCATCGTACAAGTCTTGCTGAACATAGATATTCATATACTTAAAGTTATCCCATGCATCAGCAGCGATTTGCTCATCAACGCCGCTGCCTTTGCCATAGCCCGCCTTTTCTGGGTAACGGACAATCCCTGTCGTTGGCTGCCCATTTGGGTCTGTTTTGGCTAGCACAAATTCAATATTCAGGTTTTTTCGTATTGCTTGGAATTCTGGGGCAATAGGGCCATCATCTGTGATGAGTCCTAAAAAGTCTTGATTAGATTTGTTGAGTCCATCAATCACTTTCTGCTCCGTAAGGCAGTAAGTCCCTGTGTCACAGTTGTACCTGTCCCCGTAGATGTGTACGACAACAGGTATGTAATATCGACCAGCAACGCCATTGCCATTTTGCGCAGCGAAGTTGTCTTGCGCGGCGAGGGTAGTCAATATTTGAGATGAAAAGCTGGTGCTTAACTTTGCTTGCTGTGCGCTTTCTTTTTGAATTGCTGACCAGTTTTGACTGTTTTGGTCGGTACCACAGATTTCTCCTGCGTGTTTATGTGTATGTTGAGTGGCTAAAGCTGCATGTAGTATATTATCTGGTACTCCCTTACCTGCGAATGAGCTTGCAGATACGCAAAGTAGTGCAGCGGTGATGTAGTTAAGCTTTTTAGAATGTTTAGCTGACGACAAACGCGTCCAGTTAGACAAATACATGTTGTTCTCCTGTCATCTAGTTTTGTTGCTAACTTCTGGGTTTATTGCTTATCTGATTTCTGTAAAAGTTAACAAAAGGTATAGTTACCATTCCTCTTGATTGTGGTTTAGTTGTTATGTTTCAGTTATTTAGGGTGTTTTTTTATTAGAGTAATGCGTGTTTACATGTAATAAACGTTTCTTAACTTACATCAATGAAAATAAATTGTATACAATATATTTTATAGCGAGGTTCTTTTTTAGGTTTTTTGTTAGTTTAAATTAGCTGTGGAATTAAAATTACTGAATAAAATACATGAAGTTATAGTGAATTCAGGGTAAGTAATTAAAAGTGTCTATATAGCAACTTTTTATCTATATGCTAAACAAGCTTAAGAGAAGGCGGGTAGTAATTTAAGGGATATTGAACGAAATTCACACCAAGTGAGCGTGCTCATTGAATATGCCGACGCTTCGAGTTGCTTATATTAAGGCACGTGCAGTTGCGGCACAAATTGCTGTATGACCTTGAAGCCTTCAATAACGTATCGAGATATAAAACAATTCAGTGTTAGTTTTTTCATTGTTAGCATAATTAACGTAACCTGCGGGTATTGGGAGTCGAGACATTAAGTTGCGACGGGGAACGAGATATGACATGAGCGTAACTTATGATAGGAAACTGTTGTTGTTTGCTTTATATTGGTTTATTTGGAGTGGTTCGATGCACTTAAAAAACACAGGCGCAGAGAAGCTAAATCAAAAGTGACTAAAGCTTCTATGCTATGCATCAAGCTTACAGGCATAAAAGAGAATGCCTATTGCTTGTTGGCACTAATTATTTGTCTGAATTGACTTGTCGCAAGCTGTCGGATAACACTTAAAAGCTGCTCTTAATCCTTTATAAAGACCTTGATGTAACATAGACATATGAGTTTCATCTTGGAAAACATCATAAGTCCCAGTCGTCTTGTTGGATGCATAAAGCATGTGTCCGGTTCTGGCGATGGCTTGAATGTGAGCCAGATAGTCTGCTGTATCATTCGCAGCATCGTTTTGATTGTGGGCAGCTGCAACATAAATATTAAATGCTTTGCTATTTAATAGGCCGAATGACTGCTCTAACTGGTTTACGGTTGCTGCATTGTCCCACCACATGGACGGGTCGAGTGCGATATACGACTTAAAGGTGTCTTGAATTTCTGGGTTAAGTACCGCTGTCATGGTAAATAGTCCACCTAATGAGTGACCAGCAAGAACCCGAAAGTCATTAGTTCGGTAGTTTTGATCTATAAAAGAAACGACTTCTTGTTTAATAAAATCCTGAAAAATCGCACTTTTTCCGGTTGTTAGGTCCGTGCTGTGGCCGTCGTTGGGTACCGAGGGCGTTAAGTCTCGCGCTCTATGCTCTACCGTGTCAATTGCCACTAAAATAGCTTGCGGAATATAGCCAACCATGTTTGCAAACCACATACTTTCGGCGGTAATAAATTGATACACCGCACCATCTGTTATGTATACCACAGGGTAGCGTTTATTTTTATTTTCAGGAGCATGGTAGCCAGTCGGCAGCGCAACCCAAACGTTTTTGCTTTCAGCCAGTATATTTGGGCTGAACGTATGTGCTATTGGCTCGTGTTTGTAAGTGAATGGCTCGTAGTTGGCGAATACTGTAAAACTGAATACCGAGAGTAATATAGCTATGAGTACATGCATAAAATCTTCCTTATTATTTAAGTAAAAATGTAGAGTGGCTGTTTGAAATTTGTACTGTTTTTTTATCATCGTTGCAGTACGATTTCTGTAAACTTTTGTTCAAATATTCAGACATCACACCAACAGATTTTAAGTAGATTTAGTGTTATAGCCTGCTGCATACTTTATAATAAAAACAATGGGTTATGATTGTATAATTGTGCGCTGAAAGTCTACAACGCACTCATCGGAGAGTTGTTCAAACAAGTATTGGGTAGAGCAATAAAAAAAGCGGTGGCGACATAAATGTGACTGACGGTAATAAGCAGCAACACCTTTCCAACTTCTCTTTACTCACAGCTCATAGCAACTTTTTGGAATTGATGTAAGTGTTTGTTTTTATTTCATTTGTATTATTCGTCTACACAACAATAAGGAATTATTTCGAGGCTAGGGAGTATAACGGCGGGTGTTTGTGCGGAAGCATTCGATTTGTTGCATCAGAGGAAGCACGCAATCCACACATTTGCTCGTGTAAAATGTGTCAACGTCATAGTGGTTCATTAACTCAAGTATGGGTGGAATTTGATAAACAAGATGTTAACTGGTTTGGACCGGGCGGTATGCCGAAAACTTGGCGCTCTTTTGACTATTTATCTCGCAACTTTTGTGATGTGTGTGGTCGCACGTTAGGAGCGATAGATGATGACTCAGTGGTTGCTTTGGTGCTTGGCACTTTTGATTCACCTAATAGAGTCACACTTAGGGTAACTTCACATTCTTATATATCAAAAAAGCCGAAGTGGTGGCATGTTAACGCTGAGGTTTGATAATCTCACAAGCTGTTGTATTAATAATTAAGGAGCGTGAAATGATAAAAAATATATTTAAAGTGATCACATGTGATGTTCTGTTAAAGCGTGTATCTGGTGGCAGTGGTGGAGATCAACTCCCAAAAGAAAAAAGGCCGGGCACGGGTAACTAATGACACAAGTTTGTCGTAATTATCACTAAAAAAATTAGTCAAATTTGGGGGAAAACAATCATGGATCAACATGAAAAACTCAATTATGTTGAGTTTGCTGCAAATGATTTGCAAGCGACAAAAGCTTTCTTTACTCAGGTTTTTGGTTGGGAGTTCGTCGATTATGGCCCCGAATACACTGCCTTTTCAAACCAAGGGTTAGATGGTGGTTTTTATAAAGCTGATATGTCCAGTCAGGTTGTAAGTGGTGGTGCGCTATTGGTATTTTATAGTCGTGATATTAAGGCAACACAGGCAAAGGTAGTTGAAAATGGCGGTGAAGTTGTAAAGCCTATTTTTGAATTCCCTGGAGGGTGTCGTTTTCATTTTATTGAGCCAAGCGGTAATGAATTCGCTGTCTGGTCAGAAACGCAGTAGTTTAATTTAACTATCTCAGGGAATTAAAAAGCACAACTGATCCATACCGTTACTCAATTCGTTTAGTGAGAAAAGGCTAACACGAGATAAAGGTATGTTTGGATTTTTAAAACCTGACCCAGTAAAAAAACTCAGAAAGATTTACGACAAAAAGCTTGAACAAGGTATGCATGCGCAAAGAAATGGAGACATTAAAGGCTATGCTATGTTAACAGCTGAAGCTGAGGCTATCTGGAAAGAGATTGAGACATTGCAAAATAAAAGCAAGTAGCTTGACGTTGTTGCGATTAATAATGCACAAAAAACGGCCATTCTAAATTAAGGGTATGGTCGTTTGCACTAATTTATTCTTATTTATGGAATAAATAGGCACACTTCACTTACTGTAATATGTTATTTGTTGTATCCTCCTTGTGAATATGTATTAAAAACAAGGACAACATACGGATGATGACATCGGTTTTAAAATCGGCCAGATTTGCCACACTCTACACAATAATTGCTGGCACGACATTGTCTGCATACGCTAATTCCGTAGACGACCTCATAAAAAATACCATGGAAAAACGCAATATTCCTGGGTTGCAACTTGCAGTGGTGAAGAACAATAAAATAATAAAAGCCCAAAGCTATGGTGTGGCTAGCTTACAACATGACGTACCAGTTAAAAATAGCTCTATCTTTTCGATAAATTCAATGACAAAAGCCTTCACCGGGGTTGCCTTAATGCAATTGGAGGAGCAAGGTATATTGTCAATTGATGATGAAATAGGCAAGCATTTACCTAATTTACCAAAAGCGTGGCAAAAGATTAAAATTAAACACCTGATGGCCCACACCTCTGGTTTACCAAGGATTTTAAGCGGGCACAATATAGACTTAATTGTGAGAGGCAACCCAAAAGCGTCTTGGGATAAAGTGCAAACATTACCTATGGCGTCTGAAGTGAATAGCCAATTTTCTTATAACCAAACGGGTTATGTGATAATCGGTAAAATCATTGATAAATACGTTGATGGTAACTTTATTGAGTTTATAACAGAGCATCAGCTAAAACGCGCTAAGATGACTTTAACCGCTGACGCTGGTTTTGAGTATATGACGCCAGTGATTAAAGATCAGGCGCAGCAGTACGTTTATGATGGTCAAAACAAGCGCTTTATCAACATTCAGGGTCAGTTTTCATACATGATGAGAACCGCAGCAGGTATGAATTCAACAGCGACAGAATTGGCCAATTATCTGATTGCGCTTACAAACAAGAAACTGACTAAAAACTTGGATGGACTTTGGACGCCGGTGGTGCTTAATGATGGCACTATCAGGGGCTTTGATAAATTACAAAATGGTTATGCCATTGGTTGGCAAGTGATAGACAGAGAAAATCACCCTGCGGTCAGTGCAAGCGGCGGTAACGCGGTAACCATGGTGTATTATCCAAAAGATAACGTGTCTGTAGTTGTGCTAACAAACCTTGCTGGTGCTCTACCCATTCATTTTGCCGATAAAATAGCAGCAGAATATATCGAAGGGTTTGCATTGTAGAGCCTTAAAGGATGGTTCGAAACGAGGTTTAGATAGATATGTCGGGCCGCTTAAATCCTGCTTAATTGGTTAATCACTAGCGCTATGAAAAGGAGAGGTGACTCAAACTGAGTTTAAGTCACCAAAAAGACTATTTTCGAAGTGAAATAGAGTTCGCTTCAATATCAATCTTGCCTTGCTTAAATAAGCCACCAATGGCTTTTTTAAAGTTCGCTTTACTGGTTGAGAAAGCTTGCTTGATAAGCTGAGGGTCTGACTTGTCACCTAAAGGTAAAAAGCCGTTGTTTTCCTCTAGCTTGGCAAGGATTTGCTCACCAAGGCCTGAAATCTTCTCGATACCTGGCTTCTCTAGTAAGACATCAATTTTGTCGCCTTCACGTACTTGCTTAATAAAGCCTTTCATACGCTGGCCGATGTACATACGCTTAAATACGGTATTAAAGAACACCATGCCGAAGTGCGTTTCGTTGATAACGACTTTGTAGCCAAGATCTGTTTTAGCAGCCACGATTAAGTCGACTTCTTGGTTTTTCTCGTAATTTGCAGGTGTTTTATTAACAAACTTATTGAGGTTACTTGAAGCACATAAACGCTTGCTGGCATTGTCCAAGTAAAGCTTTACAAGGTAGCTATAGCCTTCACGCATTTTTGGCTTTTGCTCGTTGTAAGGTGCAAGTACATCTTTTGCAATGCCTAAGTCCATAAATGCACCAACTTTGTTGATTTGCTTCACACGAAGTAAGGCAAATTCACCCACTTGTGCAATGGGAGCTTTGGTTGTTGCACAGGCATGGCCCTGGTTATCTGAATAAATAAAGACTTCGACGTTATCGCCTTCTTCTAAATATTCAGGCTTTTCATCCAAAGGCAAAAATACATCACCAAGTTCTTTGCCGTCGAGGTATGCGCCTTCTGCACAGATCTCTTCAATCATTAAAAATTGCTTAGTTCCTAGCATGGTTTACTCCTCAGTTGGCTTTGGTTTTCTGCGAAGTGGTGCATGACCATCCACATCAAATGGTGCTGCAATCGGTTTTTTCGGCGCTTTAGGCTTTTTAGTAAACTTACGTTTTTGTTCTGGCTTGTTCGCTTTTTGCGGCTTTTTGCCTTTATAAGCAGGCTTTTTCGGCTTTTCTTTAAAGCCTTTAAACTTACCTTCTAAGCCTTCTACGGTGTGGAAAGTCAGTTCTTCTTTTAAGTACTGAGCAATCGCCTTGTAGCTCTTCCAATCTTTTGGACCAACCAGTGATGCAGCAGTGCCTTTAAATCCTGCGCGTCCTGTACGACCGATACGGTGAACGTATTCTTCCGCTTGTTTTGGCAGGTCAAAGTTGATTACGTGCGTGACGTTCAACAGGTCAAGACCGCGCGAAGCGACATCGGTAGTCACTAACACTTTATAAATGCCACGGCTGAATGCATCCATGATATCTAGGCGCTTGTTTTGCGCTAAATCACCTGCAAGGCCAATTGCTTTGATGTCCATCTCATTTAATAGCTCACTTAAACGTGTAGTGTCTTGGCGAGTCGCTGTAAAGATGATGCACTGGCCAACTTCGTCTTGTTGTACAAAGTGTTTAAGTAAGGCTTCTTTGTGATCAAGGTGATCTGCGAAATACAGCGCCTGTTGAATGTCGCCGTGTTTTTCGTTACTGCCACTTAATAGAATCTTTTTTGGAGATTTTAAAAGTGATTTGGCAGTGATCTCAACTTGTGCGTGCTCTAAAGTTGCTGAGAACAACATGGTTTGGCGAAGACGGTGGTCTGCTTGGCTGTTAATCGCATTAAGCTGCTTGTCAAAGCCCAAATCAAGCATTCGGTCTGCTTCATCAAAAATAAGTAGCTCAAGGCCAGACAAACGAAGCGATTGCTGTTCTAGGTGGTCAGTAATACGACCCGGTGTGCCAATCACAAAATGCGGGTTTTTACGTAGCGCTTTAACCTGATCATTAAAGTTTTCGCCACCGAGTACCTTAGTGGCTGTCATCGCAGTACCTGCGATTAATAGACGGCACTGTGAAAATACTTGGTTAGCAAGTTCACGGGTAGGAGCAACAATGAGTACACGTGGGTCGCGTTTACTCAGCGCTTTTTGTTTCATTACACGCTGAACAGCAGGTAATAAAAACGCCAAGGTTTTTCCTGAACCGGTTTTTGACTGGGCAAAAACATCGTGGCCTGCAAGTGCGGTAGGGATAGCATGAGCTTGGATCTCTGTTGGCTCATTAATTCCTTGATGTTCTAATTGCTTCTCAAAGCGTAGGTCAAGGCCGAGTTCGGAAAATCTCAAAGTTACTTTCTCCAATCATTATTCTAAAAAACGCGCCATTATAGCAAAGTGCCAGACAAAGGCACTATATAAATATAGGGCTAAAACTGTTTTTGCTTTTGTTTTAATCACTTGGAACAAAAACTCAGCACTTGATTATGTGTGTTTTGCATTTGTTTCATAAATCCGTAAAATACACGCCTCAGCGCCGGATTTACGATTCGGTTTGTGCCTATGCGTCGTGTTTAAGTGTAGGTTGTTTTAAAGCTTATAAAAGAGAATTATTATGACTAAACCTTATGTTGTTTGTGCAATGTATAAGTTCGTTTCACTGCCTAACTTTGAGCAGATCCGCCAACCTTTATTGCAAGTAATGGAAGAAAATGAAGTGCGTGGTACGCTACTTCTAGCAGAAGAAGGTATTAACGGTACCGTTGCAGCGCAGCGTGAAGGCATTGATGCATTACTAGCATGGTTAGACAAACAACCAGGTTTAGACAACATCGTTTACAAAGAATCTTACGACGAAACATGTCCGTTCTACCGTACTAAAGTTAAGTTGAAAAAAGAGATCGTGACCATGGGTGTACACGGTATCGACCCGAAAAAAGTGGTAGGTACTTATGTTAAGCCTGAAGATTGGAATGCACTTATCTCAGACCCAGAAGTAGTACTTGTTGATACACGTAACGATTACGAGATTGAAATTGGCACGTTCAAAAATGCGGTTGACCCAAAAACTAAAACTTTCCGCGAATTCCCTGAATGGGCTGAAAAAAACCTAGATCCTAAGAAGAACAAAAAAGTAGCAATGTTCTGTACTGGTGGTATTCGCTGTGAAAAATCAACTGCTTACATGAAAGAGCAGGGCTTTGAAGAGGTTTATCACCTTGAAGGCGGTATTCTTAAGTATTTAGAAGACGTGCCAAAAGAAGAGACAATGTGGGAAGGTGAGTGTTTCGTATTTGATAACCGTGTCGCGGTTGATCATGACCTAAACAAAGGCTCTTACGAGCAATGTCACGCATGTCGCATGCCTATCACTGAAGAAGAAATGCAATTAGAGCAGTACATGGAAGGGGTTTCTTGCCACCACTGCTTCGACAATGTGACTGAAGAGCAAAAAGCTCGCTTTGCAGAACGCCAAAAGCAAATGGAGCTCGCAAAAGAGCGTGGTGAAGGTCATATTGGTCACGAAGCGCAAGAAGCACTGCGTCAGCGTAAAGAGCAAAAGCAAGCGCAAAAAGAAGCGCAGCGTAAGCAATCAGCTTAATTTGCTCTAGCTTTTAAAAAGCAATATCGATTTTTAACGCCCTCGGTCATATGGCTGGGGGCGTTTTTGTTTGCATGCCTCAACACATATTCCTTTTATTCATTCTATAAATCTACTTAAATTCAATAGATTATAATTTAGCTTTCTGCCCAAAGAATAAATTTGAGCATGCTCAATAATATTTGTTGCTGATTTGGGTTCCCCTGATATGTGCGCTTATACTCAAGTAGGATAAGTTTATATCGTACAATAATAATGAATGCGCCAACCCAATCAGAATTAACCATTTCACTTCAGGCTTTTTCCAAGCAAAGTCATCAATTTTGGTCTTTACAGATCTTAGGCTGGCTTGGTTACACCGTCGTTGTATTTATCTCGATTATTCACCCACAGTTTGATGACAGCGACTTTAACTTAACGGGCCAATTATTGAATTTGGCGGTTGAGGTGGGTTTTGGCTTTATTTTGTCGTTTTTACAGTGGTCGATCATCAGGCGCATAGTGCATTGGCCGCTTAAACGCACTTTAATAACGAGCTTTGTCAGCGCCGCTATTTTAGGTTTAGTGTTTAATGTTATTAAGCTGGCCTCATACAAAACCATTGTTTACAACCAAGTATGGTATCAAGAGCTCAATATGCTTGAGTTTGGTGGATGGTTTTTGTTTTCGGTTTCTACCATGTTTGTGTGGACAGCGATATTTTTTATTATGCTCTACAACGCGCGTTTGCAAAAAGAGCATGAAATGTTGCTTAGAGCCCAAACGGCGGCAAAAGATGCACAGCTGCAAATGTTAAGATATCAGCTAAATCCTCACTTTATGTTTAACACCATGAATGCCATCTCGACTTTGATCATGAAAAAAGAGAATGATATGGCACAAGAGATGTTAGACAAACTCTGTGATTTCTTCCGCGCATCGCTCCAACATGACACATCAGATGCCAGTCACCTTGGTAAAGAGCTTGAGCTGCTCAATTTGTATTTGAGTATTGAGAAGGTACGATTTGGTGAACGCCTGAAGGTCAACTTTGACATCAATGACACGGCAAAACAGGCCAAAATTCCTCCTTTGGTTTTGCAACCGATTGTAGAGAACGCGATTAAATACGGGGTTGAAGCGAGAAAGCAGCAAAACCAAATCGATATTCGGGTTACCAAACAAGATGGTCATTTAAATATTTTGGTCGAAAACGACGGTGGAGCCTCAGACAAGCCCAATGAAAAAGGGTTTGGGATAGGGTTAAGTAATACCAAAGAGCGCCTAGAAACTTTTTTTGGTACACCCTGTGAGCTCGGTGTAGAGAATGGCAATACAAAAACACGCGTCACTTTGGTTATTCCCTTTGTGATAGAAAAATAAGAATTGGAAACAAATATGATTACTGCGGTATTGGTGGATGATGAACCTCTAGCAATAGAAGGGCTAAGGCTTAGACTTGAGAACATATCTGATATTCAGATAGTAGGAGAAGGGTTTGACGGCGATGATGCAATTCGCTTGTGTCATGAACACCAGCCAGATGTATTGTTTATTGATTTAAGGCTGCCGGGACTCAGTGGACTTGAAGTGGTTCAAGGGTTGCAGTCAGATACGATGCCGCTGGTTGTATTTGTTAGTGCATATAGCGACTACGCGATAGAAGCTTTTGAACTCAACGCGTTGGATTATCTGATGAAGCCTGTGAATCTTGGCAGGCTTAAAAAAACAGTAGACAGGATCCGAGGCTCTCTAAGTGAATCATCTCGCGCTCAAAAGAGTGAAGAGAAAGCAAAGCTTTTAAAAGCGTTAGGTGAATCATCAGGCCTAAGTATTTCACAGTTACAAGAGTGGTTAGATAAAGAAAGCACACCTTTTCCGGCAAAACCAAGACATGAATTACTGATCAAGAATCATGATAATGAGCAAGTGTTCTTGTGCGTTGATGACATTATGTGGGTCGATGCCGCTGGAGATTACATGTGTATTCATACCGACAAAGAAAACTATATTGTGCGGATCACACTCAAGCGACTCAGTGAAGAGTTAGATAAAGCGACGTTTGCACGAATTCATAAATCCACCTTGGTCAATGTGAATTTTGTTAAAAGTTTTACCACACTAAAGAATAATGAATCGATGTTGGATTTAGGGGGAGATATCCGGCTCAAAGTGAGTCGGAATTATAGTGACACATTGAAGTCATTGTTGAAATCTCGTGTGGGGGATGCATTTTTGTAACCAGCATGCCTCACATTTCATCGTGTAATTGTTTCGTCTTGTCGTGTGCGGTGCATCTGCACCAGCATTGACGCAAAATTGCACCGCGATAGCGCATTTCAATTGTCACATTATTATCTTTCTATCAATATTTTAACTGCCAAATTTACATTTTTAATTTGCATTTAAACTAAATGCATTTGGCCAAATGACAACGATAAATGTGCCAAGGTTCACAGAGTGATGTTTTTAAATAAGAAAATATCACATATGCACTGTGAGCAAATGTGGAAGCAATGAAATGAAACCAACAGTAAACCAAGTGTTTGGTGTTTGCCTGCTGAGTGCGACACTGCAAGGGTGTGGCGGGGGCGCTGAAACAAACACTGATACCAGCCAAATCTCACCAGAAGTTCCCGTATCTGATTGGCAACTCGTATGGAGCGATGAGTTCGATACAGACACCATTGATGCTAATAAGTGGCAACATGAAGTGAATTGTGCTGGTGGCGGTAACAACGAGCAACAATGTTACACAGCCAGTAGCGATAACTCTTACATTGACAATGGCGTACTACACATTGTCGCTTTACCGGCGGCAGAGGGAGAGCAAAAACCCTATACGTCAGCGAGGTTAAGTTCAAAAAACAAAGCAGATTTCAAGTATGGACGTTTTGAAGTGCGGGCAAAATTACCATCTGGCCAAGGAAGTTGGCCAGCATTTTGGCTGTTACCCACCGATGAAGCATATGGCGGCTGGCCAAAGTCCGGTGAAATTGATGTGGTTGAGTCGGTTAATCTAAAAGCAAAACGTGAAGATGGGACTTTAGAACGACATGTATATGGCACTTTGCATTATGGCAAAGATTGGCCAGACAACGAATCAAGTGGTAAAGCATATCTACTACCAGATGATATGAACCCCGCGGATGACTTTCATACTTATGCCATTGAGTGGCAAGAAGGGGAAATTCGTTGGTATGTGGATGGTTACTTGTACCAAACTCAGCGCCGTTCGCAAGCGCTATATAATGGAGATGGTGATGCCGTTGGGCTAATTTATCGCGGATGGTTTACGGAGTATTTTGGGCAAGATTCTGGCGAGTTAGAAACCCATTGGGATAACGCGCCGTATGACCAAGCATTCCATATGCTGCTCAATCTTGCGGTAGGTGGAAACTGGCCTGAAAGTGTGAATGAACTGGGCGTCGATGCCTCTGCTTTTGCCAACGGTCA
Source organism: Pseudoalteromonas luteoviolacea CPMOR-1 (assembly GCF_001625685.1). GTDB lineage: Bacteria > Pseudomonadota > Gammaproteobacteria > Enterobacterales > Alteromonadaceae > Pseudoalteromonas > Pseudoalteromonas luteoviolacea_K. Next base: position 251,403 of record NZ_AUYC01000035.1, on the reverse strand, counting down.
GCATTTTGAAATCGATTACGTGCGTGTGTATCAATGCCAAATTAATCCAGAGACGGGGAAAGGGTGTGACACAGTGCGCGGAGGATTTGATGGCTTAGAGGATGCATTGGTTGAGGGTAAAGCGCCCACGCCAATTCCGCCTTCCTCCGGCATCGCCCAGAATCTAGATATTTTTACCGGTACACCCAATCCGAATTGGCCGGCTTGGGACTGCTGTGGCGGGTCGACACCTACTTTAGTTGATGATGCTGAAAAGGGCACTGCTTATGAGTTTGTGGTTGGAGAGAGCCCAACCGTGAATGGGTTTATTTCTCGAGATGAGTTTATTACTGACGAGACGGGAGCAGCCACCCCATTTGATGCAAGCCCACTTCTAGATGGCGGTACGCTTAGCTTTGAAATGAAGGTTGTTAGCCTTCCAAGTGCCGCTGACACCCCTTGGCTTTTAAAAGTTGAAAGCGTCGATGCATCAACGGCTGCTGAAGTTGCGTTGACCACCAGTGTTGAAGGTCAAGCGCCTGCACTTGGCCAGTGGCAAACGTATACATTTCCTCTGCAAGCGCTGGCAAATGGAGGCCTTAACCTGAGTGCAATCGATGCTGTGATGATATTCCCGACATGGGGCAGTGGCGACGGCGCGGTATATCAAGTGACAAACATGCGTATTTCCGGTGATAGTGTATCTGCGCCTCAATCATTTGTCGTTTTTGAAGAGTCGATTAACCCAGCTTGGCCACTATGGGATTGCTGCGGAGGCACAACACCACAAATTGTTGAAGACGATGCCCAGCACGGCAATGTTGCTGAGTTTTCTGTGGGGAGTGAGCCAACTGTTTTAGGTTTTATATCGCGCGCTGACAATATCACCGAAGCTGGAGTATCACCAGCACCATTTGACGCCTCGTCCATGTTTTCCGATGGTATGCTTCAATTTGAAATGAAAGTGGTGAATGCGCCAGCGGATGCCGAATCGGTTTGGAAGCTAAAAATAGAAAGTAATAACGCTGAAACCGCAGCTGAACTTGACCTTGCAAGCAGTATTGAAGGATTGGCACCAGTTACGGGTCAATGGCAAACCTATACATTCAAGATATCGGATTTAGCCAGTGCAGGGTTAGATGTGAGTGGTATTGATGTGGTGATGATTTTTCCTGCGTGGGGCACGGGTGAAGGTGCACTTTATCGCGTCGATAATCTTAAATTCTATCAACCAATGGATGCACCAACATTTGAAGGGCATGTGCTGTTTCAAGATGATGTGTTGTCACAATGGTCGCTATGGGATTGTTGCGGTGGGTCAACACCTGAGCTCGTCACTGACGATGCACAACATGGCATGACTGCTGAATACACCATTGGTGGCGAACCGACAGTTGTTGGCCTATTTGCAGATGATGGTGTTTATCTAGACAGCAGTGCATTTTTGCAATCGGGTGTCATTCAATTTGAGATGAAAGTGGTGAGTGCGCCAGCCAACGCAGAGTCTGTTTGGAAGTTCAAAATTGAATCTATGGATGCGACTACCGCGGTAGAGCTGGACTTGGCTGCAAGTCAAGAAGGTAAAGCGCCAGTCGTTGGCCAGTGGCAAACATATACTTATTCCCTGCAAAGTTTATTAGAAGCTGGGTTAGATGTGACAGCGATTGATGTTGTGATGGTCTTTCCCGCTTGGGGAACAGGTGACGGGGCAGTATTTAGGCTAGATAATGTGCTTATCTACAATCCAAGCTCAGTACCTCAATCACATTCTCTTACGCTTTTTAAAGATGGACAAAACAGTAGCTGGCCAATGTGGGATTGCTGTGGAGGCTCTACCCCTACAGAGCAACAAGATGATACAGAGCATGGCATGACCGCCGAATTTTCTATTGGCGCCGAGCCTACAGTGATGGGGTTTTTGGCAAATACTGGTTCACATTTTGATGCCAGCACCTTGCAAGCAGAAGGGGTTGTTCGCTTTGACATGAAAGTGCTCAATGCACCCAATGACGCCAGTAGTACTTGGAAATTCAAAATTGAATCACTCGATGCGCAAACAGCTGTTGAGCTTGATTTGAGTGCGAGCATTGAAGCACAAGCGCCAGTTACAGGGCAGTGGCAAACCTATACCTACTCTTTACAGTCGTTGGCTGACGCAGGCTTAGATTTATCAAAAATCAATGTTGTAATGGTGTTCCCTGCATGGGGCACTGGCGAAGGTGCGGTTTACAGAGTTGATAACGCAGAAATCACGGTGCCGTAACGCGGCAAATACAAGGGGGGATAAATTTCCCCCCAGAACAGAGAATTTATGTAGGTTAGTTATGAAACAAGTTCAATTTGTATCTTCGCGCGTGGCTTTGTGTGTGTCATTAGCTCTATCAGGGCAGGTATTTGCCGAAGAACAATCAACAGCGAATTTAGCGACAGATGCGCAAAATCCAGAAATAGAAGTCATTGAGATCCGTGGGATCAAGGGCAGTTTGACCCGTGCTATGAATCTAAAAAGAATTGCATCTGGGGTTGTGGATGCGATTTCAGCTGAGGAAATGGGCAAATTCCCAGATACCAATTTAGCTGAATCTCTACAGCGTATTACCGGTGTTGCGGTCAGCCGAAGTAATGGCGAAGGTTCCCAGATCACAGTCAGAGGCTTTGGTCCCGATTTCAATTTAATTACGTTAAACGGTCGCCAAATGCCGGGCACAGGTAACTCAAGATCTTACAGTCTTGAGAATTTATCTGCTGATGGTGTAATGGCATTAGAGGTATTCAAAACAGCACGCGCAGAAAACCCAAGCGGTGGTCTAGGCGCCACAGTTAACATTGTGACTAGAAAACCGCTGGCAAGTCCCGGTGAGCGCTATACCTTTTCGGCAAAAGCGATCCATGATTCGTCAAACGTCGAAAATGACGATGTGACACCCGAGTTATCAGCGCTTTATTCAAACACCTTTATTGACGATACATTGGGTGTGTCGTTCTCTCTTACACATCATGAAAGAGACTTTCAAAAGCAGCAGGCGCACATTCAAGGGTGGCAAGCCAATGTCGATTTGCCCGGCAATATCGATGACAGCAAGGTGATTGATCCTAGACCATTAGATAATGACGGAAATCGAGTAGGCGATTACTTTTTTCCTCGAGACATGAACTATGGCATTGAAGATTTGGAAAGGGACAGAACCAACGGCCACGTTGTGTTTCAGTATGCGCCCACTGACGACTTGGTGCTTTCAGTAGATTACACCCACACCAAAGCCGTGACAGGCAAAAATGGTATTGGTTGGGGGATGTGGAATGAATATGGTGGCAACATCAATGCCTATGAATTAGATAAAAATGGTACAGCGGTTTTTGCCGATATTAGTGGCAATGACGGCTCTTTTACCGCATCACGCTCAACAACCGAAGTCATTGAAAAGTCAGCAGGTATCAATATCGATTGGCAAATTAATAACGTATGGCATATCGCTGTGGATTATCACGACTCATCAAGCGAAACTGATAACGGTATTGATAAAGGCATCGGTAGTGAAGGTTCTTTGGTGTTAGGATCCGATCAGCTACGCACTAAAAACTATGATTATCGCACTGGCGATGTTCCACATGCGCAAATACATTGGTTGAATGGCTCTACAACACTGCTTGAAAGTGAAATTGACTCGCACTTTAGCCAGTTTGTTCACTCGCCTGGAAAGGCAGAGGTTCAGCAGCTACAAATAGATGCAACATGGGAAAATGACCGCTTTGACATTCCATTGATTGATGTCAAATTTGGTGTTGCTATGACGGATCAAACGATGGGCGGGTCTAACGCTTGGAGTGGTTTAATTGGCGGGTTTTTATTTAATCCGGCATGGCCACAAATGTTCCCTGACAGCATGTTTATCAGAAACGATACCAATGGATTTTTAGATGCATTTGCCAGCGGCGGTGCAAATTTAAATCCGAATTACTACTATACCTTTGACTTTGACGAGGTCGTCGCACGCTCTGAAGCATTCCTTACCAATGACGTGCTCGGTGGTGACGATTATTTCGCCACCACGGCATACCATGATTTGGGCACCTTTTCTCGTAGCTCTGTGCAAGAAGAGACAATGAGCTTTTATGTTCAGAGTGCTTGGGAGTTTGAAGTCGCCTCATTCCCTGTTGCTTTAAACATCGGTGTTCGATATGAAGAAACCGACGTAACTAGTATTGATGAACAACAAATTCCGATTTCGGTTTGGTGGCTAGGTGGCAGTGAGTGGCACACACAATATCTCCCAGAGGATAATACATATACGTCTGAAGGGCAGCATGATGTGCTACTGCCAATGCTTGATGTAAAAGTAGATATTACCGATGAGCTGGTAGGCCGAGTTTCTTGGGGTAAAACCATTACTCGTGCACCTTTGGGAGATTTGGCGGGCGGGCGTGTGCTCTCTGGTAGCCCTAAAATAGGCTCTCGAAACGGCAATGAAGGTAATACGAATCTAGAACCATTCGAATCTACAAACTTAGATTTAAGCCTTGAGTATTACTACGATGAAAGTAGTTACGCAGCAATCGGGTACTTTAAAAAGTCAGTCAAAAACTTCATTGGCAGTCGGGTTACTGAAACAACCATTGATGGATTTAAAGATATCTATCAAGGTCCGAAATGGAATCAGGCGGTTGCCGATATTGAAGCACGCGGTGAGCAAGCAACCAGTGATGCGATTTTTCTGCAAATGCAGGCCAATGGCGCGACGCTTAACTCGCAAGGTTACATTGAACCTGCTGACGATGATCCGTTATTGCTCTGGAAGATAACCCAACCATTTAATGCGACAGATACTAAAAAGGTCGATGGCTTCGAAGTGGCATTTCAACATGTGTTTGGTGAGAGCGGCTTTGGCATAGGACTCAATGCCACATTTGTCGATGGCGACGTAGAATTTGATGTAAATAGCTTAGATCAGCAAACACCGCTTACGGGGTTAAGCGATTCTGCAAATGCACAAGTTTTTTATGAAAAAGATGGGCTGTCTATTAAGTTCACTTACGCGTGGCGTGACGAATATTTGATAGGTGTTGGCCAAGATCAAGGCTCAGCTGACAACCCGCCTCAATTTGCAAAAGCCTATGCCCAGCTAGATGCCAGTGTGAATTATGACCTTGATGAACGCTGGACGGTTTTTTTTGAGGGCATAAACCTCAACGACGAAACTGAACAAGGCTTTGGTCGGTATGAACGACAGTTCTTATTCGCAAGGCAGTACGGTCCAAGATATACCCTGGGTGTGAGATACAGCTTTCAATAAATCTAATCACTTTTTTATCTCTTAGTTATTTTTAAGTATTGAGCATGCAACAGACATTGTTGCATTGGCTCGATGCTGGTTGGAGTTTTTATTATGGCAACCGAGTTTGCTTCAAAAGCTGCGCAAGTGCAATCGTCCGAATACCCTAAAAACATTGGATTTGCACTTTGTGCGCTCACCAGTTTATTTTTCATGTGGGGGTTTATTACCTGCTTGAACGATATTTTAATTCCCTATCTAAAAGGGGCATTTCAACTTAGTTACACGCAAGCGATGCTTGTGCAATTTTGCTTTTTTGGCGCGTATGTCATTGTATCGATCCCCGCAGGAAACCTCGTCAGTAAAATTGGCTTTCAAAAAGGCATTGTACTTGGCCTGTTCATTGCTGCTTTGGGATGTGTCATGTTTGGACCAGCAGCTGTTATTGGACTGTATGAAGTCTTTTTACTTGCTCTGTTTGTATTGGCGTCAGGGATAACCGTGTTACAAGTGTCTGCGAACCCTTATGTAAGCGCACTGGGTAAACCTGAAACCGCACCATCTAGGTTAACGTTGACACAGGCATTCAACTCACTGGGTACCACTATTGCGCCATTTTTTGGTGCATATTTGCTGTTTTCGGGGCAAGATTCGGTGTCGAGTGGTGCTGAAGCGGTACAAGCACCATACTTATTGCTTGCTGCTATCTTAGGGGTATTAGCACTTGTGTTTTCTGCACTTAAGTTACCAAAATTGGTCGAATCACAGGATGAACGCCCAAAAAGTACCAGGCCGCTGACTGATCATCCACACTTGATTTTAGGCGCTATTGGCATTTTTTTATACGTAGGTGCAGAAGTGTCGATTGGCAGTTTTCTAGTAAGCTTTTTACATCAACCCAGCATTGCAGGCTTAAATGAAGCAGAAGCTGCCAAGCTCATTGCGTACTATTGGGGCGGAGCAATGATCGGGCGCTTTATTGGGGCCGCGGTCATGCAAAAAATCGCGGGTGGAAAGGTACTGGCGTTTAATGCTGTTGTTTCAATGTGCTTGATTGTATTTGCCGTAAATCAAACCGGCGCACTTGCAATGTGGGCGATGCTCGCGGTTGGTTTATTCAACTCTATTATGTTTCCTACGATTTTCAGTTTAGCTATTTCGGGTTTAGGTAAAGATGCGAGCCGTGGCTCAGGTTTATTGTGCTTGGCGATTGTCGGCGGCGCTATCATTCCTATTTTACAAGGGTTGCTTGCTGACAATATCGGGCTTCAGGGTTCATTCTTCTTACCCGCTGCTTGTTATATCTTCATTGCTTATTTTGGACTTTGGGGGTGCCATAAAAAATCGATAAAGGAGATAGCGCAATGAACAACTTAAAACAAACCTCTTTAGTTTGTGTGTGTATGGTGAGTTTGCTCAGTGCGTGCGGACAGTCAAAAAGATTAGAAACAGCAGCTGATAAGGGCAAAGATCCAACTATTTGGCCAAATATTGTGTCTGAAATTGAAAAATCTGAAGAGGTTGAATTACAGATTAAAGCTTTACTTGCTGAGATGACCATTGAACAGAAAGTCGCGCAAATGATCCAACCAGAAATACGCGATATCACGGTTGAAGATATGCGCAAATATGGCTTCGGCTCTTATTTAAATGGCGGCGGGGCTTTTCCAAATGGCGACAAACATGCATCAGTGGCTGATTGGGTGGCATTGGCTGAGTCGATGTATCAAGCGTCTATTGATACTTCTTTGGACGGCTCTTCTATCCCGACGATGTGGGGCACCGATGCGGTTCACGGTCATAACAATGTGATTGGTGCGACTTTATTTCCTCATAATATTGGTCTGGGTGCTGCAAATGATCCTGCATTGATAGAAAAAATCGCTCAAGTTACCGCAAAAGAAGTGCTGGCTACGGGCATTGATTGGATCTTCGCACCCACGGTTGCGACTGTAAGAGACGACAGATGGGGAAGAACATACGAAGGGTATTCAGAAGACCCAGAAATAGTCGGTAACTATGCCTATGCCATTGTTAAAGGGCTTCAAGGTGATGGGCGCTCAAATACCGTATTTCAAGAGCAGCATGTGATCAGCACCGTTAAACATTTTGTTGGTGACGGTGGCACTCTAAAAGGAGATGATCAAGGAAACAACGTTGTTAACGAAGAAACACTATTTAAAGTTCATGCACAAGGCTACGTAGGTGGCTTAAAAGCGGGCTCTCAGTCAGTAATGGCATCCTTTAATAGTTGGCATGGCGACAAGATACATGGCAATAAATACTTGCTGACGACAGTGTTGAAAGACCGAATGGGCTTTGATGGCTTTGTTGTCGGAGATTGGAATGGTCATGGGCAAATCCAAGGGTGTGCTAATGACAATTGTCCACAAGCAATCAATGCGGGATTGGACATGTTTATGGCGCCGACTCAAAGCTGGAAACCATTGTTTTATAATACGGTACGCCAAGTAAAAGACGGCACCATAGCGCTTAGTCGAGTGAATGATGCGGTGAGCCGTATTCTTAGAGTGAAAATACGCGCAGGCCTGTTCAATAAGTCAAGCCCTGCCCAGCGACTGTATGCTGGTGACAGCAAAATAATGGGTAATGATCAACACAGAGCTCTTGCCAGAGAAGCAGTGAGAAAATCTCTGGTGCTGCTCAAGAACAAAGCTGGGATCTTACCTTTGTCTCCCAAACAAAACATGTTAATTGCTGGAGATGGTGCTGACAATATTGGTAAACAGTCAGGTGGGTGGACCATCACTTGGCAGGGAACCAATAATGCTAATGCTGACTTTCCTGGTGGTACATCTATTTATAAAGGTCTTAAACAACAGGTGTTAAAAGCGGGTGGTGAGATTACCCTGAGTCTTGATGGTTCGTACGATAAGGATAATAAGCCTGATGTCGCAATTGTTGTATTTGGAGAGGAGCCTTACGCAGAAGGACAAGGGGATAGACCGCATTTGGCATATCAATACGGAACTAACAAAGACTTGATGTTATTAAAGTCATTGAAAGCGCAAGATATCCCAGTTGTATCACTTTTCATTAGTGGTCGTCCAATGTGGATGAATGCTGAGCTAAACGCCAGCGATGCTTTTGTGGCACTTTGGCTACCAGGCTCTGAAGGCGGAGGGGTTGCTGACGTGCTGCTAAAAGATAAAAATGACAGTATTCAATATGACTTTACAGGTAAACTGTCATTTTCGTGGCCGAATTCACCGACGCAACACGTCAATCGTTTTGATGGACAAAGCCCATTATTTGAATACGGGTTTGGATTGGATTACGAAACAAAGGATATTTTGAAAGACAATTTGAGCGAGTATTTTGATATTAGTGCCAGCGTCAATGAAGTAGAGTTGTTATATGATGGCCAGCCTAAAAAGCCATGGACGCTATATCTCACTGAAAGTTATAAGAGAAAACCGATCCGCTCTAATAGTGAGCAGCTCAATGGCGTAGATTACAGAACGATTGACCGTTTTGTGCAGGAAGACAGCCTGCAATTGTCTTTTAGTGATGCAAAAATAGCGGGTGTTCAATTGCTTAGCAAACATGGTTTCCCTGAAGATCTCAGCGCATATGTTAACTCGAGTGCGTACTTAACATTTGATATGTCTTTAAAATCAGGCTCAATTTCAAAAGCCTATATAGGGATGAATTGTCAGGAAGAGATCAAATGCCGCTCACAAGTTAAAATACCAGCTGAAAAATTGAGCGCGCTCACAAATGGTTGGCAGCAGGTAGCCGTGCCTTTGACTTGCTTTGCAAGCCTTGGGGCTAAGTTATCTCAGACAATGTCTCCATTTAAATTATCACTTGTTGGCAATGCTGAAGTAGGGTTGAGCAAAATAGCGCTTAGGGCATCAACATCCGAAGCTTTAATCGTTGAATGTAACTAGGATGTGCTTTACGAAGGCCCGCAAATAGCGGGCTTTATTATTTTTAAGTCCAGACATAATTTGTTCGTTTATCAATGTGTTTTAATAACCTCTTTGTTATTTCATTGGCGTAATAGGGTATCAACTTTAAAGGCGTATCTAACAATGGTATTAAGATGAAGATTGAATTTGCAAATGACTGAGTTAAAGAATGAAAGAAATATCAGTTTGGAAGAGGGAACGCATTTTATACCGGTGCGTGATGTTTATGTGATTGAACGCCTATTAAGCTTTGAGTCATAGTGACATTATCATTATGTCGGTGTGTTTTGTAAAAGGATATTTTAGTGATTAAAAAACAAGCATTTGTTTTTTGGAACTTGCCACATACTGCTTTGCTGTTTTTAAGTATTTGGGGAGTGTCACAAACGATATTGGCTTGCTTAATGATAGAGCGTTTTTATGGGTGCTCCTATGACTGTGATTTTTATGTACCGCAAAAAATTGTATTTTTTTTGGCAATTATATGCTTCATCTCTCTTATATTTTCATTCATTTTCGCGTTTTTTTCTGCATTTAAGACTCAGCAGCCCATTGTACATAAAGTACTGTTTTTAAGTTATTTAGCAGTAGTTTGCCAAGTCTATTACATCGCAAGTTTATAATATTGAATGCGTCGCTAAATTCGCTCGTCACACAGTGATCGTTTTCGATTATGTGACAAAGTGGTTTGAACAGTCTTTGTGATTCAATACTTTAGTGGATCAGTCACGTTTTTACATTGTAATTTCACATAGTTAGTCAATACTCAAATATCAAGGTAACTAGGCAAAGCCTAAGGAAAAATTGATGTTGAATAATTTCTCTGTACAAAGCCGTTTATTGTCGTTGTCTGGATTACCCGCAATCCTTTTTGTGATTGCGACAGTGTTTACGCTCACTACGATTTCCCACCTCGTTACGAATATGGACAAGATGTATTCTGGCCGAGTCTTACCACTTAAAGAGATTAAAGTGGTCTCAGACAACTATGCGGTGGTTATTGTTGATACATTTCATAAGTTAAGAGGCAAGCAATTAACACCATCACAAGCGCTTGATAATATTGAAGAGGCCAAATCAATTGCGATTGCTGAGTGGGAAATTTACTTAGGGGGTAAGTTGACCAGTAAAGAGCAATCGATTGTTCAGCAAATTAAGCAGTCTGAGCGAGAAGTTAATCAGCTAATTCAAGAATACCAGCGCTTAATTGCACAAGATAACTTTGATTCTGTACCTTACAATCAATTTGTCAAAGACCTCTACGAGACGTTTGACCCGCTTAGCGAAGGCTACAATGAATTAATGGTTTTGCAGCTTGACGAGGCCAGCAAACTGATTGAAGTGAGCCATGAAGAAGCCGATGCAGCAAGAGTTGGAATGATAGTCGCGTCTGTACTTGTGATTGTGGTGATGTTGAGTGTCAGTTGGTTGATCTATGGCTCTATCCATAAGCCATTGAAAGGCTTGCGACGCACCATTAAAACCATTGCACAAAATGCGGATTTAACGCAGCGGGTAAAAGTGGTTGGCGAAGACGAGCTTAGCGAAATAGGCAACGACTTTAATATGATGGTCGATTGTTTACATAACCTTGTTCAAAGTCTGATTGAAATGATAGGGGAATTGACCTCGACATCTAACAACTTGACATCAATCAGCTCATCGATGGCAAATACGTCTCAAGATCAAGAGCAGCAAACAGCCATGATTGCGACAGCTGTGACGCAAATGAGCGCTGCTATTCAAGAAGTGGCTAACAATGCGCAGTTAACAGCACAAAAAGCTGAAACCTCAGGCACGCTCGCGCAGCAAGGCACAAGTACGATCACACAAAATATCCAGTCGATTGAGCAGTTGGCTGGCTTAGTTGCAGACAATACCGAACAAATTCAAGCTTTAAATACGCAAAGTAACGAAATTAACCAAGTTGTTTTGATGATTCAAGGTGTTGCTGAGCAAACCAATTTATTGGCATTAAATGCCGCAATCGAAGCTGCTCGGGCTGGTGAGTCGGGCAGAGGGTTTGCGGTCGTTGCGGATGAAGTTAGGCAGCTGGCGCATAATACGCAAAAAGCAACTGAGTCAATTAAAGAGATGATCACAAAGTTACAGTCAATGGCGCAAAATGCCGTTACTGCGATGGAAAATGCGCAAACGAGTGCAACTTCGAGCGTTGAAAAAGCGAACGAGTCTGCTAAGTATATGAATGAAATCAATAGCGCGGTGAACGAGATTATCGATATGAATGTGCAAGTATCGACTGCGACTGAAGAGCAAACCTCTGTGATTGCGGAGATAAGTACCAACATTAATGAGTTCAACAATAGCATCATTGAAATTGCTAAAAATGCGCAGCTAAATGCTGAAGTAAGTAGTGCATTGGGTGACTACACCAGTAGCTTAAAAGAAAAAGTCGATTCTTTTAAAGCATAAGTTCATGAGTGTTTGTTGCTTTGCACTTGAGTCAGGAACCATTTGTTCTGTTGGTAATCAATGTTTTCCGGAGCAAGTCCGGAATGACGTAGAGAGAATCAGCGATGTGTTAATAGATGGGGTCATGATGTTGATTCATGGCCAGTTATGCACATGCCCCTGAATTCGTCGTCCTGAACTTGATTCAGGATCCATGTCTTTTGTAACTAATCTATGGCTTCCGGAGCAGTTCCGTATTGACGTGGAGAGAACGTGCGATGGTTTAGTTGAGGCGTCATGATATTGATTTACTATCAGTTATGCACCTCCTCCCGAATCCGTCGTTCTGAACAAGATTCAGGATCCATTTTTTCTGTGACTATTCTATGGTTTCCGGAGCAAGTCCGGAATGACGTAGCAGAGGATCTGCTTTGGGTTAATAAGGGTATTGTTTTTGTTTGGTTAAAATGGTTCATTTCACCTTGCGTGAAAAGAATGTCAGCGCTTCGTGCTGTGTCACTAACCTTTCACACGATATTCACCTTGTGCAAATTGAACGTACACGCTTCTTCGCTCGCAGTCGTTACATTTTGCACGTTGTTACCAAGCAATGAAGCTGGAGGGCGCTAATCTTGAAAGTGAACATAGGAAGCAATCCAGTTGAGATGTGTATCAACGGTTCTGCGTGAATATTGCTTAGTCAACATAAACTAGACGATGTGGTTTAAAATGGTGCACGAGCTCTTATTAAGTTAGCTCTAAAAGGTAACTGTGTTTATATACAGTTCTATTGTGTTTCTTTTACGGTCAAGAAAACGACCCATAATGTCTATAATGATTGAAAAATATATCTGTAGCAACAAGTTAGTTATTGTGATAAAACTGGTACAGTGAGAAAAACGACCCATTGGGTCGATATTAAATTGTTAGGTGCTTTTGGATATTTATGAATACTTCTCACATAAGTAGAACCAGCTTATGAATATTATTTACCAAATTTCACCAGAATTCATTTACTACAAAGCATTTGCTATACCCTTTGGTTTTGCAGTATTTGTCTTGATTTCTATTGCTGCTTTGAAATTACATATTAAGTTAAATGAGCCGATAACAAAATCTGCTATTAGTAGTTATAGGGGAAATATAAAATCGCAACAACGTGAGTTGTTTCCGATTATTTTGGTTATAGCCATAGTTATTTTTGCTCTTTTACTTTATTTTTCTTACCGAAAATCGGTATTAGAGATAGGTCAGTTAGATGAGCTTTATAGTAATTCTGACTCCATAAAAGGAACGTTAAAAAGTTTGCATTCGTATAATAAAGACTGGGATCTCGTAAGATTTGAGGTCGGAGGTATTGTTTTTGATTATAGATTGGATGATAGGGGGATTTTTGATATTGACCTCAACCAAATGGAAATAGACAAAATTGAAGGTAAAGTTGTAGAAATAAGATTCACCGAGGGTTCAAGAATATTAGAAATCCTTCAATTGGAAAAATGAGTAATGAACGTATATGTAGATTTGATAGAAACTATAGAGGCATCTAACAAGGCGCTAAACTAGGGAAAAATTAATAAGCTGGTCGCTTCGCTCGATTTTAGCTTATTCAATTTTGCCTGTTAGCTAAGCGTTATAACCACAATCGATATCAGGAAGTATCATTGAAATTTTTATTATTTTTATCAATTAGTCTTTTTTTCGTAAATACGGTTGAGGCTCAATGTAATAGTTCTTTGAATGACGTAAATGTTCAGGGTGTTTGTACTAAAATAAAAACTTACAAAAGTGAAGAAATCACAAAAGCTCCAGTACTTGTAGTTGCTTTGCATGGTGACTCACCATTTAATAACCCGTCTTATCAATATGAATTTGCAAATCAAATAGCTCTGCATTCTATAAATACTGTAAGCGTGGGTATGCTTCGCCCTGGATATACTGATCATTTAAAACGGACTTCTGATGGTATTAGAGGTGAAACGGTTGGGGATAATTATGATGAATCAAGAATCCATCAAATAGCAAAAGCGATTCAAAAACTGAAGGAATACCACAATTCAGCTAAAGTGATCCTTGCTGGCCATTCAGGAGGTTCTGCCATAACAGCTAAGTTGATTGCTCTATACCCTAGGCTTATTAACCATGCATTTATTGTATCCTGCCCATGTAATATTCCTCGATGGAGAGCGGATATGTATAAAAGTTCTCATTATGAAGGCTTTAAAAAAAGTCTAGCTACTATTTCGCCAATTGAGTTGATTGACAATGTGGCTAATGAAATCGGTATTACATTATTCGTTGGTAAAGATGATAAGGTAACGAGACCGTATCTGAGCAATGAGTATTTTGCTGCACTTAAAAAAGCAGGTAAAAAAGTTGATTACCATGTAATTGATGGCGATCACAGATTGTTTTTGAACCAAACCGTTTTAAATTCGGTAGTGGACGTGGTGAGTGGCTATAACAAGCCAAGTCAGCCAGATTTGTAACATTGTCACGATTTTTTCTTTCCCACTTCGCGGGCAAAAAGCCCGCCAATACTTGTCAACACTGCTTGGGGCGTTATGTGAATTATGGATAGTCGAGCATTTTCAAAATTAATTGCATTCTGAGAAAAAGTACCCTCGGTCACAGGTGCGATAGCGCATGGCTCTGAATAGAAAGAAAGTTGGTGGGTTAAATTCACAATTGATACAACTCATCATTTAGCGTGGAATACAGTCCAAGAGTTAGGACATGTTTTAAATTATTTATCATTAGGTGAGAGGCTTCCAACATCTTTTTACCCAGTTTCGCCACCGCCGTACATGAATGGAGGGCCTGAAGAGTGCTTATCTTGGGTAATAGAGTGTGAAAACATGGACTTTAGGCCAGGGACCTGTGCTTAATGGTTAGAGAGCAGGTTACCACGCCCAGTAGATGGAATTTTAGAATGGGAAATCGAGTAAATTCTCATAATAAGAGCCTAAACCAAAGGACGCAAAACAGCAGGTTTGTGCTCCTTAATTGCTAATTTTTAGCCAACTATTTTTTGCCGTTTATTAGCGGGGTTATATTTTTAACTACAAAAAGGGATGACCATGAAAATCAAAAAACATTTTATAAAACTATTATTGCTGTCAGCATTCTTCAGTTCAGGTATTTATGCAAACGACAGAACTGTTGAGTTTTCTGTGCCTGGAAATCAGTATTGTGATGCGAATCATGTAACTGAGCTATCACTAGTAATATCAAATTTAAGTGATGTTGAAACCACAATAAAACTAGATTTGTATACAATAAATGGTGCTCCTTTGGTTCATGGAGGAACTGCTAATAACGGTATGGAATCTGAGCTTACAACAGGCCAAAAACTAGTATTAAATGGCCGAGCGACTACCACATATCATATTCCATTTGGTAAAGGGAATGTTGCATGTTCCTCTAGGGTTTACCACGGGAAAATTACAGTATCTAGCCTTAATGGTAGAGTCATTGCCTCAGGCTTTATCTCAGGTAGAAACAAGGAACTCTTCAGAAGTTCTGCGCCAATTATAATAAACGGCGGCAATGCATTTTAAAAATCTAACAAGCGCATCAACGCATAGACTTTTAAAGCTTGGCTCGTGCCTGACCAATTTTAGCCAAGCATTATTAGTCCGTTATGCGGACGTTATATGTTAATGAGTGTTTATCTATCTTTATGTTAAATAAATTTTTCAGGAAAGAAAGTAGCCTAATCTCATTCATAATATGTGAAACTGAGAATGACTCCCCTGAGCTAGATAAAGTTACGGGATGGTTTAAAGAAAGAGGCTTCAAACCTAAGGAAAAATCTTGGGATGTAGTAGGGTCTCAGGAGTTAGTCACATATACAGTTTCGAATGGCTGCCAAGAAGCAGACCTACTTTTCGAAACCTATTTTAAAGAATTAGAAATAAACACATAACAAACCGCTTAAACTAAAGCCCAACACGCCAGCTGCCTTGTGATTCGCTTCGCTCATTTTATTTCAAGGCAATATCCGTACTTGTCTGGGTTTAGCGGGGCGTTATGCACCTTATGGGAGTTAAGCTGTGTTTTTCAAGAAAAGTGAAAAATTCAAAGTTTATAAATTCTATATTATTGACGATGACCAGAATAAAATAGATAGACCTAAGTTGATGGACTTCATTCTGTTTTTTTTCGAAAATAATTTACAAATACCATTGGATTTTGATATCGGCGGTCCTTATGGGATAAGAAAAGGCTCATCTTGTGGCATTCAAGCTTTTAGAAATAAACTCGAAAAACATGGGCACGACAAATATTATGCTTTAAGTGGTGTTACTGAAAATGTTGTAGGATTCGAACTCTTATTTAATGCAGTTTACAATGAGCATACGTATAGTGAGTTAATTATTTGGTATAACCCGAAGGATTACGATTTAACTTTTGAAAAGGTAATTCGTGAGTTGATATGTAGTTGTGTCATGAGCTATGCATATGAACTAGAAATCGAAGCTGGGTATGACATTAGCACGGAAACAAAGATTAAAAAGGGAATTCTGGGAGGGCTGTCTGTTAAAGTTTCATATGAGCATTTGGCATGGATGGATGATTATGAAAATGGTGGCTACCGGGATATATTCAAAAATAACTTCATGAATCGCGCCCAACTAGCAAAGGTGCAAGAGATAAACCAAAGTCTTAAAGTGAAAGAAATAAAAGGTAAGTACCTAGTAGAGATCGGAGCATAACAAGTCGTTCAAGTAGGACAAAAAAAGTTGGTTTTTGTTCCTACTTAGGTAAGGCTACATGGACTCAAGCAATAGGTGACTTCGAAAAAAAGAGGATCTGACAGCAGCTCTACATACGGTGTTTATTAGCTTTGCTACGCTATCGCCCTGACCGTGTTATTGTCAATAGCCATTGCTGAGACTCGGTGGGGTTAACCGTTTTGGTGAACCTCGTTTAGTTAATTAAATCACACATAATCAACCTGATAATCTTTGCCTGATTGCAGTTGGGCCCAGACTAACCAAAATAGGATAGGTACAATTTTTTATGGTGAAGAGCCCATTGTCTTGGAATGATAATTCAAAAATTAGTTTGCTCTTTAAAATGTGTCTGTTCATTTTTGTTTTCCGGAGCAAGCCCGAAATCACGAAGAGAGGACATCCTCAAAATCAATTGTGGTCTCATGATATTGATTTCTTATCGGTAATACACCAATCTCCAAATCCGTCGTCCTGAACGTGTTTCAGGATCCATTTGTCTGCGACTATTCTATGGGTTCCGGCTCAAGTCCGGAATGACGACAAGAGAACATCCTCAAAATTAATTGTGGTGTCATGGTGTTGATTTCTTATCAGTAATACACCAATCTCCAAATCCGTCGTCCTGAACTTGCTTCAGGATCCATGTTTAACCTATTGCGACTAGATTGGTGCGTTTAAAGGGTCTGTTGATTACCTTTGGTTAATAATCAAAATAGGACAGGCACAATTTTTTATAGTGAATAGCCCGATATGTCGAAAATTACTTCGCTCTTTAAAATTACTTCGTTCTTTAAAATGTGTCTGCTCATTTTATTTGTCACCCACCTGATTGCCGCAACTCCTAGATTAAACAGACATTTTTCGTAGCAAGGGCTACAACAGCACGTTTACAACCATGTCGTTCAATCAAGCCTTGTAACCACACACTGGTTTTATTTGTTTTTGTTTTACAGTTTGTAATCACAGCGCGAGTACCATGTATAAGTGATGTGCGAATATGCTTTTCACCACGTTTATTGATGCGCCTAAATGGACTTTGCCCCCTGTTTTGTATTGTCGTGGCACTAAACTAATTCATGCAGGAGTTGGCGGCAAGAGTTAAAATGTTTAGCGTCATTAACAGTCACAACAACAGCGGTTGCTGTGACTTCTCCAATACCTGGAATGCTCATTAATAATTTTGCAGTAGGCATTTGTTTTGAAAGCGCATAGAGTTGCTGGTCGTACTTTAATATTTATTGATTAAGGCTTTGTATGCCGAGCCACTCATCGGTCAATAGCTCACGAGCAAGTTGATGTATTACGATACCGAACTTAGCAAGTAAACTGCGTAAGCGATTGATATTGGCAGTACGGTCTTTAATTAATCCTTGTTGAATACGATGTAAACACAGCACAGCTTGTTGCTCTTCACTTTTCATGGAGACAAAACGTGTTTAGGGACGAGCAACAGCTTCACAAATTGCTTCAGCATCATTGGCGTCATTCTATTCATTTTGGAGATAAGGAATGACAAATTTAGAAGCCATTATGTGCACTGTGTTGCGAGTTTAGTAAACGCTCTAGCCCAGTAATGTGCACTTGAGCATGCTTCTATACCAATCAAGCAGGGCGGTAATTTAGTAATTTCAGCTAAGAATTTGTTTCGTTCGATAGTTTATGCGATTTGCACTTGCCATGCTCAACAACCTCATGGATACTAAAAACGTATTTGGCTAAATTGATGCCAACAACTTGAATTAAAGACATATGGACTCTCCTCGTTTTTGCTCGACACTACTATGGCACATTGTGGGGAAGTGGCCGGGAATCCATATCATTTGTTAGGTTTTCATGAGACTCAGCATACTAATTTCACTTCTATTTTTGCTATGTAGTTGTGGTGAAGGGAGTAAAACACCTGAAGGATATATTGAAGAATGTTATGGCGGTAATTTCTCAAGAAATATGATTGGGAAAACTCCAAATTATTCAGCAGTTCTTGATCTGGAAATAGCTAAATGGGAAGATTTACGAATCACCTTAAAAAACTTTGCGGATAAAAATGGGCTTCGTTTCTTTGAGGATATAAGGCAAAACGATTCATTAAATATGTTTAATGTTTCCTTATGTTCAAAAGATGGTTTGTGGATAAATGTAGACAAAAGGATTTGGATAGTTGGTGATTCACCTGAACATATTCCAATGCCCTTAATGATAAGAGTTCAGGTATATAAAAATACCGAAAAATGGGCTTCAATATCCGATAACTTAAATAGTATTATTGCTAAAAATTGGCCCAATTATTTAAGTACAGAACATGGATATAAATCAAGTTATAAAAATTCTCTGTATTGAAAACCTAACACGTTACTAAAAAGGGCGCAAAACGTATGGCTTGTGCTCCTTCATCGCCAGTTTTAACCAACTATTTTTTGCCGTTTATTAGCGGCGTTATATTTAAATCGAACCTTGTTAATTTTATGAAAGTAGAGCTTGTAGCACCGGCAATGGAGAATTTTAGAAATCACTTAGTTTCCGGTTTTGAAACAATTAAGTTAGCATACGAACGATATGCAAAAGAGGCTGAGAACCGACCCAGTGATTTTGCAGTTACGTTTGAGGAGTATTTTCACGATTGGGCTCAATCTAATTGGGAGCTACTTGTTGAACGCGTCATTTGCAATCCGAATGAAAGTTTAGTTATTTACGGAACTGGCAGTGATTATGAAACAGATATACATAGTAGAGTGTTCTTCCATAATGCGATTCCAACACATCAAATCGTATGCGTTGCCAAAATACAAGCTATAGACTGGATAAGTGGGAAAGTAGCAGACCTTTCAAAGTTTGATTTTGAAGGGTTTGTATCTACTTCTGGAGAATGGTTTGATGTTAGTGCACCATTTGATCATGTATTATTGTCTGAAAAAGGTGTTATAAGCAACTATCAGCAAGTCATTGTGTCAAAAGAACAAATTGAATGGCGAGTTAATGAAATATAACAAGTTGCTCAAAACGGATTCCGTAAACTGTGGCGCTTTTTACTTTTATGCTTCGCTGGCAAAATCACTACCGTTTAGCAAAGCGTTAGGTATTTTGGAGTTTAGTGAATGAAGTCAATATAGGTATTCAAAAAAGCAATGCTGACTTTTCTGCCCATGTTTTCAGTGGGCCCGAATTAGCTGAGAGTTGGATCAAAGAAAATTCACTAACTGGGGTTTTGACTAAATATCCACTTGATCAAGGTATATAGGCCTTATAACAAAGAAAATTAATAAGTGCGGACAAAAACAGTTGGCTTTGCTCGTGCCTTATGTGCTAAGAATTTGGTCTGCTGATTAGGAAGACTATGCCTCAATTAAAAGATGGAAGTGATTTTCAAATAGATCGCCACATTGTTGGTGATGAATCTGGTTTAAGAAATTTGATTTATGCTTGTGAAAAAGCGATTGAACAAGGCGAGTACATTGGAAATGAACTTGACGGTTTTAATGGAGTAACTAAGCTCGAAACTGATTTTTTGAAAAATAACCAAGAGCCGAAATTTACCACTCTTGCTTTCTCGATTTTTTCTGTTTTCGTAGTTTTCCTTTTATTTTTAGTTGTATTGGGTTTTAAAAGCTTTTTAAATTGGTTTTAGTTGGTACATAACAAGCGCATTATGAGCGGAACCAAAAAGCTTGATTTGGTTCGTACCTAACCAATTATAGCCAACTATTATTAGCCGCTTATTTACGGCATTATATTGCCTTAAGGGAGCTGTGAAACTTGAATATTAGAGAAAACGGCTTTGAGATATTGGAGAGCTTTCTACCTCAATGTGAAATGCAATCTATAAAAGCGGAAGTAAATGAATTTCCTAAAACCTACCCAAAGTACGGTATCCGTGGGGCTAATGATAAATTCCAAACTATTCAACAATTATGTTCATCTGAAAAACTAACGAAAATCGCTGAATCTATTTTAATGGGTAAGGCTAATCAATGGTTTCCGGAGCAAGTCCGGAATGACATAGAGAGAATCTACTTTTGATGAATAGAGTTTTCATGATGTAGATGTCTTATCGGTAATACACCTGTAACTACCTCAACTTTAGTACAGTTCATTAGTAGAATTATGCTGCCTCAAGATAGCCCGTTGGAATTACACTGTATGTGAAGTGTGGTGGAGTCCATATATCGTTTCAGGATCTATTTTTTCTGTGACTATTCTATGGTTTCCTGAGCAAGTCCGGAATGACGTAGAGAGAACATGCGATGGGTTAATAGAGATGTATCGATTACCTTTGGTTAAAATTGCTCATTTCACCTTGCGCAAATTGAACGTACTCGCTTCGCTCGCAGTCGTTACATTTTGCACGTTAATCCTGAACTTGATTCAGGATCTATTTTTTCTGTGACTATTCTATGGTTTTCGGAGCAAGTCCGGAATGACGTAGAGAGAACATGCTATGGTTTAATAGGGGCGTAACGACTACCTTTGGTTAAATTGCTCACTTCACCTTGCGCGAAAAGAATGTCAGCGCTTCGCGCTGTGTCATTAGCCTTTCACACGATATTCACCTTGCGCAAATTGAACGTACTCGCTTCGCACGCAGTCGTTACATTTTGCACGTTAATCCTGAACTTGATTCAGGATCTATTTTTTCTGTGACTATTCTATGGTTTCCGGAGCAAGTCCGGAATGACGTAGAGAGAATCTGCTTTGGTTTAATAGAGATGTATCGATTACCTTTGGTTAAAGTTGCTCATTTCACCTTGCGCAAATTGAACGTACTCGCTTTGCTCGCAGTCGTTACATTTTGCACGCTATTCACCTTTCGTACGATAGCGCTTTGCACCAAGGCCATACTACTTCAATCTTGCAAGGTGATGTATGGCGATTGCATCCATCGGTTTTAGTTGTATTAAAGCAGTACCGTCTTGTTTTACAGTGATAGATTTACCTGTACATGACCCTAGATTGGTATCCATGCTCAACTCATCACAATATGTGCCGGGTAGTAAACCGGTTTGAAGCGTGGCGTGCATTGTTTTATCTTCGCGATTAATCGCGACAAACCCAAGATCTCCGCGTGAAAACGCAATTTGGTTTTTACCATTGTCCCACCAATTTGAAATGGTTGGATTGTCGGCCGTATAACTTCTAAAACGCATTGCGCCGGCTATCATGGGCTTTCTATGTTCACATTGCCACAAAGTGTCTTGGCAGTTGAGTTTACCAGATTGGTGAACAGGTACTTTTGGTCCGCCAGCATCGGTATCGCCATTAAATTCATAACTGGACATCACTTTTGGATAACCATACGGATAGGCAAGCATAAATACGTTAGCAAGGTCATACAGTGTTTGATCTTTGAACGTGACGATGTCGCCAGCACCACCGTGACCGCGCTGGTTATCGTGGTTGTCTGTGAATATGATGGCCTTTTCACTGGGCATTAAACCCCAGTCCTTAACAAAGGTTTTCAGTGACGCCAGTTCCCCTTGTTTAAAAACATGGCTCAGTTTGACGCTGTATTTAAACTCTGTGACCATACCGTTGCTGAGATACGGCACTGATGAGATTGCTTCTCCCCCTTGATCTATGACTTCTTGAAAAATAAGCGGTGAGTCATTGAGCTGTTTTAAAATTGCGGCGATATCCTCAGTGGGCATGTGTTTACTGGCATCAAGTCTGAATCCTGCCACGCCTAAGCCTGTAAGTTTGTTTAGGTAACTGGCGATTTTTGCCTGAACACCGATAGAGTCAGTATCTAAATCATGTAGGCCAACCAGTTCACAGTTTTGCACGCGCCACGCGTTATTTACGTAGTCAGTGCCATTGATAGCACAGGGTTTGTGGAAATCTTTAGGAGAGTAAATGGGGTAGTGCTTATTGCCATACGACTTGCCAGCAATACTTTTACCGCTACCGTGGGCCATGTGATTAATCACTGCATCGACATAGATGTCCACGCCTTGCGCTTTGCATCGCTTTATCATATCGACAAATTGCACTTTGTTGCCACCTCGACTGTTCAGCTCATAAGTGACGGGCTGATATCTTGTCCACCACTGATCGCCAGCAATATGTTCATTAGGTGGTGATACTTGAACTGCTTTGTATCCTTGAGG
This sequence comes from Pseudoalteromonas luteoviolacea CPMOR-1, assembly GCF_001625685.1. Taxonomy (GTDB): domain Bacteria; phylum Pseudomonadota; class Gammaproteobacteria; order Enterobacterales; family Alteromonadaceae; genus Pseudoalteromonas; species Pseudoalteromonas luteoviolacea_K. Next base: position 228,970 of record NZ_AUYC01000035.1, on the reverse strand, counting down.
TCTTAAAAACGTCTCGCATTCAGTGGCAATATCGGGCCAAGACCACTCAAACAAATGTACAAATGTGGTAGGGGTATGCGCTGATGCATTCACATTGGTAGATGCAATGAATGCAAGTCCAGCTAGGGTATGGAGTCGGTTATTTTTCATTCTTATATTTCTCATTTTTTTGAGAAAGACAATATATCGGTCTTATGGGAATAATCGTATTGAATACGTATGCAAAATGGCAACCAAAAACGGTTGCCATACACAAATTTTAAGTTGTTATCTTAACACTAGAGAGCCTGTATGAGGTGCGTGTTTTTACCAAACTCAAATACGTTTAGCTTGCCACACTGTGCGAAGTGGTTATTGCTAGCATAAGGTCGGTTTGCTTGGAGAATATCACTTTCCCATCCTTGACCATTTTTGACAAATGCTTTTAGTTCGAACCAGCCTTGGTGAGTTTGACTGCAATCCATTTCTACATCCAGTTTCCAGTAGTGTGGTCCCCATTGGTTTAAGCCCGACTCACCAAATCCATGAAGATCGTAGGTTTTCTTTTCGCCCCAATTTGCGGGCCAAACATTGGTTGTCCAATCTAAAGCTGTCCCTTGGGCTTGATTTGATTGACCAGGCTCAGTTGCCTGCCAGTCAAGGTAGGTATCTCCTGATTTCCATGGTGCAGTGGTTTGATTTCTGAGGTTTAGATGTCTAATTGGAATTTGACAAAGTACAGGATTTTGGTCGCATTGCAATCCACGTTGTGACGCTGCATTGTGGTCCAAGCCGCCGCGAACAAACATATCTTGGCCGTTTTGCGTTTGTGCTTTTATAAACACAACGGTTCTTTGCCAATCTCCGTCGCCGTCATTAGGGGTATCTGTGGTCATACTTTGGTGATGGATCGCGATTGCATCCATAGAGGATAGTGATATTTGAGCAGTTCCATCGCCATCAACCGTAATTGTTCTGCCATTGCAATATCCCGCACTTTTACCACCAGAAAGCTCATCACAATATGTGCCCGCAGGAAGACCAGTTGCTAGCCTCACATTCATATTGTTTGACTCTCTATTGATGGCCACAAACCCTAAATTACCGCGCGAAAAAGCAATTTGGTTATTACCATTGTCCCACCAGTTTTGTACAGACCAGTCATCATTGGTGTGATTTCTAAAGCGCATTGCGCCTGCAATAAAGGGCTTTCTGTGCTCACATTGCCATTGCTGTGCGTTGCAATTTAAATTATTACCTTGATGAACGGGCACAGTTGGGCCGCCGGCATCGGTATTGCCATTAAATTCATAGCTAGACATTACTTTTGGATAGCCATAGGGGTAGGCAAGCATGAACACATTGGCCAGTTCATATAGTTTGCCGTCGTGAAAGGTGACTATAGAGCCAGCACCGCCATGCCCGCGTTGATTGTCATGGTTATCAGAAAATACAACGGCTTTATAGCTGGGCATAAAGCCCCATTGCTCACCAAAAGATTTAAGCCAAGCAAGCTGACCTGTTTTAAAAGTTTCGCTGAGTTTAATGCTGTATTTGAACTCAGTGACTAAGCCATTTTGAAAGTATTCAGACGCTTGAACAGCTTCACCACCTTGATCTATGACCTCTTGGAACACCACAGATTGCTTATTGAGTTTACCTAGAATATCGCCGATGTCGTTTGCAGGCATATGCTTGCTTGCATCTAAGCGAAAGCCCGCAACGCCAATATCGAGCAAGTCATTTAAGTAATTTGCAAGCTGCGACTGCACATAAGGTGCATCGGTGTCCAAGTCGTGCAACCCAACTAATTCACAATGTTGCACGCGCCATGGGTTATTGCCGTAATCTTCAGGGTTAATTGCACAGGTTTGATGGAAGTCATTTGGGCTGTAGATGGGGTATTGTTTGTTACCAAACTGACTGCCTGCGACCCCTGTACCGCTGCCGTGTGCCATATGATTTATCACTGCATCAACATAAATATCAACCCCTGCAGCTTTACATCGAGATACCATGTCGATGAACGCAGCTCTATCTCCGCCGCGACTGACAAGTTGATAGCTAACAGGTTGATATCTTGTCCACCATTGACTCCCGGTGATATGTTCACTCGGCGGCGAAACCTGAACTGCCGCATAGCCTTGTGGCCCTAAAAAGGTTTCGCATTCTTTGGCGACATCAGGCCAAGACCACTCAAACAGGTGAACAAATGTTGTTGGTGTACCCGTGTTACTAGGCGTAGCATAGGCGCTGTTTGATGCAAGTACCGAAACACTTGCGACGATTGGTAGTATTATATTTTTCATTATTGTGCCTCTCATTTACATGAGTTTTACAATATAAGGCGCTTTGAGGAACATTCCATTGAATACGTATGCAAAACAGGATCAAAGTTGCATGTTGTTGTTTTTAAATGCTATAAATCAGGTTGTTTTAGTTGTTATTTCTCTCCATAAAGAATTAATATTTCTTTAGTGTTAAATAACTACTCTACTATAATGAGCTCTACGTACTTTTTATGGGTATATAGAAGTTAGTACAGTATTTAAATGTGGAGTATGGATGCAAAAGGTCTTTGTGAGCGCCTGTTTAATGGGTAATAAAGTAAGGTATAACGGAAGTAGCTTGTCGCTGGATGAGTCAGATAAGCGTTGGTTAGATCTAAACGTTAAGCTTGTTGGCTTTTGTCCAGAAGTCTCGGCTGGTTTACCGATACCTAGAGCGCCAGCAGAAATTATCGGAGGCGAAGGGCGTGATGTCATCCACCAACAAGCGCGTGTTGTCGGAGATGATGGAGTCGATGTGACCGATGCTTTTTTAGATGGTGCGTATCAAGCGCTGCAAATTTGTTTGCAACAACAAATAAAATTCGCGGTTTTGGCAGAGGGCAGCCCATCTTGCGGAAGTGAAAAAATATATGATGGCACTTTTTCTGGTAAGAAAGTAAACGGTGCTGGCGTCACTGCACAACTGCTCAGATCCAAAGGCATCAAAGTCTATAGCCAACACTCTGTTATGCAGTTAATTGAGCAGCTAGAACGTAATAGCGAAACGGATATCTAAAACAATTAGTTAGTATATTCTTGCATTAACTTGCAAACTACTTGAGTTAATTGGCTATCATTTTGCATTAATTGCTTAAGTTTGTCGCAAGGTAGCCACATAATATCACAAGGGGTGTCACTGGTGATGTCGGTTGCGCATGCACCGCTTAGCAATGCGGTTAGGGCAATTGATTCGCCGGGCCCTTTATTTGTACAAGTGTGCTTTACGTCATTACCTGATGATACGTTCCATTGTTCTTTAACGCTTCCTCTCACAATAACGCCAATTTTAGACAGCGGCTGATTTTCGTTGCAAATTACTTGCTGCGCTTCATAAACCTGATGCTCTACAAAAGCGGACAATTTCTCACGTGTTGCGAGCGGTAAGTTCTTAGCCCAAGGAATATCATTAGTAAATTGTTGTTGCTTGGTCGTTTTGAAGATTGACTCATTTTGGAGGTTGGCCATTTTGTCTTCAACGCATGCCAATAACCTTTGAGCTTCGGGCTTATCTAACACAGCTTGCTTAAGTTGTGCGTTGATGACTGCGCGCTCGCGATTGAGCAATAACCTAGTCGCAGCTTGTGTCTGCAGGGATTGAATAATTTCTGGAAAGCTCTCATGTAATTCGTTCATGCGCTCAAGTGTGCGTGTTTTGTTATCTTTGACATCTTTTAACACTAAATCGGCAGCAGACTGGCTGGGCGCTAAGGTTTGCACATGACTTTGCAAAGCCTCTTGTGCGTGCATAAACCCCCGAGCAATATCGTAACCCAAGGCAAGTTTCTTAAAATAAAAGGTTAATAAGAGCTTGTTTAACCATGAGTACTGTCTAAGTGGTTGCAACCATTTGGGGGTTTGCCATACCGTATAAATGGAGGTTCTTGGGCTAATTTGGGGTTCACCGTCAAGGGCTGATTCAACCGCTTCGACTAATTTGCTAGTCGCTTGCTTGCTCAACATTCCTTGCTCAAATTGCGTCCAATAATGTTTGCGTTCAGTCTCGAGCAGTCGTCTTTTGTATGCGGTGTTGAGCTCTTCTGTGGTTATTCGACTATTTGATTCAGCCTCGTTGAGTGCTTTTAGCTGCGATTTTTGCTTTACGGTTTCCCAGTTTGCGCCTTGCAAAAATGGGTTGGTCATCATCACCGGTAGCATCTCGTGTAGCTCATTACTGATTGTGCCTTGGGCTTTGTCTACAGTTGCTTGTTTTGCTGGAGGTAATGAGTTTAAGCCTAGTATTTTAAGTAACCAGCCCATCGTGGAGCCGTTGACTAATATGGTTAAGACCACGATGCCTGCACATAAAAACAGTACCCGATCACCAATTTCTTTTGGTATGACATCACTGGCGACTACGGCTAGTGCCAAGGCTAATGACACCGCACCGCGCAGTCCACCCCAGCACAGCACCGCTGCTTTTGGAAAATTAATACCAATACCTAACCTAGTCAGGGCAGGCATACAAACGGTGATAGAGATTGCCCTAATGATTAAAATACCAGCGTAAAGCAATGCCAGCATTTTCCATGCTTGCATATCATTTAGTGGTACACGGATAGCGACCAATATGCCAACCAGTAAAAAGATAAGTGTGTTGGCCATGTGGGCCATCATTTCCCAAAAATGATGTAAAAATCCAGCGACTTCGGGGCTGATCCGAGTTCGGCCGATACTTGCAAACATTATGGCTAACGTGACAACCGCAACAACCCCTGATACGTGGAAGTTTTCTGCAATAAAAAAAACGGAATAGGCCGCCGCAATAGTTAAAGAGATCTCGATCATTGGGTCGTTAAATACATGCTCTATCCACATAATACATAGACCACCCACGGCTAAGCCTATTGCCAGACCTACTAATACGACTTGTAAAAACTCGGCTGTGACATGCAAAGGCGATGAAAGTCCAGCGTTGATATCACCGCTGTAAGTGGCGCTAACCCATACAAAAAAAAGTGAAAAGAACACGATTGCGGTGCCATCGTTGAGTAGCGATTCGCCTTCAATGAGGGTTTCAAGGCGCTTTCGAGAACTGACCTCTTTTAACAGCGCGACGACAGCCACAGGATCTGTGGCACTGATCAAAGCACCAAACATCAGGCAAATGGCCCAGCTCCAGCCCCAGCCATCGGGCACAATGGCAAAGATGAGCTCGGCTGTTAACCAAATCGCGAGCATTAAACCTGGAACGGCTAAAATAGCGATTTGCGTAAACATGCGGCGGAATAAATGCACCTCCATGGCAAATGCGCTTTCAAAAATGAGCGTCGGCAAAAACAGATATAAGAATAGATGAGAGTCTATTTCGGCAACCAAAGATAAACTTTGGCCAAACTCTGGGGCATATGCATTAAATAAATCTCCCCTTTGCAGCAACCCGATTGCGATGCCTAACAATAACAGCGCAACCGTGTAGGGGACTTGTGTGCCTTTTAAAATATGGCGCACAAATGCGCCAATAAAGAGTGCGAAGATCACAAACAGCAGGATCAACAGCCCTGTGCTAAATGCCATAGTACTGTGCCTATGCAGGTTGAATGCTCTAAGTTTAGAAAAGGAATGTCAGGTTCGCTAAGATTAAGCGGGATAGAGGGTGTTTAAATTTCAAAAATGTTCATACAATAGAAACAGATAGTGTGTGATGTAATTAGGTTGAATATGGTCAAAGGTAGTTGCAATTGTAACGCAGTGCAATTTGAAATCAGTTTACCAATAACGGATATCTATGTTTGCCATTGCTCAATTTGCCGAAAAGCAAGTGGCGGAAATGGTGTGTCGGTTGCTGTGGTGAATAACCAACACTTTACTTGGCTGACAGGCACCGACAAAATCAAGACATGGCATAAACCTGAACATGATTGGGTTTGTAGTTTTTGCACACAGTGTGGGTCAAACTTGCCTGGCAAAAACGATGAGCAGCGTATGTACGTGCCAGTTGGGTTAATCGCCAATGATGATTTAGCGGGTGCCAAGGTGGTTCACCACATGTGGGTGAGCTCAAAAGCTTCTTGGGAGGAAATTGGTGATGAAGGTCAGCAGCATGATGGGTTTATTGGTTAGTCTGCTTTGAAAAAGAGGTGCAAAGGGGCACCTCATTATATGGCAGTTATAATGTGTTTTATCAGGTCTTGCTTAGTCCTGTTCTGACTCATCTTCGTCTGCTTTAGGGCAAACGCTTGGGTAGCATTTAAAAACTTCTCTTAATCCTCTAAATACACCGACATGCAATACCGAACGATGGTTTTCGTCATGGGTAATGTCGTATCGAATTGTGGTCGCATCGGTGTCAATGAGACTTTTTGCGGCGTCATCGATTGCGGTGATGTGCTGCAAGTAAAGCGCTTGATGCTCAGGAGGAATATTTTCTTCATGTGCAGCAACGATATACACAGAGAACGCTTTTTCATCAAATGTGTCTTCTGCTGCTTCAACCCACTTTGCAACAATGCCATCGTCCCACCACAGTGAAGGGTCAATGGCGACATAGCCTTTAAATAAAGGCTGCATATGCTCTGATAATAGGCTAGTGATTGTGAATAACCCGCCAAGTGAATGACCAGACAGCACTCTAAAGTCATCAGTGCGGTAAGTGCTATCAATAAACGGGATCACTTCAGTTTTGATAAACGCTTTTAGTTGGTGGCTTTGTCCGGTTGCGACGGGAATTGGGCTATTTTTAGGCTCTGTAGGGGTTAAATCACGCGCTCTGTGATGGCGAGTATTGATAGCGACTAAAATTGCCTCTGGCAACATATTTGAGCGTTGTAAGAACCACATATTGTGACCTGTTAAATATTGCAAGTTCTCGCCGTCAGTGGTGTAAATAACAGGGTATTGCTTGGTGCTATTTTCTGGTGCGTTATAGCCTTCAGGTAAAATTACCCACACAGTGCGCTCTTCACCGAGTGTTGAAGACGAAATGGTATGTTCAGTGGGTAGATGTTCATATTTATAGTCAAGGTAAGAGGCATTGGTAAAAAAGCTACAGGCACACATCAATAGGAAAGCGAACTGCTTCATAAGTTTACTCCTTGTTTTAGTTATTTTAAGGACGTAACTACTGTGCAATTGTTTAGTTTTACAGCGAGGTTGCAAAGATACCTAAGTCATTTAATTAAAATATTTATATATTTTGAGCCAGAGGCTATCTATAGCTGTGGGGTATCGTGAGCTTTGCGGACTTAAACAATGCGAGTTCGAGTAGAGACAGAATAATTTTACATTGGTAGTTCTAATGTGAATTGAGATAGGCCTTTTCCAATTAGTTTGGCTTACCGAAAGCGCTACATACAATTCGTAAAGGATAAAGGCCGCATGAATTAAGGTAAATTCACGAGTTTATATTAATAACCAAATTTTGCTTCAGCTTTATTATGTAGTTGTTCACCCACATTTTGCGCGTATTTTAAAACATCAAAGTTGCCTTTGAAAAAGCTAATGTCTTCCATTGAACTGTAAGATGCATCAAACACTTCTTTAAAATCGATGATGTCCTTAAAGTTGTCTGTATTGACGTCAAATTTACCCCAAGCTGGACCTTTACCATCAGCACCTCTATCGTAGGCTAAACCTTGCATGAACAGGGCGGGAACTTGCTTTGCAAGTTCAAGCAGGTCTTCATTTGCATTTAGTTTTTCTTCTAAATAGCTTTTACTTTCGTTACTGAGGGTGCCATTGACGATAAATTCACCTTTTTCATCAATCGAAAATCCCCAGCCTGTTGACTCGGCAAGTTTCGGATCTGTGTTTTTTAACTCGCTCATAAATGATTGGTAGTGTGTTTGCATACCTCTAAATAGGTCTGCTACACCACCAAAATACAACGTCTGGGAGACTTTGTTGAGTCGTTCAGGGTCGTAGGTATGGGATTCAAGCGTCATTTCACCAACATTTGGGTCATTGATTATATAGAGATCGTCATGTGAGGTATTTTGAACGTGTGCCGCTGCAAGTATCTTTACTTCATCAGTAATGGGTTTGACATCCATAGATGAAAGATTCTTGTTTGGTGCGTTACTGGGGACTGGTGGTTGAAAATTGGATTGGTTCGTTATCTTCATTACATAATCCTTATACAGAAGACGTGTCATTGGTTTACGTATCGACAGTTGAGCTAGGGTCTTTAGTTATTAATTTTTAGTATGTACAAATATCTACTATTCACCAAAACGAGATCTAGGCTTTTTGCGTAATCCATTTTACACTGCTTATATAATTCACTATTTAGTTAAGTTGCATCATTAATATAAATAAATTTTATTGTTCTACTATAAAGACATATTTTGAAATGTTGCATACTAATTAAACACCGTGTTAAAAAGAGTGTCTTAATGACCTGTAAAGCTGACTTCATCATGCAACAATACTCAATCTTGCAGCAATTACCAAAAGCCAAACTTGGTTATCTGCCAACACCAGTGATTAAACTAGAAAATCTTACTCGTATTTTAGGTGGCCCTGAAATATTAATGAAGCGAGACGATTTAACTGGGCTGGCTCTTGGCGGTAATAAAACTCGCAAACTTGAATACATTTTGGGAGATGCTGTCGCTAAAGGGGGTGATTGTGTCGTAACCGCTGGTGCGCAGCAGTCTAATCATTGTCGGCAAACCGCGGGGGCCGCAGCCAAACTCGGTCTACATTGCCACTTAGTCTTAGGCGGAGATAGGCCTAGCGAAGCTAGAGGCAATTTGCTTTTAGACTCTTTGTTTGGCGCACATATTCATTTCACTAAAGAAAATCGAAAAGGAGAAGATATTCCAAATGTCGTTGAGGGTTTAAAGTTAGCTGGCCATACGCCGTATGTTATCCCTTATGGGGGATCGAACGAATTGGGGGCGTGTGGCTTCGTAGAAGCTGGCTTGGAGCTTAGTGATCAAATCGATATGGAGAATTTAAGCCAGATGTTTTTTGCTTCGAGTTCAGGGGGAACACATGCTGGCTTGATGATTGCAAAATCTATTTTAAATCATAAATATACACTGACAGGAATACAGATTGATAAAGCTGAATTAGCGGGTAAAACATTCAAACAAGAAGTCTTAGAGCTGGCGAATGCAACTGCCTCATTTTTAAATTTAGACTTTGTATATACACAGGAAGAGGTGGCTTTAGATAGTCATTATTTAGGTGCAGGCTATGGCGTGTTGTCAGAGAAAGAACGAGAAGTTATTCAGCTACTTGCGACAACTGAGGGCATTTTATTAGATCCAGTTTATACGGGGAGGGCTTTTGCTGCCATGGTCGATCAGATTAAAAGCGGTAATTTACCACAGGATAAACAGGTGTTATTTTGGCACACAGGAGGAGTACCTTCTTTATTTGCTTACTCAGGCATGCTCGTTTAGCCGTACTGTAAGCGATACATTGCCTAGAAGCGCTTGGTTTGAAGGCTAAGCGTTCAAATTGCAATTATATTTTGAGTACGATAAATTTGCCCGCGTTGGCTTGATCCACCAGCAAAATAGCACGTTAAACGATGTGCTAGTAAACCCGCTTTAAGCAGTATGACATTACGTCATTTCAATTTTCAAAATGAATTATGGAACGGAAGTAAACCATGGCAGTCCTTGAAATTTTAACAGCCCCTGATCCACGTTTAAAAACGATAGCCAAGAAAGTCACAGACTTTGATGCAGTACAGTCACTTGTAGATGATATGCTAGAAACCATGTACGCAACGAGCAATGGCATTGGGCTTGCCGCAACACAAGTTGGCAGAGACGAAGCGGTTGTTGTGATTGATATTTCAGACGAAAGAAATGAACCAATTATTTTGATTAACCCTGAAGTGTCCGAAGGTAAAAACAAAGAAAAGGGACAAGAAGGGTGCCTATCTGTGCCCGATTATTTTGCTGAAGTTGAACGTTTCACCTCAGTCAAAGTCACAGCGCAAGACAGGCAGGGCAACCCAATTGAAATAGAAAATGATGAATTTTTGGCAATTGTGATGCAACACGAAATTGATCATCTCCACGGTAATTTATTTATTGACTATCTCTCACCTTTAAAACAAAAAATGGCTATGAAAAAGGTGAAGAAATACTTAAAGCTTCACGCTTAAACCCAAATCTTTTGATAAGCAGTATGCCAATACTGCTTTTATTCCTTTATATTCTTGAGTGCTCTAAGCACATCTTGTATGGTTTATTTTTAACCACACTGTTATCTGCAAAACGAACGAAGGACCAAGCGATGCGATTTCTCAATACGGCAATATGTTTACTAGCTGTCACGCTTATAGGGTGTGCCAGCACAAGTGTGACAGAGACAAACAACAGTATGGTTGCATCCTCGTCGATTGTGGCATCGAAAAGTGATGGAATTAAAATGTATTTCGGACTATCAATCCCAACAGGAGGCTTGATTACAGCACAGCAGTGGCAAAAATTTGAGTCTAATCAATTGGCTCAGGCGTTTACTGGGTTCAGTGTGGTCGATGCGGTGGGTTATTACAAAGGAGAAAAAGAACCTGCAAAAGTCGTAACAATCTATAACGTTTCCAAAGCTGATATTGAGTCTGCAAATCGATTAGCCAAAGAATATAGCAGGTTGTTTAATCAAGACTCGGTGTTGATAGCACGGCTTAATGTCGCTCAAATTAGTTTTGTAGGGAAGGAATGACAGATGCTAAATAAAGATGCCGTTCATGAGTATTTGTTATCTAAGCCATTGAGCAGCGTAAGTCAGCCATTTGGAGAAGGTGTAGATGTATACAAAGTGAAAGATAAAATGTTTGCAACGCTCGCACCAGAAAAAATGCGGCAATCGCACTCAGGGCATTGGTGGTTAAATCTTAAATGTGATCCTCATGAAGCCCAGATGCTAAGAGATATTTTCGATTCAGTCATTCCTGGATATCATATGAATAAACAGCATTGGAATACTGTAATTTTGGATGGCTCAATTCCTGAAGGTGAAATTGAACGTATGATTGATAATTCTTATCTGCTGGTTGTAAACAAAATGAACAAAAGCGATCGACAAGCCATTTTACCGCATTTGTAATTGATGCCTTCAATAATTAACCAATTAGTTTTTACTTTTATTTGAACTTTTAGCCGTATAAGCCTTCTTATTTTATTTATGTAAGATAAGGAAAGGACTATGTTTCCAATCGATGTGTTTGTTGCTTATACCGCCGCATGCCTTTTACTCGTGATTTCACCCGGTCCAGATAATATTTTAGCGATAGCCCGAGGCGTGAGCCAAGGCCGTTTGGCTGCGTGTGTTTCAGCAAGTGCTTCCGGAGTCGGAATATTGTTCCATGTTATTGCGGCAACCGCAGGATTGACCATTTTAATTCAAACATCAATGGTTGCTTTTTTTATTGTCAAAATAATTGGTGCAAGTTATTTAATCTGGTTAGGGATAAAAGTGCTACGCAATCGCAATTTAATTACGATTGAACCCATCGCAGCAAAATCTTTGAAATCAATATTTACCACAGGCTTTCTTTCAGCTGCTCTGAATCCTAAACCTGGCATATTCGTATTGGCATTCATACCGCAGTTTATCAACCCAAATTTGGGTAGTGTATCAATGCAGATGTTGGTTTACGGGTTTTGGTTCGCTTCACTGACCACCATCGGCTTTACATTAATGGGGGTATTTTCTTCTCAATTGAAAAACTGCCTAATAAATCGACCAAAAGTGTTACAAGGCTTAAATATTTCTGCTGGCGCAACTTTTATTGGTTCTGGTCTTGCCGTGGCGTTAATGAAACAGCGATAGCACTGACTTTAAGCTTACATGCAGAAAAGTACGGTTAATTTAATTGATTATTTTACGACAACGAGGAAGGGGCACATTGTAACCATATTCATTTTTAGTTACATTTAAACGTATGTAATGTGTTGGATTGAATGCAGTTTTTATTTAATGTAGCTAAAAAAGTCACAGGAGAGAGCTACAGTGTACAAATCCATTATTGCAATGTCTGTCGTGGCCGTTTTAGCTGGGTGTCAAGCAAATAAAGCGGGCACGCAGGCTAACTCAGTCAATACAACAGTACAAACCGAAAGCCAAAGTGCCGTAGAAAAAGAAACCCAAAGGCTGAACGCTTGGTTTGCTGAAAAATACGAGCAAGAATTGCAAATGAGCCCAATCACGATGACGATTTATGGGCGAAAAGATAAATATGACCAAATCGATGAAGTGTCAGAGCAGGCTGAGAGACGCAAGCTGGCGTGGCTCGCTGGCACTGTGGCTGAATTAAGATCGCAATTTGATTACACCAAGTTAGATGCTGAGGCAAAAATTTCTTACGATTTGTGGTTGTACGACTACGAGAAACAGAAGCAGCAGGCAAAGTTTTTTGAAAATACTTATGTGTTTAATCACATGTTTGGCATACAGTCATTTTTTGCACAGTTCATGATTAACTACCACAAAGTAGATACTCTGGCTGACATGCAGGCTTACAATACTCGTCTAGTGAGAGGAGCCGAAACGATTGTAGAGCTTCTGGGTCAAGCGCAATCTAGAGCTGAGAAAGGCATCAGACCACCAAAATTCTCCTATGAAGGCGTTATCGCTCAATCTAAAAATATCATTGATGGTGCGCCGTTTACTGACAGCGAAAAAGATGCGCCTTTATGGGCAGATGCCAAAGCTAAAGTGCAAAAATTGATTGACGATAAAAAGATTAGTCAAGCAGAAGGGGACGCGATACTTGCGCAAACCAAAGCTGCGTTGCAAGGTGCATTCAAATCAAGTTATACATCATTGATAGATTGGTTTGAGCAAGATATGGCCAACTTAAAGCAACAAGATGGCTATGGTGTGGGCGAATTACCAAATGGTAAAGCTTTTTATAATTACAGACTTGCAGATCAAACTTCGACTAATTTAACTGCGGATGAAATTCATAAGATTGGCCTTGATGAAGTAGCGCGTATTAAAGCTGAAATGGAAAAAATCATCGAACAAGTTGGATTTGAAGGCTCTATGCAAGCGTTCTTTGAATTTTTCCGAAGCGATCCACAGTTCTTCTATGAAAATAATGATGAAGGTAGGCAAGGTTACATTGATGACTCAATTGCATATTTAGACGAGCTTAACAAGAAACTACCTGACTATTTCGGGATATTACCTAAGTCAAAGCTGGTAGTTAAGCGAGTCGAGTCATTCCGAGAACGCCCTGGTGCCGCACAACACTATATGCCAGGCACCAAAGATGGCTCTCGACCTGGTGTTTATTATGCCCACTTAATTGACATGACATCGATGCCTAAAAATACCATGGAGTCGATTGCTTATCATGAAGGTAATCCTGGACACCATATGCAGCTGTCTATCGCACAAGAATTAGAGGGAATTCCAGAGTTTAGAACAAAAGCGCATTTTACAGCCTATTCTGAAGGGTGGGGATTGTATTCTGAACTGCTTGCGAAAGAAATGGGCTTTTACAAAGACCCATATAGCGACTTTGGTCGTTTGTCGAATGAAATGTGGCGCGCAGTAAGACTAGTTGTTGATACTGGTATTCATGCTGAAGGCTGGTCTGAAGAGAAATCAGTATCTTACTTTATGAGCAATGTGCCAATAAATGAAACTTCGGCACGCTCAGAAATCCGTAGATACATGATTATGCCAGGGCAAGCAACATCGTATAAAATTGGTATGATTAAAATTTTAGAGCTCAGAGAACATGCTAAACGCCAGTTAGGCAATAAATTTGATATTAGAGGATTCCATGACACGGTATTAGGTGGCGGAGCAATGCCGCTGTCTATTTTAGAAAGGCGTGTAAATACATGGATTGATGAGCAAAAAAGCTCATAATTAATCCGAGTTCTTGAGTAGACAAAAATGCACACGCTGTTTGCGTGTGCATTTTTTCTTACAGATATTCGTGAAGTTTGTAATAACCGATGAGGAAAAGATTTGGTCTCAACTGCCAGAAATTCTCAATCAGCCTGTAGGGATCATCTCGTACTTGGTCGCTTCATTTGTTTTTGTAATGGTGACTGTTCCTTTAACAACATCGTGATAGGCATCACTTCTGAATAGGGGCCGCTTTGCCCCTAATTTTTGTTAAATATTCTTTATGTCCGCAATATCTTCGCGTTATTGGTTGATTGACATTGTTATGGCTTGATTGTACATCGGTGTGATCGGAAGGTGAATTTTACTATCCGTATACCAATTTAAAACTAACGGCTCTTTACCATCTTCAATGGTTTCAAGGCTGACGTCTTGACCTGTTCCCATATTAACTTGAGCATGCTCATTTTTATTAACATCCAATACCAGCGCGATCTTACTACCTTTGTTCAGTTTTCTAGCACTCATCCGTGTATTGACGAGAGGGAGCTTTGTTTTTTGGCCAGGGGTTAATAGTTGACGCGTTGCGCTATTCTTCGCATAACTTGCTCGACTGCGATAATGCGCTAAATGAAATGTTTGGCCATCAGGTTGGATCTGATAAATATTAAAACCAATGTCGACATCACGCTTATTAATAGAGATAGAAATATGCCCGGTGGGTGTCCCAGCGTACTGCATATCTTGTTTGAATACATCCGTGATAAACACAATACCAGTGTCGTCGGGGAGTTTAGGCAGGATAATATTCATGTGATCAATGTTATGCTGAACACTGCGATCAGACAGGTCAACCTGTTGCGTGTGTTTGCTTAATTGTCTTGGCTTTGTTGTCACTAATGTCTGGTATTTCGACGTTGAAGGGGTGCCTAAATAAAAATTAATTCCTTGTTGGTTAAGTTGAGCGAAACTATCTATATGGTGCCAGCTGTTATTACCCATGAGTTGGTAATTTACTTTACTTTTCACAAGTGCAGGAGATGGCGCGCTTTTTAAAATATGGTCAAACCATTCGAATACTATTTTCTCAGTGTTTTTTTTGGCGGCTACGGGGTCAAGTTGATAATTAGTCACATGACTGAGAGGAGTATCTTGTGCTGTCCAATGGTCATAAGGACCTATTAATAAGCTGTGATTGGCTTTTGGGTTATATTTATAGTGTTCTTGCATATAGTAAATAGAGGATATTTGGCCACCATCAAAATAGCCTGTTATAGAGAGTACAGGAATAGTAATATCAGCGAAGTCCTTCCCATATGGCACCATAGCTTTGTAATAATCATCGAAGCTAGGGTGGCTTAAAAACTTTTGAAATAATGGATTTGGGCGTCCTTCAATTTTGTCTATATCCTTAAATGCTCTGCCGCTTGAGAACAAAGTTTTGTTTACATTGTTCCAATGTGCACGGTTTGCATATTCACTATTATCCATCGTTTTATTGTTCGTAACATGAAATCCCCATTGATAATTGGCAGTTAAGAAGATGTTGTTTTCCATGGGTAGCCCAAGAGCTGGATGGGCTGCAGCGTAGGGCGCAATTGCTTTTAAAGCAGGATGCTTGTACTTGGCAGCTGCCCATTGAGTGTAACCATTATAGCTGCCTCCATACATCACTACTTCACCATTACTCCAACTTTGTGTGCTGATCCAATCAATGATCTTATGCGCATCTTTGCCTTCATTTATCCAAGGTTCGATTTTATTGTTACTGAGCCTCTTTCCTCTAGAGTTTACGATAATTCCTACATATCCTTGTAATACAGCGTATTTCGCGGTTTGAATATGTCGGCTTTCATCAGCATAAATTGTAAATTGAAAAGCTGTTGGATAAGTTTCTCGGTTGTTTTTTGGTCTTACTATGGTGGCTGTATGCTCTATACCTTGTGCTGTTGAGATAAGCCTTGCAGGTTCAATAATGTACTTTTCTTGCCATTTTTTTTGAATTACTGGGTGCGCTATAACATAGACGCTCTTGAGTACTTTCAGGTTCATTGCACTTGAAGCGAGTAAGGTCAACTGCTGCTCACTGAGGGCGTTTAATTGCTTTATATTATTAATAACGTGTGCGAGTTGTTTACGCTGTTGCTTATAACGTGTGTTTAAGTTGGTTTCATAATCGTACAAAGCTGCGTAACTGAGTGCTTCTAATTCTTGTGTTATTGTCTGCTTAAGTGTCAATGTGCTGTTTGATTGAAAATTTGCTTGATAAAATTGCTGATATTGAATGAATTTTGATGATGCACTGTGTTTACTAAGTGTTGCGTCTAAATATTTTTTATTTTGCTGCAATAAGCTCAAACCTATTTTAACGTCAGCTGGCTGTTTAGATATCAACTCTTTAGGAAACTGGTTAACTAATGGTAATAAGGATTTAAAAAACAACTCAGAGTCAGCGATCTGAGTCATGGTTATATTGTCAGTAGCTAAAAGCACTTTTAGGTTTGAAGGCATTAAAAACTGTTTACTTTCTTTTGCTTTTAATGGCACAAGTAAGCTCATCGACAATAAAACTGCCGATAAAGCAATTACTTTCGCAGTTAATTTAGATAAAATGCACATTGCTGATTTCCTATATTAATAATCTAAATCAGCTTATTTTTGATTGGCTGTAAAGTAGTGATGGTTAGGAAACTTTTGATGACTTTTAGTGACTAAAAAACATTAAGTATATAATACAATCACTTAATAATAATAAAGAGATGTGATGCGTTGGCAAATTGGTGAAATTACATTTTGTGATAAAACCCTAACTTTGACTTCTGATAGTGAAAAGACCCAGCTTGAGCCTATGGTTTCAGAGGTATTACGATTTTTTTGTTTGAACCCGTATATGTTGGTATCAAGAGACGATTTAATTGATCATGTATGGCAAGGGCGCATAGTTACAGATAATGCCGTTAATCGTGTGATCACCAAGTTAAGAAAAGCTCTACAAGATGACCCAAGACAGCCTGCTTTTATTGTGACCTTCCCAAAAAAAGGGTATCAATTTATCGCAGCTGTTAGAGCTGTGGAGGATGAGGGACCCGTTAACCCACTTCATCAGACAAACAAAATAATGCTTCACAAAGTGCAGAAAGTTTCTATGGGCGCTTTGGCTTTATTCTTGTTGTCCATTTTCTACTTTGTACTTCAAAGTAATGATACACCCAATGAAGATCGGCTCAGCGATGTGAGCGCATTGACGCGTGAACCGGGCTTGGAACTCAACCCTCATTTGTCTCCAGATGGTAAATACCTATTGTTTACTGAAGTGCATGATGGAAGTATCAGTCTAAAATTAAAAACTCTCCTTACCGAAGAGGTGGAAATCATTGATCATGGTATTGATACTTGGGAGGGGCCGGCTTCATGGCGTAAAGATGGTAAAGCATTTGTTTATCTGACCACCAAAGCGAATAGTTGTCAGTATTATTTGAGAAGCTTTAATGATGGAGTGTTGGGCGAAGCAAAGTTGATACATAACTGCCGTACTGGCAGCTATGGCAAAATTATTTTTACACACAGTGATGATTTACTGATTTTTAATGAAGCTGCTTACCCAGGAGGGCCGTTTTATTTATTTAGCTTGCAGCTATCAACGGGTGTCAAAACACGCTTAGCACAACCACTTGTAGGGCTTGGTGGCTACAGCCAATTAGATTTGCACCCAACAGAAAATAAGTTATTAATTAGTGCTACAGATAGCCAGTTCTTGACTGGTTTGTACGTCATAGATATCGAAAATCATACATTTTATCACTTATTTAACAGTGATGGCGGTGCTGTGTGGGACCACTCTGGAGAGCGGATTATTTTACTAGGTGGTTATCCCACAAATGAGATAGTGAGTTTGGATTTAAATGGCGGTGACAGGGCTGTGGTTTATTCTAATAGTCACGCCTTGTTTGGACTGAGTCGTCACCCTAATGGTGTGGGGTACTTGTTTAGTACAGGCTCACGGGATCGGAATATTACGTATTATTCGATGAAAACGGCGTCTCAAAGTACCTTAGCAGCCACTTCTGTTGATGAGCGACTTGCAAGGTTTTCATACCATAATCATTCGGTTGCTTATATAAGTTTGGCGACGGGTCGTGAACAAGTATGGCTGTATGACTTTAATACCGAGCGCAGAACATTACTTACAAAATTTGATAAGCAACATCAGATAGTTGATTTAAAGTGGGCTTTCAATGGCAGGTTTATTTTTGTCTTAACTCATAACATGATTTTTCAAATCTCAGTCGATAGTGGTCACATCAAACAATTAAAAATTCCTCAAACTGAAATTGCTGGATTGTCAGTGAAAGACGACAATACGATTGCGTTCAGTTTAAAAGAGAGTGATAAATGGCGAATACACTCTTATGATATTCTTAGCGATAAACTCACTAGTGAAGATCCCAACTGGCAGTTTGTATCATTTTCAGAAGTTGTGGATGATATCATTTGGCAAGATATCCATGGTGAATATTTCACAGGCCTAGATCATAAGCCAGTCACCTCAGAAAAAATAAACGCGATCCCAATGGTTGTACAAAGCCGGTTTAACCTGCAAAAACGGGGAAGCCGTTGGCTTTGGCAGCAAGTCAAATCCCGAAGGTACCAGCTATATCAATATGATGAGCTAAAAGATAGACAAAAATTATTGATTACTTCAGACAGCAGCGATTTTGACTGGCATAACGACAAACTGTTATATAACTCTGTGCATTACGTCAATTCTGATATTTACACTGCATCACCGATGAACTAAAAGACAGCTAAGCCATGCCCCTAACAGGTTTGTTGGCAATGTTTGTTTAAGTTACTTGTTTTTCTAAACGAAGGTTCAAAGTTGAGAATCTTGAAACATTTTGTTTTTAGACTAACTTTTATGTATCTCGACTGACTGATTTCTCACACTTGAACTGGCGAGATGGTCATTCAAACATGGACGCTTCTACTTGAATTATCCAGTTTTTCATAATCATAGGGACTAAACCAGACCGTCTTTTGCGCTGTTTTTCTGTTGAGCTATCTTTCTAGAACATTCACATAAAGTTGCGCCCTATGAAACTAGATAAAAAACTTTACCTGTCTTTTGGCATTATTGTCATGTTAATGGTCATTTCCAGTTCTGTAACTTGGTTTCAAGTTACTTCGTTATCTCGTGTAACTGAAGAGGTACACAGTGACGACGTGCCCGCAGCAATTTATTATCTGCAATTGATGGATGAAATTGGCGACATGCATGTAGAGTTACTTGATTACGTGGTGGGTAATGAGAGTAAAAAAGCGGAATTTTATGAAAATTATGACGAGTTCATGGATGTATTTAAAAGTCTAAGACCGCTTGAGTCTGCAACTGAATCTGACAGGGCTAAGATGGCTGAAATTGAGCGCATTGTTAATGAATTTAAGTCTAGGGCGCAAAGGGAAGTATTCGATGTTTATGATCCTGTCACAGAAAGGTGGGCATTTAAATTTGTCGATACGCTTGAAAACTCAGTGGGTGCCGAACTTGAAACGTTACTTGACCGTCTTAAAGAAGAAGAGTTTGCCGATGCATTAAAAACGACTGATATTGTTGAAGCTGTTTCTGATGACCTGCCAGGCGTTCGGCTATACCTTGAAATGGTTGATGAAAAAGGTGATATGCTCGCATCACTCACTGAATTTATGACAGGTGAACTGGATGAAAAAGAAGCATTTGAGGAAGGCTCTAAGCGATTTATAAAATATCTTGAGTTACTAAAACCCCTAGAAAGAAAGCCGATTGAAGTGACTAATTTGAATAAAATTAAGCAACTTCACGATGAATTGTACGATGGTGCTCATGAGGTGTTTAAACGTTTTGACCCAAGTGCCAAATCAAAGTCTATCAAGATTGTACATGAGCTTGAGGTGCTTTTATTTGAAAAAATGGAAGCCATTTTAGATAAATCGACAAACGAAGAAAAAGCTGACGCGGAAAATGCGTTGATCCAATTGGATGAAGATATGCAGTCAATGCTCACTATTATTGTGGTATTGACGGTTGTTGCGGCTGTCGGCAGTGGAGCTGTCGCGTTCATATTGAGCAACTCAATCTCTTCAAGAATCACCAAAGTACTTAATGTGGCGAGCGAAACAGCCCGTGGTAATCTGTCTTTACAACCACTTGAACATGATGGGAAAGATGAAATTGATGGATTAGCGAGTGCATCAAATGAGATGGTAGAGTCACTAAGCAACCTAATTCGAAACGTTGATCAGGTGGCCAGTAACGTAGAGCTATCAGGTGAGGATATCGCGGAAATCAATCAGAGAATAGCGAGTTTAAGTCAAAGCAGCTCTGAACAGTCAACCATTATTGCGTCTGAAATTGAGCGAATGAGTGCCACAGTGGCCGAAGTGGCACAACGAGCAAAAGATGCAGCAGATCATGCAGAAAGTGCACGAGACTTGGCAGATCAAGGTGGAGGGGTTGTAAGGCAGACTGTAGAAGAAATTACGAATGCAGCGAGTGAAGTACAAAAAACGGCGAGTACTATCACAAGTTTAGGGGATTTAAGTGCGCAAATTGGTGATGTGATTGGCGTGATAGGGAGTATCGCTGAGCAAACCAATTTACTTGCATTAAATGCGGCTATTGAAGCAGCAAGAGCTGGTGAGCAAGGTAGAGGATTTGCGGTGGTTGCTGATGAGGTAAGAACATTGGCAGAAAGAACGACAAAAGCCACTGGTGAAGTATCCTCTACAGTTCAAGCTATCCAAGATAAAACGCAAATAGCTGTGAATGCCATGAATGTGAGTGTTGAGCAAGTTAATAACAGTGTAGATCTTGCTCAACAAGCGGGCGGCTCTTTGAATGAAATTGTCAGTGGTGCACAAGAAATTTCGGGTATGATCCAATCCATTGCCAATGATACAGAAGAGCAAGCCACAGTCGCTGCTGATATGTCCAAAGAAATAGTAAAAGTAGATGACTCGAGCAAGCGGTCACTATCAGATTCTCAAAATGCAGAAGTTGCTGCGAATAAGCTCAAGGAGCAATCAGCAGAGTTAGTTAGATTATTAGAAGAGTTTAGGCTCAACTAGCATATAGTTGACACTGCAATTTGGGCAGTGTCAACTTTTCTATTTGATAAGCTTAGTGTGTTAAAAATACAGCTTAAACACTAACTCTACCTCTCAACCAAATGAAAGAGTTTTTTGGAACGCAAGCTTGTATCTGTTTTTGAATGAACTTGCACGCTCAAAATAGCAGAAAGAATACAACGTGATTCATCTGGAGAATTAGAAGGAGCTTGTCTAAGCTGCATATATGAACCATCTGATCGCATGGGGCATCTTTGGCAAATATTGAAATAGACTCACAAACAATCTCCATCACATGGACACTGCTGTGCACCGCGCTGGTGCTACTAATGCAACCTGGCTTTACTTGTTTTGAAAGCGGTTTGGTACGCAGTAAAAATAACATTAATGTTGCCCTTAAAAACGTGGCTGATTTTTGCATCAGCGGAGTCTGCTTTTGGCTTGTAGGTTATGGTTTGATGTATGGTGCAAGCCAAAGTGGTGTGCTTGGTACAGATGGTTTTGCATTGAATAGTTACGACAATCCCAATGTACTTGCGCATTTTTTATTTCAGATGATGTTTTGTGGTACAGCGGCGACTATTTTATCGGGTGCCGTTGCTGAACGAATGCGTTTCTCGGGTTACATTATTTGTTCTTTTCTTACAGCAACCGTTTTATTTCCTGTTGTTGGTCATTGGATTTGGAATGGTAAACATTTTGAACAAGCGCAGGTAGGGTGGTTATTTGACATTGGGTTCATTGATTTTGCAGGCGCTACAGTGGTTCACTCCGTGGGGGGCTGGATTGCGTTAATCGCATTGATCAAGGTCGGCCCAAGGCTTGGTAAATTTACCCATGAAGGGCGATCAAAAGAAATGTATTGCCAAAATTTACCCTTGTCAGCACTGGGTACTTTTTTACTCTTTATAGGTTGGTTTGGTTTCAATGGTGGCAGTGTTCACACACCTAACTCTGAACTCGCGAGGGTATTCTCAAACACGGCGTTATCAGCATGTGCTGGTGGAGTGAGCGCATTATTACTGTCATGGAACTTACATTCTATGCAAGGTATCCGTTATGTGTTGAATGGCTTACTTGCGGGGCTGGTAGCAATTTCTGCAAGCGCCGATTTAGTAAGTTTACCTGCTGCAATTGTTATTGGTGCCATTTCTGGGTGTATCAGTGTTTTGCTCGGTGACCTATTAGAAAAGTGCAAAATCGATGATGTTGTCAGTGCTGTACCTGTGCATTTAGGTGGGGGTGTTTGGGGCACTATTTCTGTGGCGTTGTTTGTTCCTCTAGAACAGCTCAAGCTAGAATCTCATACAGAGCAGTTACTAGTTCAATTAACTGGGGTTGCGGCATGTGCATTTTGGGTATGTGGGATTGGGTTAAGCTTTTTGTGGCTAGTCAACAAGGTACATCCATTACGTGTATCAGCTCAAACAGAAACAATTGGATTAAATTTTGGTGAGCATGGTATGAAAGATGAGCTAATTGAGTTGATGGAGCAATTTGACAATCTTTCGAACAGTGAACATACACCTCAACACTTGAATGTGGAGCATGGTTCAAACAACGCTTCTTTATGTATGACTTATAACTATTTACTTGATCATACAAGTAAGCACTTTAAAGCCAGAGAAGATGAGTTATTACGTTTAGCGAGTTTGGATCCATTGACAGGCATCGCAAATAGACGAGTATATGATAAAAAGTTAAGCGAAACATTTGAGACCAGTAAAAAACATAAATCTAGCTTTAGCCTACTGGTGATCGACATCGATAACTTTAAACAATACAACGATCATTATGGGCATCAGTTGGGGGATTATTGCTTGCAAAATGTATGTCAGGCTCTTTCTAGTAAACTAACTGTAAAAAATGCACTGTTAGCACGTATTGGTGGAGAAGAGTTTGCGATAATACTGCCAAATACCAGTGAAAAATCGGCTATGAACATAGCTGAAAGAATACGCGCTGCTGTTTGTGATCTCGCGATCCCACATAAAGCTGCAGAAGATGATTTAGTCACTGTGAGTATCGGTGTTGCCTGCTGGTCGCATCACGATGAAATAAATGCCCAGCAGTTATTTGATGATGCGGATATGGCTTTGTTCAGAGCAAAAAGTAATGGTCGTAATCAAGTTAAGCTCGGTGGTGTGGAGGATACATAACCTTGATGTCGAGCATCTATGTAATAAGTTGATATTTGCTCATAATCTGGGTTCTTTTCTATCTTTGAACCTATAAAGGGTATAACCTACTTAATGTGATTCTGCAATAATCATTAGAACAAGGAAGAATGTTGTCAGGTTTAAATCAACTGGATTTAGGCACTTACCCTGACTTTTAAATCTGTTCGTTCTTCTCTCATTGTTAAAATCAAAAAGAAAGGAAAAAAAATGAGAAAAACGGTCTTACTGATTTCTATATTGTCAACATTAAGCATTCAGTCTGCTATTGCACACAGCCATAGTACTGGTTTTTACGCTGATAAGGAGAATAATCAGGTCGTCACATTTCAGCCTCAGACAATGAAGTTGAAAGAGGTTTTAAATACGATTGGTGATAGTCCTTACCCAATCGATAAAGCGGGTTTAGAGCAAGTCTACGTAACAACAAGGAATACGCAGTCTCTAGATATACTTGCGAGCAAGTCGTTAGAGATTGGTGGAGTCATACCGTTAACTCACTTTCCTCGCTCAGTTACATATAATAAGAATAAAAAGCTAGCTGCAGTGTCTGGTACTCAAAAAGCGGTCACGAGTATCATAGATACAACTACCAACGAGGTCATCGCAACAGTAGGAAATGAGCGCGCTCTAACCCCCTCAGATTTTGGTGGCAGCTTAGCAACAGGGCACCCATTCTGGTTAACTGATAGTCAGTTTTTAATTTTAGATAGGGCTAGGCGAACACTAGAGCTATATGAGGTAAAAACTGCACAGGGAGAGTATTCAATTACACATACCTATACTTTACCCACACCTACATCGGTACATCATATTTTAGCGGCACCTAACTCTAAAGGCGCACAGAAAAATGTATTTTATGCTGTATTGGAAGGTGCGCCAAAGCAGGGTATTGCACCTGGGATCATGGCATTTGAACTTTCAGATAAAAAAATATACCAGCAGCAGATAAAGTTGATGCCTACGACCACAGTCGATGTCCAGGAAATGGGGGCGCATCACGCATCTTTCCATCCTGATGGGGTTCATATCTATCTTGGATCAAATGAAGGCAAAACATATGTTATCAATAAGGTATCGATGGAAATTGTGTCTGTTATCGATACTGGCACTGGCAATGGCCATACAACGATGATCCCTGGACGTATGTTGGCTGTTTCTACTAACCATTCAGACACATTTATGACAGTAATAGATTTAAACAGTCATACAAAATTGGCGAATATCGAAGTCAGTCCTCCTGCATCGTCAAATAGCAGAAAGACGCAGTCTCATACGTCTTCTTTTGATCCAAAAAATGACCGCTATTTCTATACTGCGGCAAGTGATGATGGCCGTATCATAGAAATTGATTTAGAGACTTTGAGTATTTCTCGTGAAATTGAAATGCCTGGCAGTTATCCAATTCAAGGAACTTATATTTGGTAAGATAGTGGTTAACGCACTGCCATAGCTACAGGCAGTGTGCTTTTGCATTTGTGCTCAGTGTCAAACATCTTCTATTAAGCGTTTTACCAAATCATAATTCAGTTTCAAGAAATGCGCTGTTTTATTCCATATTTAATTGAGCAAGGCTAAGCACAGGTATGTGAAGTTTGAAAGTTAGTATGCTCTTAAACCTCAACTATACTTAACTTTGCGGTCTTTGATACGCAAATTAATTAAAACATCTCCTATTGCTTTCGGTAATGCTTTTATGCGACACACTTTGACAATTTATTTCCTTTTTTTCGCGTTATGTTTTCCATTTTTGAAGTTGAGTGCTTCAGAAAAGTTATCTGAAATCGCAATTCCATTAAATAACTGGATGAGTCAACGGGTTTTGTCATATGCCATTGGCGATATTATTGAGCAATATGGCAACACAGTGACCTACCACGATATGCCTGCTGGTGATCAATGGGGCGCCATGCAAAAGGGGTTAGTTCATTTTCAAATTGAGATCTGGCAACAATCAATGGCTGGCCAGTTTAATCGTATGGTTGCAAATAACTTGATAGCAGACTTAGGTATTCACCAAGTGGTTGTGCGTGAAGAGTGGTGGTACCCAGAATTTGTTGAGCAAGTATGCCCAGGTTTACCAGATTGGAAAGCACTTGATCAGTGCGCACTATTGTTTGCTAAGGAGTCTAACCCTGAAAAAGGCGTGTTTTATACTATTGATTGGGATTATCAAGATGCAGATTTGATCAGATCGTTAAAGATGAACTTTACAATTGAGAGGCTCCAAAATGAAGATCAACTATGGCGTAAACTTGAAATCGCTTGGCTAAATAAAGAGCCAATTGTACTAATCAATTGGACACCTAACTGGACAGATTTGCATATACCGGGTCGTTTTGTTGAATTTCCTTCTTATTCAATTGAATGTGAAACAGACGCAAGTTGGGGAATAAATTCCACTCTGATTAATGATTGCGGCAATCCTAAAAAAGGGTGGTTGAGAAAAGCAGGTTGGCCTGGTTTAGAGAGAGCAAACCCGTGTGTCTATAACTTAATTAAGAAAGTTGATTTTTCAGCAGATATGATAGCTGATGCCTCATCGTTTGTGGTGTTCGATGGCCACAAAGAGAAAAAAGCAGCTAAACGTTGGTTGATTAGATATCAAAATGAGGTGAACAAATGGATAGAACCAACGTGTTTAGTAAACATATAGATGGGGCTTAGAACATGCCTACAAAGTAATAATCAACGTTATAACCGTTTGGATTTTAATAAATAACCAACTGTGGTGCACCGCCTTCGTTGACGCAACGATAGTATGCCGATTGCACCGAGCGAGGGTCATAGTATTCTTCACTCCATGCGACTTTGTTTTGCTTGTAACAGAGTACATAAGTAGATGAACGTGCATCTGCAAAAAGTGACGTTGTAAACACTATCAACGTAAATAGTGCCAGAAATATGGGTTTTTTCATTATTATTATCGCTATTTCTAACTTGTTATCACATCTGTTGACTATTTTTGTTTATTTTTTTGTTTTTGTAAATGCCTTGTTTAATTGGTTGGTGATTTTATTTAAATTTTTATATTTTCAACTTTATGCATACAGTTTTTGGTCAGTTCCGAGCAAAAAAATTAGGATTAATTTAAATTCTGGGGATTAACAACGGTGAACGCGAAAGGGATAGCTATAGGTAAGCAACCCCAAATACAAACTGGGGCTGTTGGGCATAGGTAAAGAGCCTAACTCAGAGCCATGTTTCCGGCCATAACAACTAACAGGCCAGCGAAGATTTTCTTCACTGTCGATACAGGCAAATAATTTGTTGCTTTTGCGCCCAGGGGGGCGGTGAACCAAGACGTACAAACTATGCCAAAGAGCGCTGGGAGATAAACAAATCCTGCAAACCCATCCTTTAAATCAAAATGATTAACACCTGAGCTTATATAACCTATTGAACCAAATAGAGCGATTACAATTCCACAAGCTGATGAACAACCAATCGCTTTTTTCATATTTACAGAGAAATAAGTGAGGAGAGGGACTAACAAAGCGCCACCGCCAATACCAATCATGGCAGATAAACCACCTGTGATGGTTGTTAAAACGGTTAAAATGCCCTTATTTGGCATTACTCTTTCTTCGTTTCCTTCGTGCTTGTTACTGCTATAGAGCATTTTAAGGGCGATGAGCGCTACACATGAAGCGAATACCCATTTCACCATTTCTTCTGGTAATAGGGAGGCTAAAAATCCACTGAGCAATGCACCAAACGCGACACCTGTCATGATCCATGGTGCCAATTCCCATGGCACATTTCCATTTTTATGATGCGCAAGTGCTGATGAAGTCGATGTAAATAATATCGACGCAAGTGAGGTTGCTATGGCCGCTATAACAACTTGGTTTGGAGGCAGTATTTCAAATTGAAGTAAAATAACACTCAAAATTGGTACTATCACCAATCCGCCCCCTATACCAAGCAAGCCAGCAAGGAAACCAACACCACTGCCAAGCAATGCGCAGTATAGGACCAATAATAGCGATTCACTCATTCAACTTATCTCTTCTTATAATTGAGTTTGCAATACTACAGCATTGAAATGGGGTTAGCATCTCGTAATTTTGAAGGTAACGATATGTATTTTGACATCGTTCAACTCAGCATTTGACCTTTAGAACACATTTAAATCATGCGTTTATATAGCGATAGGTATTGATTCTTATGGTGTATTAATTTTCCTCATGTCCGATTTGAATTAATAACATTTTTAATTATTTAGCTTTAAGAGTATAAATAATTCATCGCATAGCTCTAGACGTCTAAATGTCCAAAATCCAAATCTTAAGTTCGCCATAGGGCCAAATTTAGGGAGGATGAGTCGCAGCCTGGAAAAAGAAGCCCGATAGAGCGAGACATAAACTTAGGGTTACCTAACTAATTTGGGATGTAATAGTACCATGAGCAAAGACTTCACATTTACAATTAAAAGCCTACGATTAGACGAAAATTACCATCCGGCAAATAGCACACGTATTACGACTAACTTCGCAAATTTAGCCCGAGGTGAAAGCCGTCAAGCTAACCTGCGTAACGCATTAAAAATGATTGATAATAACTTTAATGCGTTGGCTTATTGGGATAACGCACAAGGCGACCGCTATTCAGTAGAGCTTGAGATTATCTCTGTAGATATTGATATTGATGGAGGTGGTGAAAGCTTTCCTTCTATCGAGGTGTTAAAAACATACATCCTAGACAACAAGACTGGTGAGCGTATAGAGGGTATTGTAGGTAACAACTTCTCATCCTATGTACGAGATTACGATTTCAGCGTTAGATTGCTTGCTTACAATAAAGGCAAGCCACAGTTTAGTATTCCTGAAGACTTCGGTGATTTACATGGAAAACTATTTCAGTATTTCGTGAATTCTGAGGCGTATAAGCAAAACTTTAAAAAACTACCGGTGATTTGCTTAAGTGTTTCAGATAATAAAACGTATCACAGAACTGAAAATCAACATCCTGTGTTGGGTTTTGAATACTTGCCCAATGAGTCGTCATTAACTGAGCAGTACTTTAAAAAAATGGGCTTACAAGTGCGTTATTTCATGCCGCCGAACAGCGCTGCACCATTTGCATTTTACTTCTTCGGTGATTTGCTGAATGACTACTCGAACTTGGAGCTTATCAGTACAATCAGCACGATGGGCACATTCCAAAGAATATATCGCCCAGAAATTTATAATGCCAATGCAGTCGCAGGTGCTGTGTATAAGCCAAATTTGAAAAACTTAGACCATTCACTTACACAAATTGTCTATGACCGAGAAGAACGCAGTCGCCTAGCGATTGAGCAGGGAAAATTTGCAGAAGAGCACTTTATTAAGCCGTACCAAACTATCCTTGAGCAGTGGTCAGCTCATTGCGCTCAATAATGACTTTTACACTTTAAAACGGTGAGCGTATTTTTGGTATCAAAGAGAAGATTGTCGACACTGATGGTGCTATAGGCACCATTGAAATGCCAAAAAGTCGCTCAAGGGTCATTTACCTAACAAAAATAAGTCAAACGAAAGAATGATCCTTTCGTTTGACGGTATCAGTGATTAAAGCGCTTCTAAAATAACTTCGGCTTTACTGACTTCAAAAGTTTTTGGTGCTTCAACATTTAGTTGAGTCACAACACCGTTCTCGACAATCATTGCATAGCGCTGTGAGCGAATGCCACCAAAAGTCTCAGTATCCATTTCAAGGCCTAATGCTTTGGTAAAGCTTGCATCGCCATCGCCCAACATTAATAATGCTTCCGCATTGTGTGCTTCGCCCCAAGCCTTCATAACAAACGCATCGTTTACAGATACACAAATAATGCTATCAACGCCTTTTGCTTTAATTTTGTCAGCAAGTGCAACAAAACCCGGTAAATGCGCAGCTGAGCAGGTTGGTGTAAAAGCACCAGGAACAGCAAATACAACCACTTTTTTATCTGCAAAAAGTGCGTCTGACGTATGGTTTTGCATACCATCAGCAGTAAGTTCTGTTAGTACCGAATCAGGAATGCGTTTTCCTTGTTCAATCATTGTTTTTTCTCTACTAGATTAATATGTTTGCAAGTGTAGTATGTAAAAGCAAAGATAAAAACCGATAATGTGAAGGGTTATTCAAGCAGGCTAACAATTTATTTGATAGGCCGCTTGAATAGTCAACAAATAAGATAGGGATTACTGCTTTTGCTTATATGCGTCATTATGTACGTTTGCGGCACGACCCGACGGATCGGCATTGTTCTCAAAGCTTGCATCCCAAGCAAGTGCTTCAGGCGTAGAGCACGCAACAGATTTACCATGAGGGACGCATTTAGCTGCGGCATCCCCCGGGAAATGCTCTTCAAAGATGGTTCTATAGAAGTACGCTTCTTTGCTATCCGGCGT
This sequence comes from Pseudoalteromonas luteoviolacea CPMOR-1, assembly GCF_001625685.1. Classification (GTDB taxonomy): domain Bacteria; phylum Pseudomonadota; class Gammaproteobacteria; order Enterobacterales; family Alteromonadaceae; genus Pseudoalteromonas; species Pseudoalteromonas luteoviolacea_K. Next base: position 199,513 of record NZ_AUYC01000035.1, on the reverse strand, counting down.
ATTAATTGGGAAACGATAATGTGCATTGGCTATATCTTGATCAGACACTTGTGCCTGTGCGTAATCACGTAACGAGTCAATCCAAGAATACCCAACACCATCTGAGAATTGCTCTTTTTGACGCCAAAGCACATCATCAGGAATATAACCATCAAAGCCTTCGCGGATCACATGTTTTTCAATACGGCCATCTTTACACATCTTGTATTCAGGGTTGGTACGCATGGCGATATCTACAAACTCTTTATCCAAAAACGGCACCCTAGCTTCAACCCCCCAAGCTGCCATAGATTTGTTGGCTCGCAGGCAATCAAACATGTGTAACTTTGACACTTTACGATTAAGCTCTTCGTGGAACTCTTTACTATTTGGGGCTTTGTGGAAGTATAAATAGCCACCAAATAGCTCATCGGCTCCCTCACCAGATAGCACCATTTTGATCCCCATGGCTTTAATATATCTTGCCATCAAATACATGGGCGTGGATGCACGAATCGTCGTCACGTCGTATGTTTCTAAGTGATATACAACTTCTTTAAGCGCATCTAAACCTTGTTGCACTGTAAAGTGAATAGGGTGGTGGACGGTACCTATTTGGTCTGCAACTTTTTGTGCTGCGGCTAAATCTGGTGACCCTTCAAGGCCAATGGAGAAAGAGTGCAATTTGGGCCACCATGCATCACTGGCATCATTGTCTTCTATTCGTTTAGCGGCGTATTGCTGTGTAATTGCAGAAATCACAGATGAGTCTAAACCGCCAGATAAAAGCACGCCATAAGGCACGTCACACATAAGTTGTCTTTTAACGGCTGCTTCTAAGCCATTTTTAACATCGAGTGCACTGGCTGGGTTATCCTTGACGGCATCATATTTTTCCCAGTCACGTTGATAGTATTTATGATACGTGCCTTCTTTTGAATATAAATAATGGCCAGGAGGAAATTCTTCTATTTGAGTACAAATTGGCGTTAGGGCTTTCATTTCACTGGCAACATAAAAGTTACCGTGTTGGTCGCGGCCAGTATACAGTGGAATTATTCCAATATGATCTCGACCAATAAGGTAAGCATCTTGCTCTTCGTCATACAAACAAAAAGCAAAAATACCGTTTAAGTCATCTAAAAACTCTGGCCCTTTCTGTTTGTACAGTGCCAGAATAACTTCACAGTCAGACTTTGTTTGAAATTCGAATGGTACTTCCAACTGTTCGGCAAGTGTCTTGTGGTTGTAAATTTCTCCGTTTACCGCAAGTACATGGGTTTTCTCGGGGTTAAAGAGTGGTTGCGCACCACTGGCGACACCGACGATAGCAAGTCGTTCGTGTACTAAAATAGCTTTTTCGCTTGAATATACCCCTGACCAGTCAGGTCCGCGATGTCTAAGCTTTTTAGACATTTCTATTGCTTGTGCTCTTAACTTATCAGCCGAGCCTTGAATTTCTAATACACCAAATATTGAACACATAGTACCCTCATTCCTGTTACGACACCCAGTGGTTATACACTGACTTGGTGGCTTATCACTGCGATATATATTGTTATTTTTTATAAAGCTTAAACTATAACTAACAGAAAACTTTGGCTAAGTCACACAGAAAATTTTAAACATAAGAGAAGAAAATAAAGGAGGATTTTGGTGCATTTCTGCACCAAAATAAGGCAGGGGCTTAGTGGGTGGTGCCCGCAGCGATGGCTAAGTCTTGATCGTGAGTCAAAGCAGAAGCAACCATGGCTTTCAGTGCTGCAATGACTGTAGACTCCGCCATACTTGGTGCACCACTGTGGTGCACTGCCTGCTCAGGCAAATATGGAATATGGATAAACCCGCCTTTCAAATTGGCCTTGTGTGTTTCGATATAGTGACATAAACCATACATCACATGATTACACACATAGGTGCCAGCAGTATTTGAAATACTGGTAGGAATGTGCGCTTCGTGTAGATCCCAGAGCATCTGTTTTATCGGCAGCTTGGCAAATACTGCCGCTGGACCGTCTTTAATTACAGGGGTATCGATTGGCTGGTGGCCTGCATTGTCTTTGATCCTTGCATCGTTGATATTGATAGCAATACGCTCGATGGTGATATCACTTCTGCCGCCAGCTTGACCGACACATAAAACAAGATTTGGTTCGTGAAGCGCAATGCTGTTATATAGAGATTCCAGTGACGTATCAAATTCACAAGGTAATTCACGAGTCACCACCATGTGGCCCTCGATGATTAATCCTTCTAATTTTTGCACAGCTTGCCATGATGGGTTGATCTCTTCGCCACCAAAAGGTTCAAAACCGGTTATTAATACCGTAGGGTGATTCGGTTTAGTCATTAAATATTACCCCGTACATTAAGAAAATATTGATGATGAGTAGGGCGATCGCAGTAGGTATTTGTACTTTGATCACTTGGTATTTATCTTTTAAATCAAGCAGCGCTGCAGGCACGATATTAAAATTCGCAGCCATCGGCGTCATAAGCGTACCGCAGTATCCCGAGTACATGCCTATCGCAACCAGAGGCGCTGGGCTTGCATCATGTCCTTGAATTAAAAATGGTACGGCGATACCTGCGGTCATCACTGGGAATGCCGCAAACGCGTTACCCATAACCATGGTAAACAGTGCCATACCAACACAGTAGAGCACAACGAGCATGAAGCGATTATCTGGCGAAATAAACATAGTCACAATATCTTGTATTGCGGTACCTGTGTTTGCCACAATAAATACGCCACCAAGCATGGCGAGCATTTGTGGTAAAATTGCAGCCCAACCAATGGAGTCAACAAGGCGTCTAGACTCGCCAATTGCTTGAATTGGGCTACCAGAAGTGAACTTCCAAGCCACCAATAAAGCACCACCACACGCCAGAGTTAACGACGCTAGTGTTAAATGGTTTTGGTCAAATAAATAGGTACCACCTAGGTTAATACCGCCCAAGAATAATGTGCAAATTACGGTGATAATTGGGATCAGTACCGCAGGTATAAATAGTTTGTTGCCAATTGATTTTGCACTTTGATCGAGTTCTTCATCGCTTGGCGTGTAATAAGTTCCCATGGATACCTTGCCCATGCCTGCTAGCAGGGCGATGATGATAACACTCACACCAACCCATTGGTACGTTAGCGTTTCGCCAATAAGAGCAATTGAAAGGTCGCCAAATAAAAATACGTTACCAAACAACATCCAAAACAGGGCAGTGGTGTAGCGTTTTGGGTGCCCTTTATCTTGAAGTGTTTTGACAACGAGGAATAATACTAAAAACCCGATCAACAAATAAATATTTTCAATGGAAAGTAATGCCGGTACTTCAGCTTGTGATGAATGATTTACTGCGCTCATGCTGGTTCCTCGGACGTTGCTGATTTGTTTTGTGCTTCTTGCTGTCTGATTTCAGCAATTTTGTTGCAAATTTTGGCTTCAAGTCGGGCGAGGCGGAATAAATGAACAATAAGCGCAAAAATAGCAGTGGGGATCGCCCATAAACCGATATGAAGTGGTTCTATGCCCGCTATACCATTTTCTTTCAAAAACGCATCCATCAACAAGACTGCGCCAAAGGCGATAAAGATATCCTCGCCAAAGAAGACTGCAATGTTATCGCATGCAGCCGAATGTGCACTGATCATATCTTTTACTTCTTTTGGCAATTCACCATGTTGGTTCGCGGCTGCGCCTAGCGCCATGGGAGCAAGTAGTGGACGCACAGTTTGTGCTTGACCTGCAAGGCTTAAAAGTCCTAGAGCTGCAGAGGATTCACGTACAACAAAGTACATACCTAGTATTCTGGCAGTGGTTGCGCCTTTGATGTTGGCTATCCAGTTTTTAGCACGGTTTTGTAAACCATAGCGCTCTAAAATAGCAATCACGGGTAAGATGAGTAAGAAGCTGGCAAGTTGCCTCGAATTCATGAATTTTTCGCCAAAGGTGGCTAGTAATTCAGAAAAGTTTAGGTCGACAGCCCAACCAGTAATAAGACCGGCTGCGGTGACGACTAATAGGGGATTGAACCGCAGGGCAAAGCCCAATACGACTACCAAAATCCCCGTAAGTGGGAGTAAGTTTAATTCAGTCATGTGTTTTTCTTATTGTGATGTTGTACAGCGATTTCAAGCTGTGCTAAATGTTGTAATTGTTGCGTTTTTGCCTGTAAAGCTTGCGTCCTATCGACGGATAAAAACTTACATTTTTGGCCAGTACTAAGCTGACTAAACTGTCTAAGATCTGCCTCAATAACTTGACCAACGATGGGGTAACCGCCCGTGGTTTGGCAGTCATTCAATAGCACAATGGGTTCGCCATTTGGCGGCAATTGCACTGTTCCTGGGCAAACGCCTTGGCTTGCAATGCTGATGTTGTGGGTAAAGTCAGCCTCGCTTGATAGCCTAACGCCCATACGATTACTTTGCGGCAATACCCCCCAATTTTGCTCAAACAAGCTTTGTTGTTTGTCTTTTGGCATGATATCTATGTGAGGCCCTACAATGACACGTATTGTGTCAGTATACTCTGGCAGCGCAGCACCGATGGAGCGTAGAGCTGTGTTGGTCTCATATTCAAGCATGTCACCATCAGTAAGAGGTTTTCCACTTATGCCACCAAACTTAGCTTGTAAGTCTGTAGAATAAGAATTCATGACAGAGGATAATTTTGAAAAACCATTTTGGATCGCTAAATAGGCTCTAAGCCCGGTTTTACTCGTAGCAAATGTTAACGTATCACCCTGGTTAGCATAGTAGCGCCAACCAACCGCCAATGGCCGCCCAGAAAGCTTTGCACCAAGATCAGCCCCTGTAATTGCAAAATTTGTTGGTTTCTCAAACTTAAACTGACATAGACCCACTGTAATTTCTATAACAGGTGTTTCTTGTTGGTTGTTTAGCAGTATATTGGCACTTTTTGCTGCCAATGGGTCTAACACACCAGATTGTGAAACCCCTAAGTGCCTAAAGCCTTCTCTTCCTAAATCTTGTATACATGCTTGAATACCAGATTTTAAGATTGTTAGCATATGCCCTCCGTGCTAGGTATAAATTTCACAACGTCTCCAGGTTGTAAAATACTGGGTGAATCTAAATTATGATTGAATAATGCGGTGTCTGTATGACCAATTAATCTCCAACCACCCGGAGATTCGCTCGGGTACACAGCGGTTAAGTCTTGTGCGATGGCCACGGATCCTTTTGGAACATGCGTTCTTGGTGAGTCCAGTCTCGGCAAGTGTAGTTGCGAGTTTAATTCTCCAAGGTAAGCGAAGCCGGGCAAAAAGCCCAAAAACTTAACTTGGTAGCTGCATTGACTATGAAGCTCTACCACTTGAGACTGTGAAAGGCCGGTTAAACTAGCGACAGACTCAAGGTCTGGCCCAAAATGTTTTCCATAATGTGTCAAAATTGTATGGACAGTTGGTTCATAAGATTCTGGCTTTATGTTTTGCCAAGCATCTTGCATCTTATCTAACCAATATTCTGGGTCTTGAGAATGCATCAAATAGCCAGTGATTGTGGTTTTTGCAGGGACTATATCAATAAAGGCCTTTTGGTCTCGCATCCACGCGTGAAGCGCGAAAAGTTTACTTTGTTGTTCCTGGGATAGGCTACCTTGTGTGATCTCTAAAACGAGTGCACGCTCGCCTAGGATATAGATCTTGTTGTTAGTCATTACGTTGTCTTTATTATAATTTGCAACACGATATTCTTATTATTTTGGCGTTGTCATATTAGGTGAATATGCGTGTTTAATATACATATTTCTGGTGTGCGAGGCCACACTATTAGAAATAACAAAAAAAGCCATGCAATTGCATGGCCTTTTCTGAAAATAGATTAGTTACTGCTTAATAACCATTCACTAAGAATTCGTACGCCATAACCTGTACCACCTGCTGGTACTTCATCTTTGGTTTTCTTAGAAATTGCATTACCTGCAATATCAAGGTGTACCCAACGTGTGTCGCCAACAAACTGCTGCAAGAAAGTCGCTGCAGTTGTTGCACCTGGTCCATATGAACCGACATTTGTCATGTCTGCGATATCAGACTTAAGCGCGTCTTTATAACCGAGAGGTAAACGCCATACTTGTTCGTTAACGGTTTGACCTGCAATGGTGAACTCTTTTACTAGCTCGTCGTCTTCTGAGAAGATAGCAGAGTAATCGTTACCAACTGCGCGGATTTTTGAGCCAGTTAATGTAGCGAGGTCAATCATGATTTCTGGCTTATAGAACTCACGAGCGTACCATAAAGCATCACTTAAAATTAGACGACCTTCAGCATCCGTATTAAGGACTTCAACACTTAGGCCTTCCGCTGTGCGAAGCACATCACCTGGTGCGAAAGAGTTTTCAGATACCATGTTTGCAGCCATAGGCATTACAGCAACCACATTTACATCTGCTTTTGCTTTTGCCATAGCCTGTACGGTACCAAGTACAGCAGCAGCACCAGCCATATCTACTTTCATTAACGCAATAGATTTGCCTGTTTTAACGTTATAACCACCTGAGTCAAAGGTAATACCTTTACCAACTAATGCGATAGGCGTGTCGTTGTTTCCCTTATAGTGTGCGATAACAAGGCGTGAACCTTGCGCACTACCACGACCTACTGCTTCTAGTGCACCCATGCCTAGTTCTTTAATTTCAGCAGGCTCTAGTACTTTGACTTCTACACCATATTGCTCAAGCTCTTTTGCTGCTTTTGCAAAATCAACAGGTGTCATTTCTGATGCAATTTCTGATGTAAGGTCACGCGCTAAGAAAACACCTGATTGAATGTGCTCGAGAGTGATGTACTCTTTAGCTGCTTTACGTTTGCTGTCTACATCAATGCTATAGCTTACATTAAAATTGTTTGGCTCTTTTTTGTACACTTCAAAAGTGTGGTCACGAAGGTTGATACCATGTGCTAGTTGAGCCGCAAGCTGTGAGTTATTTAACTCACCGTCAAAGTCTTCAAAAGCTACTGCAACACTGGCAGACTTTTTGTCTTCTAACTTGGCGTGTAAGTTGCCACCAAGTTTTGTCATTTTGCTTGCGTTTAGTTCGTCTTCTTTACCAAGACCAACCACAATAATGCGTTTATAGTCAGAGGATACCGGCGCTAGTACTTCAACTGTTTTTCCAAATTTACCTTGGAAGTCTTCACTTTCTAATGCTCTGTTTAATTGCGCTCTAGTCGGTTTGTCTAGAAACTTGAAAGCCGATTTTTTATCTTCAGCTTTGAACACAACTAAAGAATCTGCGTTATCAAGTGTAGAAGTGAATTGGATGTCTGCAGCGTTGACCGAAATTGATGTACCAAGTGCGACTGCGATCGCTGAAAGGCGAGAGATAAAAGACATTTTTATAATCCTCTGGATATTGCGTGGCAATGTTTTACCTTATTTTAATAGGCATATTAATCTAATGTCGTTGAACTGCTCGTATTGTAGGGTGAGTTGCAATTGCAGCGAACAAATAGCACGTGTGAAATGAGTGTAGCAATCAGATTTAAACTTTGCATAGCGCATAAAAACTTAGTTAAAAAATAAGGTTTTTATTCATATTTATTCTAGATATGTCACTAATATCGCAGTTTTTAGACTTGGTGTGCTTGTCATTACTATACAAAATTTTGAAATGGTTTTAAGGGAAGCACGGTCCCATTGATTAGATGACTATGATAGGAGCATTTAAGTGAAAAGGCAGATTACCTTTACTTTGTTACTGGGTTTATGTTCGGCTTTTAGCTATGGCGCTGATATGCCAAAGCCTGAAATGGAAAATGCGAGTGTGAATATTCAAACGCTTGTGCTTGGCTCTGGGTGTTTTTGGGGGCCAGAGAAACGCTATGAAGCTATGAAAGGTGTGATTGATGCCGAGTCTGGTTATGCTGATGGTCGAGGTTTTAAAGCAACTTATAAAAATATTATCAGCCCTCGTAGACGTTTTGATGAAAACAATTATGCAGAAGTGGTGAAAGTTACTTATAACGCTAATTTGATTTCAACTGAGTCTCTGATTAAGTCGTATTTTGAAAGTCATGATCCTACGCAAAAGAATCGCCAAGGGAACGATGTGGGTACTCAATATCGTTCAATTATTTTGTTTGATACAGATGAACAAGCCAAGCAAGCTCATGATTTAAAAGCGCGTTACCAGTTGTTATTACAACAAGAAGGTTACGGAGATATTCAAACCAAAATTAAGCCACTTGAACGATTTTATTCAGCGGAGGAGTACCATCAGAATTATTTAGCAAAAAACCCCAACGGATATTGTCCAGATCACAGTACAGGGGTGACTTTTGAAAAAAAAGAAACAAAATTTGTTGATAACGATGTTTTGAAGAGTGGTAAACATATTGTCATTCTAGATTCTCGCAGTTACTGCCCATATTGCGAAAAATTAAAAAGCACCGTACTCAATGACTATCAAGGATCAATTCCACTTCACTATAGGTACGCAGATCAGTTACAAGGCATAGATATAATGTCGGCTACTTGGGCGACACCAACTATTTTACTTATTGAAGATGGCAAAGAGGTCGCAGGGTATCAAGGTTTTATGAATAGAGAGACCTTCTATAAGGTGCTCGGCGCTTTTAAGTTAGGTGACACAGAAGCATATAAGATTGCGTTTCAAAAGGGTACAGAGAGACCGTTTTGCAAGCAGTATGATATTTTTAAAAATACAGGAGAGGGTGTATTTGTCGATAAGCTTAGTGGTGCACCATTGTTTGATACGAAAGATAGGTTTAATTCAGGCACAGGTTGGTTATCGTTTAAATATCCAGTTAAAGACAGTGTGACGTACCATCAGGACTTGAGTTATGGCATGGTAAGAACTGAGATCCGATCAAAATCAACTGGTATCCATTTAGGTCATGTATTTGAAAAAGAAGGGCCTAAAGGCACAGATAGATACTGTATTAATGCCAATGTTTTGGATTTTATTCCGAATAATGAAAGTTGATACTAATTGAATAGCCTTTATCTGCACAAGTTGACATAGTGTGTTTTTAAGAAAAGGTGAGAAGACTGGTTTCGTTATCAACCTCTCGAATCATCACTGTTAAAACTTGCTGGCAATACTATTAGAAATTGTAGGTATTGCCAGCAGAGTTTTTTACATTTATTACACCTTATAAGGTTTGAACAACTATTTTGCTGATTGCTTCTTCCAGTACTCTGCTTCCTGTTAAAGTAAGGTGCCCTTGATCAAAATACAATGGTATTCCTTCTTCATTTTTATACATACAATCAGGCCTACAAAAATAATCTACCACTGGCACTCGTTCAAAGTTACTTGTTTGTATTTGACTAAGATTGTCAAAAAACTCTCTATGCAGTGACATGTATTCGTCTTTTGTCTGATGAAGATTTTCAACAGACCCTTTTAGTTGAAAATACATCTTTTGAGGAACGTGCTCAGCCCAAACTGGTACAGGATCGATAAAAGTAACACGTATATTGTTTTGGTCAGATAATGCAACGAGCTCTGTCAGTGCCTCAGACTTTATGCCCATAGGCGAAAAGTGGGCAACAATGTGATTAATATCTTTTGACTTTGCCTCAGTAACGATTTGGTTTGGTGTTAAACCGCCAGGCATAAGAGGATTATTGTGAACAATGAAATGAGTTGATATTTCATTCTTTTCAGCGATTTTTGCAAACGTTGTTTTAATCGAGTCGGCATGGCTATTACCTACCAGTAAAATCGCTTCATGTGTGTTTTGAGATTCATTTGATAGTTCACAGGAAACTGCTGCAGGGTTAATCATTCTAATTAACTTTCCACATCTGTAAGTTGATCTATCTTCGAATGCGCTGAATATTTTCTCTTCTTGCTCTGAAATCATCGAGGTTTTTACGATAGGCAATGCAATTGCTAGTGCAAGCGTTGCAGAGACGAAACCTGCAGAGAGCTTTACGATACTGATTTTAAACTTTCGGGTTTCGACGAACTTATGTAGTAAGGTCGATGAGATAACAATTAGACCAAAAATAATAAACCAATCTGCCGCATTAGTGATATCAAGAATTGTGCCGCCAAATGGCTCAGATAGAAATAATACTATGATTGGAAAGTGAACCAGGTAAATAGAGTATGAGTAATTGCCCAGTTTAGCTAATGAATGTCCGATGATATTTTGTTCAGCAATAACTGGGAGTCCAAAAATTAAGACCATACAGGTAGCCAGAGATACCAAAAGTGCAAACAATCCCGGGTGGCCTGTGATAACACTGAGGGCGACACCATCCACGTTTAAAAAAGGAATGAGCAAGATAAATAAAAGTCCAACGGCTCCTAACCACCTAAACTCTTGACGTTTAACATCACCATTATTGGTTAGATATAGGGCGCAACCAAAACCTAGTAAAAATTCCCATATTCTTAAGGGCATCATAAAGAACGAGGTTTTAGGAGAGATTGTTAAGACCGCAAAACACAATAACATTGACGACAATAAAATAAAAAGAAGTGAAAAGCGTAATTTGTGAAAGATATAAGCAAGTATTGGGACGATTAAATAGAATTGGATTTCAACACCTAAAGACCAGAGGTGCAGTAATGGGTTAAATTCAGCCTTACTGAAATATGAATTTTGTAACCAGAAGCCTACATTGGATAAAAATGTAGAACCGAAAATTGCTTGAGATATTACTTGATTTGTTTCATTAGGGGTATTTATTAAAAAGCTGATTACTAAAGTACTTAAAATCACTACATAGTAAGCTGGTAGAAGTCTTCTTGCTCGTCGTATGAAAAAGCCTTTAACATCATCACTTTTATATAACACAGCCATTAAAAAGCCGCTAATTACAAAAAACACATCAACACCTAGAAAGCCACTTTGTATAGCTTGGATCCCCAAGTGAAAAAGTACTACATAGAGAACTGCAACCCCTCTAAGCATTTGTATATCTGATCTATATTTCATATTTCCTCAAAAACCAATAAGAGCTAGACGCGCAACATTTCTATTTTATAGAAGCGTCAAATAGTACTAGCACAATTATTACCTTATAAAATGGCAAATTTTTACGTTTTGTATTACTGCACACCCTAACAACAACTTTACAATATGTCACTATGTTAGGCATCGTGGTGATACAACTAATATTGTCTAAAATGATATTTGGCAACTATGGTGATTGTAGCCGCCTAAAAGGATTTTCAAAAGAAATACTGAACGTTGAAATCACAAACTCGTATTATTTTTAAAATGAATCTGGCCCTTAATAGTCTTGACGAAGTTTGCTAGCTTTATGGTCATTAGAGCCAAGAATAAGTCATCATTGAGATTTGCTATTAAGACTAACTAAAAAGCCTCAAAAGCCCCTATGACGATGCTGACGCTAATGTTACCTGAAGTAAACTGACTAAAAATAATTCCACTGCCTACATCGAAAGAAACATAGAGACCCATATTGTGTATTAAGCCGAATTTTTAGTCATCATTATTGCCTTTAAGTCGAGTGTTCCTCTTGAAATCAGTGATAGATAAAAATGGATAATAGCCCATTATCAACTATTACTTTTCAGTCAAAGCATACTTTTATGCTAAGTGTCCATTTCTATATAAACCAAAGGCTACGAGTATGAACAAATTCATTTTATAGAAATTTCCACGCCGTATTTATAATAAAAACCATTATCATTACACTTAGGCGGTGCAATGATGTTCCTATTATGTTTATAATCCCGCATCCCAAATACTCTGATTACTAAGGACAGGAGCATAGGTATGTACTCGTTTCTTATGGTGCTATTGATAAGCACTGGTGTGATTTTTTCATATTTGTCTAATAGACACCAAAGGCTATTAAAAAAACCGCTCTCTAAAACATACCAAAAAGTAAGCTATGGGTTGTTAGTTATGGCGACTCTGGTAGGGGGGCTTTATTTTGTTGGTTCGGCAGGTGTTTTTATGTGGCTCCTTATTTTAATGGCAGCTTTATTTTGTTTTCCGTTTGTCGCGCTATTTATTAAAAGGAATTAAGCATGTCTCAAACAGACAAAATCAAACCACATTGGTGGAGTAAGACGTTAGCAGGGGTGTTCGCAGGGTTTTTCTTAGCGCTTGGCTTGGTAGGAATTTTTGCGTGGGTTGGTCCGACAGGCCTAACGGAGCAAATTACGGCCGAGCAGAGGTCTTGGAAAACACAATTTAATATGTGGATGATCACACCTGTTTGGTGCTTGATCTTAAGCTTTGTTTATATGTTTAAGACCGGTAAGCAAGCTTGGTTATATCTTGGCAGTAGCGCTGTTATATCAATTACAATTGTCTATGCATTAAGGAGTTACCTATGAAGATTAGGTCAGATATTTTAAGGACATACCAGAGCGTGCATACATGGACAGGTATTACAGCAGGCTTATTGCTGTTCATAGGCTTTTTTGCCGGTGCGCTTACTATGTTTAGCTCCGCTATTAACGACTGGGCGACACCGCCAGACTATCAATTACCTCAGGTGGAGCCGGGTCAGCATGATGTATTATTACAACAAGTTTTGTCTTCAAACCAAGAAGCACTCAAAGGGATATCAGTCAGCTTTGAAGAAGCTAGTTCACCAATATCATGGTATGGGCATGGTTCTGCGCGTGGATTTTCGATGGATGACCAAGTTTGGCATGCAACATTAAATGAACAGGGAGATGTGATCACCGAGCTGCGCCATGTGAACGAGCTTTCTATGTTAGTGGACTACTTACATCGTTCAGCGGGGATCATTGGTGAGCTTGGACATGACCAAGCTGGTGTGTACGTGCTTGGCATTGCAGCATTTCTATATTTTATTGCCATTGTATCTGGGGTAATTTTTTTATTACCAAGTTTAGTAAAAAGCTTTTTTGCCCTAAGAAAAGAAAAAGGTGCAAACCGTTTTTGGTTAGATTCACATAACCTTGTCGGTATTGCGAGTTTGCCGTTTCATATCATTATCGCTGTGACTGTAATCGTTTTTTCATTTCATGACCTATTTTACGGTGGTTTAAGTCAAGTTTACGGTGATAAACCCATGTTTGGTGGCGGTGAAGCGCATGAAGAGGTCCAATATGAATTAAAAGATCTGCCATCATTAGATGAAATAAAGCAAGCTGCATTAACTTATGCACCAGGTTATGAAGTAAAAAGCATTAGTTTAAGCCGCTTAACAACCGAACACCCCTCTGCAACAGTAATGATAGTTAGTGAGCGTACTTTAATGCGGGGTCCACATAATGATTATATATTTATGAACCCTTTCACATTAGAGATTAACTCGAGCAGCGTCACTAGTGATCATGGGCAGCAAGGCGTCTGGGGCGCAATCGTAACGAGCTTTTTTGGCTTACATTTTGGGAGTTATGGCGGAGAACTCGGAAGATGGCTTTATTTTGTAATGGGCTTAGGTGGCGCGTTTTTGTTTTACAGTGGAAACCTAATCTGGCTAGAAAAAAGGCGTAAAAAACAATCTATCGATCAAAGTCGCTCTAGTCACTTTATGGCGAACTTAACGATTGGCGTGACGCTAGGGTGTGCAATTGGTTTGGCAGGTACTTTCGCAGCTAGCAAATGGCTGACATTAGCTGACTGGAATATCAATATTGCTTATATGTGGGTTTACTATACGTTGTTCTTAAGCACAATGGCGGGCTCATTTATCATAGGTGCAGCAAGGTTCAGCATAATTGGCTTAAACTTGTTTATTGCATTGTGTATTATGATACCGCTTAATTCAATGATTGCTTTAGTGCTGCCTTCAATCGGGATTTGGATCCCTAATTCGGTGGCTGATTTCGGTATTGAAATGGGTGCGATTGGGTTTGCACTGGCAGCTTACTATGCATTACATCGAGCTCGACAGAGAGTTTATGAAGGTGAAATAAACAGTATTTGGTATTGTCCTAAGATGAGTAAGCTGTCACACGCTCAAAGTCGAGTGGCATAATACTCTCATTTAGCCGGCGGTTTAAGAGTCTAAAACTGAACCGAGAGACACTTGGTTGCGACCGTGCTGTTTGGCAAAGTATAGGGCCATATCGGATTGTTTAACCAATTCATGTGGCTCTAAATCTATACCCCAACGCGTAGCTATGCCTATACTTACAGTCAGTTTAATTGCTGTATTTTCAAACTTAACGAATGATGCTTCTGTGTGCTTTCTTACTAACTCGGCCAACTCAAATGCATCTCCTTCATTGCATTCTGGGAGCAAAATACAAAATTCTTCACCTCCATAACGAGCAACCATATCTCCAGCTCGTGTACACGTTTTTTTTAGCATATCTGCAATATGGGCAATGCATTTATCACCACACTGATGACCGTAGGTATCATTAATTTTTTTAAAATGGTCAATGTCGATCATTAATAAGCTGACTGAATGTCCGAATCGTTTCGCTCTCATGCATTCAGTATTGAGTGCATCATTGAGGCTTCGTCTATTAAATACTTGTGTGAGTTCATCAATACGAGAAATATGTTTGAGCTTGTCGTATGCGGTTTGAAGCTCTCTAGTTCTGTTCATGACTTCAGTTTCGAGACGCTGATTAGCTTTGCGAATTTCTGTCATACTTCTAGCTTGCGCGACAAAACGCTTCCTTCTTTCTGAGTTTATTCGTTCTGCCATAGCAAAGGACAAACAAGCAACCTCTATGGACGTACCAATAGTTAACGCATGCTCGGTAAACCAGTTATTAGGTAAAAAGTTTAACTTGTTTGCGGCAAGGATAAGTCCGCCACACAATGCTGCATTCCATGCCAATGAATAATATGTCGAGAAATGAGTGCCTTCAAAAAGCTTGACTGTCCTAGTAATGACGCCCCAAGAGCAGGCTATTGAAGCATATAAAATGATAACTCTAATCATCGTACCATATGTAAAATACATGGATGCAAATAACAAACAGATCCCTGAGCCTATAATGATGAGACAGCCTCTGTATAAAATAAGGCTATTTCTTCTTAGCTCTAACAGTTTGATAATAAAAAATGTACCCGCTAAAACAGCTGCCACCAAGAAAAATAGAATAGATTGGTCGTTCCACCATAAACTTCCTTGCCACAGATACTTAAAGGCAAGTCCAGATAAGCTGAAATAAAAAGCGATTATGGCCGAGACGTAAACAACGTAGTATAGAAAAGTGTCGTCTTTGAGAGATAAGTACATAAAGATGTTGTAAATTACCATAATACTCATCAAGCCAAAATAAATTCCGAGAAAAAGCGTGTTGAGTTGATCGGTTTCATAGAACTCTTGTTGTTCCCAAAGTCGTATAGGTAATTGTAAAGCACTGGTTGATTCTGCTTGAATAAACAAAGTAAGAGGGCCACTGATATCTTTATTTATGGGTAAAATAAAGTTGTGGTGTTTGATTAAGCGGTCGTTGAAATGCTGTTTGTCACCAAGTTTGGCATAGCTAAGTACATCATCATTTTCCATCAAGTAGAGTTTTAAACTATCAAGAACGGGATAGGCAATTTCAACTAGATAGGTGTGTTCGTCGCTTGGTAATGAGAAATCTACTTTAACCCAATAAATATGATCGGTATACCCCAAGTTAAAGTTGTTGACTTTATTCGTTGTCCAATGGTTTTTTGGTAAAGAAAGCACATCTACGATACCAAATTGGTTATTTTGTAGATACTGACTTCCTGCGCTGAGATTAACGTATTTGCCATTAGTGAGCGTTAGATCTGACTCAGCTGCATAAGCAGAGGACAGGAAGCAAAACAATAACACGAATATGGTTTTCACAAGCGGTAGATTGGGTAATGACTCTATCTAAAGCTTAGAAGTGGATATCCAATTGAGCAAAAACAATATGCAAAGAACACATCATACAGTATTATGTATGTATCATTTGTAGCTTCGCAGTAAGAAGTGATACTAAGTCGACAGAGGATAGGTGCTCATTATTTAGCCCATAGATGAGTGTCATAAAGTAACAATCCATCATTGCCGTAGCTTTTATTTCATCATACTTATGACCTTCAAAAAGCATGTGTTTAAACTCTGTAAGTTGTTCTTCAAAAAAGGCACTATGCCACATTAAGTCCTGCAAAAGCGCTTTGCTAAAAGGGCGGTTTTCACAGTAAAAGCGATACAAAAACTTGGCGTAATGCCTAAGACGCAAACGAGGACTTGTCTGTTCATTTTCTTGATGTGCAGTTTTAAGTACTTCATCAATACGCTGGTGCATTGCTAGTTTTAAAATATCAATTTTATTAGGGAAATGGCTAAACACCGTGCCAGTTGCAACAGAGGCATGTGTCGCAATTTGGCGCGTTGTTGTCTCTGCGTAGCCGTATTCTTGGAATAAGCCCCAACTAACATCTAGTATTTTTTGAGCTGTTATTTCTCTTTTTTTCATATTAAATCAAAGTATTGAGCACATGTGGAAGCTTATCATAAATTACTACAAATGTAACAAACTTATCTTTGGTATTGACAAAATTGAGCGTGCTCATTAAATTAATTGAGCGCGCTCAATTATTAGGAGGTGTTTGATGCTAACGCGAATTCTCGGCTATATCTTATTCGTTCCATTTATTGCTTTTTATAGTTATGTACTTGGTCCCGTACTAAAGTTAATTCTTATTCCTGGGGGATTGATGTTATTTATTTTGATTCTTGGTCCAGAAGCGTTTTTGAAGCATTGGCGCTTAGCTTCAGAACAGCGTTCTACTGATCCAAAATCAGTCCAAGAAAGTCCAATTGGATAATATTTGGTAAAAACGTATTCTTTGCAATGAGTTATATTGCAGCTAAAAAACCGCACTCTGCGGTTTTTTAATTATTGATGCTCGCTTTAACGTATCACTCGGGTATAATACTCCCGATTTCGGCGCAACCCCTTTAGCGCTGTAGTAAGTATCGTTTAATTTAGAATTGAGGATTTATTATGACGGTTGGCATTATCATGGGCTCTAAGTCGGATTGGCCTACAATGCAACATGCGGCAGATATGTTAGATAAGTTTGGCATTGAGTATGAAACAAAGGTGGTTTCGGCGCACCGTACTCCTCAATTATTGGCCGATTATGCATCATCAGCTGCTGATCGCGGTATTAAGGTTATTATTGCTGGAGCAGGTGGTGCGGCGCACTTACCAGGTATGGCCGCTGCATTTACAAGCTTACCAGTACTTGGCGTTCCTGTTAAATCTAAGACGCTAAATGGCGTTGATTCTCTACTTTCTATTTGTCAGATGCCAAAAGGTGTTGCAGTAGGCACACTCGCAATTGGTGATGCTGGTGCCGCAAACGCTGGTCTGCTAGCTGCTCAAATCTTAGGTTGTCAACAACCAGAGATTTTTGAAAAGGTAGAAGCGTTCAGAAAAGCGCAAACTGAAACAATTCTAGCCAACCCTAATCCTGCTGAGTAACATGAAGGTATTAGTTCTAGGCGCGGGTCAATTGGCCCGCATGATGAGCCTAGCTTCTACACACTTGGGTATTGATGTTTTAGCTTACGATGTAAGTTCTAAACAAGTGATAAACCCGGTGACTTTTGAAGTAAAACCAACCACACTTGAACAGGAAGTCGAACAGTCTTATGCTATTACGGCTGAATTTGAACATATTCCTGAAGATGTTTTACGCGTCTGCCAACAAAGCGGAAAATTCTTCCCTGGCGCTGAGTCTATCGCGACAGGCGGCGACCGTAGTAAAGAAAAGTCTTTGTTAGACAATGCGCAAGTTCCTTGTGCTCCCTACGCATTAATAACAGAAAAACAAGCATTCATTGACGCCATAGATGAACTTGGTTTACCTCTTGTGATCAAAACCTGCCAAGCAGGTTACGATGGTAAGGGGCAATGGCGCTTAAAGACACCAGATGATGCAGAGCAAGTTTGGTCTGAAATGAAAGACTTTTTAGATGCTGGCACGGGTGATGCACCACATTCTATCATTGCAGAAAAAATGATACCGTTTGATAGGGAAGTGTCCATTATTGGCGTGCGCACTAAAGATGGGCAGTGCAATGTATATCCTTTAACTGAAAACCAGCATACTAATGGTGTTTTAACTCTATCTATTGCAGGTAAGGAAAAAGCAGCAATTCAAGCTCAGGCTGAGTCTGCATTTGAAAAGCTAGCAACAGAGTTAGATTATGTTGGTGTACTAGCGATCGAGTTTTTCGATGTCGGCGGTCAATTGTTGGTCAATGAGATTGCACCTCGTGTTCATAACTCAGGACATTGGACGCAGCAAGGCGCACATACTAGTCAGTTTGAAAACCATATGCGCGCAATTACTGGGTTGCCGATTGGTTCGACTGAGTTGGTTAGGCCGACGGCGATGATCAATGTACTCGGACAGCAAAACATTCCACACAGTGTTTTAACTGTGTCTGATTGTACAAGTCACTGGTACGGTAAAGAGTCAAAACCAGGTCGTAAGATGGGACATATCAATGTGTCGGCAGACAACTTGCATCAATTAGGTGAGAGGTTAGCAGAGCTCGCTGATATCCTCCCTGAGGATGATTATCCTGGTGTCGGTGCCACAAGCCACAGTTTGATTTTGAATTAAAAATAGCCGAGCAATAGCTCGGCTTTTTATTGTATTAAGTATTTACTAAGTCCGTCTATGTTCACGAATAACCCAAACTATTCTAAAGCGTTATACATATTCTGTTTCATTGCATCTATTAGCCCACTGTTGGGCTCTGCAAGCGCGCTTTTTTTAGGCATTGCATTTGCGCTTTTTTTAGGAAATCCGTTCGAAATTAAAAGTGCAAATTTATCAAAGATGCTGCTTAAAATTTCAGTAATAGGGCTAGGGTTCAATGTAGACATCATGCAAGTGTTGGAGGTCGGTCGAAGCTCTATCGTTTTAACCATTGTCAGTATTACCGCAATTATTGGCCTGGGCGAGATTTTAACTCAGCTTTTTCGTTTAAACAAAAATACAGGGACTTTGATATCGTTTGGTACAGCCATATGTGGTGGCAGCGCTATTGCAGCGATGGCGCCGGTGATCAAAGCTAAACAAGACGAAATCGCCGTAGCACTGGCCATTGTGTTCTCACTTAATGCTGTTGGTCTGTTGGTATTCCCTTGGCTCGGTCATTATTTTGAACTTAGCCAAAGTCAATTTGCTGTTTGGAGTGCGCTTGCCATTCATGATACGAGCAGTGTTGTTGGGGCTGCAGCTGCCTACGGTCCCGCAGCACTTGCTATGGCAACGACAATTAAGCTAACTCGTGCAATGTGGATTGTCCCTTACACAGCTTTGGCAGGTGTGTTTTGGCGATCGGAGGAACGCGCAAGTATCCCCCTGTTTATTATTGGCTTTTTATTAGCCGCAGGAATTAATACTTGGGTACCATCGCTCAAACCAATTTGGGAATTAAGTTACGAGGGAGCCAAAGCACTGCTGGTTGGTACCTTGTTTTTGATTGGCTCTGGGATTTCAAAAAAAGTTCTATCGCAATGCGGCTGGCAACCTTTCGTTATGGCATTGATTTTATGGATTATTGTTAGCTCTGTCATACTTGTATTAATTATTGATGGTTTTATTAAATAAAATTACTAAATTTTTTTGAACCTTTTAATTTTGCACTAGTCTTAATATGTGAGGCTTGGATATGCCTCATTTCATATTCGTTGTTCATCAACGACTATGTGAGCGCAGAGAGTATTTGGCCAGTAGCTTTACTGGCCTTTTTTTACCCTTCATTGTTATCTTTTTGTGAACACACCTGCAAACAAGCTAAAAACTTTGTTTATTGGTCTTAAACCTATCGAATAATGTTCTATCTTTTGATTAAATTGCGACGATTAAAATCTTAAAAGAAGAGCTCTAATGAAAAAATCCCTTTTGAGCATTGCCGTAGCAGGTTTACTGCTAACGGGCTGTCAAACAACAAGCCAACAATCTGATCTTGAAAACGCAAATAATAGTACGAAAACTGTTGCAGAAAACGTACAAACACCGCTTGATTTTGGTAGCGAAAATATTACGCTCGAGCAAGCTATGGCTGATCCAGATTGGATAAGTCGCTCTCCAGAAGGTGCGTACTGGGGTGCAGATAGCGAGACAATCTACTTCAATCAAAAACAAGTAGGCAATCAGCTTAGGGATACTTTTTCAATCAATGGTAAAGGTACAAAGCAAATCGCTTTGTCAGACCTTCATAAGATTGGTAGTAATAACGCCATTTACTCTGCCGATGGTAAGCTGCAAGCATACACGTTTCAAGGAAATATTTTTGTCAAAAATACTGAAACGCAACAGATTAAACAGCTGACTCTATCAAGTGAAAAAGAAAGAATTATCCAGTTCATGAACTCTGGACAGCTTGCATATAAAGTAAAGAATACAATTTTCTCTGTTGATGTTGAAACAGGCCTGACACAAGAACTTGTAAAGCTACACCTAGGTAATAAGCCACAGGGTACGCCAGAGCCATCAACTTACATCGCTAAAGAGCAACATAAACTTATTGATTATGTCGCGCTTACTCATAAAAATGCTCTTGATAGGGAAGCTCGTCAAGCAGATATTGAGTCGCAAAATGGCTCAATTGCAAACCAGCAAATATACCTTGGCGAAGGGAATAGACTTGTAGAGTCAAGTATTTCCCCAAGCGGCGACAAGCTCATCGTGGTAGTGAGTAAAGATGATGTTTTTTCTCAAGCGACTAGTAAAGACATTATGCCAAACTACATTGGACAAGATGGTAACATCGATCCAGTGCAAGCTCGAAGCAGAGTCGCTGATAACAAACCAGTAGAAGTTGAAGTACGTTATTTCGATTTAAAAACGGGTGTTGAAAAATCGATTGGCTTTGAGACATTACCTGGGTTTGATGAAGACGTCTTAGCGGATGTCAAAAGAGAAAATGCTGAAGCAATAGGTGAGACTTACAAGTCTGTAAAAGAGCCGCGAGCTATCAAGATGATGTTAGATTGGTACTGGTCGCAGTCTCCAATTCAGTGGAATAGCAAAGGCGATCAAGTTGCCTTAATGTTTAAAGCATGGGACAACAAAGACCGTTGGATCGCCACATTAGATTTTGATAAAGGTGAGCTTGAACCTCAACATAGACTTCATGACAAAGCTTGGGTTAACTATGCTTACAATGATTTTGGTTGGTTGAATAACGAAGATACGCTGTTCTTCCTATCCGAAGAATCTGGTTATAGTCACTTATATGTAAAGCCTATTGATGGCAAAGCTAAGCAATTGACTTCAGGTAAGTTTGTTGTTTCTGAACCAAAACTTACCCGTGACAACAGCAAGTTCTTCTTTAAGGCAAATGTTGATCACCCAGGTATTTATGAAATTTACACGGTTGATGTAAATACCAAAGAGAAAGTTGCAATTACAGATCTCAATGGCTTAACGGATTACTCTTTAAGTCCTGATGAGTCAAAAGTATTGCTTAAGCACTCGAAGATAATGATGCCAACAGAGCTTTATGTTGCTGATGCAAAACCTAATGCCCAGCCTAAGCGCCTAACAAATACTGTATCAGACGAGTTTTTAAACAAAAAGCTAATAGCCCCGAAGATAGTTGCTGTACCATCTAGCCACACCGATGAGCCTATTTATGCGAAAGTATATTATCCGGCTGATTACAAACCTGGTGAAACGGGTAAAAAGCGCAAAGCGGTTATCTTTAATCACGGAGCAGGCTACTTACAAAACTCACATATGGGTTGGTCGGTTTATTTCCGCGAGTTTATGTTCCACTCACTACTTGCCAGCGAAGGCTATGTAGTAATGGATATGGATTACCGTGCTTCTAAAGGTTATGGTCGTGACTGGCGTACAGCAATTTATCGTCAAATGGGCACGCCTGAAATTCAAGACTTGGCCGATGGCGTTAAATGGATGACTGAAAACGCTAATGTAGACTCAGGTTCTGTAGGTACTTATGGTGGGTCTTACGGTGGTTTCATGACCTTTATGGCATTGTTTACGCAACCTGAACTTTTCCAGGCAGGTGCTGCACTTCGTCCTGTTACTGATTGGGCATATTACAATGACCCGTACACGTCAAATATTTTGAATAGACCTGATGTAGATCCAATTGCATATAAGCGAAGCTCACCAATCTACTTTGCAGAAGGCTTAAATAAACCTCTATTAATCAATGCGCCAATGATTGATGATAATGTGTTTTTCCAAGATGTGGTCAGATTAGTGCAGCGTTTCATTGAACTTGAAAAAGAAAATTTTGAAACAGCTATCTACCCGGTAGAACCGCACGGTTTCGTTCAACCTTCAAGCTGGTTAGATGAATATCGTCGTATCTACAAGCTATTTAAAGAAAACCTTTAAATAAAATACAAAAAGCCAGCATATTGCTGGCTTTTTTGAATCTTATTGAGCAGTGCGAATTCATTCTACACTGTTAAATTGCGTTATTTACTGCCTGTTTAAGAGACAGAGTTGTGGTTACTTTTTAGTAAAGGGATTGCCAGCAAAAGTCCACCTATTGCGCCAATAAGGTGCGATTCTATTGCCACACGAGAATCTATTAAGTTACCTACCTCTGCACTTGGTCCAGCATATTGCTCCCAAGCGAGTTTACCCCCAATGCCCAGGAATAAAAGCATACCGGTTGGCTCTTTCATTTGAATATCTTTAAGCGCGCCCCAAACAATAATTCCGTGTAGCAATCCGCTCAATCCTGTGTATACTCTGATATCTGGACAAAATAGCCATATACCTAACCCGGTCCATAATCCGAGTAATAATACATGTGTAAAATAGCGGCGTATTGACGTATGCTCCGCATGCAGTACCCATATAAATAAAATGCCGACAAGGTTCAAAACTAAGTGCATCCAGTTAGTGTGGATATATTGACTACTCCAAATTCGCCAAATTTGACCTTCACTGATCAACTGACGATGAAACTCAAGGGTATCTCGCATATCAAACAGCATTAGTAACGTCGCGATTATCGCCAGAGTTACCGGTGGAATTATGTATTGAGGGCTGATAGGAAGGTTGAAACCAAACATGCTATGTCTACAATAATAAAGGTATTTTTATATATTGTGCCTGTTAACTTTTATGATGCCAACGAAGATCGAAAATAAATAATGAATACAATCAAATTTAAGCAAACATTCATTGCACTCATACTTGCATCCAGCTTTCCTGCGCTAGCAGATCAAGCTGACCCTAAAAAAAGAGAAGCGAGGGAGCCGGAGGCGGCAACAGGGCTTACTCTTAAAAAAGAAAAAATTTCAGAAAAATACATGGTTGTTGCAGCCAATCCTCATGCGAGTAAAGCTGGGCAGTTGATGCTACAGCAAGGTGGTAGCGCTATTGATGCAGCGATTGCTGCACAGCTTGTACTCACATTGGTTGAACCGCAATCTTCAGGTATTGGAGGGGGCGCTTTCATTCTTCATTACGATAAACAAAATGACTATTTAACAACCTTCGATGGCCGAGAAACCGCGCCTAAAAAAGCTGATCATAAGCTTTTTTTAGACAAAGAGGGCAAACCTGTAAGATGGATAGAAGCGGTTGTTGGCGGGCGCTCGGTGGGTGTGCCTGGCATCATTCATTCAATGAAGCAAGCACATGATAAATATGGTGTACTTAAGTGGAAACAGTTATTTAAACCCGCTATTGAACTTGCAAGTAAAGGGTTTAAGGTATCGCCAAGATTGCATATGCTGTTAAAAAAGGAGTTTAATCCGGGTCTCACAAAGCTGTCCCCAGCCAAAGAATACTTTTATCCTAATGGAAAAGCTTTAGAAATTGGTGCACTTGTTAAAAACCCTGAATTAGCTAGCTTGTATAGAGAAATCGCAGAGTATGGACCAAAGGCTTTCTATGAAGGTAAGTATGCCGAGGATATGGTAAAGGCGGTACAAAACTCTGAAATAGCACCAGGTCATTTATCAATGTCAGATTTGGCTAATTATCAGAGTAAAGAGCGTCACCCAGTTTGTACTTCTTACCACGACTACAAAGTCTGCTCAATGGCACCTCCCAGCAGTGGGGGCTTAACGGTATTACAAATATTAAAGCTGTTGGAAGGTAAAAAGCTAGCACAATATAAGCCAAATGACCCAGAAGCTGTTCATTTATTTACACAGGCCTCCCGTTTAGCATTCGCTGATCGTAACTTTTATATTGCGGACCCAGATTTTGTTGATGTACCTACACAAGGGCTACTTAACCCAGTTTATTTGAAGTCTCGAGCTAAATTAATTGGCGAGAGGGACAATCAAAATATGCCAGTGGGCGATCCTACCAAAGGCAAATTAACGTATGCACAAGATAACAGCTATGAATTACCCTCGACTACCCACCTTTCCATTGTAGACAGTAAAGGTAACGCAGTTTCTATGACTAGCTCCATTGAGATGGGTTTTGGATCTACGGTGATGGTTAATGGCTTCCTATTGAACAACCAACTTACTGACTTTTCGCTAGCGCCTAAAGTCGGGGGAAACTGGGTTGCCAATAGAGTAGAACCAAATAAGCGGCCAAGAAGCTCAATGGCGCCTGTAATGGTTTTCAATAAAGATGGTAGTTTAAAGTTAGTTGTTGGTTCTCCTGGAGGTAGCAGAATTATAAATTATGTTGCCCAAACAGTGATTGGTGTATTGGACTGGGGCCTCACTCCTCAACAAGCGATAAACCTTCCTAGAGTGACCAATAGGAATAAGTATACGACTTTGGAGAAAGGAACTGCGCTTAAAGCAATGAAGCCATGGCTTGAGTCGAAAGGACACAAAGTACGTATCTCTGACCTAAATTCAGGGATCCATGCAATCGAAATTAAAGAAGGCCTTCTTTTTGGTGGTGCAGATCCTCGAAGAGAAGGGGTCGCACTCGGAGAATCTAGCGAGTAAGCGTAGGATATTACAGATTATTCAGTTATAATGTATAACCCTGTTTACGGATCTCTCTTCCGTTTACAGGGCCGTTTTATTGGTCTGATGTGCACTAAAGATATTGAAAATTTGTGTACTTAGACAATAATGATCCCTTATATCAAAAAATTAAGAGTCACAGCTTGTAAATATGACTAAACAAACCGACCCTAATTACCTCTATATCCCATATTCTGGCCCAACTTTATTGGAAACTCCGCTTCTAAATAAAGGCAGTGCATTTAGCCAGCGTGAGCGTGAAAGCTTCAACCTTGCAGGTTTAGTACCTCCTCGTTATGAAACAATTGAGGAGCAGGTAGAACGTTGTTATCAACAATTTTCAAGTTTCAAAGATAATCTAAACAAACATATTTATTTACGAGCTATTCAAGATAACAACGAGACGCTTTATTACCGTCTAGTGAGAGATCACTTGGAAGAAATGATGCCTATCATTTACACTCCGACTGTTGGTGATGCATGTGAAAAGTTCTCTGATATTTACCGTAGCTCTCGTGGATTGTTCATTTCTTACGAAGATCGCCATAACATCGATGACATTTTACGAAATGCGACAAAAGGCAAAGTAAAGGTTATTGTTGTCACTGATGGTGAACGTATTCTTGGCCTAGGTGACCAAGGTATCGGTGGAATGGGGATCCCGATCGGTAAGCTTGCTTTATATACTGTGTGTGGGGGTATCAGCCCTGCATATACGCTACCTGTGATGTTGGATGTTGGTACTAATAATGAGAAATTATTAAACGACCCAATGTACATGGGGGCAAGGCATAAGCGTATTAGCCAAGAAGAATACGATGAGTTTTTAGACCTGTTTATCAAAGCAGTTAAGCGCCGTTGGCCAAATGTATTGCTGCAATTCGAAGATTTTGCACAGCCAAACGCAATGCCATTGTTAAAGCGCTACCGTGACGAAATTTGTTGTTTTAACGATGATATCCAAGGTACAGCCTCTGTCACTGTAGGCTCTTTGCTTGCTGCGTGTCGTGTTAAAGGAGCCAAGCTTTCAGAACAGAAAGTTGTCTTTGTGGGCGCGGGTTCTGCAGGTTGTGGTATCGCGGAACAGATTATCGCACAAATGGTGTCTGAAGGCGTTTCGGATGATCAAGCTCGTAGCCAAGTATTTATGGTTGATAGATTTGGTCTATTAACAGAAGGAATGGAAGGGCTTAGAGACTTCCAAGCTGCTCTCGTACAGACTTCAGCAAACTTAGAAAGCTGGAACTATAGTGGAGAATACGCATCTTTGCTAGATGTGATGCACTGTGCACAACCTGACATTTTAATTGGTGTATCAGGCCAACCTGGTTTATTCACTGAACAAGTCATTAAAGCAATGC
Organism: Pseudoalteromonas luteoviolacea CPMOR-1; assembly: GCF_001625685.1. Classification (GTDB taxonomy): domain Bacteria; phylum Pseudomonadota; class Gammaproteobacteria; order Enterobacterales; family Alteromonadaceae; genus Pseudoalteromonas; species Pseudoalteromonas luteoviolacea_K. Next base: position 173,322 of record NZ_AUYC01000035.1, on the reverse strand, counting down.
ATTCAGGCTGTGAGCAACCTATTATTTTCCCACTGAGTAACCCATCTCGCCAAGTGGAAGCACATCCAAAGGATGTTATTGAATGGACTCAAGGTCAGGCGATTGTTGCTACTGGTAGTCCTTTTGAACCTGTTGAGTTTGACGGCAAAACACATGTAATTCCTCAGTGTAATAACAGTTATATTTTCCCAGGCATTGGTTTAGGTGCACTTGCCGCAAAGGCGACTCGTATTACGGAATCAATGTTGATGGTTGCGAGTGAAACACTAGCAGAATCATCACCTTGGGCAAATACTGGTAAGGGTAGCTTATTACCTTCGCTCGTTGAAATCGAACAACTTAGTAAGCGCATTGCGTTTGCAGTTGCCAAAAAAGCGATGGAAGAAGGGGTATGCTTGGATATGCCTGACGAGCGTATCTGGGCTACGATCGATAAAAACTACTGGATGCCTGAATACAGAAACTACAAACGTTGTAGTCTCTAACAGTAAAAGTTGTTTTTAGAAGCCCTCTTATTGAGGGCTTTTTATTAAGAAGTGCCCTTTGAAATAGCAAACTAACGTTTTAAGGCTATACTCAAAAGATAAATAATCGCACGGACTGCATGCTGCCGGAGTAACTATGCTGTCCAGATTTGTGTTTATTTTTTTGTTGTTTATGTCTTTTTGCGGCTTTGCCAAACCATTAAAAATCGAAATTGTCTCTGATTACAACCCTTCATTTGGAGAATCTCCAGGCGATTTAGCTACCCAACTTTTACTCATTATTACACGTAACCTAGACAAAGAAATATCAATTAAGTTTGTTCCAGCAAGCAGGGAGAGAGAGTGGCGAGAATTAAAGCACCATCAAAATATTTGCCTTTATAATAAAGTAAAAACCCCAGAGCGTGAAGCGATGGCTGTGTTTGTATCATTCCCTCTGATGGCATTTCCTTCTAACCGCCTTATCTTAAGAAATAAAAAGTTCGTGTCTATTGAAATTTCTCTTAAAAAGGCACTCGCTATGGGTCTTCGTATTGGCGTTACGAAAGGCCGCTCATATGGCCTAGAGATAGACGATTTTATCAAAGCAAACGCAGACAGAATGTTCATAGGTGAAGGCAATAATAGTGCGTTTAGGTTAAGGCAAATGCTTGTTCAGGGGCGGCTTGATGGGATCATCGAATATAGCTCCGTATTTGTGACCGATTTTCCATCAGAAGAGGTTTTACAAGATATCTCATTCCATGCAATAGGTGATACCCAAGCAACCATTTTTGGTTATATCGCATGTTCCGACTCGAGAATTGGAAGGGCGGCAGTAGATCTTTTTGAACGCACTTTACAAAAAAGAAAAATTCAAAATTTAATCATTCAAGCACATGCAAACCTATTCCTTCCACAGGAAGAAGTGTTTATTACTAACTCTTTAAAAAAGGCATTTAGTATCACGGATTAATTGCCTAAAGGATTACTTTTTTTAATTAATGTTTTTTTCATTGTTGTCAAATTATTGAATCACTATGCTTAGTTATCAAATTAAATTTTTTTGGTAGAGTAGAATTTAATATGATTTAGTATTTTGATTAGGTTAGATCACCTTTTGATTTTACTTTTTATTTTTCAATAAGCATCACATTGTTTTTTCTTAATCTTATTTGAAATGCGCTTTATTTTTATAACCAATTGTATTTATTGAATATAAAACATTATAACCCTTCTCACCTCTAGTTTTTTCTCACTGTAACATGACTGAATTTCTAGTAATTTCAATTTGCATACACACTTTTTAAAGTGACTGGTTTCCAGAGATTTATAGCGTTTACAAGCTCATTTCAAACACCTAACTTAGATAGCGAGACAAACGTCGGCACTTACAAAAATATATTTATTGATGATGTGTCAGCGCCGTAAAAATTCGACGATTTGCCTTTATGTATAAGGCTTCAAATTAATTAATCTAATAAAAGGGATTACAAATGAAAATTAAACTTCTCACTACTGCTATATCTTTATTTGCAATGAACAGTGCTGTTGCAAGTGTGACACTAAATGACCTAGATGGTTACGACCGTGAGTCTCACTATACTGGTAATTTGATGGAACGAATTGTAACAGACTCAGAGCATTCGCGTACTTTTGGAGCTTGGGTTTTCCGCGCAGATAAGTATGGCTCATGTTCAACGGGTGCAGTGTATGATGAAGTTTCTGGTGAGTTTATCGCTAATGTAGGTATTGGCCCAGCTGGACATAATACTTCTCATATTGACAGAGTTGTGTTGCAAGGCTACTTCTCTGAAGCGCAACTTCAGCGTACTCGCGTTTTATCTTTGAGCTGTGAATCAGAGTTGGGTGAAAGTTATGTTGTAAAACACAAAATCCCAGCAGTACCAAAAATCACTTGGGATGCAAGTTTAACGGGTGTCGGCCCTTGGCAAACTCCTGACTGTAGTGGTCAAGCGCAACACTGTGGTGGCGCAGGCTGGTATGACCAAGTAAGCTATACATCTTCAGTGCTTGTAAACAATGGTACGGAAGACGGGTATTGTACTTCTCAAATCAATGATGGCTTGGTCTCTAAAGTATTCAGTGGCAATGACATGACGCCACTATTCCATACAAACCACTTCGCATTGAACGAAGAAGTATATAACTTCAATGGTCGTGCATTTAGACAAACTGTTTCTTGTCATAATCCAGCAGGAACGACAGAGCATCAAACCGTATGGGAAGTAACGGGTGAAAATGATATCAACCTTGTTGTCGACCAAGTAATTTACAAGTAATCTTTATAAATAACAAATGGGCCTTTTTGGCCCATTTGATCTTAAATGACTAGAGTGATCAATCAGTGGGGGTTCCGCTTTTTTTCTCTAACCAATATTTGATTTTTTTATATATTTTGTCCGTTTCAATTGGTTTAGTTATGTAGTCATCCATGCCTGCATCAAGACACTTCTGTCTATCTCCTTGCATTGCATTCGCAGTCATCGCAATGATTGGAATACTGGCTACTTGTTCATCTTCTTTTGATGACCTAATATTTCTCGTCGTCTCATATCCGTCCATTAATGGCATCTGACAGTCCATCAATACTATGGAATATAAATTTTGTTTGTTATCTTCAGCTTTTAGCATTTTAAGTGCTTCCACGCCGTTTTCAGCGATTTCTGTTGTCAAACCTAGGCTATCTAGTATACGCATTGCAACCATTTGATTAACTTTATTATCTTCGACCAAAAGGACACGCGTTTGAGTATCAAATTTACGTTTATCTTGAGTAGGCGGTTTTTGTTCTTCTTTCGCTGAGATTTGAATGAATGACTGAATATCATTATTTACGGTAGCGAGCGCTTTAATTAGGTCTTTTTTTGTGGTCGGTTTCGTATAATAGCCATCTAATTCAATAGAGGAGTTTGCTATTGTTTCGTACTGTTCATTTAGTCGAGTCATCATAACTAATTTGATTGATTGATTTTTCTTTTTGATCTCTTTGGCCATTAACTCGCCACTTAAGCCAGGCAGTCTTTTATTGAACAACACAATATCGATAGACGTCTTCGCAATAAGTCTCAGCGCCTGATCTGCATTAGACGCTTCATAAACTGTGACTCCCCAAGATTCTAACTGTTTTCTAATTGCGTGGTTGCTAGAAGAAATAGCATCTACTAATAAGGCTGTAATGTCCATGCTAGCCAAAGAGAACACTTTTGGATTGTCCTCATAGCTTTGCTTGAGTAAACAATTTACTTTAAAGCAACTGCCGACACCAACAGTGCTAGTGACCGTGACGTCTCCGCCAAGTAACTGACAGAGCTTTTTAGTAATACTCAACCCTAACCCTGTACCGCCGTACTTTCGTGTTGTGGATGCATCTACCTGTATGAAGGAATCAAATAATGTAGGGAGCTTTTCTTTTGGTATGCCAATCCCCGTATCGCTAACAGCACAAATAAAGTCATAATGATAAGGCGTACTGCTCTGGTGAACTGACGCGGTAATAAGAATTTCGCCACGCTCTGTGAATTTAATTGCATTGCTGACGATATTGGTAACGATTTGCCTTATTCGACCTGGGTCTGATTTGACCATGGGCGTTTTGATATCGGCAAAGTCAAGAATGATACTGACGCCTTTTTCTTGTGCTGCTAAAGCCATAGACTCTGATAAGTGCTCCAGTAATAATCTGATGTCGAAATCAACAAATTCCAACTCTAGCTTGTCAGCTTCTATTTTAGAAAAGTCGAGAATATCATTTATAAGAGTGAGTAAAGAGTGCGCACTGGTACTGGCAATATTGACAGAATGAGATTGCTCGGACGATAAGCCGCTATTTTTTAGCAGTTCAAGCATACCGATAACGCCATTCATTGGCGTGCGAATTTCATGGCTCATATTTGCAAGAAATTCAGACTTTAAACGCGTCGCTTCTTCTGCTTTTTTTAAGGCACCTTCGAGCTTTCTTGCCTGGGTCTCTAAAGACGCCGTTTTTTCCGATACTTGCTTTTCAAGTTGAACAACAAACTGCTTTTGTCTTCGAATTTCCATTTTTTGCAATTTAGTACGCAAGTACACGACTAAAAAAATGCTAGATAAAACGATGAAAGTATATGTGGAATATGCCCACCAAGTTTTCCATGGTGGAGGTGAAACATGTACATTCACGGACAATATGTTGTTTCCCCATTCACCACTGCTGTTGGTCGCTTTTACTTGAAACTGATAAGTACCACCGTCTAAATTAGTAAACGAAGCGGTATTCCTATTGCCAATTTCTATCCAATTATCATCATACCCCTCTAATTTATAGGCATAAAGGTTCTTGTTTGGTGAATGAAAATCTAACACTGAAAACTCAAATGAGAAGATATAGTCTAAGTAAGAAACATAAATATCTGTGACATAAGAGTAGGGCTTATCCAACTGTATTGGCAACCCCATCTTATTAAAGCCTGTTAATACTAAAGATGGTTCCTTAAAAGTAGATTGTTGTGCCCGAGTGCTAAAATACTCAATACCTCTTTGGCTGTTGGTGAACAACAAATTTTGTTCACCTTTGATCAAGCTATTTGGGTAATAATTAAGTCCTAGTAAGCCATTTTGGCTGTCAAAGTTAACGATTTTTCCTGAGCTAGGAGAGAATTTCGTAATTCCTTTATTAGTGGTTAACCACAAGTTACCTTGTTCATCATCCGAAATAGAGCGGATCAAATTGCTAGGGAGTCCATTCTTAGTACTAAAGTGCACAAACTGGTTCTCAGACAATTTATATAAATTTAGGCCCTGTTGAGTTGCAATCCAAATTTCACCATCGTGTGTTTCATAGATATCTTGAACAATACTACCAAGGAGGCTATTTGGGGATTGTTTATTATTCACAAATGGTTGGAAAAGCTGCCGTTCATCTAGCCAAAGGTTGATACCATCTCCAGTACCGACCCACATATTTTGAGATTTATCTTTGTAGATTGTTAGCACTTCAGGGTGAGACAAGCCATATTCCTCACCCAAGTGTCTAAATTTTTGCGAGCTTACATTGTAGATATAAATGCCATTTTTATAGGTACCAATCCAGAGGTTTCCTTGTTTATCAATAGAGAGGGCTCTAATTTCTCTAAATTGTTCATAGTTTTCTTGATCTCTAGGGTAGGTTATAAGTTCAAGTTGATTAGTATTAAGATCAAATTTTGCTAACCCATCATCTTGGGCAATCCAAACGATATTACTGTCGTCTAAATACAATACGGGTTGTTCCAAGAGTCTATTCGGGTCAAACCCATACTCTTGACTAAATACCTCATTTGTTAAAGCCTCTAATTTACGCTCAGACGTATCCCACTTGAACAGCTTAGAGTTGGAATTAGCAATTAGAATGTCACCTTGATGGTCTGCTACAATTTCGTTTGGTGCAGTTAGTTCAGCACTATCAATGGATTTGAATTTACGGTGGGGGACTAGTTTGAAAATCCCATGTAATTCATTTGTTATCCAAATTATATTGGCGCTGTCTTCGAAAATAATCCTCGCACCACTGCTATACTCCAAATCTAGCTTCATGATGCCATCTGTGCGTTCATCCCTTCTGAAAACACCTCGGCTAGTTACAAACCAAATATACCCTTCATGATCTTCGATCATGGAGTTTACTTGACCTAAATGCTCTCCTTTGACCAAACCAATCTTTCTAAAAGTTTTAGTTATGGGATCAAGAATAAAAGGGCCTTTTTGAGTACCAACGTATATGACGCCTTGAGATGACTTTAATACATGTCTAATTTCATTAGCACCAGTGGGGGTTTTATTTTGCGGGTCAGGGAAAAAATACTCAAACGTGTTGTTTTTTTTATTATATAGATTCAACCCGTAACTCGTTGCAACCCAGAGGCTGTCTGTCCCCTGGTTTTCAATACCCCAAATTCTATTATGTGATAAGCCAGCAGTAGTCTGGGTCGCTTTTTTGATATGCTCAAACTTATCAGTAGTTAAGTATTTGTTTAAACCGCCATCATAAGAGCCTAGCCAAATTGTACCGTTTAGATCATGAAACAGTGATTGAATTCTATTTGCGGAAATGGAATCAGGCTTGTTGACATCATGAAAGAAATTTTCAAATTGTCCTGTCTTCGGGTTATATCGGCTAGCACCACCTCCCCATGTACCTATCCAAATAATACCATCTTGGTCTAGCATTAAGTTTCCGGCATCGTTGTGCGACAACCCATTATCCGATTCACTGTCAAATTCAAATAGGGTAACTTTTCGGCCATCATAGCGCATCACGCCATTTTCAGCAGTGCCAAACCAGAGCATGCCTTGGTCATCTTGAATAATTGAATAGATCTCAGATGAGACAAAGCCGTCTTCAGCAGTTAGCTTTTTGACTGAATATTGATTAGTTAAGAGCGGTATGTCTGCAAAGCATACACTTGGTAATGCGGTTACTAATACCAAAAAGACCAAGTTGATTGAAAGCCGTGATCCCATAAGCTAGTCTAAAAACCGTATCGTAGGAATAATTATTAGTTATCTTAATAGGCTAGTTGAAATTATGCACAATTACTAACCGTCATGGACTTTTTTATTGAAAAATCAGTTAACTTACATATGTGTATTCAAATTTCAGACGTTCTAATTGATGTGCTCAGAGCCACCATTTTATCTGCCTACATTATTTATTCAGTATTGATTAATTTGTGTGTGATTCAATAAAGATGTTTATTAATATGAGATGAAATTTTTGTTTTGGAGACTTTATGCGTTTATTCACAGCTGCTTTGTCCATTTTATTGAGTACTTCTACCTTTGCTGGAAGTATTCCAACTTCACCGCATTTATACGTAAAAGGGTACTCCGAAGTTTCGGTACAACCTGATACTGCTATTATCAATGTTGCAATTAATGAGAAGAATAAAAATCTTCAAGACGCTAAATCTAATGTTGACCTAGTTGTTGCGCGAGCACTCGATATTGCAAAAAGCTTTGGTGTGAAAGGCAATCATATTCATGCGCAACAATTAAACGTATATAAACAAACTCGCTATAACCGCGCGACAAACGAAGAAGAGTTTACAGGGTTCAAAGTGTCGAGGAACATTACTTTAAAACTTAAAAATGTAGATCGATATCCAGAATTACTTCAGGCTTTTGTTGATAGTGGTATCAACCAATTTAACAATACGCAGTTCATAGTCGAAGATAAAGCTGAAATTATGAACGAGCTGAAACAGAATGCGATTAAACAAGCCAAGTTAGGTGCTGAAGAATTAGCCGATGGATTTGGTGTCGAGGTAGGCGATTTGTACTCAGTGTCTTTTTCACCAATGAATGTACCTGTACAGCCTTACGCAAGAGGAAAGGTTATGGCTGCGGAATCGATGAGCCTACAGGACTCATACAGTACTGGAGATACCAAGCTGACTGCTGAGGTTTATGCCGTGTACTATATCAAATAATAACCTCTTTTAAAGTCCCCTAAAAACAACGTATACTTTAAATTAAACAAGGAATAGGGGACTTAACAATGTTTAGCGGTCTATTTGCGGCAATATGCACGCTTTTATATATCAAACTCAGTTTTAATGTAATAAAATTACGTAAGTCTCACCAGGTTGGTATTGGTGATGCTGGACATAAAGATTTGCAGTCAAGTATTCGTGCCCATGCAAACTTCATTGAGTATACCCCACTTGCTGTGATTCTCGTTTTTACTCTTGAATATCAGCTAATTGGAGAACTACTTTTAATACCGCTTGCGGTGTTGTTTTTAGTTGGAAGGCTTTTACATGCCAACGCCTTATACACAGCTAACTTAAAATTAAGAGTAGCCGGCATGGGGTGTACATTTTTATCATTAATCGCAATGGCATTGATTAATATCTATTTATATTTCATATGAACAAAAAATTTTTCGTCCTAGGACTTCCGAGGACTGGAACGACAAGCTTATGTATAGCAAGTCTTGATATTGGACTTAAAACTGCTCATACCGCCTACACACAAAGTGCATTAAATACTGCTGAATTCATTGCTGATACCCCCGTTTTCAATGATTATATTCAACTTTACCAAGCATTTCCTAGTGCAAAGTTTGTCTACCTTGAGCGCGAATTGGCACAATGGGTCCCGTCAGTTAGACGCTTATTACAAAGAATGCTGCCAAAGTTACAAAAACAGGGTGGTGGTTTTAACGACACTTTAAAGCGTTGTTATTTTGAAACTTTTCCCGGTTTAAATGAACACCTTATCAACGATGATGCTTATTTAATACAGTGTTATAATGCACATCAGAAACGGGTTGAATCTTTTATTGAGATGAACAGCGTAGAGTATTTAAAAGTTAACTTATCTGATGCTAACTGTAATACACGCTTCGCAAAATTTATGTCAGTACCAAGTGTTGAGATTCCACATGTTAATAAACGGGGTAAGGTAACTGCTTGGAATGATATCAAGCACCCTTTAAAGGTCGAGTCGACTAGAAGTGGAAAGGTTGATAAAGATTCTGCTTTATATCAGTTTTAATATTAATGTCCGATACTAAATTGTACGCGTACAATTAAAATCACTAACAAAATCGTAAGTAGCAAGCGAGATAATTACCAAATGTTTGAATTAAAATATCACACGCCTTTTGAATGGACACACAAAGTAATGGATGATTTCGTTACATTTTTACAAGACCATGCTGCTGCAGAAAAAAAAGCATCGGGTATGGCAATGTCAATGTTAGGGCACTACCCGGATAGAACTAAATTAGTGAAAGCTATGGCAGACCTTGCGATAGAAGAAATGATCCATTTTAAACAAGTACTCAAACTGATTAATGAACGAGGCTTAGTACTTGGTAATGATAAACAAGATCCATATATAAAAAAAATGCGTGCTTTATTTAGGCAAGGCAGCGATGAGTTTTTGATTGACCGTTTACTCGTAGCAGCAGTGATTGAGGCTAGGGGTCATGAACGTTTCTCTTTGGTAGCAGAAGCTTTGCCAGAAGGAAAAGACAAAGACTTTTATGTAGCAATTGCAAAATCTGAAGAAAAACACAAAAATTTGTTTGTCGAGCTGGGCTATGAATATTTCGATAAATCAGTGATAGATACTAGGCTTGAAGAAATATTAATTGCTGAAGCGGAAATATGCGCAAGCATACCATTCACAGCTGCATTACATTAACCTTAAAAAAGCACTCTGAGATAGAGTGCTTTTTATGTTAAATAAGCATGAGAACTAAAAAGTGAAGGTACTGTGCTAAGTTAATTTAAGATAAAAGCTATATGCTAGGTGCTTAAATCAGCAAAAAACCAACCTACAATGAACTACAAAGCGTATAAACGCGCAAATATCTCATGCTTTGCGCAAATAGCGAACAACTTAAGCGATATCCTGACATTGATAAAATGTAGTAAAACTTTTGGTTAGATCATAAAAAGAAATGCTTATGTCGCATGACGGCTATAAAGTCTACCTACGGTTATATGTCATCAATATCGAAAGCTTGTAAAAACCTCCACATGACGTATCAAAAAAGGGATATTCGCTTGCAAGAATAGTCGATGAGGTTTTAACCATAATTAATTAAGGTAATTACATTAGTGTATTCGCTAAACAAAACTTCGTCACATCTTTGAGGCCTGTTGTGAAGGCTTGAATCAGTTCAAGAGCTTGCAAAAATCTAGATATGAGAATAATAAATACGATAAAGATAAAAGGCGTATTTATTAGGGTATTCATCAAAAAGCAATTTGTTTATAGCAGGCTTATTCGTCGAGCAAACAACTAATAACCTGTTTAGATATTACTTTTCAATAACAGCCGATAATTTACGTTATGTTAAATTACAATCTATTGATTAAGTTAGCAATCAAGATACGCTCTACTTTTAGATAGACACGTAATATTTAAAATATGTCCAATACTAGACGGTATCGGACATTAAGTGATTTATGCACGCGACTTTTGATTGTCTTGTTGTTATTTAACTTCGCTGATTGATATAGATCCATACGCCTTACTTAGAAAACGCTCCCAGCTATGCAGCTTTAAATCTTGCGCTATTTTTTGTGAGATCAAAAGTACAGGTTTATTTGAGTTGCCATTTCGTCTAGCCCCGACAAGTTTTACCGGCATTGGTAATTCAGTACCATCTACTGTCAAGGTTAAGTACATTTCTGGCCAAGCAAAATCGCACCTGAACCAAGAAAGCTCTTGTGCAGAATATGTTTTTGGAATGACTAGCTCTACATGATAACTATCATTTTCGAACCAATTATAACAATTGGCTGTCTGTGCTGTATGCGCATTTTCCCCAGCCATTAAAACTAAAACATCAATTTCAATATCCATTACTTTCTCAAGCTTAGATAAAATCTCGACCTTACTATTGCTTGGCGCCAAAAAAGATTCTGTTAGCTCGGCATGATAACTTTTAAGGGCCTCAAAAAACTCATCTCTTGATACAAATTCAGAGTAATCTTCTGAGCTGCCTTTGGCCATTGTGTTCCATACTTTTTCAGGAAGTTTTTCATTTAACTGCGGAAATGTTTCAAAGCTTGCACCTTTAATTTCTAACTTTGAATAATCTGTCTTATGGACCAATGAATTTTTAAACTCCTCATCTTTTAAAAACTCATTGACTACATCTTTATAAATTTCTTCAGGTGGATACAAAGATTTAATTATGGTTCTAAAAATTGCCCCTTCATTGACTAAACCCAATGTGAGAAATAACATAAACCCAGCAAGAAACGACCAGAATGCAACTTTATAAATTTTTAGGTTTTCAGATACGGTTAAAGTAACCTTCTTTTCAATCCATTTTTCATAACGATCTCTAACCATAGTCGTCGCTCCCTGAACTGACGTATCTTGAACATAATCTAGTTCAAGATACTTCATTTCTCAAGGTCGATTAGGCTAAAATCCCCTATACTTTACTGCAGAAAGTAATAAAAACTTGTAATTTAACATAATGTATTTTATTGGTGAAATTACCTATTTTACTAGATCTGCTGGAGAGATATCTTTTGTATTCGATTTTTTAATCCATCGATTTAACTCTACCGCTCCATAATGGTTTGTTTTATCGTGCGCCTTTCTGTACACCAGATCTAAACGGTTTTCGTGTGCGTTATGGTGAACTGCAAAGTGCTTAGAGTATTCAGCTTGATTTAACCCTGTTTTTTTAAAAAAATATTTTGTATCTTTTTTTACGTCATAAGTTAACTCGCTCGCACTTTTGGGCTTGTAAGAATGAATAGTATAGGGAGTAAAGTCAGGCATTCCATGTTTATCAAAGCGTACATTGGTAACTGGATGCCTTTTATTTTGTAAATGTGAATTTGCTAGTTTCTTTCCCCTTATACTTTCAGTACCAACTGAAGCTTGATTATTACTTTTTCGTTTTGATAATCTGATACTCTCAAGAACTTTTTTATTAAAACGAATAAAGCCAGCGATTTTTATATTTCTATTCAGACGATTATCAAACTTTTTTACTTTATGCTGTAGCATGTTTTTGTGATTAACAGCATGAAGCCCAAACCGCCCGCAACCGCCAATAAAAATGCAAAGAATAATTAATATATATAAACGATGATTTTTATTAAGTATCATTTTGGTACTTCTATAGTTTCGTCGAGTTTGGTGCAACGGTTGACCAATATGTTGTTGCCCCTATGTGTTCGAATGCAGCACGCCAAGCAACACGTAGTTGGTCTGGATTTGCACCCCCAGGCTTTTTAATAGCCACAAAATGAAGATGTACATCCAAATTTATTCCTCGATCAAAATCAGCTAAGTAATGCTTGGCTTGCTCTTCAAATTGTTTTAACTGTAACTCTGATCGTTTTACTAGCTTAACAGCCCTCTGTTGATAAAGGCCTTTATCACTATTTTGTCGCATATCTGAAAAGATATGTACAACAGTGCTCTGCCCAACTTGAAAATCTGCACTTGCAGCTATTTCAGCCAGTGACTCTAAAATTGGTGAATGTGGTCGCTCTTTTATTTTTTTTAAAATATCTGTAATTGCCTGCCTAAATTGCGGTTCAATTTTGTTTTTATAATTATTAATTGCGACAACTCTATGTTCTGACAAACTACCCATAGTTCCAAGTGAACACATCACTTTGACAGGTGCTGAACTGTGTTCGGTGCTATCTGTGAACGCAAAAATACTGACTTGCTCCCCCTTTCCTACCTTCTCAAGATGTTTAAGTGCAGTTTCGACGACAGAATCAATATATTGATTATCTATCGGGTCGGTAATATCAAAAATGAAAGCATGACTTTTGGGCATGTGCTCTTTAGAAAAACAGTTTCTATAGTTCAGCTTGGGCTTAGTTGCCTCATCATAAAGATAAATGACAAAATAAAAAGCTAATAATAAAAAAGCAATTACAGCACCGATTAAATGAACATGTTCTTTTGTTTTTTCCATCGCATTCTCCAATTTACTAAAGCTTAGTCAAATTAACTGCTCAAAGGCCCTAGATAACGTTTTTTTTCATCATCCGCGAATTTACTATTAGCCAATTTTCCTTTTTCTATATAGTTAATAATTTCATTTATTTGTTCGATTGAGGTTTTAACGGATTTTATTCGGTCGTTTAAATTAAAAATATTATCATCAATGAAATCAATCGTAGGCATTTCAATTTCATCTATTGAGTCAATATACCTATAGTTATCACTCTCAAACTGTTTGAAAAGCTCTTTTCTGAAAGTTTTACTATGCATACTCAATCTTTCTTGAGTACGAGACTTAGTCGATGATAACAAAGGTATATACTGCTCATAAAAATATAAGTTGCTTTCTAATTTTAGTTTCAGTGACTCCAAGCTTTTTAGAAGACTCGATGAGAATTTTTTCGATTCCTTCAAGAAGTTGTTTACTTCACTTTTAAATTGTGACTGCACTTCCACCTTATCATTTTTGGCTTTTAATAAGTCATCATAAAGCTTATTAAAATTAAGTATGGGATCAGGCTTCCATTGATAAATAATACGTGCGGAAGATAAAAACATAATAAAACTTATTGCAAATAAACCCTGCATATAACTATTGTTTTCAAAAGGAGCCATAAACCCGTCTCCAAATGGAATAAGAAATTCATGTGGTAAATAAGTGTTATTGACGATTGTATTCGTCATTAAGGCTTCCATTTCAATGTATTTATAGTGCAAGCTATGTATATAATTAATTATCGTACACAACATTAAATAGAAAAAAATAAAAAAAGGAACCCATGGAGCCATTAGCTTTAATTTTAAATATAAATTATTAGCTGGAATTTCATTATTCCTATCTACAGGATTCCAATTCCCTTTAGTTAACCTATAAAAAAAGCCACAGAAAAATCCAAGAACAACTATACCAGCTGCGTTAGTAGCCGATAATTTGATTGCACCATATGTGCTTTCTGGATGATAGTCAGCTATAATCCATCCAAGCATAGACAGTTCAGTAATTAGAGCAATAAGGAAATATAATACGTTAATAGGGTTTGTTAAACCTTTATGCGTAAATGGCTTTTTTCTTGGTTGCTGTGATGCAAAATAATCAAAATCCGATTTTTTTTCTTTTGCATTTTCATTCTTTTCATTTATGTCATTTTTAAAGCGTTGTCCAAGGTTTGATAACTCATTTTTAAAGTCTTGCGTCGCTAATTCAAACTCATCTTTTATAGTTGATAGCTTTTCTACAACGCTTTCTTTTTCTGGGATGTTATTATTTATTTTTTCAACTTGAACTTCATAACTTTTAGACTCTTTTATGATGTATTTTTGCTCGCATTGTGTCACTGCTTTAACAAGACTTTCTTTAGAGCTGTTATTCCCCTCTGAATAAATTTGATCACAAACAGCTTGGGCATCTTTAATTATGTCCTCAATTTTTACCTGACCATCGATACTAACTTCATTTTTATCTGAATTTTTATTTTTTTTGATATTTTCAACTTTTTTCTTAGCTTGCTCAGCAATTGGATCTTCTAGTTTATAAGACATTTAATTTACCTTACTTTTAAAATTCGTTATAAAGCCAAATAAAGTTATTAAAACTACAGTTGTGGTAATATATAATAAAGAAATGAGTGAGAAATCACTCCCGTAAGCACCGAAATATATGTAGTATAAGAACATCAAAATTATAGTTGTTACAATACCTGGCCATACTGGATAAGAGTTCTGAGTTATTTTGTGACAAACCCAATCATAATAAACATGAAAAACAAACCTTCCAATTTTTATACAAACATAGCAACACAGAGCATATAGGATAAGGGATATTCCAAAAAGAAAATCCAATATTAAAAATATCAAAGCAGGTACACCAATAACATAATCTAAAAAATCACGGCTTTTCATATTCATAAATTTAAATGCGTGATTTGTAATTGATGTAATAATTTCTGATGTAATAGGCAATAAGTAGTATAAGGAAATACATATAATAAAAAACACCAAAACCTGAGATAAAAAAGTAATTGGCATGGATATGTTCCAAATTGTGCGCAGCCGCTTTCGGTAAAGTGTGCCTGTCCGTACCCTGTCCTTGATTTTATCAGTGGCTTTAGAAAGCAGCCTTTTCATCAACAACCTCCTTTTACAATTGAAACTTAATAATAACCATATGGTTACAAATTATTCAAGAGATAAATTTTGTATTTCAAACAATAAAGGCTGTTTGGTCTTTACTAAGATGCCTTGCTCTGGTGAATGTGTTGCATAATCCTTTAATTATTGAGGGAGATCTTTTAAAATTGCCTCCAATTTTTAGCCAAACTCTCAAAATTCATCAATTTTATTAGAGGTCTTTCTGTGTCACCTGAGCCCATGACAGATTTAACGATCACACTTATCATTCTTTTAGTATCCGTAGGCATGGCTTTCCAAGGCAAAGTGCTCAAATCTAACCTTGCTGATAAAGAGAAAGAAGAAGCACATAGGCTAAAAAATCGTGCAAACCTTTTAATCATGTGTGGTGCATTTGTTGCGTTGATTCAAGTTGTTAAGCTAGTCTCTTTTTTATAAAGGGCTAGCTGTATAATAAAAATTGCGCTTTTAAAATGCGGTGTGTATCTACGCTAACTGAATCGGGGTAGCGATTCAGTTAGCCATAATGCTATATAGTTAAGTTTAAAGCCCGTTTAATAGTTGGCGACTTGATACTGTCCAACGTAAATTTTTTGCAGCTGACTCCTTCAGATGGTTCCTTTGATAATGTTCAACCACTTCTTTCCGTTGTACTCCAGTCATATTTAGTTTAATCATACATATTGCTGTGATCCCTGTATGAAAAAGTAACAAAATCTTTGTAAAACGCATCATCTCCGTTTATCTCTACTTTGATTGACTTTACCCACCCAAAAATCACACTTGAAGATACTTGTAATCAGCTAACACTCGCACTTGTTTTGTAACTTTAATCGTATGAATTGTCTCAGCCCAGCTAGGTGTAACTAAGTTACAACCAATTGATAAAATTGTTGAGCCCAATGATCCGGCACTAACACCAGCTATTACCATTTTATTTGAAAACACCTCGGATTCACTCTCAATATCTAAAAAATTCTCGTCAATAACCGTCGAGTCAGGCTCAATAATGATGTTCAACTCATCTGGATATACAATCTTTGATATAAGAAAAAGCCCTATAAGTGATAAGTATTTCATATTATTTTCTTTGCCTGGTTGACTTCATTCATTAACCAAGCTTGAGGTTGCTTGGCATATATGAATACAGAAATGTCAGGCCCTAGTGCCATTACAGTTTATTACAATGCGATTGGTAACTGGGTTCGATCTTCAAGATGCGATTAGTAAATAGCTGAGGTTTATTGTCGTAATTGCTTTCTAGACTGATGTATATGGGAGACAAGATTTGGCAAGTAGCAAAAGCACACTTCGCATTTGTGCTTTCACCAGTTCAAATCAGAGCGCTCTACTGCTCTAAAGTTTTTAAGACTTCTTTGGCTTTTCGATTCCTGAAGGTATAGAACGCGATAGATGCTAGTAATCCCAGTAATAAGCCCCCTTCAAGGGCGAAGTTTTTTATTTCACATACATCGGAATAACATATACTCAAGTTGAAAAGGCCAAAACCTAAAATAAATATCCAAGTACCTTTGGCATATAAGGTCCATCTATAGATCTCGTTTCTCAATAGCTTTTTGTGAACTTCAAGAGACGTGCTTATGTTTTCACTTTTCAGTTGGTTCAAGCTATCTAAACGACTTTTTACAGTCAAAACAAAAATCACAATCGCCCAAAAAGTGACAAATCCAATCCAGACAAGTTCGGGTAACCCCTTACCATCAATATATGCCCACACTAACACGTAACAGACACTTAGAATTGCTAATGCTTCAAAGCACACATTAAACTTTAAAATTGCACTTTGTCTTTTATGTCGTTTAAGCAACTTATCCATATGTGGTTGAGGCTTTTTTTCCGTTGATTGCCAAAGAGATGACAATTGTTCAAATTCATTATTATCCATCAATTCATACCTGCTAGTAATGTTGATAATTGCTCTTTTGCTCGGTGTAGCCTCACACCGACATTTGCTTCGCTTATCCCTAACACTTCACTCATTTCTATGTTATTTAAGTCTTCTAATTTCAGTAGCATTACTTGTCTCAAACTGAGTGGCAGCTTGTTGACCGCAATGATCAATTGATGCTGCCGTTGCGCTTGTAAAGCGCTTTTTTCTGGTGTTGGAGACTCGCAGAGTGTTGTTTCATCAAGTTCATCTTCTGAAATTCTACTATGTCGTCTTATGTGATCAATGGCCGTATTATGAATCACACGGTAAATATATGTATTGAGTGAACATTGATCGTTAAACCCTTCTAACGACCGCCAAACAGATAAGGCCATCTCTTGTGCTAATTCATCTGACAAAGCAGGTCGACTTTCGTATCCTGATGCTGCACGACTTATTTGTGGCCAAAATTGCGCGATGACTTTTTCTTTATCTATGTCCTTGGTGATACTTACCAACGATCTATGCCTCCAAGTTGTTTTTATTATTAGTCGTTACAGAAACACAATCATTACAAAAAAACTTAAATATTTTTAAGGTGTCTATTATTGCCGATTGTATATCGAATAAAAAAGTTTAAAAAGTTTGTAATGGATTTCTTTCCTCCACGACTAATCAGATCAAACAATACATTTTCACAATTATCAAAGGAGCAAAAATGCAAGCTTTGAAAAAGTTACAACAATGGAATAAAAAGCGTGTCCTAAGTACGATTTGGTTTGTCGTGGCAATTAGCTGGGTCGTCATGCTTGTCGTACTTTTCACTACCGAGACTAAAAGCATGCACATTACCGCGGTAACAATTGCTGCCATTACCACTGAAGTAGCAGTTTGGTGCACTGCAGCAGTACTAGGTGTTGCTGTTGTAGATGGCAGGAAAGCAATTGTTCGTGCAATTAAAAATAAACTAACGGGTCAACAAGACCTTAAAGATTAATCAATACGAGGCAATGATCATGAATTCGATAAATACTAATGAGAAAAAGCTAATTGCTGCATGGCTATTTTGTGTTTTATGTTGGGGTAATCTCGCACTGTTGATGCTGTTTTCACCGTTACCAATTTTGGAAGTCACTTCGTTGTGTTTCGCCGTGGTCGTTACACAAATCACAATTTATTTAACGAAAAAAGTGGGGGAGTCAAACCCTGTGGTTGCCTCTGTGTATAAGAGCTTACTAGGAGACTAACCGATCGCTATTTATGGTTTTGGCACCACTGTGTGCCACACTATTTCTATCAAATTTCTTCTTTTATATGTTCACTCAATGATTTATATAGCAGTGTTTGATCTATTGGCTTTGCGACATGAGTAGTGAAACCACTTTGCGAATATAACTCTATGTCGCTTTTCATTACATTTGCAGTAAGGGCAATAACGGGCAAGCTCTTATTCTCTTGCCGTATAAGTTCACACGCTTGGATACCACTCATTTTAGGCATTTGAATATCCATAAGAACTAAGTCAGGTACATTTTTTCTAAAAGCTTCGACTGCTTCAATACCATTTTTTGCAATCGATACATGGGCTTTTGTTTTTTCCAACATCGCAGTTATCACTCGGATATTAATCGGATCATCTTCGGCGACTAGGATATGCTTTTCAGCTAAAACGGGCACCACTACTTTGTTTTCAACATTCTTAATATGTCCAACTTTACTCGCTTGTAGCTTTATTAATGGCAGGCTAACGACGACATTCGTTCCTTTACCCTCTTGACTATTAACGACAATTTCGCCGTTCATTAGCTCAATGAGATTATCAGTAATGGACATACCCAGCCCAGTGCCACCAAACCGCCGAGTTATGGAGTTATCGGCTTGCTGGAAGCGTTTAAATAGATTACCTAGACCTTCTTTTGACATGCCTATTCCGGTATCACAAATTTTGAATACAAGCATAGACGACGGCTTTGTATCATCTGCGTAAATTTCAACGGTGACTCCTCCGTTATCAGTGAATTTAATTGCATTTGATACTAGGTTATTCAAAACTTGTTGAACTCTAATTGGATCACCTTTCCAGGTGCTGCTTTTCAATTCACTATCTATGCTGATTGTGAACGAAATAGATTTATTTTTTGCGGATAAAGAAAAGTCAGAGTTGAGATTATCTATCAATTTACCCAATGAAAACTCAATATTATCCAGCGACAACTCATTGGCCTCTACTTTTGAAAAGTCGAGTATATCGTTAATAATCTTAAGGAGGTTCTTGCAAGATTGGAGAGCAATAGATGCCGTTTCGATGTCTTTTTCTCTCGTAAGGTCTGAGTGCAGTTGTTGTAAAGAGCCCATTACTCCATTCAGTGGTGTCCTGACTTCATGGCTCATATTAGCCAAGAAATCTGACTTTGCTTGTGATGCTTTCTGCGCTTCCAATTTGAGAATATGCTCTTTTTCAAATGCATTTTTCAACCTGAAAAAATAAAGCACCAGTACACCGATAAAAATCATAACGCTAATTACATTCACGGTATGCGCTATGACAAAGTTATTGCTTAATTGATTTTCTTCTTGATTGATCCGTGCTCGGCTATCTAAATGAAACTTCGCTAAAGCAGCCAGTGCATCCGTATCATCCACTTGGACAGCTTTGTCGATCTCTTCACTTGAGGCACCTTTATCAATTAGCTGTAAAGCGAGCGACAAATTATCTTCGTACTCACTTACAACACTTTTGATGATTTTTAAAGACTGGTTATCGTATTGTTCAAAACGTTCTAGTGTTGAAATGATTTCCTTTATTTCAACAATTGATTTTCTCAACTCAGGCTCATATCGGGCTCTATCTTTTCTGAGTACTAAGTTTTTAAAATTATGGATGAAACCTCCATAGCCGAGGTGCTGCACTAAATCATCATGTAAATAATAAACTTCGTAAATATTGGTTGAGTAGTATCGCCATTGCGTTTCTACCTTGTGGTAAAAAAATAAAGAAACGAGCGTAAGCCCTAAACCAATCAAAATCACAAGGGAAAAGTTCAAACGTAATGTGTTTAACGCTTTGCTTGATTTCTTTTCCACTTAGCAAATTTCCTTTCAAATTGTGATTGATATAAAAAAGTGTAGCAATTATTTGCTCAGGCTCAATAACTTACTTTATCTACAAATATTTATTGATCGGACTTTTAAAAACTTAGCCAGCACTTTTTTTATCGGGTATATCTATCAAGTAGTCTGTAGTACCAATATCAACCCCTAACTGACTAAATAACGTCGATATTTGGCCTCTATGATGTGTCTGGTGGTTAAAAAGGTGAGATACCAGCTCACTAAACTCCCTTTCGCTGACTTCACCTTTTGTGTTGCCATAAGTCAAAGTAGTATGAAAATCAGCTTCTTGTACTTCATTATTTAACCATTCCAAAATTGCCTGGTCCACTTGCTCTCTGACTTTAATCAAAGGTTCTAATTGGTCATATAATATGTCGTTTAAGCTGGTTGGATAAGGCAGTTCGCTCAGCTGTATAAGCGTTTGATAGCGATTAGAGTGCTTTGAAAACCTAAGTAACCAGATCATATCACCTATGATTAAGTGATTCAGGGTGCCCAGTATTGAACCAAAAAAAGCGCCTTTATCATCTATAAGTTGATTGTGCTTGAGCGTTTTTGCAGCGTTGATCAACTGGCAATTCATACGCTGGTTATACAATGCCAATAATTTAAAATGCTCAATGTGTTTCATACTGGTTTACTTACTTAAATTAAGTTAAAGCCAGTGTATTACTCAACGAGTTAATTTGCTAATTTAAAAATATGTTTAGCGACTCATCTAATAAACATCAACAAACGCCACCAGTAAAATCGTCAAAGCCAACATGACAGTGAAATACGCTTAACTCACAAGTAGAAAGCACGTCAACAGCCAGCTTGCAAGTGATAAAGTTGACTGTTGAAGGTACGCTTATTTATCCAAGAACAATTCAATCAGCCTTCAATAAATGTCTTAATTTGCTCATGTAGTGAGCTTGCATCATCCGCAATTGCCCAAGCCCACATTTGTGACAGAGCGTTAGACTCTTTAGGTTCTAAACCGATTTTGAAAAATGTACTGTAATAAGGAAAGTTAGCAAACGGTTTTGCTGGATTTTTCAGTAAAGATAAAGTCTTATCCTCAAGTACCTTATCACTATCCCACGATAAACTGTATCGAGCATCAACAAATAAGGCAGCATCTTCCATCTCAGAGCCAATCGTGCTTTGGACTTGCTGCCCCGCTAAAATTTGCGATTGAAGACTTTCGTCAGAGAGGCTATTCTGCCAATCAAGCATTTTTGCATTCTGAATATATAAAACCTCAACAGTACGACCTGCACTAATATTTGCTAATGGGTTTTCTACAGTTGTTAATTCAATTCGGTAAAATGCTGGTTGAGTATTATTCGCATTACTCTCAAATAGACCTTTAACTAGTTGCTCAAAAGGCGTCGATGAATTGTTCTCAGTATTGTCGAATACGTGTATCAAACTGGTTGCACAAAATGCAGGGTGTGTGGGATCTTTTTGGCTGTCATTAAATAACTGATAATTTCCGGTCGTATTATCGTAGTCAATGCCGAATAAAGGCGCTGCTTGCCCCGCTGCGACTATCTTTGACTTTTTAACCAAAGGAGTACTTGTGTTGTCAAATACAACTAATTTAATCGCCTCTTGTTGCTCCTGTCCATTGTCTGTTTGAGATAAAATTCCTATCACTCCCGTATTGTCTAATGTTCCGCCATCGGTGTATAAAGTCTCTGGGTAGTTTTGACTCGTCTCGTTAATCGGCCAGTAATTATGCCTCGGTATAAAATCTGCAATCTCATTGAGCTTATTTTTATCTATAAAGCTTTTAAATCTATTCACTAAAGCGGCTGATAGATTAGATACTGCATCTTTTTCAACACCATTTTTTAATTCACCTAACAAGCTTTTCTTGTCCGAATCAGTTAATAAGGGCATTACTCCATCTAATATTTGCGAAAGGCTCATAGGGTCATTAATTTTTGCTGTAAACATGGTAGCAAGCGCGTTTGCAAAAAATGAGCTAGATGTACTTACAATGTCTACTAGTGCATAGGGTTGGGTGATATTGACTTCAACCGGCGAAGTATTTGCACCTGTCTGCTCTAAAGTAGAAGCATAAGCAAAGGACTCAACCTGGCCACCACCCAAAATCGTAAAGTTAGGTACCTTCCCTCTTGCGCCGGCAGAAACCGCTGTTGCTTGATTCGGTAGTTGAACAATATTTATTTTAGCATTATCGATCGACTTAACTGGCTGCATGATATTGTTGTTCATAATGAGAAATGGTCGACCCTCACGTAAGTAAAAAAAATTGTCCGATGAAGGCTGCATAGACGGAAAGGTGTTTTGTGCGTAGCTTTGAGATAAAGAGAAGGACTTAGTTGATGTCCACGAATATTCCCCTTTAGCTCTCAAATTGAAATGAGACAGTATGTGTGTGGCAACAATATCTGTCCAAAGCCACTGATGATCTTTACTTTCATTTTTAGCTATAAATGCAGCAGCTGTAACCAATAAATTATCAATACCAGTAGCCGCTGGAACATTACCAAAGCTATGCTCACCGAGTTTATTTATATCAAACTTACCTGGTTTTGCAGTAACCGCTAAGTTTTGGGGTTGGATATATTTACCAAGTAGTTGCTCATCAGTGTATTGTGATGGTAAAAATGAATAAATAGACGATGCCCAAGTACCACCCGACACAGATGAGATATACCGGGCTTTTTCAAGTAAGTTATGCGTATTTAACCCTAACATCTGGCCCCATGCGCATGTTAATGCTCGAGACCCCCCGCCAGAAAAGCAAAATGCGAGATTCGCTTTTTTTGTGTCTGAGTTGTTCAGTGTGGGGTTAGCGGTATTGCTTGGGTAGATCCGTACGTTATGTTTCATGAACTCTTCCTCGAATATGCATGAAATAAAATGATGAAGATTTTAGCTTAGTGAATAGACAGCATTTTTCCCATTACACTGCTCTTACAGATATGCGATTAACCTTTTAAAGTATTAAGAGGACGATTAGACCAACTCGAGTGGCCATGATTGCCGCAATGCTCTGCATTACCAATTATTTTTGATTTATGTGCTTTTGAAATTCTGAACAAGACATAAGTTTATTCCTACGCAAATTACAATCCTGTACAGATTCAACTAGACACAGTGCAAGTAAACTCTTGCCTCTCGAGCACTCTATTCCTAGTTTATAACGGCAAAATTTGTCCGTTTCAAACAGATTTATTCGTTACTACATGTATTTAATGGAAATTTTTAATTACTTAAATTGGCTTGTTGTTTGCACATTAGACGTTACTGAAAATAAGGAGATAAGCCATGATTTTAAACTCAAATCCATACCAAGGAACGGGTGCTGTATCGCAGTATCAAGCTATGCAAGCAGCCAATAAAACCGCTGCAACGTCATCTGCAAAACAAACTGACAAATCGGAGCAATCACCTACCACATCGGATCGAAAGCTCAATTGGGATGTTTTCAAAGAGCAAGTCGAGTCGGACCCTTCATTTGCAGCCGATATGGCAGAAGCCGTCTCCTTTATCCCTGATAAAATGCTGGTAAATCTTAACGAAGCGCCTCCTCTTACTGATCCTGTTGCTTTCAAAAAGTGGGCTAGTAAGTCAGATGATTTTGATAAAGAAGCCGCGGTGGTCACAGAACAACGAATTCAGATATATAACAATATGAAACACGAAGGCGCCTCAGATGCCGAAATTTTTAATAAAATTCTCGACTTTAATCGCTCTCTGCCAATGGATTATCAAGTCAAGGCAGGTATGTTGGCGGTAGATACGTATGCGTAATAAAAAGGCCTTAAAGTAAGGCCTAAATTGCTTTTAATACCCGTAATTCACGATAACCTGGCTTTTTACGCCATAAATGACACCGAATGCAAAGAAGGAATTTTTTTCGCTGCTTTGTTAGCAAACAGAGTCAATAGTCCAGATTTGTTGTTACTAATTTTTACACACTTATTAATGCCATTCCAACACAGATAAGCGACCATTTCAGCTGGTGTAGAAGAATAGTTGTAGTAATAGTCAACAGTATTTACTTTGCACTTGAAGTCTACGAACCTGAAACGGGTAAATTAAGAAATCTGAATACGCCCGTATTATATAAAATTGGTGATACACCGCTGAAATCAAGCCAACCAGTATAGGTTGCAAAAATGTTATAACTACCCTATTTTAGAACTGATACTCACAATCGGAGCAACTCTATGAAGGAAATTATTTTAGCATTGTCTATTGGCGTAACAGGCGTTGCCGTCGCTGCTGAGCATGTATCGCACGATAAACACGAACATAAACATGCTTACAACTGTGGTCATGCTGCTGAATGGCATGTAGACCACTTTGATTATAATCACAGTGGACATGATCACCATAACCATGCCGGAGAAGTTCATGAAGCCAAGGTAAAAGTTCATGAAAAGCACAAACATGGTCATGGGTTAGATTGTGGTCATAAAAGACGAGTTGAGCAAGGACGAGTTGAATATAACCATGATGGGCACTGGCATCATCAACATGGTGAACACTTCCATGAAAACCATGGTTAATTCATACACTATAGAAAGCTCAGTTTTAAGCTGAGCTTTCTTTAAATTATAACTGCCCTAATATCAAAAGTATTTACACCCCACTCAATTTAACATAATTAAATTTCAATAATAAATTGTATCGTTATCACCTATATCAATGAATAACCCCAACACCAGAAGCTGGCGTAAAAGCTGTAAATGACAAATATACGAATTCATAGCGGTGATTGTCAGAGAATAGTCACAAAATGACGAGATTGTTCCTTTAAAAAGAATGGATGTATAAAAAAATACGGTTTAATACAAAAATAAATTCTATTTAAAAGAATGAAAAGTCAATTTATCGCTTTATTCACTTGCTCAGAGTTCACTTTATACTTAAATTTTTCCATTAGTTTTACCAATTTAGGAGCGATGATGTTCTGACAAAATGGTCTTTTAGGTGCTGTATAAAAGTAATCTTGATAATACTCAGAAGACAATTTAAATTCGTTGATTAACAGTGACCGAGTGATTATGGGTTGCTCGAACTCCCCTTGCAGCGTTGCAATGATACCCTCAACTTCCTTTTGTTGTTCTATATTCTGACAATACACAGCACTGCGATATTTATCGCGACGTGAATGATTTGACGTTGAGCTATGTGTCAATAAGTGGATTTCAACAAGATCATTTAACGTAATCATGTCTGGCGCAAATTCTATCAAAATACCTTCAGAGAATGAGATATGGTCCTCAAAACTGTTTAACCAACCTTGCTCTACCGTTTTAACGCCAATGATAGAACGAAATATTGCCTCGGTACACCAATAACAACTTCCGCCTAAACCAAGTTTATTGCTCATAAGTCACTCTCTGAAAAAGCTTTAAACATCATTTTTTGATTCCGCTTAACACACGACAACAGCCTTATACCTAGTATATCAGTGCGTAAGATAATTTATTCATACACATCTTGAAAATATAACTAAAACAGGTGCAGGATAATTCAAAACCTATATAATCAAGCGTTTTTAATGGAGTTCTGAAGTTTGCAATCTCGATACAAGTTTACACTATTTGGCGTTATGGCCGTGCTATTGTGGAGCGGTGTTTTACATATCGTACGTATCGTGAGTGAGGACTTCGGTGCAATTGGCGGTGCAGCGCTTGTTTACACCTATTCGGCGTTGTTTTTAGTCGCCTTCTCAGGCATACCCAATTTTAAAAAGTACCCCAAACGTTATGTCGTTTTTGGCGGAACTCTCTTCGTTGCATATGAGCTTTGCTTGTCTTTATCTTTAGGATTTGCAAACTCTCGTGAACAATCTGCACAAGTATTAATAGTCAACTATCTTTGGCCTCTATTTACTATCTTGGGTGCACTTATCAGCAAAAGCACACACGCTAAATCTCTGTTGTTGTTACCTGGCTGTATTTTAGCATTTGTTGGCGTGTGCTTAGTTGTTTCTGGAAGCTCAAACCTTTTGGAGGGTATATTAAGCAACGTCATTAGCAATCCCCTGGCATTTTTTCTTGCATTTAGTGGCGCAATAATTTGGGCCATATACTGCAACTTAACCAAATCTATGTCCGGTGGACATAATGCCATTTCATTATTTTTTGTTTTTACTGCGTGTACATTATGGCTTAAATGGTATCTTCTTGATGTTGGTTTTGAATCAGGCTTTTCATTTTCAAGCGTATTTTTACTCGCACTTGCAGGTGCGGGTATGGCGCTTGGCTATGGGTTATGGAACAAGGCAATCATCGGCGGTAATATGATTTTACTTGCCGTAATTTCTTATTTCACCCCGGTATTTTCAGGTGTGTTTGCCGCCCTTATTTTGGGCGTAAGCTTACATCAGAGCTTTTGGTTCGGTGTTGTTTCAGTGACACTTGGCTCTTTACTCTGCTGGCAATCAACACGCCATAAAAATCAACATATTAGGCAGGTACAAACTGTGCTAGACAATACTGAATAAATATACATATAATTTGATACAAACATACCGCTTGGATCAACAATATATGACGCCGTTAGTCGATACACTTAAACAACTCAGATATCTTATCGCTCATTTAGATGACGATACCTTGCCAAGTGAATACCCTGCAATGGCTGAGTTTTTAAACAATAATCGACTCGCAGAGAATGTGTGCTTTGATGAACTGAAATTCCTTTACCAATTTTTGTATGTGTATGGGCGAAAATCTGAAGCAACATTTAATCGCTTTAGAAATGAAATTGAGCGTTTCCATTTATGGAGCTGGCTGATACAAGAAAAATCAATATTTGAGTTGAAACGCGAAGACATAGAGGCATATGTTGATTTTGTTGTAGAACCAGATCAAGCATGGCTTGCTGATTCTGTTCAGTGGCGATTTAAAAACTACCAAGGGACACGGCAAGTTAATCCTAACTGGCGCCCATTTGTTTATAAAGAGAATGGCGTTAGTCAACAGACTCTTGCTTCAATGTTCACCGCACTAAATGTGTTTTATAAGTTTGCAATATTGGAGGAAAAGGCATTCGCCAATTTTGTACCAGTTGTAAAAAAGAACTGTCCTTACTTAGTCGTTCAATCACAAATTAAACTACCAGACACGCTAAGTGACTTGCAATGGGAATATGTTTTTGGTGTCACCAAAGACTTATGTGAGCAAAACCCTAAATTTGAAAGGAATCTATTTACGTTAGCTTGTCTCAAAGGTCTTTACCTTCGCATATCAGAGCTTTCTGAGCGCCCACAGTGGTCTCCCGTTATGAGCCACTTCTGGCAAGATCAGGATGGTTTTTGGTTTTTAAGGATTATGGGCAAAGGAAATAAACTGCGAGATGTCACTTTAAGCGATGATTTTGTGATGTATTTAAAGCGGTATAGGCAGTCACGTGGCTTGACGTCCCTACCTCGTGTCGATGAACCACATCCTATAATTCATAAATTGCGCGGTCAAGGTGGCATGAATGTGCGTCAACTTAGGCGAATTGTTCAAGAAAGCTTTGACTTAGCCATTGATAAGTTAAAGCAAGATGGCTTTAGTGAAGAATCTGAAAACCTAGAAGCCGCAACTAGTCATTGGTTAAGGCACACAGGTGCAACTCATGATGCACAAACCCGACCTTTGAAGCACTTATCTGAAGATCTCGGTCACTCGAAAATTGCGACAACTGACCAGATTTATATTCAAACAAATATAAAAGAACGAGCTAAATCTGGGGTTAAAAGAAAGCTATAACCCCCTTTCCCACACACATATTTAGGCAAGTTATATATCATTATTGTGAAGCTTATCGGTAATTAAACACAAACCCTTGTCTGTTAATGAATGCGCTCTTGCTTGTGAGTTATAATTTTTATTTCCAAGTATATTGTTAATATTTGATTAAAGCACATTAAGGTATGATGTGTTCTTTTAGGGTCGTCATTAAGGGCCTATATATGGCCCTCATCAATAAAATTTTATCTTTTAAACCTAACTACCAGTTCATGCATATCTTTAGCAACACGTGTTAGGTCTTCACTTATCTCTTGGCTCTCTAGCGAACTGATAACACTTGAGTTAGCCAACGAAGCAATATTCACGACTTGCTTATTAATATCTTCAGAAACAGTGGCCTGCTCTTCTACAGCTGCTGCAATCTGCATGCTATTAACGCTCATTGTTTCAATTAAAGAATAAATATGCTCAATTTTTTGTGTAGATGCATTCAGTTTTTCGATTCCTAACTGTGACTCTGTTTCGCCTCGCTGCGCGATCACTTCAGACTCTTGTGTGCTCTGCGTGAGTTCATCAATTATCGCATGAATTTCTTTAGTAGACTCTTGAGTTCGCTGCGCAAGGTGTCTCACTTCATCAGCAACAACCGCAAAGCCTCTGCCTTGTTCACCTGCCCGTGCCGCTTCGATGGCTGCATTCAGTGCCAATAAATTTGTTTGTTCAGCGATTTGTTCAATTATTTGTGCGGCATCAGCAATTTTGGTTGTTTGACGCGCAACACCAAGGACTGAGTCTTTAATATCAATAACTGTCGCCCCCAAGCTTTCAATAGAAGACTTAGTCTCTTCTGAACTCTTAGCCCCTTCTTTGGCAAGCTCGAGTGCATCCGTGGCATCCGCCGATGTAGATTGAACATTTTGTGATACTTCATGAATGGTCGTGGCCATCTCATTCATTGCCGTTGCAACAAGCTCAGTTTCTTGCTGCTGTTGGGTAAGCCGCTCAGTCGTTGAACGGCTTTTGTCTGTCGTTTGCTCAGCACCAGTGGTCACTTGTTTTGATGCGTGTTCAATTCGAGTGATCACAGTGTCTAAATGCGCATGTTCACTAAGCAATTTTACATGTAACTCGGCCATTTTCCCTTGCCAAGGAGAATACACTTGTTTTGACACGTCATCGCAAAAACTATGTTTCAAAACTTGGTTAATTCTTTCAAGTTGCTCATTATCGCGATATCGATTGTAACCAAAGATAGCGACACTATTGAGCATAAGCCATGCAAATGCACCAGACTCAGAACCTAATGCATATATAGCAAGAGAACTTGCAAATGCAGCAACTGGCCAGATTGTTCTTAACCTAGGTAGTTTAAAGCTTGCTTTGCGGCCATTTTGAATCGAGCGATAGAGCATGTCCGCTCTTTCGATGTTTTCGCGACTAGGGCACGTTCTGACAGATTCATAACCAATAACTCGACCATTTTCAGTCATTGGGGTCACATATGCATCAACCCAATAAAAATCGCCATTTTTACACCGGTTTTTTACCATCCCCATCCAAGGCTTACCCGCTTTTAACTGAGTCCACATGGTTTTGAACGCCAATTCAGGCATATCTGGGTGTCTGACTATGTTATGAGGTTGGCCTATTAATTCTTCTTTTGAGTAGCCACTTATATTTATGAAGTGTTCATTACAGTCAATGATTGTGCCTTTTAAATCAGTAACTGAAATGAGTTTATCTGCTGGTGCAAATCGCTGTTCACGATTTGTAACTGGTTGATTAACTCGCATTTAACTTAGAACTCTCTGCAAATTACGTTAAAACTCGACGCCGGATAGAGGAACATACGACTTATACTATACATAAGCAACCTATTTTCACTCTAATACTACAATTTTAAGACGTATTGACATGATTTAAATTAAAAACATGTGTGTTAGATCCAAATATGCGTGTTTTACGTATACGCTTTATTGTAAAATATCATCCGTTTTAAAATGCCACCAAGGAGTGCTAAGTGTCCAGATTTTCGGCAATTACAGACAATCCACATGAAAATCGTTTCAACAATAAAGTTGGCGTACTTGTAACCAACTTAGGCAGCCCAGATGCAGCAACCACACAAGCACTTAGAGTGTATCTCAGAGAGTTTTTATCAGATCCGCGCATTGTAGAAATCCCTCGTATTATTTGGATGATGATATTGCATGGCATTATATTAAGAATTCGCCCAAGCAGGTCAGCTAAGGCTTATCAGAGTATTTGGACGGCACAAGGCTCCCCACTTATTGACATCACTAAAAAGCAGTGTCAAAAATTAAAAGAATATTTAGTCGAACATAATCATAACGACGTCGAAATTGTGATGGCCATGCGATACGGCAACCCATCAATAGAAGCTGGGTTGGAAGAGCTGCGAGAGAAAGGCATCACAAAAATTGTTGTACTACCACTCTATCCGCAATACTCAAGTGCAACTACTGGCTCAACCTTTGATGCAGTCTCTCGAGTATTAACGAAATGGCGCTGGGTACCCCAATTACATTTCATCAACGGTTATCATGGCAATGAAAAGTACATCGAGTCATTAAGTAACTCAGTACAAGAATACTTAGACAACAACCCAACACCAGATAAGATCCTCTTTTCTTATCACGGTACGCCGAAAAAATTTCTAACCAATGGTGACCCATACCATTGTTTCTGTCACCTGACGACCAATGCAGTGGTCGCCAAACTCGGCCTAGATAAAGAAAAGGTCATGACAACCTTTCAAAGCAGATTTGGCCGAGAAGAATGGCTCAAACCATACACCGACTTTACACTGAAAGAGTTGGCTCAATCAGGGACCAAACATATAGCGATATTAAGTCCTGCATTTAGTGCAGACTGTTTAGAGACACTTGAGGAATTAGAAGAAGAAAACAGAGAGTACTTTATCGAAGCAGGTGGTCAACGTTACGATTATATTCCCGCTCTCAACGATAGAGATGATCATATTGAAGCATTTTATGACATTTTAAAGCCGCATATTTAACTGTCGATATAAATGTAAGATGGGCCTGACAGATCAGGCCCTCAACTAGACCCTGCTTGATGTGATGCCTAACATGTTAAGCTCAATCGGCTTTTCACCATTAAACTCCTCTAGCAAATGTATACAAGCGCCTATCGGTCTTGCCGGGCTGTAGTAATAACCTTGTATATGATCGCACCCAAGTTCTTTTAGTACACTCAGTTGATTCTCTGACTCGACCCCTTCCGCGATGACCTTTATGCCAAGTTGTTTTGCCATATCAATGAGGCATGAGATCATAATTTGCTTACTTTTATCCTGTAAGAGGCTATCTACAAAAGACTTATCTATTTTCAAATAATCAACTTGATTTTCAATTAGATGGCTTAAGGACGAATAACCAGTGCAAAAATCATCGAGTGCAATTTTCACCCCCTTTTCTCTTAAGTCTCTCAGTAGTTGCCAAGTGTAATGATTAGTCGCCATCGACTCAGTTACTTCAACCGTTAGACTACCAAAAGGTATATTTGCACTTTCAATCGCTTCAGTCACCAAGTCAAATTGATTGTTACTGACTTTGAATTCATTGACCGAACGGTTAACAGATATACTGACATCAGCATACCCAAGAGAGTGTATCTTACTTAAGTCTCTACACGCCCTTTTTAAAACAAAGTGTCCAATTTGTTGAATCAAGCCAAACTCTTCTGCAATCGGGATAAATGCCCCAGGGGATATCATCCCTTGCTCATCATCAAACCAACGGACCAAAGCTTCAAACTTAACAATACACCCTGTTGATTGATCTACAATTGGCTGATAATAGACATTCAATAAATCATGCTTTATTGCGTGCCTTAGCTTATCTCTCAACGCAATTTTATTGAGGTACGCAGTTTGTATTTCTTGGTTGTGCAGCGCCACACTGCCTCTGTTGGTTTTCTTTGCACTTTCTAATGCATGTGCAGCATTTCGAATAAATTTGGCTGCGGTGATCCGTTTTCGGCAATCTAGCTGAGCAACACCTGTACTGGCAGTCAGTTCAATGGTTAACTCATTAAATACATAAGGCTGCTTCAGCTTTTCATTTAACTTAGAGGCAATATCATAGGCACTTTGCTCATCCATTGCATCGAGCAAAATCGCAAACTCATCTCCACCATATCGAGAAATCGTATCCGCTCTTCTTAAGCCATTTTTTAATCTTCGTGCGACAGAAATAAGTACTTTATCGCCTATTTCAGGCCCGTATATATCGTTGACCTCTTTGAAGTGGTCTAACCCGATAAAGAGCAACGAACACGGCTGCAAAGTACTGCGATTTTGAGATATCTTGGACTCAAGAATATCCATAAAACAACGTCGGTTAATGAGTGCCGTTAAGGGCTCATGGTTAGCATAAAAGGTCAGTTGAGCTTCATTGCGTTTCCAAACGGTAATATCCCTAAAAATAGCTACATAATTGACAATTTCATCGTCTTCATCCCGAACGATATTGAGCGTTAACTCCTCGGGGAAAATTTGCCCATTCTTTCGTCGATTGTAGATTTCACCTTTCCATGTGCCCTCTTTACTAAGAATATCCCACATCTTTTGATAAAATTCAGGGCTGTGCTTGCCTGAAGATAATACCGACGGGTTTCTGCCCAGAAGCTCAGTATCTGAGTAACCCGTTAAACGTTCAAAAGCCCTGTTAACCATCACAATACGGTTTTTATGATCAGTGATCATGATAGCTTCTGTAGCATGCTCAAATACAACATTGGTTAACTCAAGCTGTTTGTTGAGGGCGTAAATATATGAAATATCCTGAACCGACGCACAAAAAATCCGCTCATCTTCTTGCTCGTCTGAGCGCTCTACATGCCCTATAACTCGAAATAATCCTTTGAATTGACTTCTATCTCGGTGAGACACATGTATGTCTATATGGTTTATTTGCCCATGACGCAATTTCTGCATCAAGATTCTTAGAGATTTTTGATCTTTGTCTTTGAGGCTGTCACAAAACATCTCAAAATCAACAATTTGATCTGGCAAATTCACTAAGGTTTGCATTTCTTGACTAAAACTGTGGATGTTCCTACTTATGTTCCAAGACCAGGAACTCAATCTGGCAATACGCTCGCCTTTGGCCAACTGCTTGACAAGAATCTCTTGAGCAGCCAACTCCAAATTGTGATTTAGTTCCGCACCAACAAGTAAGCTTAACTCTCTAAACCAATGCTTGTCGTCACTTGAAATTTCAATTTTTTCGTCGAATAGACAGACCATGATACCTATCGGCTTGTGGTCTAACGCCCTAAGCGTAACTCCAAGATAACCATCGATATCAAATATCTTTAAGATTTCGTCTTCAGCATACATTTGCTGTAAATTACAGCTGATAGAGCAAACACTTTGACTGTCTTTAGCGTCTTTGCAAGGCGTCCCTTCAAGATCATAGATAATGTAGTTGGACTTTTCTCCATTGACCGAGTAAGCAACGGTTTTGACCCGAGTATCTGAATCAATGAATTTACCAATTAAACAATGAGCTGGTTGAAACTTCTCGTAAATCAGGTTGAGTGCCAATTCATAGCGAGCCTCGCTACTTGGCAAATTATAGAAAGTACTGAATGATAGCGTCATCGTTTAACAATCTTTTAATAATTATAGTTATTAATATGAACCGGAATTAATACATCTAACAATGATAAATAATCAATATTTAGAAATATGAAGATAGATCAATAAAATATCAATAACAAGGATTTGAAATATATATCTAACAATATTTCAACCTTTAAACACCAGTTTTACCACTTATAGACACAAACATATTATTTTTATCTAAGAAATGCTATTTAAAAAGCAAAAAAAAGCCGTCTTATAAAGACGGCTTTTTGTGAGAAAAATTAACTTTATTCAATAATAGGCTGGACATCTAAGCCATAGCCAAAGCTGACAGCAAGGACAAGAACCACTGAAGCTGCCAATAATAACTTACCAATCAAAGGTAGGCAGAACCTGAACCAGTGTGTATAAGGCACACCAGCCATACCTAGAATACCCATCAATACTGCGTTAGTTGGTATAATCATATTCGAGAACCCGTCACCAAATTGGTAAGCAAGCACGGCAACCTGACGTGGTACACCGACCAAATCACCCACTGGCACCATTAGCGGCATGGTCACATATGCTTGTCCGGAACCTGAAGGAATAAACGTATTCAGGAAAGTTTGAATAATCAACATGCCAACAGCCGATATTTCTGCAGCAACGTGAGACAATGGCGACGAAAGGCTGTATACCAATGTGTGTAGAATTTGACCATCTTCTAATATAAGTGCAATACCACGTGCTACACCGATTAAAACAGCAGTCGTAACAAGATCTGATACACCATCAATAAAGCGCTCAGCAGTCTCATCAGCAGATAATTTACCAATTACAGCAATCACAATGCCCCAAGCAACAAATAAACCACCTAGCTCATATAAATACCAACCTTTGGTTGCAATACCCCATACTGCAATACATAACGTTATGATAAAGCTAAATAACACCGCCTGGTGACGACTATTAAGTTTAGGATAATTTGGTTTTGCTTGTCCTTCTAGTGGACAAGGCACACCAATCATCATAGATTTGCTTGGATCATTTGAGACTTTTTTTGCATAACTCCACACATGGTGAAAGCCGATTAAAACAAAAGGAATAAAAATCGCGAGTCTTAGCTCAATACCAGAATAAACCGGAATATCTGCGATTTGTTGAGCAATGAGAACA
The DNA here is from genome assembly GCF_001625685.1 of Pseudoalteromonas luteoviolacea CPMOR-1. Lineage (GTDB taxonomy): Bacteria > Pseudomonadota > Gammaproteobacteria > Enterobacterales > Alteromonadaceae > Pseudoalteromonas > Pseudoalteromonas luteoviolacea_K. The sequence continues at coordinate 138,732 of NZ_AUYC01000035.1, read as the reverse complement.
GTAAATGGGTTAAACGCTGAAACACCATAACCAATACCATAACCTGCGACAATCATACCTACAGCCGTCATTGCGTCTAATCTCATGGCCTTACAGAGTGCAACCAAGATCAGTACAAATGGAATATATTCACCAGCAGTACCAATTGTGCTCGACGCCAAAGCAAAACAAAACACAACCATAAATATAAGGCGTTGTGGCTTTGTACCATGCTTTTCCAATAAACGACCAATCAACGCATCAACTGTGCCTGTTGCACGAGCAATGCTCAGTACACCACCTACGATTAATACGAAGAAAATGACATCTTGTGCTTGCGCAAATGCTTTAGGAATTGCAGTGAGCAGATCCCATGGAGTAAGATATTGTTTTTGCTCTACGAGCTGATAAGTACCAGCGACAACCATCTGCCTGCCGCTTTCGGTTACGCTTGTTTCAAAAAAGCCCTGAGGTACCACCCATGTGGCTAACAGGGCAACCACCATCATGCCGAGCAATAGCACGAGTGTATGTGGCACTTTCAAAGTTTGTCCCATTTACTACTCCAAATCAATAATATTATAATTTGGCGCGCATCTTACCCACATTTAAGACAAAGATCATTGTCTAAGCTAAAAGTTTGTAAACGATTAGCTGTTTTATGAACAAAAAATGATATTAAGCAGCTTCAAGACAACAACTTCTATTTCTTCCTGCCCTTTTAGCTTGGTACAAAGCTTTATCTGCCATTTCAATCGTTTTGTCTATTCTCATTGAGTTATTTGGCCATGTAGAGACGCCGATTGACACTGTAATAGTGATTCCGTCGGGCATAATGTGATTTGAAACTAATTTTCTTAACCTTTCAGCTGTAGACATTGCTTGTGAAATAGACTGATTTGGCATGAAAATTAAAAACTCTTCCCCGCCTATCCTACAGCAGAAATCATCTCCCCTTGCGTTTTGAATCATGAGATTTGCAAGTTCTTTGAGCACTTTATCACCGGTACAGTGACCATGACTATCATTTATAGACTTGAAGTGGTCAATATCAATCGCCAACACTGAAAACCCAACTTGAGAATTGAGTGTATTCTCAAGCCACAGCTCCAGTGACAATCTATTATGTAAAGAAGTAAGCTTGTCTGTTTTACGATCTACATCCAGAGACTTTATCACCTGACGAACCGCACGATGACTCTGGATTAAAGCATATTTAAGGTTAGCCACTTCATAATACCAAGCACTTACCCCAGAACTAGCTATACTATGCTTTTCTACAGTAGCTAGTTGCTTTGCCAGTAAAGCTAAAGGCTTTGCGATTAACCCGCCAGCTACAAACACCCACCCTAAAATCACAATCGTAAAAGGGGCACTGGAATAAACAACGGATTTATGTGTTACTGCAAGCTGATTTAAAATTGAAATAAGTGGCCTTTGACTCACGACGCCCCACCCTGTCATGGGGATAGACGCGAAGCCAGCAAGCATCTGATTGCCACCACTATTTGTCAACTCCATTGCGCCTGTTTGTCCATTTAAAACACGTTCTATTACAATGTTGTTTGATACTTGTTCTCCAATTCTTTTTGGATCGGGGTGATACAAAATACGTTGCTTTTTGTCTACAACATAAGAATATGAGCCACCTTCGTAATGATGCCTTCCAAGTAAACGATTAAGGATTGTATCCCCATGAAGATAAATGCCCCCGGCAACGAACCCCAAATATTGACCATGGCTGTTGAAAAGCGGGTAAGTTGGGCTAATCATCAAATTGCCAGCAGGAGAGACAAACGGATCAAGGACAATAGGTTCTTGTAACATCACTTTATCTAGTTGCTGTGAAGAGATTGATTCACCTAACACCGGTAATTCAGGCATCACTGCGATGATTTTTCCTGTTCGGTTCACCACAACGAGAGAGTCAAAGCTATTTGTTTGTGACAACAAGCGCTCTAATTCAGCGTTAATCAATACGGTGTCATCAATATGCTCGGCAATATGGAATGCACTGACATTCAATTGACTGTTCACTGACTGTAAGAAGAGTTGTGTAACCTCTGCAAGTTTTGTCGCATAAGTCTGATTAGCATGCAAAGTATCTTGGATAAACGCTTGTCTATGTACTTGGTAACTCGCAAAAAGTGTATTTAATAGAGACAATACGACACCACACGTTGCCAAAGCCAATATGAGTTTTTTTAAATCAATTCTAAAAATGTGCTTTAACACATCAAGTAAATTTTTTTTAGCCATATAAAGTCATATGTTTTCCCTGCTCTACCTATATTTTAAAACCCTAATACAGGTAAAAAATTAACCTAGGTCAAGAACCATCATATTAGTACGACTTTAAGATTAATCCTTTAGTTCGAGTGAGTTAATGACACAATAAAGGCGGTGAAAATCAATTCCTGTTGATTACAGTTACTTAGCAATTTTGGCTAAATAAAACGTTCCAAAAGCATGGTTTGTGTACTTATTTCACTTTATAATGACGTCTTATTTTTAGTTTAGGGTTTTTTAATGGGTAAAAAGAGTAAAACTAATCCCTTAGTGACACACTTCACCATTGCTGCTGTTGCACTTGCGTTTTTATGGTTAATGACGGAAGACAAGGATGTATTAGTACTCGGCAATTCTTTGGTATTGGTGTATGTTGTATATGCACTGGCTTCTAGATTTGTTGCTGCTAAGAAAAAAAGCAAGCACTCTTCAAAATAACGCCGACAAGGAAGCCTACAAAAATAACAAGGAAATATATGAAACAACTCTGCGTCATCCCCTTCGTTTTTCTTACCGCATGTACGCTCACTAAAACAATAGATCCATCTGCGCATCAACAATGCGAGCAAACGATATACCAATATCCAGAGATAAGGGACAAAGGCACAACTGAGCAGTACGTCAGTTTATTTACCGAAAACGCCACGTTTAATGTAGAAAAGTTAAATATATCCTTAGTTGGTCATCAAGCACTTGCAGCAAGATTTGAATCAGCAAGAAAGCAAAAGAAATCAATTCACCTTATGACCAGTAGTCGAATTTTTTTAGATGAAAATGCGCGTATTAGGGCTAATTCCAATTTTATCTTGTACCAAAAAAACAAAAATAATGAAGGTGTAACAACCGTGATAGCTGGTCGCTATCTTGATAACTTAACAGTGACGGATAACACGTGTAAATTCAGCCACCGTGAAGTCGTCGTTGATAGAGTTGACACACTTTAACGACCTGTTTTTTTCACATTACTTCTAAAATAGCAATTTTGGGCTACATTCTATTAAGCTATTGGATCGCACATTCAACATTAGCTGGAACCGAACATGGGTATTAAACAGTAATTACAAGGGATTGGCAGGTTGGTTGATTGATGCAATAGCAAAACCGTTTTAATAACCTTGTAGGCATTGCTATGAACATGTATAAACCATTCCAAGGATTATGCTTGGGTTTGGCCTTATTATCGTTGTCTGGCTGTTTAGATAACGATGATGACGATCCTGTCACTAATCCTGTCGAACAAAGCACAACTGTCACTGTTACCCCATCACTAGGTTTGATAAAAAATGCTGACGTCCAACTACTCACACTGGCAAATAAGCAAGTGGTTGAAGGTGCAACAGGCTCAACCGGAGATGATGGTACGGCCACCATTACCGTACCCAGTGGCACAACGGGCCCTTTCATTGTTGAAGTAAAACCAACCAGCGAGTCTGAGTATTTCGACGAATCAAAAGGCCAATTTTTGCCGTTACCATCTACAACGACATTACGTGCGGTCATGGCATCACTGCAAAACCAAGTAGGTGTCACCACCTTAACTGAAATCGCCGCTAATTCGATAATCTCAGCAAATGTGGTCGATGCTGCGTCAGTGAATGCGGTAAACGAGCAAATAAAAAACGCCCTTGCTCCCGCGCTTGATTCTATTTTACAAGCACCACAACTTGTGTCAGAAAACGTTGCAGGCTCAATTAATAATGACCAAGCTGGCATATACGCAACAACACTTGCTGGCCTTGCCAAACTAGGATCCAGTCAAGACAATCCCGCAATTGCAATTTTAAACAGTTTAAAGGCTGATTTTTTAGATAATGTGCTCGATGGAAAGGTAGGCGATCAAGTCTTCGAAAACCCGGTGTATAATGCAGAAACTTTTGTATCTGATTTATCAAGCCAAATTAGCGCCTATGCCAATAGCTTTGGTGTGGAAGCCTTGTCAGCAGATATAAATGGCATATTCTCTCTTGATGACATTAAAAAAACATTAGAAGGCCTCGAAGAAATATTAAAAGATCTAAACTTAGATGATATTTCTTTCGACTTCATCCCTGGGGGCCTTATACCAGGCGGTGATGACGATGATGATGATGACCAAGGCAGCGATGACACCGTACCAACTTTAACCATCACCGGCACATCGACTACCGCAGGTATTTCAGTTAATTTGCCTGAGATTAAACTCGAAAATATTCCAGCACCAAACCCTGAAGACCTGGGTGAGATTGAAAAACAAATCAAAACCCAAATCGAGTCTCAAGGTATTACGGTGTCTGACTTTTCATTTCAGCTAGTCAGTGCAGATGAAAGTAAGCTGGTGGTCAGTGTCAAGTACACCATTTCTACGCAAGGCGTCACTTCTACTTCAGACCTTACCTATACTTGGACACCTGGTTATTCAGGTGGCAGCGATGATGATTCTGATGATAGCAGTGACATGCTGCCAGATGCGCTGAAAGGCAAGTCTTTTACACTGACCTTTGCCATGAGTGCCAGTGGTTCATCATATAGCGACGGCCAAGTTGTACAATTTACATTCTCAAGTTCAGGTGCCCTATTTATTGATCCTAACCCTGAGGCCAATGACGGCTCTGAGATTCAAATTAATGAATTTGAAATGGTCGGATCTGAGTATATATATAACGATGAAGCTAATGGCTTTAAGTATGCAGTTTCTGTTCTTAACGATAAATTCCATGAAGTAAATTTGAGTACATCAGAAAATACTTTCTTAGGACAGTTTACAGAAAAGTCTACCGATGGCGCAGTCGAAAACCTTGAGTTGGTAACCGCGTTCGCGAACACCTATACAGTCACTGGCGATGGACATAGCCGAGGCACTGTGATTATTGAATCAAACGGCACAGTTGACTTTGATACCGGCGTGAGCTTTGATGCTTCTATGATTATGAGTATTGCTGATAGAAGAAACATAGAAAATGAGCCAAGAATTCAAATTAGCTATGGTGCTGATGATGATGGTCAAGTTATTCAGCTGTTCCTCAACACAGATTTACAGTCTATTAAGATGATACAGTATCGATATAGAACTGAAAATATTGACGTCACGACGACCGTTGTCTCTGTCACTGGAGGAAGTGGCGGTTAAACTATCTTTGCTTGCAAAAAGGCCTTATGGCCTTTTTGCGTTCACCATCTGAACTAATACAGAGTGCAACTAGAATTAAGCAACCGTGTTATTTCTCTGCGTATCATGTGAAGTCCGCTCCACTCGCTCGTTGCTTGTAAAATTTCCATATTGTTCAGAGTGGTTTAAATATTGATACTTAATCAACCACCGATGTGATTACTTAACCAAAAATACAGGTATGAGTGGAGACAACAAAAACGTAATTTCTCATTTTCGTTTATTTCAATTTTCAACTACGCTTGTTGAGTAATCATTTTTATTAAATCGCAAGCTATTGTTATTATGTATAAAAATCATCCCAACCGTCTTTTTTCGATATATTGTTACACTTATCCGTACACTTTTGTCAAGACGCGAAAGTGTCAATTGTCTGAAATATATTTGCGGTGAAAAATCTATTTCTGTGATACATTCGTATATTGAAAAACACACTCTGGGTTTGATGACATGAAGTGAGTAGGTTCCAGTTTGGGTGCAGAACCTAAACACACTTTTTGTGTGGTTTTAACCACTTCAAGTTATGATAAATTGTAAACTTTTCCGCGGTTAGAGCTATGGCAATAGCCGCTAAATATTTTGGTGTCGAGTATTATTTATGTCGTATTCTACGTTTAACAGAAAACATAATGACCAACTAAAAGAGCCAATGTTCTTTGGCCAATCTGTTAATGTATCTCGCTATGATCAGCAGAAATATCCAATATTTGAGAAGCTAATTGAAAAACAACTTTCTTTCTTTTGGCGTCCAGAAGAAGTCGATGTAAGTAAAGATAGATTAGACTTTCAAGCCTTACCTGAGCACGAAAAGCACATCTTCTTAAGTAACTTAAAATATCAAACGTTACTTGATAGTGTTCAAGGTCGCTCACCTAATGTTGCGTTATTACCAATAGTGTCAATTCCCGAGCTTGAAACCTGGATTGAAACATGGGCCTTTAGTGAAACGATTCACAGTCGTTCATACACGCATATTATTAGAAATGTGACTAAGCAGCCTGAAGTGATCTTTGATGACATCGTAGAAAACGAAAAGATCAGTGAACGTGCGGATTCGGTTACCAAATACTATGATGAGTTGATCGAGAAAGTATCAATTTACAATATGTATGGCGAAGGTAAGCACCAAATAAACGGTGAAACAGTTCACATTAACTTGTTTGAGCTTAAAAAGCTGCTTTACCTTTGCATCATGTCTGTCAACATTCTTGAAGCAATCCGATTTTATGTCAGCTTCGCTTGCTCATTTGCATTTGCTGAGCGCGAACTAATGGAAGGTAATGCTAAAATCATCAAGCTAATTGCTCGTGACGAAGCACTTCATTTATCTGGTACTCAGCACATTCTTAATATCATGCAAGAAGGTAAAGATGACCCAGAAATGTCAATCGTTGCTGCACAATGTGAGCAAGAAGCAATCAAGATGTTTGTTGAAGCCGCTGAGCAAGAAAAAGAATGGGCAGAGTATTTATTTAAAGACGGTTCAATGATCGGCTTGAACAAAGATATTTTATGTCAATACGTCGAATACATCACAAATGTGCGTATGACTGCTGTCGGTCTACCAGCTCAGTTTGAGAGCAAGAGCAACCCAATCCCTTGGATCAACGCTTGGTTAGTATCTGATAACGTTCAGGTAGCGCCGCAAGAGGCTGAGATCAGTTCATACTTAGTAGGTCAAATTGATGCTGAAGTAAGCGCTTCAGACTTTGGTGATTTCGACCTGTAATGGAAGAAAAGCCAGAACTGAAGATTTCAATTGAAGACCATGATGAGCCGCTTAAATTTGCGGCTCAGTCACCTTCTCTACTATGCACTTTAGAACAAAACAATATCGAAATTCCCTATCAATGCCGTGAAGGCTACTGCGGTGCGTGCAGAGCTAAACTTATTGATGGGCAAGTTGCTTACAATCAGGAACCTTTGGCATTTGTAAGAGATGGAGAAGTTTTGCTGTGCTGCTCTAAACCAATTACGGATGTTGTGATTAAGTTAACTTAAACGAACAACATCACTTTGGAAATAATCGTCGCCATTACTGATACTGATGGCGCCATCTTCAATAATCACATCCCAATGCAAGCTTCGGGTTAATGCTTCCACTAACTCATCAACAAAACGTGATTCAATCACAAAAATCTTTAAGTTGTTAAAAGCAATAAGATGGGGCTTTAACTCATCAAACCATTGTTCATTATTGATGTTAAAAATGATGATTTTACTGTAAAGGCGCGTGTATCGCTGTAGTTCACTTAAATCTGGTAATTCAACAAAAAGCGCATTTTCTATTTCACCATTTTCGAGTTCATGCCAAACATCTGGATGGTGCTTTTCTCTGCTGTTAAGCCAACGTACCTCATCTTTGTATGACAAAGCACAATAAGCTATCAATTTAAGTACAAAATGCTGAAGTGTCTCCGCCTTTTGAAGTGCAGCTGTGAACGTCTCTAAGTGATTCGCTTGATGAAACAAATCAGCAATTTTCAACCTTACTTTGAAGACAAATGGCCCTGTCATCGTTGCATCCTGTGAATGTTTCATTATTTTAAATATAGGAACAAACAAATATAATTCAAATATAAAGTGATAGTATAACATCATTGTTTTATCGCTTTTGCAGTGTTATATTATTACACGTTCACAATCACATACAGAAAAGAAGTATAATGTTTAAACAATCTTTGATTTCTCTGAGTGTCAGCGCAGTAATGCTGTCAACGTCAGCTTATGCTGGTGAGTTAAGCGGTAAAGTAGTTGATAACAACAACCTCCCTATTAGCAACGCGAATGTACACCTACACGGTAAGTCTCAAACCATCAAAACAGATGACAATGGTAACTTTACTATTGCGGTAGATGCAGCGTCTGAGCTTCACGTTTCCAAAAACAACTTTATCGATCAACGTTTAGACGTAAACCCTGATTCTCCTTTTGTAACTGTTACACTGACGCCAAGCTCTATTGAAAGCATCGTTGTATATGCTTCAGCGCTTCACAAAAGTAACATGGAAATGGCATCACCTGTCACAGTTGTCAGTGGTGATAAATTAAAGAATTCAGCAAAGCCAACTCTTGGCGAGACATTAAAAGACCTACCTGGTATCAATGCGAGCTACTTTGGCCCTGTGTCTTCAAGCCCAATCATCCGTGGCCTAGATGGTCCTCGTGTTAAAATCACACAAAATGGCTTGGACAGCAGTGACGCATCTCGCATCGGCCCTGACCATGCAAACACCAACGACGCATTAAGCGCTGAACAAATTGAAGTACTTCGTGGTCCAGCTACTCTACTTTACGGTTCTGGTGCAATTGGCGGTGTTGTAAACGTTGTTGATAATCGTATTCCAACAGATATTGTGGAAGCGCCTCAAGGTGCTGTTGATTACAGCCATGATACAAATTCAAATACCAATACAGTTGCTGCACTATTTGAAGCCGGCCATAACGGTTTCAACTTCCACTTTGATGGCGTTAAGCGCAAAGGCGGTGACTATGAAACTCCTAGCTTTAAGTTACCTGGTGATCATGATGAACACCACGAAGACGAGCATGATCATGACCATGAAGAACATGGCCATGACGAGCACGAAGGTGAGGAGCACGCAGCTGAGTACGCAGAAAAAGTAGATAATACGTTCATCGACTCTGAAGTATTTAACATTGGCACAAGCTATGTCACAGACCATATGACAGTAGGCTTCTCGTACGGTAGCATCGAGACTGATTATGGTATCCCTGCACACAGCCATGACCACGGACATGACCATGATCACGGGCACGACCACGATGAACATGATGAACACGGTCACGACGAGCACGACCATGATGAGCATGATCACGACGATCATGGTGACGAAGATGCACACGATCATGAAGAAGAAAACCACAACGTATTTGCACGCGTAAAGCAAGACCGCTGGCAGGCATTGTTTAACTACTCGTTGCACAACAACTGGTTAGAGTCTATCCAGGTTCGTGCTGGTTACACAGACTATGAGCACGCAGAAATCGAAGCTGGTATGGTTGGCACAGTATTCAAAAACGAAACTACTGAGCTAAGAACAAACTTTGAACACCGTATCGGTGAATGGCACGGTATTTTTGGCTACCACTACTCTGACAGCGATTATGAAGCACAAGGCGCAGAAGCATTTACCCCAGCAACTAACACCACCACACATGCTTTCTATGTATTAGAAGAGCGTGAGTTTGGCGACTTTACGTTAGAGTTAGGCGCACGAGTTGAAAATTACGAGCTATCTAGCCGCATCACTGGAACTCATATTGGGCATGAAGAAGACCACGATGAGCATGATCACGAAGAACACGATCATGATCATGACCACGAAGAAGCTTTAGTAAAAACCACTCAAATTACTGACTACACGCTTGATATGACCAATGTGAGTGCATCGGTTGGTGGAGTTTATACTTATGCACCAGGCCATAACGTCGCTGTTAGCCTATCGCGTTCGGAACGTGCACCGCTAACTGCAGAGCTGTTATCTAACGGCTTGCATATCGCAACAAGCACTTATGAGTTAGGTCTTGGTTACCATATCGAAGGCACTGAAATTCATTTTGAGCCAACCGATATTGAGAAAGAAACTGCAACGAATTTAGATGTTAGCTTCCGTCGCTTTATCGGTGACTTCGGCTATACAGTGAACTTCTTCTACAATGACATTGCTGATTTCTACTATCAGGAAAAAACAAATTACTTCTTTACCTCTGAGCATGGTTTAGAAGTTGCTGATCACGAGCATGAAGGTGCACGCGATGTATACCAGTTTGTTAGCCAAGACGCTAAGCTATACGGTTTAGAGTTTGATGTTCACTATCAGATCAATGATTTTAATCGTGTGAAAGTATTCGGTGATCACTTACGTGCTAAGCTAGATAATGGTCAAAACCTTCCACGCATTCCTAGCAATAAACTAGGTGTAAGCTACGGCTATGAGAAAGGTCCATTCTCAGCGGATATGACAATTACTCGTTATCTAGAACAAGACAAAATCACATCATACGAGACTGAAACGAAAGGTTACACACTTGTAGATGCTAGCATGAGCTACGACTTTGCTGTTAAAGGTATCGACATGGTTGGTTACCTTAACCTAGAAAACTTGACAGACGAGCTAGGCTTCGTGCATAGCTCATTCATCAAGGATCAAGCGCCTCTGCCTGGGCGCAATGTTAAGCTTGGTATCAGAGCTTACTTCTAACCAGTTCCTTTCTTTTATAGAGACCCAAAATGCTGTCCTTCGGGGCAGCATTTTTATTTTAAGTGCTTTCCTTTTCTTTGCTGTCACTACTCTTTTTTTCATAAACCTGAGCTATCTTGCCCATACCAGCAACACGCGTTCTTGGATTTATTTGCGTTGGCCGCCCCAACAATAAGTTATTAGGGTAAATCACAACTTCTCTATCTTCAGTGATAAACTGAGTATTAAAAACGCCAATGTCTGCAATATAGCCCTCGATGTAATTATCACCGTCAATCACTCGTATAAAGTTGCCACGTCTATATGCACTGTGAAATAACAATACAAAATATGCCGTGATATTGCTAAGTACAGACCAATTAGCGAATAACGCGACACCTGTCACAGTTAAAATTGAGGTAGAAACCAACATCATACCGCTGATGTCTACCCCCCAAACCACCAGCAACACCGCAGCGACCACAATGCCACTTAAAAATCGAACGGTTAAATAGGCTTTTTTCAGAGCGTCGTTTTTGAATCCACCTTCATCAACGCTTTTATCAATTTTTGGAAACAACTGTCTCGTCAGAACTATATAGCACAATACGACAATGGCTGACCAAAATATGGGGACACTTTGTTGTTGCCCCCAAAGTATTGCTGTATCAAGGATAGCGATGTCTGTCATTTTTTACTCTCTTTTATCAGTAATTTATGTATTTCATCTACTTTTTGGTTAAGCCGCATGATCTCAAGCTCTGACTTTAAGTTAACTTCATAACTTTTGCTAAACGCCAGTCTATCTTTTGATGTTTGCCTATTTTGCGACATCATAATGATCGGTGCCTGAATGGCTGCAAGTGTCGATAACACGAGATTCAGCAAAATAAAAGGATATGGGTCAAATGCGTCTTCCTGTGCCAACCACACCGTATTTAGCACCACCCAAAATACCATAATCGACACAAATATAATGATAAAACGCCAAGAACCGCCAAATTCAGCCACTTTATCAGCCATGCGTTGACCAAATGTCAGTTCATCATGAAAGCTCTCATTGATATTCGCGACAATCACTTCTTGTGAAGAAATACTGTCGACAACACTTTTTTCAACAGGGCCTAGTTCATCACCCTCAGTGCCTAGAGACGCTTTTGCAAATGTTTCAATTTTGTCACTTTTCATAATTACACCTCGCTAGACATAACAAATGTTTGTGAGACATCAACAAAAAATAAACCGCTTAACGCTTGGCGACCTAACAACATCAGATATGTCATATCGGCCCTATTGGTCAACGTTACTTCTACATCCCATTCAAAATCCCCCAGCTGGGCACGTGTCTTGATCACATAGCGCTGCTCACTCATGCCATTCGATGACTTTACCTTTCTAACATCATGAAGCGGCGCACTGCATCGGATCACTTTATCTACATTGTGAATCTCTGGATGAATATCAAACTCAACCCCTGGCTTGCCTTTTACTGACACTTGCTTGATATTATCAACATGCAGTGATGAGGTTTGCGCGCCAGTATCTACTCTTACGGGCAAAGATGAAATACCAAATTCTGGTAAGTTAATCGCCTCAATATGCCCAATAATCATTTTATCTTTCATAATAACTGCTCACTTGATTCTGTATTGACAACTAACTCTTGCTCAACATGTTCAATCTTTTTCGATACCTGCTGACTAGGCCCTGAAAAAAACGCAATATGAAACATCGCTTCACCTTCTTGTACTAATGGAATATTTTGTTTTCCAATGATCACGCCATCTTTCAATGCGATGACTTGCCCTAAAGTCTTACCATAATGATTGCCAATATCGGCTAGGACATCGCCCATTTTTACCTGATCGCCAAGGTTGAAATAATTGGCCACAATCCCACTGGCACTGGCTCTAATCCAACTACTGTTATCAGCAATAAAGCTCGTCGTTTTCTTGGCTCTTGCTCCCCTCGAAGGCATCATTTTCAAGTAGCGCAACATATTCACAATACCCTTTATACCCATGCGTATAGAGAGCTCATCAAACCGCAACGCTTCACCAGCTTCATAAACGAGCACTCTGGTATCACATATTGCGGCAGCTTCACGAAGCGACCCTTCCAAAATTTCCGAATTTAGCACCACTGGAGCACCAAACGACTTTGCCAACTCAAGCGTGACCTCATCCGCTAAATTGGCCCGTATTTGCGGCAGGTTTGATCTATGGATCGCCCCTGTATGCAAATCAATCCCGTAGTCACAATGCGCCACGACTTCTTTTAATAGCGTATTAGCGAGCCTTGCCGCCAATGAACCTTTATCGGAACCAGGAAAGCTACGATTGAGATCTCTCCTGTCAGGCATATATCTTGACTGATTTACCACCCCATATACATTCACAATTGGTACCGCTATTAACGTCCCTTTTGTTATTTTGAAGTTTTTTAGAGTAAGTAATCGTCGGATGATCTCAACGCCATTCAACTCATCACCATGTACTGCTGCACTGACAAACACTGTCGGTCCCGTTTTTTTGGCTCTAACAATGTGCACAGGTAAATGAACATCAGCATCTGTGTAGAGTTTCGCAACGGGTATATCAACCTGACACGTTTGACCCAACAAGATGTCTTTACCACCAATGGTTATTACTGACATACGCTTACAGTCCTGTTTGATTAACCTTTACCACGGGTGCGCGTTGAATTTGGCTTTGCATTTTTCTCGATGAACTCAACCAACTTACCAGCAACATCTAGCCCCGTTGCGCTTTCAATACCTTCTAAGCCAGGAGATGAATTCACTTCCATGACCATAGGCCCATTGTTAGAACGTAATAAATCTACACCGCAAAAATTTAGCCCCATCACTTTTGCTGCATTCACAGCAGTTTCTCGCTCTTCTTTAGTAAGCTTAACAATTTCAGCTGTACCGCCCCGATGCAAATTTGAACGAAACTCCCCTTCTGCACCTTGGCGCTTCATTGCAGCTACAACACGGCCGCCGATCACTAAGCACCTGATATCTGCTCCACCAGCTTCTTTGACAAACTCTTGAACAAGTATGTTTGCTTTAAGTCCCATGAAAGCCTCAATAATACTTTCAGCCGCTTTTGCCGTATCAGCCAACACAACCCCTATTCCCTGAGTTCCCTCAAGTAGCTTAATAACAAGCGGTGCGCCACCAACATTCTTAATCAAGTCTTTGATGTTATCGGGCTTGCTAGCAAAACCCGTCCTAGGTAGCCCAATGCCTTTACGAGATAAAAGCTGCAAAGAACGTAATTTATCTCTAGAACGACTAATTGCGACAGACTCGTTGACATTAAATGTCCCCATCATTTCAAACTGTCTTGCAACGGCCGTCCCGTAGTAAGTAATCGATGCACCAATGCGTGGCACAATTGCATCGTACTTAGGCAACTCCTCACCATGGTAACGCACCGCAGGCCTACTGCTTGTGATATCCATATAGCAATGCAGGGTGTCTATTACATCTACTTCATGGCCCCTTTCTATACACGCCTCTTTTAAACGGCGAGTTGAATATAGGTTTTCACTTCGAGATAAAATTGCGATTTTCATTTTTTATAATTTCACTGTGTCTGTGTGTTTGATGACGCAAATGTAAGCCAGCTTTACTGAAAAGAAAAACGAAATAAAATTCACAGTTTGATAAATTATTTTTATTAAACTAAGCTAGCGTTTTGACTCTTTTCGAGACTTATGAATGAAAATTGAGCTCCTTACCACTTTTTTAGAAGTCAGCCAAACTCTGCATTTTAGGGCTTCAGCTGAAAACCTTTACATAACGCAAGCAGCCATTAGCAGCCGAATAAAATTACTCGAACAAGAGCTGGGGGTATTACTGTTCGATAGAAGTCAAAAACGCCTTAAACTTACACCTGAAGGACATAGACTTGTGAAACACGCCAATGAAATGATGATTATGTGGCAAAAGCTAAAGCAAGACGTTGGCGTCAGTGAAGGCAATGTAAGCCAGTTGTTTGTCGGATCAATGATGTCCATTTGGGACATTGTTTTACAAGATTGGCTGCAAAAAATTGATAGAAACTTAGATGATGTCCAGCTTCATATTCAAAACTATTCGCCTTTAGAATTAAGAAAGCAGCTGCTTGCAAGGTTAATAGATATTGCTTTCATATTCGAGCCACCTTATATCGAAGAGATCGTCACCGAAAAAGTAAGTACAGTGCCGTTGCAATTAGTATCAACCTATCAAGATTTAGAGTTAGACCAAATTGAAAGCATAATACAGGTTGATTATGGTGAAGCGGTGAACAGCCAATTCATTCGTGACTTTTTTGACTCTACAACGATTAAACATACCATGAGTCAACCTAGAATTGCTTTAAACTTTATTACAGAAGCTGGCGGCACAGCGTATCTTCCGAGGCAAATGTGCTTTGACTTGATCCGCAAGAAAAAACTGTTTTTAGTCGAAAAAGCTCCAATTTATACCAGAGAGATTTTTGCTATGTATTTGGCAAAAAGTAGTAAGGCAGATCTTATCAAAGACTCGTTGATGCTTTTCCCTTATTTGCGAAACTAATGGTTATCATTTTGATAGATTTTACTTATCAAACAGCATACTTTAAAAAAATTATATTTATTTAATGATGCACATTTTTGTTTACTTACCTATTAATTTTATTAGAACTCAAATTAATAATCTTTAGGTTTTAGATAAAACCCTATGAAATCACGCCTAAATTTTGGTTAAAATTGAAATTAACTCTCAAACATGCCATGATGAAACCCTCAAAAAGATTAGAACTCTAACAATAAAGCTTAAAGCAAAAATTTAAAGCAAGTGAGAAAAATCAAATGAGTGTAGATAACACCCTGGAATTTAGTACTGCAAACAGATTAACGTCTGCAAATTTGACCCACTCCAGGTTAAAAGAGAACACGATCGAGTCAATTGAACAAGAAACGCATAAAGTATGTAATACTAAAATTAGTTATATGATCCACGAGTCTCAACTCGATCTGTTTATAAAAAAAGATTATCAGGTAGAAGCTTCTATCCCTTATTACTGTAATTCTCGCAGCGCTTTATACATTGCAAAATATTTTGACAATACGAGAGCAAAGGAAATTGGTAAAACTGAGCATGACTCTGTACTAGACGTCATTACTTCTGCATCAAATGAAAACGATATCATACCTTCTGGCTTATCTATGGTCCGTCAAGCACAACAAAGCGATGCAATAGATATCGCCAAACTACAATTTAGCAAGGCTTGTCATTACACAACATTTAACCAAAGCGAACGTGCTATCATCGATGATATGCAACAAGGTAATGATTATCTCGTATTTGAATTTCTAAATAATATTGTCGCCTACGTTAGAGTCACTTATTCATCTCAGTCGGCGGTGGCAACTATTTCGAACATAGTCATCGCCGATCATCTCGACACTCTGGATGTAAAACGTGATCTGATAACACACACCAAATCACATTTGACAGCATTGGGGGTCTCACTAATACAGACGCAGTGTTCATCTGACAATTATGATAAAAACAAAATACTACACCAAGCTGGGTTCCATTTTGCTGGCAGGCTCATTAATCAGACTTACCGCCAAGGTGAGCTCGTATCAGTCAATGTTTGGAGTACACCTGTTACATAGTTACGCATGACCATCAACAAACCAAAGCTTGCACAAAGGCTCAGCCACAGAGCTAACCAAGTTATAGATTAGCTCTTGTGCACGCTATAAGTTAGTCGCCTGTTTTATTGGTCACCACTAACCAAATTGCATGGATCATACCCGGTAATCCGCCCAGTAGAGTCAACACAATATTGATAAAAAAGTGCAGACTAAAGCCCACCTGTAAAAACGCACCAATAGGAGGAAGAAAAATTGCAAAAATTAAGTTGACGATACTGACATTATTTGTGCTCATATTCACTCTCTACTTGTTATGCTAAAAAACGTGCTAGCACCAAACTAGCGGTATGGACTACATTGATTTGCTAACGGTAACTGACTGATTGCTTTTTGACTCTCTAAATAGTCATCACACAACAAAACGGAGATTGTCGTCAGCTTCGATTTAAAGATAGCTTAAAAACGCAAAAGCGTTAAACAAATAAACCACGACAATTACCTTTAAGCAACATTAATCCATACCAAAAAACTAGTTTTTACTCTTTGATTACACGCAAGAGACTTGTTTATCTGAATGCGCTATTCATTACACCTTCTCAGCCTTAAGCAAGCACATATCCTTAACCCTCATTTGAATATCGATTAGTCAGGCGTTCAACTAATTCATTGTTCAGATTCAACACCAAAACTCACCTGAACATTCAGGCACAATAGAGCCTCTAAACCCATCGTTCCTGACGAGCAAGTTTGCACAACTGTCTGATGCTTTGTCTATATTGTGTCGATTCAATGCAGGCATATTTGAGGCAATTAAGAGTGACTCAACATCTTTAATTTGTTGTATGTCTTTAACAAAAGGTCTTGTTTATGATAAATCTCACCAAAACGCACAGACAATCCATGATGCTGCCAAAATCTACCATCTAGGTGTTCCTGAATTCTTTTCTCAAAGTTACGCTTACTAGATAACTGTGTCATGCCAATATATAGTAATACATTGAGACCATAAATTGGATGATCCCCATATATCTGATACACACCAAAAGATTCAGATATTTCTTTCGGTGTGTCTTTACATAAATTATAAACGTTTTCTTTTAAACAGTATTTAATTGCATATGGCTCGGACCAATAAACAAAGATTCTTTTTAAATTCATCTTCTAACTAACCACTTTTTTAGGAATATTGATAAAACAGCTTGATCTAAATGAGGCCATAAAATTACGAAATATCATGAACTCTTAGCGCCACACACTTAACCTCAGCAATATTTCAAATTAATTGAAATATCCATTAATATCAAATAAGTGTAATTAGGTGTAATATAATGAAAATCGAATTTCACTTCTAAAGCTGTAATTAAAAGCCAATCACAGATTAAAAAATTTTGGCTCTCAAAGTGATGAAATTAAAAAATGCGATAATGGCGAATTTGGTACGAATTGTTTGAACAAGTGTGCATTGAAAAATATAAAACCTGGTGTAATCACAGTTGAATAACACCAGGATAGTTTGTGAGATTCTTAAATTAAGAGATTGGATTCACGGATTTCAAAATAAAGCGAATTGCTGCGTCACACATCTTAACAACCGTTGCCTTTGCTATCACTTGTAAAGTCAATAGCTCCGCCTCAAACACCTTTGCTTCTCTTTGAAGCTCATAGGCAAAGTCATCCTCCGATATCACTCCATTAGTTCTCGCAATAACTAACTCAGAAATGGACTCTTTACTCGCAGTTAGTGCTTCATGAATACCTTCGGCAACACCTATGGCATGAGTTGAAAATTCACTACACAGAAAATCGCCGGTGTCCTTTAAAAGTTGATCTACATTCATATTTACCCCCCTTTTATTCTGGTTTCACATTTTCAGCAACCAGCATTGCTGTTAATACTCGATTATATTGTTTAACTCGGCGTTTTATTACAAAGTCACTCATTGTGTTTTGTTGCTGATGGACTGATATATCTTGTCGCCACAATTCAAGTAAATGTTCGCTTTGAATAACAGACTCAGAATTATAAACCCTATGTTCGTTAAGTGCTTTTAAAACTTGAATATCAATCTCAATGTCATGGTAATTTTGTTTATAGTTAATAAAGTCGCGCGATTGCTTCTCTGCTAATAACATCCTCTGCCAATGCATTTCAATTTTTACTTTAGCCTGAACCAAGAGTAATTCGACTTGTGGATCATGGTGGGCAATTTTGGCCCACTGGCACGCAGACAACGTAAAACAGATAAGGGCCACTAACCACAATCTAACTTCCCGCATATTTTATCCTTTAGCAAATGTTATCTTTATGCGCTTCCAACTATCTCCTTATATCGCAAGTACCACAAATTAATGGGTAATCCTGTGAGTCTGTTGCTATTGTTTTAATCTGTAAGTAGTCCACCAGCACTGACTCCGCGGTACAAAAAGCACCTTCAATCCATGCTTGGTCATTTGAAAACGCAGAACCTATGATAAACACATTGGGCGATTTATCCATACCTGCCAGCACTTCCGGTGTACGTATATCTTGCATGACATTGCAAATATTGTAATGAGATGCCCACGCGTGGTAACCAGCGCCAAATGGATTATGTCCCCAGTCCATAAAAGTAGTTTCTAATGGTTTAGGGATCACTTCTGGATCAATATGTTGGTTTCCATAGTGCAATCTAGCCAATTGTAGCCTAAGCATTTTTTGCATGACATTCGTCGCTGTTTTAGCGCCGATGAGTGGCTGAGTATCGGTGCTTGGGGCGACTGTATGCAGTTCATCAATTGACCATTCTAACTCCCGCCAGAAATTAGTGAACCGCATGTCGTCATAGGATGCCAAAATACCATATACAGGCTTCGCATTCTCATCAACCGCGTTATTGCCAAAATAATACACCTGTCTTATCGGCAAATCCGTGATTGTCGGCCCATATGTTTGAGTTTGCGTGTCAATTTTAGGCTTAAATGGCAATGCACTGTTTTCCCACCACGGCGTATCAAAAAACATCGCAGCCTTAAAGGAAGGTTGCTCAATGACAGACTCTAAGTAATTCGCAACCTTGGCTTGGTTTAAAAAGTTCACTCGATCATCTTCATCTGGTAAATACCGAGTAGCAGCAGCAACCGCTTTAATTGCATGAGGCGGCATTGCCAAAAAGGCATAATCAGTTTCTTTTACATCACCGGCAGGCACATCTGGTTTGCATCCTGTAGCAATATAAAACTGTGTTTTACCAGACTTGTTCCAAATCGAATGTAATCGAGTTGATTTAGTGATTTTGAAATCAACATCACTGTTTTTAGCAAGTGAGCTGCACGTTTTGTATAGACTTACAAACAGCGAGGACATCCCTGTTTTCAAGGTTTGAAATTTACCACCTGGTGCAAACTCCCCATTATAAACAGCCGCATCTGCTGCATTCCAATTAATCACATTTGAGCTGTAGCCATTGGCATCGGCCGCATATTGATACCCTTCGTTATACGCCTGGTCGTACAAAATATTCCAGTAACCAATATTACTTGCCAAATCACCCGGCTTATACACGTATGATTCAAACCCATCAGGTAACTTTCCCGATGCGTAAAACTCACACTGCTGTACTCTGTTTCTGGCTTTTTTAGTTACAATCGAATTTGATATATTGCCAATTAAATCATCTGCAGGTGCTGCATTTGCAGGTACACTCTCAGTTTTTGATATGTCAACGTATGTGTTGGTATCGTAGGGAGCCCTTTTTGAAACACTTATTTCACTTTGATACAGGTGTTGCCCACGCACAAATAACAACGGATCTTCTGTCGTGTTGAAAGGCGCTTTATGACAGTCTAAACCCAATTTATGAATCGTTGTAGTAACAAGCTGATGCCCTTGTTTATTTTCATCATCCCACTCTATAAAACGCATCCCGCCTACTTCTATATAAGACTGCCTGCTGTCATTTTGATAGTGATATGTACAAATACGACCGGCTGGCAAACGGGTACCTTCTCCATTTTGTCCATAATCGTAATCGCCCCATTCAATTATTTCTAGCTGATCACCTTTTACTACCTTGCCGCTGTCTAATAAACGCCAAGCTGTATATAAGCCTGATGGTCCACCACCAAAAATTGTGTATTTTTTCATTATTTTGATTCCTTTTTTACTGGGGTTAAATCGCCAACTGGTTGCCAGTCAATTGCAAAATGACTACGGGGTATAGTGTAAATGCGCTCGTCCTCAACATAGGTAAACTGTTCAAGCGCAGGGTCTTGCAGCATTTTAATGATCATGTCTCCCATGATCGGAATGAACTTACCTGCCCAACCCGCTGTATATGTCACAATATTCTTTGAGTTTGGCAGCTCTTTGGGTAAGTAATCTAAGAAAAACTCCGGTTGCGCTTCAAGATTAGGGGAATTACAAAGCGCAATTAAACATGTCGAAGTGTGCATAGGTGTTGGATCAAGACCTGGCATAAACTGCTTTACCCAAGATGATGCGATATCCAGTGACTTTTCTGAAGGAGCCAGTTGGCGTTCACTCGGATCGTAAATGATTTTGTAGTCAGGAAAATCAGTTGC
Source organism: Pseudoalteromonas luteoviolacea CPMOR-1 (assembly GCF_001625685.1). Classification (GTDB taxonomy): domain Bacteria; phylum Pseudomonadota; class Gammaproteobacteria; order Enterobacterales; family Alteromonadaceae; genus Pseudoalteromonas; species Pseudoalteromonas luteoviolacea_K. The sequence continues at coordinate 117,915 of NZ_AUYC01000035.1, read as the reverse complement.
GACTCTCACATATCCTGGATTTGCCCAATCTAGCTCAGGGAAACCATAAAGGAGAGAATTGGTTGCGCTCTCTTCTTGCTCTGGATCATCTTTTGGTTTTGATTGAAACGCAAACCAAGAAGGAAAATGAGCATGCTCATCTATTTTTTTATAATAAGCAGAGGCCATTTGCCAAATTAAAATCGGAACTGATAACCCTAAAGACCTGACCGTATCATTTACATACGCCCCAGTGGTAATAGCAAGCTTTGCACATTGATAGTAACTTGAAGTTTCAGGGCCTTGGCCACTGCGTTGAGTGATGACTTTTAAGCAATTTTCTTCACTACTATCGATGTTAACAACACTCTCCCACTCCTTAAATGTGACATGTCCTGTTGCGAGTGCCGCGTTGTATAGCACCTGCTCAGTTTCTTTAACATTAATGGTTCCGCCATCTTTTTGAAAAAAGCCATAATATTTGGAAGGTAAATTGGCAAAACTGGCCTTTTGCTCAATAGCTTTCGCATCTACCAAAGGTTCATATGGAATACCCAGCGTATTCATAGTGTCTTTGGCTTGATCAATTCCCCCCTCTTGCGTGCCTGAGATATTCTGACCAAACCACAAGCTTCCTTGATCTCCCACCAAAGGTAAACTGGAGAATCGTTGCAAATCACGCCAAAACGGCTGCGATGACAAGCAGAGTTCAGACATATACTCTTGCTCATATTGCAAACGGAATTGTCTTGAATATCCAGCTGAACTTCCCAGATTATTAAAATAGCTGAACTTTTCAATGACTAGTGTCTTCAGACCTTGTTTAGCACCATGATAAGCAGCAGATAGGCCGATGGGGCCGCCACCTATAACAATAAGGTCATATGATGTGTTTGTATTCATTAAGCACTCCTTTTTTAGTTTTTTACTCTAAATTAGAATGCGATTTTTAAGTATTACAAACCCTTACATGACATCGAAATGTCTATTCTTTTAGCGGGGCAATAACCAGAGTAGTTAATATGATTTTTAACACTGTATGTAAATGACTGATATTGAGGGACTGTTTCTGCACCTTGAACAGTAAAAGTTAACGACCTCAATTTTGTGTATAATTTCGTCTTCAATACATACACAATTAAGGAAAATTGAGCATGAAATATTTATATGGTATCTCTGCGTTGGCACTGATAGCTATGCATAATGCATACGCATTGCCAAAACCAACGGGGTCATTCTATTTTCAACCAAGTACTATCACAGTAGGACAAAACAGTACCTTAAGGTGGTATATACGCAATGCAACAAGCTGTAAAAATCAATGGGGAACTGAGATAGGTACCAATGGTTCATATACAACCACCCCACCAGTTGGGGTAACTGAGTATAAATTTACCTGCTCAGGCTCCGGCGGAAGCACAATATTTAAGGCAGTTCGTACTGTTAAACCTCACCCACTACCAACAGCATACTTTGCATACAGCCCTCGCTCAGCAGAAGTTGGAACGCCGATCACTTTAAGGTGGACAACACAGCATGCAACATCATGCAAAAACCCTTGGGGGACAGAAATTGGCACATCAGGAAGCTACACATTTACCAGTAATAAATCAGGTACTGTTAGTTATAACTTTAAATGTTCTGGGCAAGGTGGCAGCACAACAACATCCGCATCATACACTTTAACACCCGCAGCAAAGCCCACTATCACCAATCTACACTATTCACCACAAACAGCTTATATCGGCCAGCGACAAACATTGAGCTTTAATTATAACAATGCCAGTAAATGCTATGCCTACAACCACGCTGGTAATGAAGTTATTTATTACCAAGGTGAACAAAGAAACGGGTCCTACCAATGGACATCGCCTCCTCGCTCTAGTTTGATAAATAATGGTGAGCTAGAAGTTTTTTGCCAAGGCAGAGGCGGTGTAACACAAGAGTTAACTCACTATAGAGTCAAAGAACATCCAACAGTGTCCAACTTAAAAGAGGCCTTTATGGCCAGGAAGCCGACACGTTGGCTCGATAATATACATTGTGATACTGAAGTCATTATTGATGGTAGAAAGCAAAAAGTATGTGACGTCAAACTTATGTATAACGCTTGGCTAGGTATTGACGGTTTACTAGACCTTTACCTCGCTTCTGGCGATAAAACACTAGTCGAATTGGCTTTGCAATTAAGTGAAAAATACAAAAGTACTGGTCAAGACCATAATGGCGATGGCTATCTCGATTGGTTTAGTACTCCTCTGTATGAATACGACGGCAAGATGTATGATCATGACCACTACGAGTGGCGAGCAGGCTCTGGAGTGGCTCGCACAGCCGCTATCATTTTAGATGACCCGAACCTTGCCAACTTGCATGACAGGGCTACCAATCTTCAATCTTTTGCGGAACAACATATATGGGAAAAATGGTACGCTAAATCAAACCAATTCAATAACCTGAGAGTAACTCACTTTATAGGCAGAGTTGGGACAATTGCATTATTTCTGAATAAACACAGTTCAAACCAAACACTTAAAAATCAATATGAGAATTTTATAAAACAAAGAGGACAAATTCTAAAAAATGCTCTTGAATATGTAACAACCAACCAAGCAAATGCTTATAACATTCGCTGTTATGCTCCTTCTGACCATTCTAGCCAAGATTGTGCAACTGCAAGCTTGCCTATTCAAGGCACAATTGATGTAAGCCATGCAGGTGACACAGTTTCATTTATCGTAGAAGCATATCTTGCAGGTGGCTTTGGTGTCTTTGATCAACAGGATATAATACGTCTATCTAACACAGTGAAAAAGCTCATTATTTCTGATTCAGATCAGAAATTTAGGTCTAATGTGTGTTCAATTGACACCTGTAGCTATAACAGGAGTATCGATCCATATTACCGCAATATAGGCGCATACCAAAGCCAATGGGCTAAGCTAGCCCAATTTGACCCAGCTTTATTAGACATCTATTTATATTGGTTATCTACCCAAGGTATCAATGTGTCACCTAAAGGCGAACCTGAAATACTGATTAATCAAGCCCAGAGATTACCTGGCGGCTACGGCTCACCAAACATTTACGCAAATGTCGCTCTAGCTGTAGTAAAAGCCCAGTAACTCATCACTTGTTAATAGCATAACAAAGTCGGCTCTATGCCGACTTTTCATCATGATAACACCACACCTTTTGAAATGAACTCGAAGCAACTGAATGATGTAGAGTTGTAAACATGTGTAATTAAGCGCAATAGTTAAGTCGTAATAAGGCACATTTAAATACGATAGACGCAGACAAGAATCAAAAATCTTTACTCTAAGGTCTGTGTCATTGTTTTATTTTTATAAATCATCTCATATTCACTGCAATTTGAATCAACCACTGCGAATCCTAACCTATCATATAGTGTTTTAGCTGGGTTACTTTTTAACACACTCAACCCAACTGTACAGCCTTGTTTTAATGCCTCCATACACAATCCTTTGATCAATTCACCGCCGATCCCGTTACCCTGAAAGTCTGGATGTATTTGCACTTGATATATGTACCACTGCTTATTTTGTGCTAGATAACTTGCTTTGAAAAGGCCCGCTTTAATGTTATTTACAAGTATGATTTTTGCGTCTTCAAAATTATACTTTATCCGAAAAAGATGTTCTTCATCGCTAGTATCAACACCATCTTGCAGCAAATATTCATCCATAGTAAGTCGCCTAAGCTCGAGCAAATAGGCTATGTCCGCTTCTTGAGCAGGTCTTAATGTTATTTTCATATAACCGAATAATATAAGAATAAGAGTATGATTTATAATAAGTATTTTTTATAGGACAATCAAATGCACCTTACATTTTTAACCACTTTAATAATATAGGGTCAACTCTCAATTTTTGACCCTATATTGTGCTTAATCGTTTTAAACCTCTGCTAGCTCTTTCCGAGGTGTCACATTGAAAAGCGTATAAAACATGCTTGCGAACGGACTCAGATCCATAACCGATCCAGCTCTAGTTTCAGCCCTGTAGAGGCACTAAAGTACAAAGTCACATGGTCGATCGCACGAGTTGTAAAAGTAGTGCTTAGAAATCTCTTGTGGCGTTTTAATTTTATCCATAAGTACAGCCTATTTTAAAATAACAAGGTTAGTACTTTTTTAAAATTTTGTTTTATTACAATGCATTACACAACTTGAGACATATAACAGAGTGACGTATTACATAAAAAGTTGGTTAAAAAAAGTAGAACACCTAATTTGGTTAAACTCAACAGGTGTTGCAGGTAACACTAAAATGGTACCTGCAACAGCATATTATGAAAGCTATATAAAGCTCACGTCACCATTCACAGATACATTATTCTCATTCTCTGAAATATCGTCGGTATTAATAGCCAGGGGCCAATGTGCCACCAAGCCCTCTTTATCTATAATCGTACCTTGATCATACTGAGACGCTACTTCTTGCTCACTTAAAGCCCGACGCCACAGTCTTACTTGTGTAATACCACCGGTATAGTGAATGTAAGGTTCTTGCGCTTGTTGTACTGAACCAATTAACACATCTAGGCGGTTGGAAACATCAAGCGGGCTTTGATCGCTGGCACCAGACTGCGTGGATTCAAGTAGCTTACCATCTAGATGAAGTGTCAGTTTTCCATCTTTACGAACAGCTACAACACTGTGCCAGGTATTGTCAATGACGACGGTAGAAGGCGCACTCTCTATTTGGTAATAGGTTTGACCATTATCTGTTGCGAACTTAATTGAACCGTCAGGCTGAATAACCAACAAGTAACCACCACTGCCACCCGCTGTTGATTTATTGCCAACGACAGTCCCAGAATTTGAGGTAGAAATAGTGGCCTCAATGCTAAAGTCTCCTTGTCCAAACTGATAATTCGGGATTGATGGCGCACTCAGATACCCTTCATCTTTGAGTAAACAAAAAGCCGTATTTTCCCCTAGTGAGTAATCATACATATCTTTAGAAATGTCTGTTAACGGAGAATTATCAATGATCTGTGCACCAACATATTTCGCCGCAGCGCAGGCGGCATTAATACCCGTAGGCATTGCGCCTTCAAGCCAACCACCTGCCCAAGAGATACTGTCTCCAGCTAAAACTAACCCTAGGTGTTCTTGCTGATATTGAAAGAATGCATCTTTATTGCTTTGCTCCTGCCCTGGATAATTTAATTTGAACGCCCCATAAATGTTCGGCGTACTCTCCCAATCAATACAAGATACTTTTTGTGTTTGCTTTTCTAGTAACTCAGCAAACTCAGCGTTTACCGCGTAAATAGCTGGCAAAAATTGCTGAAAACGCTCCTCAGGACTTAACGCGAGTAATTTTGATGAATCATCTCCCCAAACATAACTTATCAACACCACTCCCTTACCTTGCGTATTTGGTTTACCGTCAACATCTTTGTCGTAATTAAGACAATATAATCCCCGCATCAGCTCATCAGTCTGAATGTTAAATGGGAGCGTTGTTCCTTGCGGATTATTTTCTGGATACCAAAATTTGCGCTCGGTAGTGACAAAAAACTTTGATGAGTTCATCAAATGAAGATTTCTAATCGCTACTTTAACACCTTGCGATACTAAGTCTTGTTGCTTTTCACACTTCTGAGAGCCAATATCGTTTGCAATGGTGAGCCCCATATACTCCATCGCTCTAGTCGTCGTTGCGACTATCACTGAGTCAAATTGAGAAGAAACAACACGACCCCCATTATTGCTCACTAATAGCTCGAATTTATCAGCCGATTTAGAAATATTCTTAACTTTAGCGTTTAATTCAATAGAGACTTTTGGTTTTCCGTCTGCAGTTTTTGCCCCTAATAGTGCAAACTCAAAAGCTTGTGTTAATGCGCCAATACCGTCCAATAGCAACTCTTGATTGTCTTCCCAGCCGTTTGCAAAAAGCCTCAAAATTTCAACAAAATCGACACCATATAACGGCCCAAAACCGCCAGCACCAACACCCAAGGCACCGAATTTATTCATATCTTCTTGCGTCCATGGACGAGTTACAAGCGATCTGTTCTGTGCTAACTTAAATACAGCATCAAAATAAGTCACCTCTGCATATTGTGTAAGGATCTCCTGCCACGCATCAACGACTTTTTGTTTAGTTTGCTCAGAAGGATCTGATTGATAAATTGCCCAGTAGTCAAACAATTTACTTGGGTTTTCAATATCCGGTGCCGACGCATCGCCTAGTAAAAAGTTGATAATATTATTAAAGTCATCACCTATTCTTTGAAAATCTTTATCGGATGGGGTCTGATGACCTGCATCCCATGGAATAACTTGATTTTCATAAAGCAGTTCTGTGGGTACTTTGCCTGGATCAGGAAAGTTAGGCGTTGCTTTTAAACCAAACTTATTTAAATAATGGTACAAAGTATATGAGGTTGGCGGAAAACGCATACAACCAAGCTCAAACACTTTTTGATTAAGATCTCCATCTTCGACATAAACAGAATCCATTCTCCCGCCTAAACGACCAGCAGCCTCAAACAAAGTCACGTTGATATTATCAATTTTTGATAGTTCATATGCCGCGACTAAACCTGAAGCCCCCCCGCCAATAACAGCAATACTTTTTTGTTGCTCTGGTGCCTTTAATGCAATAGAACCATGTGAATCACTACTATCTAGAAACGCTTTATAATCAAACAGCGTATCGATCATAGACTTGGGTACAAACCCTTTAGAATCAGCATCAGCTTTGTTTTTACGTAAATTTTTTGGCATTGAAATGAAAGACATGATTTCGCTCCTTGTTAGCTAGGAGTAATCACTATAGAAAAGGTAATTATTTAATCCTATTACAATATATTACGGGGCACTTTACCCATAAAACAGCTGATAATCGGACTGAGACAGAAAGAAAGCGAAGAGTGGTCAATAGTCAATATGTCGCACTAATACAAATTCAAGCAATGCTGATGAGACTTCAAAGGGCACTCAATGTGCCCTATTCGTCACACATGTTAGCGTGGACGACAAGTATTAACCGGATAGTAAGAGAAGTATGGGCAGCCTTTTTGCACTCTAGTTGGCGGAATAGCACTCGCACCACCCGCGATTAATGGGGTTTGCTCCGACTCAACAACTTTTTTATCACATAAGTTTTTAAGGTTTTTTTTGCTAAGCTGTAGTTTCATCATAATTTCCTTTGCATGTTTAAAAAATGTTCAAACGTATTTTTCACACAAAGTCTATGTAGTGTAAATTGAAAGAATTTAATACAATTATTTTGGATTATGTACTAAGCATTTTTAATTCACAGCATACACGCTAGGAAGGATATTATATATTTCTTCAACCTCTTCAAATGTTGCATTTAAAGAAACGATAATTTGCAACAATGGAGTTCTCTGTAAACCTTAAAAATATTATTTTTTAACAGATGTGTATATCTGAGTTGAAATTATGAACCTAGCAATTCTAAGAATTAAAGACGATAGGTTGAATTATAATAAGACACACATAGCGCCATATAAAATTAATTACTCGTACCTTGTTAATATAATCCGCCACACTTTTTAAGAACGTGACGGATTTAATAAATTAAGTATTAAGCCAAATACTCGCGATTTTTGGATATTTACGGTTTTGTCCACCACACCCAGAAACCCAAAAGTGTACTGACTTTTCGGCAATCTGTGCAGTCATGAGCGTAGAGTGCATCGTAGTATAATTTTGATCACTTGGCTCAATCACATACCAATGATTATTATCACAACTATCAGGGTTATTTTTTGAGCCTTGTACAGTAGTTACTAAATTTGGCAAGTGAACCATAGTCCAACCAGCATTAACATACATTTGAGAAATTTTACCACTATTAGTGACTCCTCCAGCGTTTGCTTGCAAAGATAAAGCCAAAGCACCAATCATTAAAAAACGTTTAAACACAATTACATTTCCTTATTTACAACTTTAAACCTCATCAATGCTAATTAATTTTTAAATAAAATTCAACAAGAAATAAGATTAAAATAAATTAACTATAATAATCATAAAATAAAAATTCACGAACATACAAATAAAAACTCAATAAATAGTGTTGATTTCGTAAAATACCCCCTTACCTTCCTATATTAAATATTTAATAAGTCACAATCTAGCAATAAGAGATCGCAAAACCACCTTTATAAGCTAAGGATATAGTCAAAAAACAACTCTTAATTCTTGGCATTTTTAATAAAGTTTTCTATGATTCACAATATCAGGAAGGGATTAATAATACGTATTTATCACCCTTATCAACAAACAAAAAGGTCATGTAGTAAAAACCCTTCAAACTGAATGCAAATACACAGTCAAATCTCTAACTTGAATTGGACTTGTGTTTTATGGTTTTTTATTTTGGCATGCTGACATGCCATACCGCTTTGACAACTGACTTTAAGCACATATAATCTTTATCGAAAGTTCTTTTTTCGCCTTTCCCTTGTACTGAAAAAGCACCATACATCTTTTTGAGAATAGGCTCGCTGAAACCTCTTTACATCACAGTTTAAAGATGACTCATCATTATGCTTAATTAATCCTAAAGCCCTATTTGTGCAACCAATGGTCAAATCAAATTGATAAGATTTTAAAAGTTTTATTTTGAATGGCGTTTGCCAGCGACGAGCAATAATTCGCATGACCGCTTTCACAACGCTTTCAGCATAAATTAGGATTGACTGAACAATTGTCTTTGTAGTCTTAAGAAATGTATTCGATTTGGAAAAATAGTTTGCGGAGCATTTATACACTAACAATATATAACTCGAAGTTGGCTCAATTAGATTAACAACTTCAACTAAATTCACTTCTGCACAGAAAAATGTAAAAAAAACATCAATAAAATTATAAATACAACAAGCTTAATTAATAAAAATTAACACTTTAGGCAGTTTTATATCATCCTCATTATTTTTAAATATGGATGGATCTTGCCAGTATGCCTGTATAACTTACCTCCAAGTGCACCTCCAAGTGCACTATACTTAAGAGTATATCTACTCTGTCAGCTTGTCACTGTGACTTTATTATCAGTCATAAAACCTTTCTAACTGTTAAAACAGCTTTTAAACTTCTAGCTCAATACTCAAAGCTTATTAACAGTTATGCTTTTACTCTTTATTCTCTGTTTCTTCAGCGAATTTTCCAGATAGATACTGCCCTTTAATTTTATTGCTGTACCAATAATAAAAAGGAAACCCAAAAGCACCTGTCACTCCTCCACCGAACGCAGAAGCCAGTGGCGTAAGCAAAATCACCAATCCCCCCTCCAATAACGATTGGTCAGAGTGGAAAAAAGGTAAAACAGTTAAAATAGTAATAAAAATACCACTTCCAAAGCCCAAAGTAGCAGATAATTTTACAACAGATACAAAATCTAATTGCGCTCTAAATGTACGATTCAAAAAATTTCCTCAATAGAACTTGGACGCCTGACTGATAGGTATATTATTTAGCTATTATAAATAAAGTTACCGTATCCAACCAGTAAACTCCCTACTTTTTCGGCTTTTTTAAAGCTTTAGTTCACCCCTAAATTTCATTAGAAGAAACCCAAACCTATTTTTACCTTTCCCACAAGATTTATCACATAGTGAATATAGAATTAGCTTTTTTACCCGTCAAAATTAATAAACAAACATATAATATGTTTAATACTTGATTAAAAAATTGAATTTCAACCATAATATATCTATAAGCTGATAAATATATCTTTGTTATTCACCTACAGTATTTATTCACTCGTTGCACGCTGTGAATCTATCCAATCGACTAAAGTGTCAATGGCACCGGATGAGAAATGGCTTTTCTTTATAGAAAAAATTGCATCTAGCGGTAATTCAGGTTTTAGTAAACCATGCGAAGCGTTGCTAATTACCACCTGCTCTAAGCTTGATTTAGGTTGTTTAGTGTTTTCAAAGGCATAGGCAAATTCAGTTTGACTATGCTCAATGTCCACATGCACGTCACTATCACCATATATTGCAAGCATGGGCAGGTTGAGTTGACGAAAACCTTCAAATACATCTGAATCTATGTTCTTTTGAACAAAGTTGAACCGCGCTTCATCTCCTATCGGCTCAGGCATAAATGGGTCTTGGTGCAGTAAAGCCGCAAGATAGTGATCGTATCCTGCTTTTATTAATTTATACTCCTCAGCACTTAATTGATTAATACGTAGCAATGCTGCTTCATCATCAATACTAATTTTTTCTGCTTCTACAAGACGGACCCACATACTGTATTGACTCTGAGCCAACCAATTAGCAGCACCACCAACGAGCACCATAAACTCAACACGCGTATCATGATATAAATTTGCAAACACCCAGCTCGCTTGACTAAAGCCGAGTAAACCTACCTGATTGTGCTGGTAGCCAGCAGAGTATAGGTAATTAATTGCATCCCTGACTTCAGACGCTCTATCATCCATAGATTGTGATAACCAATGACCTGTTGATCTGCCAACTCCCGGTTTATCCCAAGAAAATGTCGCAATATTTTTTTCTGCCAAAGCATGAATTATGGGTAAGTAATAGCTTTTTGCCGTCCTATCCATTGCACCATCTCCATGTACCATAATCACGATAGGATCGGATATCGTATGATGTTTTGGTTTGTAAAGACGTCCTGAGAGTTGGTGATTTTGTGAATCAAAAGTATGCGTTGTATATTGGAGATCACTATCTGCCAGCTTGTTATTGCAAGCAGTTAGTACAGAAGTAAGAATACACATAAACAATATTAGCAAAAATTTGTATTGAGTCATGACAATTTGTTTCCTTAACAGATTAAGTCAAAGACACTATAAATTCTTTTGATGTGAGAAACTGTGAGTAGTCGTAAAATCAAACTCATTGGAAAGGATATCAAATAAAGATCAAGCGTTAACTATCGTGCTTATCAAGCGATATTGAACTAAATGAGTTAAAAGCTGAAATCTCGGCCTATTACTTTAATTTAGGCAAATAAAAGGCCCGCTTATCGCACGAGCCTTTTTAAAATAAAGCGGATGCTTACTCTACTAGGCCTCCATCAGCGATGTTCCAATTATGCACATCTGTCAATATATCTCTAGCGACTTTACCACGCTCAGAGTATTGGCTATGTCCAGCGTGAAACCCTATTCCTTGAGGTGGATTAGGAAGCTCACTCCAGCCTTGCAAAATTGCATCATAATTCTCCACTGACAGAGTAATATCTTCAAACATGCTGCTCATATTTACCAAGTTTGAAACATCCCAGTTTCTGAGGTTTTGATCAAATGAATCCGCATTTTTAAACATACTATTCATATAAGCCACACCGGATACATTCCATCGTCCAATATCCTGGTTAAATGAAGATGCGCCTTTAAACATACGGCCCATATAAAATGCCGCAGATGTATTCCAGTCTCCAATATCCTGATTAAATGACTCTGCGTAATGAAACACATCGTTCATGTAGACGACTGAAGCAACATTCCAACTGCCTAATGGCTGGTCAAAATCAGTCGCGCGGTTAAACATGTTAGACATAACTTGTAAATTAGAGACATCCCAATCACCTATTGGTTGATTAAATTTATAGGCCTCATTAAACATAGTGCCCATACGCTCTACATTTGATACATCCCAAGTGCCTATTGGCTGATTAAATATAAAAGCGCCTTGGAACATACCAGTCATGTCAGTGACGTTGGATACGTCCCAATGATTAATATCTTGATTTAAAGAAGCCGCAAATCCAAACATGTAAGAAAGGTTTGTAACATTTGAAAGATCAGGTGCATCAAGTGCGTTAACGACTAAATTCGCACAGTTAAAAAATGCTCTTTCCATAGAAGACCAACGAATATCCCCCCACTGCTCAACTGAGAGAATTTTGTTTCTGTCAGCTTCATTTTCATCAAAATAAAATCGAGGAAAATCTCCTGTAATTTTAATAGTGTATGTGCCCGCAGCTTCATAGCGATGTGATATTGAACTGGTTACATTCGTATCTTCTTTACCATCCCCCCAATCTACATTGAAGTTGTAACCGTCTCCAATCGTCGCAATCTTTACCGTGTACTCATCTGTCGATTTGAATTCAGTATTATCCGTTTTCCAAGTAGTAATAAAGGCTCTTTGAATTATTACATCCACAGTACGTTCAACACTTGTACTATTACCTGCTTTGTCGATAGCTGTATACGTAACCGTATAAGTACCAACCGCCTGCGTATCAACTGTTCCGGACGTACTGGTTTCTATCTCGCCGTCAAAGTCATCTATCGCGGATGCACCAAGCTCTTCGTAAGACTCATTAAGGAACAGTTTTATATAACTATTGCCATTTAAGCTTATTACTGGCGCAGTAATGTCCTTTTGGGGCAGTACCGTTACTTCTCGAGATGCAGTCCCTGTATTCCCTGCCTTATCCGTCGCAGTATATGCAATTTTGTATACATCAGGCTTGAAAGAGTCTACAAAACCCGATATTGCTACATGGACAGACTCATCTAGATTGTCGGTTGCGGTTGCTCCCAACTCTTGATAGGCCTCACCGTAACTTAAAGTTATCTCCCTATCACCATTGAGTGTTACAATCGGAGCTTCACTGTCTGGAGACTCAATAACCGTAATGACTCTTTGCACACTAGATGAATTGCCAGCTTTGTCTGTTGCAGTGTATGTCAGCGTATAAGTACCAACTTGATTAACATTAATTAAACCAGATAAGCTGACGCTTAAATCACCATCCACGTTATCTTTGGCAAATGCGCCGAGCTCCGTATAGCTATTGCCAAGCAAGATCTCAACATGTTTGTCGCCATTTAATGTGATAGCTGGCGCAGTTGTATCTGTATTTACCTGAGTTGATGTCACCTGAGAATCTGATTTGGGTGTCGTGTTTTTATCACCACCACCTCCACCACAAGCTGTTAATGTTAGTGCCAAAATGGCAACTTGTATTATTTTTAGATTAAAGTTAAAGCAGCTTTTTATCATTAATATTTTTACCACAATTGAAGTTTAACTATAGAGGGTTATCCACTACTCTAGGAGGAAACCAGCATGATTGACTCGCATTCTACAATACCTAAAAAAGGTAATCAGTATAAAATTTGCGATCCTACCTAGAGGCAGTCAGGCCAAAAATTGAATAGACCTATTGCGTTCACTACATACAAAATAAAATGCAATAAAGTTGTACAGTTGGTTGGAACTTTGACTGGGTTTTTAATGCTCGCGGCTGTCATTCGCTAAGATGTATGGCTGACTGGTTCAAACCCACTGCATTAAGTTGTTATTTAATCGCTTCAGAGACATCCGCATATGACGAACTATCTTCGCTTGTATTCAGAGACATACTCACCAATACCTCTCCAAAATCGCTTTTGAACTTCCACAGCTCAAATTGATCCATTTCAGTATTTGCAAATTTAGACAGCAAGGTGATCATTTGGCAAAACTCTTCATCCGTCATTTTATTATTGTTCGACATGGAATAACCTTTCTTATTTGAAAACATAAAGCACGATAGGCAATCTGTCCCCAAACGCAAGTTAAAGTTGAAGTACTTTTAATGACTGCTTAGATTTTGGATGATTGTTCTAATTGAAGCTTGAGAGGAATGTGAATAGTCTTTGTCCATCATCACTTGAAGCACATATTCCCAATCTTTGCTTTTTTTTGACTTAATCGCTTTTAAAATCGCAGCTGTAACTTGGGAATACTCTTTATATATGCCAGTGGACTCCAGTGCATTTATAAATTGATCGAGGTCAGTTTTTTCATGTGTTTCAACTAAGATTTTCAAGGACTTCCCATTGAGCAATTCATAATACTCGAATCCTGTTGCAGTTCTGATTATAAATGCGTTCTTATTCTTTATTCGGATTGCATCAATCGCACCATAAGGAGCAACGACGGATTTTAATGTGATTAACATAGATTTTTCTGCAAGCGCCGTGGCATTTTTCAGGTTATCACGATCCAACCTTGCTTTATCACAAACAAAGTCACTAGATGAAATATCCAAACTTTTTTTCAGCATCTCAAAAAGACTATCTGTAATAAAAGATCGATGCTTAGCAGGAAAAGTCTCTAATAGATTCGAATTGAGTATCACTATCTGACTTTTAAAATATTCATCATCCTCTAGAGAGGACATGACGAACTCGGGGCTTTCATCAAATAACAAAGCGCTTTCTTCCATATTTTCGGAAACTACTAACGGAATATCAAAGCCTTCAAATCTAATTTTATCTAGACTTGTAAAAGTACGGGCTGTGTAGTTAGACCACTTTAAATCAGCATTTAAATGAGATTTAATATTGGCTTTGATTTGTTGGCACTGACTGGAAAAGCTTGTTGCACTCACGGCTTCTGAAAATAGAATAACACTGCAAAGGAATAAACTGGAGATTCTCATTGGTGGCCTTTCATATTTATCGTCAATAAAGATGGCAAAACAACAGCGCTTTTTTCTAGCACAGAACATCAATCCATAAAAATAGCTTAGCAGTGCACCATCTATAACCCAATTAACTACGACAACCACTTACTTCGTGAGCGCCTTGAAAATTCCAGCGTAGACTTATCGGAAAGTTACTGATGTTTGATTCTACTTAATGCCACAGGTGTGATCCCTAAATACTTAGCAATGTCATTTTGCGTGAGCTTTTTAACAAGCTCAGGATCTGTATTACGTAAATTATCAAAACGCTGAGATGCCGATAAAGTGAGTAACTCAAATTCTCTGCGCTCTTTTTTTAATGATAAAGACAATAGAATCTGGATAAATTCTTGTGAGATTGAAATAGACTCTTTGCTTAACGATAACAATTCGCTAAAGGATATCTGCACGAGCCTGCATTGCTCCAACGCCTCCAAACTAAAAGTGCTAGGGACTTGGCAATGGGCCGCATTTAAGCTTCCGATGATGGCACCTGATTGAATAAAAGACTTAATGGTCTCTTTGCCACTCTCAGTTAAATAAAATGCCTTTAATAACCCTGTTTTTACCAAATAGACATGTTCACAGAGTTCACCTTGCGTAAATACTTGCTGTCCTTTTTCAATATTTAAGGTCGTACCATTTTGCGCTATATAACTTTGAAGCTCCATTTTGATCCCTTTACTCAGTCTTACGAAACAACATACACATCAGATCTGAACGCCATAAATAAGCAAATAAAAACCTGGATCCACGGCGCATAGATTCTCAAAAATTTTTCGTCATTTTTAACATAGGTTAATGCTGTCACGCTATTGGCCTTTTAAAGTACTCAACAGTTTCATCACTGGAGATACGAACGTGAACTTAGTAAATAAGATCATTGTGATTACTGGCGGTACATCTGGTATTGGTCGGCAAATTGTCGAACAGTTACACGCCCAAAATACCATTATTGTTGTTGCTCGAAATAGTAAACGACTTGAACAACTCAAAAAGAGATACAAAAACGTCATCTGTTTTTCGGCAGACCTTTCTGATCCCGACAGCTATAAACCACTTTCTGAACGCATTCAAGCTGAATATTCTCGCATTGATGTGTTAATCAATAATGCGGCTGTACAAAACGAGCCGTTTTTCACAGATCCAAATTTTGAATACGCGCAAATTGCACGGGAAATTAATGTGAACTTTACTGCTGTTTGCTCACTGTCATTTTTACTCCTACCGGCACTCAAAGCCGGTGACTCAGAGTCTATTATTCTCAACATCAACTCTGGACTGTCTTTTGTAGCCAAAAAAAGTGCCAGTGTATATTGCGCTTCAAAAGCAGCCATCAACCTCTTTTCACAAAGCTTAAGCTACCAATTAGAACACACAAATATCAAGGTACTACAAGCATTTATTCCTTTAGTAGACACCCCCATGACCCAAGGTCGCGGCGGCGAAAAAATGTCTGCCGAATATGCTGCTCAGTCAATTCTTAATGGGTTAAAGAAACAAGTACCACAGCATGATATTGGCAAAATTAAGATACTTAGGCTTTTAAATGCCTTGACTCCGCGTTTAGCCAAACGCCTCTTAAAAGGATCTTAATGACGATGTTCACATTATATAAATTACTCATTTTAGGGGGACTTTTAATGACAACTAAAAACGCCATCGCAACCTCTGTGCAAGTAGAGATTAATGGTATAGATCCCAAACGGCCGGGCCAAATCATGGTGATGTTATTCGAAGACAACGGCTTTCCGGTAAAACATAAAAGTGCATTACAAACTCAGTTTCACAGCCCAACCGCTGAGTCATTGAGCGTCGAGTTTAAAACCACTCAAGCAGAATTTGCAATTAAAGTATTGCATGATGAAGACAATTCACAAACGACCTCAAAGAACTGGACTGGTATCATCCCTTCAGAGGGGCTTGGTTTTTCAAATGGTGCCAAAATAAGCTGGCGTGGCCCTCCCAAGTTTAAAGATGCAAAGCTATCACTGACTGATCTTAGTTCACCCATTTCAATCTCAGTCAATTATCCATAACATTTTTCAGCAGGCGTATTTTTTATGAAATCACTTTTAAAAATTATGTTGATACTATTTTGCTTTTTCGCATCTACCTTCATTGCAATTAAAATCAGCGGATTACTGAGTATTGACGATATTAAAACTTGGTTAACTGTCGCTGGAGAGATGAATGGATATTTGGTGGCGCTCATTGTGGTTGGCCTGCTTTTCTTAGATTTATTTATTGCAGTTCCGACACTGACGCTGATTATATTGGGTGGTTATTTTCTAGGTCCCTATGCGGGCGGAATAAGCGCAATGATCGGCCTACTGCTCGCAGGTGTTACTGGTTACTTAATAAGTTATAAATACGGTAACATGCTATTTGATAAGCTCGTTAAAAATCCTACTGAAAGAGCCAATGCCATTGCATTATTTCAGCAGCGAGGACCCGTCGTTATTTTACTTTCAAGAGCGAGTCCAATTCTACCAGAGATTTCAGCATGTATGGCAGGGATGACCAAAATGCCATTTAAGAAGTTTATTGGTTGTTGGATAACAAGTACCTTGCCCTACGCAAGTATAGCGGCCTATGCAGGCTCGATCAGCACATTAGAAAATCCCAAGCCAGCGATCTACGCTGCCATCGGGTTAACTGGTTTTTTTTGGGCATGTTGGTGGATATTCAATAAAAACGTAAGTAGAACCAAAGCTGAAGGGTCACATTCTTAAAATGACATGGCTGACAACGCAAGCTTGTCAGCCAATTAAACTAGCCTTGTGTGCCAAATATTTTATCACCTGCATCACCTAAACCCGGCACAATATAACCGTTTTCATTTAAGTGGCTATCAAGCGCTGCGGTGTACACGTCTACATCTGGATGCGCTTTTTCGACGGCCTCAACCCCCTCTGGTGCTGCTACTAACACTATCGCTGTGATATTTTTGCAGCCCGATTTTTTAAGTAAATCAAGTGTCGCGATCAGCGAGCCACCTGTAGCCAACATTGGGTCAACCACCAGTGCCCTTCTTGACTCTAGATTACCAACTAACTTCTCAAAATATGAAACAGGTTCCAAAGTTTCTTCATTTCTTTGCAGTCCTACAACACTGATTTTTGCGGCGGGTAACAGCTGCATCACACCGTCCAACATACCAAGGCCAGCTCTTAATATTGGCACAAGTGTGATTTTCTTGCCTTTGATCTCTTGTACATCTAAATCATCACCAGTCCAGCTTTTTATCGTGGTGGTTTCTGTAGGTAAGTCTCGTGTTGCTTCGTAAGTAAGCAAATTGCCCACTTCTGACACCAACTCACGAAACTTTTTAGTCGAAATACCATGCTCACGTAATAAACCTATTTTGTGTTGTAGTAACGGGTGCTCAACAACATGAAGTGCCATAACTTGCCTCTGTAAAAATTTATAATTCAGTGAAAAATGAACTTGGTTCGTGACGTACAGGTTTCGTACATTGAATAGTCGGTGTGCCTAAATACAGGAAGCCTACAATCTCATCTTTTTCATTCAATCCTAGTTCCCGTTTAACTACCGGACTTTGAGCAAAGTAACCCGTTCTCCACACTCCTGATAAATGCTGTGCAAATGCCGCTTGCTGCATTGCAAAGCAAGCGCATGCTGCACTTTCAATCTGCTCAACACGAGGAACTTTAGGATGCTCTTGATACGGAGCAACAGCAATGATCATCATCGGTGCACGATGCGGTAACTCTTTTGCGCGAGATACTGTGCGTTCGTTTTGCTCTTCTTCAACCGCCGCTTTGTAATATATCTCACCCAACTTATCTCGTGCGTCTTCATTAACGACAATAAACTTCCATGGTGCTAGGCCGCCGTGGTCTGGCACTTTTAACGCCGCTTTTTTAATGATATCAAGTTGCGATTCACTCGGGCCTGGGAAGGACAATTTGCTGTCAGATTGACGTGTCAGCAAAAGCTCAATGGCATCCATATATAATTCCTTAATAATAAACAAACACTTATTATTTTAACGTGAAGTGTTAGGGAAAGTTTAGCACTTTCCCTAATATTTTTATTCCTTCGAACCAAGCCGCTTTGCTATCCAGTAATCCAAGCTGAAAAAACGTCCACCTCCAGTGAAAAATAGGCTTAAAAACATCGCAAAATAGATTGCCGCAAACTCAATGCCGTTATTTAAGATCACGATATTGCCTTTCTCATACAGATACTCTGGAAACCCATGCGTGCTGACAATTGACTTTATCCTGTCTAATCGCTCAGCTACCTCCAAGCTGTTTTCCAAACTTGCTTTTGCTGTATCACTGCCTAGCCAAGCAAACACTTGGGCAGCACTGGTATCAGGATTTGCTGGTGCGACCGAAAACCAACCGTTATGCCAGTGCACTTGGGTTGCTGCAACAAACATCGTCACCATTAACGGAATGGACATCAAACGAGTCATTAAGCCAATTAAAATTAGCCAGCCACCTAAAAACTCTGTCCAACCAGCCAAAAAAGCCAGTAAATCAGGAAATGGCAAACCTAGACCCCAGTCTGGGTTACCAAACCAAGCAACCACGTTTTCATCTGCTAATAGACTTTCAAAAAAGCCAGCATCTTCTTTCGCTAAATTGAGTTTATTATACCCAGCGATGATCATGACAGGCGCAACGATCAGCCTCAAAATAAGTGGGGCAAGTCCACTGAGAATATCAGCTCTTTCGATGCTAGTTTGATAAATGGATTGGATTTTATTAATCATATAACGATTTACACCTTTAATAGTATTCATACAGTGTAGACCGAAGCTCGCCAACTTTTATTGCAGGGTAAAAAAAACGACACTCATGTGCCGTTTTCCTTTTTTATTGACTAGTTATATCTTTCTAGCGACTTGCAGTGCTTCGTATATCGCACGCTTGGCGTCAATGGCACTGGCAAGCAATGCACCACCAATCACATGATGATTACTGGGTAAACTTGCTTTATCAAAATCGGACTCGTTTGAAGTCTGACCGATACAAGCGATCACTGTATCAACATCAAGTGTGTGCTCTTTACCATCGATACGAACCACTAGGCCATTATTTGAAAAAGAAACATATTCGCACCCTGATATTTGCTCTACTTGGTGATGTTTAGCCACAGCTCTGTGGATCCAGCCTGTTGTCTTCCCTAATCCTGAACCGAAGCGACCAGCACTTCGCTTTAACATAAATATTTTACGTTGCTCACTAGATGGCACAACCGGCTGCTCGATGCCCCACTGCCCTTTAAAGTCCTCTATGGACTGGTTTTCAGGCTCTGTTAAAAATGCCACCATATCAAAGCCTATACCGCCGGCACCTAAGATCGCGACTTTCTCACCAAGCTCCACCTCTTTACGAATAACTTCGTCATATGAAAATACGCGTTTACCATCGTTACACTCTATCTTGGACATACGCGGGCTTACCCCAGTTGCGAACACAATATCATCGTAATCAGCATCCATGTCCTTTCTATAAGATGTGCCAAGTTCCATTTTCACGCCTAGCCTTGTGACTTCATTTAAAAAGTATTTCAGCGCCAATTTAAAATCTTCTTTGCCGGGGATACGCATTGCCAAATTAAACTGGCCCCCTGCGTGATGATTTTTATCAATTAAAGTGACTTTATGACCTTTTTTAGCCAAATAGCAGCTCACTGATAACCCAGCTGGCCCTGCCCCAACAACTAATACATCTTTTGGACTTGAGGCTTGTTCAAGAGGATAATCTAATTCAAAGCCGGCTTGTGGGTTAACCAAACAAGTAGCGCGCTTACCTTTAAAAACATGATCTAAACACCCCTGATTGCAGCCGATACAAATATTAATTTGCTCAGACTTATTTTCGGCATATTTATTAAAAAATTCAGGGTCTGCAAGCAGTGGCCTTGCCATAGATATAAGGTCAGCTTCGCCTTTATCTAAAATATTATTTGCAAGTTCAGGTGTATTTATCCGATTAACAGCGACAACAGGAATATCTACCACATCCTTTAAACGTTTTGACGCTTCTCTAAATGCACCGGGAGGCACCATGCTGGCAATGGTAGGCACTCGTGCTTCATGCCATCCAATACCAGTGTTTAAAATATCCACACCCGCGTCTTCCAGCGCTTTGGCTTGTACAGTAACTTCTTCGCTGGTGGAGCCGTTAGGTACCAAATCCATCACAGACAGCCTGAAGACAATAATGAACTTACTAGATACTCGAGCCCTGACCGCTTTTACAATGTCGATAGCCAGTCGCATGCGATTTTCAAGTGTTCCACCATATTCATCAGTGCGGTGATTAGTGTGCGGCGCCATAAACTCATTGATTAAGTAACCTTCAGAGCCCATGATTTCCACACCATCATAACCAGCTTTCTCAGCCATATATGCTGATTTAGCAAAGTCCTTAATGGTGCTTTTAATCATGCTAATAGACATTGATTTGGGCGTATAAGGGTTGATAGGTGCTTTTATTCTACTCGGTCCGACATTGAACGGATGATAAGCATAACGCCCAGCATGCAACAATTGAAGGCAAATTTTACCTTGGTGTTGATGCACAGCGTCAGTATATGCTTTATGTTTGATAACGTCGTAACGAGAGTTAAATGACGATGCCACAGGTGTTAGTTTACCTCGAATGTTTGGGCTATACCCACCGGTAATGATTAAACCAACCCCCCCTTTTGCTCTTTCTTCATAAAAAGCACGCAGCCTTTTTCGGTTGTGCCACCCCTCTTCAAGTCCTGTATGCATTGATCCCATGACCAAGCGGTTACGTAGCTCAGAGTTTTTAAGTTTTAATTTTTGTTCTAACATTGCTCGCCCCAATGTAACTGGTCTTACCTGTGAACATTAACCAATTTCTAGATTTTGGCAAGTAAAAAGCAAAAATTTATTACTCGAAAGTAGATAAATTTATAATAATTCCACAATATTGCGACTAAAGTGAGCGAAGTAATACTTCGTTACGTTTTATAAGTAACACTCCGCTCGCAACTAAGTTATGATAATAATGAGAGCATTTCGGTACTAAAACCAGAGGAAAAACATTGAAGCTGATCGCAAAACTATTTAAAGGCATATGGCACGCGTTGAACTTCTCTCGCAGGCTACTTGTAAACTTGGTATTTGTTGTACTTATCGTCGGCGTTGTCGTCGCTATGATGTCATCAGAAGAGGAAATCCTCGTACCTCAAGATAGCGTACTACGTCTAAATCTATCGGGTATGTTGGTTGAACAGTTAACATACGTTGACCCAGTTGATGCTGCATTTGATGATGCATTTGGTCCGAGTGATAAGCCAATGGAAGTGCTTGTCGATGACGTCGTTAAAGTTATCAATAAGGCAACCCATGATGATCGAATCAAAGCTATACACTTAGATCTGAAAAGTTTATACCATGGACATCTCGATAAATTGAGAGATATCACATCGGCATTAGATGCATTCAAAGAAGCAGGTAAACCTGTTTATGCCCATGGACCTTATTTTACACAAACCCAATATTACCTTGCATCTGCTGCGAACGAGATCTCTATGCACCCGTATGGCGGTTTAAGTATCAAGGGCTTCGGCACCTACCCTATGTACTTCAAAGATGCACTAGATAAGTTGCAAATTACTCAACATATTTTCCGTGTCGGTACGTACAAATCGGCAGTTGAGCCCTTTATCCGAAATGACATGTCTGATGCTGCAAAAGAAGCAAACAAGCTTTGGCTAAATAGCTTATGGGCACAGTATAAAGAAGACGTTGCAACACGCAGACCATTTGATACCGATAATTTTGATGAAACGCTAACTCAGCTTGGCGAAAAGATGTCAACTGTTGCAGGCGACTCGGCTCAATTCGCAGTTAAATATGGCTGGGTTGACTCTTTGAAAACAGACCAACAATTTAATGACAAGTTAGTAGAATTAGTTGGTGCTGACGCTAAAGGGAATAAGTACAAACAAGTAAAATTCAAAGAGTATTTAGCTTCAATTTCAAACTTCCCTACTCAACCAAACCCATTCACTGATAAAGTAGCAGTGGTCGTTGCTAAGGGCCAAATAGTAGATGGTAAACGCAAAGCCGGTATGATTGGTGGCGACTCTACAGCAGCACTACTCAGAAAAGCGCGTCTAGATAACAATGTTAAGGCAGTTGTACTGCGTATCGACTCTGGCGGCGGTAGCATGTTTGCTTCTGAGCAAATCCGTAATGAAGTATTGGCTATCAAAGCAGCTGGTAAACCGATAGTAGCGTCGATGGGTTCAGTAGCAGCCTCTGGCGGATATTGGATAGCAGCCTCAGCAAATGAGATTTGGGCATCTCCTTCGACAATCACTGGCTCTATTGGTATTTTTGGCACAATTTTCACCTTCGAGAATTCACTGAAAGAACTAGGTGTATACTCTGACGGGGTTGCAACGACCGAACTGAAGTCCTCATCAATTTCACGAGGCATCGACCCTCAATACGCTGATATCATACAAATGGGCGTGGAAGACGCTTACGATAAGTTTTTATCAATGATTTCTGAAGCTAGGAATCTTAATAAGGCAGATGTGAATGAAGTTGCTCAAGGTCGAGTATGGCTTGCTCCTCAAGCGCTAGAGTTTGGATTAATTGACAAGCTGGGCACTAAAGAGGAAGCAATAAAGTCTGCTGCGGCCCTTGCTAGTCTTGAGCATTATGAAGTGTTCACGGTAGAACAAACGCTCAGTGAGAAAGAACAGCTCATGCAACAAATTCTTGGTGCTGAGTTAGTCCAATCCCTGTTACCTAGAGCAACTCAACAAGATACACTACAAAAGGTAACGCAACAAAGCATCAATCAATTAATCAACAAAGTACAACAAAGTGCAAATATGATTGAACTATATAACGACCCGAACAGTATATATAGCCTGTGTACTATGTGTGATGTGTCGCAATAGTTCATAGTTACAAGGTTAATGAATAAACTGCAATGTGATGCTGCAGTTGGTATACTAAGCCCAGACGCAAATCTGGGCTTTTTTATGAAAAGAAAAAAAATCTATATCGCATATACTGGCGGTACCATAGGCATGAAGCAATCTAGCAAAGGTTACGTACCCGTTGCTGGTTACCTCACAGAAACTGTAAAAAATAACGCCGAGTTCACCCGAGAAGAAATGCCGTTATTTGATATTCATGAATACTGTCCGCTCATTGACTCTTCTGACATGTCACCTAGGCACTGGCAACTTATCGCTGAAGACATCCAATCTAAATATAATGACTATGATGGTTTTGTGGTACTACATGGTACTGACACAATGGCGTATACAGCCTCTGCCCTGTCATTCATGTTTGAGAACCTGACCAAACCTGTCATTGTCACCGGCTCTCAAATTCCGCTCTCTCAATTAAGATCGGATGGCCAAGTGAATTTGTTGAATGCCATGTACCTGGCTGCTAATTACCCAATTGCTGAAGTGAGTTTGTTTTTCAACAATAAACTATTTAGAGGAAATCGAGCACTTAAAGCGCATGCCGATGGCTTTGACGCTTTTGCCTCACCAAATCTAGCGCCGCTTGCACAGGTGGGCATTAATATCCAATTGCAAGAAGGAAAGTTGAGTCCTTATGTCGATCAAGACTTGGACGTCACCTCTATTCAATCTCAGCAAATTGCCGTGCTTCACCTTTACCCAGGCATTAGCGCCACTATGGTTGAAAACGTGTTATCGTCAGACGTTAAAGCGCTCATTTTGCTAAGTTTTGGTGTTGGAAATGCACCTCAACAGGACGATATTTTAACGACGCTAAAATGCGCTTCTGAGCGTGGTGTTGTCATTGTAAACTTAACCCAGTGCATTCAAGGTCAAGTCAACATGGGGGGTTACGCGACAGGTAATGCGTTACTAAACTGCGGGGTAATAAGCGGCTACGATATGACGTTAGAATCTTGCTTAACTAAACTTCATTACTTATTCAGTCAGGAGTTAGAGTTAGAAACAATTCGCCACCTAATGCAGGATAACTTGCGCGGAGAGCTAACTAGATAAAGCTCAGTAACACAATTATACGTGATACACGCCATTAAAAAAGGCCACATTATGTGGCCTTTTTGTTTGATTAACGTACCTTTTCAGGAAGATCAACCAAATCAGTTAAGTGAGAAGTCTCACCACTGTGTGTTTTTATACCGTGCTCACCAAAGTAATCGCGCTGAGCCTGAACTAAATGCCCATTGCTCGGTGTGCTGAGTGTCGCAATATATGTTTGCGTAGACGCAAGCACAGGGAAAGCAAGACCAGTCTGGATGGCTTGCCCCGTAATACTTCTCAAGGCATTTGCTTCAGTTTCTAACGTATCGATGAAATCAACACCTTTTGCGATATCATCAAGGTAGTCTGCACGAATGATACAACCCGCTCGCCAAGTTTGTAATGTTTTGGCTAAATCAACCTTCCACTGATGTGAACGAGATGCACCTTTAATAAGCGCAAGACCCTGACGATAACAAAGTAAACTTGCAAAATAGAAAGCTGATTTTAATTCTGCTAAATCAATATCAATTTTTTGAGTTTCTTTTGCTTGATACGTCATTTCCTTAGCTGCAAGTGTACTAATGGTATTTGTCAAATGACGAGCCTGCACTGCAGCAACCAATGATGGGACTGCAATACCTAATTCAAGTGCATTTTGTGCAGTCCAAAGGCCTGTGCCTTTTGCACCCACTTTATTGTCAATCAAATCAACTAACGGTGTTTGCTTACCGTCTTCTAAGCTTAGAATATGACGTGAAATTGATAACAAGTAGCTGTTAAGTTCACCTTCAGACCAAGATTCGAAAACTTCAGCAACTTCTTTTGGCGTGCGGCCAGTACCAATACGTAACAAGTGGTAAATTTCAGCAATAAGCTGCATCAGTGCATACTCAATACCGTTATGTACCATTTTCACAAAATGTCCACTTGCAGATTGACCTACACGGGCAAAACATGACTCTTCATTGTAGCTTGCAGCTACTTTTTCAAACCATGGAACCAAACGTTCCCAACCACCTTCAGAGCCACTGGCCATCATGGCTGGGCCATGTCTTGCACCCTCAGCACCACCAGAGATACCCATAGTGGCAAATTCAAATTTATTTTGGTACTTAAGTTTCCGTGCAATACCATCTTTGTAGTTACTGTTTCCGCAATCAACAATAATGTCGCCTTTTGACACGCCGGCTTCAATTAGTTCATTACAAACACTGTCTACAAGCTCGCCTGCAGGTACTAGCAATAATACCGAACGAGGAGGCTCTAGCCTTCTTACCATATCACCGAGATCCGATACGATATGGAGACGCTCTTCTACACCCAACGACTGTGCACAACTAATTAGCTCCGCACCAGCATCTGGGTTTTTATCATAGGCGACTAATGTCATACCTTTCTCAATTAAGTTCAGTGCAAGGTTTTTGCCCATTACACCTAAACCAACTAATGCAACTTGCATTAAGTTTCCTCCTCGGTAACAACCACACTTAAATTCGTCTACACGATGTCCGGTACATTATACCTTAGCATTCAATAATATTCTGCTCGGGCCACCTCAAGTACTAAACAATTTGAAGTTTAGTACTTTTTACTCACAACGTGGTTTAACACAAGCAAAAGATTGCTTTACACACTGGTTAAACACATTGTCAGTCAGAGTGTTTAGATCAATCTTCTTTCACTCTAAGATTGACGCCCACTGACACCGGTGTCATAATCACGTCATACAGATCATATAATTTAATTTGTGTATGAAAAAGGGTTTAAGGGCAAAACTTTACATAAAAGCGTAATTATCTGAGAATATTTGCTCAATTGTGCTTTTAAAGACCAATAATTAATCACTTTTTCTTAAAGAAAGATGATAGCAAGAACAGTCTACAGGAGAATCTGATGCTAAGACGCACGAAAATAGTTGCCACATTGGGACCAGCTACAGATAGAGATAATAATTTAGAAAAAATCATTCGCGCAGGTGCTAATGTAGTACGACTAAACTTTTCACATGGTGTAGCGCAAGATCACAAAAACAGAGCAGACGCTGTTCGAGAAATCGCTAAAAGATTAGACACTCACGTTTCAATCCTTGCGGATCTGCAAGGTCCTAAAATCCGCGTTTCAACTTTCGCAGACGGTAAAGTTAACCTAGAAGTTGGTGCAAAATTTACACTGGATGCTGAGCTAGGTCTAGGTGAAGGTACTGTTGATGCAGTAGGTATTGACTATAAAGAGCTACCTCAAGACGTAAATAAAGGTGACCTATTATTATTGAATGACGGTTTGATTCAACTGACCGTGGATGAAGTCGTTGGTAAAAAAGTGATTTGTACTGTCACCGTTGGCGGTATTTTATCAAATAATAAAGGCATAAACCGTTTAGGTGGCGGCTTAACTGCTCCAGCTTTCACCGACAAAGATAAAGAAGACTTACTCACGGCAACTGAAATTGGCGTAGATTACATTGCCGTTTCGTTCCCGCGTAGTGGCGATGACATGCGTTATGTAAGAGGTCTTGCAGAAAAAGCAGGCTCTAACGCTCAATTACTTGCAAAAATCGAACGTGCAGAAGCCGTTGAAACAGTTGAAGCAATCGATGACATTGTACTTGCATCAGACGCTGTGATGGTGGCTCGAGGTGATTTAGGTGTTGAAATTGGCGACGCAGCACTTGTTGGTAAACAAAAACAAATTATCAGCCGCGCACGCTCATTAAACAGAACAGTTGTCACAGCAACGCAAATGATGGAGTCGATGATTGATAACCCAATGCCGACTCGTGCCGAAGTAATGGACGTTGCAAATGCTGTGCTTGATGGTACCGATGCGGTTATGTTATCAGCTGAAACGGCTGCTGGTGACTATCCGGAAGAAACCGTTGCGACTATGGCGCGTGTTTGTTTAGGTGCAGAATCTCAGCCAGAAACACACATTTCTAAACATAGACTAGACAGCATGTTCTCTGATACGTCCGAAACATTAGCACTGTCTGCTATGTATGCTGCAAACCATTTGGATTCTGTTAAAGCAATCGTAGCGTTAACTGAGTCTGGTAACACCTCTAAATTGATGTCTAGGATCAGCTCTGGTTTACCAATTTACTCGCTTTCTCGTCACGCAAGAACATTGGGACAGACTGCATTATATCGTGGTGTGTACCCGGTATACTTTGATTCAACAAGCTGTACTGCAGACTCTTTAGTTAGGGATGCATTAAACTCGCTTGTTGAAAGTGGCGCTCTAGAAAAAGGTGATACTGTAATTCTTACACACGGCGACTTAATGGAAACTATTGGCGCTACCAATACGTTGAAAATTGTCACTGTGTAACCAATTACGTTAACAGCTCAAAACTAAGCCCGACGATATGTTGGGCTTTTTTATACCAGGTCACCAGACTAAATAAGCGTGTTTAGAGCGAAGTTAACTTGCTAATGCAGATTTAACTTTATCTCTATAGCTTCGACTCACTTTTAGCTCTTGACCGTTATCCAATACAAGTAAATATTCACCACTACTTTGTGTTACTAGCTTGCTGATTTGTCCCGTATTGACTATCGCAGAACGATGCACTCGAACAAATAGTTTAGGGTCTAATTCCTGCTCAAGTTCTTTCATTGTCTTGCGCAAGATATGTGTCTGGCCATCAGCGCAGTGCAAACACATATAGTCACCAGCGGCATCAATCCACTGAATTGTGGCAGTCGATACTCGGATAATTTCGCCCTGCTCTTTTACAGCAAGGGATTCTGGGAATTTTTTGTCTTCAATCGCATCACCTGTAGCTAACTTTTTAAGGATCTCTTCGCAATTATTACCGGTTATTCCCGCCACAAAGCTTGCAAGCTTTTTCTTATGGGCATTGTCTTGTTGATTCTTCAAATAACTTTGCACTTTTTCAATCGCCTGTTTTAGTCTGTTGTCATCGACTGGTTTAAGGATGTAATCCAAAGCGTGGATTTCGAACGCCTTGACCGCATAGTGATCAAACGCTGTAACAAAGACAATAGCAGGTAAAGGTTTTACACTTTCACTTAAAATGCGTGCTACTTCAAAGCCATTTAAACCCGGCATCTGGATATCTAGAAAGACCAAATCAATATCCTGCTGCTGACAAATATCTATGGCTTTTTGTCCACCGTTACAAAGTTCAATTACTTCTATTTCTTCAAATTCTCTTAGCCTGACTGACAAGCCCTTTCTCGCTAGCGGCTCGTCGTCAACAATTATCGTTTTAATCTTGCTCATTACTTCACTTCTCGGCCTTTTCAAACGGAACTCGTATGTTTGCCTTCAATCCTGAAGGGGTATTATTTGATAACACAAACGAGTAGTTGTTCTCGTATAGTGTTTTTAATCTATCTTTGGTATTGGCGATGCCAACACCACTTGCATTGCTCAGCTGACCGTCAGTGAGCTCAGCACCAGGACCATTGTCACCAACTTCTAACAATAGTTCATTGGCGAATACTTGCGCTTTAATTTCAATTTTGCCGCCTTTGTCCATATGTGCAATGGCATATTTGATGGAGTTTTCAATCAGCGGCTGTAATATCAAACTAGGAACAAGTGCATTTTTTGCTTGCTCTGTTACATCTAATTCTATCGCTAGACGTTCATCAAAACGTACTTTCTCTATTTCTAGATACAACTGAAGTGCATGAAGTTCCTGCTCAAGCGGTACTTTTTTTATTGGATCAGTGTTTAAGGTGTATCTTAAAAAGTCGCTGAGCCTAGACACCATTTGATTTGCGTCTTTATTCTCTTCCACCAAAATAAGCGTCGAAATTGCGTTTAATGTGTTGAATAAAAAATGGGGATTAAGCTGGTAACGCAGCATTTTTAACTGCGCTTCATGTGCCATTGTATTTGCCTTAAGCGCTTTTTGCCGTTCACTCTGTAGCAGCTGATAGTACTTAATACCAAAATAAAGGCCGCTCCAGCACAACACAATATAAACCGAATCGAGTCCTTGTTGAAGATAATAAAACCATTCTTCGGGACGATAACCATGTCGATAAATTTCCCAAAGATTGTATTTTTGAACCACGGACCACAAGGTGCCAGTAATATACGACACACTGAAAACAACGAATATGAGTATCCAAGGTTTTGCATTCCACACTCGTCGATAGAGATATCTCAAAGGCACAGTCATTAAACAACCAGCATACGCATTGAGCACGATGACAAAGACGTATATGTCACGCATTTCAAATACTTTTGAGCCTATATAGTTGACCAGCGCATAACCAATCCACCCTGAAATCTGTAGTACCCAAAAAAATCGTTGTCGATTATCGACTAAAGCTTGCCAATTCAAATTTACATTTACCTCTTCTAACTTACCTTGGATTATATCCCATAGAAAACATCATAAGCACTACCAATAGTCTTGTATTTCCAACAATTAACCGCAAACACATCGCATGTTGAAACACTGTAACACCTACGCAACGAACAAGGTTCTCTCTTTAATATCAGCCAGAGTACACTCTTAAATCTCTTCCTTCTGTCTGCCTTCACAGAACTTTGACAGTAGGCTATAGGGGTACATATGTAAATATTAAATGACATTTTATACTCAGCTGTTACAGCTCATCTCTAGATATGTTTACGCCTTAAAAAACAGCAATAACACCATTGATAATCGTTATCACTTACAATACTATTCGCGCGATTATTAAATAATAAGGGAAAATCATGCGCTCATTCAAAACCAAACACCCAATGCTCTTGTCAGCACTTGCAATTGCTTTCTCTGGAGCTTCCATTGCTGATGACTCACAAAAGAACAATGAATTAGAAATCATAGAAGTCAGTCCAAAAGGTCTAATTTCTTATATTAGTGCGAGTGCATCAAAATCGGATGTACCAATCACAAAAACGCCTGTATCAGTATCTGTACTTACATCAAAACGAATTTCAGATCTAGGCGCTGAGACGCTGCAAGACGCAATTGGTTATGTAGCCGGCGTATATAACGGCCCATATGGTGTTGATACACGTGGCGATTGGTCGAAAATTCGCGGTGTAGACCCTTTAGTCTATGTAGACGGTTTGCAGATGCAATTTGGCCACTATAACAATACCCGTACCAACCCTTATACTTTAGAGCGCGTTGAAATTTTAAAAGGTCCTTCATCAGTACTATATGGGCAAGGCTCTACAGGTGGGATTATTAACTCTGTTTCTAAACGCCCACACAGCGAAACGAAAGGTGAAATATGGGCACAAGTTGGTAACTATGACAGAGTACAACTTGCCGGTGATTACAACACCGCGTTTGGCCAAAGCGATGAATTCCAAGCACGTTTCGTAGGTGTGTACCGTGATAGTGACACCCAGACTGATTTCGTTGAAGATAATACTTTTGTTTTTGCACCAAGCTTCGCTTGGGATATCAATCAAGATACTCGTTTAACGATTCTGACTAATATACAGGAAAATGAATCAGGTTCATCAACGCAGTTTTTTCCACATGAAGGCACGATTTTACCAGCTAAATATGGACAGATCCCAAGCGAGCGCTTTGTGAGTGAGCCCAGCTGGGACCGCTATGACACAGAACAAATCGCCATTACTGCGATTGTAGAACACAGTATTTCCGAAGATACACAAATTAATTGGTCAACACGTTACAGTGACAGCTCATCTGAATACCGTACTATTTTTTCTTGGCCACCTAAGTTTGAAGCGGACAAGCGATCGATCAATCGTATATTCAGCATGTCTGATGGTGAATCAAAGAGCCTGTTAAGTGATGTACAAGTTCATCAATATGTAGAATTGAATGACTTAGAGATCAACATTGTTGCAGGTATTGACTACCAAGATGCTGAAACTCGCACAAGCCGTCTACGTGGGGGGGTATCGTCTCCACTCGATCTTTATAACCCAGTATATGGACTACACGATCCGTTACCGACCGAAATCACAAACATCGCACCGGAGCAAACTGATAGTCAGCTTGGTGGATATGTGCAGGCAACGTTTGAATACAAGAACTTTGTTTTAAATACAGCACTTCGTCATGACGATATTGAACAAAAAACATGGGAAACGGCAGGTAACAACGCGACCCTCACTCAAGTGTCAAAGTCACAAAGTGCTTTAACCGGCAGAATTGGTGCGCTGTATCAATTCGAAAATGGCTTATCTCCCTATGTAAGTTACTCTGAATCGTTCCAGCCACTTTATGGCTCAAAACCACAAGGTGGAAGCTATAAGCCTAAAGAAGGTGAGCAAATTGAATACGGTGTTAAATACCAACCAGCAGGTACAGAGCACTTGATCACAGCCAGCGTTTTCCACATCACAGACAAAAACCACGTGAGAGAAATCTCTCCTCTTGAGCACGTACAAGATGGTGAAGTATCGGTAGACGGTTTTGAATTAGAAGCTCAATTAGAGTGGGAAAACCTTGATGTATATGCTTCTTATGCTTATACCGACTCAAAAATAGACACTACACCGCTGTCATCTGAAGAAATATTCGCGCAAGCTTCACTATTAGCACAGCAAGTTCAAGACCCTGCTATGCAACAACAAATCATGGCTGGCGCAGTCTTAACGACAGGTACTGACGATGTGGCACTATCTGCAACGCCTGAACATTTGGCATCGGTATGGGCAACTTATCGTGCCGATAATTTAGTTGAAGGCCTGAAGTTTGGTGCTGGTATTCGATATGTTGGTAAAACATTTGACGGTAGCCGTTCTGTATCGATTGGCGGGGTTGACTATCATAAGGCCTTAACAACTGACAGCTTTACCCTTTATGATATGATGATCGGCTATCAGTTTAATGACTACGAGTTAAGCTTAAACATTGACAATTTAACAGACAAGACGGTCATTACCAGCTGCTTATATCGCGGTGACTGCTTCTATGGCCAGCGCCGCACTGTAACTGCTAACTTAAAATATCGATTTTAATCTAAAAAGATAAGCTTGGCGTCATTGACTATGTGTCAATGACGCTATTTTAAGCTATACGATTAAAATATACCCTTACCTTAGTCAGCATACTCATAGTTGATTCTTGCAATTGCTACCAATTGAACTCCATAACCCTATCAAGCTGCAAAACTAAGCCTGCGCTAATGAAAGCAACGCACAAAGCCATAGATCATAATCAAATGGAGGTGAAGCGGTAGTGCTAAAATAGAAAGTGTTCTTGCAGGAAAATACGTCTGCTTAGGCATAATAAAAGTCAGTACGGGTATTACAAACATCCACAATTGTAAAACAAGTTCAAACATACCCCAATACTTGCAATGTTTATTAATTAAAAGCCACCAGCACAGTAAAGGGCTAGCTGATACCGCATAAGACAATATTTTAATTTTATTTAGAATGAGTAATATTCTTCACAACTTCTCAAACACCCACACGTTCCACAATCTAATTACATTGGGACCAGGAATAAAAAACTCAACCAGCAAATATTAAATTCACACAATTCAATGAAAATAAATACAAACAGCAATTAGCATTACACATTCCAGCCATACACTCAAACTATTGAAATTATAATTAAAATAAATAACAAGATAAGCAACACTGTTCAATTTCAATATCTTAATAGTAAAAAAAGACTAAAAGCTAACTCTTTATCAAACAACTGGCTAAAGTTATAAATATTAAAAACATCATAAAATCATCGAAAAACCCAAAATAACAACCTTCCCACACTCAAGCACAAAAAAACTTAACAAATAGAAAATATGATCTAACACGAGTCACTAAAGAAAGGAGACCATTTAAAATATTATTTAAATTTGATCTATTCACGTTTATTTAAAGAATCATTATATAAGTGACAAATAAAATGAAAAAACTAAAACTTTTACTTCTCGGGTTTCTAAGTGTACCCGTATTCACAAATGCAACAATATCATCGCAAAATGAACATCAACCCATTGACCATAATTTTAACGCTCAGACTGAATATTATGTTGAAGGCGATATGGTATTCGACGAGTCGGCGAGACATACAAACCTACGTACCATCAAAACCTCGGGTTTAGATAGTGCTGTCGCGTGGCCTAGAGGAACTGTACCATATCAGCTGGTCAATATAGTCAATGGCAGCCAACACGAAAAAAACATCTTAAAAGCGATGGAGAACCTTGAGCGTGCTTCTGGCGTAAACTTTATCCGAAAGACATCCAGCCACACTAATTATTTGGCCATTTATGGCAATGCATATAACGCTGAAGCAGAAAAATATAGAGTCTGTCACGCCCAAGTCGGCTATGGCAACGGCGGAGTTCGTAAAACCTGGATCCCAAGCTATTGTGGGGTGAGTACTGCAACGCATGAATTAATGCATGTTCTAGGTTTTCGCCATGAACATCAACGAACGGATCGCGATTACCATCAACGAGATGGACATTATTACTCCATGACTGTCAATGAGGAATTCATCCCCTGTGGCCTGCAAGGAGCATATTCAACCTCAATTTATGTAGCGCGCACCCTGCCCTATGATCACGAATCGATTATGCATTACAGAAACTATAGCCGAACTGGGTGTGAAACCGGAGAAGTTGGCAAAACTTTTATGTATAAAAACACTAGCACAGGGGAAGCGTTTGAAGATACCGGTAACACAAGGCTATCACAAGGAGATTTACGTTCGTTAAGACAAGTCTATGCCCGAAACCGATCACAAACACCCACGATACTAGGGCCAGACCACACAGACAAAGCCAGCCTCAGATATTCAGTAGTGTGGTATCAAGTACACGATTACCCTGATTATTTCAGAGTTAATGAAACATCAGAGGAATTCATCGATATTAATCAAAATGGTCAGTTAGATACTGGGGAGTTTAATACGTATCGGGTTGACGCTAACGCGTACTGGAGAGATGCCTTTGAGATCTATTTCGGTGATTCTACAACCGAAAAAAGAAATGGTTACCGCTATCGGTATACCGTACAAGCCTGTTGGAATAATACCATGTGCTCCAATGAATCCGGAGCGAAAACATACTCAGTTTTACAAAAAGCACAAGAGCCAGAACTTTACATAGACGATTCAACTCCCGGAGACAAGGAGTTTTATCTTCGCTGGAATAAGCAAATACAAGTACAATATGTAAAAATCAGCCGCAATGGTGTAAGCCTTGGAGATCTTGGAGGAGAGTCGCTCAAGCAAAATCTTTCAACTGGTACTTATCAATACGAGGTAGAGGCTTGTAATGAACGTGGTTGTAGTGAACCCGTTACGCTTACACACCATCACATAGTTGCTGAAGGAAATAAGCCAACTGAGTCGCCTTATATAGAATCTCTCGCCTTCACGGAATACCTTGGTGACGCTGAGTTTGAGTTTAGAAAAGTTGCCCGCGCCACAGAATATCGCTTCCAAGTCAACGGGCAAGGGATAAACTATACCGGCAGTGTATTTTATCCTTACAGTGAATATGGTGGTGGATATGCGCGCTTTTACACCCGCTCTGTCCCACAAGGCTCCTATCAAGTTACTATTACACCTTGTAATAGTAACGGGTGTGGACCGAAAGCTACAAAAGTAGTCTATGTCGAATTAGACACGTAAGCTTAGATAAAATAGCCTCAGCCAATATGGATACGTGGCTGGGGTTTACAATCTATATAATAAATTTAATAACAAACAATTTAAAAACCATATAAAAATAAAATAAAAACCAGTAAAAGCACCATTTAAATAACACAACTATAAAAAATTGACAATTCACTTTACCCCCTTTAGTACTATTTACCATTAAATAAAAGAGAAAATAAAGCATCATCAAAAACTAAGCTTCACCTTAAGATTGGAAAACCTAAACCATTGAAAAATATTGACAAACAAATCAATAAATTTGGAGTAATAATTAATAGGCCGTCATGAATTGTTGTGTGTTTTATGAGTAGATAAAGTCAACTTTATATAAATAAAATGAGAATTTATGAAAAAAGCTCGGCTTTTTCTTTGAGTTGATCAGACACATTCATAGTCCAGTCCCATTTATTCAAGGCATATCCCGAGAACTTTACCTCCTCAGCACTGTTAAGGCTATAATCTAGCATTTCTTTAAAATTAAATATATCGGCAAAATTATCATTGTTGACATCATATTTCCCCCAGTACTGACTAGTACCAGCGCTGCCTCGTTCAATTTCAATCCCCTTGATAAAGTGCGCTTTAAAGTCCTGCGCTGCCTCAACCAATTTAGTATTACTATTCAAACTATCTTCAATTATCCGCTTTTGTTTTTGATTCAAATGACCTGTTGCAACTAACTGTCCAGCAGTATCAATCGAGAAGCCCCAACTTTTGTTTTTAAGTTCAGGTGCCAATTCATATATGGTAGAAGAAATACTTTTGTACTGCTCGGCCATTCTATTGGCAGCCTCGGGGGTATCATGCAAGTATAACTTACTCGTAGAGTTTGCAACCCGTTCTATCAGTTCTCTATGTTGCTCATACCGTGCAG
This sequence comes from Pseudoalteromonas luteoviolacea CPMOR-1, assembly GCF_001625685.1. GTDB lineage: Bacteria > Pseudomonadota > Gammaproteobacteria > Enterobacterales > Alteromonadaceae > Pseudoalteromonas > Pseudoalteromonas luteoviolacea_K. The sequence goes on along the minus strand of NZ_AUYC01000035.1, from coordinate 82,002 downwards.
GTAAATCAAGTCTGCCACTTTTTGTATACATGATGGTCTCTAGCTTTCCATTATCTGACTTGGCACGCATTTCTTCTGCAGGGCGCGCAGGCTGGGAGTGTAAAGGAGATGAGGTAGAATCCACATGCTGTACGTTTTTGCTCTCTGAAATCACATTTTTGATTTGATCTGCAGTCGATTTGTTTGCATGCAGAAGAACTCCTGCATTGGCATCTATTTTCATGTCATTATCCTTACAACCAATCCACTCTTATTTCTATCGGTAGAAATAATAAAAACCTAACGAAATTTCATATAAATTTTAATATACACATTATATAACCCCTATACTATAAACAATTATTCATTAGCCACTCAGTATTTAAGAGACATACTCAATTATCTGGACATTACTCATCATTAATTCAGAGAACATATTAAATCGTGAAATAAAAACAATGTGATTCCTGTCTAAAGCAGTCCCAAAAAACACTTAAAAATTGATCTCTGCTTCAAATTCAAAGCAACACTATAAGCACTTCGTGCAGTTGCAAACTACGGCAATCGCATAGCCTCACTGCTATGCAAACCCAAAAAATACCAGAGCAGCTCTTGGTAGCACAGTTTTAAAATACATACAGTTTACCCTCCACTTTTCTTACACCACATTGTTTCTTTCAACGGAAAGAAAGTATGCTATGTTGAAGTCTAATTTTTATTAAATTTATAAGCCTAATGCGACTTCTCATTTGACCCACTTTGTGTTTGTGTATTCGTACAGGCTATTACTTTAATGACACTGTATTAAGGAGAACTCTGTGAAATTAGAATCTATTGCATTACACGAAGGGTATACTTCAGAACAAACAACCAAATCCGCAGCCGTCCCCATATATCAAACAACCTCATATACTTTTGACAATACAGAGCATGGTGCTGATCTGTTTAACCTTGCGGTTCCAGGGAATATTTATACACGCATCATGAACCCAACCAATGATGTGCTTGAGAAACGGGTCGCAGCAATGGAAGGTGGGATCGGTGCACTTGCAGTTTCATCAGGTATGGCGGCAATTACGTACGCCATTCAATGCCTTACTGAAGTGGGCGACAATATTGTCAGTACAAGTCAGCTCTACGGGGGCACCTATAACTTATTTGCGCACTCACTACCAAGACAAGGTGTAGAAGTCAAAATGGTTTCTTATGACGATTTTGCAGGGTTTGAGGCCGCAATTGATAATAACACCAAGGCAATATTTTGTGAGTCGATTGGTAATCCTGCTGGCAATATTGTCGATATTACTCGAATAGCAGACATAGCGCATAAATATGGCGTCCCTGTCATTGTAGATAATACGGTTGCAACGCCCTATTTATGCCGCCCACTTGAGCTAGGTGCTGATATAGTCGTCCACTCATTGACCAAGTATATTGGAGGCCATGGCACATCAATCGGTGGTATCATTGTCGACTCTGGTAAATTTGACTGGATGGCAAATAAAGACCGATTTGCCGTGTTAAATCAACCTGACCCTTCATATCACGGGGTTGTTTACACCGAAGCTTTTGGCGAAGCAGCTTACATCGGACGCTGTCGAGTAGCACCACTTCGAAATACCGGTGCGGCCTTATCTCCAATGAATGCTTTTCAGATATTACAAGGTCTCGAAACGCTTGGACTGAGAATGGACCGTCACTGTGATAACGCAGAAAAGCTGGCTGAGTTTTTAAAACAGCACCCTAAAGTGGAGTGGGTAAATTATGCTGCACTTGCAGGCAGCCCCGACTACGATAATTGCCATAAAATCACACATGGCAGAGCATCCGGTATTTTAAGCTTTGGCATTACCGGAGGCATTGATGCATGTACAAGGTTTATTGACGCGTTAAATATGATCCTGCGTTTAGTCAATATTGGTGATGCCAAATCATTGGCCTGCCACCCAGCATCAACAACACATAGACAACTAAATAAAACAGAGCTCGCATCTGCTGGCGTAAGTGAAGATCTGGTTCGGATTTCAGTGGGTATAGAACATATTGACGATATTATTAACGATGTCTCACAAGCGTTAGATAAGGCTTAGTTGGTGCTGTTTTTTTAATAACCCTTATCAAAAAAACCTAGAACCTCCTCTGCTGAGGTAATGTATTTTACCTCAGCTATTAGAACGATAGAATCCCATAGACAGTGACAGTGTTTTTCAACAACGAAGTACCAAACAGGCATTAAAACCTTGCATTTATCACCACCCTATCTTGGATAAAAGTTAACCAGTAAATTTTTGAGTCAATGTGATGTCACCTATCGCTGTGTTTCTACTCGATTGAAGAACAAACTCTACAGTCCTAACAACATCCTCTATTGGGATAGGAATAAGGTCCGACTGCGCATTTAAGCTAATATCTTCTAAAACTTCATCCGTGCCCACAAGCCCCGGATTGATGGTTGTGAACCCGATACCTTGATTTTTGCAGCCAATTCGAAGGGCATGTACTGCCCCTCTTAGCCCAAACTTAGACGCAGAGTAAGCAACCTCAGAGGTAGTAGAAAGCTCTAGCCCTGACGTAGCCCCTATGAATATTGCTCTTGGATTTTTGGACTTCCTGAGGTTTGGCAACAGGCCTTTGACAAGTTCAATCGGTGCAATTTGATTAATATCGATGATATTTTTAGTCTCAGAATATGGGCTTGTCTCAAAATCGTAATGCTCAGTAAATGCATGTTTTTCCCAAACCCCACCCATATAAAGTAATGCATCAATGGTGTGTTCTGATGTTTCATGCAATACTTTTTGAATACCATCGTTCTTGGAAATGTCCGCTTCGATCCACTTACCAATTGTTGATGGCGTTCGAGAGACAGAAAAAACGTAATCTCCTTTTGCGTGATAGAATTGCGCAACAGCCAAGCCAATGCCACGACTAGCCCCTACAACTATTAGATTTTTCTGCATGCCTACTCCTTATGGCAAAATAAAATGTGCTATGAATTGGATAACTGATTTTTAGTTCACCACTTGGTAAACCCGATTTACCTTAAGTTAGACCTCTCTGAGCTTACAGCATCGTATCAATATGCATTAAATGTTGTTGCAGCAATACTGTCACACTTAGTATCTAAATGAAAAACAGGTCAGTACAGCGCAAATCTAGCTTTCACCATACTTATTCGTTTACTACAGGCACTTTTTAGTATGTGCCATTGAATAACCATCAAAACGGCCATTTTTAAATCGCTTACCGATACAATATTCTCCTTTCTCATTTGGCTTATACTGAATGACAAGTTCTACATAGGCGCTCGTAAGTGGCTTAATAGTAACGACTTTAATCGCACCCGATCGACTACCTCTGAGCCCATAACTAAACGGTTTTATGTATGAAAATTGACGATATGTAATTAAATCTTGTTTTTGAAATAATTCAGAGTGAACCAACGACCAAAATAATACACTCACAAATGTAATTAAAAAAGCGGCCAAAACTGCAAGCTTTATTTTTGTTTTTAACTTTAATCTAACCCGATATTTCATAGTGCAATAAACGCCGTATTAAGCTTGAGATAACGCCAACACGTAAGTCAATCTATGCTTAGTAAACGAATAACCTCTGCGGTTGAATGTACTTCAAGATAAATTCAAACATCAATTAAATGATGATGCAACTAACCTGCAATATTGATTGCTTCTCTCCAAGTACTTCGTGAAGTAACTCGGGGGTTTTAAAGTACTTCACGATTGTGCGCTGCTTTTTTAATCTGCGAGGGGCTGTTAGTCAAGCGACAACTCTGTAAGTTTGTCATTAATTTCCTTTATTTGATGCTCATTAGAAGCAGCGTTCTTAATTTTTTTAAGGGCGCTTTGATAAGCCACATCAAAGGCATTATCACTAGACGCTTCAATATGTGGCTTAACGCCAACCGCTTCCCAATTGGTTTTTGTTATCGGATTAATTGACTTTGCTATCGGTATACCCGCCCTAAAACCATGCCCTATTTCATAAAACTGCCAAGGATTTGCGCCTCCTTTTGTTGTTTCTCCCACTAGAGTAGCTCGATTAAGGTGCTTGAGGTTATAAGCAAACTCCTCTGCTGCTGAAAATGTATCGCTGCTAGTGAGTATATATATCGGAGTAGTTAAATTAATTGGGCCAGCTATGTTATTAAAGGTATAGAACTCACGAGTAGAGTCGGTCGTGCGCCAATACATGCTATTTAAGTGAGTATTCGGCTTTAAAAAATAGCTGCTGATCAGCTGCACCATTTCTGCGCTCCCACCACCGTTTTTTCGAAGGTCTAAGATCAGTGCGTCTGCGCTGGAGACAAACCCCATTACGCCTGCTACGATTTTTTTTGAATCTTTTGATAATGCATCAAATCCCCAAAAATCTACATAGCCAACGTTACCGTCAAGTATTTCTACCCGATTAAACCCCGAGTTCTTGCGACTTAACTTAGCAAACCAAGACTCACGCACGGCACTATGAGTGTGCTTTTCATTTGGGTTTCGCCACTGCACACTAAAGTGCTTATCAAATTTTTGCAATTCTGTAGTCAGTAACGAAGCAAACTGCTCTTGTGACTGGCTATCAGTAAACGCAAGACTCGACTTTAAGTTTGCAAGTGCATTTGAAATTTCATCTAGCTTGTTTACTTCAACATATTGCTGCTTAATACGCTTGTTGAGCTCATTCAAAGTTGTCGCTCTATCAACATAGCTGATGTCAGCACATACCAATGGAGACAAAATAACTAAACAGCCTCCTAAAATAATCTTATCCTTAAATTTCATTATTTTTTCCTTTTTTAACATGGTCACAAAACGCCTTTATATTGGCTTTATCTATCTTGTCATTCAGCTTGTATTAGATGAAGTGCACGCTCTGAACAAGTACATTGCCTATCCCTTTTCAACCTAGGCGCTTTAAAACTCGGTTAGGCACTTTAATTTGAGTTTTATCTACTTGCTTTACTGGCCGAACACAGCGTCAAAGCTTTCTCCTGAATTTAACCTATGAATGCCCTCATAAAGCTTTTTTGGGTTGACGCGCTCGAATGCAACTCTTGACGCCTGATAAGCGCGAATATCTGAAGATGAAAAATCTGATAACCCCATCACTTTTGCTACTTCAGCGTTATCAATATTTATATTCTCTAGAAGTAAAGGGGATCTGAAGTCCACATATGTGCCTGATCCCTCAAGCAGCCATGGCTTCAATTTAAAATGTTTTGTCAAGAAGCTCGCTCTGTGAAATACTTCTGCATGCGCGGTCTCATGTGCAATTACATCTATATTAATTCCTTTAGGGCCAATAAAAACACATTCCTTTGATAATGCGCTACGTGCCATGCCAGTTGGATTAAAACCTAACGACCTATATTTAGCGCTTTTAGATACGATATATCTAGGTGAGACACTCATTTTACCAAACGCCTCATCAACTCTGCTATTGGCTTTTTGTATCAAGGTCAAAAGCTGTGTTCTCTCAGCTTTATTTAAAGAGTCATCGACAAAAATGTCTGATTGAATTTGTTCGAAACCAGTGAGCGCTACAACTTCACATGCCAACGCTGCTTTATTATAAAAGAAAATAGTACAAGTGGAGGTGAACAATAAAATTACAACTGTAAATTTGAACATTTTCATACAACTTCCCTTTCTAACTCACATCACCTTCAAATAAACAACTTATGAGCTTTACAACGCAGACACTTTTGAACAGCTGTTTGCCTTTATTTCAAGCCAATTAAAATCATCACTGAGTTTAAGAATATTGGTTCAGACCGCGCGCTGAGCATTAAGTTCCGTAGCACTACAAGCTCAAGAAAACACAAAATACACAACCAAAAAGTAATACATACTTGTAGTCGTAAATCTGAACCGTTCCTATTGAACCTCACTACGACGACCCTTGAGGAATTACTTATGCACTAGTACCTGGGCCCAAGAGTTGGAAGCTGTTCTGCTATAATGACTGCAAAAAGATAGGCACCAAACCAAACACCAACAAAGTACAGGCAATAAGTGACAGCAATGACCCAAATCTAACCATAATCTTAACCGTCAACTCGCTCGTTACGTTTGCCGAGTATCCAGCGCCAGCAATTGGAAGCGCCTTGCTTGCACCTGTCACAGATGCAACCGTTATACCAAGCCAAATAAATACGAAACCAAATGCACATCCATAAGCTGCAAATTTGGCTACCAATGCAGGTAGCTCAACCAATGACCACATCACGCCTAGGATCGCTAAAGCCATGGCGCATTGCACAGCAGTCAAATGGCCTGAAAGTGCCATCCGCGAATTTTTGACTTTAGGTATCAATGCTCCCTGTATTAAACCTGCAAGAAACAAGACTATTCCTATAAAGATGAGCTGTGCACCAATCTGCGTAAGTTCTAGCATGATGTGCCCCTTGCTGATATTTCATAAATTTCAGTGGGGCTAACGACATTCAAGCGGTTGCTGATGTATAACCTATGACATTGTTCACGTTGTGTGTTTGATTTTTGAAAAGCATTCATTGTTAATCTCCATAAAAAAACACATGGTAGATAACGAAATACCAGAATTCATTCACCTAGATTCATTTTTTAATTTACTTAGAGTCTGGGGGGCAATTCCGAGGTAAGAAGCAATATGATATGACTTTACTTGCTTAAATATGTAAGGGTACTCGTCAAGTAAACGCTCATACCTTTGAGCTGCGCTTTCTGACATGAGTGAAAGCACACGTTTGTATGTTGCAGAGTAATAAGTGTTATGTATCCAAATTCTCGCTAACAGCCCCCACTTTTCATCTTGAGAGATAAACTTATCAAGTGCATCCAGAGACGTAACATAAAAAATAGAATCTTCGATAACTTCAAAACTCAGCATAGACCCGGCTTTTTCATAAAAGCTCACACTATCATCCATAAAATGGTTTAATCCATGCTTACTTTTTCCACGAAAATAAAGTTGCCATGTATGATCTTTGCCGTTCAAATCACTCAGATATGACCGGGCTAGACCACTTTTAATAAACCATATTTCATTAAACACTTCGCCTGCATGATGAACCGTTGTGCCTTTTTTAATATACTTTATATCAAATATTCCACACACCTTTGCCCACTCATCATCATTGACAGGAATATAGTGCTCAACTAATTTTCTAAAATATTTCATAGAACCACTGCCATTTCCTTAAATATGAGGCTTTATCAGACGTTTAAATATTGAAATTCAAGCTAATCAAGATAATCAAGATAATTGTAATGCGATTAGTTATCGCCCAATGTCGATAGCGTTTTGTACAACCTATATCAGTACTTAACTAAAATTTACAAAGCCCGATCGCAAGAATAAATTATTTATTTATTCGATAACCTCAAAATTTATAATACGATAGAAGCACTCATCGTCGTCAATATCTTTATTCCAATCAACATCTATATCTGTTGGGAATAAATATACCGGGTGATAATCTAATTTTATACTTGCAGCTTGAGTTATCGCCTTTTCTGCTTTTTTAAACATTTTTTCAATCGTTATCTCAAAAGTATGCCCACTACTATGTTCAAAAAATGCCACGCCATCAACAACCAAAACGCGAGATGAAAAGGTAAGCATGCATCCACTTTCTACTTGATAGGTATAACTAAATGGTGCATTGCTTTGCCAAGCGTCAAAGTTATATTCAAGTGTTTTTAACGCCTCTCCTTTGATAAATTGAAAGCCAACTCCCCACAATGAGAACACAAAAATAATGGCTGTACCAAGTACAAACTGCACTGCAATTGGTTCGCGACTGTCCAGTACTTTCATGAAACTTTATAAACCTGTTTACTCAAATAATACTCCACTAAAAATTATCACAATGGATGCAATCAACCTACTCTTTGACTAATAGACAATTTGTTGATAATCAATTTTTTATAAAACACACACTTCGAAAATCTGCAATATCCATAGTCAATATATTTTACTAAGTAGAATAAGAGAATACCTTTTAACCCATTATAACCAAGCTTTTAGATTGCATAAGTAGGGAGACCTATCCACCCACTAGAACAATACTTCGTTGCGCTAACTAAATAGTAAATATTGCAACGAGTGACAAAGATAACAAAATTCATTGTAGAATATGTGCGTTTTGTACCGATGAATTCACAGCAAAGCTTGGGATCAATTTCACTGTATACAATCTGTTATAAGTCAATCACACTAATCAATGTATTTTTTCCTCAATAAGGTCAACCACCCTACCACCATGATATTGAAACTGCCACTTTTCATCCATCAAAAATCTGAAGATGAGTATCCATTTGAAATGGATGCATTCGATATTCACACATGAGATAGAAAACTCATTACCCACCATTTAAAAAACAATCTGTTTAACTTTTATTCACATTGAGTTACGATTAAAAAACATACTAGAAAGACAATCAGCTTGAGATACGAGTCGCTATTTTTGCTCTTAAACCCAACAATAAATTCTAAAGAGCTTGATGTGGTAGATGTCTGCGAAAGTGAACTCATTGATGAATGCAAAGATAAAATAGCCTGATTAATAATGTAAATCTCGCTACTTATGTCCGCATCCAAATCACCCCAACTGATTAGTGCAGTAATTGAGCATTACTACCTAGGTTTAATCAAACAGACCAATATAAAAATGCACCTTTATTAGCATTATAAAAATTGGATTATATAAATATAACTTAAGGAAAATATAGAGTGAAAAATAAAGAAACACCAACCTGCCATTTAAAAAGAACTGAGGTTGACAGGCGTACTTTTATAAAGAAGTCTTGCTTAGGCACAATTGGGCTAACAACTATATCATCTACCAGTATGGTATTCAGCAATAGTACAATTACTGCTGAAGAAATAATTAGAATAGACAACCCTCACGTACAAGGAAGTGATGAAACCATCGCAATTCAAAATGCTATCAATGATGCAATTGCGCAAAATAAGACTCTGGTATTAGAAAATAGAAGACACATCATTACCGATACACTCATCGTAAATAAAAGTGGCTTTAAACTGCGCGGTGAAGGGCCTGACAGTGAAATATACCTTGAAAGACCTGTAAATAAAAACCGACAGCACGAATGCGCAATGTATATCTGTCCGGATGTTATTGCCAACTCACAACCCGTTGCGTTAACTGATATACGTGTTGAGAATATCACTTTCTCAACACGTAAAGTCCCAGAGCGCCAAAAAGGTATTTTGAGCGACAATGGCGTCACCCGATATTTTCCCCCTACTCCCTTTATTACAAGGGCGGTTAAGAACTCAAAATTTTATGATATAAGAATAAACGGAGGGTTTCATGGCTGGCTTTATGGCGAGCTTGGTGCAAGTGAAGATTCAAGTCACCAATTTAACACTGTTTTTTGCTCCGGTAATGATATTAAAAGAGTATCATTTATTAACTGCTGCTTGTGGGCATTTTACATAAGAGGGAATAAAGACACAGCAGCAAAGCCTACAGAAATATCAGATGTCTTCATACTCAATTGCAATATCGGTTTAGTAATATCTAACGAGTTGGCAGGCCGTCGTGTTGAGGGGATCACCTTTAACCGTATTCAAGCCACACAATGCGATACACCGCTGCACATTGAAGTTGCCAAAGACATTAAAATTTACAACTCGGTATTTCGTGCATTTGGACCAAATGATGAAAAATGGGAAAAATGCTTAAACGGTACCAGCAACCATGACTTAACCACTACATTACATTTAGATCTCTGGCCTATGTCGATTGTTAGAACGGGTTATGACAAAGATGGTCACCCAATGTACCTAGCGCCCTATAAAGGCAACATATTAATCACTAGTGCGATTAATACAACCTTTGAAAACTGTGAGCTTTCTCCTCGAATCGTTTCAAAGCAGGTTATTAAAAAAGGTGATTGTGCATACAAGCTTGGAACAGCACACGGAGCAAATGTAAGCGGGTTTGGCAAGTTAAATAGAGACATTAATTGCTGGTCTCACAGTGATCATAAGGTTGACCAATTAGAGTTTATTAACTGCCATATTAATGGCACCTTTGGTATGAGTTCACAATCTGGCGGCAATGATGTAAACAAAGACTTTTTTGGTACTATCACTTTTAATAAATGTAAGTTTAGCGAAGAAACCAGTGATATTATCTCCCATCAAAATACTGGAGATCCAAGAAATGCTTGGATAAATCACCTCAAATTAATAGATTGTACTATGTACGGTAGAATTTTAAGTGCTAGAACTAAACGAGTGACGATTACTGGTGGCCACTGGCATGTTGCTTTAACTCACAGCGGCTATAATACTTGCGTGCAAAATTTTGAACTTCATAATACCACCCTTCACTTAAGTACAACATTTAAAAATGGCTACGAAGACTGTGCATCCGCCATCAATTTAAGTGGTTCATGCCAAGAAGATGGTCAATCTCTCCCAATCGATAATAACACCTCCATTATATTTAAACCGAATTTAGAAAACTCAACCAATCCACAATATATACAAATGAATACTTCAGATTATATTTTTGAGGACATACAGGATGGAAAGTTATTCAATCCACCACCGATAGAAAATAAAGTTAAATTTATATAAATAAAAATAAATATATCTTTATACCGATCAAGGAAATGGAAAAATGTTTAAATATAATATAGTTAAGTTTTATCTTTACAGTTTATTAGTGTTATCCAGTTATTATTCACACGCGAGTTTAGGAACGCCGGCTTATACTTCAGCTTCTGTTAATGGCACATCAATCTCCCTGTCTTGGGGGGCAGTTCCTAATGCTAACTACTATAGATTAAGGTTTCAAGATGGCGGTGGCAGCTGGGTTGTATCCGGTGGTATATATTATGGTAACTCTAAAACTTGGCACAACGTGACAGGCACGATTAACCGTCGCTCCTACAGTATGCGTGCATGCAATAACTCAGGTTGTGGTGGGTGGTCTAGCGCTTCAGGGTCTATCACATACCCAGATGCCACACTCAGCCCACCATCCTATACTTTAGCATCAACCAGTGGTAACTCAGTTTCTGTTTCTTGGGGAACTGTATCAGGCGCAACCTATTATAAACTCAGGTTCAGTGATAACGGTGGAAGCTCTTGGTTTGAGACAGCCTCATCGTACTCCAGCACCTCAAAAACTTGGCAAAATATAAACAGTGCCATTTTGAATCGTTCTTATAGCACCAAAGCTTGCAACCAAGTGAGTTGTTCTAGCTGGTCAAATGCTTCAAATGTTATCTCTTATGTACCAAGGCCTTCATCGGCTTCTGCGTCAGTCTCAGGTAATTCAATCACTCTAGCTTGGAGCACAGTGGCTAATGCCACCAGCTATCAATTGCGTTATTCCGATAACAATGGTGCGACATGGCACAGCTCAGCTACCTCTCTCAGTGGCAGCTCAGTTACTTGGTCAAATTTAAATGAGTCTATCGTCAACCGTATTTACGCTATAAAAGCTTGTATTGCCCAAGCATGTAGCGATTGGTCACCTAGCTCATCAGCAGTTACATTTATACCAGCACCAACGTCAGCCACGGCTTCTACTAGCGTCAGCTCAGTGTCACTTTCCTGGGCTGAAGTATCACATGCGAGTTATTACAAAGTTCGCTTTAGTGATAACGGTGGGATTAATTGGCACGAAGTTGGACATTTGTACTACGGAGGCACAACAACATGGTCTGACATACAAGAGGCTATTGTTAATCGCTCATATAGCGTCAAAGCCTGTACAAACACTCATTGTAGTGATTGGTCAAGCTGGTCAAACCAAATAAGCTACATTCCACCAGCATCTATCTCACTAACGCTTACCCCAGGTAATCATACTACAAACTATAGCTTGAATTGGACAACATCAAACTCTTTAGACAATTATGAGTATATTTTAGAACAAAATATAAACAACCAAAGATTGCCAAATCAAAGTAGTTTATGGATCGCTGTGGCACAAGTACAAGAAAGTGGTAGTTATAGCTTCTCTAAACAATTAGATGGTCTATACAGATACCGCGTTAGGGGCTGTGATACAGCAGGCAATTGTGACTTAATCAGTAACGCTACAGAAAATCATACAGTGGATAGCAATTATACATGCCCATCAACGGAGTATAACCCTTAGTGTTGACTCTTGAGCGGCTTTGAAAATAAAAGCAAAAGTATGACACAAAAGGCGTTTGTGACCATCAGTCACTGCGCCTTATTTCGTGATGTATGCTTTTTCCATCAATATTGCTTGTTCACCATAACTTGAGCACACTTCAACACCTTTTACTTCTTTGAATCCAACTCTGGTCCAAAAGGTTTCCGAGCCTTGCACCGCTACCAAGCTTATTTTAGTCATGCCTTTATTTTTAGCCACGTCTATCAATTTTGAGGCTAACGCCCGACCCACTCCCTTTCCTTTTGAATAGGGGCTTATGGCCATATCATGAAGATACAAGTGGTCACAATTTTCGATATAAGGTAAAGACTCAAATAATTTTGGAGGAGCAACACCACACCATGGATGAGCTAACACATACCCAAATATTTCTCCATCGTTTGATACACATACAAAGCACGAATCTGGTGAGGCGTCATTTTTACTTTTTAATACCGCTAAGTCCTCGGTGCCAACCTCTTGGTAAGATTTTTCCTGAATGTCCAATATATAATCCCAATCCATGTCTTCAATTTTTCTGATTATCATGCAATCCCTTAATCACATCTCATATGCTTATACAACACTTAAAACAAAATTAAACGTTTATCTAAATTAAAATTCTAAACCTAAGGACTTAAGTGCAATTTCACCTTGCTGTGCACTTTCAAATTGAATTGCTGCCATGCCAACCGCTTTTGCACCAGCAACATTGTGAGGCATGTCATCTAAGAATACCGTTTCTTGTGCAATTAACCCATACCGCGCCATTAATGCATGATATATCTCAGGTTGCGGCTTTAATGTACCCAGCTCAGCCGATACGATAGCACCATCAAATAAATCCCAGAAATCATAGGTAGTTTTCAAAAATTCAACTGTTTCATGGACATTATCTGTCAACGCATAGACACCATAACCAGCTTGTTTGACCCGCTGGATCAGTTTTGTAGATTGATATAGTAGAATTTGCGTTTGTTTTATATAGTAAAAAAGTCGCTCAGTATCTTGTGTACTGAATCCAAGCTCTTGTTGGTACCTACATTGTGTCTCATGCTCAGTGATAATGCCTTTATTAATGTCTAACCAAATTTCTGAACCAAACACTGACTGGGCCAATTGTTCGTACGAGTCTAATTCTGGGAATGTCAGGTTAATTATTTCCTGTGGCGACCAGCGCACAATCACATTCCCTATGTCAAACACCACATTTTTAATCTGACTTTGTGACATAATCATTCCTTTATTTTATTGGCTATTTTAAACACTTTACTTCAACACTCTCATATCGCTAAATTGAATGGCATGCGCCATTAACTTAGTACCAAATTTGAGAGTAGTATGGAAAAGGCTATAGATGAGTATACACTCGTTTTCTATTTTTAATGTTCTGAAGAGATATATTTTTTAAGGTCTGAAAGTAGGTCAATTAAGACCTACGACAAGGGTTAAGGATATATTAAAACACAAGCTATGCTTGTTTTTTCATTAGCAGTCGTCTGAATAACACTGCCAAGAAACCGGGCACTTAACAGTCGGCAGGCATCCTAAAGTATCTAAACCATTACCACCACCTATTTGAGGTGTTTGCTGACCATTTAATGACTTTTTAGATGCGCTTAGGTTTTTCACTTTCTTTTTGCTTAGTTTAAGTAACATAATAATTTCCTTTGGTTAGTTACATTCAACACAGACACGATATCAGGTTTTTTAATCCTTAAAAACCTTATTAATGTGAAATTTTATACTTTTTTGATCAAAATCATGGATTTATATTTCGTTATTATGCCATTTTTTTGAATTTACTAATTAAATAATGTCTTTATTTTGAGCGGATTTAACACACCAGCATAAAATGGGAATAAGTTTTCTCATTTCGTTACAAAACCAGTACGTTATTATTAGATAAAACTCACTAGAATATTTTTTGTTTAAGTACTTAATGATGAGATTTAATTGAGCAATAAGTGAGCTTTCGCAACTGCCTAAGTTATCGAAGAAGATGTAGCTGAGGATATAGAAATGTATATTTTGTCTAGGTGGGGAATTTTTGAGCAAAAAATAGAGCTTAAGATTGCCTTAAGCTCTATATTAAAATGCGGTTATAGAGATAAATTATCTAAAATATCATCATCCACGTTGTTCGAAAGTGTGACTTTCAATTTCGGCGTTCTGGCCATTTCACGTTTAATTGCAAAATTAGCTTCTTCGTTACGTGCCCAGCTACGACGTGCAATACCATTGTTGACATCAAATAGCAGCATAGATTCTAGTCGACGTTCAGCATCGCTTGACCCATCTAACAACATACCAAAGCCACCATTGATAACTTCACCCCAGCCAACACCGCCGCCATTGTGAATTGATACCCAAGTAGCGCCACGGAAACCATCACCGATAACATTGTGGATCGCCATATCAGCTGTAAAACGGCTGCCATCATAAATGTTAGACGTTTCACGGAATGGCGAATCAGTACCAGATACATCATGGTGATCACGACCAAGTACAACTGGACCAATTTCACCACGTTCAATAGCGTCATTAAATGCTTTGGCAATCTTGATACGGCCTTCTGCATCCGCGTAAAGAATACGAGCTTGTGAACCAACAACCAGCTTGTTTTCTTTTGCGTCTTTGATCCAAGTAATGTTATCTTGCATCTGCTGCTGGATTTCTTCTGGGGATTCAGCCATGATCTCTTCGAGCACTTTTGCAGCAATTGCGTCAGTCTTGTCTAAATCTTCAGGTTTACCTGATGTACACACCCAACGGAATGGACCAAAACCATAGTCAAAACACATTGGACCTAAAATATCCTGAACATAAGACGGATATTTAAAGTCAATACCGTTTGCAGCCATCACATCACCACCAGCGCGTGAAGACTCAAGCAAGAACGCGTTACCGTAATCGAAGAAGTAAGTACCTTTGGCTGTATGCTTATTGACAGCGTCTGCGTGGCGCTTAAGTGTCGCTTGTACTTTTTCTTTGAATACCTCTGGCTCTTCACGAATTAAGCGGTTTGACTCTTCGTAACTGATCCCAACTGGGTAGTAGCCGCCTGACCACGGGTTATGAAGGGATGTTTGGTCAGAACCAAGGTGGACAAAAATATCTTCTGCAAGGAATGACTCCCACACATCAACGATGTTACCGATGAATGCAATAGATACGACCTCTTCGCCTGCTTGTGCCTTTTTAACACGTGCAACCAAATCAGACATATTGTCGACTAATTCATCCACCCAACCTTGCTCGTGACGTTTAATCGCAGCTTTGGGGTTTACCTCTGCACATACAGTAATACAGTTAGCGATATTACCTGCTTTAGGTTGCGCGCCGCTCATGCCGCCAAGACCTGCGGTTAAGAAGATCTTACCTTTTGGACTATCGCCCTTTTCAAGTACTTTACGGAAAGCGTTCATTACTGTGATGGTTGTACCATGTACAATGCCCTGAGGACCAATGTACATGAAAGACCCTGCTGTCATCTGGCCGTACTGTGTTACACCAAGTGCATTGAACTTTTCCCAATCATCTGGCTGAGAGTAGTTCGGGATCATCATACCGTTGGTTACGACAACGCGTGGCGCATCTTTTGATGACGGGAATAATCCCATCGGGTGGCCTGAGTACATATGAAGTGTTTGGTCTTCTTCCATTTCACTCAGGTACTTCATTGCAAGTAGATATTGTGCCCAGTTTTGGAATACTGCACCGTTACCACCATAAGTGATAAGCTCCTCTGGATGCTGTGCAACTGCCGGATCTAAGTTATTGTCAATCATCAACATGATTGCCGCAGCTTGCTCGCATTTAGCTGGATAGTCTGAAATCGAACGCGCCTTAAGCTCATAATTAGGCTTAAAACGGTACATATAAATACGACCAAAATCTTTTAATTCTTGCGCAAATTCAGCTGCAAGTTCTTTATGCCACGCTTTTGGGAAGTAACGCAGTGCGTTTCTTACAGCTAGCTGCTTTTCTTCTGGGCTTAAAATATCTTTACGCTTTGGCGCACGGTTTGCCCCTGCCGGATATGGCTTTGCTTCAGGCAATTCGCTAGGGATACCCTGCTTTATTTGTTCTTGAAAATTCATATCGGATTTCCTTAGTTCACTGTAACCGTAAATGCTTGTGACTTAACAAACTCAACCATGGCATCGATGTCTGGCTTAAGCAGTCTGTCTTCTTCAAGTTTCGCGACCTTTGTACGGATCAAGGCATGATTCTGTTCAATAATATCTGAACATGTATTCGGACGTCTAAAATCAACCGCTTGCGCTGCATACATCAACTCAATTGCAAAAATCTTTTCAAGATTACCCAAGATTTGGTTGAACTTACGACCTGAAATACTGCCCATTGATACGTGGTCTTCTTGACCCATCGATGTCGGTACACTATCCGCAGACGGTGGGAAGCACAGAGATTTATTTTCTGTTACCAAGGCCGCAGTCGTATACTGAGGGATCATCATACCTGAGTTTAGACCCCCTGATGTGGTGAGCAGTCGAGGCAGTCCGTGTAAGCCTTCAAGTAATAAATAACAACGACGATCAGAGATGTTACCAAGCTCAGCGGCTGCAATTGACGCGTAGTCAAGTACCATTGCTAAAGGCTGGCCGTGGAAGCTACCACCAGAGATGGCTTCTTCTTCACTAATAACAATTGGGTTGTCTGTCACTGAGTTCATTTCTGTCTCAGCAAGCTCTTTTAAGTGGTTAAATGCGTTGCGCGATGCGCCGTGCACCTGCGGGATACATCTAAGTGAATATGGGTCTTGAACGCGATCACACTCTTCGTGATCAGCCATATTCTGTGAATCTTTGAATAAACGGCGCATGCGTTTTGCAACTGCAATGTTACCTTCAAATGCACGGATAGCATGTAGCTCTTCACGGAATGGCTGCTCACTGCCCTGCATGCCTTCAATACTCATCGCACCGGCTACATCAGCAAGGTCTAATAAGTAACGCATTTTAGTCAAACCAGTAATGGCATGAGATAAGATGAATTGCGTACCATTGATAAGCGCAAGCCCTTCTTTTGAATCAAGGTCCATGGCTTCTAAATTGTTATCTGTGAGTACTTTAGCTGCTGGCTGGATCTCATCGCCTACCCAGAACTCGCCTTCACCTAATAAAGGTAAGAATAAGTGAGAAAGCGGCGCAAGGTCACCTGATGCGCCTACAGAGCCTTGCTCTGGCACAACTGGGATAATGTCTAGTTCAATAAACTTAAGCATACGCTCAACCACTTCAAGGCGAATGCCTGAAAAGCCTTGGCTAAGTGCGTGTACTTTAGTGATAAGCATTAGCTTTGAGATTGGCTTCGCAATTGGGTTACCTACACCCACGGCATGCGTTATTAGTAGGTTCTTTTGCAGAAGTTTGGTCTCTTCAGGGGAAACTTGCGTGTCGCACAGTGGACCAAAACCAGTATTGATACCATACACTGCTTTATCAGACGCAGCCATCTTGTCGACTCGCTGACGGCTTTTGTTAATTTTATCTAATGCTTCCTGACAAAGCTCTGCTTTAATACTGCCATCGGCTATGCCGTTTACAATATCAAGGTTCAGACGATCTACACCATATCTAAACGTCATCTTATTCTCCTAAATATATGCTTTTCCTAAGCAACTATGTGCTTGATGGCGCAATTTTAACGCTGTAATGATGTTTTATAAATTATAGATAATCGTAATTCATTCCGATTTTATCAAACTTAATGGTGTTACCTCGGCAAACTTTCCATTAAAATAAGCTCAGTTCTGGATTCCAACCACTTTTTAGCCGGTTAGTTCGCTACTTTTAGGAGAAAAAATGTGCAAGTTCATGATGTTGACCTACGCCTATTGAGGATTTTTGTGGCCATAGTCGAATCTGGAGGCCTATCCGCCGCAGAATCTCGCTTAAACATTGGCCGCTCTACGATTAGTTCGCACTTGTCGGACTTAGAAGTAAGGCTTGGGATAAAACTGTGCAAACGCGGCCGAGGCGGTTTTGAACTCACAGAGCCGGGCCGCATTACATACCAAGCTTCTCTTGAGCTTTTACAGCAATGTGAGGCATTTGCAACGACGGTTGCCAGTTCTAAAAATGAACTATCTGGGCGGGTAACCATTGCGGTAATTGATACCATGGCAAGCGATCCCCGCTGTGGAATCGCAAATGCCATCGCGTCACTCAAAACACAAAGCGACAATATTCAATTTGATATCAATGTATGTGAAGCAAAAGAGGTTGAAACCTCTGTGATTAACGGGCGATCTCTCGTGGGTTTAGGCGTTAGCCGACATCATTTGCGAGGCCTAGAGTATATTCCCCTTTATGATGAAAAAAACTTTCTGTATTGTGCCAAAGATCATTCTTTATTTGACTGCAAGCCTTCACAGGTCAATAAACTGCTCAAAAGTGCAGAAGTTGTCTCAAGTAACTACATGCGAGATAAAGAGGTAAGAAATGATGGTTTGAACTATATGAACACTGCCATTGCTTATCATGATGAGGGGATTGCACATTTAATTTTATCTGGCGCATTTATTGGTTACTTACCCGAGCATTACGCCAGCTACTGGGTTGATAAAGGCATTTTAAAAGCCATATTACCGAAAAAATATGCATATACCATTCCGGTTTCATTGATCACCGCAAAAAACAATTCGGCCTCTCCTCTTGCTAACGCAATTATTGAAGAATTAAAACGAAGCCATAATATCAATCATGAAGATGACTGAACTTATTTTTACAAGCATTAAAAAAGGCGACATTACCTGTCGCCTTGCACCTTTAATCTCAAGGTTTTTAAGGAATTAGTTACACGCACCTAGGTCAGTCCACACTTTCCAGTCATTACCAACATTTGAGTTTTGAGCTGGATTTGCGTCTCTGTTCCACCAGTTGCTACGATACTTGCTGCCTTGGTAAGACACTTCAGCACCTGCAACATAAGTCTTCGTTGCACTCCACTCAGTTAAACCAGTACACCCTGTGTTGTTAGCACCATCAGTCACTGTTACAGACTTAGTTACACTGTGCGTTGCACCAGCATCATCAGTTACCGTCACAGAAACTTGGTAAGCACCCGCATTTGCAAACGCATGAGAAACAGTTGCACCAGTCGTGTTGAAACCACCAATATTCCAGTCGTAGCTTACGATTTGACCATCAGCATCACGGCTTGAACTTGCATTGAAATCACATGCTAATGCGCTACAGCTAAATGTAAAATCTGCGACAGGTGCTTGGTTATCTACAGCACCACCACACCCATTTGCAGTAAGGTAGTCTGAAGCAGCTTTCGCTTGAACTAAACCGTAGCCATATTCGTCATCACGACCCGCTGTGCCCAAATCAATGGCAGTCGCATTAAGCGCATTACGAATATCGACGTTGGTACAACTTGGGTGCTGACTCCAAACCAATGCGGCAACACCTGCAACATGCGGGCTTGCCATAGAAGTACCAGTCTTAAGACCATAATCAAGCACTGCATTTAGTTCTACTTCTACTGTACTACCCACTGAAGTTTTCAATGCTGTACCAGCTTCTTGAGACAATGACAGTACTGGAATTGTTAAGCCATGATTTGCATCACCTAACGTGCCACCAAACTCACCAGAAGCATTGTTATAAATGATTGCTGCAACACCACCACCCGCTTCACAATTTTCCGCTTTTACTTTAAACGATGCTCCACCACGCTCGATTAAACAGATACTTTGGGTCGCAGCACACGCCGTTAAGCCTTGACCACAATCAACAAGTTCAGCGCTCACTGTGCCTTCTACAGAGTGAGTCATGCCACCTGCTTTGACAAAATTAGTACCAACCGTAATGCCTGCAAGGATCCCTGAGCTTCTTGGTACAGTTGAAAGTACATCAGTACCTGGTGCGGCGATTTCAACTTGAGCATTATATTGTGACGATGGATTTTTTACTCTGTTTTCATCAACATTTGCCACTGACATAACTGTGTCGTAGCTCGCCGGATAGCTCATCGTTGCGTTGCCATCATTACCCGCTGCAGCAATGATTAATACGCCTTTGTCATAAGCTGCTTGTAAACGATCTTGGAAGTACTGGCTTGGACTACCACCACCTAAACTCATGTTGATGATTTTAGCGCCGTTTTCAACACAATTATCAACTCCACGAGCAATACGTGATGTTAAACCTTGCTTACCGTCATTATCGAAAACACGAACATTGTGAATACCGACCTTATCATTCGGTAACACACCAACTACACCAAAGCCATTATCAATTGCAACGATTGTGCCTGCAACGTGTGTACCGTGACCAGAGCCGTCCTGATACCAATTTAAACCGCCAGGGAGGTCAGTGAAACCGGTCGCATTTTGTGGTAAATCTGGATGACCTAAGTCATAACCAGAATCAATAACACACACTTTAAATAAATCAGCATTTGTATCTTGTAGAAGATTTGCCTGTACTTCTGCCAGACCATAAGGCGATGCTTCACCTACAAAGTCTTGTGTAAAAGGTACATACTCAAAATCTTCTTCAATGTACGCGTATTGGCCAGACGCTTTAAGTTTCGCAACTTGCTCCGGCGTTAGCTCCATTGTTACAACCGTACCATCTGTATCTGCAGATAATACCTCTGCTGCAGGTTCAGCGTGAAAACTCTCTGCAATATTTGCTCTAGCAAAACGGCTTGTCTCTGGTGCAAAGATACTTAGATCACTTTGCTTTAAGATGTACTGTTTTGTTTCTTGTGCTTGAGCAACCGTTGCAGAAAGCGCTGCTACTGCAAACGCAACCGATGTTAATTTAAATGTCTTTTTCATGTTGTTTCCTAATTATTATTTTTATCCGCATCCAATGCGGTGGATTCCTGTTGCCTAAGCAATGTGTACCTTGTTTGCAAACACCCTACACAATGAAAACCCAGCTTTCAACCTTTTATTTACAAAAATTCATATTTATTTCATTAAAAGTGAAAAAGCAATAAATACAAATATGCAATTGACCACTTTTTAACCTTAAAAAATTAAATGAAACTTAAAAAATGCTACGAGCATTTAATACAAACAGAAAAGTTAAAAAAAAATAACAATGGCGGTAATTTTTTTTTACACAATAAGCGTCACAGTGTTACACGTTTGATTAAAGCGCTTAGGTCAAACATGAGAGCAAATTAGGCGATTAGCTTTCGAATAAAGCAATTAATTAAAAGAACCCCTCAATCAGTAAATAAATAACCAAGATCAAACTAAATATAAGTAATTTATACAATTAGGATTTACTCATCATCCACTTTCTAAGATAATGAGAATAATTTCCATTAAGGAGTAACATCAATGAAAATCATTAAAAAACTAGCCGTTGCCGCGCTCTGCATTTCAGCTTTCCAAGCTTCAGCCAACGACTGCGAACTAACAATTGAATCAAACGATATGATGCAATTTTCGGCCAAATCATTGTCTGTGCCAGAAAAATGTAAAGACGTTAAATTAACGCTGGTACATACTGGTAAACTGCCTGCAACTGTGATGGGCCATAACTGGGTATTAACAGAGAAGAAAAATGTAAAAGCGGTTGCTTCTGACGGCATGAGAGCTGGCGTGAAAAATAGCTATGTAAAACCTGATGACGCTAGAGTGTTTGCATTCACGCCCGTGATTGGTGGTGGTGAATCAACAACAATTACTTTCTCAACTAAGGGGATGAGCAAGAATAAAGACTATAACTTTTTTTGTTCTTTCCCGGGTCACTTCGCAATTATGAAAGGCACATTTAAAATCGTATAACTTTTAAGCCAGCACGAACAAATTTCGTACTGGCTAATATCACTTATATCTGTTTATTATTGCAACGGCCTCGCCTTTAAACCGTAACTCTATAGACAAATTAATCACGTCTAATACGAAATGCACCATAACTCTGTATACACAGCGAAAAACCTCTAATTATTAACATATTCCAGCTGTTATTTTCATCCATCCAGTAAAAACGCGCCAGAAACCTTTGCCAACCAATTAAAAAATTAAAAAAAATAACCAAACGTTATTTATTTGATAATTTAACGTTTGTATATGTGACTAAAAGTAAATTAAGGATATTTTAATGAAAAGGTCAATTTTGGCTAGTACACTAGCTCTCGCTTTAAGCTCTTCAGTGTTTGCAAACAACTATGCACTTCTATCTGAAGTAAGAGATCAAATCAAATCTCCTGAATATACACAACAAGAGAAACAACTTGTTGTTGAGCAAGCAAGGATCTTCTTGGAAGACCTTTATGTGCATCAGTATGCCAAAGATATTTATTATGGTATTTCTCCAACAGGACACGTAAATGCAGTCTCTGAGATTTATAAAGTCATTGACGAGCTTGATACTTTAAATACAGACCAGTTACACGCTCGCCTTACAAAAATATTTAAAGCACAGCGTGACTTACACCTAGTATACCTTCATCCACAGCCAGTCCGAAGCTATGCGTCATATTTACCTTTTGAATTTGACAAAACACTCGATGTCTTAGGTCACTCTGAAGTACGCGTCTCTAATTTATTCGAAAACCTGCTTCCTTATGTCACAGACAGCAGACTGCCTGAAGTTGGCGACAAAGTTATTTCTTATAATGGCAAACCAATCCATCAGGTTGTAGAAGATAACTTATACGTAGGCTATGGTTCTAACGAAGACGCAGGATTCATCAGAGCGCTGACCACGATCACCCGTAAAGGCCATGCTGTTTCTCTTGTGCCAAAAAGTAACGATGTCACTATCGAGTTCTTATCTCATGTAACCGGTGAGACATACACCACCACTATTCCTTGGATAACCAGATTACCAGCTACAGCTTCAGCTACAAACAGCGCAAGTAATGCAAATGTTGCACACTTATTTGAAGAAAGCACTAATATAGAAGCCGCTCAACATCAACTCATTAAATCAGAATTGGATACTGATTCAGGCTCACCTTTCGTAACGAATCCAACTACAGATCCACAAGTATCATGGGCAATCCGTGAAGTAGACGGACAACAAGTGGGTTATATCAAATTAGCTCGTTTTAGAGTTGTTAATGAAATAGACGATGCGCTAAAACAGCTCAGTGAACTTTTAACCGATGAATTAGCTCAAACCGATGCATTAGTATTCGATGTAAGAAATAACCCTGGTGGTCTGATCACGTATTCAGACCGACTGGTTCAATTATTTTCTGCTAAGCCTGTAATACCAACAAAGTTGAAGTTTCTCAATACCCAGCTTAACTACGATATTTTGCACAAAACTATTTTTAGTACATTCGGTCCACATTGGCAAAAAGTACTTGCTGATGTGAATGGCACAAATGCGCGTTACACAGATACAACTAGCTACATTACTGTCGCTCAAAACAATGAATTCGGACAATCATATTACAAACCAGTTGGCATATGGTCAGACGCAAGAACCTACTCTTCAGGCGATGTATTCACATGTTCAATACAAGATAATGGTGTTGCAAAAGTATATGGCGAGCACAAGCGAACCGGTGCTGGCGGTGCAAACGTAGTAAGGCACTCTGTGTTTAATCGCTATATTGGGGCTCCTTACTTTAAAGCTTTGCCACATGATCAAGAAATGACAGTGTCTTGGAGACAGATGGTTCGTCATGGCCACAATAAAAATGCCATTATCGAAGATTTCGGTTGTGTTGCAGACAAACATGTTCCGCAAACTCTAGAAAGCATTAAAGATAGCAGCTTAGGTAACTTCGAAACCATCGCAAGAGACTTACTAAGTGAAGCGCCTAATCGCTCCACAGTTCGTTTTTTACAGTTGAGAGAAACTGATTTAAGCACGTCAGGTAGAACATTAGGGATTGAAGTGAGCAATACCGAGATCGTTGAAATTTACTTAAACGATGTCAAAGTGGATGTTGTAAATATCGGCGCATATGGCGAAGCAAGTAAAACCATCGAATATACAATCCCAGCATCGACTAGCGAAGGTAAAGTAAGATTTGTCGGTTTAGATGGGGGTAAAACTCCATTGTGGAACGGGATCCGTTATTTCTACTAATTAAGTAGAGTGATGTATGAACCTTACATACTAAATCACTGAAAAACAGAATTTAGATCTCAGCTTCTATCTAGTTAAGAGAAGTTGAGATCTAATTAATGTTTGGCCACGATAAAGCTTATTGAAGCTATCACTAAAAATACTCCCCAATAGATCAACTTATGATCCTTAGAACAAGAACATAACCAACCGCTGAAAGAAAATACGCTCAAAGTCACAAACAACGTTATTTCTTTTGACGGGTTTTCGAATGCTGTGAACATAAATATAATAGCGGCAAAACCAAACCAACACGCCGTCGAAAAGTGCCACATATTAGTAAGCACAGTTTTCGTACAAACCCGCCCAAACAATCGCTTTGGTTCTAGGCGTCTTAACGCCTTCTCACTCAGTATCAGCTTATAGCCAATCCAATGGTGTAAAGTACCAATGATCAAAATTAAAAAGAATACAGAACTAGGCATACACTACAACCCAAAACACCTACTTAAGCCTTTGCCTGCATATGGAAACTACGTGGACTTTTATTTCAAAAAAAGAAATTATATACCGAATGTAAGAAAATTACTGCACATTTTGGAACATTCCAAGAGTTGTTAGGACTAGATAAGATAAAAATGTTATTGAATATTTTTCACTTAGCTATATTGACTCATCACCCTGATTTTAATAAAACACCTTGTATCCAAGTAGTTAGTAACATGTACTGATTACCCAGCCACATTCTCGCTCTTTGAAGCGGCATGCCTATCACAATCAGCTACTTCTCTTTTTGTACAGTCAAATAATACGACTAGATCCAAGCATTCCACTTTAACATGACCCATCACAGTATCTAGTCGCAGATAAATTAACGTGATTAAGCTTAGAAGATTAACCTAGATCTCGCATCAGTATTTCATACTCTTCATTGGCATCAGAAATAAGGTGAGATAATTCTCTGGCATCCCGCTCTTTCAAAACCACTTGCCAGCTTGTTGATCCCTCAATACCAGTAATAATAATATCCGCACCGGTATGCTCATACTTTATATTATCGAATTGGGTTGAATGGTGCTCGTGCAGCTCAACAATATCTACATCAAGCTGACCTGTAGGAAAGACCTCAATATGGGCATGTAAACCTTTTTCCCCTGACAAGCAATATTCTCTGTGTATCGTAATCATGACAAGCTCCTTACTGTTATGTTAAAGCCAACAACAAGTGTAGATCACGATCTGTAGATGAGTGCATTCACTAAAAATGAAAATCAGGGATGCGATTGCAAATATCAGAATTTATATGAAAAATCCACATATTAAGTTTTTGTGACGTGGGCAGGATACCGTATGAATTTAGCTAGAATGCTCAATTAACCGAGTTTTTTAAACTCAATGAATTAAAAAACCAAACTAAAAGCATCGTAAAAAGTGTATGAATTTTAACATGTTAAAGAAAATACCCACGAGACATTCAAAATCACTACTCATTAATAAAGCTCATATAAGGTATTTCTACCTGTAATAAATACATACTCAAAATGTCATACTCTGTGCGACTATCTCGTGACATGGCCATGATTAGGCGCTGAAACCAAAGTGAAAAATAAACATGTATTTGTTTCGCTTACTGTCTGCAACAGTAAAGACTAAAATGAAGAGAGTGAAAAAAGCCTTCAGCGAGGGGGAAAAATAGTAGGGGGAAATCCCCTACTCATAAATTTTAATTAAAAGCCATTAAGCATTTTATCACAGACAACAGGCGTCGGCCTGTGATTGTCATCAACGGCAACGAATGTAAAGTTACCCGAAATAGCCAAATGCTTATCATCTTTATGCATTGTTTCTAAAAAGATTTGTACTTCTACTTTTAAGCTTGTATTACCAACATGGACAACCTTGGCAACCAACTCAGCAAAAGTACCAGCTGGGATCGCTTCTTTAAAATCCACACGATCTGACGAAATTGTCACCAATGGTTTGCGGCAAAAACGCGTTGCCGCAATGAATGCAACTTCATCCATCCAAGCTAACGCATCACCACCGAATAAAGTATTGTGGTGGTTCGTTCTGCCAGGGAAAACCGTTTTAGTTACTGAAGTTGTTGATTCTTCAATACGTTTCGCGATGGTTGCGTCTTTATGTTGTTCTGTCATTATTTACTGCTTTTGTTTGCTAGTTTATCAATCATAAGTAATTCAGGGTCCAGCCTTTCACCAAACCAATTGAAACGCCAATCTAAATGCGGCCCTGTTACTCTACCAGTTGCCCCAATATCACCGATTACATCACCGGTTGAAACCATATCCCCTACTTTGACATGCAACTTGCTCATATGGATGTATGTCGAGGTTATTCCATACCCGTGATCCAAAATAAGCGTGCCGCCACTGTAATACAAATCACTCTCAGCTAGGACAACTTTACCAGATAGCGGTGCCCAAATAGGTGTTCCAGTTTTATTCGCGATATCTAAACCGAAATGTGGCCGTCTAGGCTCGCCGTTGAAATATCTCTGGCTACCATAAACCCCAGAAATTCGACCTTTCGCAGGCCGATAAACAGGCATATCAAAAAACTCTAATTTGCTGCTTTTTGCCCTCGCTGCTCCCACTTTCGCCGAATCATTACGAATGCGCTGGAGTACTTCTTTGGGCGGCGATACATACTTTTTAGCAACGCCAGTGATACGGTCAATGTCGTAGTCTCGACTCGTAATTAAAAAGCTTTTGGTATGTCTTTTGTCGTTTTTATCTACCCAAGTGAGCGAGTGTTCAGACTTTGCATCACGACCAAACCCAAACACAAACTGACCAGCAGGTGTGATATCTAGCTTTTTACCATTAAAAGAAACAGATTTTATTCCTTCAAGCTGGCCTGTAACCATACCACCTTGAGTTAAGTGCCCTTTCAACTCAATTGCTTGAGCACTTAATGCAAAACATGCACTCAGCGCTAGCAGCAGTTTATGCATACGCAATTGCTCCTTTACCCACCCCTTCGTAAGCTCTTACTTTAACTTCTTTGTCTGGGTTTTCTTTTTTAATTTCATTCGCTAAATATTCTGCGATGCACTCAACCGTCGTATCACATGGCAAAATATCGCAACGTGCTTGGCTAATACACATTTCAAAGTAGCCTTGAGAGGACTCATAAGCAAATGAATAGTCACCATCTTTTGCTGAGATGTACTTTAACTGAGCATGCTCAATTAAGTCTTCTTGTGTACCAAGATAGATATCTTCCCACTTCTGAGACCACTCTTTTTGCATTCTCGGCATACTCACACCATCAAAAAAGATACCAATTAATGAGCGGTGACCATGTATGATACGTTGGCAATTCCCATCATGCTTTTTTAAGCCATGGCTGTAATGATAATAAAAACTGCTCGTCTCTTCTGCACGTAACGTAATGTCGATGTCTTTCACATTCTCAGGCATCTTAGGTAGAATTTGCTGCTTCAAAAAGGCAATGACAGACTCTTCATCAATTTTACCACCTTCAACGATACAAACAGCTTCATCTGGGGCACTCATTGCTAAATGATGTCCATTGAAATCGTAGTCAAAAGACATTCGGCCTTCATCGCTTTTAAGCTGGCAATTTAGTGCTGAAGGAATGGCCAATTTATGATCTATTGTATTATCAATAATCGATTTGATTTGTTTTTTTACTTTTGCAAAGTCTAAAACCATGGATTCTTCGTTCAGTTGACCATGAAGTGTCATATCAACAATCCAACTTTCACCAACAGCTCCGCGTTTAGCACACAAGTAAGAAAAGTCTATTACCGTCAAGGCATCTACAAAAAGGATCATAAATTTCCATTAAATTACTAACAAACAAACTGATTATAAAGTTTTTTCAACTAAAAATCGCGTAATTCACAAAGAGAATTGATTTTAATCTTTCTGACGTATTGTTGAGATAAAAATTTAACTGTTCAGAGTTGTTTAGCGTACAACTGTACGCTAGAGTACCCGCAATTAAAAAATGAAGATTGAATACTATGGAACCTAAAAATAGCTATACAAAAGAAGAACTAATCCTTTGTGCTGAAGGCAAAATGTTTGGTGAAAACAACTGTCGCCTACCAATCGACAACATGTTGATGATGGATCGCATCGTTGAAATCAACGACAATGGCGGCGAATATGGCAAAGGTCAAATCATTGCTGAGTTAGACATCAACCCAGATCTTTGGTTCTTCGACTGTCATTTCAGAGGCGACCCAGTAATGCCTGGCTGTCTAGGCTTGGACGCGATGTGGCAGATTGTTGGCTTTTTCTTAGGTTGGTCTGGTGGTCCAGGTCTTGGTCGCGCGCTAGGTGTAGGTGAAGTTAAATTCACAGGTCAGATTTTACCGACGGCTAAAAAAGTAACTTATCGCGTAGACATGAAGCGTGTTATCAAACGTAAGCTGTTCATGGGCCTTGCAGACGGTGTAGTAGAAGTTGACGGCCGTGTTATTTATGAAGCAAAAGACCTTAAAGTAGGCCTTTTCCAAGATACCAGCGCATTTTAAGCTGCTATTTGGACACAAATAAGCCCCTTTCGGGGCTTTATTCTTTCAATTCGTTTCTATTAGTTCTGTTTTATGTTTTAAACATGTTGCGATTGTCTATGGCCTCTCGCCAGCCGCCTAACCATTCTGATCTGTGCTCAATTTGTTGATATGGACATAAATCTTTAGACCGCCCTGCTAAACCTGCTTTAAATCCCTGTGAGTGTGCTCTTTCTAAACGGTCTCTTTTCTGTCTCTTCATAGGTAAATTCCTCACCTTCAAATTTTTTGATTGCTTCGTCTTACCGACATCCACATTTAATAAATAGTTAACGCAACTGTAATTTGCAAACTCATTTTCGCATGTCATTCAAAAGCACCAACAACCTCTTTTAGTTTGAAGAAAATAAAATGAGTTGCGACGCTGAGCAAGCAAAACGTGCTTAACTATCTTGGATAGAATCAAATATAAATTTTGCAATAATGGTAACAATAAAGTTCCAGCTCACTTTTTAAACAAAGCGTGCAAGACTTATTCAGAAGGAATGGCCAAACCTTAATACTCAATTAATCATAGTTTGAAAGCACATGCAACATAGAATAGATAAGAACTTTTTTTGGAAATTTTCATTTGCATAAAAAAACCACAAAAAGCAATGAGAAAAGTTTTTTAATTCACATTAAAACCTAAATGAAATTAAATTCACTAAAATTGAAGTAAAAAAACATTCATTATTTTGTCATAAAAAAGGCCGCAAGATAGCGGCCTGATATCAATCACTTGGCTCGATTACTTAATAACCTCTAAGCCGCCCATATATGGCTTAAGCACCTCTGGTACGATAATAGAACCATCTTCTTGTTGATAATTTTCTAATACTGCAACAAGTGTACGGCCAACAGCAAGACCAGAACCATTCAATGTATGAAGTAGCTCAGGCTTTTTCTCGCCTGCGCGACGGAAACGCGCCTGCATACGGCGTGCTTGGAAGTCTTGCATGTTAGAACAAGATGAAATCTCACGATACGTGTTTTGAGCTGGAAGCCATACTTCTAAGTCGTATGTTTTCGCTGCACCGAAGCCCATATCACCAGTACATAGCACAACTTTTCTGTAAGGCAGTTCTAGTGCTTGAAGAATACCCTCAGCGCTGCCAGTAAGCTCTTCAAGCGCCGCCATTGAATCTTCTGGCTTCACTAGTTGAACTAATTCTACTTTGTCAAACTGGTGCTGACGGATAAGGCCGCGCGTATCACGACCATAACTGCCCGCTTCACTGCGGAAACAAGGAGTGTGTGCTGTCATCTTAATAGGCAGCTCTTTCTCATCGAAAATTTCATCGCGAGCACAGTTTGTTAAAGGCACTTCTGCTGTTGGAATTAAGCTGTATCCAGCTTGATCTTCTTCAAGTACTTCAGTGTGGAATAAATCCGCAGCAAATTTAGGTAACTGGCCAGTGCCGTATAAGCTTGCTTTGTTCACTAAGTACGGCACATACATTTCTGTGTAGCCATTTTTGTCTGTGTGAGTATCCAGCATAAACTGAACTAGTGCCCGGTGCATACGAGCAACACCGCCACGCATTACAGTAAAACGCGAACCACTGAGCTTAACACCAGTCTCAAAATCAAGGCCTTTATCTAGCGCTTCACCTAAATCAACATGATCTTTCACTTCAAAGTCATATTGCTTTGGCTCACCCCATTTAGACACTTCAACATTATCATCTTCATCAGCGCCTTCTGGAACATCTTCAGCAGGCAAGTTTGGTAGTGTGGATGCAAGGTCTTGCAATTGAGCTAAAATTTTATCTTGTTCAGCTTTAGCCGCTGATAATTGGTCTCCAAGGTTAGCCACTGCGTCTAGCAATGGCTGAGCATCTTCACCCTTTGCTTTAGCTTGACCAATCGCTTTGGAGCGACTGTTACGCTCGCTTTGTAATTCTTGTGTTTTTGTTTGTAACGTTTTACGCTGCTCTTCAAGCGCATTAACTGCATCAACATCTAGCTCAAAGCCACGTTTCTTTAAACGCGCAGCAGCTTCTTCGATGTCCTGTCTTAAATACTTTGGATCTAACATGTTTGTTCTTTTAACCTTTTTGCATGACTAAGCAAAGACCTATCCAGGCCATAAATATACATACGACGACATTCAACGCTATATTCAGTGCCACCTTCACAAACTGGCCTTGTTGTAACAACAAAAGACTGTCCATGGAAAATGTTGAAAATGTCGTCAAAGCACCTAAAAAGCCAACCCCTATCAACGCTTTGGCAGGAGAAACTGCAATTATTTGCTTTTCGATTAATCCGTAAAGAATGCCCATCAACAATGAACCAAGAATATTAACGGTCAATGTACCAAAAGGGAATCCCTTACCCATGAGTTTTAACACAATATCGCTAATAAAAAACCGTAAGCAAGCACCAAATGCACCACCAACGGCAATCATGAGATAAGTTTTGAGCACTTCCATTTACGTTTTACCTGATTTTTTAGCATACCTTTGTTGAGCACTTGAACTATCAAGGCTTTTTAAGTAATTTAGTTTTTCTTTAATTTGCTTTTCTAATCCGCGATCCGTTGGAAAATAATACTGTCTATCTGCCACCGCTTCTGGAAAATAGTTTTCACCCGCAGCATAAGCACCCGGCTCATCATGTGCATAACGGTATTCTGCCCCAAAGCCCATTTCTTTCATCAACTGCGTCGGTGCATTACGCAAATGTTCAGGAACCGGTAAATCCCCATCCGTTGCTGCATCTCGTTTCGCTTGCTTAAACGCAGTGTATACCGCATTGCTCTTAGCAGCACTTGCCATGTAGATTGTCGCCTGTGCAATCGCTCGCTCGCCCTCAGCAGGCCCTACTCTATGAAAAATATCCCATGCGTTAAGTGCAACCTGAAGCGCTCTAGGGTCAGCATTGCCGATGTCTTCACTGGCAATGGCAAGTAAGCGTCTTGCCACATACAGAGGGTCACCTCCGCCCGCTAATATGCGACAGTACCAATAAAGTGCAGCATCGGGGTTGCTACCACGTACTGACTTATGAAAAGCAGAAATCAAATCATAGTAAATATCGCCGCCTTTATCGTACTTGGCCAAGTGAGTTGGCAAAATTTGTGAGAGCACATCACTGTCAATTTTTATGTCGCTGCCAGTACGATGGCCAAGATCAACAGATTGCTCTAATAAGTTGAGTGCTTTTCTAGCATCTCCATCTGCTGCTTGAGCTATTGCACTTAATGCATCATGTTCGATATGAATTGTTATCTGACTCAGTTGCTCATCATTATCAATGGCGTTTTGCAATGTAAAAAGTAACTCATCCTGCGTTAATGGCTTTAGAGTATAAACACGGGCACGAGACAAAACGGCATTATTCAGAGCAAATGATGGGTTTTCTGTCGTTGCACCAATAAAAACAAATGTGCCATCTTCGATGTGGGGTAAAAAAGCATCTTGTTGAGATTTATTAAAACGATGTACTTCATCAACAAAAAGTAAGGTGCGTCTACCTGATTGCGACAGCCGGCTTTTTGCCTCTAATACAACCTCGCGGATTTCTTTCACACCCGATGTCACCGCTGACAACTTAGCAAGATCCGCATCAGCATGATATGCGATTATTTCCGCTAAAGTAGTTTTTCCAACCCCTGGCGGGCCCCATAAAATCAGGCTGTGGCATCTGCCTTGCTCAATCGCTCGATAAAGTACTGAACCTTTATCAATTATATGGGTTTGTCCAATATAGCCCTGTAAAGACTTTGGCCGCATTCTAGCGGCCAAAGGTCTTACATCTGGAGCAAAATCAAATCCTAAATTACTCACTCGTCGTTTGGTCGTCTATGACCACTCCGTGCGGAATTTTAAAGGTGAAAGACTTGTCGTCTAGCTCAATATTGGTTTTCGCATCAATAAATTTAAAAGTGGAAGTTTGACCTGATGCATCTTTAATACTCAAAGAATCAATAGCTAGACCAGCACTCTCAAACACAATATCCAGCTGTTCAACTTGCGACTCAACATCTGGCTTTGGCGATACGCGATAACCAACCGTTGTTTTGCTCACGTCATACTTTGCCCATTGAGACTTATCTTGCGTGGTCAGTAAAACAAATGGCGTAGTGTCTATTAAACCCGCCGTATTCATCACAGTGACTTGTTCAGCAAAGCTATCGAAGTAAAACGTTTTATCGCCATCAGATACCAGTAATGTTTCATCTGGCTCGAGCTGTTGCCATCTAATTTTTGAAGGGTATTTCAACGCAATATTGCCTGTACCGTCTTGCAGTAAAGTACCTTCTTCATCTTTTACCAGTTGGGTAAAACGTGCTTCAAATGTATTTAAAGATTTTAATTTGGTTTTTAAAGAGTCAGCTTCACTTGCAAAGCTTTGTGATATAAAACCACATGATAAACCTAGTACAAAGGCTACTGTCTTACGCTTCATTTTAATTTGCTCCACCTTTCGGTACTAATACTTCTCGCGCACCATTGTGACCTGGTGCGCTCACTACCCCTGACATTTCCATCTGCTCAACTAAACGTGCTGCGCGGTTATAACCCACTCTTAATTTGCGTTGCACGCTTGAAACAGACACCTTACCAGTCTCAATAACAAACCCTACCGCTTCATCATACAGCGGATCAGACTCATCATCAGCACCTTCAGGTTGCTCCCCAGGTAACAAAATTTCTTCCGTCGCTTCGCCACAAAGAATGTCTTCAATATAATTTGGCTTGCCGCGCGCTTTCCAGTCATTTACAACAGCGTGTACTTCATGATCATCAACAAACGCGCCGTGAACACGAATTGGGACGCTTGTGCCTGGCGGTAAATACAGCATATCACCCATACCTAATAGATTCTCTGCACCTTGCTGATCAAGAATGGTGCGCGAGTCAATTTTACTTGAAACTTGGAACGCCATTCTCGTTGGGATATTCGCCTTGATCAGGCCCGTTATCACATCAACCGATGGTCTTTGTGTTGCCAACACAAGATGAATACCTGCTGCACGCGCTTTTTGTGCAATACGAGCAATAAGCTCCTCAACTTTTTTACCGACAATCATCATCATGTCTGCAAACTCGTCGATTACCACCACAATACTCGGTAGTTTGTCTAGCTCCTCAGGTCCATCAGCCATACCATCTGTGTCTTTAAATAACGGATCTAAAATCGGATGTCCCGCCTCTTTAGCCTCTGTTACTTTCTGGTTGTAACCCTTTAAGTTCCTAACACCTAAGGCAGACATTAACTTATAACGACGCTCCATCTCGCCGACACACCATCGAAGTGCATTGGCCGCTTCTTTCATGTCCGTCACCACTTCACACAACAAGTGCGGAATACCTTCGTATACCGATAGTTCCAACATTTTGGGGTCTATCATGATCATACGAACATCTTCTGGTGGTGACTTATAAAGTAAGCTTAATATCATAACATTAACGCCAACTGACTTACCCGAGCCAGTTGTACCTGCTACGAGCAAATGGGGCATTTTTGCGAGATCGGCTACAACTGGTTCGCCAGCAATGTCCTTACCAAGCACCATAGTCAGTGGTGAAGCATTTTGCTCAAATTTAGGCGCATTAATCACCTCTGATAGCCTAACTATCTCACGGTTTTTATTCGGTAATTCCAATCCAACATAGGTTTTCCCAGGAATAACCTCAACCACTCGAACACTGACCGCAGATAACGATCTGGCCAAATCTTTTGCCAAAGCAGTTATCTTGGCTACTTTGATACCTGGTGCAAGGTCCAACTCAAAACGCGTAACAACGGGTCCTGGATATACTCCCACCACAGCAGCTTGAATGTTAAAGTCTAATAATTTCGCTTCAACAAGGCGAGAAACTGAGTCTAACTCTTCTTTAGTGATAGGGTTCTTCGCCTTGTCAGGTCTATCTAGCAGATCGAGAGAAGGTAACGGCGCTGTTGGCGGCTGCGCTTCTAACAATGCTTCAAACTGCTCCTTAGCAGATGGCGGTGGCTGGTAAGTCGGTTTCTGATCAGCTTCTTGAGTAGGCTTTTTAATGGGTCTTGCAGGTGATACCACCTTGGTGACTGGCTCGTCTTTTACTGCTGCATCATCTAAGGCATTTAACGCTGCAACCGTATCGAGAGATTCATCATCAATCGCAGAGAAATTGATTTCTTGCTCAAGGATGTGGTCTAGTTCATCAAAAACGTCTGCTGAAACTGCATCATTAAAACCTTGCTTTTGTTCAAAAACAGGCTCTATAACTTTCGGTTCCGCCTCCGGTTTTGTATCTTTACGACTGACAGCAGAGAACAGTTTGTCTTTAAGTTTTAACGGCTTTTCAGTTTTTTGCGTATCAGAAATATCGCCTTCTAGACTCTCAATTTCAGGCTCTTTTTGAGCGTGCTCATTTTTAACATTTTCCTCAACATGGTTACGTAATTGAGGTTTAACATCAGGCGTAATTTCTGTGTCTTCGGCATGAACTTGCGCTGAAGTTGGCGTCACTTTAACGCCTTTAGTTGTGATTTTATTAAATAAGAATTTTACCAGCTGAACAACTTTTTCACCCAAGTAATCAACCGCCTCAACCCAAGAGACGCCTGTCAATAAAGTAATACCAGCGAAGAAAAAGCATAACAGTAAAATAGACGTGCCGGTGAAGTTAAACGCAGGCATCATAGCACTTGCGACAACGTGCCCAACAATTCCACCAGAGGAAAAAGTATAGATATCGTCAAAATTGATACTGCTTATAGCACTTGAAGAAGCAATAAACAGTGTCGCGCCGATAATTCTCAATCCTAGGGTTGTGTAATCAAGCTGTAATATTTTATGTGGCTTCTTAAATATTAAGTAGCCAAATAGCTGCATGGCAGCCGGCACCAAAAATGCCAACCATCCAAACGTTACCAGCAATATATCAGCAACCCACGCCCCTGCGGCGCCGGTTATATTATTCACTTTGACGTACTCACCAGCCTGTGTCCATGCCGGATCGGCAGGATCAAAGGAAATTAAGGCACAGAGAGTAAAAATTGCCGCAGCCGTGCTGACAATCAGTCCCGTTTCTAGTAGGCGCTGAACACCATTTAAGCGCATTACATTCAACCTGTATTTATCTTTTGTTGTAAACTTCTATTATAGGTTACACCATATCAAGAAATTCTTTAAGGTGCACAAGGTTTTATAATCTCCCCCTCCTCCCCTTTCACCTCCTCCATGACTACATAGGTACGACTTTCATTGATATTCGGTAATTTAAGTAGAATTTCCCCTAAAACGCCTCGGTACTCGGACATGTCAGTTACACGTGTTTTTAATAAAAAATCGAAATTTCCAGATACTAGGTGGCATTCAATGATTTCATCATGCTGTTTTACTGCTTCATTGAAACGCTCAAAAACATCTGGAGAATTTTTATTTATGGTTACTTCAACAAACACCAATAGCCCTTGACCAAGCTTAACCGGGTCAACTACTGCTTTATATCCTTTTATGAACCCTTCTCGCTCTAGTTTTTTTACCCTTTCCAGACAAGGTGTTGCACTCAAGCCAATTCGTTTGGCTAATTCAACATTAGAAATTCTTCCGTCTTTTTGTAATTCGACTAAAATTTTTCTATCAGTTCTATCTAGCTGAGTATGCATGAAAAGTGTTTTATCCTATTTTTATAAAATTTAAAGTCAATTCATCTTTAAATTACCACAAAAAAGGTAGGACACACTAGCTTTGCATAATTATAATAGTCGAAAATGTTATCCGTTCTTATTTGAGGCGATTTATTATGATTATTGGTGTACCTAAAGAGATTAAAAACCACGAGTACCGTGTTGGTATGGTTCCAGCAAGTGTTCGTGAACTAATTAACCACGGCCACCAGGTTATTGTTGAAACAAATGCAGGTATCGGCATTGGTTTCACTGACGAAGATTATATCCAAGCGGGTGCTGACATTTTACCTACAGCTGCAGACGTTTTCGCTAAAGCTGAAATGATTGTTAAGGTAAAAGAGCCACAAGCTGTTGAGCGTGCCATGTTACGTGAAGACCAAATTCTCTTCACTTACCTTCACCTAGCACCAGATCTTCCACAAACAGAAGATCTAATTAAGAGCGGCGCAATTTGTATTGCATACGAAACTGTCACTGACTCACGTGGTGGTCTTCCACTTCTAGCGCCAATGTCAGAAGTTGCTGGCCGTATGTCTATTCAAGCGGGTGCTCAGGCGCTTGAAAAATCAAACCTAGGTCGCGGCATGCTACTTGGTGGCGTACCGGGTGTTGAACCAGCTAAAGTTGTTGTTATCGGTGGTGGTATGGTTGGCCGTAACGCAGCGCAAATGGCTGTTGGTATGGGTGCTGACGTTACTATCCTTGACCGTAACATCGACGTACTACGTAGCCTTAACGCTCAATTCGGTAGCCAAGCAAAAGTTATCTACTCAACAGTTGATGCACTAGAGAAGCACGTTGTTGAAGCTGATCTTGTGATCGGTGGTGTACTAATCCCAGGTGCGGCTGCTCCTAAGCTAGTAACTGAAGCGCACATCAAAGCGATGAAGCCTGGTGCTGCAATCGTTGACGTTGCAATCGACCAAGGTGGTTGTATCGCCACTTCAAAAGCGACTACACACGCAGAACCAACTTACATCGTTGATGACGTTGTTCACTACTGTGTTGCTAACATGCCAGGTGCGGTTCCTCGTACTTCAACGTTTGCACTTAACAACGCGACTCTGCCGTACATCATCAAGCTTGCAAACCTAGGCTACAAAGAAGCGCTTCTTTCTGATGAGCACTTCCTAAACGGTCTTAACGTTCTTAAGGGCCAAGTAACTTGTAAAGAAGTTGCTGAAGGTTTCAATATGGAATTTGTTGAGCCACGTTCAGCTGTTGAAAACGCTTAATCGCAAACAGCTTTGAATATTTAAAGGCCCGCTTTTCGCGGGCCTTTTTGATTTTAAATCAATTGTTCTTATCCTTACCCTTGCTATTTTTCTCGTTTTTATAATTCTTGGCTATTCTTATCAATGTAAGATAATGCAGTGAGCGAGAAGTTATGGCCATATCTTTAACCCAACAAGAAAAACAGATTCTCAGGTCTATTTCCATCCCGCCAAGACCTGAAGCACTTGTTCAGTTTTCACAAGAAACAAAATCTCCGGAACCAAACATCAACAAAATCACGCAAATTTTGCAAAGCGACGTTGCCATCAGTGCGGCAATACTTCAAGTCGTCAACTCAGCAGCTTTTCGCCGTAGTAAAGAAATTGAATCACTTGAACAAGCCATTATGATCCTTGGCCTGAAGCGTTTAATACCGCTTGTTAAAGCGGTTGCAGTTAAAGCAACAGTTGAAACACCGCCCGCTTTAGATAATTTTTGGCAAGATCAAAGTGACATTGCTCAGCTTTGCTCAACGCTGTGCTTGAAGTTAAACAAACCCGGTTTATCGAACCACGCATACATGCTTGGGTTGTTCCATACCGTTGGGATCCCTTTATTGTGCGTACATTTTGATGATTACACCGAGGTGATAGACGTTGCGAAAAGCGATGGTTGGAGCAAAGCAACTGAGTTTGAATTTGGTAAATATAATACCAGCCATGCCACCATAGGTGCACTCCTCGCGCAGCAATGGAAGCTCCCAAAACCTATGATCAATGTCATCTACTACCAACATGATGCAAATGGCATATTCAGCTCAGGCGAATTAGATGGTGTTGCGCTAGAACTACTTTCTATTTTGAAACTTGCCCGCCACGGCAATTTCCTCTTTAAAAATACAGCAACCATAGAAAGCGATCATGAATGGCAAGCCATCAGCGATGAAGTGTTAGATTTTATTAATATGTCTGAAGAAGAGTTAGATGAGCTATATAGCGCTTTAGAATCAAATTAACGCATTATAGTTTGAAGTTTTGATGCTAATTTGTAAATAAAGCCATTAAACTGCCGTAAATCATTGCAACTATTTCCTTATGATTTACCTTTAATAATAGACTCACATCTGGGAGACGTTCTGTGAAGTTTAAATATAAAGTAGTCGCCGTTTCTGCGAGTGTTTTAGTACTTGCCTTATTTTTACTGTCGGTCAAACAATACTTCCTTCTTAAAGAAAACTTAGAAGAACAAGTCACTCACAGTATGGAAGAAGTGATCCAAGGGATCAGCAATACAGTTACCGCACAAATGCAAGGAGCGATGAACCTCGCAGCCCTCACAACAGGGCTAGTCTCTCAAGTCGATGGACTAGAAAACGCACGCCCTATGATTTCTCAGCCTAAACTAACCTCTGAATTTTTACTTATCGGGTACGGAGAAGAAAGTACCGGGCAATACGTCGCGAGTGATCCTAATTGGAACCCTGGTTCAACCTGGGACCCAAGAGTAAGGCCTTGGTATAAAGACGCAAAAGCCGCCAATAATTTGGTTGTTACCGACCCTTATGCGGATGCAGTCAGTGGTGAAATTGTTGTGTCAATCGGTGCACCTGTCTTCAAAGGCAGTCAGTTTCACGGCGCCATCTTTTATGATGTAAGTCTCGCGAAGCTGGGTAACATGATTAACTCATTTAACCTATTTGATGCTGGCTTTTCGTTTATGGTGAGCTCGAACGGCAGTACCATATCACACCCAGACGTATCGCTAAATGGTCAACCCGCGCGTAACTTTTTAGGCAACACCGTTGTCAGAGAATCCTCACAAGAAATTGATATTGACGGTGTCACCTACCTTGTCATGTTTAAAGCGGTCGAAGGATATGATTGGTATGTCGGTGTCGCACTCGAAAAACAAAAAGTATTTTCTGCTATGGAGACATTGACGTATAACGCAACAATTGTATCTATCATTGCCGTGGTCGCAAGCTTTTTAGCCTTGTCTTATGTCATCAATATTTTATTGAAACCGTTGGAAGCAATCAACCAAGCCATGTCAAATATAGCCAGAGGCAATGCTGACCTAACTGTGCGATTGCAAGCCTCAACTGAGCCTGAATTTTCGGATTTAGCAGAAAACTTCAACCTGTTCACTTCTCGACTGCAAAACATCATCGCTGAAATACAAACGTTGGGACATGAAGTACTTGATGATGCCAAGCAAACATCTGCTGGCGCTAACCATGCAACTCAAGCAATCCAAAGGCAGCTCGAATCACTCAATGAATTAGTTAACTCAACTGCAAATAT
Source organism: Pseudoalteromonas luteoviolacea CPMOR-1 (assembly GCF_001625685.1). GTDB lineage: Bacteria > Pseudomonadota > Gammaproteobacteria > Enterobacterales > Alteromonadaceae > Pseudoalteromonas > Pseudoalteromonas luteoviolacea_K. Next base: position 42,135 of record NZ_AUYC01000035.1, on the reverse strand, counting down.
GTCTAACACTGAACAACAAGTAGCGAGTACTGCTCAGCTTGCGGCTGATGCCATTAAAACAACTGATGGGCTTGCAAAAGATGGAGAAAACATCGTTGTTCAGTCAACTAGCTCAATTAGCGAGCTTTCATCTCAAATTGAGCGTGCTGTAGAGGTTGTCAATGAGCTAGAAGTCTCTTCGTCTGGTATTGAACAAATTCTCTCCGTGATCAATGGCATTGCAGAGCAGACAAACCTGCTCGCCCTTAACGCTGCCATTGAAGCTGCAAGAGCCGGTGAATCTGGTAGAGGTTTTGCAGTTGTTGCAGATGAAGTAAGAACTTTAGCTCAGCGTACCCAAGAAGCTACTACTGAGATTAAGTCGATGATAGACCAACTTCAATCTGGCGCAGAAAATGCCGTAGGTGTTATGAAGCAAAGCCAAACCATCGTTGAAAAGACCGTTGTGAAAGCAGAAGAAACAAAAGATGCCCTGCACGCTATTCGCGAATCAATTAACAACATTGTTGAGTTAAATGTGAATATTGCCAGCATGTTGGAAGAACAAAAAACGGTGGTAGAGGCCGTCGATCACAACGCTTCTGAAATACGCAACCTCTCAAATACCGTTGTTGATGAGGCAAAAGTAGTAGATCACACCATGAAGTCACAAGTTGATAAAATCGCTAAACAAGAGGACATGCTAGAGCAATTTAAGGTATAAACTAGTTAACATCTTGATTTAAATGGCTGGAGTAGCGAAAATAAAGAGATAGCTACTCTAGCAACATTAATATCGGCATACATACATGCAAACGAATTTAAAAGAAAACTTTGAACAATATTTTCAGATAGACGAAGCAAACCAAATTAACTTGTTCCCTGTTGATGAGAATATGGTGCCTAAAAACCAAGCCCAACTTGAAGCTGCAATCCCTCCATTATTCAGGCTTGCTAATGAAATTAATGAACTAGATTTAAACGCACTCAGACCGTTGAGAAATCTGGGTGATGTTGCGTCAGACTTAGCCGCGTATTTACAGGCTCAATCACGTAAAATTGACCTCATCATGAGTCATATTTTGGCTAATGAACAACCTGAAGATGAAACCAGCTATTGCGACAGTTATGGCGGTGGTGGGATCAAGGTCACAACCAATGAGCCATTTCAAATTGGACAAAACTTTAGAACTAAAGTTTTTTTGCAATATGAAGCCAGTGCCATTTTTTGCTATAGCCAAGTGATTGAGATTTCAAAACAAGATGATGATGCACTTCAATATACCCTAGCTTTCACTCAAATTAGAGACACAGATCAAGAGTTATTAGTTCGAGCCAGCTTACATGCACAAACAAGGCAATTAAAAAAACGTCAATCAGACACCGAAAGTGATCAAAATAGCTGACACAGCGCCGTGCAGTGATACACTTAGCCCCTAGCAATTAAAAATCTATTATCGTCATGAGTTTTACGTTATTACCTGAATGGTCACCGCAAGATGCGGTGATGGTCACATGGCCGCACAAAAATACTGACTGGGCTGATATTCTCGAGCAAGTTGAGCCAGTTTATATCGCCCTATGTCAGCAAATATCACAAGTTCAAAAAGTGGTTATCGTTGCCCACGACGAAGCGCTTAAAGACCATATTTCCACCCTACTGATTGATGCCAGCGTAGATATGCAACAAATCGTATTTGTTGATGCGCCTTGCAACGATACTTGGGCACGTGATCATGGTCCACTGACAACAGCGAATACAAGCGGTGAACTCAGCATTAAAGACTTCATCTTTAACGGCTGGGGAAACAAATACGAAAGCGATTTAGATACCCAGATCAATGCCGCTTTGTGTCAGCAAATTGCAGACGAACATAACCAAGTTCAACAAGTCAACTTGGTGTTAGAAGGTGGCGGTGTCGAGATTAACGAGCACAAAGTTTTGTTAACCACATCAGAGTGCTTACTGAATCCAAATCGCAACCCACACCTGAACAAGCAACAAGTTGAAGCTGAGCTTACTAAAGAGCTAGGCGCAACTTCATTTTTGTGGGTTGACCATGGCTACCTTGCTGGCGACGACACAGACAGCCACATTGATACGCTAGTCAGATTTGCGCCAAACGAGACGCTTGTGTATGTACAATGTGACGATGAAAAAGACGAACATTACCAAGCACTCAATGCGATGGAGTCTCAACTTAAAAAGTTTGTCACTCCTTCAGGTGAACCATATAACTTAGTACCTTTGCCATGGCCAAGTGCTAAATACAATCATGAAAATGAACGTTTACCAGCAACTTACGCAAATTACCTGATCATTAACGATACTGTGTTACTGCCTATTTATGGGGATGAAAAAGACGCCCTCGCAATGACTCAATTGCAAAAGGCACACCCTGAAAGAACCATTATTGGCATTGACTGCCTGCCAATTATTCATCAATTTGGCAGCTTGCACTGTATCACAATGCAACTACCTCAAGGCTTTTTAAGTAGGAACCCAAATGAGCAACAATAATTTGAAAGTCGCGTTAATCCAACACGCTAATAGCGACAACCTAGAAAGTAACTTTGAAAAGTCCATTTCAGGCATTAAAAATGCAGCAGCAAAAGGTGCAAAATTAGTTGTATTACAAGAGCTTCACCGCAGCCTGTATTTCTGTCAAACTGAAGACACGGATTTATTTGACTTAGCTGAAACCATACCAGGCCCAAGTACGGATGCATTTTGTGTACTTGCGAAAGAACTCAACGTTGTTATTGTCGCCTCGCTTTTTGAAAAACGAGCAACGGGCTTATATCACAATACCGCAGTCGTCATTGAGTCGGATGGCACCATTGCCGGAAAGTATCGTAAGATGCATATCCCAGACGATCCGGGCTTCTATGAAAAATTTTACTTTACCCCGGGTGACTTAGGTTTTGAGCCCATTCAAACATCTGTAGGCAAATTGGGCGTTCTAGTTTGTTGGGATCAATGGTTCCCTGAAGGCGCAAGATTAATGGCCATGGCAGGTGCCGAGTTGCTTATCTACCCAACGGCGATTGGCTGGGACCCGCGTGATGATAAAGATGAGCAAATACGTCAACGTGATGCATGGATGATTGCACAGCGCGCACATGCTGTTTCTAATGGCGTGCCTGTTATCAGTGTGAACCGAGTTGGCCACGAATCTGATCCAAGTGCGCAAAGCGAAGGTATCTTGTTCTGGGGCAATTCTTTTGTCGCCGGTCCTCAGGGTGAACTGCTTGTTCATGGTACTGAAGATCAAGAAGAAGTGCTTGTCGTCGATATTGATCAAGACCGCAGTGAGTCGGTTCGTCGTATTTGGCCATATTTACGTGATAGACGTATAGATCATTATCAAGACCTATGTAAAATATACAGAGATTAAGTAGTTAGGAGTTAAGAATGGCATTAGTGCAGTGGAATGAGCTACCTTGGGTAAAATCAGCAAAGGACAAGATCCATTGGGGTCAGTTACTCGGTAGTAGTTTGGCAATTACTATCAGCGAGGGAGTGAAAAAAAACCAATCCCTTGTTGTATTAGTCACGCCAGACACCCCCAGTGCACTTCGGTTAGAAAATGAGCTTGGCTATTTACTTGGGGAAGACAACGTCATGGTGTTTCCTGATTGGGAAACCCTCCCCTATGACCATTTTTCGCCGCACCAAGATATTATTTCTCAGCGATTAGCCAGTCTCAATGCGCTACGCACAAAACAACAGGGTGTGTTGCTCATCCCTGTTGCAACGTTAATGCTCAGAACCGCGCCGCCTGAATTTATCTATGGCAATGCTCTTCAGTTTAAAGTGGGCGACACGTTAGATGCACAAGGTCTAAAAGAAACACTTACTCAAGCGGGCTATCGAAATGTGCAGCAGGTAATGGAACATGGTGAATTCGCTGTACGCGGCTCTATCATTGACCTTTACCCAATGGGTAGCCAACACCCTTATCGTTTAGACTTTTTTGATGACGAGCTCGACAGTATTCGTCTTTTTGATATAGAAACCCAGCGTTCAAGCGAAACGATAAAGGCAATTGACTTATTGCCTGCACACGAGTTCCCAACCAACGACAGTGACATTGAGCGATTTCGTATTCAATACCGCGAAACCTTTGGAGCAAGCTCCGAGCAAGACTCCATCTACATGCAAGTAACGCGTGGTAACTGGCCTGCAGGTATCGAATACTATTTGCCGTTATTTTATGACAAGCTGGCGACCATTTTTGATTATTTACCAAAAGATGCGGTGTTTATGCACCTAGGCGACATCGAGCACGCTGCCGGCGACTTTTGGTTAGATGTCAGTAAACGATACGAAAACCGCAGAGTTGATCCATTAAGACCATTGCTTGAACCAAAAGCACTTTACCTTAATGTCGAGTCGCTTTTTGAGGCGTTTTCACATTACCCGAGAATTCGATTGAGCCAAGCATCACTTGGGACCAAAGCGGGTCACACAAACGTTAACTCAGCGCTTATTGATGATGTGCGTATTGACCATAAGCAAGCCGATCCATATTCAGCCATTGTGAGTTACATCGCAGAACAAAAACGACAAAAAGGTAAAGTCCTATTTAGCGTTGAGTCAGACGGTCGTCGTGAATCATTATTAACGCTTATAAAGCCGACAGGTTTGAAACTAAAAGAATTCGAGTCCTTTGAGGCATTCACTAAAGGCCGCACCGACGTTGGTTTGGTAGTCAGCCCGCTTGAGGCATCTGTCTTTCTTGATGGCGCGAAGCCTTTATCACTGATCACCGAGCAAGAGTTGCTCGGGATTAAAGTATCCCAACGCAGACGTCGTAAGCACAAATACGAGCAAGGACAAGATGCCCTTATTCGTAATCTAGCGGAGCTAAAAGAAGGTCAGCCAATTGTGCATTTAGACCACGGTGTTGGCCGCTACCTTGGTTTGCAAACCATCGATGCTGCGGGTGTTGCTACAGAATTTGTAACCATTATCTACTCCGGTGATGCCAAACTTTATGTGCCAGTTTCATCTTTGCACATGCTAAGTCGTTACTCTGGTGGCGAAGAAGCCTCTGCCCCACTCCATAAGTTAGGTTCAGATGTTTGGGAGAAAGCCAAACGCAAAGCTGCTGAAAAAGTGCGAGATGTTGCAGCTGAACTATTAGATATTTACGCTAAACGTCAAAGCAAACCAGGCCATCAATTTAAACTAGATGGTAGCGCCTATAGAGATTTTAGTACTAGCTTCCCGTTTGAAGAAACAGATGATCAACGCAACGCCATCGAAGCTGTCATTGGTGACATGCAAACCAATCAAGCGATGGACAGGCTCGTATGTGGTGACGTTGGCTTTGGTAAAACAGAAGTCGCCATGCGCGCCGCTTTTGTTGCTATTAACGACAATAAGCAGGTTGCCGTGCTCGTGCCAACAACTCTGCTAGCACAGCAACACTTTGAAAACTTCAAAGATAGATTTGCAGATCTGCCCATTGAGGTCGGTGTGTTATCGCGCTTTAACAGCACAAAAGAACAAAAAGAAACACTTACTGCACTAGAAAACGGCAAAATTGACATTGTTATTGGCACCCATAAGCTCATTCAAGAAAACATTAAGTTTAAAGATTTAGGCTTATTGATTGTCGATGAAGAGCACCGCTTTGGTGTACGTCAAAAAGAAAAAATTAAAAAGCTGCGTGCAGACGTCGACATTTTAACGCTGACTGCAACACCAATTCCAAGAACGCTTAATATGGCCATGAGTGGCATGCGTGATTTATCTATCATCGCAACGCCACCAGCTAAGCGTCTTGCAGTTAAAACCTTTGTTCGCGAGCGTAACGACGAGTTGATCCGTGAAGCCATCTTGCGTGAAACCAAACGAGGTGGTCAGGTTTATTTCCTGCACAACAATGTTGAGACCATCGAAAAAACCGCAGCGGATATTTCAGCACTGGTGCCAGAAGCCAATATCGCTGTAGCACATGGTCAAATGCGCGAACGCGAACTTGAGCATTTGATGAGCGACTTTTACCATCAAAAGTACAATGTTCTTGTTTGTACTACCATCATCGAAACAGGCATCGATATTCCAACTGCTAATACCATCATTATGGACCGCGCTGATAAACTTGGTCTGGCACAGCTTCATCAGCTTCGCGGCCGCGTTGGTCGAAGCCACCACCAAGCGTATGCGTATTTACTGACACGACATAGCCAAAGCTTAACCAAAGATGCGGTAAAACGTTTACAAGCTATCGAGTCTCTTGAAGACTTAGGTGCAGGTTTTGCACTGGCAACACATGACTTAGAGATCCGTGGTGCGGGTGAGCTCTTAGGTGACGATCAAAGTGGTCAAATCCAAACTGTCGGGTTTACCTTGTACATGGAAATGCTAGAACAAGCTGTGCAAGCACTCAAAGACGGTAAAGAGCCAACACTTGAAAACTTGTTGCAGCAACAAAGCGAAGTAGACCTTAAACTGCCTGCTCTACTGCCTGATGATTACATTCATGATGTAAATATTCGACTGAGCATGTACAAGCGTATTGCCAGCTTATCTTCACAAAGTGAGCTTGATGAATTAAAAGTTGAGCTTATAGATCGCTTTGGCCTATTGCCTGACGCCGCTAAAAACATTTTCGAAATCCAGCTACTCAAATGCAAAGCGCAACAAATCGGCATTCAAAAAATTGAAGCCAATCCAAAAGGTGGCTATTTTGAATTTAGTAATAACACCAGTGTTAACCCAACGTTCATAATTGGGTTGATACAAAGCAACCCTGCGGTATATCGTATGGAAGGCGCGAGTAAACTACGCTTTAATATAGAAGAAAAAAATGGCCAAGAGCGCTTGAAGCTCATTAACGCCATGATGGATGACTTTCAGAAAAAGGCTGTTGCATGAAGCAATCGATAGTTAAATGGGGACTTTTAGCGGCGCTCAGCACATCAGCCATGCCCGCTTTTGCAGTGCGTTGGTTTGAAGTGGAGTTAATCGCTTTTGCTCAAAAAGATGCATCTCAAATTAGAGAAGATTTCTCCGTTGAAACGCCCCCTTTACCCACAGAGAAGCGTTTAGACTTGCTAACTCAGGGGTATAATAACGTCGGACATCAATCTTGCTTGTCTGGTGACCCAAACTATGACCCGCGTAGCGTAACCGAACGATTCACCAGATCACAAAGTTCTTGGTATTGTGACGACGATATTAACTATGTTGAACGTTATGACATTCTACCGGTCATGCCTGTCAGCGAGCCACTCGAGCATATGCAATCGATGTATTTATTGGCCCCTGAGCAACTCAAATTCGAGTCAATTCGTAAAAAACTTGAGCGAAAAGGCCATACAGCCATCTTACATACAGGCTGGCGCTTTCCTGATCAAAGTAAAAAGCGCGCACCAAACGTTGTAGTTTATGGTGGTAAAAAATTCACTGAGCCTGCTAGCTATATCTATAATCAAACGCATGACGATAACTTTATAAGCTTACTTGATAAAGAGTCAAAACCGACGGTGAAATCTGGCGGGGATACATTGTGGGAGCTAGATGGCACCATGAAGATTCATATTCGCCACTACCTTTATGTAACAAGTAATTTTGATTATCGCTATATATCCGATATGGGAGAACTGGAGTCTGCAAGAATGTCTCAGTTTACCAGAGTATATAGCGGTGATATCCATTATTTAGATCACCCCAAAATGGGCATTATTTTCCAGATAAGAAAATATAAACACTAACAGGATAAAAAATATGAAAAAACTTTTAGCAATTGCCGCTTTAATCTCACTTACAGCTTGCTCAAAGGTAAGTATTGAAAATTATGAAAAAATATCCGTTGGTATGGAAAAAGCCGAACTTGAGCAGGTTTTGGGTTCAGCTGATTCTTGTGAAGAAAAAACACTTCATACCAATTGTGTTTGGGGCAATGAATCTAAAAACATCACAGTGACGTTAGTTTCTGGTCGCGTTACTTTATTTAGTAAAAAAGGTTTATAAAGCACGCCTTTTAGGATCGGTTTGGCAAATGCATAAGCGATAGTGCTTATGCTTTTGCTCAAAGCCCAAATGCTTCAGCAACTTAATACTTCTTTTATTCTCTTTATCGACGTTGGCATTAATCTGTCCAATCAGTGCTTTAGGTAAGATACTCGACAATGAGTCAATCAGATAACTAGCCGCTTCGCGCATATACCCTTTCCCCCACTGTTCAGGGGCAAGCTCATAGCCAATTGATATTTCTGACGTTGATTCTTGATAATCAAACAAGCCTATGGAGCCAATCAAAGCCCCCTCATTTAACAACGCAAAACGAACCCCAACTCCTTGATAAAAAAGCTCTAAATCACTTTGGATCATGGCTTTAATATCTTGCAAGGTTAAGTCGGTGCCGTAGTCGTTATAATGACTCACTTTAGGGTCATTCAAAATTTCCAGTAGTGCGCTGCAGTCTCTATAAGAGACGAGGCGTAATATTAGCCTTTTTGTTCGTAGTTCCATCTGGTTTATGGGTCGATTTTTTATTATTTTGGTATAAACTACTCCATCTTATTTTAAAGTCCAGTGAAGATAAAAATATGACTGAAAAAAGTGACGAATTTAAGGTGATCCCCCCTACTACAAAAGTTTTGTGTCCAGAAAAAGGGGAAGGTTGGACTCTAACGGGTATTACAGGCATCGATGAACACACTTCTGTCATGTTCCAAGGCGTTCGCTATACACTCCCCGCAAAATTAATTGTTGAAGAACTGCTCCCTAACTATCTGGAATCTCAGAAAAACAATTGATCACCCCTAATTTTTAATCCATTAGTTGTATTTTATTGTTGCAATTTTGTTCATATGGGAGGATGATACAATGAGATTGCAAAGATAATAATGGATGCGTCTGTCTCGAAGGAATAAGAATGCACATCGTACAATGGACGTAGATGTGTGATTACTTTGTGTTGTGTTAGCTTGCTTAGGATAAACTGAACAGAGTTTGTTACCATGCTAAAAACATCACTAACCATTTTAACCCTCGCAACCGCGTCACTACCCTCCCTCAGTGTTGCAAACACTTGCCAAGGCGAGCTCTTTGGTATTAATGCTGGACGTGGCGATGTGGGGATTTTATTTGGCTTAAATGAGCAGAATAATAGTGCATATGCACAAACCCTTGCCGAATTTAGCGCTTCCGCTTTAGCTTATGATAGTGAAGATAAGCGCATGTATTACATTTCAGCACCCAGACCCATCGAATACAAAGTAGATATAAGTGGGTTAGTCGGACTCACTGAAGAGCAAAAGGCGCACTTACCTATTGAAGGCCAGCGATTTAAGTATTTACGTCTTGCTTATTACGATTTCAATACCAACTCACATACCGTGGTCGACAGAACGACACAAGTGTTGAGTATGGTCTTTGACCCTGATAGCAACGCATTACTTGGTACTGACTTTAAAAAGCTTTATCAAATCAACAAAGAGACTGGTGCTGCCACTGAATTAGGTGCTCTAGGTTCATTAAAAGGTAAATTCAGAGGCGACTTGGTTATCCAAGATGGTAACCTCTATTTAATTACTAGTCGCTCTGTTTATCAAATCAACAGAACAACATATGAAGTCACCAAGCTGGCAAATCATTCGTTGACTGCTGCTACAGGCGCGACACTGAACCAAGCTGGAGAAGTCGTTGTTAGTCGAACACTCATCAATGATTATGGTCATGTAAATCGCTCCAAGCTTTACAAAATGAACCCACAATCTGGTAACACGTGTCTACTGGCAACAGTGCCGGTACGCTTAAATGATTTGGCAACAAATACCGACAGTGAAGTTGCTTGTTATACTACGCCAACATGTGAAACCGATCCTATTCCGTCGTTTACCTTAGAGGCGATTAAAGACTCCGCTTTTGAAGGTGCTCAGCTTGAATATCAAATCACATTAAGTGATGACTATTACCAAGATGTGTCCATTGATTTAAGTATTACGCACGGTTCCACTAGTGCTTCGGACGTCAGCTTAAGCCAAAGTAGCATCACTATACCTAGTGGTGAGACAGTAGGCAGCGTAGTCATCAACACGATTGATGACCAAGATTATGAAGGCGACGAGACATTCACTCTAGAAGCAACCGCGGATCAAAACGTAACGGGAACAGCTTCATTACCTGGTACCGTACTTGAGAACGACCCTCAGTGTATTCCTGATGAATATACCCGTATCAACTACCAATTTGTTAGTGAAAGCGCTGGATATAATAATGATTGGGGTGTCAAAGTTAACGGCAGCTACGTCAAACTACTTGACGAATATGGCGGCTCAGGCAGCTATGATGTACTAGTTGGCAGCAGCTACAACTATGTTCTAGCCATCAACGGAAATAGTAACCAGTTGACCACCAACTACACTGTTTATGGCGACAAACAGTATTGGGAAGATCAAAACGACAATGACTACAATGATTTTGTCGTGAGAGTGTGGACTACGCCAATTCAAAAAGGATGTGATTAAGTAAAAGTAATCTAACCTTGTTTGCGATTTGCTGCTTAACTGGCCTTAACAGCAAATCGCTTTTTTACATCAAACTGTACCCTACTCCCAAAATACATAATGTGTTTGTTTCTCAAAACTATTGGCTGAAGTTCTCACGTCAAAAGTGTACTTATGCATAGAGTCAAACTTCACCGTCTCACGTAAAATACCTTTTTGATACTTATATTTGATCTGCTCGTCTGGAGTGAGGGCCGAATACGCCGCACCAATTGATATATTGTGTTGTTGATTTTTAATGTCAACGAGATAAGAACTGAATTGTTTTTGTGTTTGATTTTCAACTGTGACAGGTTGCACATTTGGTATGTCTATCTTATCACTAAAGTCCGAAAATACAGGGGCTGCCAATGCGCCAGATGAAACTAGGCATCCCAACATTACATATTTCACATCAGATATAACCATATTTTCTCCTTTTTTATACTCATTTCTACTTTAAACAAAAAACCAACTGAAATACCAGCTTAAAAAGGACTAAAAACGACTACTTTCCAGGTCTACATTTATGTGCACCCTCATAAAAATAAAATAAATTCAATATATTCAATGTATTAAAATAACTCTAAATAAAAAGAGTCTATTTAGAGTGACCGGGACGCTTAGCAAGTACACGCTAGGTAAAGTGGCTCCAGTGCTTAGCAACAAGCACAAAACACTTCATCAAGCTATCTACACAAGAGGGATACGCAAGGTGAGAACAATATTAAATTGGAGCAATTAATATGAACACATTTAAAAAACTCGCCATACTAACAGGGCTAACCTGCATATCAATATCAGCAAACGCCCATCATTTGGACGCTGATCAGCGCGCTAAATTGTCGAGCATCTTAGGTTGCATGTCTCAATCTGATGACACGATTCACATCCATGGCTGTAACCTACAAATTACTAATGGACTCAATGATACACAGTCTAACAACGGTACAGGTAACTTAATTATTGGCTATAACGATATCAGTACGGAGCCGCCTGTCTCTAAATCTGGCTCGCATAATCTAATCATTGGCCACGGACATACTTACACCCGTTCAGGTTCTTTGATTGCAGGTACCAAAAATACCGTACATGCCCCTTCTAGTTTCGTTACAGGCTCTAGTAGCTTAGTCGAGGGTGCAAATGCAGACAGAGGTACCATTGCTGGCGGACTAGGTAATACAAACAAAGCGTTTTTAAGCGGTATTTTAGGGGGCAATAACAACACGATTTCAGACCAATTCTCTCATGCAATGGTCATTTTAGGGGGTCAAAGTAATGATTTAGATGGACAATACAGCACAATTGCTGGCGGCGTAAACAACAAAGTAGTTAAAGCACTACAAGTCAATATTCTAGGCGGTCAAAACAATACAGCCACAGTACAACAGACTGTTATTGCCGGTGGTCGTAACAACACCGCAGCGCGAGAAGCTGCCACCATTTTGGGCGGACAAAATAACACCGCAAAAGGATTCCGTTCCACCATCGCAGGTGGTGCAGACAGACAAACAACCACTGACCACGAATTCCGAGCGGGTACTTTCAACTCGCAAGACCCATATAGAGCGGACGCTTTAAACGAACAAAACTAATTAAGACAAAACTAAAGGATAACGAACATGAAACTATTATCTAAATTTGCTGTTGTTGCACTTTCAGCCGCCTCTATAAACGCACAAGCAACAACACTCACTGAACAAGAACAAACTGCTTTAATTGACATTCTTTCTTGCTTAGAGCGTGTAGACAACACATTGATTGTGCGAGGGTGTGACGTTCAAGTTGTTAATGGCTCTCACGGTAACGAGGTTAAAAATGGTAAGGGTAATGTCATTGTTGGATACAACAGACAAACAACCGCTTCTCAACACACAGTCACAGGTTCGCATAACTTAGTGATTGGAGATGGACATCAATTCTCGTCAATTGGCAGTATTATCGCCGGTGACAGCAATTCAGCTTTTGCAAATTCGACCTCCGTGGCTGGTGTAAATAATCAAGTCTCAGGATTTAACAGCGTAATATGGGGCGGTGAATCAAATACAGCTGAAGCGGCTTTCTCTGTGATTTTAGGTGGACAACAAAATAACACCTTGCCGTTTCATAACTTCGCTTTAATTGCCGGTGGTAAAGGCAACACAGCTAAAAACTTTTTTGCTTCGATTTATGGCGGTGAAAACAACGTTGCAAAAGGTCAGAGCTCGATGATTTTAGGCGGTCAAAACAACTTCACAGATGGTCCGCTTTCAAGCATCACCGGTGGTCGTAACAATGAAGCCAATGGTGAACTCAGTGCCGTATTAGGTGGTGAATTCAATCGTGCAAATGGATTTACTTCCAGTATCGGTGGCGGCCTTAGCCGGACCATCGGTGGTAAAGATGACTATCAAGCTGGCTACTTTTTCTCTGATAAATAACCTAAAACAAACCATTTTGGAGTAACAACATGTTGAATTTAAAAAAATCATTTACCCTAATAAGCATTGCACTTATCAGCACTACCTCCTTTGCAAGTTCACACGACCACGGTAACGACCCAATAAACAGTGACCATGCATTACGCGCTATTTTACAATGCATGACTAAAGTTGATAACACTCTGGTGATCAATGGCTGTAACCTACATATCGCAAATGGTACAGGTTATACACACAAGAAAAATAATGTCAGCGCAGCCAATGGTGTCGGAAACTTAATTTTGGGATACAACACACTCAAGTATGGTAGCCAAACGCCTGAACTTGATCGTAGAGGCTCGCACAATGTCATTTTAGGTGATGGTCATAGCTATCAATCAACAGGCACATTAATTACTGGGCGGAATAATACAGTGACTGGTCAATCCGCAGTTATTGCTGGCTCTGGCAATCAAATCAGTGGTTATGGTTCTGCCATCATGTCAGGTAGCAACCACACTATTGAAGCGAACCATGCCAGTATTTTTGGTGGCACTAACAATACAATATATGCAGATGCAACTTGGGGAAGTATTTCTGGTGGTGAAACAAACCGAGTTTACGCGCAACTTGCAAGTGTCATAGGCGGTCGTCACAACTCAGCCTTTGGTATCGCCTCTTCTATCAGTGGCGGTCAATTTAACCAGACAACTACCAGCGCGCCTTATGCTGTGGTTGTTGGCGGAAGTGACAATAAATCAGGCAGCCCAGCTGCGGTTGTACTAGGCGGGCGCTTTAATGAAGCAAATGGAGAAGCATCTACCGTCGCAGGTGGCTTCAAACGCTCAACAACAGGTATACATGACTATCGAGCAGGCAGTAACTTCTTCTCTAACCAGTAGTAAACACTATCTCCCATCACTCTTCGGTTAAAGCCATCTACTAGATGGCTTTTTTTGATAAGCACACTCATTCAACCAATAAATGAGTGAGGGATTTAACAGCGCGTTGTGAGTCATCATGAAATAAGCCACACGCTTCTTTTCTAAATTGGCTTGGAGTTAAGCCTGTATAAGATTTAAATAACTTATTAAACGTAGATTTGCTATTGAAGCCAGCGTCAAAAGCCACTGCGAGTACTTTATGCGATGTTTTACACAATAAAAGCTTTGCTTCATCAACACGATAACGATTCACAAAGTCGTAAAAGTTCATATTTAAATGCGTGTTTAGTGTGCATGATACTTCAGCGGTTGTTGAGTCAATATGTTTAGCTAGTTCTGAAATACTTAATTGAGGGTTTAAAAATAACTTATCATTACGCATTGAATTATTAAGTTGACGAATTATGTGCTCATAGGACTTGCATTGATGCTTATGTGTTTGAAGACTATCACTAAGCTCAGATGCATTACCTTGTACGTAAAGCGGTTTAATTTGATTAAAGTAGGACAAATAAAATAACCAAAAGCTCATAGGTACATAGCTAGCCAACGCAATTAATTTACTTACAGGCACAGAAAAAATATCGTTTACAGACAAAAGTAAAAGAACTAAGCACCAGCATACAAGCTGGAACCTAGCCATAACGACAAGCCAAGCGTAATTGTCGTATTGTTGATTGGTTACCTCAATTTTAAAGGTTGGCTGATGCTGATTTAAGTAATAAACGATATAAATCGCATATGACAAGGCGCACACAACACCAAAACAAAACTCCCAAGTCATACTGAACAAGTAACTTGCACAAATAGGCAGCGCATGAAATACATCTTCAAAAGAGACTTTTTTCGCCTCTACATGAAAACGAACATAAAAATAAAATACCAGTCCATAGAAAGCATCAAATGATATGAAACTGGTGTATGCCATTATGTCCGTCATAACAAAGGCAACTTGGGTTAGCTCTGTCACAAACAACAAAATCCAAATGCTTATGAGACTACAAGCGAGCGTTTTTGTTTTGGATAAAAAGAGCAACAGGCAGACAATACACCCTAAAACTAAGCTCAAAATATAGAAATTTCTGATCACATCAGTTACTAGCTCAAACATACTTATTTTCCTTATTTTCATTTGCGCTAAGATGCAGACCGTACACATCGAAAAAATGTTACAATAATAATTACAAATTTAAAAAAATGTAATTTCAGCTCTACTCTTTAACGTTACTGTTAGACATGTCAGGTACAACCATTGCTTTTGCGGTATTGCTGCTCATAATTATTAATCAAGACTTCATTTAATCTGAACACAAGTTGCAAGCGATGAAAAAATTCTCTGTGCTCTTAGTCGAAGACAACCAGATTTACGCTAACTTAGTCCAGCTACTAGGTGGAGATAGAGCCGAGTTTACCTGGTGTCACAATTTAGAAGCGGCAAATAGAGCTTTAGATAACCAACAGTTTGATATTTATCTTCTGGATCTTTATTTACCAGATGGGGATAGTATCGAGTTTTGTCGCCGTATTAACACTCCTAAAAAAGAAGATACGATAACCGTATTTTTAAGTGGCGAAACAGATTTAGAGTGGCGATTACGAGCATTTGAAGCTGGAGCAGAAAATTACATACAAAAAGATATTGGCAAAGAAGTTCTAAAAATTAAACTGGACAGCTTGCTAGATTATCAAGCTAAGCGATTGCGCGCTTTAAAGCACGCAAAGAAAGATTCTCAAATACAAACAGACAGAACGTTTAGAACCCAGCTTGATCACAATGCACTTATTCACTTCTATCGCCAATGTTTAAACCTCAACGACATCAACAAATTTTCTGGTTACCTATCTTCACTAATGCAGAGCTGGGAGCTTGATTACATAGCCAGGTTAACACTCACAGATGGTACAGAGTATCATTTTAAAAATAATGATGAAGCCATATGTGATATGGAACTTGAACTATTCAATGACTTAGAGGCCAACAGTGCCAACGTTCAGTCTTTTGGGCAATCTACTTTTTTTAAATATAATCAGGCTGAATTGATTGTCAAAAATATGCCAACTGACAGTTATAATAAAGGATCATTAATAGATATTTTTCACTATGTTGTCGAAGCAATCGATATTAGGCTTAATGAAATTGCAAAACTACAACACATGGACTCAATAATTCAGGAAATAAAAGAGCACTTAGCCGATAGACACGATGATAAAAGCCTCGCCCTAGTTAATGAGTTAGTTGATGATTTAGCAGCCATCACTTCAGAAAAAGATCTAAGTGATGACAATGATGATATGGTGTTTTTCTAAACCATTTGAAAGGCCAAAAAACTTAAAAAGTGAATTTATCAACTTAAAGCCTGCCTTGAGTTTCACGCGGACTACTGTTTTATAAAGAAATAGTGCCAATACAACACATTAAACCGAACTCGACACCACTAATGAGAACAGTTATCATTACAACTGATAATTGTTCAATTCGAACTAGTGAGTTCCACGGGATTTTAATGAAAATAATCAGGCGTTTTAAAGCAACAGTGATGCTATCAACCTCTATCGTACTGGCTCAGGGGTGTGTGACGACACAACAAGATATGCCGTCGCCCAAGCGCACGACCATGCTAGATGATTATACCTTGTTCAGTGCAAGTGATGAGCAACCTATCACAGCTGAACAGCTAGCTGTAAAATTAAACAGCGTTGACGTAATATTTATAGGCGAATACCACACCCACAGTGCCTCTCACCGTTTACAGGCAAATTTACTCCCTCTAATATTCAGACAAAACCCGAATTTGATACTGAGCTTTGAGCAATTTGCACGCGATAAACAAACTATATTGAATCAATATTTGAACAATGAAATTGGTGAGCAAACATTGATAAAACAAGCTGATGCTTGGGACAACTATCAAAGTGACTATCGCCCTTTAGTAGAATTCGCACGTGAAAACAAACTACGTGCTATTGCAGCAAATACGCCCCTGAGTATTGTGCGCTGTGTTGCTCGAAAAGGGCCTGAATATATTCAGCAATTTAAAGCCCCGCAAAAAAAATGGGTCGCGCAGGATATCACGTCTAGTTCGACTGCATATCAAGAAAAATTTAAAACTGCTATGGGTCATCACGGCTCAAAAACGGCCAAATCAGGGCCCGTCAAAATGAGTAATAGCTTTTATGCTCAGCTAGCGCGTGATAACACCATGGCAGAATCAATCTTTAACGCGCTAAAGCAATCTAAAAATGGTCAAGTCATTCACTTTAATGGTGCTTTCCATAGTAACTACCACCTCGGTACGGTCGATGCGCTTAAAAAGCTTGATCCTAAGCTAAATATTGCCGTTATCAGCCCACAGTTTAAAAATGAAGCTATTGATTGGTCTGTCGGTGATTTTGTATACAAAATAAAACCATTACCTAAACGGTATATTAAAAAAGAAAATTTAAATCAGGCGATCAAAGTGATGATGGAAAAGCGTAAATCGACGCATTGTGAGTTGTAATTAGGCTTTTTAAAGTTCATATATTACAACCGTTTAAAGTGACTTTGTAAAACTTTCAAATATGAGACCAATGTAAAACTATTAGTAGTATGTTGGTCTGTACGAATTTATAATGCGCTCTTGGTTTTTGGATGTTATTTGTCTAGTCTTTTATAAACTTGTACTTTAAAATTACATCCAAAAATAGTCAAATCACATTAATCTAATACGAATTACCAAGTTCATCACAGAAAAAACTGAATAAATTTTTATGGCATCTTATTTTACAATTTTCTCGCTCCCTGACCATCACATTGATTATCTAAAACAAAATGAAGACGAAATTTTCGAGTATATGGATGGTGAGTTAGTTTGCCGAAAAACCACCCAAAAGCTGAAAAGGTTAATTTTTAAGGCGTTAAACCTGACTCACAAAAACATTGACTTCCCAACTCAGCCTGTAGAGACATTTAACCCAGATATAAACCACAAAAGCGTTCCCACTTTTCATTTTATACTCAATGGAACAACTGATTTCATATTAGGGGCTGGAACCATATTTCAAACATGGTTATCTACTGATACCCACAGTGCCATTAACATGGATAACATGAATGAAAACTTCGCATTTAAAAGTGAAATGGTCCCAGACTTATTAAAAATAGTGAATCAATTAACCGACTCAAAAATAAAATCAAGATACTGTGAGTGGTTTTCTGTAAACTACCCTGAACATACACCCTGTGACATTGAGCTATCCGAGTTATGTGATGGTTTTGTTACTTTTAGAAACGGATTAGAACACGCAGTTGAAAATAAACTAGGTATTATGTGGGTTGCTTGTTAATTTAAGCGTAAAAGTTGCTATGTAAAATAAAAATCACTGAACAAGTATTTATTACGGGCCAGCAATATACCAGCATCATTGTTTGGCCCTTATGCACATAAAAAATAAACGTTATCGATCACCTTCCGGCAACCATAGTCATGACCTCTAAAACAGAATCCTGATACAGCTGAGTCAACTGAGCCCTAAATGAAAGCCCTTCATCTTTATTAAAATTGCATTATTTATATCAATCACCAAAAAAGCTTGGTCCTTGCACATTTCAACCGCTCAAGAAATCAAACAGTTACCCAATGTCGTAAAGCTATTGACTAACTCTGAGGTTTGTATCAAAGGTAATCATATACTTCTGCGTCACTAAACAATTAACCTATTTTGCGACCAGTCATGTGTTTTGGTGCTTAATCTCAACTTTTTAACACAAACACTTAAGATTCGTGCAATATGCCGCCAAAAAACTAAAAAATGGGCCCTCTGTAGGCTTAATTATTTTGTTTTGATCCAATGTAAGAGAAATCCTAATCACCATGCGATTATTTTTAATACAAAAACACTGCCTACAGGGTATACTCAATAAAAATGACAAATAACAAGATAAAAACTAAGGTAAAAAAATAGTATTGGTACTTTCACTGCAAGCTTTCAACGTGATAAATAGACAAAAGCACAGCTGGGCAATACTTGACCAAAGAACGAATGAGAATTAAAAAGTGGACCCATTAAAAAAACTTACTGAAAGAAACAAGAAATACGAAAAAATAAAACGAAAAGAGCGAATAGAAGTTGTAAAGCATTTACCGCTTATCGCTGTTTTTATCATTATTTATTTATCAATTTATGTGTATTTGGGTATTGATAACTACAAACCCAATACAGAGAGTTTATTGGGAATGTCTAAACAAGTATGGCTTTTTTCCATGATAATAAGCGGTGGTTTCTGCGTGATATTCTTTGTTGGCAGTTTAGCTTCGATACTTTGGTTCTTCCTCATATCTAAGCATATTAAAGTCAAACATTTACCTCTTAAGGCAGTTTTTATTCCGTTACTTTCTTTCATCTTAAGCTTGGTTTGTTTTATGCTTGGTCACTACCTCGACCAACTCATCCATGATAACTCATCGTCAATTGCAAAAATGATGAGGTTTGGTTATGAAACAACGCCACTTTTAATCGCTTTGCCAATCAATATGTTTATCGCAGGGATCGCGTTAATGTTGTTTAAAACGCTAATATCAATAGCTTCTTTTCCATTTGGTGCCAAAAAGCATGCAGAAAAGATTATCGCACTCAATAAATAACTGGCAATTCATTCTATCAACGCACAACAAAGCTTTACATTGTGTAGTCTAATCAACATACAGACTACACAATGTATATCATACTCTACGCCACGTCTGTGGCATGTTGCTCAAGCCACACACTAATACCTTGTTTACGACTATTTGTGGCTTCGTTTGCCCCCGCTGCAACAAGATCAGTTAGCAGCACTTTTCCTAGGGAATGCCTGTACTGGGCCTCTGCTCGAGCAAAAAACAGTGCCATTTTTGAGAGAAGCAGCAGCACGTTACCAAGCGGACCTTATTTTAGTGTACAAAAGTAGCTGTAATAATTTCAAACAATGGAACGTATTTGAAAAAGACCGTACACGCGCATCTTGCATCACAGAGGCAGTCCTAATAGATACCAGAACAGGCGTTGTGCCATTTACAATCACATCTACAAAGCGATATACAGCCAATCGCAATGCAAGCGATTTAAGTTTCTATGAAACCATTAAACATGCTGAGGTAAAAGCGATTAATGACGGATTAAGTGACATCGCCACCAAACTTAAAGCATTTATAGAAGCAACGCCAACGCTTTAGCCGATAAGCGACTCATTTGAATTGAATAAATTTAAAAACGTAATTAGTGAGTTGATTTATCATAATCATGTATAACGAGAAATTGTCTTTTGACAACCTCTCGTTATTTCTTAAATCGCGATATTTCCGTCGTGTGATCCCATTCATTTTTCACTTAACTATTAGGTTTTCAGCACCGCCACTATCCATATAGAGCTGGCGGTGCTGTTACAGGTAAAGCAACGTTAGTCTGTGCATTTTTTCATTTCAGAAGCGTTTACATATTCTTCCCATTGATGCCGTATGTCCTTCCAACTTAGTCGCCATACAGTGCAATGTGATGTCAATGATTCATCCACTACAATGCGCTTTGTCACTAAATGCCCACAACCTCCAGCACAACCTTTGCCTTTGTTTTCAGTGTCACACTCAACTACAGTTAGCCAATATTGATGCGCGTGTGCTGCATTGTAATAATCTTGAAATGGTCTTTGAGCCACCTGCTTAAAATCTCGCCTTTGCTCTCAGTACTCTTGTGTCGATTCACAGAACATTGTCAAAAATGACACACTACAAAGCGCAATGAACGTACTTTTATGTATCAATTTATAGAGATGCAAAATTCAGCTGTTCCAATTAATATAAACGTTTTTTATAAGGTTTCTGAATAAAACCCTTCAAAACCATCTGTTGTTTCAGTGAATTCGGCATAAAACTCTTCAATCATCGACATAGCGATTGGTTCAACTTCAGTATTCCAAACAGGCCCTTCATAAAAGTCTTTTTTTAGCCGAGTTTGCTCTTCAAGTGATGAGAAGGCACGCATCCAGTGTACTTTATCTGGGTTTTCCAAATCACGCATTGGTCCAAACACTAGCATGCCTGCATCGCGAAGGGCTTGACGGTTTGTACTCTCAAAAAATTGAATAAACGCTTCTCTTTTTCCTGGCTTAAGTGTGTAGTGTCGAATTTCGATGATCATTTGTCTCTTGTCCTTCAGTTTATTGTTATATTTTTAAATATTGAAAAATCTAGAAGGCTGTACCGCAACAGCCTTAAATATAGGCCATAATACTATTTAGCTTTATTTTACATGTCGATGTATAAAACGACACCTCAAATCTAAGAAAGTTAGCTATCTATTAAGTTAAAAACACGCTGGCTCTGATACCACATAAAGACACACATGAAAAAGTGTTTCAGGAAAAAGATAACACAATAATGAAGAGTCTCGCCTTTCATGCTATTCACATAATAAATGGGGCATAACAGGGCCCCATTTATTGAGCTCAATCCGCTAGTTTAAATTATCTAAACCATAATAATGCCCAACGGGTGCCATTGGAGTTAGAGCCATTACATTGACCCGAACCTGTACCGCCGCTCGCAGTACCCAGTGCAACCCAACATGCTGTGTTATGTACATTGCGTTGCCAACCAACCACAGTTGCGTTTTTATAGCTTGCACTGGTAACACATGATTCATGTTTAGGATCATAATTTGTTATAGAAGTTGAGCAGCTTGGGATCAATTGTCCACTCGTGTATTGTGCCTGCTGCTCTTCATATGCCCAAGATCGACGAATAGTCTCAACGTCACCACCGTTTAAATCAATCGCATAAACACTATTACATCCAGAAGATGAGCAACCAGACTGCTCTCTTACCGCATTAAACTCAGAGACATCCCCTTTATATATACCAGTTAAACTCGGATTGTTAGGTGTAGTATCAGGTGTGTTTGCATATTGTGTTAAATATGCTTTTCCACCAGGAGTTGACTTTGAATACGTGCCAACGAGTGTCCAACCGCCGCCGTCAGTTTCCATGTCACAATATGCTTCAAAAGGGTCAGTACCCACATCCTGACCATCCGGGTCAATAACATATACACCAGATGGAGCACTCGGATTATTCGCTAAAATTGCCTTACAGGTCGTGCCATCTTGACCAAGTACTTTTCTATTAATCACATCCAGTTCAGCCCTTTGTTGGTTTACTAGTGCAACTAAGCTGTTAATCTGATTTTGTAACTCATTGCGCGTAATGGTGTCTCTTGAATCCGCATACTCTTTGGTTACCAAGTGATTATTTTGCGTTGGTGTATCTGCAATCGCATTGCCTACAACTTCTAACGCCACACTCGGACTTGTAGTACCCACGCCAACACTCACCGTTGTAGTCACTGTGTTATTGCCATCGGTCCAGTGAGTTGTGCCTGCCTCCCCTTTTAGCCCCTGTGGTCCAGTAATACCCTGTGGTCCTTGGATACCTTGTAATCCCTGTAAGCCTTGAGGGCCAATTTGACCGTCAATGCCAGGGATGCCTGGTTCGCCTTGCGGACCTGCAAGCCCCTGTACTCCTTGAATACCTTGCTCACCCTGCTCGCCTTTAAATTCTTGCCACTTGACGCCATCACATATCAAAATTTGATGCAGGTCAGCTGAGTAATACATCACGCCTTCGTGGCTTTGTAGACACTCTACAGGCGCAACACCCATTGGCTTTAATCGTAATGCGCCTCTGATTTCAGTATTACCATCATTGATATACGGATAATCGGTTAAGACTGCGCTTTGTGTTACTGACACATTATCAAAATAAACAGCTGAAGAGGATGAACTCGTATTTGAAAGCTCTATCTGGACGCTTGCCCCAGATGCTATCAATGCTTGATGTGATATATCAGGGGTAAAACTGCCCGTTACATTGGTAAATGTGCCTTGAGCAGGGCTCCCCGAAATGGACACTGGAATGTAGCTACCATCAACTCGTAAACCCACTGCGTAGCTGCCAAAGTTAATTTGATGGCTTTGTCCAACCGCAAAGCTGATTGTGTACTCATGACTTGCGCGAAGTGGGACACCCAAATCTTGCGTTAGTATCCCGCCCTGATTGGCAAATCCAACGTTTTCTATGCCAGCTTCATTTGTAAACTGGGTTATTTCTGGGTTCACTATGCCAGCCGAATTTATTGCATTCCAGCCACTGACTTGATTAAGCACTTGACCTTCATTCAAAACATCAACATCAAAGCCATTATTTATCGTAAGTTCTTGCGCGCTGACTTGGCTAGATAAAATTGCCGCAGCAACCAATGTTAGAGAAGCTTTATTTTTATACACTCTGTTACAATTCCATTTTATTAAATTAAAAGAAGTTTAACCGTCTGATTATACCTAGCAAATAAACCAATATTATTAATAAATTTTGATTATTATATTCTTATAAATTTCTCAGAAAATACATTTCAAGTAGAATAAAAACCGCCTTTACAACTCTTTTTAAACAAACTGGCTATTTAATCATATTTGGTAGCTCAATTGTTGCGACAGCGCCATGATTATCAACTCTACTCGTTAACGTTAACTCCCCACCTTGCGCACGAATAATTTCTCGGCTGAGTACCAAGCCAATGCCGTTGCCCTGCTCTTTTGTAGAGTAAAACGGCGTAAACAAATTATCTGTATTAGTCACTCCCTCTCCTCTATCTATAACTTCAATGCAACTGTATGCTTCAGTGAGCCTGATCACTAATTCAATTTTGGTTGCCCCTGTTACCTCATTGGCCTGTTCCGCATTTTTAACTAGGTTAATTAACGCTTGCTCTAACTGCTCTAAATCACAATACAGATCAAGTTCTTGCCCAAGTTTCTGTTCTATATGTACATTAGGAAACAATGCCTTTAAGCGCTGCTGAAGCTCTGTAGACGCGATAAAATGCTTTGTAGGCGCTGGTAATTGAGATAACTTTGAATAACTAGCAACGAAACCAAGTAAATGCTCCGCGCGCCTTTCAATCACGCCCAACATAGTGTGTTTTAAGTCACTATTCGAGTCACCCGGCAGTGCTTTTAGAGACTGTGCCATCGAATAAATTGGCGTGAGCGAATTTCTCACTTCATGGTTTAAAACCCGTACCAGCTTTTGCCATGCTTGCTGTTCATTTTTTCTTAATTGTTGCTCAATAGACACATACACCATCAACTTATATTGCCTTTTCCCCCTGAGTAGCGCATGTTCAACCACTTTGAAACGCGTGTTCTCTGATATCGTTTGCCAGCGCCCATTTGCCTTTTCAAGCGCGAGCTGTGCAGTATTAAACCCTGTAATATGAACACCTTGATAAAATCGTCCAGCTGCGGTGTTGTAATGATAAACCTGACAATGATGATCGAGCACCACAATAGGTAAATCAAGCTCGTTGATAAAATCAAAAATAAATGACTCGTTTTGAGCATATTCTTGACGCTTGTGTTTCATTCGCCAAGCAATTGATTGAAGCTCTGCTTTAATACAGGCAACTCGTCCAGCTTGATAACATGCCAATTGCCAAATTGTAAATTCATCATTGGCTAAACTATCCAGTTGCATCGAAACACCATCTAGGCATGCAAACACCCATCTGTAAGCTTTATAAAGCGCAAACAGACTCGGTAACAAAACCACTAATATAAGTGTTAAAAACTCCAAGCCACCCAATGATAAAGAGAGAGAAATCGCGATACTCAGGAATATCAGAAAACAAATAGGCACACTGAACAGGAAAATTAACTGTCTTTCGAGCGATGTCGGCAACATTGTGGTTATTCACCCTTGATTGGAATGTTAAATTTATCAATCCGACGATAGATCGCCGACTTACTCAACCCTAAAAATGCGCCTGCTTGAGCGACATTACCATCAAAATGATTAATCGCTTGGTGGATCAACTTTTGCTCTGCTTGCTCTAATGACATCAGCGGTAAATGACTTACTTGGGTGCTATCTACTTGTTGTATTTGAATGTCTTGCGCGGTGATCGTATCAGAGTCTGCCATAATCACCGCACGCTCTAAGACATGGGAAAGCTCTCGAATATTGCCAGGCCAATGATAACCTTTAAGCTTATCATATGCTTGCTCACTCAAAGTCCGAGCAGTTAGGCCATACTTTTTGGTGTGATTAACTAAAAACCGCTCTGAAAACGCTTGCAACTCATCTAAACGCGACCGTAGAGGCGGTAACTCAATCACTAATGTATTGAGCCTAAATAATAAATCTTTTCTGAACCGCCCTTCGTTTATGAACCTATCAAGATCAGCATTGGTTGCTGATATGACTCTCGCATTGCTGCGCTTAGATTTAGAACAACCTACCTCTTCATATTCACCACTTTCCAACACACGCAAAAGTTTTGCCTGCAGCGATGTTGGTAAGCATCCGATTTCATCTAAAAATAAGCTTGAGCCATTTGCTAGAGTAAATCGACCAACGCGATGCGCCTTGGCATCTGTAAAAGCCCCTTTTTTATGTCCAAATAGTTCACTTTCAAACAGATTATCAGGTATAGCAGCCATGTTGACACTCACCATCTCAAGTGCGGATCGCTGACTATTTTGGTGAATATATTGCGCCAATAAGCTTTTACCTGTGCCGTTTTCGCCGGTGATCAGTATATTTGCATCCGTCTTTGCTATACGCTTAGCTTTTTCTAACAGTAATGTGCTATTAGCACCAAATGCCCAAAACGTTTCAAGACCTTCGTGACGCACGGTAGGAAATGTAATATGGCTGTTTACCGCATCGAGTAACCTTTGATTTTTCCAAGGCTTTTCGATGAAGTCGCAAGCGCCCTTTTGCATTGCTTGAACAGCTAACTCTATTTTTGCCCAAGCGGTGATCACTATCACAGGAACATTCAAGTTACGCTCTACCAATTTAGATAAAAACGCCAACCCTTCCTGTCCAGAAGTGGTATCTTGGCTAAAGTTCATATCCAATAAAATCAGATCCACTTTATCTTTAGCCAAACAGGTCAAAGCCGAATTTGGATGATCTGCCTCTAGGCATTGAAAACCATGGCTTTCAAGCACGATACGCGCACTCAAACGAACATCGATAAGATCATCAACAATTAATACTGTTTTCATATTGCCTTTCTAATTATTATTTTTGGGCTAAAACTGAATGTATTAGCCCATCATACTCTTTACTCTTGGCGAAGCGATGCCATTGGCTTTGAGCCTATTATTTTGCTCATTGGATATAAAGTCGCAAACAGTGCAAATAATATAATCCCCGCACATACCGCTGTTAGCCAGATGGAATTGAACATCATATAATCACTTACATGCTCAATGACCTTTCGATAGCTTGATATACAGACTAATATTGCCAATATAAATGCACTGAATAACGGCAGTATAGTGTCTTTAAACAACTGCTTATACAAACTTTTACGTTTTGCACCTAAGGCCATTCGGATCCCAAGTTCATAGCGGCGCAAGCCTAAGTTGTAACTAAGCACTCCATAAATACCCACTCCAGCGAGCGATAAAGTAAACACCGCGAGTAAAATTGATAAATTACGTGTCATACGCTCCATATGTGTCATCATGCCATATTCATGGTGTATATCTGTGAGTCGCCAAACGCCTGTGCGCGGATCAATAGTCCTGCCCGCCTGAAATACTAATTCGCGACTCAAATTTTTTCCATCTTCCATTTTAACGACATAAGGAAAAGAATATGGCTGAGCAGCAAACCAGAATTGGCGTCCTTGGTGAGTACCGAAAGAGTTAGGGTGATTAAAGTTTTCCGTGATACCCACCACTTCTACAGGGTTATCGGGGTCGAAACTGATAAACGTCTCTCCGACTAAACTACCGCCAGGTTTAAGTAAGTCATTAACCGCTTTTGAAACCAAAAACTCATGTTTTTCACCACGAATTGCGGCTTCACTAAATGTCCGTCCCTCAATGATTTTTAGGCCCGTGACATCAAAGTAATCTCTACCAACCCATGCTTGCGGAGTAAACACACTCTCCTTCCCTGACATATCCGTCACTGTGGTTGAACGCACATTCATTTCAACAGGGCTTCCTCCATGTGCCACCTTCTCAACGCCCTCTATATTATTAAGCGCCTCCTTGAAAGCGTTTATATATGGGTAACGTTCAGGAATACTTTCTTCCATATTCTGTATAAAAAACTGGACCGTATAAAGGTTTTCAGTGTCGCTGCCAAGTGGCCGATTAAGTGTTTCTAGGCTTTTGCTTAAGACCATGGTTGCACTAATGACTAGCCCTGTTGCTAAAAATAGTTGAAAGCCAACCATAAATTGTATTGTGCGAGCACTAACCTGATTCACCGCTCCTTTGCCTGAAGATTGGATTTGCATACGTAACTTGTTAAAGTTAATCAGTCGGCTCGTAATAAATGCAAATAAAGTAGACAGTAAGAAGCAAGCCAGTAATGCACTTATCATCACTGTCATATCAAGAGACAGCGCTGAAATTAAAGGAAGAAACCCTTCACTTATAGAGACAAACAGTTTGATACCCCATGCAGCTAAAAACAATGCCACCAGCACAGACGCAATCATTAATATGCTTGTTTCTAATAAAATACTTTGAAACAGTACACGTTGTTTAGCCCCTAATACAGCTTGAAGCGCTAATTGCTTATGTTTGACAACCGCTCTTGAGATAAACAGATTACTCACATTTAATAATGCGATACACAGTAACCCTATGACTCCAGCCAGTAACAAAATTGCTAAATTATCATTATTACCCAGTTCCGCCTCACGAAAACTCGTTATAATGGGTTTCAAGTCTACTAAGCTAGGAAAGTCTTCTTTCCACTGTGCTTTCACTTGCTGAGTAGATTGATACAGATTCGTTTGTGCGCTGTTGTGTGTTTCCCCGTGTTTTAAAATCCCCACTAATTTAAGTGTACCGTATAAACTTGACCAAGGGCTGCGATTTTCTTCACGGAAATAACGTACGTCTGAGGAAAAGTTAAACCATACTTGCGCTTTTCCATCGTTAAACATAAATGGGTCGACAAATTCTTGTGCTGCAACACCAACGACTTTAAATGAATTCTCTCGCAAACCGTCAGTTTGCAAAGTTTGGCCAATAACAGAGTCATCGCCATCAAAATACCGTTGCCAAAAAGCATAAGAAATAACGACCTCTTGCACTTTTTCCTCAAGTTTAGAAGCAGGGGTTATATGGCGGCCTAATACCAATGGGACTTTAAATAGCTCGTAGTATTCACTTGTTGCGTACGTCACATGAATTTTGGGCTGTCCTGGTAGGCTGGCAATAATACGTTGTGCGGTACTGACTGCAGCCGCTTTTTCAAACACTTGCTGAGTATTATACCAATGCTCGATCGATTGAAAGCTCTGATAGCCTGAACTGTTTTTATCCGCGTAAATATTATCTTGCTCGACAATCACTAATCGTGATTCATTTTCAACTTTGAGGGGCTTTATAAAGTAACTGCTAAAAAGGCTCATTACCACGAAAAAACATGCTAACGTCAGTGACAAAGTTAATATTATGGAAGCGGAGAACCCTTTTGCTTGGCGCAAAGAGTTCACTGCTAATTTTAACTGATGTGCGAAACGGGTAATATTCATGCCATCTCCCTTGACGCTTTGATAACCGAATCATTAGATTGCAATACTGCACCATCAAGCAATTTTATATGCCTTTTCGCATATCCGGCATATCGGGGGTCATGGGTTACCATACAAATCGTTGTTCCTTGTTGATTCAGAGACTCTAAAATGGCCATCACCGCATCACCATTTTTAGAATCTAAGTTACCTGTAGGTTCATCGACGAGTAAAATACTTGGCTCACCTGCCAACGCGCGAGCAATCGCAACTCGCTGTTGCTGACCGCCCGATAATTGATTCGGTTTATGATTTGCTCTGTGTTCAATCTCTACTTGGCTCAAAGCACGATTGACTCGTGTTTCGATATCTGCGTAGCTTAAAGGTTGCTCTCGATAGATAAGTGGTAATGCAACATTGTCAAATACAGAGAGCTCATCAATCAAATTAAATGACTGAAAAATAAAGCCGATATGAAGGTTACGAAGCTCTGCAAGTGTATCTGCATCTAAGCTCTGCGTATCCACCCCCTCTATTTTATAAATGCCTTCAGTTATGTCATCTAGCAAACCCATCAGGCTAAGGAGTGTTGATTTACCACAACCTGAAGGCCCACTGATAGAAACGTAATCACCTTTGTGAATACTCAAATTAATATTAGTAAGTGCGTGAGTCTCTACATTTTCAGTAAAATATACCTTCGAGACATTTCTAAGTTCGAGGACTGGTGTACTAGCCATAGTGGTTCCTTATTATTGTGTTATTGTTATTTGTGCGAGGTGTTTAAAATCAGACATATCCGAGATGACAACTTGCTCGCCGGCTTTTACACCAGATCGTATTTCGATGGCGTTGCCTGCGAGTGTACCAAACTCGATTGGGGTTTTAACTAGTTGATTTGTTTTTAAATTAAGGACAAACAGAGAAGCGACGCTACGCTCAGCAATATAGCTTGGTCTTTGTAAAGAAAGGGCTGCTTGCTTTGTGTCAGTGATAACACGGCCCTCAATAGAAAGTGCGGGTCTCGCATTATCAGGTAAAGTCCCTGTTAGCTCTAATTCAATGGCAATGCGCCCATCTCTCACAACTGGATCAATACGATTTACTCGCGCTTCAACCTCGCCACTAAATGTATTGATAATCCCTATCTGACCTTCTTGCACCCTACTCGCTTGCTTTTCAGGAACCTGAAGATCTGCCAATAAAGATAACTCACTGCCGACCAATGCCAAGGGTGCGCCTACTTGAACAGATTGTCCCTGCTCCACATTGACTTCCTGAAGCATCCCCTTAATGCCTGCTCGCACGTGTAGTTTTTCGACATCGGCTTTGGCTGCTGCGTAACTGAGTTCTACTTCACGCGTTAACTCATGCTCTATTTGTAACCGTTGCGCATGCAGTGCTTTGGTTTGTATGAGCTGCTGCTGTGCTAATTTTACGCGAGCGTCGAGTTGGCTCACCTCAAGTTGCGAGCGCTTATGGTCAAGTGCAGATACGATCCCTGTCTCAATTAATTTACCTTCAGCTTCTTCACGGTTTTGTGCATTGGCAAGTTCACTTTTAAGCAGTGTAAGTTGGCCCTGCTGGGCCAAAAGTGCATTATGTTGACTGAGTTTTAAGGCTTCAAAGCTGGCCTTTTGTCTGGCTAACGCAAGCCGGCTACGATTTAAAAGTTGCACTAACTCCGGGTTTGAGAGCAGCATAATGATGGTATCTGATTGCACACGACTACCAGGCAGATGGTAAATTTCTTCCACTTGAGAGCGATGGGTGGCCGTAATAAAGCGGCTTTGTTTAGAGCGTAGCTTACCGAAACCAGATACCGACAATTTCAGCTTGCCGCTTTGAACCTCAGCAACGACGAAGTCGTGTAAATCTAGTCTATTCCCATCAAAATTAATAAAAGTCAAAGCAATAAAAATAGCAAAAACGCTTATGCTGAGAGCAATCTTTTTTAATGAAAGTGTATGCTTTTTATTATTGGCAAGTGAATCTTTGATATCCATACTCAGTCTCGATAATTATTTTAACTTATCAAGGCCAAATACATGCCAAAATTAACTATATGATTTTGTTGTGAATTTATTAAACCAAGCGACACTACTTTCCCACTTTCGGGAAGCTCACGTCATTTGTGGGAATGAAATGTAAGCAGGTTAATCCGGTATAAAAGTGCAATATGTAATACCATATTTATCAAACTCACATTGCACTGTTTGGATTTAATTAAGCAGGTAATAAAGTAGCTCAGTATCTAGTAACTCTCGGGGCACCGCCTTCATAAATACACTTTCTCGCATAGTGGTTAATTTGAGTGTTACCAGATACATAAACGCTCCAACTATTTCCATATCTTGGGTTATGACATGAAACTCGGGCATGATCGGCAGTCATGCTAGGCTGAGCATTAAGCGTCTCAACGTTACCAATTGTGAGTATAGCCAATGAAATAATTAAGATTTTATTTAACATCATTAGTTTCCTTATATTTATTGTGTTTTAAGCAAAGAGTGTCATGAACACTCGCGTGGCCAAATGCCTTAAACACTATATTCATATTATAAAAAAATTAACAAAAAAAATTTAAATGCTATATATGCAAAAATCTCATCATGAAAATTTTAAAATCAGAATTTACTTACCCCAAATAATAAGCAGCTGCTTTATAGAAATGGCTTTAGCCACCTTTCATAAACGAGGCAAACAACACGAAGAGCAACACATTGAAATATATGAAAAAGTTAACAGCTCAAATTAATTACGGCTCAACTCATGATGAAACCATGCTTTTTTATTAGAATGAGATATGTTCTTGTTTTTTAGAAAAAGAAAATTATTTTATGTTAATTATGGTGGAATACCTTATCAAAATCAGCATTAATTAAGTCGCCATTTGCAATAATTTAAATTAAGTATATTAAAAGCCAAACATTATTTAAAAACTTATATCTATTGACATTTAAAACACAAAAAGAATAAACTCGGAACATATAAAAAATAAATTATCTATCAAATGAAAATTACTCTATTCGTTTTACAAGTAACCACCACCACGACAACCACTTAATTGTCGTGTTGGCATTCATTTGATTGAAAAAAAGCTGGCATGAACTGCCAGCTTTTTTTATTTGCTCAGCTCATGTCACACATTTAAATTAACGAAAAGTGAGACACAAATGATTAATGAGCATAGAAAAATAGGTAAACAACTACAGCTTTTTGATATGTCGAGCAGTGCATCAGGTATGGTCGACTGGTACCCTCAAGGATATAAGCTATATCGGCGTATTCAATCATATATTCGTACGATGCAGCTAAAATACGGGTATCATGAAGTCAATAGCCCTGTGCTAGCCAATCACGATATTTGGCACACTTCAGGACACAGCGACAAGTACCAGCAGAACATGTTCCACCTTCACGAGCATAATTTAGCGGTTAGGCCTATGAGTTGCCCCTTTCATATCAATATATTTAATAGCCTTGTAAAATCATACAAACAACTGCCCTATCGTATTGCAGAGTTTGGTCTTTGTCACCGCAACGAAGCGTCTGGGTCACTTAATGGCCTTTTCCGACTTCGCGCTTTTAACCAAGATGATGGCCATATATTTTGTCGAAAAGGCCAGATTAAAAATGAACTCAAGCAATTTTGTAATATGTTATTTGAAATGTATGCACATTTTGGTTTTCAGAAAGAAAAAATCAAGATAAAAATCTCGCTACGTCCAGACAACAAAATCGGCACTGACGCCCTGTGGGACGAACTAGAACAGTATCTAAAAACCGGTTTAGATGAGCTCGAATTATCGTATCAACTTGTGCCTGGAGATGGGGCTTTTTACGGCGCAAAAGTCGAGTTTGCACTAGAGGATTCATTAAACAGGGAATGGCAATGTGGTACATTTCAGTTAGACTTTTTCTTAGCCGAAAAATTTGGCTGTACTTACCTAAATGAATCTGCAGACCCTGAGCATCCGGTGATCTTACACCGCGCAGTGCTTGGTTCAATAGAACGTTTCATTGCCATTTTATTAGAACATTACAACGGACGATTACCCATAGAATTTAACCCTAATGCAATTATATTGCTGCCAATTAGTCAACAGCACTTAGACTACTGTTACTCACTGCATAACAAACTCATTTCAATGGGTATCACCTGCAACATTGATGGCTCAGACAATAGCATCAGCTATCGAGTCAGAGCATCTTACAAACAAAAATGTAACTACTGCATTGTTATCGGAGATCAGGAACAAAACAATAATATGCTCACGTTAAAGGATAAAAAAGCAGCTTACTCAGTTCATTTAAATGATCTGACGCTATTTCTTTTACACCAGAAAGCACATTAAGCCTTTTCAAACAGTCAGGCTTTTGCTAATAAAGCCTGACTGTTCGGCTGATACAAGCTATAGATGACATGACATGTTAAAGGTTTAATTTAACTAGTTTAGTTTTTCAATTAACTTATCTTCGAGCTTTTCCATAAACTCTATGGCGTTGTGTGGTTGATAATTATCACTGTCAGTTATTCGTTTATAGACACTCTCATGTAAGGACTCATTGGTACGTTTTCCAACGCCAAGCTTGCGTACGCGTTCTGTGATCTTGTATAGCCAGCTCATTGAATCTCGGTACTCGTCTAAGTGATACGGCCGATAATATGACAAAAACTTCTCATTAAAAATTAAACCATGCTCTTTGGCACGATCTTTTATCCAATGTAATGAGATATTAGCTAAACCATCTTGCGAATATCCGCCACCTACATTGCTATGGCTACCCGCAAACCACTTCTGCTCTAAAGTTTGATTGGAGCCCTCTGGTAGAGTCCAAATAGCCGGTTTAAATGGCCCACGTTTTTCATCAATTGCTAAAGCATGATATGCATGCTCGATGTTTTCAGTTAGACTCACATCGTGAAAGCGATATCGACCATTAATAAAGTCAAAGTCAAAAGGCACACCTAACGCACCGACCGTATCCCACACTCCAACAAACTTAATAGACACATCAGTGCAGTTATGCTCAGACTTAAATGCCGCAACCTTACTATCTGATGCTGTATTGCGGTAAAGCCTGTAGGCTTCAGGCATATAAAAAGCATGATCTTTGGGCAACAATCCAATTTTGTTAATAAGACCTATCACACTACGAATTGTATAAGCCCCTCGACTAAAGCCAAAGCCATATATCTCATCGCCTGGCTGATAGTTTAAAACCAAAAATTGATAGGCACGTAATACATTTTGCGACAAGCCCAAACCAAATCCGCCACCTAAGATTTTATCCATCCCCCAATGTGTACCAACACCCTCACTGTAATAAACAACTTGGTGCACTCCGTCAGGACATACAGGGTCAACCCCTCTGGCAAGCTTAACAACATTGGTTGGCTTTCTTTTTCCTCGATCATATTGCGCAGGTTTATTCCAAGTTCCATCCATACACAACACCAATCTTTTCATCTTTTATCCTTGTAAATCAGCACGATTAAAGTAGTCGGTAAGATACAATTAAACTCATGAACAAAAAAGGGCAAACTTCACCTTTACTTTAAATAAAAGTAAATGATAGATGAGATTTTAAGCAGCCCCTCTTTTTCATAATATAAATATTGTTTAATCTAGCCAAAGCGCATATTTAAGATACGACCTTAGCCAATACAGCTAATTTATTTCGTATCCTCTTATTATCGTGAAGCTGCCTACAGAGGGAGAAAAATATTGCGCTTTTATAGCTTGATATTCAGGGTCGTCGAAGAATGCGCTCATGATATTTTTATTGGGGAAACGAATGGTGAATACACGATTTATTTTGTCTTCAACTTCGCTCTTGAGTACCTCTGAAACACGAAAATCATATCCGAACTCTCCGCCCATAGCCGTTAAAATAGGCTTCATTGCTGCACGGTACTCGCTGTAAACTACATCATCAATGATCTCTAGACCAACTAACATTTCATATTTTGACATGCCACACTCCTTTTTATAATTCATGTCATGTTGAAATAACTCCCGCATGAATACAAGCCTTATCGTTACTCTTTTAATTACAAAGTCAGGGATTGTGATGGAAAATATTTAATTCGTATCCAAGCTTCACAATTGCTCCTTATTGTTCTTTTATATAAGAGACAGTTGTACTTTTTTGGATAAAAACATGATACCTGCTCTGTTCAATCGTGATACTGAAGTCAGTGACACCACGCTTAATGTGATAGCTCATATGCCCACCCTCAGTTTATCAACACTCCTTAGCAAGGACTTTAATCAAAAACTGACGGACAAAGACTACATGAGAATTGCAGCTTTGCTCGCCAAAAAAAGCTATGACGAAGGTGGTTGCCCAATTGGGGCTGTTATTGTCAATGACAAAACAAAGCAAATCGTTGGCAAAGGCCACAATACACTTGTTCAAGAGTCTCACCCTTACAACCATGGTGAAACATCGGCAATTCGAGATGCGGGTAGAGTCGACTTTTCTCATACAACTTTATATACCAGCCTCAGCCCATGTGATGTATGCGCAACATTGCTGTATATGCGTGGTTTTCATAGAGTTGTTGTTGGTGATATCACCAACGCAAGTGGGAATGAAGACTTATTAAGAGAAAAAGGATTGGTTGTCGATATACTTGAAGACGACATGGGCGTAAACCAGTACGCTCAGTATAGAAAAGAGAAACCAGACCAAGACCTGGAGGACTGGCAAGGTGTTGCTGCCCTCTCAAAACCTTAATACACGATGTAAAACAGTTACCAAGGCGCTCAAGATCGCAAGGAAAAAATAAAACTCGTCTCGGTGATGAAGTCATATATAGTTGAGGAAATCACCGAGAGCGCCTGAACCGTCTAACTGGGTTTTATACAGGTTAAGGCCCGTTTTTCAGTATTTTCTGGGAGTCCTCAACTGGGTTTATCGACGCAAAGAGGGGAAATTGTGTATGTCTTTTTAGATACACATAACCAGCCCTGTAAGCAAATAGACGGTAGGACAATTTTATTCCATGTCTAATGAACATGATTCAACCTTTTACCGACTCACCAAAGTTTTAAAAAGTAAGACTCATACAGAGCAATATAAAATACAATGCGTGTCTGTTATTGTCAGCGTGACCCCAGTGTATACCTTACACTTTGCCTTTCGGCAAAACTCGCTTTAATTTATCATTGCAAACTGTGCACTCAATATCAATTACTTATAAAATCTATTGAAAAGCCTTTACCATTATCTCCTGATACTGAGACCGTCATTTTATTATTTGCAAATCTCTGATAACGCAGCTTTTTTGGAAAGTC
Organism: Pseudoalteromonas luteoviolacea CPMOR-1; assembly: GCF_001625685.1. Taxonomy (GTDB): domain Bacteria; phylum Pseudomonadota; class Gammaproteobacteria; order Enterobacterales; family Alteromonadaceae; genus Pseudoalteromonas; species Pseudoalteromonas luteoviolacea_K. The sequence goes on along the minus strand of NZ_AUYC01000035.1, from coordinate 6,438 downwards.
ATGCTTTGAATTTTCAAACACAAGAGTGTCAGCAGTGCAAAAGGTTAGCTTAAAGGCAACGGGCAATTCATTACTGGAAACTTTTGCAATATAAAAGACCTCACCAGACATCTCAACGAGCCTTAAGGTTTCCTTACTGACAATTTTATCTTTCTTGATTGAATACGTTTGGCCACTGCCTTCAAAAGTTTGATTACTTATTTTTCCCCAAGATTCATCTATTTTTAGCTTACTGTTGTGGGCGCTCCAATTACCAAGCAACCAAGCCAAAGACTCCAGCGAATCACATGTTTTTGTCTGTGCCTGTGTATGATAAGCGAAACACAATAGTGTGACTAAACTAACCACTTTAAACATAAATACAACTCCTTTTGTCATACGCATTAAGATACTTAACTGAGCAGCATACGATATGTCACTCATTCATCGAATTTCCCACTCACGGCTTGCTATCACTGGACCTTTGTAATATTTCGGTAATTGCGGCCTCTATGTTTTTGGTGTTTTCCGCTTTTTCAATTATCGGAATTACCCAGTCACAATTCAGCTGATGCAAAGTCGCTCGCCAATCATGCCAAAAGGTTTCATCAATATTATCTAAATTATCCAGACCAAATGTCGAAGATGCGCCCCAGCGCGCTATCGATGGCATACTGCGATTATTGCATTCAGCACCAAATACAAACGGCCTTTGTAAATTATCAGGTTGAATACCGAAGTATAAGTCTGCTTTTTCAATCGGATCTGATATTTTTGAAATAATTTTCATAAACCTTATTTGCCTGTTCAAACTCTAGTCGGGCTCTACCACCGAACAAAACACGGCATAACAATACATTAGTAGTGTTAAGATGAAGTGAAAGCATATTTTTTTAAATTAAAAAGTCACGACACTTTTATCACAACGTCAACCTTATCATCTATGTTTTAGTATCCATAAAGCTAATCAGCATAACACTTATACCTGTTTTTTTAAGATCAATTATTCAATATTGAATTAAGATAGTTATAAAATACGTACAACTTAGTTGTCCTCTTTGATGCTTTTTTATATTTTAGCTTTATCCTAATTTTAAAACAGATCGCTCATTATAAACGCAAATTTGTGGTAATAATGCAACATAAGAATGATAAATATTACAGACAATACGCGAGACATATATGCAAAGAACCTGTACTTTGTATTAAAAGCACATTGCCATAATCCACAAGCAACCCAAACTTACCAAACTGTAACAAAAGGCATCCAAGCAAATAGATATGCTGGGTTTTCAATTGTTGACATGACATCCGTAAGAATATTAAATACCATGCTCAAGAAAATAAAATGAACCCAAAACACTTCCCATAGCTTCGTTTTTCCAGTGAAATTATTCTTAATTACGTTCATCACAACATTACAATTATTACTTCAAACCAATCGAGGAACATACAACAAAAACTGTATAGTTCATTTCTTAACTACATAAATATACATTTAAAAAATAGTGTTAAAAACAACTAACCACCCGCTTAATAGCCGATAGTATATACCATGTTATCAAAGAGATGACTGTGTTTTTATTTATACGAAAAAACAAGCATGCTTATTTAGCGTTTTTACAATACATCGAGGTCTTGGAGTCACTTCTCTAACTTGTCAAGTTTTCCCTTAGACTTGAAAATCAATAACTCCCATAGAGATGCTAAAAATACTAAATATAAGCCCTAAACTTTTCGTTTTAACGCTCCTAACAGATGCCTAGAAGAGCCATTTTCCATTGACTTTATGAATCATTGTTTGCGCTATCTCATTTTATCAATGTAAAACATCACAACGTAGCCATTTACGCGCCATCACTTTGCCAAAAGCGATGCCAACCCTGTCCCTTCAACGAATAATTTATTCTACCATAGTTCAACTTGGCAAACTCCAATGTATAAAATATTCTCAAAAAGCTGATGCAAAGAGCAGTTAATGTCAGCACAGTCAATCTAAAAACTTGGCGTAACGTGCTTTTATGTTGTGTGTTCTGCCGAGTAAAACATGTAAAGGGATAATTATGAAAATATACAAATTCAGAAACACAAGTCTATTTAGCCTGATGCTGATGTCAGCGACTCATTCCACTTTGGCTCAAGCACAGTATCAGGAGTTTACAGGCGCTCATCAGCCATTTAAGCAAACCAGTAATAAAGTGGTTGGCACATACATCGCGAATTGGTCCAACCCAAGCGCCATTGATGATGTACCTGGCGATAACTTAACGCATATTCTATACGCATTTCTCAGAGCATGTGGACCCGGGCAACTACCCAATGATCAAGCTGTATGCGCAAATAAGCCCGATTATGTACTTGCAGAGGACAGTTCGACTATAGACAAAGAGTTTGCAACCAAATTTTCGCAGTTAAAGAGAAAGTACCCTCACCTCACAATCCTTCCTTCAGTTGGGGGCTGGGGCGGCTCAGACACATTTCCTCCCATGGCCAAAGACCCACAAGCCAGACAAGTATTTGTTCAATCAGTTGTAGAATACTTGCGGACGCACCAAGCTTTTGACGGCATTGATATCGATTGGGAATGGCCAAATACACCCGCTGAAGGCGGCCATTATGCTGACTTAATGCAAGATTTGAGAACTGCATTCGATGTCTTGGAGGTAGAGTTAGGTAGGAAATACTCGATCACCAGTGCAATAGGAACACACTCCAATAACGTTAAAAACATAGACTACGAGCGCGCTGCCCCCTACCTTGATCATATATTTTTAATGACCTATGACTTTTTTGGCGGGTGGTCAAAAAATAACATTGGTCACCACACCTCTTTGGATGCACACAGTGGAAATATGGCAGCCCATGGTGTCATTCAAGGTGTGCAAAACTTACTGAACAAAAGCGTTCCGGCAAATAAGTTGGTTGTTGGTGTGGCCAAATATGCTCGTGGTTTTGACGGGGTCAGCCTGAGCAGCTCAGGTACACATATCGGAGGCAATGCAACAGGGCTATTCCCAAAAGCTGTTCAACCATGGGATGAGGAAGGTGTTGGTACATACAGGCGTCTTGTCGATGAAGTCATAGGACAAAATGGGCAAGGCATTAATGGATTTACTATCCGTTATGATGCTGATTGCGATTGTCACTATGCATGGCGAGAAAGTGATGCTGCGTTTGTCGGTTTTGATCACCCAGCTAGCGTCATTAAAAAAGCGCAATATGTTCTAAACAACAACCTAGGTGGCATTTTTGCTTGGGAATACGCCCAAGATAATGGCGACATTCTCAGCGCCATGAATTACGGCGTTGGAAATCAATGGCTAGACAACTCGAATCCTGACGATGGCGTTGGGGTGTGTAAAGGAATTGCAAATTGGCGCGTCACAGATGTCTATCTAAAAGGCGATCAAGTACACATAGATAATCGGTTATATGAAGCAAAATGGTACACAAATAACCAGCACCCTTCGCAATACTCTGGCAAATGGCAAGTTTGGCAATTTATTAGCGCATGTCAATAATAGGTAGATTTGAAAGCCCTCTAAGTTGGGCTTTCTTCATTAAATATAATATAAAGTAATATTATATTGTTATTTATACTCATCAAGCTCATCAAATTAGTTGTCATAACTCCCTACTCGGAAGACTCAAATGATAGTCGAATCGTTATATTTAAAAACATAGTAATTTTTTGACCCACCAACTTTTTAACCAACACATCGAAAATTAATTTTATAAACAAGCCGCTTTAATAAAATCAATGACGAAAAAACAATTCAACACATTGAATTACAATACCCGATTGAGTTATATTATAAAAATCGCATTAAATTAGTGACTTAATAAAAACCTCATTTTCAAGGCTTTTTCTCATTGAAAATGTAAAAACTACCAGTCTAGTAAAAACAAGGAAAATATAGTGGATTCAACTCTATTTGTACCAATATTAATCTCTGCGCTGCAAGCAAATGCACCTGCACCTCAGGACCCCCATCTGGCAGAAAATATATATGCTTGCCCTAAATTCCACATACCAGTAGATGGTTGCACAATCGTTGAAGGCAACTTAAATGGTGTCCCAGGAAAATTAGAAAACTGGTTCTTTGATTATGTCGAAGACCACTCTAAAGAGTACGAAGAAGAGTGTAACACGCATGACAAAAACTATTGGACTTTAGGTAAAACGAGATACAGCTCCGACCAAATACTTAGAGCTGATTTAAAAAGAGAAGCGACAGAGTCGCTTGCAGAGAAAACCGGTGTTGAATGGTTATTAGTGAGGGAAGCATGGAACGTTATGGCAGGGTTCTCAAATGACGATTACTATAACCCAAGACAACAAGACGCGTACAATAAATATACAAGCATAGGTAAGCAAGTTAAAAACAATCAATGTTTTCAGCACGCTGCTGACCTCCCTATTGATAGTGGACTACTTAACACTGCAAAAGCGACCTTCCGCTCAATCACTAGTCGCGAGCCTACAGCTTATGAAGAGTTTGATATGATTGAGCTTTACAATCCACTTGATGGCGGTTACCTCGGTAATTTCACTTATGCGGTCGATGCATATGCTAGAAGTAAAATTAATGTCTCAGGGCCTAATGCTAGAGTAGTGGTACAAAAATCTGTATCCATTGACGGATCATCTATTACATTTAGCATACCTCAATACTCAGCAAATGGTCAGAAACTAGAAAGGTACATAAGCGCATTCGGGGAAAGCTCAAGAACCGGATCACTAACTCTATCTTTTACTGAGCGGTATAATCAGACATTTACTATATCTGGTTGGGCAATGGTGACCGATGAAAATGGCAACAGTGACTTCCAACGTTTTGAGGAAAAACTGCAGATAACAGGGACATGTTCAGCGAGTGAGGAACAAGCTTGTTATTAATTTCCCAGCAAATCTGAACGCTATAAACAGTTGGCTAACTTTTCAAAATTCAAAATAGCCGACTGTTTCCTGCTTCAAACTGTGCACCTCAAAGCTAATACATACACTTTTTTATTACTAGTGAGTTAGGTTAAGCTAAAAGCTTGGGGAAATTAAGATAGAAAAAGTAAGTAAAATACACCGTTAAAGCCTTGTTGATCAAATAGGTCCTATTGGTCTTGTCATTTTTACTGGTATTCAGGCATACCTAGCCTGTTTATTTTAGCTTTTATCATTTCTTCTGTCTGTTGGCTATTGAAGGTGCGGCTTTTTAACGTGTCACCCGCAAGTTATTTTAAACGGTAAACGTCCGTTTCAGCCAGTGAATGCTCATGATAGCCAGACAGTGCTTTATAAGTTTGCAACAAGATAAGACTTGATTGTAACGTAAAATAAAATTCATCTGGATTATTTCATATAATCCAGATCTTAATTGGAAGTGGTTAAGATGAGTGAAAAAAGTATTGTGTGGTTATTAGTTTTTATGTCTTTTTTAAACTTTGCCATAAGCCTTAATTTTATAAACTCTAATTTTGGTTTTTCGATTTTTCTATTTTCTGGCGGTTGGTTTTTTTTATTTTTATCTAGCAACCCAAGGATTTTGCTATCTAAAAATGTACAAGAAATTGATAGGTTAATCCCTGACATGAAAGGAGTCGGATACCTTTTTATATCTGTATTTTTTTTGATCTTAAACTTTATTTATTACTTGGTATGACGCCCGACTTTAACTCAAAAGGGTCTTAACTCCTAATTAATTGAACTTCTACGGTAATCCTACCTCTTTGCGTAAAAAGATAAAAAAAGCATGACATCAAGAGGTGTGCTTCAATAAACTCGGACTCAACTTTTGAGGTATGATAATTGGATGGGCAGATTTTGATATGTTAGGGTTAGCTCCCTCTAATTTTACACCTTTAAAGAATATCTTTACTATATTCTGAGTATGATAGTTGGACAGGCAGATTTTTAATAAACACTGGCATTAGGCCCATAATTATACAAAGTAAGACATTCACTTCTGAAATCGGCAAAAATAATTTTGATTTTAAAGATATATTTATATTATGAGTATTTTAATTTCAATAAATGGTAGGTGTAGAGATTTGAAGAGGGTTTTAAAATAAGTTTTACTAACCAACGCCCTTATACCAATTCATGTCGTTTTTAGCTGCATGTGCTCTTAATACCGTTTGCGAACCAACAAAATTACCGTAGTGATTACTATAATTTTTTACCCTATCCAACCAGTCCGATTCTTCAATTCTTAGAGATGCAAGTATATCGGGCATCCTTTTTAGTATGTGAGCCTTCTTTTTTGAGTGAACATGACGACCGGTCCACTCAACTAGTTCAAGATAATCCAACAACGAGAAGGGTAATGTGTGCTCATACTCTCTTTTCCCAAACGGTTTTAGTGATTTGGGTTGCTGGGCTTGGTGCACAGCTTCATTATTTTGAGTCGATTTTTTTGCTTTTGCTTTAATCTTTTGAAGATGCTTTATGCGCTCTTGGATCGA
>NZ_AUYC01000034.1:0-92247 GCF_001625685.1 Pseudoalteromonas luteoviolacea CPMOR-1 | reverse complement strand
CCTATCTCTCCGCCATATTTAGCCCAAGCTAGTACATAGCTTGGGCTTTTTTATTTAATTTACACTACGTTTTTTATAAAACCTTACAGCTGGAATGAGACTAAAGTCGCATTGATGCGATAGGGCTAAAGCCAAAGACTTAATTATTGACATAGTTTTGTAAGGTATTTGAAATGAAAAAAGTGGCAACCGCAATTGGGATCTCAATGTTTTCACCTTTGATAGTTGGTACTATCTTAGGTGCTTACTTTTACATTGTGACTGGTCAAGGGCAGGTGTTTTTGCAGTTGTTAACCACGGCTATATCCAATGCGCATGTTGTGGGTATTGTTATGGCTCTGTGTGTGCTACCGACATACTTGTTTTTGTATAAACGTGATAAGTTATCGTATGCAGCGCTTACGACCGCAGCGATGTTAGGCGGCGCGGTGTTTACATTCTTTTTCTCTATCTCTGGTGGGCCGATACTTATCGCAAACGCGGTTATGTGCGCACTGGCATCTGCGCTTTTTTTATACAGCTTGCGTCGCCCGCAATAAAGCGGCTGCATGTAAAATGAACAGTTTAACTTGTATTGAAGACAAATTGGGACTTTTTGCGCGTAAAAGGTTTCATTTGTTTGCATGAAAGAGTACCTTTACTGTTTATATGTAAGAATGTTCAGTATCAACAATGCAAAAGCAAAAATTTTATGAACTGTTGAATCAACAGGCAAAGGGATTAATTGATGGTGAGCACAATCATGTTGCTAACATGGCCAACTTGAGTGCTTTGCTGTTTACCAATATGGAAGACATTAACTGGTCCGGTTTTTATTTAATGGACGGTGACAATGAACTTGTATTAGGCCCATTTCAGGGCAATCCAGCTTGTATTCGTATTCCTGTCGGTAAAGGCGTCTGTGGGACAGCTGTTTCTGAAGCAAAGACTCAGCTTGTTGAAGATGTGCACGCATTTGAAGGTCATATAGCGTGTGATGCAGCGTCTAACTCTGAAATTGTGATACCTGTATATAGACAAGGTAAAATATTTGCGGTACTGGACATCGATAGCCCTAGTTTGGCAAGGTTTGATGAACAAGATAAAATGGGCTTAGAAGCGCTGGTTAAAAGCTTCGAGGAAACACTTTAAAATGAAAGATATGCTTAATGTACAAGATTACTTATTTTCTAATTTTGATGTTGGAGATTGGGAAGGTGATGAAGAGCAAGTAGCTGAAACGCTCAATGAGTTGATTCATTTCGCTTGGGAAAAGTTACCCGAGGATCTTGGAAGTGAGCAGATTGATCAAATTATCAATGGTATTTGGGAACATCTGCGCGGTGATATGGCATTAATTGATACCGAGCTGGATGAACTCTTAGACTGGGTTACACACTATATTAATTCATCACTAGATGAAGATATTTAAATAGGTTTAGACATGGAAACCACAAACAAGCTAAAAGATATTAACGAGGTATTGGAGTTTTTATACTCAGAATTTCCTCAGTGTTTTAAACAAAAGGACGGTATAAAGCCACTAAAAGTTGGCATCTTCAAAGACATCGCCGAGAAGATTGAAGGTTCTGAAAAAGTAAGTAAAACGCAAGTTAGACAAGCTCTTAGAAAGTACACTTCAAGCTGGCGCTATTTAGAAGCGGTCACTAAAAATGAATTCCGTGTTGATTTGGAAGGTGGTCAAGCTGAAAAGGTTGAGCAAGAGCATGTAGAACATGCGCAAAAAGCGCTAGAAGAAAGTCGCGCGAAAATGGCAAAACGTAAGAAGCCACAAAGACCTCGCAATGACGGTGACACAAAATCTTACAAATCAAAAGGGCAAGGCCAACCACGCCATGCCAATAAAAAGCCTAGAGTTAATAAGAAACCTGAGCAACAACAGCAGCGCAGAAGTTCAGGAAAAGTTGAACCTCTTCCAGCAAATGAGGTCAAGGTAAATAACAAAGTTAAAGTTAAACTTGGTCAAGCGCTCGTAAATGCAACAATTACTGAGGTCAATAAAGACGAAGTACATGTTGAACTTGTAACGGGTATGCAGGTTAAGACAAAGGCTGAAAGCCTATTTATTCTATAAAAGGAGTAGTGTATGAGTAGAAATTTACCACTCATTGGGGCCGTTGCATTATTTGTTGCAAACACATGTTTTGCGGCAACTAGCGTTGTAACAGAAAAAGATATTCCAGTGCTAAAACCTGAATTACAGCACGCAACTGCTACGAAGAGAGTGACAAGTAAATTTACTCGTGACCACTACAAACGTTTTAAGCTCAACGAGACCCTGTCTGAAGAAATATTTGATAGATATGTAGAGACGTTAGATTACAACAAGTCTGTTTTTCTTCAGTCGGATGTTGATGCTTTTAAACAACATAGAGCAAAGTTCGATGAAGCGCTGATGAGCGGTAAGTTGGACTTTGCTTTTGAAATGTTCAATACCAGCCTACAAAGGCGATTTGAGCGTTTTCAATATGCCATTTCTTTATTAAATACAGAAATGAAGTTTGATACACCAGATGCTTTCTATTACGACCGAGAAGATGCTGCATTTGCAAAAAACCAAGCTGAACTCGATGAGTTTTGGCGTCAAAGAGTCAAGTCTGATGCACTACGTTTGAAGCTTACAGGCAAAGACTGGGAAGGCATAAAAGAGATTTTAACTAAGCGCTATAAAAATGCTCAAAAGCGGTTAGTACAAACAAATAGCGAAGATGCATATCAAATTGTCATGAATGCATATGCTAGAAGCATTGAAGCTCATACTTCTTATTTATCACCACGCCGTGCTGAGCAGTTTAAGATGGACATGGATCTTGAGTTGGAAGGCATTGGTGCAGTTTTAAGTTACGACGAAGATTATACAGTTATCCGAAGCTTGGTGCCGGGTGGCCCTGCTGATAAAACCGAAAAAATTAAAGCAGACGATAAAATCATCGGTGTCGCACAAGACGGTAAAGATTTTGTTGATGTAATTGGTTGGCGTTTAGATGATGTGGTCGACCTTATCAAAGGACCGAAAGGCACCAAAGTTAGGCTTCAATACTTAAAAGGTAGCGATTCTCACGGTACGCCAAAGGTCGTGGAAATTGTTCGTGATAAAATTCGCCTCGAAGACCGCGCAGCAAAATCATCGGTATTCGAAGCCCAGTACTCGGACTTAACAAGTAAAATTGGTGTTATTGAGATACCAAGCTTTTACAACAACTTATCTGAGGACGTATTAAAAGAAATTAATGCGCTTAAAGCTGAAAAAGTAGATGGCCTTATTATTGACCTTAGACAAAATGGCGGTGGTTCGCTCTATGAGGCTAAAAAGCTATCAGGTTTGTTTATAGATAAAGGGCCGATTGTACAAATTCATACCGCGAAAAATCGTATTGATGTGCAAAAAGATCAAGACGGTAAAACCTATTACAACGGACCTTTGACGGTTTTAGTTGACAGATACAGTGCTTCTGCATCAGAGATATTTGCTGCCGCAATGCAGGATTATGGAAGAGCGGTTGTTGTTGGAGAGCAAACTTTCGGCAAAGGGACGGTTCAACAGCATAGAGGCTTGAGAAGAACATATGACTTATTTGAAAACCCACTTGGTAGCATTACTTACACAATAGCGAAATTCTATCGCATCAATGGTGGCAGTACACAGAATAAAGGTGTGATCCCTGATATTTTATTGCCTTCTTTCATTGAGCCGGAAGAGTGGGGTGAAAGCCAAGAAGATAACGCGCTACCATGGGACAGTATTGCTAGAGCACAGTACAACACAATTGACGACTTATCGTCTGTGATAGGCCACCTCAATACCAAACATAGCAAACGTGTTGCTTCGGAGCCTGAATTTGCTTATGTTTACAGCGATATTAAGCGTTATAAAGAACAAGAGAGTGAAACGTCAATTTCCTTGGTTAAAGCTGAGCGTGAAAAAGAGCGTGAGGAAAGAGATCAAAGAGCACTTGCACGTACAAACGAAAGATTAAAGCGTTTAGGGTTAGAAGCCATTGAGAATTTGGACGATGTGCCAGAGGTCATCTCTGACCTAGATCCTTACCTAGAGGAAACAGCTCTAATAACTCAGGATATGATCAATTTCGGCAAACTTGTTAAAAATGAAATTTAGTGTTTGCTAGTGCACATTTATAGACTGGAAAAAAGGCGCGATAGCGCCTTTTTTCGTTACTCCTGTCAGCAAATTTGTTATTATCGTCAGCCGCAACAAGACAACATAGACTATGTTTATCAATCCGTCTTGATAATTGGAACGGCTTATTGGATCAAACTGATACTGTATAACTGTTTAAAAGGGAATTAAATTTGTTAGGTAAGACAGACAGTAATTATCAAACCGGATTGGTAAAAAGAGTATTAATACTCGGTCAAATAATAATACGCACTAAAATGAGTGCGAGGGGTACATTAATTTGAAACAACCAAAAACAGCATCGTCATGGGATGCTTTTATACCAATTATCGTGTTAGTGAGTCTATTGGGTGCAGCTGTTTATCTGTACGGTGATAGCTCCTCATCAGGTCCAAATCAAATTGCATTGTTATTTGCGACCTTCACTGCAGCGTTAATCGGCTTAAAAAACGGCTTTACTTGGAAAACCCTTGAAGAAGCGATGATTAAGGGTATCACGATCTCTTTAGGTGCAATTTTGATCCTACTCATGGTTGGTGCGCTAATAGGGACGTGGCTGTTATCTGGTACAGTGCCAACACTGATTTATTACGGTTTACAAATCATCAATCCAGCTTGGTTCTACGCAGCGAGCTGTTTAATTTGTGGCATTGTGGCTATGAGTATCGGTAGTTCATGGACTACCGCAGCGACCATTGGTGTTGCTTTACTGGGCGTTGCTAATGGTTTAGGGCTTGATCCAGTTGTGACAGCCGGAGCGGTCATTTCAGGCGCCTATTTTGGTGACAAGTTAAGCCCTCTATCAGAAACAACTAATTTAGCACCTGCGGTGGCTGGAAGTGATTTATTTGATCACATACAGCATATGCTATGGACAACTGTACCGAGCTTTGTCATCGCCCTTATCATTTTTATTATCATGGGCTTCAATGCAGATGTTGCAAGTGACGCGAGTAAAATAGATGCGATAAGCACCATTTTACAAGACAACTTCAATATCAATATTTTTATGTTAGTACCTTTGATTATTTTACTTGGTCTCGCGATTAAAAAAATGCCGGCGTTTCCTGCAATCTCAATTGGAGCTGTGGTAGGTGCTATTTGGGCGTTATTATTCCAAGGAGACTTGATAGCGAGTCAAATAGATACCTCTCAAGGTGAACTCGTTGGGCAGTTTAAGCTTATTTGGGCAACATTTTTTGACGGTTTTAGCGTGCAGACTGGTGATGCAAAAATGGATGACCTTCTCAGTGGTGGCGGCATGTCAAGCATGTTGACGACGACATGGCTGATTATGACTGCGTTGATGTTTGGTGCCATTATGGAAAAAACGGGTTTGTTAGAAGTGTTTGTTCGCAGTATCCTGCGCATCGCAAAAAGCACAGGCTCATTGATAGCTTCTACAATTGCTACGTGTTTTGGCACCAACTTGGTTGCTGCAGATCAATATATCGCAATCGTTGTTCCGGGTAGAATGTTTAAAGAGGAATACAAAAAACGAGGTCTCCAAAGTGTGAATTTATCTAGAACACTTGAGGATGGCGGGACTATTACAAGTCCATTAATTCCGTGGAATACATGCGGTGCTTACATGCAAAGCGTACTTCTAATTAATCCACTAGATTATGCAGTATATGCATTTTTCAACTTGATAAACCCGCTTTTAGCGATAGTTTATGGCTACCTTGGTGTAAAAGTTTTAAAACTTAAGCCAAGAGAGCAAGAATAAATACAAGGCCCCACATGGTTGGGGCCTTTTTATTGTTTAAACAGTGAGATAACTCATCAATTCTTATTTGCAAGCTACATTTCCCTAATTTAATATTATAAAATCCTGTCTAATAGAAACATGTGCTTGCACGCGCGTTTATTTAAACGTATTTAGACATTAGCATTTCATAGGCCGCACAGATTGCTCGTTAGTTGGTATTTACCTTAATTGATCATCTTGTGCGATGAAGGAACTTAAATGACTCAGAAACCACAAGCTAAATTATTAGCAAATTATCAGCCTCCCAGTCATCAGGTTGAGCACATCGATTTAGTTTTTGATTTGTCACCTCAACATACGCGTGTTACAGCGAAATACAATTTAATAGCCAATAATGAGCAGTCTTATATTGAGTTAGATGGTGTTGACTTAAAACTTATTACATTAAAAGTCGATGGCCAAGTGCACACCGATTATACGCTACTAGTTGATGGTATTAAGATTAATTCAGTGCCCCAAACATTTGCTTTAGAGATCGAAACTGAAATCGCACCTGAACTAAATACATCTTTAGAAGGGTTATATTTGTCTGATGGGGCTTACTGCACGCAATGTGAGGCAGAAGGATTTAGAAAAATAACTTATTTCTTCGATAGACCTGATGTTTTGGCGACGTATAAAGTCACAGTAATTGGAGATAAAGAGTTTCCATTTCTGCTCTCTAATGGCAACCAGTTAGATGCTGGTGAACTAGAGGAAGGCCGTCACTTTGTCACATGGGAAGACCCATACAAAAAGCCTTCGTACTTATTTGCGTTGGTTGCAGGAGATTTTGACAAACTGGAAGACAAGTTTGTAACCAAAAGCGGTCGAGAAGTCAAACTGCAGATATTTGTCGATAAGGGGAATTTATCTAAAGCACCACATGCAATGACGTCATTGCAAAAATCAATGAAATGGGATGAAGAACGTTTTAACCTCGAGTATGACTTAGATATCTATATGATCGTGGCCGTTGACTTTTTTAATATGGGCGCAATGGAAAACAAAGGTCTAAACATATTCAATAGTGCTTGTGTGCTAGCTAACCAAGAAACTGCGACTGATAGAGATTATCACGTGATTGAGTCAATTGTGGGCCATGAGTATTTCCATAATTGGACTGGTAATCGCGTAACTTGCCGAGATTGGTTTCAATTAAGTTTAAAAGAAGGGTTAACGGTCTTTCGGGATCAAGAGTTCAGTAGTGATTTAGGATCTCGAGCATTAAATCGAATTGATGCAGTTAATGCAATGAGAACTCATCAGTTTGCTGAGGATGCTGGGCCAATGGCGCACCCAATACGGCCTGAAGAAGTGATCGAGATGAATAACTTCTATACCGTGACAGTGTATAACAAAGGCGCTGAAGTTATCCGTATGATGCATACACTGCTTGGTGAGCAAGGTTTCCAAAAGGGTATGCAGCTATACTTTGAACGACATGACGGCCAAGCTGTGACATGCGATGATTTTGTCAATGCGATGGCTGATGCAACACAAACAGATTTAAATCAATTTAAGTTATGGTACCGCCAATTTGGTACACCTACTTTACATGTTGAAACGTATTATGACGCTGAAGCTAGAACTTACCAGCTTGATATTAAACAAACTCATGCTACGAATGACCCAATCAGTGAACCACTTCATGTGCCCGTTGCTGTTGAATTGCTTGATGAACAAGGTCAACCAATTGTACTTGAAGGCGTCCAGTTAAAGCACGGTCGAGTGCTTGAATTAACCGAGGAAGCGCACCGGTTTGTATTCCATAATGTCGAGTCTGAGCCGACGCCTGTATTGTTAGAGGACTTTTCCGCACCTTGTTTATTAGAATACCGTTATTCTTTGGCCCAGCTTAGCCATATTGCTAAGTATGCGACTAGCTACTACGCAAGATGGGAGGCTATGCAAATATTGTTTACTCAGCAGATACGTACTTATGTAAACGCTGAAGCTCAAAATGGCAATATGTTCAGCGAGTTGTCTTCGGTGCTTGTGAGTTTATTTGAACACAAGCCAGATGACCTCGCAATTTTGGCTGAGTATATTTCGGTTCCAAATTTTGACACATTATCAGGTGGTTACGATGTAGTGCCTGTAGATGCTTTGTGTCAAGCGATTAAGCATTTAGAGTTACAAATAGCGCAATTACTAGAACCTTATCTAATCGCGTTTTATACAGATACTAAAGACAGCGGCGGGTTGAGCGCAGAAGATGTAGCTATTCGCGCATTACGCAACAAAAGTTTGTATTATCTCGCATTAACTCAGGTTGATGTGTCTGCTTGGCTGTGCGAGCAGGCTTCCTCATTAAATATGACAACCAAACTCGGTGCGCTGAGTAGTGCATTGAATGCACAGCACGCACTTTCAGATGCAATGATGCAAGAGTTTGATGTGCAGTGGAATCATGATTTATTAGTGATGGATAAGTGGTTTGCGTTGCAGGCGACGAGTCCAACAGATAAATGTATCGATGTTGTTCTTTCCCTATACAGTCACCCTTGTTTTGATAAATCTAATCCGAATAGGGTAAGGGCTTTGGTTGGTACTTTTACCAGGTCAAACCCACAGCAGTTCCATAGGCCAGATGGTAAAGGCTACGAATTGTTAGGTGACCTAATTGCAGAGCTTAATGAACTAAATCCACAAAATGCCTCACGTATTATTACACCGCTGTTGTCGTTTAAACGTTTTGATGAAAATAGGCAATCAAAAATGCGTGCACAGCTTGAGCGATTGGCGGCAATTTCGAACTTAAGCGATGATCTATATGAGAAAATTGATAGAGCATTAAACTGATACATGCAAGAATATTACTTTTTTTTAAGACTTACTCACGAACAATGTCTTGCTTACTATGAAGGGGGCGTTGAATTCATCCAAGTTGTGGAGGATGGTGGAAAGCGGATCCGTTTTCCAGCAGCTCACATCAGACGATTCGTGTCTAGTATTGGGGTGAGTGGTCGTTTTCGATTACAGCTTGACGATAGTAATAAATTTATCACACTTGAAAAGGTGGCTTAACTGCCAAAAAGGCATTGTGAGATAAAGTATTTTTGTTAATTCGGTTTGTTTTAAACTTAAATTACGTGTTATAACTATTCTGGTAAGACGTCTTACCAAGGTTAAAAGACGGGCTAAAAAGTTAAAAATGCATCGAACGAACGCGTAAAATTTGTAATTTTCGATTTTCGCTTCTATCGTTACGACAACAAAAAACAATAACTTGATTAGATTTACCCGCCAGAGGGGGGAGAAATAATGATAAAAAAAGCGCGCTTTACTAAGAACAAGATCATGCTTGGACTTGGAGCAGCCATTTTTGGAACTGTTGGCATGCATGCGCAAGCTGCTAATTTCCAAGTCGGTGATTTTGAGATAACGTTTGATTCGACGTTCTCATATGGACAAAGTATTCGAGTAGAAGATCGAGACTTTGGAATTATCGGTAAGAGTAACCACCCAAGATTTAATTGGACTGGATACAATGCGTCTACTGGCAATACTTTGTATTCTTCTTCTCAGGTGTGGAGTCAAGAGGGTGCATACTCAAACAATGGTGACGCGGGTAACTTAAATTTCGACTCCGGCGATACTTTTTCTCAGCTGCTAAAAGGCACGCACGAATTTGCAATCACAAAGGACAATTACGGTTTCTTCTCTCGCTTTATGTATTTTTATGATTTCGCGATGGAAGATGGTGACTTTGCATATAGCAACCCTGTTTCTGGCCAAAAAGTAGACCCATGCGCTGATGATGATACAAAAGAGCAGGTGTGCTCCGATGCAAGATTGCTAGATGCATTTGTTTGGGCCGATTTTGATTTAAATGACGGCAACAATCCGCTGTCTATTCGTTTAGGCCAACAAGTTATCAACTGGGGTGAGAGTACACTTATCTCTCACGGGATCAACGTAAACCCAGTTGATATTGATCGCTTGAAAGCACCAGGTTCTGAACTTAAAGAAGCTTTTATCCCTGTAGGTATGCTTTGGGCATCATTGGGAATAACTGAAAATATCACGTTAGAAGCCTTCTATCAGTATCAGTGGCATGAGACTCGCCTCCCGGCAACTGGCAGCTACTTCTCTACTAACGATTTCGCATCAGCGAATGGTTATGCACAAAATGTTCAACTTGGCTTTACATCAAACCCTGATATCGATCTTCACCATTTAACGAATGCTTTAAACTCACTTCAAGCGAATTGGGTTGGTGCGCTTGCGGCTCAAGGTTTAGATGTTACCGATCAGAATGTGTTAGGCAGCCCAGAAGCATTGCAAATGTTGTCGTCCATGTATCTTGCTTATCCAACACGTGTTGCACTTAAAGGCAAGGGTGACGCGGGTAAAACGGATGCTGATGACAGTGGTCAATTCGGTATTCGTTTAGGTATGTTTGTGCCTGAGCTGAATGATACTGAGATTGCGCTTTATCATATCAATTATCATAGTCGTCGACCGCTGATTTCTGGTAAGGCATCTGACTTCACTACTGGCGCAATTATGCAGGATCTTGCTTATATTCAAACGAATGAGATCACTGAAGACAATATCACTAACTTGAATGCGTTTACTCAAGCTGTGATTGTGTATCCTGAAGACATCAAATTATATGGCTTGAGTTTCAACACCGCGATAGGTGAGACTGCGTTCTCTGGTGAGTTTGCTTACCGTCAAGACGAGCCATTACAGATTGATGACGTTGAATTGCTGTATGCGGGCATGGTAGAGCAATTAGCTGCTGCAGGCATTCGTGAAGATTTCGAAGGTTTTTCTCAGTTAAGCCAAGGCAATGATGTATCGTACGTTCAGCCTGGTGAAGTTGCACAGGGTTTTGTACTAAAAGACACGATGCAGCTTCAATTCACAGCGACGCATTTATTCGGTCCATCACTGGGCGCGGACAGCTGGGCTGTTGTTGGTGAAGTCGGTGCTGTTACAATCAAAGATATGCCTTCTTATGACGAGTTACGTCTAAACGTAGCGGGTACTGGCCGAAGTGGCACAATAGAGGGAATTGAAGGTCGTAATTATGACTTGATCCATCAAGCTGTATCTAATGGTCCTGAAGTGAACCCGTTCCCTACGGCATCTTCATGGGGTTACCGCCTAATCGCTAAAGGTGAATACAATAACATGTTTTCTGGTGTGAACTTCTCACCACGTATTGTTTTTTCTCATGATGTAAACGGCACAACGCCTGATCCTATGTTCTTATTCGTAGAAGATAGAAAGTCTATGGGTGTAAACCTTAACTTTAGCTATCAGAATGCGTGGTCATTTGATTTAGGTTACAACACTTTCTGGGGTGGTGGCGCAACAAACACATTCTCTGATCGTGATTTTGTATCATTTAATATTAAGTATTCAATTTAAGGGCTTTCGATATGTTTAGAAAACCTACACTATTAGCAGCATCAATAATGACAATAATGGCTGCACCAATTTCTTTCGCTAAAATGACACCTGAAGAAGTCGCGCGTTTAGGTAAAGATTTGTCACCAATCGGCGCTGAAATAGCGGGCAATGCAGATGGTTCCATTCCAGCATGGACTGGTGGTATTACTAAGCCACCTGCGAATTTCAAACCGGGTATGCACCACCCGGATCCTTATGCAGATGATAAAATATTATTTACCATCGATAAGAGTAATCTTGATAAGTACAAAGATAATTTGAGCCCAGGCCAAATAGCATTGTTTGAGACATACCCAGACACGTTCAAAATGAATGTTTACCAAACGCGACGCAGTGCGGCTTATCCTCAGTTTGTATATGATGCGACTAAAAAGTATGCGTCTACAGCTGAGTTGATTGAAGGCGGTAACGGGATTAAAAATACAGCGATTGGTATTCCATTCCCAATTCCAGAAAATGGCTTAGAAGCGATTTGGAACCACTTATTAAGATATCGTGGCCTGTCTATCGCACGTAACGGTGGTCAGGCGATGCCAACGGCTTCTGGTTCATATAACATTATCGGCTTTGATGAAAAGTTGCTGGTTAAGTATTCAGATCCAAGTGCAACGCCAGAAGAGCTACAAAAATCTAATGTGTTATTTAAGTTCAAGCAGAAAGTAACTGAGCCTGCGCGATTAGCGGGTACAGCATTACTTGTGCACGAAACAATGGACCAAATTTTAACACCACGACAAGCATGGACATATAACACAGGTCAGCGACGAGTTCGTCGTGCACCTAACGTAGCATATGATGCACCGGGAACAGCGTCTGATAGCTTGCGTACAACAGATGACTTTGACATGTTCAACGGTTCTCCTAACCGTTATAACTGGACATTAAAAGGCAAAAAAGAGATGTACATTCCGTACAACAGCTATAAATTGCATAGCGACTCTTTGAAGTATGAAGATATTTTGAAAGCCGGTCATATTAACCCAGAGCATGTTCGTTATGAAAAGCACCGTGTATGGGTTGTTGAAGCGAACCTTAAAGAGGGCACACGTCATATTTATAAAAAGCGTGTATTCTTCATTGATGAGGATAGCTGGCAAATTCATGTGGCGGACCTGTACGACAACCGTGATCAAATGTACCGTGTAGCGATGGCGCATGGTATTAACTATTACGACGTACCTACGCACTGGAGTACATTAGACGTATACCACGACTTAAATTCACGTCGTTATTTGGCAATCGGCTTGGACAACGAAGAGAAAATGTATGACTTCACACAGTCATTCCAAGACAATGAGTTTACTCAAAGTGCACTTCGCCGAGAGGGAAGACGTTAATATAGCGTCTTCTAAGATCAAATAATTGGTCTATCTACACTCTATTAAAGCTGAGTATATACTTGCTCAGCTTTATCCCCCCAAGTCATACACGACGTTTTTATTTGAGTACTCATAATGATTAAGAAGTTAATTGCAACATCGATTGCAGTGTTCGTTATGCAAAGTGAAGCTATTGGCAGCGCCGCTGAGGCGTTGAGGGTTGCGCACCCAGAGAAGACCTTGCTAACTGATATCACCAATAGTGGAGAGAAACTGGTTGCGGTAGGGAAGCACGGGACAATAGTGTACAGTCAGGATGGCCTAAGTTGGAAACAAGCTCATGTGCCGATCCAGTCCTTGTTGACTGCCGTGGAGTTTACATCGGTGAAACGAGGGTGGGCATGTGGTCACGATGCCGCTATTTTAAATACCACTGATGGAGGTATATCTTGGCAGGTTCAGCAATACTTACCTGATCTTGAGAAACCGTGCTTGGATATTGAGTTTGTAGATGACAAACAAGGTTTCGCAATTGGTGCGTACGGCATGATGTATCAAACACAAGATGGCGGTAAAAGCTGGACTAAACGCTTTTTAAACGAGTTTGTACACCCAGATGATGTTGAGTATTTAGCTGAACTAAAGCAAGACGATCCGCAGGCGTATGAAGAAGAAACGCAATTCATTTTACCTCACTTCAATCGAATGCTGATTGATGGCAATGATATTTTTCTTGTTGGTGAGATGGGTCTATTTGCGGTAAGTCGTGATTTAGGCACAACATGGACAAGAATTGACGAATTTTATTCAGGCTCACTGTTTGCTATAAACAAAAACAAAAAAGAACAGCTTATTGCAGCAGGCTTACGTGGCAACACATTTATTTCTGATAGTAAAGACGTGTCTTTTTCACCTATCAATGTGGAAAAGGCCGCGACGATTAACAGTATTGTATCAACTGATACTGCTCAAATTATGTTGGCGAACAGCGGTTTCGTTTTTACAGTAGTGGGTGAAAATGTGAAAACAAAACAGCTGAAAAACGGTAAATCTATTCTTTCAGGTGTGCTGCACAATGGTCAACTAGTGCTTGCTACAGAAGAGGGTATTCAAATAATCGAGGTTGATCGCTAATGCAGTCTATTTTAAATCAACTAGTGTATGTCGTTTTTAGGCATCGTTTTATGGTTATAGCGCTGTTTGCGCTAGCGACGGTCTTTTTAGGTTATAAGTCTACACATATCCAGCTTGATGCATCTTTCAATAAAAATATACCTTTAAACCATGATTACATGAAGGTGTATTTAAAGCATGAAAAACAATTTGGTGGTGCGAACAGTATTTTAATTTCTGTATGTGATGCCGATGGTGATATTTTTAATCCTGAATTCTTTACACAGTTAAAAGCCGTTCACGACCAACTTTACTTTATCCCAGGCGTGAATCGTCCTCTGGTCAACTCTATTTTCGCACCGAGCGCACGATTTGTTGAAGTCGTTGAAGATGGCTTTGCAGGCGGTCCAATTATCCCCGCGAACTTTACGGCAGATACTACTGGTTTGGCCATTGTGAAGCAGAATATTGAAAAAGCCAAAGTAGTAGGTCGCATGGTAGCCAGTGACTACTCTTGTGCAATGGTGTCAGCTCAGCTTATGGAAATTGATCCACAAACTCAACAGAAGCTGGATACGTTGGCATTTGCTAAGAAGCTAGAATCTGAGATCCGTGAACCACTCAGCACAGATAAGGTATCCATCCATATTATTGGCTTTGCTAAGATGGCTGGTGACATTGCCGATGGTGCGAAAGATGTGGTGCTCTTTTTTGCAATTGCGATTTTATTTACCTTTATCATGGTATGGCTATTTTGCAAAAGCTTTAAGCTGACATTGCTTCCTATTGCGTGTTCACTCATCGCGGTCGTATGGCAAATGGGCTTACTTTCAGTGCTTGGTTTTGGCCTTGACCCGATGTCAATTCTTGTCCCGTTCTTAGTTTTTGCGATTGGTGTGAGTCATGGCGTGCAGATGATCAATGCCATTGGTAAAAAGGTCTCTGAAGGTGTAAGTAGTAAAGTGGCTGCCGAGGCAAGCTTCAAAGCACTGCTCATTCCAGGCGGTATTGCGTTGCTTTCTGATACGATCGGGTTTATGACGTTACTTGCTATTGATATCGGCATTATTCGAGAACTTGCAATCACAGCGAGTTTAGGTGTGGCGGTGATCATTTTTACGAACTTGATTTTACTACCAGTACTTGCGTCTTATTATAAGTCATCAAAAATGCATCGTGTCGATGATGGCAAAGACAAAGCGAACAGTGTATTCACTAAGTTAAGAGAAAGCCTTGTATTGGCAACAGACAAACGTTATGCGGCGATTATTCTTCTAATCTCTGCAGGTTTATTTGCGTTTGGTTATTGGCAATCGAAAGACATGCGCATTGGTGACTTACATGCTGGTGCACCGGCACTGCATGAAGACGCCCGTTATAACCTAGATACGTTCCTTATTTCAGACCGCTATGAAATATCATCAGACATTCTAAAAGTATTGGTTGAAGCTTATCCTGCTGCTTGCACTGAACATGACACTATGGACAGAGTAAGCCGATTCCAGTGGAGAATAGAAAATTTAGCAGGGGTACAATCTGCGGTTTCTTTGAGTTCAGTCGCTCAAGCTGTGAATGCTGGTTATAACGAAGGAAATTTAAAATGGCAAACGCTGCCAAGAAATGGCGCTTCTCTTGTTCAAGCAACATCACGCGTTGAGACCAGCACAGGTCTGCTAAATGGTGACTGTTCAGTGATGCCAATCATCATTTTTATGGATGACCATAAAGCCGAAACCATTGACCATGTGGTGTCGCAAATTAAGTTGTTTGCTAAAGAAGAAGGTACTGATCGTGTGAGTTTCAAGCTGGCATCTGGTCCCATTGGTGTTATGGCTGCAACAAATGAATCCGTCGCGGCTGCACAATTGCCAATGATGATCTATGTTTATGGAGCGGTGATTATTCTGTGCCTTATCAGCTTCAGAAGCATACGAGCGACAATCGCGGTTGTATTACCTCTGTACATCGTTTCTACGTTGGCGCAAGCACTCATGGTTAAGCTTGAGATTGGTTTGACTGTGTCGACTTTACCAGTCATTGCTTTGGGGGTTGGTATTGGTGTTGACTACGGTATTTACATCTTGTCTTCAATGATGAATCAGTTGAAGCAAGGTATGCCATTATCAGTAGCATATCGTAATGCATTAGCTGAACGTGGTAGTGCAGTATTGTTTACTGGTATCACATTAGCCATTGGTGTCAGTACGTGGATTTTTTCTGCATTAAAGTTCCAGGTAGATATGGGAATATTACTGACGTTTATGTTCTTGGTAAATATGCTCGGCGCTGTACTGTTGTTACCTGCGATAGGGACTTTTATCTGGCCTGACCAGAAAAAAAAGTGTGAATAATTGTGCTCTTAAATGGCCTTAATTGGCCATTTATATCTACAATTTGTGAATATATGACCAACTGGCTGAAAAGCCTCAAATGTTTTTGTCAAAAAAGCTTTTTATTAGCGCCAGAAAGGTTAAAATCCTCTGGACTCCACGCTAATAATTGGCTGTACAAATAATCTACCGTTCAAAGGTGGTATAGATTAAGGAACACATAATGACACAAAGTGAAGGTCCAGCATCGGTTATCCTTGATAACGTTTGCAAGTTGATCCAGAAAAAAGTTCATGCCGATAACGTGTCGCTCGTTGAAACATTTGCCAAAGCCTTGTACAGCAACATGTCTAAAGAGGACTTGGCTAATCGTAACGACAGCGACTTGTACGGTGCTGCTTTGAGTCTTTGGAATTCTCTAGAGAAGAATACCTCAGATGAAGCAGTGATCCGTGTATTCAACCCTGAAGTTGCAAAAGATGGCTGGCAATCGTCTCACACGATTGTAGAAATCATTTCAGATGATATGCCATTTTTGGTTGACTCAGTGCGTATGGCGCTAAGCCGTAAGAATATTGCTTCGCATCTACTTTTACACTGTCCTCTCAAGATCAACCGTGACCAAGATGATAAAATCTCAGCTGTTTCAGGCTTAAAAACTGAACAAGAATCTTCATCTACAAAAACTGTTTTCTTCATAGAAATTGATCGTCAAACAGACGAAGCAGTTATTGCTGACTTTACCCAAGAACTAGAGTCGGTGTTAAAAGATGTTTCTGTAGCGGTTGAAGACTGGTTATTAATCAGAGACAAGCTGGTTGCTGTTGGTGAAGATATTCCTAATCGCAAGCACAGCTCTTCAAAACAAGAGCTTAATGAGGCGGTTGAATTTCTTGATTGGCTTGCACGTGATAACTTCACGTTCATGGGATACCGTCAGTACGATCTTGTGCCAGTGCAAGGTGACTATGAACTTAAACCTGTAGCAGGTTCAAGTTTAGGTCTAATGAAAAATTCTTCTGAAAGCAGCCGCCTATTATCAGAATTACCAGAAGTAGCTCGCCTTGAAGCCCGTAGCAAGAACCTATTGATTCTGACTAAAACAAATTCTCAGTCACGCGTTCACCGTCCAGCGCATATTGATTATGTTGGTATTAAACGCTTTGACGAAGAAGGGAATGTAATTGGTGAAGACCGCTTCATTGGTTTATTCTCATCAAGTTTTTACAACAATAGTGCATCAGATGTTCCTGTTTTGAAGAGTAAGATTGCTCGCATCATGGAGCAGTGTGATTTTGCTAAAGGAACACACGCTTATAAAGCTGTCTTAAATATCTTAGAAACGTACCCACGTGATGAGCTAGTGCAGGCTCGTGAATCTGAGTTATTAGATGTTGCTATGGGTGTATTACAAACCCAAGAGCGTGATATGTGTCGTCTATTCGTTAGAAGAGACGTATATGGACGTTTCTTCTCTTGTATGGTCTACGTGCCGCGTGAGAGATATAACACCGCGCTTCGTCGCGAAACTCAGAAACTTTTAGGCGATGCCTTTGGGTCTAACGAAAAAGTTGAGTTCACTACATTTTTCTCAGAGTCTACACTAGCAAGAACGCATTACATTGTTCGTGTAGCTGACAACAACATTAAGTACAACGTGAAAGAAATCGAAAATAATTTAGTAGAAGCTGCCCGTACTTGGGAAGATAAACTACAAACAGCTTTACTTGCGGGTGAAGGTGAAGCGCGCGGTAATGATCTAAACCGCAAATATGCTACGGCTTTCCCTCGTGCATATAAAGACGAAGTGTTGCCAAGTGCAGCTGTCGTTGATATCTCAAAACTTGAAAAGTTGAGTGATGAGAACAAACTTGAGATGTTGTTCTACAGACCTCAAGAAGAAGCAAATTCACAAATAGTGCGTTTGAGCTTATTCCACAAAGACGAGCCAATTCACCTTTCTGATGTAATGCCAATGCTTGAAAACTTTGGCCTACGTGTAATTGGTGAAACACCTTACGCTGTTAAGACAAGTGATGGTCAAGTCAACTGGATCATGGACTTCTCTATGCTGTTAGACAGCAAAGGCCTAGCTGACTTTGATAAAGTCTCTGCACGTTTCCGTGCCGCACTTATCAATGTATGGAATAACCGCCTAGAGAATGACGGCTTCAACCGCTTAGTGTTAAAAGCTGGGTCTACGGGCCGTGAAGCATCTATCCTTCGTGCATATGCTAAATACATGCGTCAGATAGGTGTGACTTTCTCACAGTCTTACATTGAAAATACCTTCGAACACTATCCTCATATCGCTAACCAATTGGTTGAGCTTTTTGAGAAGAAATTCTGTCCGCAAAAGAACGTGGCGCAAAAATCACTTGATAAGCTAGTAGAAAAAATCTACCACGAGCTTGAAAGTGTCGCGAACCTTGATGATGACCGTATTATTCGTTTATACGTAGCAATGATTGATGCGACGTTGAGAACGAACTTCTACCAAAAAGAAGCTGACGGTTCTAACAAGTCATACGTGTCATTCAAAATCCAGCCAAGCGCAATTCCAGAAATGCCGCTGCCATTACCTGCATTTGAAATCTTTGTATACTCTCCGCGTATCGAAGGTGTTCACTTACGTGGTGGTAAGGTTGCTCGTGGTGGTTTACGTTGGTCAGACCGTCGTGAAGACTTCCGTACAGAGGTACTTGGCCTTGTTAAAGCACAGCAGGTTAAGAACACAGTTATCGTACCTGTAGGTTCTAAAGGCGGCTTCGTATGTAAGCAGTTGCCAAATGACCGTGAAGGCTTTTTCCGTGAAGGTCAAGAATGTTACAAGATCTTCATCCGTGGTCTATTAGACATTACAGATAACATCATTCACGGTGATATCGTTCCTCCTGTTGATGTAGTTCGTCATGACGAAGATGACCCATACCTAGTAGTTGCAGCCGACAAAGGCACAGCGACATTCTCAGATATTGCTAACGGCATTGCTGATGAGTACAACTTCTGGCTAGGTGATGCATTTGCATCTGGTGGTTCAATTGGTTACGACCACAAGAAGATGGGTATCACAGCAAAAGGTGCTTGGGAGTCAGTCAAACGTCACTTCCGTGAAATGGATATTGATTGTCAATCAACTGATTTTACAGCAGTTGCTATTGGTGATATGGCAGGTGATGTATTCGGTAACGGCATGTTGCTATCAGAGCACACGCGCTTAGTTGCTGCATTTAACCACATGCACATCTTCATTGATCCAAACCCAGACGCAGCGAGCTCTTACAAAGAACGTGCACGTATGTTCGAATTACCACGTTCTTCGTGGGAAGACTACGATGCAAGCTTAATTTCTCAAGGTGGCGGTATCTTCTCTCGTGCAGCGAAGTCAATCACACTAACACCAGAAATTAAGAAAATGCTTGGTACTAAGAAAGCAAGCATGACACCAAATGAGTTGATTAAAGCGCTTCTAATGATGCCTGTTGACCTACTTTGGAACGGTGGTATCGGTACTTACATCAAGGCTAAAAACGAAAGTGACGCGGATGTGGGTGACAGAGCGAATGATGCACTTCGTATCAATGGCTCTGAACTTGGTGCTAAGATCTTCGGTGAAGGTGGTAACTTAGGTGCGACGCAACTTGGTCGTATCGAGTTCGCAGCCAAAGGCGGCCGTATTAACACTGACTTCATCGATAACGTAGGTGGTGTTGCGTGTTCAGATAACGAAGTAAACATTAAGATTTTACTTAATGGCCTAGTTGCTGAAGGTGACCTTACGAAGAAACAACGTGACGAGTTGCTATATGCAATGACTGACGAAGTATCTGAGCTTGTGCTTGCTGACTGCTACCGTCAAACACATACGTTGTCTGTAACTAAGTCAAAAGGGCCAGCGACGCTTAAAGAGAAAATCCGCTTCATTCACGCGCTTGAGAAAGAAGGTAAACTTGACAGAAACATCGAGTTCTTACCGAGTGATGAAGAGCTTGCAGAGCGCGCAGCGGCAGGTCTAGATTTAACTCGTCCAGAGCTTTCTGTTCTAGTTTCTTACTCTAAGATGGTACTTAAAGAAACACTAGTGGTTGATGAAATCACTGAAAACCCTTATTACCGTCAGTTACTAGTAAACTCTTTCCCTGTGCCTTTACGTGACCGCTTTAACGCGGCAATGGATGAGCACCCGCTGAGAAAAGAGATCATTGCCACTAAGCTTGCTAACAATATCGTAAACGATATGGGCTTGAACTTCATGATCCGTATGCATGAAGAAACAGGTGCAACAGAAGCTGAAATTGCACTTTGTTACTCAATCGCATGTGCAACATTCCAAATGTCAGAAACATGGGCTGAAATCTCATCGCTTGACAATAAGATCCCATCTGCGGTTCAAACAGAAATGTTGTATCAATTACGTCGTACAGTACGTCGCGTAACACGTTGGTTCTTACGTCACCGTAATAAAGCAATGACGATTGAAGAAACAATTGAGTTCTTCGCGCCAACATTTGCAGACTTAAGTGCGAATCTGACAACTTATATGGTTGAAGAAGAGAGCTCACGTCTTGCTGAGAAAGCCGCAGAGTTAACTTCTGAAGGGGTGCCTGAGGCATTAGCTAACCGCATCGTGTCGCTGTCTAGCTTGTTCTCAGTCATGGATCTTGCAGAAGTTGCAAACAATGCGAAGCGTGATATCTCAGTGGTATCTAATACGTACTTCAAGTTAGGTGCAAACATGGGTCTACACTGGTTCCTAGAGCAGATCACTGCACAACCAGTTGCAAACCACTGGCAAGCGCTAGCACGTGCTTCATATCGTGAAGAGCTTGACTGGCAGCAGCGTGCATTGTCTGAGGTTGTTCTTAATAGCTTCGAAGGTGATGGTGAAGTTGATGCGCTTATTAATCAGTGGATGGATAATCAGTCGTCATTATTACACCGTTGGCAGCAAATGCTTGCGGAGTTTAAGACTTCTCAAAACCATGACTTTGCGAAGTTCTCAGTAGCGTTGAGAGAATTAATGCTACTAAGTCACAACTGTGACACTTCCAAATAAAAATTAACACGTTAAAATACCCCGGCAATTGCTGGGGTATTTTTTTGCCTCAAACTGTTACCAGGAACTTAAGGAGTCACGATGTTTTACGATTTAGCACGTCGTTATATGTTTAATAAAGATGCGGAATGGGCCCACGACTTTGCTCTAGGCAACTTGCGCCGTTTCAAAAATACCCCATTAAGTCTCGCTTGGTCACAGTCTCTGCCTAAAAAGCCTGTTAACTTTTTAGGTTTAGAATTTGATAATCCAGTGGGATTGGCTGCTGGTCTAGATAAAAATGCAGAATGTATTGATGCATTTGGCCAAATGGGTTTTGGGTTTATTGAAGTGGGTACTGTTACACCTCGGCCTCAGGCTGGTAATGACAAGCCACGTATCTTTCGTCTTCCAGAGGCACATGCTGTGATAAACAGAATGGGCTTTAACAATAAAGGCGTAGATAATTTAGTTGCTAACGTAAAGGCTTCAAATTATACCGGGATCCTTGGGATCAATATTGGTAAAAATAAAGATACACCAAACGAGCAGGGCAAAGATGATTACATTCATTGTATGCGTAAAGTCTTTGAACACGCATCCTATATCACTGTAAACATCTCATCACCTAATACTCCGGGTTTGCGTGATTTACAATATGGTGAAGCGCTAGATGATCTTTTACAAAGCCTTAAAAACGAGCAAGTCGACTTAATTGAAAAACACAAAAAGTCAGTGCCAATGCTGGTAAAAATTGCGCCAGATGTTGATGCTGTGCAATTAACTCAAATCGCTGAATCTCTTGTAAATAACCGCATTGACGGTGTCATTGCTACGAACACAACCTTAGCAAGGGATGCAGTACAGGGCTTGGAATTTGCAAATGAAGCAGGTGGCTTATCTGGACGCCCAGTACGTGAAAAATCTACGTATGTTGTCGAAGAGCTAAAACGTCTTACAGAAGGTAAATTACCGATTATTGGCGTGGGTGGAATTGACAGCGCTGACGCTGCGCAAGAAAAGCTCAACGCGGGCGCTGACCTTGTTCAATTGTATACTGGTTTCATTTACGAAGGGCCACAGTTGATCAAAAGGATCGTAAATTCTTTATAAGGATCAGTCATATTACGAAATGATCCTAAACAAATTGTTATTATAAATATTTTTACACTTGCAAAAATCGCGATATACTTCGCGTTACTGGTTGAATTAATTTAATAGTAATGCGGAGGGCGATTTTGCAAGCATCAAAAGAGTGGCGTTGGCTCCAATGTCGCACACAAAACCGTTTGCTTGTTGATTTGGGTGACGAGTTACAACTTTGCACGCCGTATCGCTTACGCCAGCTTACTGCAGACTCAGACGCAAGTCCCACCTTTAGCGTAGAAGAGGCTGCATTTTATCAAAATGTGTTTGACTACTTGTGTACTTATTCTGTTTGGTCAGAGGCACAATGTTGTCAAATTGCACTCAATGCCACAGCAGCCAAATTTCATTTGTTGCCAGTTCAGGCCAAAAGCTGGTTTTTTCAAGCGTATGTTGGTAATGAAGTACTTTGCAATGCGGTAATTAGTCTTAAATCTAAAGTTATGACGGGCGAGTGTTTGATTGTTGATCACGAACGTGAGGCAAGCTTGTGCATAAACTTAACCGCTAACTTCCAACTTGATGAAAATATCAGCTTAGAGCAGTTCCAAGCCATTAAGGTTTTAAATGACCGCATTCACCCAGTCTTGGTAAATAATAAAGTCAGCAGAAGCGCTTAATCCAATCCCAGTCTTTACATAGCTGTGTTATACTCGCGTCAATTGAAATTACAGGGTTATCACATTGCAGTTTATTGCGCTTACATCGATTGGCATCGAGAATTTACTAGTCGAAGAACTTCAATCTTTCGAAATTAAAGTTACCAAGCAAAGCATTGGCTCGGTTCGCTTTGAAGCCGACAATCTTACCGCTCAGAAGTTTTGTATGATGACGCGATATTCGACGCGCGTTATGTTGTTAATTGATGAGCACGAAGATATTAAAAATAAAGATGACCTGTATAAATTTGCTCGTTTTCAAGGTTGGCAGGAGTGGTTTGGCCCGTCACAAACTTTTGCCGTTGAGTTTAACGGGACGAATAAAGAACTAAAAAATACGCAGTTTTCAGGCTTAGTCATTAAAGATGCGGTTGTAGATTATTTCCAAGATCTATACGAGCAGCGCCCATCTGTAGATAAACAAGACGCAAATGTTCGAATTATTGCTAAGCTTAATAAGCAAAAAATTGCACTATATCTTGATTATTCAGGTCCAAGATTGTCTGACCGCGGCTATAGAACCAAACAGGGTAAAGCGCCAATTCGTGAACACCTTGCAGCTGCACTTGTAACTCGAAGTGGCTGGCTGAATGACACTTCAAAGCCTTTATTTGATCCGTGTTGTGGTTCAGGTACATTGTTAATCGAAGCCGCGAGCATGGCTTTAAACTTGCCCACAAATCTACATAAAGCATTTGCTTTTAAGCGCCTTCCTAGCTTCAGAGAAGCCAAGTTCAAAGAAATCCAAAATGAGCTGAAAGCGGAAAAAGTCGATTCTAAATTGTGGTTAATTGGCCATGATATTGATGGAAGAGTACTAGATACTGCTCAGTCAAATGCAAACCGTGCAGGTGTTGGCGAACTTATTCAGTTTAAAGAAGCAGATGCGGGCAAGTTGCAGTCTGTAGCAAAACGTCCAGGCACAATTTTGAGTAACTTACCGTATGGTGAACGCTTAGGCTCAATGGCCGAATTAATCAATCTTTATCGTAATATGGGTGTGAGCTTCAAAAAACATTATCGTGATTGGAACGCTGCACTGCTTGGTACGGACGATGAGTTATTTAGATTACTCAAACTTGCGTCTAAAAAACGTTATAAGTTTAAAAATGGTCCTATTGATGTCACCTTGTACATGTACGAGCTGAATGAAAAGCAAGTTGCGCAAAATCAACAGGCGTCAGAATTGCATTTTGAGCAGTCTCGTGCGTTTGCTAACCGACTTAAAAAGAATAAGCAGGGCCTAAAAAGTTGGTTGAAAAAAGAGTCTGTTGAGGCTTATCGTTTGTATGATGCAGATATTCCTGAATATAACGTTGCTGTTGATGTATACGGTGATAACGCTGTTATCTTTGAATATGCTGCACCAAAAGAAATCAACGCAGACGTTGCAGATAAGCGCCTACAAGACGTGATTTCTTTGACTGCTGAAACCTTAGATATTTCACCAAGCAACTTAGCGGTTAAAGTACGTAAAAAACAGCGAGGTGACGAGCAATATACTTCATACGAGAAGCAAAACCGCTATCAGATCATCGAAGAGTTTGGTGCAAAGTTCAAAGTTAATTTATATGACTATTTAGATACTGGGCTGTTTTTAGACCACCGTCTTGCACGTCGATTTATTCAGCAAAATGCCCAAGATAAGCGAGTATTAAATTTGTTTGCTTATACGGGATCTGCATCGGTTCACGCGGCAATAGGTGGCGCTAAGTCGGTTACAACTGTCGATATGTCAAAGACTTATCTTAAGTGGGCAGAAGAGAATTTCGCACTTAATAACCTTAAAAATCCACGTTTTAGATTTGAACAAGCGGATTGCTTGAAATGGTTAGAGCATGCCAAAGGTCAATATGATTTGATTTTCTTAGATCCGCCTACCTTTTCAAACTCGAAGAGAATGAAAAATGTATTCGATGTTCAAAGAGATCATATTCAATTATTGACTTGGGTTAAAAGTATTTTGAGCCCGGATGGTGTTTTGTTGTTCTCGAATAACAAACGAGGCTTTAAAATGGATGAAGTAGCCTTAATGGGACTGGGCTTGAAAGCAGAGAATATTTCAGCAGAAACGCTGTCTCCAGATTTTAAAAGAAACAAACAGATCCACAATAGCTGGTTAATTACCCATGGCTAAAGTGATTCTATATCACACTGATGGGTGTCATTTGTGTGAACAGGCATACCAATTGGCTGTGTCTGTGCTTACACATGAAGACATTCATCACCAAGATATCTTGGATGATGAAAGTTTGATGACACAATATCAAACCTCTATTCCGGTACTGAAAAATATAAAAACAGGTAAATTGCTAAACTGGCCATTTACTCAACAACAAATTCAAGAGTTTATATAAGAAGATGGATTTAATTAGAATTGCTAAAGCACAACTTGCTTTTGGTTCTCATCCGTTGCTAGACAATGCCGACGCCTTGATCGAAGCTGGCGAACGTGTGTGTATTGTTGGTAGAAATGGAGCTGGTAAGTCAACCTTATTAAAAGTACTTGATGGGCAGGTGTTATTGGATGATGGTGAAATAAATCGTCTTACCGGCTTAAAAGTATCTCGCCTAGAGCAAGACCCACCTAAAGGTGCGCAGGGCAGTGTATTCGATTATGTTGCACAGGGCTTACCTGATGTGGCGAGCCTTCTAATTGAATACAACCACGTAAGCGAATCGCTGCAAACAGACCAATCAAGTAGTTTACTAAATAAGCTTGAACGCTTATCTGCTGAAATCGAAGCGGCAGATGCATGGCGTTTTGAGAGCCGTATTAATGTAGTGCTAAGTCAATTGCAATTGACTGCGCAAATGCGCCTAGAAAAACTCTCTGGTGGTTGGCTGAGGAAAGTTGCACTTGCTAAAGCGCTTGTCAGTGACCCCGATTTACTATTACTTGATGAACCGACGAACCATTTAGATATGGCAAGTGTAGAGTGGCTAGAGTCATTTTTGAAAGATTTCAAAGGTGGCATTGTGTTTATTTCTCACGACCGTGCGTTCATCAGAGCCGTTGCTACGCGTATTTTAGATTTGGATAGAGGAAAGTTGGTCTCTTATCCTGGTAATTACGCTAAGTACCTAGAACAAAAAGCGCATGATTTAAAAGTTGAAGAAGCGCAAAATGCGTTGTTCGATAAAAAGCTTGCCGAAGAAGAGACTTGGATAAGGCAGGGGATCAAAGCGCGTAGAACTCGTAATGAAGGTCGTGTTCGTGCTTTAAAAGCGTTACGCGTTGAGCGAAAGCAGCGTATTGAGCAAGTGGGTAAAGCGGACTTTAATATTGAGTCAGCAGAGCGCTCGGGCAAGTTGGTATTTGAAGCCAATTTTGTGAATCATGCATTCAAAGACAAAGCCATTGTCAAAGATTTTTCTACGCTTGTGATGCGTGGAGATAGAGTCGGATTAATTGGCCCTAACGGGATCGGCAAAACGACGTTATTAAAGTTACTTTTTGGAAAACTAGCAGCAGACAGCGGCAAGATAAAGCAAGGTGTTAATTTA
This sequence comes from Pseudoalteromonas luteoviolacea CPMOR-1, assembly GCF_001625685.1. GTDB lineage: Bacteria > Pseudomonadota > Gammaproteobacteria > Enterobacterales > Alteromonadaceae > Pseudoalteromonas > Pseudoalteromonas luteoviolacea_K. The sequence continues at coordinate 65,823 of NZ_AUYC01000034.1, read as the reverse complement.
GAAGTCGCTTATTTCGACCAGTATCGAGAAAAGCTTGATGAAGAAATGACGGTGCAAGATAACGTTGCTGAAGGCAAACAAGAGGTCTCTATTGGGGGCCGAAGTCGTCATGTATTGGGTTATTTACAAGACTTCTTATTTCCACCTGCACGGGCCCGAACGCCTGTTAAAGCCCTTTCTGGCGGTGAGAAAAACCGATTGCTTTTAGCTAAGCTGTTTTTAAAGCCATCAAACGTTTTAGTTTTAGATGAACCAACCAATGATTTGGATATTGAAACTTTAGAGCTGCTAGAGGAAATTATTACGCAATATCAAGGTACAATTTTGATTGTTAGCCATGATAGGGAGTTTATTGATAACACGTGTAATAGTGTTTGGGCATTTGAAGGCGATGGCGTTGTGACCGAGATTGTCGGTGGTTACAGCGATTTTGAGGCGTATCGAGATAACAAGCTGGCTCAGCAAAAAGAGCTTGAAAAGTTAGACAAAGAAAAGTCTGCATCTGCACCAGTTAAACGCGATACAACAAAAAACAAATCAAGTAAGCTCAGTTACAAATTAAAACTTGAATTAGAAGCTTTGCCGAGTAAAGTAGAGGAACTTGAAACCGCGCTTGAAGCGCAGCAAACATTAGTTAACTCGCCAGAGTTTTTTAAACAAGAATCTGATGTAACACAACAAGCATTGAACCAACTAGCGGATTTGGAGTCCAAGCTCGAAACCGCGTATGAACGTTGGGAAGAATTAGAAGCTTTACAGAATCAGCAGTAAGGATTGAAATGAGATATTCACTTTTAGCCGCCAGTATTGGTTTGTGCTTTTCAGGGCAGCTTTTTGCTGCAGCGTATCAGTTAACTGAGTTACCTTCACATAGTACCTCGACAAATACCCTTGTTATCGATGCAAATGAATCTGGCGAAGCAGTTGGTAGGGCGACAGGACTCTTTAATTTAAAAATTGATACAACATATATCGATTTTAATGATGATAATCTAAAGAATGATTACAACAACTTAAAAGAGAGACGTGAAAGAATTGACGACCCAATAAACTTTACATTGGATGACATCGAAAATAATAATGCCGCGGCAACAGATCCTGATGCACATGACTTTTTGCGTGCATATCTTAATCAGCGTAGTGGAAATGCTGAATATCAAAAGCTGAACTCTAGTGCAAGCTTGGTGTATTCAACAACGACAGCTGATGAGAAAGTGCTTTTTGATGTGGAGCGAGATTACACTAACAATGAATTGTCTCGTTCAGTGGTATCTTATATCAACGGTGTGGCTTCGGATGGAGCTATGGTGGGTTGGGGTAGTGCGCCATACTCAAAAAGAACTGATTTCACCAAAGATGGTGAAAGTGAGCCTACGGTATTTTTTGAAAGAGCGTTTTCTTCCCGTGGTGTGTTTATCACGCCAGGCGGAGAAGTAATAGAGCTACCGCCTGCGTTTGTTGGAGAGTATGGTGGTTACAGTATTGCGAATCATGTTGAGAAGCTAGACGACGGCACATACTTAGTTGTAGGGCAAAGCTCAATCGATGTTGCGATTGATGGTCAACAGCGTTTTGATGATTTGTGTAAAGGCGAAAACGAGCCGGTAAATGTGTGTGTATGGGAACTGCAAAATGGTTCGATTTACTATAACCGCCACGCTTACCAGTGGAAGTTAGATGCGAATTTCAACCTGATTGAAGGCGAATCTAAAATTCTCGGTCTAGGTATTGAGCGCGAAGAAAATGAAGAGAGAATTCATTTAGGTACTGCTTTGTCAGCAAACCAGTCTGGTTATGCTGTAGGCCACTCGCAAACTCGCAAAGATGGTGATTTTATCAGTAGGCAAAGAGCGGGCTACTATAAGGATGGTAAGTTCACTCAAATTATTGACCATGATAAGATTTATGAAGCCAGCCGTGGTGTTGATATCAATAACAACAATATCGTAATCGGCTACCGTTTTGATGAGCTTAGTACTTTTCAGCAAGTAAAAGGGTACTATTATGACATCAATAATCAGTCTTTTACTGAAATGAAGTCATTCTTTAATAGCTCAGATATGTATCCTCGAGACATCAATGATGCTGGATATATCGTAGGTCAAGCCGAAGCTGAAGATATTGGTGATAGTCCGAGAAGAGAGGCTTTTCTATACAATATAGAAACTGCAGAATTGCAAAACTTAAATGACCTGCTGCCGTGTAAAAGTGCTGATTTTCCTTACCGTATAGGAGATGCAGTTAAAATTACAGAAGATAACCAAATCTATGCGATTGCAACTAAGACAGTTAAGCGCAGAGACAGTTTAGGCAATGTAACAAAAAACAGTGCTGGTGAAGATGAGTTTGAGTCTGTATCTGTGCCTGTATTGCTAACTCGAACTGGCGGTCAGCCGGATACATGTCCGGTGGAAGAAGCAGAGACTTATGAGCGAAGCTCAGCATCGTTTGGTATGTTAGGCTTTTTAGCGTTGCCATTATTGATGCTTAGAAGACGCAGAAAATAAAAATTAAAAAAGGGCCGAAAGGCCCTTTTTTAATTCATTCACTTATTGAACTCACTTATTGAACTCACTTATTGATTTCTTGCTTCCCACGCTTTGTTGACCGAGCGTCGCCAAAGGTAGTCGATACCAAAAAATCCGATAACAGCAGCGATGGATGCACATATCAAAGAGCCAACAATAAAAGCAGGACCTATCGTAGAGATGCTCTGCGTTAACCATTCCCAAGTAGGTTCAAACTGGAATGGCTGAATTTCTTGACCCAGTGCGAAAACACCGACAAGATAAGAGCAATAAAAGATAGGTGGCATTGTTAATGGGTTTGTAATCCAAACCAAAGCAATAGATAAAGGTAAGTTGACTCTAAAAGGGATTGCTAGAGCGGCTGCGAGTACCATTTGAAAAGGGACAGGGATGAACGCAAAAAACAGTCCAACGGAAAAGGCGCCTCTGGCTGAGCGTCGATTAAGATGCCAAAGATTTGCATCGTGCAGTAAACTTCCAAAAATTCTTAACGATTTTTGTTCTTTGATCTTATTGTGATCGGGTAAAAAGCGTTGGATCGTTTTTTTTGCCATATAGAGCAACCATTTACTTCAATATTGATTTGCTGCGGCATCATTTTCGGAAGCCTAATATCCGTATTTTACATGGATACATGGCAGTTACCCGTCAGTTTTGCCTTGCTCGTTTTTGTTAGTAGCTATTTTAAGCTTTTTTCGAACGTTTTGGCAGGTTTTATTTTAGGTATTTTTGTTACAAGTCTTAATTACATTTTGTTTTATCAACTTTCATGGAAAACCTTGGTTGTTGATAAGCCAATTAAAATTGACGCCAAGGTGAGCCAAATCATTAAAGCGGGCGACAGACCTTATATACAAGTAAAAATAAATAATCTTGAACAGTTTAAAGTGAAGTCTTGGCAAACTGTATATGCGAATTTGTCAGTTGTTGAAGGGGAAAGCGCGATAAAAGCGGGGGATACAATTAGAGGGACTGCCACGCTAAAACCATTTTACTCACGAAAAAATCAATATGCTTTTGATAGTGAGCTATATGCATTTCGCAATCATATATTCTTCAAAGGGAAGCTAAAAGTCGACTCTGTAGCTCGATATCACGGGTCTTGGCGTCTTCAATATCAACGTTTTATGCTAGACGTTTTTGATGGTTATCAGTTTGGCTGGCTTTATTATGTCTTGATGACAGGGGATAAATCGAAAATTCCTAAAAGTGACAAAGAGTACTTTCGCAAACTGGGCTTGAGTCACTTGTTAGCCATTTCAGGGCTACATATCGCTATTTTATTCTCATTGAGCTTATTGTTAATAAAAGTATGCTTGTTCCCTTTTAAATCTTATTTAGGTCAATGTGTCAATACACATTCAATAGGGCTCATTTGTGCGCTGGGGTGTGCTGGATTATATGTGGTTATGAGCGGTATGCAGATATCGGCTCAACGCGCTTGGTTTATGGCGAGCGCAGGTGTTATATGTTATTTACTTGGAACAAGATTGAGCTTTATTAGGCTATTGATTTACACACTAACGATAGTGACCATGATATCGCCATTTGCGTTTTTAAATCTTGGCCTGTATTTTTCGTTTACGGCAGTGGCTGGCATTTTTTGGCTATTGTCAAAGCGCAAAGCATATCACTATGTATTCTCAAGTTGGTTTAATAAATGTGTTTGGTTGTGCAAGGTACAAGTTGTTTTATTTATCTTACTATGCCCGTTGGTAGTGTACGTATTTCATGGCCTTAGTGTGAGCAGTTTACTCATTAATCTCATTTTTGTACCACTACTATCTTTTGTGATCTTTCCGCTTTTATTAGTACAGATCATTTTGCATAGTGTGAGCGAATCAAATGCGATAATGCTACTCGATAACTTACTATATAGCTCATATCACTATCTGATATCTTATGATTTTCATTGGTTTGATGTGCAGCCAATTTCAACCAGTCAACTGTGCTTGATGATGTTATCATTTATCTTATTAGCTCATGTTTTAACTCGTATTTACGCGATTATTCCATTAAGTATATTGTTGCTACATTGGCTGTTATCACCTAAACCCAACTGGCAAATCAATGTTTTTGATGTAGGCCATGGCAGTGCAGTGCTTATTTCACAAGATAACAATGCCGTTTTATACGATTTGGGCGCAAATTACTTTGGTACATACTCTATGTTTAGGCACGTTGTACTCCCTTATCTCAAAGCGAGGAACCTTAAATTAGTTCATACTATTGTAAGCCATGATGATGGAGATCATGCCGGTGGGCTAATGGATCTCTATAAGCTGGGGTTTGGTGAGTCGTTAAATACTTTTCACCGTGCTACGTATGCGCAACCGTGCTTACTACAAGATGTCAAATTCGGTGCCCTTACGATCCGCTCCATTTGGCCGAAGAAATTGCAAAACGATGACAACAATAGCTCCTGTGTGGTTGTGGTCAGTGACGGCCGATTTAAACTTTTATTGCCCGGAGATATTGAAGCGGGTGTAGAAGCTAAGATTATTTCTAAGTACAAAAATGGCTTGAAAGCACACTTTTTGTTAGCGCCACATCACGGAAGCCGAACTTCTTCAAGTAGGCAGTTTATTGAGGCTGTTGAAGGCGAGCTTGTTATTTTTTCAAGAAGTCGAAATACGGCTTGGCAATTACCTCACACTGAAGTTTTGCAGCGATATAGAGATGCTGGTTACGAAACATACGATACTGCCTTGGATGGAGAAGTACAGATCCGAGTTTTTAATGAACACTTTGAGGTTTACACCGCAAGAAACGCGAAAAATCTATGGTTTTTAAGATAATGCATTCAGTTTTTGCTTGATGGCGGATACAATAAGGGGGTTTTGAAGTTTTAGAGTAACACTATGCAACAGTCTGGAAAGCAAATATATAAAAGGCTTTTGGCTTACACTTACGAATTTAAAGCAGCGTCTTTGTTTGCGATAATTGGCATGCTCGGTTATGCCGCAATGGATGCACTGTTCATACAGTTAATGAAACCTTTTATGGATGATGGCTTAACGCAAGGTAATCAAGAAGTATTGGCGATGGCCCCGATCGTGGTTATTCTTTTGGTTTTGGGTCGAGGTGTTTTTAACTACATGTCTTCATACTGTTTAAGTTACGTCGGCTCTCAAGTTGTTAGAAAATTACGACAGCAGCTATATGAGCATATGCTGTTTATGCCCGTCTCTTTTCACGATAAACATTCCAATGGTGAGTTGGTTTCAAAAATTACTTTTGATACAGAGCAAGTACAGCAAGCTGTCACACGCGCGCTTCAAGTCGCAATCAGAGAAGGGGCTTTTGTCGTCTTCTTACTTTGGGGCATGTTTGCAATAAGCTGGAAGTTGTCACTGTTATTCTTAGTGATTGTGCCATTTGTAGCTATTGTTGTTAGTGTCGTTTCTAAACGTTTCAGAAAAATTTCAAAAAGCATTCAGGATGCGATGGGTGCAGTGACAAGAGGGTCAGAGCAGATGCTGTCCGGTCACAAAGAAATTCATGGCTTTGGCGGTCAAGATAAAGAAATCGCGCAATTTTCCAAAGTGAATAACCACAATCGTCAGCAACGTGTGAAAATGGATGCGACGAGGGCGTTGAGTGTTTCCGTAATTCAGCTTATTGCAGCCAGTGCAATGGCAGTGGTTTTGGCGATTATTGCTATGCCTGAAGTGCATGAATCATTAACGCCAGGCGTTGTGGCTTCATTGATCACGGCAATGGTTATGATGTTACGCCCTTTGAAACAATTGGCAAATGTAAACAGCGATTTTCAACGTGGCATCGCTGCTGCCAAGAGTATTTTTGAAGTGCTTGATGAAGAGAAGGAGAAGGATACTGGGACACACACGGTGGAAATCGTCACAGGTGCTATTTCCGTAAAGGGTGTCACGTTTACGTATCCAACAAAAGATGAGCCAGTTATCGAGGACCTGTCGATTGAGATCCCCGCGGGTAAGAGTATTGCATTAGTGGGCCGAAGTGGCTCTGGTAAGTCGACGTTGTCTAGTTTGTTACCGAGGTTTTATGACTTAGATAGTGGCTCAATCACACTCGATGGTGTAGAGCTGAGCGAATACACTTTAGCCAGCCTTAGAAATCAATTTGCGCTTGTTTCTCAGCACGTCACTTTATTCAATGATACGATTGCAAATAACATCATGTACGGCTTAGATGAAAAGCTCAGTGAAGCTGAATTAATTGACGTTGCTAAAAAAGCGCATGTTTGGGAATTTGTTAAAGACTTACCACAAGGTTTAGACACTGAAGTCGGTGAGAATGGTGTGATGCTTTCTGGCGGTCAAAGACAGCGTATAGCGATAGCCCGCGCCATCGTTAAAGATGCGCCAGTACTAATATTAGATGAAGCCACATCGGCGCTGGACACAGAGTCTGAACGCTTGATCCAAGAAGAGCTAGATAAATTGATGGTGAATAAGACTTCCATTGTGATCGCCCATCGATTGTCAACCATTGAAAAATCAGATCAAATTTATGTACTAGACAAAGGTCGTGTACTTGAGCAAGGGAAACATGAAGAGTTACTCGCCAACGATGGCGCGTACTCTGCACTGTGTAAGATGCAATATGGTGAATGACAATGAGCAAAATAGAACAAAGTTGGTATAAGCCAATTAGTCTAATCAATGTTGTATTGCTACCACTGAGCGCACTATTTTGGATTGTAAGCTCTACTAGACGTTTGTTGTTTCGTGTCGGTATAAAATCAGCATATAAGGCCTCTGTACCAGTCATGATTGTTGGCAACATTGGTATTGGAGGCAACGGCAAAACACCATTTGTACTTTGGCTAGTGCCTTATTTACAATCACTTGGCTTGAAGGTGGCAGTTATCAGCCGAGGGTATGGTGCAAAACCGCCTCATACTCCGTACCACGTTACAGATGACAGTACCGCGCAGCAAGCTGGAGATGAACCGCTATTAATTTATAAGCGATTGGGTTGTGACGTGGTCATTGGTGGTGACCGCAAAGCAAGTATCGAATACCTAATTGCGCATAATGAACCTGACATCATTGTAAGTGATGACGGTTTGCAACATTACCAGCTCGATAGAGATATTGAGATATGTATAGTTGATAATGAGCGTCGATTTGGCAATGGGTTTTTGTTACCAGCGGGGCCACTGAGAGAATCGCCCAAGCGCTTAAAGTCAGTTGACCTCACTGTGTTTAATGGTTCAATCAAAGAAGATGGTTACTCACTCAATACAACAGGTATTTACAGTGTGAAAACGGGGGCACGAGTTACACAATTTGAGCCTAAAGGTATCGCCGTAAGTGCGATAGGCAACCCATCTCGCTTCGAGAAGTCGCTCAGTGCAAATGGAGTGACAATCACACAAAGCAAACACTTTGCAGATCATCATATGTTTACAGAACAAGATTTTGAGATCTACAACAAAAGCAACATATTTATGACAGAAAAAGACGCAGTAAAATGCCAGTCTTATGCCAAAGACAATTGGTACTTCTTACGCGTAGATGCTGTTCCGTCAGAAGGGCTTGTTAACAAGCTTCACAACTTATTAGATAGAAAGGGGATTATTACCCATGGCGTTTGATACTAAATTACTTGAAATTATTGCGTGTCCAGTATGCAAAGGCAAACTAGCATATGATAAAGATAACAAAGAGCTTATCAGCACAGCAGCAAAGCTTGCCTATCCAGTGAGGGATGATATTCCTGTTTTGCTAGAAAATGAGGCAAGAGAATTATCTCTTGAAGAGGTAGAAAAGTGGAATTCATAGTTGTCATACCTGCAAGGTATGCATCAACACGCTTGCCAGGTAAGCCACTGGTGGATATCTGCGGTAAATCAATGATCCAAAGAGTCTTTGAGCAAGCGCAAAAGTCAGGTGCAAAAGCAGTTTATATCGCGACTGACCACCAGCTGGTTTTTGATGAAGCAAAGCGTTTTACTGATAACGTATTGATGACTCGTGAAGATCATCAATCTGGTACTGAGCGCCTTGCTGAAGTGGTTGAACTTCTCAATTTAGATAACGATACTTTAATGGTGAATGTGCAAGGTGACGAGCCATTGCTTGAGCCTGAAAATATTGCCCAAGTAGCTGAGTTACTGTTCAACTCTTCTGCGCCTATGGCAACATTGAGCGTTGATATTGAAGATGTGGAAGAAGTACTTAACCCGAATGCTGTGAAAGTAGTTAGCGATATTAAGAATAATGCGTTGTATTTTTCTCGCTCACCGATCCCTTTTCAGCGTGATAGCATGATGTCTTTGGACAAAGGTAGCATTCCACTTGCACACTTTAAGCGTCACGTGGGGATTTATGCTTATCGCGCTGGGTTTATCAAAACCTACCTTGACCTAAGTGTATCGCCGCTGGAAGTGCAAGAGTCTTTAGAGCAGCTTCGAGTGCTCTATCACGGCCACTCAATCAAAGTGACCAAAGCGTGCAAACCGGTGCATGCAGGCGTTGATACACCTGAAGACTTAAATCGCGTGATTGAGTTTCTTAATGGCTGATATCAAAGTCATTGCGCAGCATGAAGATTTTGTTGTTGCTTACAAGCCTTGTGGTGTAAGTTTTCATAGTGAAGAGCAAGCTGGGTTTGTCGCTTTGTTGGAGCAGCAACTGGAGATCGGTTTATTTCCGGTGCACCGATTAGATAAGGTTACATCTGGTTTATTAGTGTTGGCAAAATCTAGTCAAGCGGCTGCTAAACTGACAGAGATGTTCACAAGCCGCGAGGTAGATAAATATTATCTCGCGCTGATTTCAGATAAGCCAAAGAAAAAACAAGGGTGGATAAAAGGCGATATGGCTAAGTCTCGACGCGGTACATATAAACTTTTAAAAAGCCAAGATAACCCAGCGATAACCCGGTTTTATTCTACAAGCATTGAACCAGGTCTAAGGGCTTGTTTACTGAAACCGTACAGTGGTAAAACTCACCAATTACGAGTTGCTTTGAAAAGTCTGTCAGCACCGATTTTAGGCGATGATAGCTATGGTGGTAAACAGTCCGATAGGGTGTATTTACACGCGTATTATCTCTCGTTTAATTGGAATGACGAGCGTGTGGTTTTTAGTATTGAGCCTGAAGAAGGCAGTAAATTTATGCAATTAATTGAGCATGAAGTATTTTTATCATGGCGTCAGCCTGAGCAGTTAGAGTGGTAATATGACAGATCAAGATACGTCACTTCGATTTGGTGGCATCGGCAGATTATATGGTGACCAACAATTAGCATGGTTAAGTGACGCGCATTTTTGCGTCATAGGCATCGGTGGTGTGGGCAGCTGGGCTGCTGAAGCATTAGCAAGAACTGGTATCGGACATATTACACTGATCGATCTTGACGATATTTGTGTGACGAATATCAACCGTCAATTACACGCAGTGACGCAAACAGTGGGTGAAATTAAAGCAGAGGCAATGAAATCTCGTCTTGAAAGCATCAATCCAAATTGTCAGGTCACGGTAATAGACGATTTTATTACGCAAGAGAATATCAAAGAGTACATTCAAGGCTTTGATTATGTGATTGATTGTATTGATGCTGTAAAAGAGAAAGCGGCACTGATAGCGCATTGTAAGCGTAACAAAATCCCTGTCATTACAACTGGCGGAGCAGGTGGACAAACTGACCCCAGTCAAATTAGTTTTGGGGATGTGGCTAAAACAACTCATGACCCGCTACTTGCTAAAGTACGATATTTACTGCGCAAGCAATATAACTTTACCACTAACCCGAAGCGCAAGTTTGCCGTAGATTGCGTGTATTCTACAGAGCAACTTGTATACCCAACAGGGGATGGTGAAGTGTGCAAAGCGAAACAACAAGCCGATGGCAGTAAAAATATGGATTGTGCGACGGGCTTTGGTTCGGCAACCATGGTGACTGGCAGTTTTGGTTTTTTTGCCGCAGCAAAATCTATACGAAAATACTTAGATAAAAAAGCGCGAGCAAGTAAGTAGCTCCAATTACTGGAGCTTATTTACCTGCTGTTGAATACGTTCGACAATCGCTTTGACACCATTACCTCTCGATGGGCTTAAATGTTTAATTAGGCCCATGTCTTCAAATAGCTGATAAGCGTCGATGTCTTTTGCTTCGTTTGGCAATGTATGGTTGTAGCAGGCCAGAATAATTGCCAATAACCCTTTTACGATACGCGTATCTGAGTCAGCAATAAGCACGAGTCGTTGTAAAGACTCGTCTAGGTCAATGTGTAGCCATACGTTGCTTTCGCAGCCTTTTACAAGCGCTTCAGAGGTCTTCAGTGGCTCTGGCAAATTTGGTAGTTGTTTACCAAGTAACATGATTTCACGGTATTTTGCTTGCCAGCCAGATAAACTGTTTAATTTTTCTTGGATTTGATTGATATCCATTATTCTTCCAACATCTCAATGGTTTCTGTAAGTGCACTGATAAAAGTGTCGATGTCTTGCTGGTTATTATAAAACGCTAGACTTGCGCGAATTGTGCCGGGAATATCTAAATGTGCCATTAAAGGCTGTGTGCAGTGATGACCACTTCTGACTGCCACACCATAGGTGTTTAATAGGGTAGCGATGTCAAAGTGATGCTCGTCTTTGTAGGTAAAACTGACAACACCAATATTATGTGTTGTGTCGCCCCAAATTTTAACACCTGCAATATTTTTTAGATTTGATACCAGATATTGATACAAAGCATGCTCGTGTTCAATCAACGCATCTCGTTCAATATTATTGAGATAATCAAGTGCCGCTCCAAAGCCGAGGACACCGCTGATATTAGGTGTTCCAGGTTCAAACTTTTCAGGTGCTTGCCTAAACGTCGTGTCTGAGAAGCTAACAGTGTCAATCATTTCCCCCCCAGTCTGGTAAACAGGGAGGCTATTGAGCAGATCAAAACGACCGAATAGACCGCCAAGGCCAGTTGGCCCAAGTGCTTTATGAGCCGAAAACACGAAAAAATCACAATTAAGTTGTGTTAAGTCTGGTTTTAAATGCATAAATGACTGGGCACCATCAACGACAGTGATTGTTGAATAGGCTTTTGAGACCTCAATCAGTGATCTGACATCATGAATATTGCCCAGCGCATTCGATGCATGGCAAATACTTAAAATAGTCGGTTTAAGCTCGTGTATGAGCTCAATAGACGCATTGTGGTCTAGCACCCCATCTTTTGACGCGGGTAAAACAACGATTTGAGCACCCGTTCTAGCAGCCGCTTGTTGCCAAGGCACAATATTGGCATGATGCTCAAAAGGGGAGAGCGCTATGACATCATCTTGAGTTAATTTTTCTGATAGACCGTGGGCGATTAAATTAAGAGAGTCAGTTGCACCTTTAGTCCACACTATTTCGTTTCTATGAACATTTAAGTATTGAGCAAGTTTGTCGCGAACAGCTTCATATTTTGTGGTTGCATCAGCGCTAAGCGTATGTGCACCGCGATGTACATTGGCATTCTCAAGCTGATAAAAATGGCTTACTGCATCAATTACACTTTGTGGCTTTTGTGTTGTGGCAGCAGAATCAAAATAACAAAGTGGCTGCTCATCCACTAATTGGTGTAATAAAGGAAAGTCTTTACGAAGTTGCTCAATCAAGATAGTTGCTCATTAAGAACCGGAAACCGCCGAATTTTACCTAATTGAAATTCCCTTGCAAGTCTGAACATTTAAATCAGTAGGGTAAATTGAAAAAGGCAGCTTGTTGCTGCCTTAATTGTGCCTTTAGTGCTCAACTTTTGGAGGGAAGTTGGCGAGAATATCTTTGACGGTATTATTAACCGACTCGGTGCGTTTTTCAGGCGATTGCTTTTTGCGTAATCGACCTTCTTTTGCGCCGCGCCAAACCAGTTGATTTGACGCACTGTCGATAATATCAATAACCAAAGTACCTACTTCGTATTCACGCGCTTGCGTTTGTGTGTGCCAGCCAACACCCCAATAGTTCCAACGTGCAGAATAGCTGGTATTAAAAGTGTCTACGTCAAGCTTTGTATCTACTGCCGCGTGGAAGTTTACCATTACATCCGCTTTAGTGCCTTCAACAAGGGTGATACCATGCTGTGCCATCTCAGTAATAATTGCGTTGCGTACGCGCTTTTCCATCAGTTCACTGATCTGATAATTGTCTGCACCTTTATCAAAATTGGCAGTGTCAGGAGACCAGGAAAAGGTTTTGTAATTGGAAAACTCAACAGATTTATCGTAGTCCCAATCTGGTGTGTTAGAACAAGCACTTAAAACAATTAAACTTAGCGCTACAAGCAGGTTACGAGTCATTTTTTACTCCTTAATTAAGGCTTTTGGCCTTGTAATACTAACTGGACCCTAGTGGATAAGCAAAAACGCCCTAAGATCCAGTTATTAAGACCATTTTAAACTACGAATGTTCCACTTCAATCCAGTCTTTTTCGTCTACCCAGTTTTGGCTGCCTTTATTCACACTGCGAATTGGCACTAGGTAATCACAACTTATTTGTGGCTTAACCGAAGCAAAGATAGGCACAAATCCAAAGCTTAAAGCGGTCTCTATGATTGCTTTTTGGTTTTGTGGGTCGATATCTGCCGCTTCATCAATATAAATTGGTATACGGTACAAGGCTTGCTCTTGATCAGAAAGTAGATAACGAATAAACAACATGCCACACAGTAGCTTAATGGTGATACGCGTACCGTTTGAGCCGGCAGAGTCAATTTTATCAAAATGCTCGGTTTCACCAGCACGATTGACGACTTCAAAGCGGATATCGAACAAATCTGTTAGCGTCAGGCCTGCTTTTTCACTCGCCAGCTTGATAATGTGATCTTTTGCTTCATTTACCGCGTTCTCGTCTGCTTTTGCTTCACTGAGTAAATCAAAACTTTCACCTTGCTCGTAGACTTCTGAGGTACTGATAATAGTATCAATACTGTCAACCAGCATCTTGCGTGGGATAACATTTATCTTAAACGCTTTTAAGTTTGAAATTCGGTGTTGACTTATCCCACGGTTGAAACTGTTCATTTCACGGCGTAAGCGATCTAAGTCTTCTCTCAGGCCTTTAATTGTTGCCGCAACCTCTGTCAGCGCAACACGTGCTTGACGCTCTACCGCATCGCGCTCGTTATCAATATTATGATAGGCGCTGATTAATTTGGCGTATTTTGTCGACTCATCTGATTCGTTATCAAACTTTGTGATGCCCGCATTGTAAATGTGTAAATAGGTATTGCGGACATTCACATCAAGGTTTCTCAGCTCTTGGCAGTCTTTATTGAACTGATGCACAATTTCCGAGAGGTTATCAAAGTCAATTTTAACATCGATAGGGTAAGGGGTTTGCTTACCCTCATAAATCGCCAAGGTATGGTCGATACGCTCAGACTTAACTTGCTTTAAACGATCGCTTTGTCTCAGGATGAGATCTTGTTTGCTCTTGATGATCGAGCGACGATCTGAAATAGATCCCGCATTGCGTTGCACATCTTGTAAATAGTCATCAACTTGCTCGCGTTCAGCCGTTAATTGGTCTTTAAGCGCAAGCTGTGCTTCAGCTGATTGCTGCATCGTTTGGAATTGCTCGAAGCGTTTTAGAGCTTCCTCAGTTGACATAAGTTCTTGATATAATGCATCGCGTTCTTGCTGCTTATCGGCAACGTTTGCAGCAACTTCTCGTTGTTGCTTAAGTTCTGCCAGCGAGCGTTGCAGGGCTTCAAGCTGAGCTTGTAGCTGTGCTTTATTCTCTCCACTTTGCATTTGCACAGGTGCTAGCTTTTTCAGTTTAATGCTGACACCCGGCAGTTTAAGTTCACCGCCTTTTACAGCGTTTGATAGAAGCGCCAAGAAGTCAGCAAATGCATCTTCATCTTCAATTGTGACTTCACCCTGCGAGGTGGTGGCAAAAGACAGCAGATCTGGATTTAAAATTCGTGAAATCTCTTCAACTTCTTTTAGTGAAAGATCCTCACGCATACGCGTAAATAGGTTAAATTCTAAGTTTTTAAGCTGAAGCTTTAAGCTCTTGATTTGCTTTTGCGTTTCACCAATACGATAGTCAAGTGTATGTAAGCTTTGACCTTGTGCGCTGTTAATTGAGAAAGACAGTTGCTCATATTCTTTTTTTAGCAGTGTAAGGTTAGTTTTTAAAGTGGCGTGATTGGTCAGCTCAAACTCAGATTTAAGGGCTTGGTAGTCTGTAAACCACTGCTCAATTTGCGTTTGTTTTCGCTCGATATCACGAGATTGTTGGACATAAAGCTGCTGTTTTTGCTCAAAATCACGCTTTTCTTGTTCGATATTTTCGAGTTGCTCGTTTAGCTCATCAATCTGTGTCGTTTGATATTCATCAAAAGCGATAATCGCTTGGTCAATTTTAGGCGCATATGCAGCTAGCTTACCTTTAATGGTCGCTTCACTTTCGATCATTTGCTCAAGGGCTGCAATGGGCTCTTGCATTGACTCTAGTGCATTGAGCTCTCGCTTAGAGCGATTAACCTTGTCGAATGCGCGGCGCCATACTTCGTAAAAATCGACCTTTGAATTTGACATATGACGTTCAAAAACACGTAACATAAAGCGTTTAACATCATGAGCACCAAGTTTGTGCAGGTTAAGGATACGTCTAAAGATCTCTTTATAGATCGCCGCATCTTGCACATTGTTAAGCGGGATCATTTTAAGGTTAATGTCGCCGTCGTAAGGTGTTGCACCACCAGTTAATAAGGCGTTTAATTCGGCAGCTTTAAGCTCAATCGGCTTAAAACCTTTGTCACCAAGATGATTAAATAATTTGGTATATTTGATGATGCTTTTGCCTTCGGTAAAGTCATCGAGGTTTAATTTGCCGTTATAGCAGAAAAACTGATGCGCATACCCTGCGATTTTACCGAGGCCAGCAACACCAATGACAACGTCACCGTGAGGCAGGTTTGCTTCGAGTAAAATATAAGATTGGTCACTAGAGAAGTAGAACTTTCTGGTTTCTTCTAAGTCGTGACCGTCCCATTCAGTCAAACGTAAGTCATTGACTAGTGGGAATTGTAGTGCATTGATAACAGAGCTTTTACCCGTGTTGTTTGGTGCACAAATAGAAGCACTTTTATCTAATGGTATAACACACTTGGCGTAGCCTGCCGTGTTTAAAAGCGCAAGTTTGCTTAGTCCATATAATTCGCTCATACTTCTTCCTCTAGCGCTTCAAAATTATCTTCATTGACTTCCATTAAGGCGTCGATATATCTATAAACCGGTGCTAACAATACAAAACCACGCTCGGTTTCTTTACAAAGCCCTAATCTCAGCATTCTTAAAAAGACATCTTTTCTTAAATCTGAACCTGAGAAGATCTCTAATTGATCAAATAAGTGTTTGTTAAGTTGGATGAGAGTTTGCATCAGTTCTAAATCGATCTGCTCATCAAAAAGCGCACGCAAGGGATCTTTACCTTGGTTTGCGTAATACTCGATAAGGATAAACACGGTCAAAGCAATCGCGCGGCTGATTTTACCCATGTTAGGTGTGCTTTCATCACTGGCAAGATAATAAAAACCGCGAGCATCATGCTGAAGATCATGGCCAAGTGCTGCGAACAACGCCTGATAAGCTTCAATGTGCTGATCAAGCTCTTGCCAAAGTGTCGTATCTTGTTCACTAATGTGGTAACCACCAGCAAGCTTTTTATTGATAGCTTGCAGCTGTGATAAGTCATTTAGATTAATTTGTGTCATGGTGTTGTACTTATTGCTTTGCTTTTTCAGCGTCGGATTCAGAGTGTTCCGAAGCGCTAAATGGATACAATTTAATTTTGGTATTTGCCAGCTGCATTGATTCTTGAGAATCAGACTGCGTTACCGTGAGATCAGGGTCGCTGATAAGCTTTTGGTATAAAAACAGCATCTCATCGGCCTCTAAATTCGGGTAGCTGTCACTTAAAAATCCGAGTAGGGCAGTGCGCTTTTTACCGCTTGTAGAAAACGATTTTTTAACATCCTGATAATCGGGGATGTTGGGACTTTGGTATACTGGTACATCGTTGTGATCTGGCAGCTGATATTCTTCATGCTCAAATTCCGCAAGACTTGCCATGTAAGCAACCATATGGCGTTTTTGACCAAGATTAAAACGTTGGATATCCGATACAAAATCTGGCTGCACAGGAGTGAGCATGCGGTCGACACCATTTTTACGAATAAGCCCCAACACTTTGGCTGCCTGACGGGTAATTAAGGTATTGCGCCGGAGCTCTTCACGCAGCGGCATCAGCATATCTGCGCTTTTACCTAAGCTTTCACGACCGATTAAGTGCATGTCTAAAATTCGCGTTCTCAATTGCTCTAACATACGTTTATCATGTGCGCCACGACCAAGCTGTTCAATTTGACTTATTTGCTCGCTGATCTGAAATTCAATTTGGCTAAAGCATGCTTGGAAAGGACCATGAATGTCGACCATTTCAAGCATGGGCTCAATATACTCATCAAATGCTTCTATTACAGCTTGATAGCGTCGTTTGAGTGATAAGTTACTGTGATCAGATTTTGCTTGTTCGACCAAGTTGAGAATTGCGCTTTCGTTGTGTTGATAAAGCTTTACAATTTTTCTTACTCGTTCATCCATTATCCGGCTGAATCGTCTTAGCTCACTGTGGTCGCCTTCATTGCCAGCCTGAGATAGTCGCTCGCCTAGGCGTTGCAAATCTTTCACCAATACAGTGATCTCTTCGGCTAAGCCTAAGTGTTCTTCTTGTAATAAAAAACTTGCAAAATCAGCAACTGCACGATTGATTTCAAGTTGAGAAGATTTGGCCAGTGGAATAATAATTTCTTGATTTAAGAGTCTATTAGTCTCTTTGTAAATTCGCTCACTTGACCAGTTCGGATTTTTTAATTTTATTAAGTTTTGTACATCTTTTATACTGAAATCGGACATTTTAAAGCGTTTAAATAACAGCTCCAAAACACTCCAATGCTCATTTAATGTATTAAGAACTTTTTTAGCTGGGATCATAACTTTCCAGTTTGTATCATTTTTGTGACATCGCTAGTTCACTAATTTGTCATAAAGTGTAATTAGCGATAGCAGTCACTTGCCCATAGTGTTAGACTCCGCGCCGATTTACATCGCCCTTTACAAAAATTACATTTTATTACAGGTTGTTTACGCGTATGGTCACTTCCATAATCCTAACCCTAATAGCGCTAGCTTTTGTGCTTATCGTTATAGAGGATATTATCCATGTAAACAAGGCCAAAACGACGCTTTTTTTTGGCACTTTATGTTGGATTATCGCTTTTATATCTCCAATTCATGGTGAAAGCTCAGAAACTATACAACATCAGTTAGATCATAACATTTTAGAAATCGCGACCTTATGGCTTTTTTTAATGGCTGCGATGACCTTTGTTGCTTATCTAAACTCCAAAGGCTTTATTCAAAATATTGTGCATCGGATCATGCCTGAGCAAATCAGTGAGAGAAAGTTAATGTTTCTCGTCGGCGCATTTGCATTTGTTTTTTCTTCGATTTCAGACAATATTACAGCGACTTTAATTTCGTTGGCAGTTGTCATGTCCTTGAAGTTGGACGCTAAAAAGCTTGTTAAGTATGCCACATTAATCATATTTAGCGTAAATTCTGGCGGTGTCTCTTTAATTACCGGTGATGTGACGACCTTAATGATATTTTTAGCTGGTAAAGTCACTATCCCTGATTTATTGCTGTTGGTGATGCCAGCTATTGTAAGTGTATTTGCGCTGGCTGCGATGTTATCCATTGGCATGAATGAGCAGTTGTATTTTGCTCGCCAAGAAGTGAGAAGAATCGAAAAAACAGACATCACCATAGCTGTTATTTTTATGTCTACTGTGCTTGCGACATTGTATTTAAGTGTCCAGTACCAAGTACCGCCTATGTTGACGTTTTTGTTTGGCTTGTCTTTTATGTTTTTAGTCGCGCAGTTTCTTATGCGTAAAAAGGACGTCAACAAAAAGATTATTGATTACATACGAGAGATAGAATATGACACGCTGCTTTTCTTCGTAGGAGTGTTGTTGTTAGTGGGCGCGCTTAAAGAAGTTGGCGTATTGAGCATGTTTACTGAGCTATACCAATATTTGGCACCAGAATATGCGAATTACTTAGTCGGATTATTGAGCGCGGCGGTCGATAATGTGCCACTCACAGCAGCTTTACTAAAAGCGCAGATAGAAATGACCCCTCAGCAATGGCTAACCTTTACGTATGCAACAGGCGTTGGAGGCTCGATGCTTATTATCGGTTCTGCCGCAGGGATCATAGCAATGAGCAAAGTAAAGGCACTGACTTTCATGAGTTATTTAAAAATGGTGTTATATCTACTTGTTGCGTACACCATTGGTTATGCGGGTTCATTTTATATGGGACAACTCATCTAAATAAATTTTTTGACGTCTAGGTACAAAATTGCTTGACACCTAGACGTCTAAAAGATAGTTTTTAAAGGCCTGCTCCAGTAGCAGGCTTTTATTTTGCTATTGTTCAGCTTAGAACGCGCAAAATAGACAGAAGAGGTGCGATGCTTAGGTAGCTTGTTCGAGGACACGACATCCAACGACAGCAAGTGAGGGAAGTATTCGCCGAGGAAAGTGATTGGTCGTTACAATGACTTTTCGGTTTACGGGGTTGAATCCTCGGAACTGTCACCGATTATTGGTGGAGAGCTTCTGGCAGTGGTTTTTCAATGTAGTTCTATATCCTCTTGCCAATGAGTTCTCCTTATTTTTATGACAGCACCAATGTTGTCACAAGGAGATAAAATGAATTCCCAGTATGTAGTTGCTAAGTTTGGTGGTACAAGTGTTGCCGACTACACAGCTATGCATCGTTGTGCGCAAATAATAAATGATGATCCGAGTGTTCGAGTAGTCGTAGTCAGTGCGAGTGCAGGTGTTACCAATCACCTAGTTGAGTTGGTACAACAAAAGGCCGATGAGACTCAACGACAAACACTGGTTGACGCTGTAATGCAAATTCAGCGGCGCATATTGGAGCATGTGACACTTGATGCTGATTTACAGTCTGGTTTTGACGGCACATACAAAGAATTCAAAGAAATAGCGCTGTTACCTGCTTTAAGCACACAACAATGCGATGAAGTATTGAGCTTTGGTGAGCGTTTCTCATCCTATATTTTTACCCAAGTGCTGCGTAACTTAGGGGTCAGTTCAGTGCGTTTTGACATCAGAGAAGTTTTAAAGACAGATGATAATTTCTCCAAGGCGACACCAGACATTGCAGCAACAGCGGCTGCAGCGTCAGAAAACTTAAAGCCATTGCTTGAGGAGCACGTTGTAGTGACCCAAGGGTTTATTGGCAGTGATAAATATGGACAGACGACCACACTTGGCCGTGGTGGTTCTGATTATAGTGCTGCGCTTATTGCAGAAGCAATCAGTGCACACAGTGTACATATATGGACAGATGTGGTTGGCATATTTAGCACAGACCCTAGGTTATGCAGTAAAGCAAAACCAATTGCTAGGCTGAGCTTTGATGAAGCTGCTGAAATGGCGACTTTTGGTGCAAAAGTGTTGCATCCTGCGACGATTCTACCTGCAAGCCGCAAAGGTATTTCGGTATTTGTTGGTTCGAGCAAAGCACCTGAGCAAGGTGGAACTTGGATTGAAAAAGAAACACAATCTCAATCTGGGATAAGAGCTGTTACACAGCGCAAAAATCAAATTCTATTGACCTTGAAGAGCCCTGAAATGCTGCTAGCAAGTGGCTTTTTAGCAAAAATATTTACCATACTCAGTAACTATAATATTTCCGTTGACCTTGTCACGACTTCTGAAATCAGCGTTGCGCTGACATTAGACAACGCGCCAAATGCTTCGCGCCCAGAATTGGATCAAGCTTGCCTTGATGAGCTAGGTGAGTTTTGTCACGTGTCAGTCGAAAATAATTTAACGCTAGTTGCCATGATAGGCTCAGAGATTCAGTTAAGAGGGGGAGATGACTGCTTGGTTGATGTGTTATCTGAATTTGATATTCGTTTGATTTGTCATGGAGCCAGCCGCCATAATTTATGTTTCTTGGTTGAACAGTCGAAATCGGATTCAGTGGTGAAAGCAATTCATCAAAAATTATTAGAAGCAGCGTAAACGCATCTTAATTGAAGAGAGTATACATGTGTTCCGTATACTCTCTCTTTACATTGCTGGAATGACATAATTTTATAACAAATATTAATGATAAAGTTGCAATAAAAGACTTAAAGTGACAAGCTTATCTAAGAGGGGAATATTTACACTGAGGGTGACTTATGCAGTATCAAGATATTTATGAGTTTTGGTTTGTTACATGTTCAGAGCAGGATTGGTGGCAAAAATCTTCGGCATTTGATCAGAAAGTAAAAAGTCAATTTTCAATTCTCCACAAAATGGCACACAACGGTGAGCTTGAAAAGTGGCGTGAAACGCCCGTTGGTTCATTGTGTGAGATTATCGTGTTAGATCAATTTCCAAGAAATATGTATCGTGATACACCACTCGCTTTTGCCAGTGATGCGTTAGCCTTGAGCCTCTCACAGCAGGCAATAGAGAAAGGCTTTGATAAAGCATTGAATGATACCGAGGTTGGCTTTTTGTATATGCCTTTCATGCATAGTGAAAGTGCAGTTATTCATCGTCAAGCAGAAGTGTTGTTCAGGGAGCTGCCTGGTTATGAGTTTGAATTAGCACATAAAAAGATTATTGATAGATTTGGACGTTATCCGCACAGGAATGATATTCTTGGTCGCGTTTCAACAGATGAAGAGTTGGAATTTTTGCAGCAGCCTGGTTCAAGCTTTTAACTGTTGTTTTTAATTCATCAATCTACTTTTGGAGTTCCTGTAACAGGGTTGTAATGCTCGCATTCTTCGTTTAAAAAGGTATAATCGCGGGCCACAACAATAATTATATTTGTGTTCAATTATGGCTCAGGTACGTGATGGTTTCCAAAGTCGTCTTGGCTTTGTTCTAGCGGCGGCAGGTGCTGCTGTTGGTTTAGGTAATATTTGGGGCTTCCCTACGCAAGCTGCCAATCATGGCGGTGGTGCATTTTTACTCGCATATTTTATAGTTATCTTTTTACTGGCATTGCCAGCTTTATATACTGAGCTCTATCTCGGTCATCAAGCGCAAGCAAATCCTGTGAAAGCATTAAAACAAGCATGGCAAGAAAAGCAACCACGAGTGGGCGCTACAGCAGGCTATGTGGGTTTAGCTGGCGCGATTGTGATGCTGAGTTTTTACTCCATTGTGGCGGGGTGGATGCTCGCACACTCTATTGAGCCCGTCACGTCTATGTTAGGCTTAGACGCTGCGAGCCAGTTTTTGACGGGTGACTCTACCCATAGAAACTTTATTTTCACGCCTTTAATGTTGTTATTAACAGCTGCGATTATTCTCAAAGGTGTCAAATCGGGTATTGAGACGTGGTCACGTCGTTTAATGCCTTTGTTACTGCTACTTTTATGCTGTTTGATTGCCTATATGGCGACACTAGAAGGCGCTGAAGAGGGATTTAGAGCATACTTAGTGCCTGATTTTAGCAAAATCACAGATCCTGATTTAATCATCGCGGCAATGGGCCAAGCGTTCTTTTCTTTATCGCTCGGCGTAGGTTGTATGATGATTTACGGCTCATATTTAAAACCAAATGAAAATCTACCAAAGCTGACTTTTAGCGTTGCTATGCTAGACACAGGCGTGGCATTTTTAGCAGGCTTATTGATTATCCCGGCCATTTTTGTTGCGCAGCAAAATGGCGTTGAAGTATTTCAAGATGGCAAGCTCGCTGGAGAAGGGCGGCTTATTTTTGCAATTCTACCTGAGCTTTTCTCAAGTATGGGCCAAATTGGTATTTGGGTTGGTTTAACGTTTTTTGTATTAATGTCAATTGCTTCTCTGACCTCGACAATTTCGTCAACAGAGATACCAGTATCATTCTTAGTTGAAAACCACGGTATGGAACGAAAGAGCGCGACTTGGGTAGTGACGTTGGTTATTTTACTGTGTTCTAGTCTGATCATCTTGAATTTCGACTGGCTGTTTGGTTTAGTGATTTCAGTGTTTACTCGCTACCAGCTTCCTCTGATGGGCTTGTTCTATTTTGTGACAGTTGGTTGGATGTGGAAACGAGGTAATAAATTGACCGAGAATGCAACCGGCTTACAATACTGGTTTGCGCAATATCTTCGTTTTGTCTGCCCTGTCTTAATGACGGCAGTATTTGTCAATGTTGTTGTGAACAAATAAGCTAAGCTTTAAAGAAAAAAGCGCAGCCTGGCTGCGCTTTTTTTGTATTTAGATTTACACAATATTGGGTGTATGGGTTTTATTCTTGAGTGCGTATAGGTTTTTAACCGTCGTCATGGCGATTTCGGTTAATGCTTCTTGAGTAAAGAAACCTTGATGACCTGTGATTAACACGTTGGGAAACCCACTTAGTCTTACAAAGGTATCATCTTGAATAATCTCTTCACTACGGTCTTTGAAGAAAAGCTCTGATTCTTGCTCATACACATCAAGACCTAAATAACCAATTTTTCTTGCTTTTAGAGCGGCAATACAGGCATGTGTGTCAATTAATGCACCACGACTGGTGTTGATCAACATAACGCCGGATTTCATTTTATTGAAGGCGGCTTCATCGATTAAGTGGTGTGTCGTTTCAGTGAGGGGGCAATGCAGGGAAATAATGTCGCTTTGTTCTAACAGCATCTCCAAAGAAACCTGTGTGTAAGAACCCTCACCGATATTTGGATCATATACAAGCGTGTGTGCACCAAACCCATTTAAAATAGAAACAAGCGCTTGGCCTATTTTTCCACAGCCAATGAGACCGACTGTTTTGTTATGAATGTTAAACCCTAATAAACCGTTGAGATCAAAGTTTTCCTCTCTGACACGGTTATAGGCCTTATGCGTTTTTCTGGATAATGTCAGAATAAGTGCCATGCAATGTTCAGCAACCGCTTCGGGGCTGTATGAGGGAACCCTGACTACTTGAATCCCTAGTGCATGTGCAGATTCAATATCCACATTGTTATAACCTGCGCACCTCAATGCGACAAATTTAACCCCAAGCTCTGCCAAGTCACTCAACACGCAGGCGTTAAGATCATCGTTTACAAAGACACACACTGCGTCATAGCCTGAGGCCAAAAATACGGTATCTCTATTTAAGCTGTTTTCTATATAGCTTATCTCAATACCGCTGAACTTTGAGATAGCGCTGGAAAAAAATGGGTGTTCATATTTTTGCGAACTGAAGAGTGCTACTTTCATCTTGCAACTGACCCTCGATGATCTGCTTTAAAGACTCTGGTTTGGTACGTGGTGCATAGCGAGAGAGCAGCTCACCATCTGTACCAATTAAAAACTTAGTGTAATTCCACTTTATCGCTCGATTCTGTGCAATGCCACGAGTATGTGACTTCAGATAATTAAATAAAGGGTGAGCATCGGGCCCGTTTACTAACGTTTTTTCTGCAATTTTAAAGCTTAAGTTAAAGTGTGATTGATAAAACTCTTTGAGCATTTCGTTTTCTAACGGCTCATTCTTACCAAACTGATTACATGGAAACGCAATGATCTCTAACCCTTTTTTGTTATATTTACGATACATTTTTTCTAGGGCGGTAAGCTGTGGTGTAAAACTGCATTTGCTAGCTATGTTCACCAAAATAACAGGCCTGTCTTTTAACGACTTTAAAGCAAGCGTCTCACCTGTAAGTAATTTAACACTGTATCTGTAAATATTTTCCATGCTGCAAGGTTCCGTGCATATAACGAGTTCTATTAATGTTCTTCATGTGGCGCTTTTGTATAGTCCACTGACTGCTTTTGAGGTGAAATCCCCTCCATTGTTAAAGCATAGCAGTCATTTTGGTCAATTTTATGTCAAGTCAGTTTAAAATTAACGGAAAGTACACAATTGCAGATAGGTTTGATTTTGATTGCAGGGCAAAGTGCCACGGGGGTGGCACCGAAATGGCTTAAACTAAGCGCTTGAGCAAACTTGAGGTATCCCAGCGGTTTCCGCCCATTTTTTGCACATCTGCATAGTATTGGTCGACTAATGCTGTTAAAGGTAGGGTAGAGCCATTCTTTTTTGCTTCATCTAGCGCAATAGCTAAGTCTTTTCGCATCCAGTCAACGGCAAAACCATGCTCGTAATGGTCATCCAACATACTCTTATGGCGGTTTTCCATTTGCCAGCTACCCGCTGCACCTTTTGAAATGACTTCAACAACCGCTTCGCAATCAATATTGGCATTTTGACCAAACTGTAGAGCTTCTGCAAGGCCTTGAACAACACCTGCGATACAAATTTGATTCATCATTTTTGCTATTTGACCAGAGCCCACATCTCCAAGTAGTTTAGAGAAGCGCGCATAAGCTGTCATGACAGGCTCAACTTGGTCATAGGTGTCTTTGTTACCACCACACATAATGGTGAGTTGACCATTGACGGCGCCAGCTTCTCCGCCAGAGACTGGTGCATCAATAAAACCGATATTTTTAGCTTCACACGCTGAGAATAGCTCGCGAGCAGCATCAGCAGATGCTGTGGTGTGGTCAACTAAAATGGTATTTTCTTTCATTGATTTCAGCACGCCGTCTGCACCCTTAGTGACTTCACGCAGATCGTCGTCATTGCCTACACAAACAAATACAATATCTGCGTTGCTAGCGGCAAGTGCCGGTGTAGTTGCGAGTTGACCCGAGTATGCGTCTACCCAAGCCTGTGCTTTGCTCGTGGTACGGTTATATACGGTGACGTTATATCCTTGATTTGCTAAGTGTCCAGCCATTGGGAACCCCATTACACCAAGACCAACAAAAGCAACATTTTTTTTATTTGAAGTCATATTTTACAATCCAGTTGTGGCGAATAACTCGATTGTAACTTAAGTAGAGGATTTGTGGCTGAATATTTTGCATGAAGATGTGAATAGGTCATGCTTTTAAATGGAAAAGTTAATGTAGAGTAGCTTCAATATTAAGCTACTCTACATGCAATGAAGTTAAGACTTGGTTGTACTTAAGTTTTCCTCAAGGTCTTTTGCTGCATTTGGGTCATTAAACACAGAGTGATCTAATTCACCTTCTGATTTAGCTACAACGCAAGTTACCATACAATCGCCAGTGACATTTACAGCGGTTCGTGTCATATCTAATAATCTATCTACACCCATGATAATTGCGATGCCCTCTACAGGCAGACCAACTTGATTTAATACCATTGCCAGCATGATTAGTCCAACGCCAGGTACGCCGGCTGTCCCTACAGATGCTAATGTCGCGGTTAAAATAACCATGAGGTAATCACTCAAGGTTAAGTCTACAGCAAATACTTGCGCGATGAACACGGTGGCGACACCTTGCATGATTGCTGTGCCATCCATATTAATGGTTGCACCAAGAGGAACCGTGAAAGATGCCACAGAGTTTTTTGCACCCAGCTTTTTAGTTGCTGTCTCTAGCGTAACAGGCATGGTTGCACTTGAGCTTGAAGTACTAAACGCAAACATACATGCATCTTTCATTTTTGTTAAGAAAATGACTGGATTGAGGCCTGTTAAGGTCTTAAGCAAAACGGTGTAATTGACAAGTGCATGGAAGAACAGTGCCGCGACAACCACTAAGAAGTATTTACCAAGTTCGACAATGAGCCCCATCTGAATATCAGTAAATAGCTTAGCCATTAAACAAAATACACCATAAGGCGCTAAGTTCATCAGTAAAGTAACCAATTTTAGGATAACGGTATTTAAGTCATCAAATACAGCTGCAACGCGCTTACCTGGTTCACCACTAAGTGCCATCGCGATACCGAAAAGTAGGGCAAACACGATGACCTGTAACATATTGCCACTGGCCATTGCGTCAATCGGGTTAGTTGGGAACATACCAATAATGACTTGCGCAAGCGTTGGCGCTTCTTTGGCATCAAAGCTGCTTGTTGTTGGCATATCAATGCCCGCACCTGGGCTAACTAACAGTGCCAGGGAAATCGCAACAGTGATGGCAATGGCTGTAGTCGTTAGATAAAGTAAAATTGATTTTCCACCTAAACGTCCTAACTTTTTGGGGTCACTTAAGCTGCATGTTCCACAGACCAGCGATATAAATACCAGAGGTACTACAAGCATCTTTAAACTTGCTATAAAAATCTGTCCGCCAATGTGGAATATCCCATCGACGAAAAAGCCTCTAACAGGAAATTCTGCAAACCCTAGTGGGATTAGAAACTCTGGTTCACCTGCAAGGATTTGCTGCAGAATTATACCGACACCAATACCCGCGATCATGGCTATCATGATACGGGTTGTGAGGCTAAATTTATTATTATCAGTCATTGTTTTGGAGACGCCCTAAAACTTCTTGTTGTTAAAATGGTTATAGCCTAACAGGATGGCTCAAAATGAACAAAAAAAATTGTCTTCTACTACGAAAAAATTGTGATGTTTTGTCTGGTTTTGAGTTAACATTGTGCAAATAACTCTAATTTTAAATTGTGCGAGGGAGAACTGCGGATGTTTTCAATGCGTTGGTTTAGCACCATATTTATGATATTCCTTCTAACAGCCTGTGGCGGAGGTGGCTCAATTGAGAAAAGCTCCTCTGGTGACGGCGGTACTGATACAGACGATTATGCACTGGCATTAAGTCTTAACTCTCCAAGTGGTTCTTCCGAGCTAAGTGTTTCAAATCCGATTCAAGTTCAGGCCAAAGTAACTAAAGATGGTCAAGCTCAAGCTGATAGGTTAGTCAAATTTGTTGGGGATGAATTCTCTGAATTTAATGGCTCGTCATCAGTTTTAACCAATAGTGAAGGTATTGCTATTGTTGGTATTGTTGCAAACAGTAACCAAGGGGCGGGTGCCATAACTGCATCTTTTGATGTGAATAGTCAAACTCTTACTCAAAGTATCGAATACGCAGCGATGGGCGATGGGGGCATTCAAATTGCACTTGAGTTCAAAGATGCCAGTGGTAATGAAATCAATACTGAAAACAAACTGGCCGGAGAAGATGCGGCAACAGTAATGGCGACTTTGACAAATAATGGTGTCGCTCTATCTAACCAGTTATTAACCTTCACATTTGACGAACTGATAAGCACATCCAGTAATGGTAAAATCGTCACGAATGCCAATGGTCAAGCCAGTGTGCAAGTGAATGCCACGCAGCAAGTCGGTGCGGGGACTATTTCTGTCACTTATGAAGATGCGTCAACAGCCTTAAATTTTGCGTCTGAAGGTTATGAGTTCTTCAATCGTCAAGTTTATGATTTGTCTGTTGTGGGATTAGACGCGCAAGGCCAAGAAACCAGTGAGCTATCGCTTAATACACCAATCGCAATTCGTGCCACGTTGACACTTAATGGTAAGCCTGTAGCTGATGAGCCACTCACGTTTAGTGTTGATAAAGCACTTATCGGCACTGTGACAAACGTATTGAAGACTGACAGTAACGGTTCTGTGACATTCAACTTAATTGATAACAATGAATCTGGTGTAGGGATATTAAATGTATCCTTTGATGCGCCTGGCGATGTTGAAGATGTGTCTTCTGCATTTAGCTTTGAAAGTGAAGGGGATGGCGGTTTACAGCTGAGTGTATCTATTGCAGATTCAACCGGTGCGCTTATCTCTGATCAAAACAGGCTTGGTACAGGAAAAAATGGTTCTGTAACAATCTTGCTTGAAGATAACGGCCAGCCTTTGTCCGATGTGATAGTGACTGTAAATGGAGGCACTAAAGCGGTAACAATTCCTTCAGATGGCAAAGTGGCGACTAATCAACAGGGGCAAGCGATTTTGACACTTGTGCCTAATACGTTGTCTGGCGTTGATACACTGACTGTAACTTATGCGACTGAGTCAGAAACGGTGACTCGTACTGTAAATTATCATTCTAATGGTGATGAATTTTTCGGTATAGAAAAGTATGAAATTGCACTTACTGGTGAAACCGCAAGCGGTGCAACTTCAAATCAGTTGTCATTTTCGAATCCACTTACAGTCCGTGCTTTATTGACGCTCAACGGCTCACCCGTATCTGGTCAAAACATCAATTTCACGGTTAATGATAAAGGCTTGTTATCGAGCAGTGTTTTGGAAACTGGTACGGACGGCTTTGCTGCGGTGGTATTAAGTGAAAACAATGTTGATGGTGCGGGGGTTGTCACTGCAACTTATACGACAGAAGATAATGTCGTTATCACGAAGGCGTTTAATTTTATCAGCGCCGGTGACGGTGGACTGCAAATGACGTTGACGGTTAACGACCAAACCACTGATAAAAACCCGATAAGTCAACAAAATCCGCTTAACGGCACGACTCGAGGAATGATTGAAGTTACGCTTTCTAATAATGGCACTTTGGTGAGCGGTGCAATTGTCAACGTTTCCGCTGGTGGAAAAGCAGTAACGGTACCTTCAGATGGGCAAGCCGTGACCCAATCCAATGGGCAAGCATCGTTAGAGCTTGTTGCTAATAAAGAGACTGGTATAGGTCAACTGTCTGCGACTTATACAGATCCTGTCACCTCGGAGACTGTAACTGAGCAGTATATCTACTATTCAGAGGGGGATCCTGACTTCAGCGACTCTGAGTTCGAGTTATCAATTGTTGCACGTAACGCCTCGGGCATTGAATCTAACGAGCTATCAGGTGACTCTGAATTGACGCTAAGTGCGACTCTATTACAAAACGGTTCTGCGTTTGAAAATCAGCTCATCCAATTTTCAGTCAATGAATTTGGTACTTTAGACCCTCAATCTGGCTCTGTTTTAACAAATTCATCTGGCGTTGCTGTTATTAAGTTAAAAGACAACTCGGTACAAGGGGCGGGCAGAGTGACTGCCACATTTACCTCAAGCAGTGGCGTGAATGTATCGCGCAGTTTCAACTTTAATAGCCAAGGCGATGGCGGCTTACTATTGGTTATTGAGTCAATCATAGGTAGTAACGGCCAGGCAATTTCACAAGATAATGTGATTAGTAAAGACCAAATAGGCGTAGTCACAGCACGGTTGACTGAAGATGGGCAACCGGTGACCAAGTCATTGGTTACGTTCACGGTAGATGACGTTGCAACTATGGATCCGGAAAGTGGACGTGCAGAGACTGATAGTGAAGGTAGGGCTCAGGTTAATTTATTGACAACACGTGTTGCGGGTGTCGGTGAAGTCTTTGCCGAGTATGAAGGACTTAGAACGAACAATGCCTTGTTCCACTCTAAAGGTGATGCTGAAACGATAGATGGCAATTACAGTTTTGATATTCAGTTGCTGACAGGTTGTAACGACGATTGGGATTCGGTTCGAAATGATATCAATAACCCGATAGATCCCATTACTGGCGGTTGTACTATTGTGACAAGTGTAGATTCCAGTGTGATCCCTGAGTTATTTATCCGTATAACACCTGTAACAGATGATGCAGAAGACGTTGACAATCAAATCATTGAAATCACCACTGATAAAGGGCAGGTGTTGCCTAGTTCAGGTAAAGTACTTACAGATGTCAATGGAATTGCATTACTGAAATTGCAGCCCGGTGACAGTGACGGTGCTGGGACAATTAGTGTGAGTTTTGATAATGAAACAGCTACGGAGAACTTCTCTGTGGGTATACAAGAATTGTATTTGCAGCTGACAGCAGAATTACCATCTTCACCAACGTCTGAGCAACCTCTGCCTGAATTAGATTCAGGTGACAGTTTCATTATTACGGCGCAAGTTTATACGGATGAAGCATTGACTGAACTTTATCAACAACCTGTTGATATTGGCTTTTCGTCAATTTGTGCAAGCCAACAGCCAGCCGGCACATTAGCTACTATTGACAGTCCAGTTCGTTCGCAAGCAGGTGTAGCAACTTCAACGTACAGAGCAAGTGGTTGTAATGGTAATGATACAATCACAGCGAGTATCTCAGCTGCTGATCCAGCCAGTTATGCATTCTTCGTTAATACCGCGCCAGTGCAGTCATTGAAGTTTATAAGTGCAAGTAACCGCTTTATCGGCCTACCACCTGCAACAGGCGGTGTACCGGTAACATCTACGATTACATTCCAGTTGATTGATACTGACGATAACCCGTTGCGTCAAAAGCAAATTGAATTTAGATTTGCAGATTTGACTGGGGAAGCGACTTTAAATACGTATAAAGGCAACACCGATAGCAATGGTGAAGCAAAGACCTTAATCGAAGGCGGTGTGGTCCCTGGTGGGCTGGTTGTTGAAGCGTGTTACCTGCCAGATGATGCTATCGAAGCCGCAGCGCAAAACCTGCAATTTCCTACCTGCTGGCAGTCGAAGATTGACCAATGTACAGCCGATCCTAGCTTAGAGTTTTGTGAGCTACCAGATAACTTATCTAACGGGTTTACGCTTATCCCAGCTGGAGATCAAATCAATGCGGTTTCTTCTGGTGTTATATTATCGTCGGGTGTGCCTGACCAAGATAGTTTTGATGCAGCGCCGGAGAAGTTTATTCTTAATACTCAAAACTATATAGGTGTCACGGCAAATATTAGCGTTTTCTTTGGCGATCAGTTTAATCAACTATCTAAAGATGACCTAGTTGCGAATGTGCAAGCTGAAGCAGGGGTTATCGGCAATATTGACGGTTCAGGTGGTGATGAATCTTATCAATGCTTTGCGGATAAAGGGCGTTGCCAAGTACAATGGCGCTCTCAAGGTGAATTGCCATTTACGGACCCTAAATGGCTTAACCGAATCGGTGATGTATGTGACACTTATAAAGGTGCCCCTGTGCCATGTATAGGAGACTATCCAGAGACGGTGACCGACGGTGGTGTAACTAGAACAGTGGTGCGCGGTGCCCGTGTGACGATACTTGCGACAGCAAAAGGGCAGGAAAATTTCCACGATAAGCCGTCTACAGATACGATACAACGCAAGAATGGCCTATTTGATATTGGTGAGTTTCAGCCGCTGAATGATGATTTACCAGAAGCGTTTGCTGACTTTAATGGTAATAACCAATTTGATGCGGTTGACTGTGTAGCAAATAATGACGACCCAGCTACAGATCCTTGTGAGCCAACACTCAGTAACGGTGGGCACAACGAATTTTATTTAGATGCCAACAATAATGGCGTGTACGATGGGCTCCCGGATGATCCTACAACGGGCATATACAATGGTTTACTGTGTGGTCAGGCTGCAGAAGAAGCTGGACAGTGCAGTAAGGATTTAGTCGATATTAGGAAACAATTTGAAATTGTTGCGTCAAGCGATGTGGTTTATACGCGTTTTGTCGTTAATAAATCTCATATTAACGGTGGAACCTGTAGCAACGATGTCGGTAGAATTGATCCTGGAGATCTAGATTCAGACATTGTGACTTTCCCTAAGGAAGGTTTATTTGGGCTAGAGGACACTGAAAATGCCGATTACTGTGATATTGATGGCATTATGCTCGGCGACTTTGATAATGATAATGAAAATGAAACTGACTCAGTCACGGTTGAAATTTACTTTTCAGATTTATATGGCAACTCATTGCCTGAAGGAACTGAAATTAACATCGCTACAACCAACGGCGTAGTAAATATCATTGAATTATCTAGTACTGTTTACTTTAGTGGCGGTTTTGATCGCGGTAAAGCGGTTGTTCAAGTGACGCCAGAGACGTCAGCGAATAGCCAAGATACTGGTAACTTAACTATCACGTTTGAAATTCCCAGTCCATCGGATGATGGAGAAACTATCACAAGAACCAAGTCAATAATTATCCAAGACAACGGTTAAGATTGTGAGTGAAAAGGGCCTTTTTTAAGGCCCTTTTTTATTAACGCTTGAATTTCCTAATATATCCGCTATATTCGCCTTTTTAATGAGTCCAGAGATGCAATTGAGCAAAATAGCAGCAAATGTTGCTTAATAAATCGCTGTTCAGATAAAAGTTAGAATGAAAAGCTTGTAACAATAGGTGTTTGTGGATATACCTATAAATAATAACGCCCAATGGGGCACAACAGACAGAATTAGTCAAAATAGGCAAATATGGGCAAATCGCTAGTAATCGTAGAGTCTCCCGCAAAGGCCAAAACTATTAATAAGTATTTGGGAAAAGACTACATTGTGAAATCCAGTGTGGGTCATGTTCGTGATCTACCAACGTCAGGTGCGGGCAAAACTAAAGGTGTTGCTACTAAGTCTCCGGCTGAAGTACGTAAAATGTCACCTGAAGAAAAGGCGGCATATCGCAAACAAAAGGACTACGCTAATTTAGTTGCAAGAATGGGTATAGACCCAGAGAAAGGCTGGGAACCGCACTATGAAGTGTTACCAGGCAAAGAAAAAGTTGTTCAAGAGCTCACTAAGCTTGCACAGGATGCTGACCATATCTATCTCGCAACCGATTTGGATAGAGAGGGAGAAGCAATTGCATGGCACCTTGAAGAGATCATTGGTGGTGATGCATCTAAGTATAAGCGTGTGGTATTCAATGAGATAACAAAAAATGCTATTCAGCAGGCGTTTGAAGCACCAGGACAACTCAATACTGATATGGTTTATGCACAACAGGCGCGTCGGTTCTTAGACCGTGTTGTTGGTTTCATGGTTTCACCATTGCTGTGGCAAAAAGTTGCAAGAGGCTTATCTGCGGGCCGTGTACAGTCAGTTGCTGTTCGTTTGTTGGTTGAGCGTGAGCGCGAAATTAAAGCTTTTATTCCTGAAGAGTTCTGGGATATCCATGCAGACACTAAGTTGGCGGCGACAGATGTAAGATTTGCTGTTACTAAATACCAAGGCCAAGCATTTAAACCTGTAAACGAGAAAGAAGCGCTCAAAGCGGTTTCAGAAATTGAAAACGCGAGCCTGTCTGTTGTTAAAGTAGAAGAAAAGCCAAGTAAAAGTAAGCCAAGTGCGCCTTTTATTACTTCAACAATGCAGCAAGCAGCGAGTACACGTTTAGGCTATGGCGTAAAGAAAACCATGATGTTGGCTCAGCGTTTATATGAGGCTGGTTTCATTACGTATATGCGTACTGACTCGACAAACTTGTCTAATGACGCTGTAGAAATGTGTCGTGATTACATTCAAGGCAACTTTGGCGACAAGTATTTACCTAAAGCACCAATTAAATACAGTGCGAAAGGTAATGCACAAGAAGCGCACGAAGCAATTCGTCCTTCTGATGTAAACGTGTTGTCGGGACATGTTGAAGGTGTTGATGCAGATGCTAAAAAACTATATGAGCTAATTTGGCGTCAGTTCGTTGCTTGTCAAATGACACCGGCGGAATATGACCTAACTAATATCACGCTAGGTGCGAATGATTACACGCTTAAAGCACGTGGTCGAGTACTGAGGTTTGATGGTTGGACAAAGGTACAACCGGCAGTTCGCAAGAAGAGCGAAGAAGAGCAAGCTCTGCCGGCTGTGACGGTTGGTGACAGCGTTGACCTTGTGAGCCTAGATCCTAAGCAGCACTTTACTAAACCACCAGCAAGATATAGTGAGGCAAGTTTAGTTAAAGAGCTAGAAAAACGTGGAATTGGTCGTCCATCGACGTACGCTGCCATTATTTCGACAATTCAAGAGCGCGGTTATGTACGTGTTGAGAATAGACGCTTCTTTGCTGAAAAGATGGGCGAAATCGTCACAGATCGTTTAGTTGAGAACTTTAATGATCTAATGAATTTTGACTTTACCGCCAAAATGGAGGGTCGTCTTGATGATATTGCTGAGGGTGAGCGAGAGTGGACACAAGTATTAGATAAGTTTTATGCAGACTTTTCAAATCAACTTGAGTTAGCTGGTCAAGATGAAGCCGAAGGTGGCATGCGTCAAAATGTCATGGTTGAAACAGACATTGACTGCCCTACGTGTGGCAGAAAAATGGGTATTCGTACTGCTTCAACGGGAGTATTCCTAGGGTGTACAGGTTATAACTTACCACCAAAAGAGCGTTGTACGACGACAATGAATCTGATCTCTGGCGATGAAGCAATCGATGCGGATGTTGAAGATGCTGAAACAGAGAGCCTGAGACAAAAGAAACGCTGCCCAATCTGTGAAACAGCGATGGACTCATACTTAATTGATGAGACTCGCAAAATTCATGTTTGTGGTAATAACCCTGCATGTGGCGGTTATGTCGTGGAGCAGGGCACATTCAAAATTAAGGGCTATGATGGCCCTGTCATTGAATGTGACAAGTGCGGTGCAGACATGCAGCTTAAGTCAGGTCGTTTTGGTAAGTACTTTGGCTGTACTAAAGAAGAGTGTAAAAATACCCGTAAGTTATTGAAAAATGGTGAGCCTGCGCCACCGAAAGAAGATCCGGTTCCGTTACCAGAGCTAGAGTGTGAGAAGTCAGATGCACACTTTGTCCTACGTGACGGTGCGTCAGGTATCTTTTTAGCAGCGCATACTTTCCCTAAATCAAGGGAGACTCGAGCGCCAAAAGTTGCTGAGCTGAAGAGATTTAGAGATAGAATATCTCCTAAGTTTTATTATTTGGCAGATGCGCCAGAAAAAGACGGTGACGGCAATTTAGCGGTTGTGAGATATTCTCGCAAAACGAAGACACAATATGTCATGACGGAAGTTGAAGGGAAAGCCACTGGCTGGAAAGCAACGTTTGTTGAAGGCAAATGGGTCGAAGAAGAGAAAAAGCGCAAGAAGTAATGAGTAAAGGCCAGCAAACGCTGGCCTTTTTCTTTATAGCGATTGCCATAATGTCTGAACAGTTCAGCCCAAGTGCACACCTTAAATTAGCCACAATGTAGACTCTTCTTGTTGCATCTAAATTGGAAACGCTTCCAGTTGACTTGCCAAAGCCTGCCCTCTATTCTAACGCCGACTGTATTAATCGGTTAATACAGGAAAATATCAGCAAAAAAATAACAATACTTGTTGATTAGAATAAGGAAAACAGTAATGAATAAGTACGGCAGTCATTTCGTTAAGTTGATTGGTCAAAGCTTAACATCCCTTGCTATTGTCTATTCTGGGGTTTCTTTTGCACAACAAAACAACACACTTGAAGCTTGTTATGTTGAAGGCCTTGCAGATCGCTTAATGTGTGGCTCTGTCAGTCAGCCATTGTCGAAAAAGTCACCTTCTGAGAATATCGATATCCATTTTGCTGTCATCCCTGCGATAAAGCAATTACACCCCAAAGAAGCAGTGCTCGCATTCGCTGGTGGTCCTGGACAGTCAGCCATCGAAGTTGCAGCAATTTTTGCTCGAAATTTAAAATACGCTCGAGAGAATCGAGATATTATTCTAGTAGATCAACGAGGGACAGGTAAGTCAAAACTATTGCAATGT
The DNA here is from genome assembly GCF_001625685.1 of Pseudoalteromonas luteoviolacea CPMOR-1. Classification (GTDB taxonomy): domain Bacteria; phylum Pseudomonadota; class Gammaproteobacteria; order Enterobacterales; family Alteromonadaceae; genus Pseudoalteromonas; species Pseudoalteromonas luteoviolacea_K. The sequence goes on along the minus strand of NZ_AUYC01000034.1, from coordinate 29,967 downwards.
GACACAGGTACAATTGAAGAGCAATTTACGTTTAACGATCAAGCTTTGTCATTCGTCGCATTCACAAAAGAAGAAACCAACGCATGTAAAGCACTGTTAGAAGTAGATCTGTCCCACTTTACTACTGTCGCTGCGGCCAGCGACTTTGAAGCAGTTAGATTGGCATTAGGCTATGAGAAATTACATTTATACGGCGCGTCTTATGGCACTCGTATTGCGCAAGAATATCTGCGTCAGTACCCAAGCTCTGTATTAAGTGCCACTTTAGATGGTGTCGTGCCTATGCAGCAGAGCCTTGTCGCGATAGGTGATGCCATAGATAGTGCACTTAACGAAGTGTTTTTAGATTGTATGGCGGATAAAGCCTGTTTAGAACAATACCCCACTTTGGCTGATGATTATCAAGCTTTGTTGTTGCAACTAAAAAATGAGCCAATAACGGTAGCAGTCAGGCACCCAAGAACACATAAAGAGATCACACTTGTGATCACTGAAAGCAAATTACGTGGTGCTGTTAGAATGGCGCTGTATGGTCATACATCTCGCTCTTTAATCCCGTTAGTCATTGATTCTGCAAAAAAAGGAAACTATCACCCTTTAGTTGGCCTACTCGGAAATGAACAGACCGTAGGCAGTATTGCTATGGGCATGCATAGTGCGATTACCTGTGGTGAGGATTGGCCTGTTTTAACGCAGTCTGACAGACAAAAATACGGCCAATCTTATTTCGGTAAGATGATGATTGAGTCACTTGATATGGTTTGTCCAATTTGGCAGGTAGAGCCTGTTGAGCACGATTTTTACAAACCAGTTAAGACCAATATTCCTATTTTGTTGTTATCCGGTGGGCTTGATCCAGCCACACCTCCCAGTTGGGCAGATCTTGCGATGGTGAGCTTCAGTAATGCGAAACACCTAGTTTCGCCTTCTGCGACACATGGTGTTGCGTCACAGACCTGCGCGAATAAAGTCATTGGGCAATTCATTAATACCATGGAGTTTTCTGAACTCACTACGGATTGTCTCGATAAAGATAATAGAAAACAGTATTTTATGAATATTAATGGACCCGTAGCTAACCACAGTAATGAGCATAAAAAATGATTGAAGTATTCGAATTAGAAAAGAAAATCGGCTCAGTACAAGCGCTGAACAAACTAAGCTTTCGTGCTGATGATGGGAAAATTACAGGTCTACTTGGACCAAATGGGGCAGGTAAAACAACGTGTCTTAGAACGGTATTTGGACTGCTCAAAGCCGATAGTGGTTATGCAAAAATAGATAACATTGATGTGTATACAGATCCTATGGCTGCAAAGCAGCAGCTTGGGCTGTTTCCTGACCCATGTGGATTATATGAGCGTCTGACGCCGAGGGAGTATGTACAGTTTTTTGCAGAGCTAAGTGGTCTGGGTAAACAAGCAGCAGCAGAAGCAACTCAAGGTGTACTTGAAAAGCTACAAATGACAGATATTGCAGATCGAAAGTGTAAGGGCTTTTCACAAGGTCAGCGGATGAAGACCGCACTAGCACAAGCCATTGTGCATCAGCCAACCAATATCATTTTGGATGAACCGACTCGTGGGCTAGATGTAATGAGCACGCGTATTTTAAGAGACCTACTTCTGATGCTCAAAGAGCAGGGGCATTGTGTATTGTTTTCCAGTCATGTTATGCAAGAGGTAGCAGCGCTGTGTGATCATGTTGTGGTCATGGCTGACGGTAAAGTGGTGGCCGAAGGTTCACCACAATCCCTATGTGAACAGACGCAAAAGGATACGCTAGAAGAAGCCTTTATAACATTGATAGGTTCAGATGAGGGACTCGCAGCATGATGAGGCTAGTACAGGTTTTATATAAAAAAGAGATGTTAGATGCGAGTCGCGATAAACGTTCGGTGATGGCGGGTTTATATTACGCGATTGGTGCCCCCATAGTGATGTGCTTGCTGTTTACAATTCTACTTAAACAGCTGAGTTCTCCTGAAGCACTTAAAATTAGCATTGAAAATGCAGAGGTCGCGCCAAATCTCGTTGCGTATTTAGATGGGCTCGATATTAGTCATGGTGATGATGACAGTGTTAAACCCATTAAACTCGTTATCGATGTAAAATACGCAGAAGACATGTCCGAAGGAAGAAGTGCACTGGTCACTATTATTGCAGACAAGTCTGATAATAAGTTGATTAAATCTGTGCGTAGGCTTGAGGGGGGTCTAGCAAGATACAATTCGGAAGTGGCTGGGCTTAGGTTAATAAGTCGTGGTATTGACCCGAGCATTATGCGCGCAGTTAATGTCCAAACTCAAGATCAAGCAACCCCTGATTCAAAAGGTGGAATGTTCCTAGGCATTGCAACGCTCTCAATTATTATCGCGTTATTTTACTCCGCAATGAATTTGGCTATTGATACCAGTGCTGGAGAAAGAGAGCGAAATTCATTGGCACTGCTACTCAGCCACCCTTTGAGTAGCACGCAGATCGTACTTGCAAAAGTCGCAGCGATTGCCAGCTATTCGATGATTGGTCTTGTGTTAGTGCTGATTGTGTCAAAATTTGCTTATGGCATGGTGCCATGGGAACAGCTAGGCTTTAGTATTAACCTAAACTTGATGTTTATTCTATTTTGCACACTCATTGGCCTGCCAATTGCCTTGATGTCAGCCAGTTTATTGGTGTTTGTATCGTTTATGGCTAAATCTTTCAAAGAGGCGCAATCTTATGTGGCGTTTGTTTTGTTCGTGCCGATTGGCTTAAGCATGATGACCACATATGACATTGCAACCGACTATGTGCAGTGGGCTCCTATTGCGGCTCAGCAATATGCAATGATTGAAGTAATTAAAGGGAATGAGTTGCCCTTGTTGCAAGTACTTTTATCATCGTTAAGTACGTTGGGGCTATTTGCGTTATTCACTATGTTAAGTAGCAAAATGCTTAAAAGTGAAAAGGTTGTTTTTGGACTTTAAGGCGACTTGGTTGGGCATACTTTATGCTCAACCAGTTTCTCCAATAGAACAAAACCGAAAGCTTGTGGCTTAACTAATTATAGTCTGTATTCCTTAATACAGTTTAAACTCATCTTAAACAGCGCAAACCACTCGATTTCTGCCTGACTTCTTAGCTTGATATAGAGCGACATCTAATTTGCTGTATATTTTGTCCAGGCTTTGTGGCGATGTTTTATAGTAATAAGTTGAAAAGCTCGCCGTAATATGAATTGTCTCTCCAGATTCTGCTTCAATGGGAAGTTTGCTGAGTTCCTCTCTGAATTTCTCAATGACATTTTCGTTATGAGAATGTACTAAATTGGGTAAGAATAGCATGAACTCTTCACCGCCAAAGCGAGACAAAAGGGCACTCTTGCCAAAAAAGTGTTTGGCAAGCATTGCGGTTTGTTTTAAGGCTGTATCTCCGGTTGGGTGACCGTATTCATCGTTAACTTGTTTGAAATGATCTAAGTCGAATAGCACCAAACAATGCTGTTTGCCTATCGCTGGGACGGCGGAGCGCGACACGACATGAAGAAAAGTACTTCGAGTTAGCGCGCCAGTTAAATTGTCATGTTGTGCCCGATATTTGTGCTTAGAGTACCCTCTTAAGCTGATGAATAGCAGTAACAATGAGAATAGGATGATGATGGCTTGAAACTGCTGGCGCTCTTCTAGCTGAGAAATTTGGGCGAGTTGCTTGTTATTATGTTTTTCCAAACGAATATTCTCTAGTTGCTGTGCTGTGACTTCAAGCTCAGATTCCAATGCCAACATTGCATGCATGGTCTTATGGGTATTAAACTGCTCTTTTTGCGCGACCAACTCACTTTGCAGTGTATAAGCTTGCTCATAGTTAGATTGCTGCGCGTACAGATCTGATAGTAACTCTAAGCTATGAATTAAGTGGGTTTTATCGCTTACATTACTGGATAGGTTGTAGGCCAAAGTTGCTTGGCTAATCGCATCGTCATATTGGCCAATAGCTCTCATATTTTCAGCCGCCTGCAAGCGAATATCTGTGATTAAATTAATGTTATTCGTTAAACTAATCTTAGATAATGCGCGTTCAAGTGCAATTGTAGCAAGATCGATTTTTTGTGTGTTGGTATACACCTTTGCTTTTTGCACAAGGGTATATGCTTGGCGATAAGGGTTGTCGAATTTGACGTAGTACTGATGGGCTTGATTGAGCCACTGCAATGCTGTTTCATAGTTTTGTGCCTTGTTAGCAACAATCCCCAGGTTTAACATCGTCAGTGCAACCTTAAACTCATTGTTTTGTGCTTTTCTCAAAGCTAATGATTTTTCTAGATATTTGGCTGCGTCGTTGTAATTACCAATTTCTAAATAAGTCAGGGCTAAATTATTATAATAGGGCGCTTTGTTACCTTCATAATTCGAGTTTGCAATGGCTTGCTTGTAAGTTTCAATTGCCTGAGCATGATCACCTAAAAAGTTAGCATTCAAAGCTTTCGCATTGTGTAAAGAGTTCAAACCCCAAAATGGTTTATCTAAAGCATTTGCGTTGCGCTCTACTTCTTTAATATGGTGATCGAGTTGTATGTAGTTAGCTAATGTAATCTTCGCGTTGATATAAAATAATTCAACGGTTGCTATTAATGCGGGATCGTCAGTTGTATAAGCACGCGTAATTGCCTGTTTAAAAGCGTGCATGGTTTGCTCATACTCGTTGTCATGTGCACTGTGCAATGCGTTAACAAGATTTTCTAGGATCTGGTCATATACATTCTTGTCATAGCTGATGAGCATACTCAAGGTGTGCTCTTTTTTTAATGCGAGTGCAGTTCTAACAAGTGTAGCACCAATATAGACTCGTTTTGCACTGGGGTCCGTAGACTTTATTTCCTCACTTAAGAACTCGAATGCAGACAGGGTATCTTGCGCGCGTAACATGTCATAGGTTTGTTGCCATGTGCTCTGTGTGCTGCTGAATACGGGGAAATTAATTACTAATGCGAGTGCAAATACAACAAATAAGCGCAAAGATTTAGCCTTTGAAATAAAATAATTGCAAATAGTAACATAATAGCTTGGTGCTTTTACAGCCAAAACCTTGTTATCATTTGTAACTATAATGCCGTAAACAATAAACGCCAGTTTACTGGCGTTTATTGTGAAGTGTTAGGCTAGGTCTTCCTGTGTATCTGTATGGTCGCGTTTATGATGCGCTGCGATTTCTGTGGCCAGCTCGTGTTTTGAGCGTTTCTCTGTAAACTTTCTTGTAGTTAACCAGTAGAAAAATAGTGGCACGAAGAATACCGCTAAGAAGGTAGCTGCCATCATACCACCCATTACACCGGTGCCAACGCTGTGCCTTGCGCCAGCCCCAGCACCAGAACTTAGAACGAGCGGCACTACGCCTAATATAAACGCTAGTGAGGTCATTATGATAGGGCGGAACCTCAATCTTGCAGCCTCAAGTGCAGCAGCACTGGCACTCCAGCCTTGTTGATGTTTCATCAGAGCGTATTCGACAATTAAAATGGCATTTTTACTAGCAAGTCCGAGTAGGGTAACAAGGCCAATTTGGAAATACACGTCATTGGTAAGACCAGCTATCCAAATTGAGACAAGTGCGCCAAAGGTGCCAAATGGCAGTGCTAATAAAACGGATATCGGTAAAGACCATCGCTCGTACAAAGCGGCAAGAATTAAAAACACCATGACAACGGCTAAACCAAGCGCAAGCCCAGTTGTGCCAGAACTTCGTTTTTCTTGGAATGCAGACGCAGTCCACTCAAACGTCATATCTGGCGGAAGCACTTCAGCTGCAATGCGCTCGATTTCAGCAATCGCCTGTCCTGAACTATAGCCTGGAGCCGCATTACCCATTAACTTGACTGCTGATAGGTTGTTATATCTGTGTAAGCTTTCAGGACCGCGAGAAAACTCTATGTCAGTAAACGCAGAGATGGGAACCATACCTCCTTGATTGTTCTTTACATAAATTCGGCCAACATCTTGTGGTGACATTCTAAACTGAGCCTCTGCAGACATGATAACCTGCCATGAGCGACCAAATTTATTGAAATCATTCACATAGTAATTACCCAGGTTTGCTGCAAGCGCATTAAATGCAGAGTTAATATTCACGCCCATAGCTCTGGCTTGCTCTCTGTCCATATGCACTTGGAGTTGAGGTGCATCTGGACGCCACAGAGTTTGTAGTCCACCTAAGACCGAGCTTTGCTGAGCTGCATTCATCATTAGCTGCATACCTTGCTTTAACTTTTCAGGGTCGGCACCTGTCTTGTTTTGCAAGTAAAACTCAAAACCACCAGTAGAGCCTAAACCAAAGATTGCGGGAGGATTAAAAGCGAGGACTAGCGCTTCTTTGATGTGCGCTGTTTTCATAAATAGCTCACCCACAAGTGCCTTTGAGTCAACTTCACGTTCATCCCAATGCTTTTGTGTGATGAATAAGGTCGCAGCATTATTTTTATAGCCACCCCCTAGAAAGTCAAAACCGGTGAAAGCAACAACATTCTCGTTTGCAGGGTTTGACTGTGCAGCTTCAATAACTTGTTTTGTCACCTCTGTTGTGCGCTCAAGAGACGTTCCATCAGGTAAGAAAACAGCGCTGATGTAAAACCCTTGATCTTCATCTGGCACGAGTGAGCCTGGCGTTTTTTGCCACATAAAGATGGTTGTACCAACCATCGCTGACATGAGTACAAAACCCAGTGCGCCGCGACGGATCATAAAGCTCACTGAACCGACATACTTACCCGTAATGCGGGTAAACCAGTCGTTAAACCACAAGAAAAATCGTGCGGTTTGTTTATCTTCATGTTTTAAAATCAAAACACATAGGGCAGGCGTCATCGTTAACGCAACTACACCTGATAAACTGACTGAGATTGAGATGGTAATGGCAAACTGGCGGAAGAGTTCACCAGTTAATCCGCCTAAAAAGGCGATAGGAATAAACACCGAACATAATACGAGTACAATTGCGACCACAGGGCCACTGACTTCTTCCATCGCTTTGTAAGCAGCTTCTCGGGCACTGACATGTTGTTCATGCATGATACGTTCAACGTTTTCCAAGACAACGATGGCGTCGTCAACGACAATACCAATTGAAAGTACCATACCAAATAGGGTCAAGGTATTAATTGAATAACCCAGCATGTATAGACCTGCAAAAGTCCCAAGTAAAGATACAGGTACAGCGAGCGTTGGAATTAAAGTCGCACGCCAGTTTTGTAAAAACAGGTATACTACTAAGAAAACCAGCACCATGGCTTCACCAAGTGTGATTAAGACTTCGCGAATAGACACTTCTACAAAGCGAGTTGTATCGTAAGAATTGATATGAGCAAGGCCTTGTGGAAATTGCGCTTTTAGTTTTTCAATTTCAGCTTCAACTTCTTTGGCCACGTCTAACGCATTGGCGCCAGGTTGTAAGAAGATACCCAGTAACACAGCATCTTTGCCATTGATTGTCCCGTTGAAGTTATAATCTTTCGAACCGAGTTCAACACGTGCAATGTCTTTGAGTCTTAAAGTTGAGCCATCTGCATTCGCACGAATGATGATATTGTCAAACTCCTCAGGTGTAGAGAGTCGACCTTGAGCAGTGACACTGTAAACCAATTCTTGTGCGCTTGTTGATGTGGGTGTAGCGCCAATGCTACCCGCTGCATATTGTGAATTTTGCTCACGGATCGCGCTGGTGACTTCTTCAACTGTGACTTTCAATTGGCTCATGATGTCCGGTCTAAGCCATATACGCATCGCGTAGTCACGTGCGCCGAATATCTGTACATTGGTGGTGCCAGGAATACGTTTAATGTTATCCAGTATATTCATGGTGACATAATTCGACGTCCATAAACTTGAACGACTGTTATCAGGCGAATAAAAAGCGTGAACTTGCAAGAAACTGGATGAACCTTTAGCAACAACGACACCCTGACGCCTAGTCTCTTCGGGTAATCGAGCTTCAACTTGCTTAATTCTGTTATTGACATCGACAGCTGCTTGGTCAACGTCTGTCCCAATCTCAAAAGTTACTGTGATGGTCGTTGCGCCTGCGCTACTGCTGATTGACTCCATATACATCATGCCTTCAACACCGGTGATGGCATTTTCTATGGGAGCAGCAACAGTTTGCTCTAGTACATCGGCTGATGCACCAGGGTATACTGCGGTAACTTGCACTTGAGGTGGTGATATTTCAGGGTACTGTGCTACGGGTAAAGTTCGCATTGCGGCAAGGCCTGCCAGCACGATCACAATTGAGATCACAAAGGCAAAAATAGGCCTATCAATAAAGTATTTAGAAAACATAGGGCTTATTCTCCTTGAGCCGCTACGTTAACGGGCATGCCGGGGAAAAAAATACGTGCCATGCCTTCAACAATGACGGGTTGATTTGGTTGAAGCCCGGAGCGAATTACCCACATATTTTGACCATTTAATTGTACCCACTCACCGACTTCAACTGGAGCAGGTAAGGCAACCTTCATACCTTGCTCATTCTCAGCAGCAATATAAACGAATTTACCAGTACCGTTATCTAACACGGCGCGTTGAGGTACAACGATGGCGTTGTTTCTAACGGCACCACTGAGCTGCACACGTACAAATTGGCCCGGTCTTAATTCACCTTTTGGATTGGCGATACGCGCTTGCAATTCAGAGGTACCCGTAAAACGGTTGACTCGAACATCTGAGAAATTCACTTTGCCTTGTTCTGAGTATGTTGAGCCATCTTGTAAAATGACAGTGGCGTCAAACTCGTTATTGTTTGGTAGGGTTAATTTACCAAGCTCTACATCTTTTCGCATAGCGAGCTGCTCACGCTCAGAAAATCCGAAGCGAGCTCTCATGAAGCTAGTGTCAGTGAGTTCAGTTAACAGTACCGTTGGGCCAGAGATGTAACTGCCTTGAGATTCTTTTTCACGACCGATAATGCCTGACACTGGCGCTTTTACTTGTGCGTATTCAAGGTCAAGCTGGGCTTCGTTTAAAGCAACTTTTGCAGACTCTAAATTAGCAAGCGAAATATCATAAGCTGAAACGGCATTATCGAAATCGCGTTTAGAGACTGAACGCTCATCTTTAAGTTTTTCTAATCTATCTCTTTCGCGCTTCGCTTGTGCCACGTTAGCTTCTGCGGCATGGAGATCAGCTTGCGCTTTTTCAAGCTCGAGTTCGAATGGTTTTAATTCGATGGTGAACAGGGAATGTCCAGCGTTTACGTATTGTCCCTCATCAAAGTTTCTGGATTCAATCAGCCCTGATACTCGAGCACGTATTTCAACTTCTTTGTCGCCAAGAAGTGTCGCTGGTAGTTCAATCTTAAACGGTACGCTTTGTGTTGAAACATGAGTCACACTGACTTGAGCAGGCTGCATACCGAATCCTGCTTGTTGTTGTGGAGCTTCTGAGCAAGCACTTAACATGCCTGCTGTGAAAAGTGCTAAAGAAAGGTGTTTAACTTTGCTTTTGAATGATGCTGGATACATGAACACTCCAAATCCTATTAACTATCGTGCTTCCAAACTGTCGCTGGTATTGCTCATCACAGTTTAGCTTACTACCTTGTATAAATTATTCCACATAGGGTATTAGTGGGCAGATTGTCCTTTTGATACCTTCCTCACACCAAAGTAAAGGTTATAAACTCGACAACTATACAAGTAAACGCTAGTGTATACTTGTTTAATGTAAAGGTAAACGATGTCGTGTACTTTTTATTTTATAGATAAACGCAACCGTATACTTTTTATTGTCCCGATAATTGGTTAAACTGGTGTTAATTGTTAAAAGTGAGAGAAATAAATGACACAATTGTCAGCCAAACAGCAAGCAATCGTTAGTGCCGCGATAGAACAATTTGCGCTAAATGGGTTGCAGGCCACAACAATGGAGGCAATTTGCCAAAAGGCTGAAGTATCAAAAAGGACTTTATATAAGCACTACCCGAATAAAGAAGCGCTATTTGATGCTGTTGTTATTTTGCTTATTGAAAGAATAGAACCATTAACTGCAATCCAGTTTATTCCAAACTATGACTTTGAAGTGCAATTAAAACACTTAGCGATTAGTGTTGTAAGTTTGCTGTGCGACCCTGACTATATCCGGTTATCCCGTATTGTGATGATTGAGTCAATGCGAAGTGAGACACAAGCACATCGATTAAATGAAAAGTTCAGTCACTGTGAGCAGTCAATGGTAGTGTGGTTTGAAGAAGCATCGAGTGCAGGCTGCCTAGGCGATCATGATGCCCACTTTGCAGCAGCCTTTTTTTGGGGTGGGTTAAAAAGACTCACATTTTGGGAGATGGCCATTAGGTGGCAGCCCCCCGTAGATGATCAGCAACTTGAAGCATTCATTGAACAAGCCTGTAAATTGTTTTGTCGTGGTGTTAGTCCACGCCAATAAACCCGCCTGTTTGATGTGCCCAGAGTTTGGCGTATATGCCATTTTGATCCAGTAACTCTGTATGTGTGCCTTGCTCTACAATGGCGCCTTTTTCTAGAACGATCAATCGGTCCATTTGTGCAATAGTCGAGAGTCTATGGGCTATCGCAATGACCGTTTTATCTTGCATTAGCTCATCTAAACTGGCTTGTATCGCTTGCTCTGACTCAGAGTCGAGGGCCGATGTCGCTTCATCGAGCACCAAAATAGGCGCGTCTTTGAGCAACACGCGAGCAATGGCAATGCGCTGCCTCTGGCCTCCGGAGAGTTTGACTCCTCGCTCACCAACTTGTGCATCCAGTCCTTGATTACCCTGGCTGTCTTCCAGATCCCATATAAATGCGCTGGCTTGTGCTTTGTTGAGTGCTTCTAACAGCTCTTCTTCAGTTGCTTCAGGCCTGCCATACAGTACATTATCTCGGATACTGCGGTGTAACAATGCGGTATCTTGAGTGACCATCGCAATCTGCTTTCTTAGGCTTTCTTGGGTTACGCGACTGATATTTTGGTTGTCTATTGAAATATTGCCTTGTTGAATATCGTAAAATCTGAGCAGGAGATTCACAAGCGTTGACTTACCTGAGCCGGATCGTCCTACAATACCGATTTTCTCTCCGTTCTTTATCTCTAGAGATAATCTATCAAACACTGGGGTCGATAAATTTTTATCCATGCGCTTGTAGGCAAAAGTGACATCTTTAAAGTTGATCCGACCACTGGTTACGATGAGGTCGTTTGCATTGGTTATGTCGGCGACCTCGATGGATTTTGAGAGTGTATTCATACCATCTACGACGGTCCCAATATTTTCAAACAAGCTGCTAATTTCCCACATAATCCATTGGGACATGCCATTTAATCTTAACGAAAGGCTAATAGCGATGGCAATTTCTCCGGCTGAAATCACGTTCTTTGACCAAAGGTATAGGGATAGGCCGGCAATGGAGAAAACCAAAAGGTAATTTAAGACTTGAATACTGACATTTAGGCTCGTGACTAACCGCATTTGTCTATAAACGGGTTGCATAAACACATCCATGCTGCTTTTGGCATATTCTTCTTCTCGTTTGGTGTAAGAGAAAAGTTTCACTGTAGAGATATTGGTATAGCTGTCTACGATGCGTCCTGTCATTTCAGATCGAGCATCGGCTTGCTCTGAAGAAACCTGTTTAAGCCTTGGCAAAAAATAGACTTGCACGCAGATGTAAAAGAATAACCAAATAAATAGCGGAATGAGTAAGCGTATATCACTGCTCCCAATAAGCACCAATGTGGCACTAAAATAGACGACGATATAGACCAATACATCAAGCAGCTTCATGACCGCTTCTCTGATTGCTAAGGAGGTTTGCATTAATTTGGTTGAAATTCTGCCAGCATAGTCATCTTGATAAAATGACATACTTTGTTTGAGCAAGTATTTATGCGCTAGCCAGCGAATTGACATGGGGTAATTCCCGAGCAAACTTTGATGTAAAAATGCGCTATGTACAAAAACTAATATTGGAATTGCTATTACGGTTATTGCAGCCATAGTCATTAAAGTCTGGCTTTTGCTGCTAAAAAGCTGCTCTGGGCTCATGGTTTGCATCCAATCAACCATGGTACCCATAAAACTGAATAAGATGACTTCTAGAGTTGCAAGTGAAGCGGCGCATATTGACATAATGATCAGTGGGTATTCCATGCCACGGCTGTAATGTCGACAAAAAGCATAAAGGGAATTAGGAGGTTGGTTTGCATCTCTAGTGGGAAAAGCATCAGTGAGTTTCTCAAACAACTTATACATTAATACATCCTTTTTTATTCCAACTTGCGCGAATAATTTAGCGCTATTTTTCGAGGTTAGCAGAAAATGAAAGGTATAAGTATGCGTTTATGCGATTAGTATTGATGAGGGTGAAATGACGAAAAGGAGGAACTGTGAAAGGTGAGTAGTGACACTCACCTTGAAATACGTGTATTGACGATGCAGTTTAAGCTTGCTCGTCCTCTATATCATGTCCATATGTTTTACGCATGATCAGTACGTAAGCATTAGTGAACGCTTGTTCTTGGTATTTTCTTAAACCAGTGTCAGCATAATCAACAGGAACTGGATTGCGCTTTAATTGCTCTTTCACTTCAGTTGCGTTGAGTAAGTGCACCTCGGTGTTTGGAATAAGCTGAAAAGCCGCTTCCATTTTAAACCCAGCAGCACTTCCAGCAAACTTTCCCTTGTGTGCTCTTTGACGAATAGCGATGGTGTCGATTTGATAATCTTCTACCAGTTTTGATACATCAAAGTGAAATTTGCGCATTGCTTCTTGGTCTTGGCCGATGTTTGCCAATGTGAAGCGAGTTTGTCGAATATCCCTAATGTCGAATACGTCGTTCTCTTTTGATAGAAGACAAAGCATCGCTTCGCTACCAGTAATTTCAACACCTAATGTTCTCATTATATTTTCCAATTTATACCTAATGGCAGGGATAATAGCATAGCTTTTTTATTTAATTGTAATTTCTATCGCAATTGCTGCATGATCTGAATATCTTATGTCCTCTTCGTCTCTTTTAGGGTCCAAGTGGCTCGCATAATTGTGATAAGTGAGCGAGTTAACACGGGTATTTGGATCTCTTGGTGAAAACTCCTTCGACGCCAAAATATAATCTAATACGTTACCTTCACCATGGTAGTAATGAGTTGGAGGCTTGACTCCCAGCTCAGGCTGGTTGTCTGCAATGGCAAAGCTTTCAAATAACCCAACGCTGCCCAATTGAGAGGATTCACTAATAATGGGAAATTGCTCTGTCATAAATGACAAGGCAGGGCTGGTAATGTGTGCATTGAAGTCGCCCATTACTAATGTTGCCGAATTTTTCTCCCTTTGTGTTTTTAAGGCGTCGTAATACACAATGGACGCTTCTAAAGAACGAGAAATTTGCGACTGCATTGTTCCCACGGTTTGATTGAGCATGACTAAAAAGGGATCTTCTTGGTCTGGATCTCCAAGTAATTGCGCCATTGAATGAATACGCTGAGATTTAAAGTGTACGGCGTAAATTGTTAGCAAACCAAAGCCATCTAGCTCAAAGGTGCACTTGATAGGCGTGCGATTAAATTTAAAGTGCGCGAGGTTATTTAAATATTCCAATAACTCATGACAAGGTTCGAGTGGTTTGCATTGCTTAAATGGTATTTTTGAAGCGATGGCGACCACCGGATTAAATAGCACATTAGAGTAAACGGCATCCGGTTTGGGTGAGTCAACTGTTGCAAAGTAACTTAGGCCCAAGTCCTCGCAAAGTGAGGCTAATACATCAGGGTTGAACACCTCTTGGAATACGATGACTGTTGGGTCAATGTGCTGGATCAGGCCTGTAATGAATTGCGTTTTTGTGGCCCATTGAGTGTCATTATAGGTTTCCTCTGGTTGATAAAAAGCATAAGGAGGCGATGCAAAATTCAAAAGATTGAAAGACGCAAATTTGAAAGTTTTTCGCTGCTCCATAAAAATCCCTCTGCTTTCCATTAATAATGACTATTTAATCTTAGTCTTTTCCTTGCAACTCGTCACGCATCAGGTCACAATAGCCGCAGGATTGAAAGACCCCAGTCAAATTTAGCATATCACTGAATAACCAATGCTTATTCGTAAAAGCGTTGATGGGCAACACTAACACTTAAAATTGATAATAGATACATGTGACGCGGCGTAGGTGTCACCACTGTAAATAGGATTAAAAATGCCAGTAATTACTCTTCCTGACGGCAGTCAGCGTATTTTCGAAAACCCTGTTTCTACTCTTGATGTTGCTAAAGACATCGGCCCTGGTCTTGCTAAAGCGACCATTGCTGGCCGCGTAAATGGCGAGCGTGTAGATGCATGTGACATCATTGAACAAGATGCGAATCTTGAAATTATTACCGCAAAAGATGAAGACGGATTAGAGATCATTCGTCACTCATGTGCGCACTTAATTGGCCACGCGGTAAAGCAGCTTTTCCCAGAAGCTAAAATGGCGATAGGTCCAACCATCGATAATGGATTCTACTATGACATCGACATGGAGCATTCATTAACTCAAGAAGATCTTGATGCAATTGAAAAGCGTATGTTGCAGCTAGCTAAAACAAATTATGATGTTGTTAAAAAGAAAGTAAGCTGGCAAGAAGCGAGAGACACGTTTGAATCTCGTGGTGAAACTTACAAGATGGAAATTCTTGACGAAAACGTTGCTAAAGATGATCGTCCAGGCCTATACCATCACGAAGAATACATTGATATGTGTCGCGGTCCTCACGTGCCGAACATGAAGTTCTGTCAACACTTCAAAATTATGAAGGTTGCAGGCGCATATTGGCGTGGTAATGCAGACAACAAAATGCTCCAGCGTATCTACGGTACTGCTTGGGCAGATAAAAAGCAGTTAAAAGCATACCTTAAGCGTTTAGAAGAAGCTGAAAAACGTGACCACCGTAAAATTGGTAAAGCATTAGATTTATGGCACTGGCAAGAAGAAGCGCCAGGCATGGTATTTTGGCACAACGATGGTTGGAGCATCTACCGTGAGCTAGAAGACTTTGTGCGTGAAAAATTGCGTGAATACGACTACGAAGAAGTAAAAGGTCCATTGATGATGGACAGAGGACTTTGGGAAAAGTCTGGTCACTGGGATAAGTATTCAGATGCAATGTTCACGACTGAATCTGAGAAGCGTGAATATGCAATCAAACCAATGAACTGCCCAGGTCACGTACAAATCTTCAATCAAGGCTTGAAATCATACCGTGATTTACCACTGCGTATGGCTGAGTTCGGTTGTTGTCACCGTAATGAGCCGTCAGGCGCTCTACACGGCCTAATGCGTGTCCGTGGATTTACTCAAGATGACGCCCATGTATTCTGTACAGAAGAGCAGATCATGGATGAAGTTTCATCTTGTATTAAAATGGTCTACGATACGTATGAAACATTTGGTTTTGAAAAGATAGTTGTAAAACTGTCTACTCGCCCTGAAAAGCGTATTGGTGAAGACGAAATGTGGGACAAAGCTGAAGCTGCACTTGCTGAAGCGCTTAAGTCTAACGACATTGAGTTTGAATACCTGCCGGGAGAAGGTGCGTTCTATGGACCTAAGATTGAGTTCACGTTGTACGATTGCCTAGAGCGAGCTTGGCAATGTGGTACAGTACAGCTAGACTTTGCGTTACCGGGTCGTTTGGGCGCGACATATGTCGCTGAAAACAACGAGCGTAAAACGCCTGTTATGATCCATCGCGCAATTTTAGGTTCGATTGAACGTTTCATCGGTATTTTAACCGAAGAGTATGCTGGTTTCTTCCCAACATGGTTAGCACCAAAACAGGTTGTGATCATGAATATCACGGATAAACAGGCAGATTATGTCCAAGAAGTTGTGCAAAAACTAAATAAACTTGGAATAAGAGCTTGTGCTGACTTGAGAAATGAGAAGATTGGCTTTAAAATTCGCGAGCATACTTTAAAACGTATACCTTATTTACTTGTTGTTGGCGATAAAGAAGTCGAACAACAAGAGCTAGCAGTAAGAACGCGCAAGGGTGAAGACCTTGGCAAATTCTCTGTAGATGATTTTGTTGCTAAAATTAGCGAAGAAATCAAAAACAGAGTTTAATTTTTGAAACCCGTGCGGCAAACATATTTACAACAGTGCCGCACGTTTAATTTTGGATTTTTTGGAGGAACGTACCATTAGAGGCGGCAAAAAAGGGCAAACTACTGCTCAAAAGAATCGTATCAATGATGAAATCACAGCGAAAGAAGTTCGCTTAATCGATGCTGAAGGTGAGCAAGCGGGCATTGTCTCTACGAGAGATGCGCTAGCGCAAGCAGAAAACGCAGGTTTAGACCTTGTTGAAATCAGTCCAAACGCTGAGCCACCAGTGGCGAAGGTAATGGACTATGGTAAGTTCGTTTTTGAAAAAGCAAAATTACAAAAAGAACAGAAGAAAAAGCAAAAACAGATCCAGGTTAAAGAGATTAAATTCCGCCCTGGTACTGACGAAGGTGACTATCAAGTTAAACTTCGTAACTTGCGCAAGTTCTTAGAAGGTGGCGACAAGGCGAAAATCACCATCCGTTTCCGTGGTCGTGAAATGGCTCACCAAGAAATCGCAATCAGCATGCTTAACCGCTTAAAAGCAGATTTGGAAGAGATTGCTCAAGTTGAATCTTTCCCGAATCGTGTTGAAGGTCGTCAGATGGTTATGATGATGGCACCTATTGCAAAAAAAGCATAAGTCAGGCATAATTCGCACCGATTTTTGAAAGAATTTAACACGGGTATTGAAAGTACTCAGGTTTTTAATCTGAAGTCACCTGTGTTGACCGGTAGTAAGTAAGCTGTTTGTTTACATTCAGCTTCGCCGGAATAGGGTGTAAGTTGGGCCTTAAAAGTGATGTTCGCATCCGCCTACTTACATATATTAAACGCAATATCATTTGGAGTTATTGCAATGGCTTACAAGCTAAAAACACACAGAGGTGCTGCAAAGCGCTTCAAAAAGACTGCTTCAGGCGGTTACAAGCGTAAACAGTCGCATCTTCGTCACATTCTGACTAAGAAGTCATCTAAGCGTAAACTACACCTACGTGCTAAGTCTATGGTTCATAAGAATGACCTAGGCCTTATCGATCGTATGTTACCATTCGCTTAATAGAGGATATCAGAAATGGCAAGAGTTAAACGCGGTGTTATCGCACGTGCACGTCACAAAAAAGTATTAAAGCAAGCTAAAGGTTACTACGGAGCACGTTCACGTGTTTACCGCGTAGCGTTCCAAGCTGTAACTAAAGCTGGTCAATATGCATACCGTGACCGTCGCGCTAAGAAACGTACTTTCCGTCAACTATGGATTGCACGTATCAATGCTGCAGCACGTCAAAACGGCCTATCTTACAGCCGCTTCATTAACGGCCTTAAAAAGTCGTCAATTGAAATCGATCGTAAGATCCTAGCTGATATCGCAGTATATGACCAAGTAGCTTTCACTGCTCTAGTAGAGAAAGCAAAAGAAGGTCTTGCAGCTTAATTTATTAATTAAGTATAGCGATGTTTAAAAGGAGCCTGTGGCTCCTTTTTTAGTGTTTACCTATCCAGTTCAGTCTGTCCCACAGGCTTGGTTTTCTTCACGCTATCATCAGCGATTCTTTAGTAATAATTTGTCTAACCAGCGTGAACTTAAAATGCGTTTTAAGTAACCCATCAAATAAGTTGGAAACGTCACATAATATCTAGCTTTTGCTTTTGGCGACTCAATCGCATGTAGAAGTTTGTCGTAGACCGCTTCTGGGCCGAGCGTGAATTTCTGCGGCGCTGTTTGGGCTTTGAGCCTAGTTAATTGTGCTTGATATTCATCTTTATGATAACTGGATTCAATATCGATATGTTGTTCAAATGCTTGGCGAGCATTTTTTCTAAAATCAGATAAAATTGGTCCTGGCTCAATGAGACTAATTTGTACATTGGTGTCTGAAAGCTCCATTCTGAGCGTGTCAGTAAGTCCTTCGAGTGCAAATTTGCTGGCGTTGTATGCACCGCGATAAGGCAATGCCACTAAGCCAAGCACAGAAGAGTTTTGAATGATTCTACCTTGCCCTTGCGCTCTCATATGTGCGACAGCAAGACGGGTTAGGGTATGCCATCCAAAAAAATTAACTTCAAATTGTTGTCTTAGCACATCCGTTGGCAAGTCTTCGACCGCGCCGGGTTGACCATATGCGCCGTTATTAAAGAGCACATCGAGTTTTCCGTCACATAAGTCAAGTGCTTGTTGGAAACCTTGGTTTATTGACGTCTCGTCTGATAAGTCGAGCAAGATACAAGGAATCCCGAGTTGTTCAAAGTGCGAGAGGTGCTTTGAGTTTCTCACTGAGGCGATAACCTTGTACCCGGATTTATACAGTGTTTCTGCACAATACAAACCTATGCCTGTAGAGCACCCTGTGATTAAAATACTTTTACTCATTGGTTTTGTTAAACTTTCCTTAAGTTGACCGCGAATTAGTGCGTTTAACTGTGAATTTTTGTTGAATCACCGCACATTGTAAGCTGTTAAATAAAATATTGATATAATCATCTTTATACAAAAAAGACACAAAGAATGTTTATGAGTTTAGGTATTGTTCTGCTTTCCGCAACGCTTAATTTGAATAGTCATCTCCCTCCATTGCAACTTTGGCAAGGTCAAAGTGAGGCTTTGATGCAGCAAGAGGGACCTCTGACAACAGACTTTGAGTTAAGCGGTGGATTAGAGTCCCCGAATTACGAGCAAACAAATGAGTTTTTAAAGCGCTTAGTCGCCTCTAATCCAACGCAGTTCCAGTCGGTCAAGATTGGTGTGAGTGATCAGGGAAGGGACATTAATATGCTATTAGCTGTTGAAGGTAGTCAATTTTCTCCAGCGATGATGAAAAATAATAATAAACCGACACTGCTGATCCAAGCGGGTATTCACGCTGGAGAAATTGACGGTAAAGATGCCATGTTTATGTTACTAAGAGATATTGCTACAGGAAAGCGCCGCGATATCTTAAGTAAAGTGAATATTTTGTTTATTCCAATACTGAACGTAGATGGTCACGAGAGAAGCAGTGAATTTAATCGTATAAATCAACGTGGCCCCGTGACCATGGGCTTCAGAACAAACGCAAAGAACCTAAATTTAAACCGCGATTACACAAAATTAGACACACCAGGTGTGCGTTCGGTATTAAAAGTCATTAATGATTATGCCCCAGCGTTGTACGTAGATGTTCACGTCACAGATGGCGCGGATTATCAGTATGACGTGACCTATGGCTTCAATCCTAGTTTTGCGAGTGAATCTCCAGCAATATCGAAAGTACTAGAAGAGCAATTTACGCCAATTATTGACACAAAGCTGGCAAAAAGTGGACATATACCTGGTCCGCTTGTATTTGTGATGGATAAACGTGATCTTAAGAAAGGTCTTGCTGGCTGGGTAGCATCTCCGAGATTTTCAAATGGGTGGGGTGATATCAAAGGGTTGCCAACTATCTTGGTTGAAAACCACTCATTGAAGCCTTATAAACAGCGTGTACTCGGTACCTATGTATTTATTGATGGTGTGATTGATGCGCTTGCGCAGCAGCATAAAGCATTACATAGCGCCGTGGAAGCTGAAAAACAGTCTTACCCTAAAGAACTTGTTGTCTCAAGGTCTTACAGTCAACAGCCTGATTATATACCTTTCAAAGGAATTAAGTACAAAAGCTTTGAAAGCGCTTTATCAGGACATAAAGAAGTAAAATATCTCGGTGAGCCAATCAATTATGAAAAATTGCCTGTATTTTGGCAGAAGGAAATTAAAACGATTGTGCAAGTCCCAGAGGCGTTTTACATTCCACCACAATATGCTGATTTAGTCGATAAACTAAAGCTACATGGTGTAGAAGTAGAGGCATTGCCAGAAGGGACTTCTCTAGCTGGCCTAACACAGCTAACGGTCGATAATCATAGCTTTGCTAACTCGCCATTTGAAGGGCGCTTTAGAGTAGATGCGACATTCAAATCTAACCTGTTAAATGAAGAAGTTTCTCTTTCTGGGTGGACTAAAGTTTCGACAAAACAAGCGTATTCTGAACTTGTAACACATTTGCTTCATCCAGTAGCGCCTGACTCATTTTTTGCATGGGGAGACTTCCATAGTATTTTCCAGCGTACAGAATATGTTGAAAATTATGCACTTGAGCCATATGCTAGGAAAATGTTAAAAGAGAGCCCTAAGCTTGCTTTGGCATTTGATAAAAAGATCCGCGAAGATAAAAAGTTTGCTAAAAGCGATAAACAAAGGCTTGAATGGTTGTATGAAAAAACACCATACTACGATAAAGCATATTTAAAGTATCCGATTTTAATGTCGTATACGGGGCAGTAACATGAAAGTTTTAACAATACCAGTAACGCCGTTTATGCAAAACTGTCGAGTTATCGCTTGCGAGTCTACAGGAAAAGCTGCCATAGTAGATCCCGGTGGCGATGCCGACAAGATTATTGCAGCTGTCAAGGAATATAACCTTGATGTAGATCTGGTTTTGCTTACACATGGTCACTTGGACCATGTGGGTGTCAGTGAGGAGCTTGCCAAACAGTTTAATGTAGACATCGTTGGTCCTCACATTGATGACACGTTTTGGTTAGAAGGGTTACCTATGCAGGCGCAAATGTTTGGTTTTGCACCGCATAAACCATTTTTTCCCCAACGTTGGTTGAACGAAGGGGATATTGTTGAGCTTGGAGCGTTAAGCTTGCAAGTGAGACATTGTCCGGGCCATACGCCTGGACATGTTGTTTTTTATGAACCTGCAAGTGCGACAGTACTGGTTGGTGATGTGCTGTTTAAAGGTTCGGTGGGGCGTACTGATTTTCCTAAAGGAGATGCCTCACAACTTAAGCACGCTATTGAAACAAAGCTTTTTACCTTGGATGATGAAACCCGGGTATTGAGTGGTCACGGAGAAGATACCACAATAGGGTACGAGAAGCGTAATAACCCATTTATGAGCGGTCGCTTTGGGTAACGCTACGTGAATAGCGTAAAATTTAACATTAAAATATAAAGAAAAATATGTCATTAAATCAAGTTGATCGTCAGATACTAGCGTTGTTACAGCAAGATGCAAGTTTGTCTACTGCAGAAATTGCAGACAAAGTAGGATTATCACAATCTCCTTGTTGGAGACGCATCGCTAAATTGGAGCAAGATGGGTTTATCAAAGGGAAAGTTGCGCTGCTAGACGAAAAGCAACTTGGCTTCGATATGTTAGTGTATGCTCATGTGAAATTGTCAAACCATGGCCGCAGCAACCTTGCAGAATTTGAAAAGTTGATTATGAGCTATGATGAGGTTACTGAGTGTTACACTATGGCAGGTACTATGGACTTTATGCTTAGGATAGTTTCAAAAGGCATAGAAGGATATGAGCTATTTGTTCGTGATAATTTATTAAACCTAGAATATGTACAAGAAGTTCACTCTAATGTGACCATGACATGCGTTAAGCGTTCAACTGCCTTACCAATTATATAGTGTCATACAGACATCTCAATTTAACACTATAATGTATCATGTTTGTTAAAAGCGCTGGATTTTGATAGGATCCAGCGCTTTTCTGTCGTAGTAAAAACACTTGGGGATATAAATGTTTAATCTTATAGGCAAAGCGCCAAGCTCTGCTAAGAACGACGTGCTTTCTGGTTTAACTGTTGCGTTAGCATTGGTACCAGAAGCGGTCGCATTCGCATTTGTTGCACAAGTCGACCCATTGGTTGGTTTGTATGCAGCATTTATCGTTGGATTGATCACGTCGATTTTTGGTGGTCGTCCAGGAATGATTTCAGGTGCAACCGGTGCACTTGCAGTAGTTATGGTAAGCCTTGTGGTTGAACATGGCGTTGAATACCTCTTCGCCACTGTATTATTGATGGGTATTTTGCAGATATTAGCGGGTATATTTAAACTTGGTAAGTTTATCCGAATGGTCCCGCATCCCGTTATGCTTGGCTTTGTTAATGGTTTGGCTATTGTTATTTTCTTAGCGCAATTAGGCCAATTTAAAGTCATGGATGAGTCAGGTACTCTTCAGTGGATGCAAGGCTCAGAGCTGTATATTATGGCGGGTTTGGTTGCTTTAACTATGGCCATTATTCATTTCCTTCCAAAGCTGACAACCGCTGTGCCGTCAAGTTTGGCAGCTATCCTAGTGGTGACGGGTATTGTAATTGGTTTTGATTTAGATGCACGTAATGTACTAGATTACCTAAAAGACATGAGCGGTAATGCAGATGCAACAATTGCGGGTGGTTTCCCCGCATTCCATATCCCAGACGTACCTTGGAACCTTGAAACGCTTAAAATCATCTTCCCATATGCACTTATCTTGGCTGCTATCGGCTTAATAGAATCGCTACTGACATTAACACTGATTGACGAAATCACAGAAACTCGTGGTAACAGTAACCGTGAATGTGTTGGTCAAGGTGCTGCAAACGTAACATGTGGTGTGTTTGGTGCGATGGGTGGTTGTGCGATGATTGGTCAATCTATGATTAACATTAACTCAGGTGGTCGTAGCCGACTATCGGGTATCACAGCGGCATTATTACTACTTGGCTTCATTTTATTTGCGGCGAGCTTAATTGAGATGATCCCACTAGCAGCACTTGTTGGTGTTATGTTTATGGTTGTACTTGGCACATTTGAATGGTCAAGCTTTCGTTTAATGAAGCGTATCCCTAAGAGTGACGCATTTGTGATTGTATTGGTATCTGGTGTGACTGTGATCACGGACCTTGCAATTGCGGTATGTGTGGGTGTGATTGTCTCAGCGCTTGTATTTGCTTGGGAACACGCGAAGCACATTTACACAAATAACTACATTGATGATGAAGGCTCTAAAGTATACGAGTTACACGGCCCATTATTTTTCGGTTCAGTTAAAAACTTCGCAGAATTGTTTGACGTTGCAAACGATCCTGACGATGTGATTGTTGAATTCAAGCATAGCCGTGTTGCGGATCACAGTGCTATTGAAGCCGTTGATGCGCTAGCTGAAAAATACACTAAAGCAGGAAAAAAACTTCACTTACGTCACTTAAGTGAGGACTGCAAGCAGCTACTTGATAACGCATCGGACTTAGTTGAAATCAACGTAATTGAAGACCCTAAATACAAGGTGGCTTCAGACAAGCTAGCCTAAGTATTAATTAATTAGACAAGCCCGCTCGATGCGGGCTTTTTTTATCACACTACTAGTTCGGTATTTTACCCATTAGGTGACGGCTACCAATACACGTATACATGTTTGCAGCAATGATCTAAAGTAGCCTGTAATTAAATCTTAAAAGCACAAACCATGAAAACAAAACTTGTACTCTCCATACTTGCTATAACATGTTTACTCAGTGGCAATGCCATTGCTGATAGTAATACAGTGACGGTAAAAACTTTAACAAAAACATCGCAAAGCTGGGATGGCACACCTCTACCATCATATCCTCTAGGTAAGCCGGAAATTACATTGCTGGATATTCATATTCCAGCAGGTACTGAGCTGCCGTTGCATCTTCACCCAGTCATTAACGCCGGGGTTGTGTTATCGGGAGAGTTACATGTTACTAAGCAAAGTGGTGAACAGCTCATTCTGAAATCAGGAGAGCCTATTGTTGAGCTTGTAAACCAGTGGCATAAGGGCAAAGCGGTGGGGAAAGAGGATGTACGCATCATAGTGTTTTATGCCGGTGAGCAGGGAAAAGATATTACGGTGAAAAAACACTAACGATACTCTTTGATAAGCGAAGCACTTATACCACTGATAAGTGCTGAGTGTGCTCAACTAAATACTCATAAAGTGCACGTATTTTTGCATTTTGCTTGAGATCTTTGTGGTAGGTATACCAGAGTGCGCCAACGTTCTCTTTACAAAGGGGCGGGCAGTCATCCAATCTTACTAAATTTGAATGTTTAATGGCGTCATTCTCAGATAGCGGACCTATGCCCATACCGCTGACAACAGCCGATTGTATATCCGAAAATTGATTGCTGGTGTACACAATGCTGTCGTTTTTTAAGCGTTTGATCACTTGGTTGATAAACGGAATATGGTGCTTTGAACTATCGGGCATTAGCCAATGGAATTGATTAAACTCATCTTCGTTTTGCGGTAAGCCATATTCTGTCATATATTCTTTTGATGCAAAGTAAGACATTTTTAATGAGATCACATGTTTTGCAATTAAATCAGGCTCTTTTGGCTCAGGGCCTGCCCGTAATGACACATGAATATTGCCACTTTGGGGTGGGATCACTTCATCGGTGGCCAGTAACTCTATCCTGACTTTTGGGTATTGCTTTCTAAACTGTTGCATTGCTGGTGCTAACAGGGGAGAGTATGAAGTCACGGTTGTGATGCGAATTTTACCACTAAAATCTTGTTGAATGCTCTGGAGAGTGTCTTCCAAAGAGATAAACTGGGTGTTTAGTTCTTCGAGAGTTTCACTCATTATCTGGCCAGCATCCGTAAGCTGGTATCCTCTTTGATGGCGGATAAACAAAGTCACATTGAGTGCGTCTTCCAAACGATTGATATGTCGCAATACGGTGGTATGGTTACACTTTAAAATAGTCGCAGCTTTTGCAAGCGAGCCTGCCTTTGCAACTGTATGGGCAACTTTAAAATCGTCCCAATTCAATTTCTGCATAAATATAATATTTTTCACTTCGTCTAGATTTTGAGTATATATTTTTTTGCACAATAGTTCTTTAGTTTGTGCACTACTCAATGTCACTTATGCGCGGTAATCTAGTCTCAGTTTTTTAAAGGTGTGGGTTTCATATGCTAAAAAATAGCGTTCAGGGTTATGGTTGGGTAAGCATCGCTGTGCATTGGCTTATGGCTATGGCCATCTTTTTCATGTTTGGTCTTGGATTGTACATGGTCGAGTTAACCTATTATGACGCTTGGTATAAGGGGTCATTAGATTTACATAAATCACTGGGCATCGTATTGATGGGCGTGTGGTTATTTAGAGTGGCGTGGCGACAGCTAAATACAAAACCAAAAGCGTTACCTGGACCGAAGTTAGAACAGATTGCTGCGAGAGTAGGACATCAGCTTTTATATGTGTTGATGTTGCTTCTTTTACTCAGTGGTTATTTTATCTCAACCGCAGATGGTAGGCCGATAAGTGTATTTGAGCTATTTGAAATCCCAGCAGTGCCTTGGTCTTTTGACAACCAAGAAGACATTGTAGGCGATATACATTTTTGGCTTGCATGGAGTTTGATCGGATTTGTGCTTGTGCACATGTTAGCAGCACTGAAACATCAATTTATCAATAAAGACGGCGGCTTAAGTCGTATTTTAAAAGTATCAAAATAACGTATTTTAATTTATTTATAGATTATTTAAGGGCAAATTATGAAAAAGGGTATCGTGAGTGCGGTGTTAGCAACAGGCTTATTAATGGCTGGAACAGCAAGCGCTGCCGAGTACAAAGTAGATAAAGCCGGTGCACATGCATTCATTAACTTTAAAATTAAGCACCTAGGTTACAGTTGGCTAACAGGTCGGTTCAATGATTTTGATGGTAAATTTAGCTATGACAAAAACAAGCCTAATGAGTCTAAAATCGATATTGTGATCAACACAGCCAGTATTGACTCAAACCACGCTGAGCGCGATAAACACTTACGTGGGAAAGACTTTTTGAACGTAAAGAAGTTCCCACAAGCAACATTTGAAAGTACCAAGTATGAGCAAGTAAACGACAAAGAAGCCAAGCTTACAGGCTTGCTAGAGCTGAACGGTGTAAAAAGAACGATTACATTCCCAGTTGAAAAAATTGGCGAAGGTCAAGATCCTTGGGGTGGTTACCGTGTTGGTTTTTCTGGTGAAACATCTTTAAAACTGAAAGACTTTGGTATCGACTATAACTTAGGTCCTGCATCGACACACGTCACGCTTGAATTACACATTGAAGGTATTCGCCTTTAAATCTAAATTAAGTCTATTGGTTAAATTAGGTCTGTTGATTTAGGCGAGTAGTTACAATTCAGTCCCAAGAATGATAAAGCCTCAGCAAGTGAAGTAGCCCCCAATAGTTGGACATTCTAATTAGTGGGGGCTTTTTTGTATGTTTTCACAGGGGAGTGTGATTTTAATAATAAATTGTTTATTAATACAATTGTGGAGTTCAAAGACAGTTCAACGAGGAGAAATAAGGTCATGGATATCATCTAAAGAGTTTATAACTTGACTCTATTGTGGGTATTGGATGCTTTTGAGCTAGTGTGTGGCTCGAACAAGTCGACTCATCATTTTTAGGCTGTTCTGATAATGGCGTTGTGGTTTTTGATGTGTATTTGATTGCAACAAGGATAAAAAAGGGGGCCTCACAACAGGTTCCAAATAAGTTAGCGTTTTTAAAGTATGCCTGTCTAACTTCCTGAATTATGACGACTCACATAGAGGAGCCCTAAGTTTTAAAATTGGCAAGTTGAAAGTTGAATTTACATTTTTTGCACATCCATGCATTTGCTAAATATTATATTTATTGCGTTGGGGTAAATGGGGGGAATATTAGTTCCTATTTAACTTCTAATTTTAGAAATTAATATGTATGTTTTAAACTGTATGGTATTTAATGAACTTTCTTTGTTTTTTAAAATTTTTGCTAGTATTTTAAGGTTGTACATAAGGTGTTGGTGTTTGTTTTACATTAATTTCCAGGTTGGATAAAATAAGTGAGATTAAAGCGTTTTCTTTTATGTTTTAATAAATATATTTACAATAAAAAATTTGAAGTAGGACCTGGAAGCATGTTTGCAAGGTTATTAACAATTACAGCAGCACTCGTATCGTTAAATGGTTGTGTATCTCACGTATATCAGCCATACAATATTCTAAGTGGAGGCTTTTCGGAAAAAAAAGTGAGTGAGAAGCACTATTCAGTTCAATATAAAGGGAATTCGAATTTAAAGCTCCAAAAGACACTCGATTTTACTTTGTTACGTGCCGCGGTTATAGCGCATAAATCAGGTGCGCCAAGCTTTATGTCTAGTCAAGTCAATGCAAAAACGACTTATGTTCATGATCAATATGGCACCTCAGAAATCACAGATGCAACTGTCGATATTGAGTTATTGAGTAAAAATGTCCGTTCGTCTAAATCAGGTTGTTGGATAAAGCCTCCCAAAGCAGAACAAAACCATAGATATCCTAGGTTCATACATGATACGGCTTCATGTATTGATGAGTTGAAAGAAAAGCTAGATTTGACTGATGATCAAATTTACAGGGAAGAGTAAAAGCTGAGCTCTAAAGTAATATAATAATATGGAATAGTAATATGGATTATGCACAATTTTTTGGTAAGGAGAGAAATTTGAGATTTTCAGATAAGTAAATGGTTAGTGCACTAATTGAATTAAGGGAAAATGAAAAACCTGTCTATGGCTTTTGTGCAGCATTTTTTCTTTGATCCCAGCGGTTTCTATTTGCAGAAATTGAAGGTGCACTTTTTATAATGCCAGCAATTCCTCCAGCGATGGTTGGTTTTGCAGCTAGATTTGTTGTTCGTAGTTACAAAATCGTTTACCTGTTGGGTGCTTCGGTGGTTTAGTTCATTTGGTAGGTTGTCACATGCACAGTTTTACCCCATTTATCTACCTAATGGCACCTTTAGCGTTTGTTATTTCTGCTAGTGTTGCAAAGGTTAAACTTGAAAGGGTTCATATTTGGACATTAGATCAAGAAGAACTGGGAAAAATTAATACGAATAAACCGCTAAACTAGAATAAAATTAAATAAGATCGTTGCCCTTATTAAACATGCAAGTGCACCATATATAAAAACAAGATAGAAATAAGGCACTTCTCAGCTTTGAGTAATATTGAGTAATATGGGACAGACACAAATTGCTTACTCTGGAGTCTAGCCTTTAAGATTTTTTCAATAAAGAGGCTGTAAGCTCTCTAAAAAATGGAAGTATAAACCAAAAGAGGTAAATGGTATCGCAGTAAAAAAAGTTAACCAAAAGGTTCAACTTAACTTTAAATTAGCAAAGGACAAAGCTAAAAGTACGCAATAAGGCATATATGCTTACGCTATTGCGTATTTTATTTTTATCAATTTATAACTGTCTAAGAACAAAGTCATTTGACAGGGTGGTGTAAGCGTTGTTTTTGAAATTTGAATTTGACGTAGATTATAACTAGAGATAATGCTATGAAAGGTTTATATAACGTTGGCTTTGGTTTGTATATAAGAGCATTTTAACAACACACAAAGATTAGACAAATGAAACCAGTCTTAAAGAAAGCAAAATTAAAAAAGCTGGTCGTAGTAACAGACGCACATTTATCCCCAAAGGATACAAAAAAGGTCGCAGGAGGGGAGGGGCTAAAAGGTACCACCTCCACGTCACTCTGATGAGGTTGTGTTAGAACATCAATTATTTTAATAGGAGTATATAGCTGATATTAAGAATCCACCTGTTGGTTTTTTCAATCACTTTCTTTTACTGTTGAGTTTGAAAATTCAGCTGCAGAAAAAGCTGTTTACCGCCTATTACGTTACCAGTGTCAGTTAGGTTAACCCTATACCGCCATTTTTCGAGTGCTAAGGTAGCCTCTTTCTCGAATACCCCTTGTGGTTGTGATTTTAAAACAGTGATATTAGTTGGCTCACCTTGCCTATTTAGATCAAAGGTGAGTTGTACATAGCCATTTATACCTAGTTCAACTGCTTTTTCAGGGTGTTTTGGCGCTACACGATGAGTTAAAGTTGGTGAATTAGCTTCGTTTTGTTTTTCGTTATTAATCTTGCTTAGGTATTGGTCAAAATGATGCTGTTGGGTGATTTCCATATAGTCATAATATTTAAGGATATGGCTCTTCGCAGTATCATAGTAACCCAGAGAAAAGCTAAGTTCAGCTAAGTTGCGCAAAGTTGTCTTATACTCATTCGGATTTAGGTCGGCGTTTTTGGCAGCATGCTCAAAGTATATTAAAGCTTCTTTTTTCATATCACTCTTCAAGTAAAGTGAGCCAATGTAGTAGTTAATTAACGCTTTGTCATATGCATGTTGGGTTTCTATCTTTTTAAGTGCGTTTACTGCATCTAGGTTACTGTCTATTCCTAATGCCTCGATAACTTGACTACCATTATCTAGACCTAGAGTGGATATAAGTCGTTTGTTATGACAAGAAACATTTAATTTTATTTTACTGCATTCTTTAAATTCAATGTTCTTTTCTACTATTGGTGTACTCGTCACACAACCAAATAAAGCAGATAATAGAGCAATGGGATAGATTGTTTTTTTCATAATTTAGTAAATTTTGTTATTTATATTTAAATTATATAATAAAATGTTTTTAATATTCAAACGTAATTTAATCTACAGTTGGTAGAGAGGTAAAGAATATAAATATG
The DNA here is from genome assembly GCF_001625685.1 of Pseudoalteromonas luteoviolacea CPMOR-1. Classification (GTDB taxonomy): domain Bacteria; phylum Pseudomonadota; class Gammaproteobacteria; order Enterobacterales; family Alteromonadaceae; genus Pseudoalteromonas; species Pseudoalteromonas luteoviolacea_K. The sequence continues at coordinate 540 of NZ_AUYC01000034.1, read as the reverse complement.
TTAATCTAGAGCTATATTCGACAGATGTACAATTGCGAAATATAGAAAGGCTTCAGGGTATTAACATCTTTGTACCATGGTGTTTTTCGTATTTTTTTGTGCTAAGGGGTAGGCTAATAATTAACCTCAGAGGTGGGTTAAGTAACAAAGTCATTCTATCCATTTCATTTGAATAAAAGTAACTGCGTTATAATCATTCATGGGAAAGTACGTCATTTTTAGGTTGTCTATGGTTAAATTAGGAACACTGATTTTAATCGGCCTCAACTACTTTTCCTATATTTCCCGACTTTAAGTCAAGCTGTTTTCCAAGTAGTAATATGGGACATATGGAGAGGGACATATGGGAGGGACATATGGGAGGGACATATGGGAGGGACATATGGGACAGACACAGTAGCAATATGAGATAGCAATATTAGACAAGCAATATTAGACAGGCACAAATTGTTTGCTTAAAGCGAGTTACTTAACTACTGTTTAAATATCCAGTTTAAACTCGAGTTTAAAGAAATGACTAGAGCAAGGAAAGCACTTATC
>NZ_AUYC01000033.1:0-54383 GCF_001625685.1 Pseudoalteromonas luteoviolacea CPMOR-1 | reverse complement strand
AACTAAAATAATCAACTACCTTTGTTGGAGTATCGCCAAGCGGTAAGGCAGCGGGTTTTGATCCCGCCATTCCCAGGTTCAAATCCTGGTACTCCAGCCATCTCTTTATGAGATAACTCTATGCGGGAGTGGCGGAATTGGTAGACGCGCTGGATTTAGGTTCCAGTATCTTCGGATGTGAGAGTTCAAGTCTCTCCTTCCGCACCATGTTCTCGATAAGAACTAAAATAATCAACTACCTTTGTTGGAGTATCGCCAAGCGGTAAGGCAGCGGGTTTTGATCCCGCCATTCCCAGGTTCAAATCCTGGTACTCCAGCCAATTATCTACAAAGATAATTATTAAACATTGCGGGAGTGGCGGAATTGGTAGACGCGCTGGATTTAGGTTCCAGTATCTTCGGATGTGAGAGTTCAAGTCTCTCCTTCCGCACCATGTTTAATTAATCCCACTATTCTTTTAATTACATCCCTCTATATCTTTCTTTTATTCTTATTTGATTTCAATAGTCTCTATCTTATTCCTTTGCTATTTCATCTACGCATAAAAAAAGGAAGCCTATAGCTCCCTTAACTTAAATAGTTCGCGGCTTGAACTAAATCAAAAGCTACCACCCATAGCATGCTTTAGCACTTCTCGTTTAATGGGACCCGCTTTATTCGCCACTTTTAATGCAAGACTTCGTAGTGACTTAAGGGGCTTAATCTCATTTGAAAAGCCAAAATAGCAGGCGTCCATCATGCTCATCATTAATAAATTATCTTTTCGACGCATTTTTTCATACTGATGAAGACGAGCAAGCTCACCAACATCATCAAAGCCTTGCAAACATCCGCCAAGTGCTGCCACATCTTTAAAGCCGAGATTAACGCCCTGCCCCGCAAGCGGGTTTATCGTATGGGCAGAATCCCCAACCAACACCAAACGCCCTTTGCTATATTGGTTGGCATGTTGGCGCGCAAGTGGAAATACAGCGCTTTGTTCAACGGTAAAATCTCCCGGCAAATCAAAAAAATGTGCCTGTATTTCTTGCTTTAACGCTTCATTCGATAACCCTTTTAAGCGTTTTAGTTCACTGCCATGGTGATACCAAATTAGATTGGCATAAGGTGCTTGCATGGGTAAAAATGCGATTGGACCTGTTGGTTTAAACTCTTGCCACGTTTTTACCTGTTGCGGTCCGTCAAGCTTAATTAGAATACCCATACAATGCTGCTGATATTGCCACCCCGTTACGCCAATGCCTGCAAGGCTGCGTAGCGCAGAGCGGCCACCGTCAGCAGCAATCACTAAATCCGCGCTAAAACGCTGCTGAGGGTACACTAGGTCAATGCTACTTAAGTGCTGCTCAATCGCCACAGGTGCGTCAGTGACCGTTTCAACTTGAATGTGATTGTCTTCAAACTGCGACCACAGCGACGCTTGAATAATGCTATTCTCGACTAAATGGCCTAAATGAGACGTCGATACATCGGCTCTATCAAACACCAAATGCTCGCTGCCCCGTTCATAAGCCTCTAACTGATGATAAGGCGCATTACGACTTGCTCTTATCAATGGCATTGCACCGAGTTTATCTAATAACGCTTCTGAAAAACGGTTGATGGCAGAGACCCGAATGTCCACATGCTCGCCCTCAAGAATCGCTTTCGGATCTATGGGATTATTTTCTATCACAGTGACCTGACATCCTTGACGAGCAAGCTCCACCGCAGCCGCTGCGCCAACCATGCCGCCACCGACTATCAACACGTTATTTTTCATAAATTTGCCTAAATTAGCTGGTGTAATTACATTGTATCTTAATTAGTGAAAAAAAGATCTCTTTGCCTGATTGTAGTCGAATAATTACAACCGTCCTTGATCCCCATTTTGAAAGATGAAATCTATACTTGGCTAGTGACTATAGGTCAGATAAAATACGCCTCTTTTTAAGCTATTTTAGTAAGTGTTTGCCAGTTCTTGGGGTATTTTTCACAACTGGCAAGGCGTTGTGCTGATCATCGAATTGAAAACGAGGCTTTATTTCAATGGGTAAAAAATTGCATATCAAAACCTGGGGCTGTCAAATGAACGAGTACGACTCCCAGAAAATGGCGGATCTGCTTGATGCCACTAATGGCTATCAGCTGACAGAAGAAGCTGATCAGGCGGATGTGATCCTACTCAATACGTGTTCAATTCGTGAGAAGGCACAAGAGAAAGTATTCCACCAGTTGGGCCGCTGGAAGTTATTAAAAGAAGATAACCCTGATTTGGTTATCGGTGTAGGTGGTTGTGTAGCATCGCAAGAAGGTGACACAATCCGTCAACGTGCACCATTTGTTGATATCGTATTCGGTCCGCAAACACTGCACCGTCTACCTGAAATGATCAAGCAAGTGCAAAGCAAAGAAGGCTCAGTGGTCGATATCTCATTCCCTGAGATTGAAAAGTTTGACCGTCTACCAGAGCCAAAAGCAGAAGGCCCTACGGCGTTCGTATCAATTATGGAAGGCTGCTCTAAATATTGTACTTTCTGTGTTGTACCTTACACGCGTGGTGAGGAAGTAAGCCGTCCGCTAGACGATGTTATTTTAGAAGTGGCACAACTTGCAGAGCAAGGCGTGCGTGAAGTGAACTTACTGGGTCAAAACGTAAACGCTTATCGCGGTGAAATGCACGATGGTGAAGTGTGCTACTTCTCTGATCTACTGCGTTATGTGGCTGCGATTGATGGTATTGACCGTATTCGTTATACCACGTCACACCCTGTTGAGTTTACGCCTGACATCATCGAAGCCTACGCAGACGTGCCTGAGCTTGTTGATCACCTGCACTTGCCAGTACAAAGTGGTTCTGACCGTGTACTTAACCTGATGAAACGTGGCCATACTGCGCTTGAATACAAGTCTACTATCCGTAAGCTACGTAAGATCCGTCCAAACCTAAGCATGAGTTCAGACTTCATCATTGGTTTCCCTGGCGAAAGCAAAGCAGACTTCGAAGAAACCATGAACCTTATCAATGCAATTGGCTTTGATATGAGTTTCAGCTTCATTTACTCAGCGCGTCCAGGTACTCCTGCGGCAGACTTACCAGATGATGTACCAGAGCAAGAAAAGAAAGAGCGTTTGTACCTATTACAAAATCGTATCAACCAAATGGCGCAAGATATCAGCCGTAAAATGTTTGATACTGAACAGCGTATTCTTGTTGAAGGTCCTTCGAAAAAGAACCCAATGGAACTGCGTGGACGTACAGAAAACAACCGTGTAGTGAACTTTGAAGGTCCACACTCAGTGATCGGTCAGTTCGTTGATGTGCGTATTACTGAGGCGCTACCAAACTCATTGCGTGGTGAATTGATCCGAACTGAGGCTGAAATGGACTTGCGACGTGATGTTGCACCGTCAGATATCCTTAGTCGTGCACCGTCAGAACCAGAAGCTAATGAGATTGGTGTTGCAACCTTTACACCATAAAACACTTGTTTTGCGCCAGCACTATGCTGGCGCAATCAATCTTAGGAAGTCATTTTGAGCAATCAAGTAAAAAATATTGAGTTTTATCTAGAACCTGCCGACAACAACCGTCTTTCCTCTCTTTGTGGTCCTTTTGACGATAATCTAAAACAAATTGAACGCCGTCTAGGTGTTGAGGTCGCACACAGAGATAACTGGTTCAAAGTAACAGGTAATCAAGTTACAGCAAAAGCTGCTGTTGATATTATAAAGTCTCTGTATGTTGATACTCAGCCAGTGAAAGGCAAAGCCAAAGACATAGAGCCTGACAATGTTCATCTCGCCATCACCGAAGCAAATTGCCTTGAGCAAGATGCCCCAAATGTATGGGAAAAAGAAGTTTTCATTAAAACTCGCCGTGGTGTTGTCAAACCACGTAACCCAAATCAAAGCCAATATGTGGCAAACATCTTAACGCATGACATCAGTTTTGGTATTGGACCTGCGGGCACAGGTAAAACTTACCTTGCCGTTGCGGCCGCGGTCGATGCGCTAGAAAGACAAGAGATCAGGCGTATTCTACTGACCCGTCCAGCGGTTGAAGCCGGCGAAAAGCTGGGATTTTTACCCGGTGATTTAACGCAGAAAATAGACCCTTACTTGCGCCCTTTGTACGACGCGTTATTTGAGATGTTGGGCTTTGAAAAAGTTGAACGCTTGATTGAAAAAAATGTCATAGAAGTAGCACCGCTGGCATACATGCGTGGTAGAACTTTGAATGACGCCTTTATCATTTTGGATGAAAGCCAAAACACCACCACAGAACAGATGAAAATGTTCCTAACGCGTATCGGTTTTAATTCAAAAGCCGTGATCACGGGGGATATTACGCAGGTCGACTTACCGAGAGGCGCACGCTCAGGTCTTCGTCATGCCATTGAAGTACTCAGCAATGTCGATGAAATTTCATTTAACTTCTTTAAGTCTCACGATGTCGTTCGTCATCCAGTTGTGGCACGAATTGTGGAAGCCTATGAAGCCAAAGAAGAGCAAGAGCGTCAAGAAAAAGTCGCGAAGCAAAAAGCGAAACAGCAAGCTGCTGAACAACAAGGTCCAGAGTCATGAGTGTCGATGTAGATTTGCAGCTCGCCAGTGAGTTTGACAATTTACCCAATGAACAGCAATTTCAAAGTTGGGCCGAAAAAGCACTTTTGCCGTATAGAGAATACGCCGAAGTGACCATTCGCATTGCTGACGAGACGGAGAGCCAAGAGCTAAACAGCCAATATCGCGGAAAAGACAAGCCAACTAATGTGTTGTCTTTTCCGTTTGAAGCACCGCCCGGCATTGAATTGCCTTTAGTCGGTGACTTAATTATCTGTCCTCAGGTGGTTTTTCGTGAGGCACAGGAACAAGAAAAAACGTTCCATGATCATTTTGCACATATGGTCATCCATGGGTGCTTGCATTTATTGGGCTTTGACCATATAAATGAACAAGACGCCATGGAAATGGAAAGTCTGGAAAAAGAATTTTTAGCCGATCTGGGCATTTCAGACCCATATCGAGATGACATTAACTAATTGGAGTAAAGAACTACAATGAGCGACGATAACTCGCAAAGTAGCCAGGGTTCTTCTAGCAGAAACTGGCTGGGACGCATCACTCAGATGCTGCAAGGGGAACCCCAAAACAAAGAAGAGTTGGTAGAAGTTATTGCTGACGCTCAAGAGCGAGCACTTATCGACCCTGAGACTAAGGAAATGATGGAAGGCGTACTGAGCGTCTCTGAACTTAAGGTTCGCGATATCATGATCCCTCGCTCTCAAATGATAACGCTAGATGTCGAGCAAGACTTGGAATCTCAACTCCCTGCTATGGTAGAGTCTAGTCACTCTCGCTTCCCTGTGGTATGCGAAGACAAAGACCACGTAGAAGGTATTTTGCTTGCAAAAGACCTCTTGCCCCTGATAGTGCAACAGAATGGCGCACTACCTGCGATTAAAGAGTACTTGCGTCCGGCTATTGTAGTACCAGAAAGTAAACGTGTAGACACTTTACTCAACGAGTTTAGACAAAAACGCTACCATATGGCGATTGTTATTGATGAGTATGGCGGCGTATCAGGTCTTGTCACTATCGAAGATATCCTTGAAACCATCGTAGGTGAGATTGAGGATGAACATGATGATGAAGACGAGCAGCAAGATATTCGTCAGCTTTCAAAACATGTGTTTAATGTACAAGCGTTAACACAGCTTGAAGAGTTCAATGAATTCTTTAAGACAGATTATGATACACAAGAAGCTGACACTATTGGTGGTATTATCCTGCATGCATTTGGTCATATGCCAAGCAAAGGGGAAACCATTGATGTAGGGCCGCTCCAATTCAAGGTAACCAATTCAGATAACCGCCGTATATTGCAACTTCAAGTCACTGTTCCAAAAACAGAGCATGTTGAAGACACCACTGAATAAACTCACCGCATTTGCAAAAGATAAAAACGCATGGCTTGCTCTCATTGCTGGCTGTGCGCTTACTTTTGCATACGCCCCTTTTGGTATATGGCCACTGACATTTGTCTGCCTTGCCATTGCATTTTATGTCACAGATCAACCCACCCCTAAGCAAGCTGCTAAATACGGCTTTTTATTTGGCTTTGGTTGGTTTGCGCTGGGTATTAGCTGGGTGCATGTCTCTATTGCACAGTTTGGCGGACTGCCCATTGTGCTGTCACTCATGGCAATGGCGATGTTATGTGCGTACTTAGCACTTTACCCAGCTTTGGCATTTGCGTTTGCGACCCGCTACAGTAAACACCCTTGGCAGCGATTCGCCCTTTTAATAAGTGGTTTTGCCATCACTGAGTATTTAAGAGGCACACTCTTAACAGGCTTCCCATGGCTCAGTTTTGGCTATACGCTTACTGACTCACCGCTCAATACATTGGTGCCCTGGATAGGTGAATTTGGCTTAACCGTATTGTGTGTCATCATCGCCTACTCACTTTATTGGTTGGTATATTATAAGCAATATAAAGCAGCTCTAATGACGATGCTGCCTGTTTGTATCGCTTATTTATTGTCGATGCAAAACACAGATACCAAATACACTGGTCAGCAATTAAAGACCTTGCTTGTGCAAGGGAACATAGCACAAAGCCTGCGTTGGGAACCCGAACAGTTTTGGCCTACCATGTCAAAATACCAAGACATGACCAGACCAAACTGGGCGGATGTTGATTTGGTTGTTTGGCCAGAGGCCGCTATCCCTGAGATTGAAGATTATGCGTTTGATTATTTGGTCAACTTAGACAAAGCCGCCGCTTTTAACAATACCGCCTTGATCACTGGCATCCCTGACTATCAATTCGACACACGCAATGTATACAACACCCTGATAGTGCTTGGTAAAAAACATCAAGATGATACCGAGGGGCAATATCAGTATTTGCACAGAAACCGCTATCAGAAGCACCAGTTGTTACCAATCGGTGAGTTTGTCCCCTTTGAGGGCTTACTCAGACCCTTAGCCCCCCTATTTGATTTGCCCATGTCATCATTCTCTCGTGGAGATGCGGTGCAAAATAACCTACTTGCCAATGGCATTCACGTATTGCCAGCAATTTGCTACGAAATCGCTTTTAGTGAGCTTGTCAGAGGCAATTATACCGCCTCATCTGACATTTTATTTACCGTGAGTAATGATGCTTGGTTTGGCGACTCACATGGGCCGCATCAACATATGCAGATTGCCAGAATGCGTGCTTTGGAATTGCAAAGGCCGATGGTAAGAGTCACAAACAACGGCATAAGTGGGGTATATGATCCTATTTCAAACCAACAGGTGACCATAGCCCAGTTTACCAGTGGTATTCTCAGTACAGATTTAAAACTGATATCCGGCCATAGTTTTTTTAGTAAGCATGGTCATACACCAGTTTGGATCTTAGTCGGTATCTTATTGCTACTAGTGTTAGTTGTTAATAGTAAAAGTTACTTATCATCAAAAATGGAGAAGGCATTTTTTTAATGCCTTTGACTTTACCCCCTTCGATATGCGCTTCAAAGTGGTGCAAATTCAGAAACACAGCCCTTTTTTGGCGCACCTGGCACACACCTAAAAAACTAACTCATTGAAATTAATAACCTTATATTACTGGCATTATTCTTTCTTGCTCAGAGGTTCACGATAACGACAAAGTCAATGAGGGAACCCAACTTGTTAAACAACACACCAAAACTCGTACAAGCCGTTTATATGGTGAGCAAATATGGATTGAGCATTAGCGATATCGCCGAGACTTATCAAATATCTAAGCAAGCGTTATATCGCGCAGTACGTGCGCACAATACCAGTCAAACCCAACAACTAAACAAGCTTTATAAACAAAAAGAAAAGTTATTACAGCAATTAAATGCGCTAGAAGCTGACATCGAACAGCTCAATAAGGGCTGCTAACATGCTCACAATCAAACAACTTAATACCCTAGATTTAAATGCGTATACTCAGCTGTGTACACTGCTAATAGACTGTATTGAGCAAGGTGCATCCCTAGGCTTTCATGCGCCAGCCAACCCCGACATTTTGCAGCAATATTGGCAATCAGTCGCCCAAGCAATGGCCAATAAAGAGCGCCAGCTCTTTGCGCTTTATCAAGAAGAGCGCTTAATGGCAACGGTACAGCTCTCATTGTGTATGAAGGAAAACGGTCAACATCGAGCTGAAGTCGAAAAGTTGCTGGTTCATCCCAACACACAACGTAAGGGCTACGCCACCATATTAATGCGCCATATGGAACTCAGCGCATTGGAAAATAAACGAACATTACTGGTTTTAGATACCCAAAGTGGCGATAAAGCGGAGCTATTCTATCAAGCCATTGGTTACACAAAAGTTGGAGAGATCCCCTGCTATGTTACTGATAAATGTGGTCAACTGCATAGCACCAGTTACTATTACAAATATCTTGATAGTCGTGAATCTCAATAAATGTAAATTGAATGCAAATGACATGCGCAGTACACAATTTATTCATCGCTCAAGTTTAATCTGTTTATCGCCCACTCTGGCCCCCATTAAACTTAAGGAAGAATCAATGAAAACGCAGACTTTAAGTGCTTTAATCAGCTTGTGCATGCTTGGCAGCACCTTCACTGTGCAAGCAAAAGTCTTTATTTGTTCAGGTTTTCTGACAAAGGTTGTGTCTAAAGACGGCAATTTTGAAGTGCAATATAAAAACCCCCATACGGGAGATCTGATGGCACCAGTCTGGATTTATGACACCCATACATACTTGCTCGGTCCAGTATTAAAAGCCATTGAAGAAGGTGAAAAATACGCGACTGAATATGTACTTGTACTAGAGAACAGAGAAGACGGAGACACGCGTTGCTGGGACGGTAATACTGATAACGCACTGATCGCAATTGCGAAAAAATAAAAACCATTACACTGTGTATTTCAGGCCTTCTTATTATGTTCAGGGGGCGATTAATAAAAAGTAAATTCCAGAATAAAGCGACTCGTCATGAATTCACGGTAAGTAGGAGCGCGGCAATGCACGCCTGCCTATGCACAAATTAAATACACAGTTAAGCAATAAATTCCTAAATAAGCAGATGCGATGCGACTTTAAGTCCAGCATGAGCAAGTGTTTAGGATGGTTTTTGCGATTAAGGTCTAAGACCAAGCTTTCAGGCTCGCTTTGATAATTTATTTTCGTTCACGATAAATACCGTGATTTGCATCAAAACAAACACTCAGTGCCAGCCTCTTGATGCCCTGGTATCTACATGATCAGACATAGACACTGTAAAACGATAAAATACTGGCAGCAATCGCTGCCAGATACATTTTTATTGTGAACACTTCATTTTTAGCGTTATTTTTGTTTTTTCCAAAATCAGTCCCAGTTAAAAAGCACTAGGACCAACAAAGAATTAAAACATCACACCGCCATCACTGTAATAGTAAGTTGCGTCAGCACACCAATTTACATCTTTCCATGTGTAGTCTTTATAATAAATTCTATCTACACACCCTGTTACTTCACCTTCACCGCTGCGCACATCGACGATACAAGTGGTTGATGTACATGTGCCGCCTCTGACATTGCGATATTGACCTCGGAATACCCAATCAACTCTCGCAACCGGTTTTGAGGCGTTTACTTTAAACACAACTGCAGGCGCAAAACCTGGATAGTGCTCGCCACCCCAACAATTGCCTTGTCGATATTGATCATAAGCCATCGTATCGACATAACAAGATACAGAGCTCGCAAAGCTGTTGAACGATAAGACGCCAGCAGCGACTGCCATAAAATATCTTTTTTTCATTTTAAATATTCCTTATATACCTGTTAGATTGTTCACAATTGATAAACACAATTGCTACAATCAATGTATGAAAAATATGCAACTTTGCCAAGTCTAAGTGCGCAATTTATGAAAAAATTTATCGCAAGATCAACAATTCAAAGGCACTTCCCCCTCTCTTTGAATGAATAAAAAACAGCTAAAATAGGATATAAAATTAATTTTATTTATTTACAAAAAAACAATTACGGTCATAGAAATATAATAAATCAATTTAAATCAGCGCATTTACCCCCCATAAAATAGATCAAGAATATAAAATATATTTTAATTTAACTAAATTTAAAAAAGCACAACTAGATTGGCACCTTACTTGCTTATATACTATAAACAGTTTCAATCTATAAAAATTAACAAGGAAAATGTTATGCAACCTATCGCTGGTGGTTTAATGGATATCTATTTTGGCTATAATGGTCGGGTAGGTGATGTACAAGGAACAAAAAGAAGTATACAAGAATTTCAACAACTTGCTAAAACGTCTGACACCCCGGAGCAAAGGGAAAGATATGCACAAGCAGCCTTGCAGCTAAAAAATGAAGTTTTGCCACAAATGCAAAAAGAAATGGAGCAACTAGGAAAGCAGCTTGGATTAAAACCTGGGCAGTTAGGTTCAGCAATTAATAAGGAAGATTTAGTCGCTGATAATTTGTCTTTAAAAAGGGGACGAAGTGATATACTATCTTTTGTAACTGCTTATCAACCTGGCAGTTATTATTCAAATAAAACATAAAGGAATTATTAATGTTGAAAAAAGGTATTTTAGTCGCATCCGCCCTTTTAAGTCATGCAGCGCTAGCAAATATTCAAGTGACTGTTGAAAATGATTATCGCAGTGGAGAAGTCGTATTAACCAGTAAAGATGTGCAAACTTCGAATTACTACCCAACTCCAGCAAGTACGATTCGCGCAAATTCTTCAGAACGCTTTGACGTACAAAGTAACTACCCTACAGTCGTACGTTTGGTAGACTTGGAGTATAGCTTCGGTACAAGTTCAATCTCACCAAGATGTCACTTCCGTTTTGTTATCATGAAAGACTACAGAAGCGGCAAAATGCTTCCGCAAGAAGTCATTGCAGAAAGTGAAGGCGGCTCATACCGTGATAAAGCGGTATGTTCTGGCAAGCTAACATCTTTCAACTTAAACACAGGTGATGCTGCGGTAACATTCTCAATTAACCGCCGTAAGTTCTAAACAAGCTATCTTGCAAAGTAATAAAGCGCTTACATCTAGCGCTTTTTTAGCTCCTTTTCAGTAAAATACAACTCGGCGATAAAGAGGCTCACAGACCACCAGCTAAATCAATAAACGTGCCTGTTGCATAACTTGCTTCATCTGATAGCAACCAGGCAATTGCGTTAGCGACTTCTACGCTGGTACCCCCGCGTTTTAGTGGTAACAAGTCTGATACTCTATCCACACGATTAGGTTCACCACCATCCGCATGAATATCGGTATAAATACAACCTGGACGTACACCATTGACGCGTATTCCCTCTGCTGCCAGTTCCAAAGATAAACCTTTCGTAAAGCTATCGATGGCGCCTTTTGACGCTGCATAGTCCACATACTCATTCGCACCGCCCAAATAAGATGCTGCCGATGACACATTTACAATGGCACATTGCTGGCGTGTATTACTCTGGCGCATATGCTTAATCGCCTCACGTGCACAGATAAAATATGGCGTCACATTTTGCGTTAGCATCCAATTAATACGCTCAGCAGTCATTTCTTCGACCCGCATTTGCCTGGTCAAGACACCGGCATTGTTGACTAAATGAGTGACAGGACCAAAGTGCGTATGCACAGTTTGAAACAGCTCGACCACTTGTTGCTCATCACTCACATCAGCCTGAAAAAGCGCGGCTTTACCACCAGCAGATAAGATATCATTTTGTACCTGCTCGGCAGCTTGGTGATTTGATTTATAGTTAATGGCAACAGCATACCCTTGCTGCGCAAGCTTCTTTGCTGCTGCAGCACCAATACCTCGACTGCCACCCGTGATCAATACAACTTTCATATGTACTCCTTAATATAAACCTGCTATGCCAGTCGTTCTGATGAATATATTCACACACTAAAGTGCACTCATACCGTAGCAATAATGCATTCACAGCAGGAATAAAATTCCAAAAGACGATAAAAAAACAAAGCATCAAACTCACCATCTAGTGTATAACCTAACATAGCCCTCCATTTAAAGTCTTTATCGATGCGTGAATGAGTTCGCTAACGTACTGCTAAACTTAAGTAAAAATATCCTTTTAAAACCCTTCATAAAAAACATAAAAACGGCTTAAATATTTTTATTAAAAAAATAATAAAAACAACGAAAAACATAATTTAATAAATTATCACTATTTAAAAGCAATATTTTTCAAATAGAATAATTTTCTTTAATAAACAAAGGAAATTAATATGAAAAAATTAGCTTTAGCTGCTTCTCTTGTTTTGTTCTCGAGTTTATCTCAAGCACAATCAACAACCGTTATAACAGCCGATAAGGTAGTAAAGGAAGTACGTGTCGAAGTATATCACGGTAACGCTTACTATTACTTCGCGTCAGTAGACAGTAATGAAGCTGACAAAAATGGCTCCAATACAACGTGGGAAGCGCAAGGTTGCCCAACTGCAATTTACGCATATATTCCAGCAAGCTCACCTGGTGCTGAGCGTATGTTTGATCTCGCTATGCATTCTAAAACAACCAATACCCCGATTCAGTTCCATGGTATCTGTGGTGATAACGAAGGCGAAAACATCTATATTCAAGCAAAGTACGCGACATTCTAATCGCTATTTTTCACACGAGCCGCATCAAGCGGCTTGTTGTTAACTCTGTTATAATATGATCATCTACACAGCTCAAAGTAACTGGGTAAGCGCTCTACCTGTAAAGCGACATGGTATGAGGACATCCATATCTAAGTTCTTTATCTCAATGATGCCTTCTTTAACTTGCTGCGTATGCTTGCACTTCGTTAAAGCATCAATACCTCGCCTCCTAACGGTGCTCAATACAACTCTCATATCTGCGCCTTATCGAAATCCTTATTCAATAAACTAGAAAATAATTATGTATCAATATTAAAAATACCACATAAAGTAACAGACTGCTTTTGAGAAGATGAGTAAACACTGTCGTTAAATAATTTAATTACTTGTTCTGATATTTATTCATCTGACCGAAAATAAAAAAGGAGCCTTTCAGCTCCTTTTTTAACATTGCATCTATTTAGTCAATAAACTTAGTCGGTGCCGGTGGCACAACAAGTTTCTTTTTAGGGTTTTCATCAAGCTCTTTTAGTAGCTCTTTCACCGCACGCTCTACAGACGGATCTTGACCTGCTTGGATAAGCTCAGGGCGATCAATCACTTCGATATCTGGTACAACCCCTTCATTTTCGATGATCCAGTTGCCGTCATTATCAAGAATACGGAATGTCGCCGCAATCACCTGACCACCGTCAACTAAGTATGGATTACCAGAGATACCAATTAAGCCACCCCAAGTACGAGTCCCGATCAACTTACCTAGACCCGCTTGACGGAAGTAGTAAGGAATAGCATCACCACCTGAGCTTGAGTAGCCATTGATCAGCATGGCTTTTGGTCCATCATGAGCAAACTGAGGCGTTTTCGTTGGTGTCACACCACGACGCTTCCAATAGTTTAAAGGCTTACGTGCTAACCACGTGATCACGTGCTCAGGAATAAAGCCACCACCGTTATAGCGGTCGTCAATGATCAGGGCATCTTTAGTCGTTTGCGGCATAAAGTTTTTGAACATCGAACGGTTACCTTCGTATGCCGTGTTTGGCAAATGAACATAGCCAATACGTCCGCCAGATAACTCATCAACATAGGCTTTACGCGTTTCAACCCACTGTAAGTAACGTAGACCGATTTCACTCTTCACCGGCTTAACAGTTACTTTCCAGCTATCATCAAAGCTTGTTGATTTGCTTAGAATAAGCTCAACTTGCTCGCCTTGCGTATTTTCTAGTAGCTCATAGAAGTTACTGACTTCATTTACGTTGCGACCATTAACCGCCAAGATGAAATCACCTTCACTTGCACGTACACCCGTTTCATCCAGTGGAGAGCGGAAGTCTTCGTGCCAGTTTTCGCCTTTAAAGATATGCTTGAGCGTGACAAAACCAGAAGGGTGGCTTGCCACTTCAGCACCTAGTAGGCCATGCTTTTTACGCTCGCCTTTTGGCTCATCACCTGATTGCACATAAATGTGGCCTGCATTGATTTCACCAGCAATTTCACTCAACACATAGTCAATGTCTGTGCGGTGCGCTGCTGCATCGGCCATAGGTTGGTAGCGCTTCAAGATTGCATCCCAGTCTTGACCGTGGTGATTTGCGTCATAGAACCAATCACGCAATGTACGCCAACCTTCAGTGTACATTTGTGACCACTCAACACGAGGATCAATCTTCAAGTTCATTTTACTAAGATCAAGTTGATTCGCTTTCAGATCTTGCTTCGCTTGTGGTTTGATCACACTGTACTTGCTGCCTGCACGTGCAATGACATGCTCACGATTAGCAGAGACTTTATACTCGCTCACACCTTTTGCGACAGTTTTAACTTTGCCATCAGCCTTGTTTTCAACCAGCTTCAGTGCGCCGCCGCTCAGTGTTAACACGCCGCCTTTCACGCCAGTCAGTGATGAATAATTGCCAGCAGGTGCAGGTAATGAGACGACGCGATCCATAAAGCCGTCGACTTGGATGCTGGTGTCCAGCTCTGTCTTCTCTTCTGACCCTTTATCGTCACCGACAATTTGTGTCTCATCACTTTGTAACGTATTGATAGGTTGAATGCTATCGTTCACCGCTACCGAGTAAATACGTGTCGCTTTATTAAATAGATAATCAAACTCATACGAGCTAAATGCTAAATTAAAGTCACGCTCCGAAGTGAAGTAAATGTACTGGCCATCTTCAGAGAACGTTGGGTTTGACTCAGACGTCATATCGTCTGTTAAGCGGCTTAACTTTTGAGACTCAACGTTATAGTGCCAAAGTGATGAATAACGGTTTTGGTTATTCTTAACAAAGACTAAATCTTTGCTGTTTGGTGACCAAGTATATTGTGTAATGCTGCGCTCATCGTGCAGACCACGGTCAATCTTGTGTAACTTGCCGCTCTCAACATCCAACCACCAAATAATATGGTCTTTGTCTGCAAACAATAGCTTGGTATTATCTGGAGACCAGATAGGATCGAAACGCCAAATTGTGCCATTGTTAGTTAACTGCTTCACCGCATTGTTATTGGCACGATCTTTTATGTAGATCTCATACTCGCCCGTTGCATCACTTAAGTAAGCAACATAACGCGCATTTGGCGACCAAGTTGCTGCGATTTCACGACCCGCTGGTGTATGTGACAAATTACGTGTTGGGCCATTTTTCACCGGTACTGAGAATATCTCACCACGGGCGGTAAATACCGCACGTTTGCCATCGTGTGAGATATCCATTGAATCAATGAACTTGCTCACATTTTTAGTGTAAGGCAGTGCCGACTTACGTACACCATCGACATTGATAGTCAGCTTTTCGGTCATTTTATTTGCTTCATTGAAGCGATATAAGTAACCACCGTTTTCATAAACGATTGAGTCAGGACCTGCTGATGGCCACAATACATCAAACTCTTTATGGTCCGTCATCTTAACTGGCTTTTTGCCTTCACGATATTTGTAAAGGTTAAGTGTGTAATCTCTATCAGAGACAAAGTAAATGCTGTCATTCACCCAAGTTGGCTGCTGATCAGTTGCACGGTGTGTCGTTAATTGCTTAGACGTATTCTTGTCTAAATCATAGACCCATACATCTTGCGCACGACCACCACGTGAACGCTTCCAAGTACGGAACTCACGATCAATTGGCGTGTATACAAACTTACTACCATCACCCGACAGCATACCGCCGCCACCTTCAGGAATGGCAAGAGGCTGCTCAAGGCCACCTTCTACCGGTACCATATAAGGGCGGCCCATGCGTTTGCCCCAAGGTGTACGGTTAGCACGGAAAACAATATGCTTGCCATCTGGTGTCCAGTCTAATACACGGTAATCAAAACCACCACGAGGCGGCATAGGACCGACATCATTATAATAAGTCAGTTGCTTTAGACCTGAGCCATCACGATTAATCACATAGATTTGACGGCTACCGTTATATTCAGCGGCAAAAGCGATTTTTTCACCATCAGGTGAAAACTTAGGGAAAGTTTCGAAACCAACATGATCCGTTAAACGCGTACTTTTGCCTGTATTTGTATTCGCAACATAGATATCGCCAGAGTACACAAAAGTAACGTGCTCTTTATGGATATCAGGGAATCGTAATAAACGGGTATCTTCAGTGCTGTAGGCGCTCGCTAAAGGGCTTGCTAGCGGCCCAAGCACAGCAGCCATCGCTGCAAACAAGTGCTTAATTTTCATTATTATCTCGTATATAAATTTGACTGTTACATGATAACAATTTCACTCATAAAGTCAGGTTGATGCGATAAAAAGCACAAAAATACCCACCAAATTAAACTGAAAAATCGTCACAAAATGTAAATTGTCGAATATATGACTCACATAGCAGCGTGAGTCATCACTAAGATAGGTTTAGTTATGCGGGATCGTTATCAAAACGACTGACATTAAATGGTGTCAAATCAATTGAAGTAGGCTGATTGGTGACAAGTTCTGTTATCAATTTACCTGTAATAGCCGACGTCAAAATCCCCGTCCTGAAATGACCACATGCATTAAGATACCCTTCAACACCAGACACTTTACCTAAAATAGGCAGCTCATCAGGCGTGCCTGGTCTAAGTCCAGCCCAACAACGCTTGATATTAGACTCATTGAGAATCGGTAAGCACTTCATTGCCCCACGGGATAATTCTTGGATCTTATCTAGGCTATTGGTGGTATCGAACCCTTTTTCTTCCGTGGACGAGCCTATCAAGATCTCTCCATTGTCTTTTTGCGCGATATAACAATCACTGGTGCTAATACAACCATTCATAATCTTTGGCATACGTTCAGACAACACAATTTGCCCTTTTACCGGATAAACGGGCATATCTTTGCCTGTCGCCTGTTTATACAGCCCATTAGCCCATGCCCCCGTTGCATTAACGAGCGTATCAGAGCGCAATTCTCCTGCATCGGTTTGCAAGCCCATCACTCGATTTCCCTCTTTCAATACTGACTGTATTTCAGTATTTAAGAACAGCTCAACACCATTTTGCCTTGCAGCTTCAGTATATGCTTCAACCAAACGATATGGATTCACTTGGTGATCGCAAATAAAGTCAATCGCACCAATGGCATCTGGCGTGACATAAGGCTCCTCAGCTCTTAATTGTTCAGCACTCAACCAACGGATCTGATCGCTTAAATGAGGAATACCACTGACAATTTGGTCGGCATACAACTCATCTTCACGGTTATACATAATAAACTTGAGCCCAGTACGTTCAAATTTAAAATCAACACCATGCTTAGTACGCAGTTCTTCATATAGGCCTGGATACATAGCATTGGATTTGAGTGCAAATTCAAAAAAACACTCTGGTAATTGGTGCGGACGCATGGTTGGCACTTCTTCACCTTTGGCTTCACTGTGCAGCTTAGACAAAGTTTTAAAAAATATAACACCGCAGCCGAGCCCCACTGACTCACCAATAGCCCATAATCCACCGGCTGACGCCCTCGATGCATTACCAGGCTTTTTGATATCAACCAACGCAATCTTCAAATCCGTGTCACGACTTAAAAAGTAAGCACACGCAGCACCCACAGCACCGCCACCAGCAATAACAACATCATACTTGTTCATTTAAGTTTTCTTCCATAAAAGTAAAAGGGATAGGATCAAGTGGGAATCGAGGTTTTATGACCCCTGTATTTTTGTCATGCCCTGCCTGATGAAGTAAATCTAGGGCGTAGCTACTACACGTTTTCCCCTGACAATCACCCATACCTATCCGAGTGCGCATTTTAAGTGTTGTCATGTCTTTTACCCCCTCAGCGATGGCATCGGTGAGTTGCTTCTTGGTCGCCTGTTCACAGCGGCACACAACCGTATCGTCTTGAGGTAAATCCAATAAACCCGTTTGACGGGAACTAAAACGGTCAAAGCCAAATCGGAAACGCTTGATACGTGCATGCTTGCGCTCTATTTTGCGCTTTTCTTTTTGCATAACAGCACTCTCTAGCAGGCCACGTTGATGTACAATATGTAACGCTGCTATCTGCCCTTCGCAAATCGCGGCATCGGCGCCTAACAACCCGCTGCTATCCCCGACCACATACGTATTTTTTTGACTACTTTGATAACTACCATCAAGCTTGGGTATGTAACCACTTACTTTAGAATAATCATGCTCAATACCAAGTAACATCGCAAGCTGAGTACGCGCAACAAAGCCATAGCCGACGCCAATCGCATCCACATCTAATGGCTTAGCCTGATTCATATTAGGACGCCATTGCTCATCATATGGCGCGACAAATACTTGCTCTAGGTATTTATCCCCTTGCGCACTCACAATACCGTGGCCATAGTGAAAAGGAATTTGATGCTTTTTCAAGTAGCTCATCATACTTAAGCCATTGAGCGTCAATTTGGGTTTATGTAATAAGGCCACCGCTTCTTTGGCTAGCTTGTTGAAGGCGCTCGCTTCGTACACTCCCACCACATCAACGCCCGCTTTATGCAGCTGACACGCCACCAAGGGCAGCAATGGACCTGTGCCCAATAGCGCCATTTTGCTGCCAGGCTTTACTAAACCGCTTTTAATCTGTAGTTGCACACCACCTAGCAAAATGACTCCCGGCAACTGCCAGCCAGGAAAGGGCACACTGCGTTCATGACAGCCTGTTGCTAAAATCAAATCGTTATACTTTTGGGTTGTCAGCCCTCCGCCTTCACTGAGTAACAAATGCTGTTTACCCTCAGGGCCGAGTACACGGGTTTGTAACTTAAGTTCAATAAATGATTTGTGCTTTTCATAACGAGTACGCAGTGCACTCATAGCACGCTGTAAATTATCGTCCAAATGCGGCAGGGTAGCTGTATTTCTAAGTGGCCCACGGTATATAACGCCCCCTATTTTAGAAGTCTCATCAATGATAATCGATGGAATTTGGTACTTGCCCAACATAGCCGCCGCTGCCGTCCCCGAAGGCCCACCTCCCACAATTACAACAGGATTAGACTTTTTCATGATCAATCCCCACATCTTTAAAACGGTTACTCAAAGTTTCGACCTGCATGTTAGGCTCCACTAAGGTCTGACATGCTCTTTGCTTGTATCGTTTATTCACTTTGACATGGCAGCAATGGCAAACGCCCATTGCACAGTACCCACCGGTGATCACTTTTCTGTCATTTTCACAAACTTGCTTAATATTTGCTGCCTGTAATACCGATAGGACAGTTTCACCTTCACAAGCGGTGATAGGCTGTTCATCTATGAGAATTTGAAATGTAATTGAGTCTAAAGGCGTAATATCCTTTGTACGCGTCGCTGTTGTCATTTTTTTACCTTTCATTGCCAAATATTCTGCCAGCCTAGGGTAAAAAACTGCCAATAAAAACCTATTTTTTACAACAGTTAAATATTTGTTGATCTAAATTAAGGAACTGCGAAAAAGCGCCCATTTGTAATGTCGTGTAATTTATTTTTCTTAAAAAATGTGAATGAAAAGAATTATAAAATCCAATATTTTTTCACTAAATTAGTGACTTAAAATTAATTGGACTGACCAGTCATGCAATAAATATCAACATAACAAGCAGGATATCACGTACGGAAAAATAACTAGAAAGGTGTGTAAAACACCATTCAATGTTAATTTTTTGGTAGAATTGTCACCCCTACATCTTCTTTTACATGTTCAATCACCATATAAGTATGGTTTGTGCCAACACCCGGAATTTCGACTATTTGCCCAAGCACCTCACGATACTGATGCATATCAGAGACCCTTATTTTTAGTAAATAATCAAACCCTCCTGCGACCATGTCACATGCAACCACATGGGGGATCTCTAAAACATGCTGTTTAAAGGTTTCAAATACAGACTCTGTTGAACTTTTTAGTGTTATCTCAACATGGGCGACCAACTGCTGCCCTAGCTTCTCAGCATTTAATCTTGCGGTGTAACCTTCTATATAGCCTTCTGACTCTAGCTTCTTCACCCTATCTAAGCAGGGGCTGGGGCTTAAATTGACAGCTTTTGCCAAGTTAACATTTGAAATTCGGCCATTTTTTTGCAATTCCTCTAAAATTGCATGGTCGATCCTATCTAAGATACGTGTTTTTATTGAAGTGGTCATACAGTATAAAATTCTGCAAGAAGGTCTAATCTCACTCAAATTTACCGTAATTCAAAAAAATAAGACAGCACATTCTGCTGCACTTTCTATACAATGCTCGAAAATTATTATGGATGTCCCTTTTTTATGATGTTTGTTTCTACGAACAAAGGGGCTAAAATTTAACCACCGCAAAATTACGCAGCCTTCATTTAAATAATGAGGCAAGAAAGCAATTCCAGCCTTTGGCTATGCTTTCTGTAGTATTTAGGTTTTCAATAGAGGGTTTAACCTATGCTATTTCAAGGCGACTTAACAACCCAGTGTCCGATCCGTCAAAAGATCCGTGACTTCTACCGCATTGATGAAGAAACTGTTATCGATCACATTTTACCATTGGCTGAGGTCGGTGTTTCTGCCCGTACTCGTGCATGGGAACGTGCTCGTCAAATGGTACTAAATATCCGTAAAGACCAGCACGGTCAAGGCGGTGTAGACGCATTACTAGAAGAGTACTCACTGTCTTCCGAAGAAGGTGTTGTACTCATGTGTTTGGCAGAGGCACTGTTACGTGTGCCGGATGCACAAACGCAAGACATGTTAATTCGCGATAAGCTTAGCAAAGGTGACTGGAGCTCGCACTTAGGCAATAGTGATTCACTATTCGTCAATGCGTCAAGCTGGGGCCTACTATTAACCGGTAAAATGGTTAACTATGCTGATAAGAATAAAGAAGAGCAATTTGGTTTATTAAAGCGCACTATGGGCCGCATTGGTGAGCCTGCTATTCGTAAATCAGTGCAATATGCAATGAAGATCATGGGCCAGCAGTTTGTTATGGGCACCACGATTGAAGCGGCGCTTGAGCGTGCCAAAGAAAAGGAAGCCACAGGCTACGCATACTCATACGACATGCTAGGTGAAGGCGCACGCACCATGGCTGACGCCGAGCGTTACTTCAACAGCTACATGACGGCTATCCACGTGATTGGTAAAGCAGCTAATGGCCGTGGTCCAATTAAGAGCCCGGGCATATCTGTAAAACTATCTGCTATCCACCCACGTTATGAATTTACGCACCGCGACCGTGTGATTGCAGAGCTTGTACCTAAGCTTAAAGAACTGGCACTTGCAGCAAAGCAGTATGACATTAACTTCACAGTAGATGCGGAAGAAGCTGACCGTTTAGATATCTCACTCGATATCATTGAAGCGGTGTTCTCTGATGATGCACTAGGTAACTGGAATGGCTTTGGTCTTGCAGTACAAGCATACCAAAAACGTGCTATTTGGGTGATTGACTGGCTTGAAGCGCTATGTCGTCGTGTTGGTCGCAAGATGATGGTTCGTCTTGTAAAAGGGGCTTACTGGGATACTGAAGTTAAGCTGACGCAAACTGATGGTCTTGAAGACTTCCCTGTATTTACACGTAAAGCAACGACTGATGTTTCATATAAAGCATGTGCTATCAAACTAATGAATGCACGCGATGTGATCTTCCCTCAGTTTGCAACGCACAACGCTTATTCTGCGGCGACTATCCTTGAACTTGCCAATGGCGAATTCAATAACTTTGAGTTCCAGTGTCTACACGGCATGGGTGACTCACTGTACAACCAGGTAGTAACAGAAGATAAAGTACAGTGTCGCGTATACGCACCTGTTGGTCAGCATGAAGACTTACTTGCTTACCTTGTTCGTCGTTTACTTGAAAACGGCGCAAACTCGTCATTCGTAAACGCGATAGTTGATGAGTCTATGCCTGTTGAGTCACTACTTGAAGATCCGGTTGAAAAGATCCAACGTGTTAAGCACAAGCGCAACATGCAGATCACAATGCCTATCGACCTATATGGCGAAGAGCGCAACAACTCTAAAGGGCTAGATTTAACCAATATCAACCACATCACGCCAATGCGTAACAACTTACAACAGTGGGTTGATGATAACCTGATCACTGCAGCGGATGTACCTGAAGGCCACGAAGCAGTATTGAACCCAGCAAACCACAGCGAAGTTGTTGGCTCTATCCGTCACCAAGACGCACAAGAGATGCAACAACTTGTTGCTAGCGCAGAAGCCGCTTTTGCCACTTGGTCACAAACACCAGTGAGCGAGCGTGCTGAAATTCTGCGCCGTACGGGTGATGCACTTGAGCGTCATCGTGACGAACTTATTGCGATGTGTATCAAAGAAGCGGGTAAAATCACCCAAGATGGCATCGATGAAGTCCGTGAAGCAGTTGATTTCTGTCGTTACTACGCAGCAAAAGCAGAAGAGCTTGCACTGGATGAGCGCTTTAGCCCACGCGGTGTGATCTTATGTATCAGCCCTTGGAACTTCCCACTGGCAATCTTCCTAGGTCAGGTTGCTGCTGCTATCGTTACTGGTAACACTGTTATCGCAAAACCTGCTGAGCAAACATCACTAGTTGCGCTTCGCACCATTGAGCTAATGGAAGAAGTCGGATTACCAAAAGGTATCGTACAGCCTGTTATTGCTCGCGGTAGTGAAGTTGGTAAGCACATCGTTCCTGATACACGTATCCAAACAGTCATGTTCACAGGTTCTACTGAAACGGGCACACGTATTTCACAAACATTGGCTGAGCGCGGTGGCGATCAAGTTCCACTGATCGCAGAAACGGGTGGTCAAAACTGTATGATCGTTGACTCAACAGCACTGCCCGAGCAGGTTGTTGATGACGTTATCTCTTCAGGTTTCCAAAGTGCTGGTCAGCGCTGTTCTGCACTACGAGTACTGTTTGTACAAGAAGAGATCGCAGACAAAGTGATCAACATGATCAAAGGTGCAATGCAAGAGCTTCATATTGGCAACCCTGCACACCTGTCTACTGATGTGGGCCCAGTGATTGACCAGAAAGCGTTGAACGCACTCAATGAGCACGTTGAATACCTAAAAGGTAATGCAACACTTCATTATGAGTGTTCACTACCAGATATGGGTGATAATGGTCACTTCTTCTTTGCGCCACGCTTATACGAGATCAGCGACTTGTCAGTGCTGAAAAAAGAAGTATTCGGTCCATGTGTACACGTGATCCGCTTTAAAGGCAGTGATATCGATAATGTGATTGACCAAGTCAACAGCACTGGCTTTGGTCTAACCATGGGTATCCACACACGTATCGAAGAGCGAGCAGAATATCTTGCTAAGCTATCTCGTGCCGGTAACATCTACGTCAACCGTAACATGATCGGTGCCGTAGTCGGTGTGCAGCCGTTCGGTGGTCGTGGTCTATCTGGTACAGGTCCAAAGGCAGGTGGTCCAAACTACATTGCCCGTTTGGTCAAAGAGAACCAAGCAGAGCAAAACATCCAAACAACTAACGTTAAAGTAGATAACGAGGAGATCACAGCTTACCAAGGTGCACAAGAACAAGTATCACGCATGATGTCGCTATCTAAGCGTGATGAGAAAGCTTGGCGTGCAATGCCATTAAACGACCGTGTTTCAGCGGTACGTCAGCTACTGGCTAAACTGGCTAAAGTGGAGATCCTAGATCAGCTTGCTGATGATTTAAACAAAACATTAGCGGATGCGCGTGAGCAACTTATCCGTGTTGAAAAGCGTTTAGATACTGTGATTGAACTGCCAGGACCAACGGGTGAGTCAAATACATTGCGCTATGAATCCCGTGGTTGTGTCGTGTGTTACGCAGATAAAGACACCTCTTTCAACTTCTGGGTACTCTCTGTGATCACGGCACTGGCAGCTGGTAACACGGTTATTACGGTTGTTTCTGACTTGTTCCATGAAGAAGCGATTGCGTTTAGAGACAAGCTACTAAGCAGTGGCATTGCTGAAGGCGTACTGCAAGTTGCTAAGCTAAATCAACTACCTGCAATCTTAGCCCATGAGCACCTAGCAGGTGCCGTGGTTGGTAATGGCTGTGAGCGTAAAGGCTATGTCAGTACACAGCTTGCTGCACGCAGTGGCGCTATCTTGCCAGTGATCAGCGCTGAGTACTACGATACGTTACTAGGTCGCTTAGTTACCGAAAAAACAATCAGTATCGATACAACCGCATCTGGTGGCAATACGTCACTGATGACATTAGTTGAAGATGATGCATAATTAACGCATCTAAAACGATATATTGAGAAGCCAGCGTATGCTGGCTTTTTTATGTTCTGCGACTTATCAAGGTCAACTTGATGATAATTGACACTTTCTGAAACAAGCTTATTGCATTATCCGTAAACAAAATTAACCTTTGTAAGACATAAATTACAAACTTTCACTTTGATTTGCAGCAAAACTATTTCAATTTTTAGCAGAGCGGTATATTGTGCCTGTTTCTCTCACAAATATAGGGGCAATTTGTGCTTAATAATAAAACGCTAGGCAGCATGCTCATCGTGGCTGGTACAACGATTGGCGCAGGGATGCTAGCATTGCCTATCGCATCGGCAGGACTTGGGTTTTCAACATCACTCATTTTGATCATTGCAACTTGGTTGCTCATGACCTACACCGCCCTGCTTATGCTCGAAGTACACCAATTCGCAAATAAAGAAGCCACACTCAATACATTAGCAAAACAGATCTTGGGTAAAAAAGGTCAATACATCGCAAATTTTTCGATGATATTTCTATTTTATGCGTTATGTGCTGCCTATATTGCCGGTGGTGGTGCTCAACTACAAGAGAAGCTCTCTGCCGCAACGGGTATGGATATCGCACCACAAGTCGGTTCTGTGGTTTTAGCGCTCACAGTCGCCACCATTGTCGCACTCGGCACGAGCACAGTCGACAAACTCAACCGCGTCCTGTTTACTATTAAAATTATTGTACTTGCTAGTTTATTCTTCGTACTGACGCCTTATGTACATGGCCAACACTTATTGAACATGCCAATGGAGCAAGGCCTTATCTTATCGGCTATTCCTGTTATTTTTACTTCATTTGGGTTTCACGGCTCCATTCCCTCTATCGTCAAGTACGTAGGCTTGGACATCAAAACATTACGCCGTGTGATGATAGCTGGTGCTTCTTTACCATTGGTCATATACATCTTTTGGCAATTATTAAGCCAAGGCGTTATGGCACAAGAGGCCTTAGTACAAAGCGCCGGTTTACCAGGGTTTGTCAACGCTATTTCCAATATCGCACATAGCAGTCAAGTACACACCTTTGTCACCATTTTTGCAGATCTTGCGCTTGCAACTTCTTTTTTAGGCGTGAGTCTTGGCTTATTTGACTTTTTTGCTGATGCCTTCAAACAACAAGGCTCTGGACGAGATAGAGTAAAAACCGCTTTAATCACGTTTACACCGCCTCTGGGTTTTGCCATATTTTACCCTCAAGGGTTTATTATGGCACTCGGCTATGCTGCCATTGCGTTGGTTGTATTAGCAGTATTTTTACCTGTCGCTATGGTTTGGCAACAGCGAAAGAATCAACATTCAGGCTATCAGGTACAAGGTGGCAACTTTGGTCTCCTTTGCGCTGGTTTATGTGGTGTGCTTATCATCTCTGCACAGGGTCTTCAAATGTTTGGCCTGATCCCTTCACTCGGTTAACACCACGCATATGCCCTAGATCAAGCACGTTGCATACGCTAGGGCATCATCACATTTCATCACTACTACTTTTTACAATTCATTTGTCGCTTTCAAAATCGACTTATGAATATAATTAGCTCACTTACCAAGGAGTTAATTATGAACAAGGTTACATTGGCAGTTGTGCCTTTACTGCTGTTGAGTGCGTGTGGCAGTGAGAATGGTACGCCACTGAAAAAGAATAATACTGCGCAAGATAATCCCCCCACCAGCGCAAGCACATCACAAGATTGTGGAACAGAATTTTCTGCTGAACGCTCAATCAACAAACTCGAATTTAACAGCGTATTTTGGCAATCAAGTAGCGATGCTTTGCAGTCTAAACCTGAGTTTAGAGTCTATGCCGATAAAAACTCACTAGGTGCGACACATACCATTTCATCCGATGTTTCCCAGTGTGTATTAGCTGCTAATATCTTTGGCTCTGGCAGCGCACAAGCTTGGCAAGGGGACAGTAACGCTTCTTTTAAACAAGGCGAATTAGTTTATTATTCTCCAGAGCTTATCTTTAAAACAGCACTACCAGAGGTAAGCTCTCTAAAAGATTGGCGTAACAAAGGGCGCCCAGAGACGCTCAGCCAACCCATCGACTCGGTTAATTTTACTATCCATTACCGAGATCAAAATAATAACCTCATTACATTCGGTGAAGACAGTACAAATACAAGCACAATCACTTTGGCATGCAATAAATCAACTTTCGATTTAACGTTAAAAATGCAGCCCGTTGTGATGAGTGCACAACAGCAACTTGATCAGGCTTATTGCGAAGAAGTCCAGGTAGGGTTAGACACTGAGTTGCATTGCTTATCTGTAGGAATTAGCCAACTGACCGGACTGGAGCAGTGTACATTTGAGCAGACCAAAGCAATATTGCCAGATCAGTCAGGTAATAAATTCATTGTTGAAATTTGGGGTGGATTGCAGTTTAACGCACAGGATGCCGAGCTAACATTAACTGGTATTAAACTCTAACCAGCTAACAAACGAAAAGGCTCATTCTTTAATGATTCAATGAGCCATTTTTCCATTTGATTTTCTGGCTAAAGTGCCAAATTAATGGAGCAAAACAAAGAACAATTGTCACTGTATTTACAATGGGTAATACTGATTTATATAAATACGTTGAGTAACTCAGGTCCATAAGATGTCTATCGACCAGACGGAAAAGCTGTAATACTGGTGCCGGTAAAACGACTAATTGCACCATGATACTTTGCCACATATACATCTTGTCTTTTAAAGCCCAGTAAGCAACGATGGCAATGAATACAATATCATTCAGCGCCCAAAAGATATACCGATAAACAATGCCGCTATCAAACGACAATATGGGCCCGTATGTAAAGTTCCCGACGACATAAAAAACAAGACAGAGAAAAGAATAG
This sequence comes from Pseudoalteromonas luteoviolacea CPMOR-1, assembly GCF_001625685.1. Lineage (GTDB taxonomy): Bacteria > Pseudomonadota > Gammaproteobacteria > Enterobacterales > Alteromonadaceae > Pseudoalteromonas > Pseudoalteromonas luteoviolacea_K. The sequence goes on along the minus strand of NZ_AUYC01000033.1, from coordinate 27,222 downwards.
CGGAATGCAGCTTTATCCTTAATAACAATAAAGATACAGCATGCAACAAAGGCAAGCAGTGTTAGAGAGTCATCAAGAACAGTGATAAATGTATTATGAAACTCATCACTGTTCAAATAAGTAACTAGATCGCTTTTGAACACGTTAGCTCACTTAATCAGGCGAAAAAGTTATTTTTCTTCACCATTACCACCATCGCTGCCAGTTCCATTACCACCAGGCATATCGGCAAATTTATATAATTTAGACATAAAAAACTCCCTTATAATAAAAAACTAAAAGCTTTAGTACGTTAGCCCAAAACGCTGCTCGACGCAATCTTTTCTAGTTATTTTCCCTTCTAACTTCAATAGGATCAGACTCTTTCGCTTTACCTTGTAAAATAGAGATTTCAACACGCCGATTTCGTTTTCTATCTGTGTCGTTAGCATTTGGTACTAAGGGCCTAGTATCTGCATGGCCCACTACGACCATTCTATTTTTATCAAAGCCGCTAACGGTTTGCATCTCACTGGCAACCGCAACCGCTCGGGTCGCTGATAAATCCCAATTGTTGAAATACAGTTCATTAGATACTTGGAAATCATCTGTATGTCCTGACACAGTGATCTCGCCAGGGACATCTTTGAGTAACTCAGCAATATCATGTATTACCGGTTTAAACTTAGGCTGTAAAAAAGCACTGCCCGATGGAAATGAGCCATTTTCTTGGATGCGAATGATAATTTGTTGGCCAAGAGACTCTAGCTCAATTGCCCCATCCATAATTTGCTTTTCTAGCTGTTGAGAAATTTTCTTTACCAGCTCATTGACCTGTTCTTGATCAGCTGCCGAGACGGCTTGGGTCATTGACTGTTCTTGCGCTGTACTGGCTGATTCACCGCCTCGCTTATTACCACGTTGCTCTTGACGACCACCGGCTGAGCTCTCTTCCCCAGCTTGGAATTCTAACATTTGCTGTGTCATTTCCACAGTCTGCTGTTGGATAGTTTCAATCGGAGTCGGTTCTGGCTTACCTGGAGTAAACTCCATGGCGATAACACTGGTCCCCTTTGGGATGTCTTTTACTTCAATTTTATTCTGTACACCAAAAGCAAACTTCATTGAACCTGCAATTTGCTTAAACTTCAGAACATCCATCTCAGAAAACGCCAATAGTAGAACGAAGAAACACATCAGCAATGACATCAGATCTGCAAATGTCCCCATCCATGCAGGTAACCCAGGGGGCGGGCATTTACATTCGTTCTCGTCTGACATCAGTTACTCCTCACCACCATCACCACGTTTAGACTCTGGCAGGTAGTTTTTCAAAATACCTTCAATCACCTTTGGGTTTTGACCATCTTGAATACCCAAAATGGCATCTAAAATAAGGCGTTGATTTCTTTCTTCTTCATCTTTTCTGAGTTCAAGCTTCACTTGGATTGGAATGGCAACAACGTTCGCTAAAAAGGCACCATATAACGTCGTTAGAAGTGCAACAGCCATTGCTGGACCGATTGCTTTTGGATCATCCATGTTTGACAACATCGCAACAAGACCAATCAGCGTACCAATCATGCCCATCGCTGGTGCAATATCTGCCAGCGACTTAAACAAACCTGCACCAAGCTCATGTCGGTTAGCAGTCAGCGCAATATCTTTTTGCAATGTCGCCCTGACCACATCTGCATCGTGGCCATCGACTAACATATCAACTCCCTTTCTCATAAAAGGGTTTGGTATTTCAGCCTCTTCAAGCGCGAGAAAACCGCCTTTACGTGCAGAGTCAGCAAGCTCTACCGCTTTTTCAATCAGCTCTTCAGGCGTTTCAATTTTAAACATGAAGGCTTTGCCCGCGACCTTTCCTATGCCTAAAAACTGGGCAAGGGTGAAGTTAGACAAAACAATGAAGATTGAGCCACCGAATACAATAACAACAGACGGTGTATTGTAAAACATGGCAAGTTGCCCATCACTACTTAGTACCATAGACATGACAATAAGGCCTATAGCACCAATGATACCTATAACGGTTGCTAAATCCACACACCCTCCAAAGGCATTAATTCGCGAGCTATCACGCAGTTATTCTTATACGTTGAGTTATCGGCAAGTTTTCCAATAACTTAATTCAATTATATTAAAAAGCCTTTAAATTGCGAGAATTAACCCGAACTAACAGAGCAATTTCTCCACATTAGACCGTAAAAAGTCTATCAGATACTTTGACCTCTTTCTTTATAACCAATAAAATTGTCCTCCTAAAGTTTTGCTTGAGAGTAAAAAAAGATATGGCGGTCAAAAAACCTGAAAATATGAGCTTTGAAGAAGCTGTCAATGAGCTGGAGTCCATTGTTCAAGAAATGGAACACGGTGAACTGACATTAGAGCAATCGTTAAAGCAATTTGAACGAGGCGTCAAACTTGCTCAAGCGTCTAATCAAAAGCTTCAACAAGCAGAACAGAAAGTCAATATTTTACTCGCCAATGACGAAGCAAGCGCGCCAAGCGAGTTTACTGATCAGGTAGATTGATTGCGTGGAATTACATCAAAGACTAAGCATCGCTAAACACGATGTCGAACAAACAATCAGCGCCTACTTTGAACAAGATTTAGATACCGATCCGACCGCAAAAGCGGCGGCATTATACTCTATTAGCAATGGCGGTAAGCGTCTGCGCCCATTCTTGGTCTATGTGACCGGTGAAATGCTGGGTGCAGATATAAAAGATTTACATATTGCGGCAGCTGCTGTTGAGTGTATTCATAGCTATTCGCTTGTACACGACGATTTACCCGCAATGGATGACGACGACCTCAGACGCGGTAAGCCAACCTGCCATATTGCGTTTGATGAAGCGCAAGCTATTTTAGCCGGTGACTCTTTACAAACCTTGGCCTTTGAGTTTCTCGCGTCTCATCAATTCAAAGTTCCTGCCATCCAACAAGTTGCGATGATTAAGTCACTTGCAAAAGCGTCTGGCTTGCAAGGCATGGTAGGTGGCCAAGCTTTAGACATTGCCGCAACAGATAAGCAAACAAGTATTCAAGCGCTCGAGCATATACACAGATTAAAAACCGGCGCTTTGCTCAATTGTGCAATCGAGTTGGGCGCACTATGCGCTCCAAACATTACAGACTTAACACGTAGTCAATTAAAGGATTTTGGCTTAGCTATTGGATTGGCATTTCAAGTTCAAGACGACATTCTTGATATTGAGGGCGATACAAATACCCTAGGTAAACCGCAAGGCTCTGATTTAGAACATAATAAATCAACTTACCCAGCATTACTTGGCATGCAAGGCGCAAAAGAGAAAGCACAAATGCTGATAGACCAAGCACTTACAGCGTTAGAAAGTATAGACGCTGATACTCGCTTGCTGGCACAGCTTGCCAAGTACATTATTGCGCGGGACCATTGATTATCGCCTGAAACACATGACTATTTAATGACAAGTTCCCTTTAAATTTATAAAACTATCGGCAAGCTTTGTATATAATTGGGCAAGGTTTGCTAAGGATATTACGAATAATATGACTCTTGATAGTAGCAAGTATCCATTATTGGCATTAGTTGATCAGCCTCAGCAGCTTAGGCAGTTGCCGCAGCAGAAGTTGAACGATTTTAGTGCTGAGCTAAGAAACTATTTATTAGATTCTGTCTCTCAAAGCAGTGGTCACTTAGCGTCAGGTTTAGGCACCGTTGAGCTTACTGTCGCACTTCATTACGTATATAACACCCCTATAGATAGACTTGTTTGGGATGTTGGCCACCAAGCTTACCCTCATAAAATACTCACGGGCCGAAAAGAGCAAATGCACACCATTCGTCAAAAAGATGGCTTGCATCCTTTTCCGTTTAGAGAAGAAAGTGAGTATGACACCTTTAGTGTGGGACATTCGAGCACATCAATATCTGCTGCATTAGCTATGGCAATTGCCGCCGAAAAAGAAGGGAAAAATCGCAAAACTGTGGCCGTGATTGGTGATGGTGCGATGACCGCAGGTATGGCTTTCGAAGCGATGAACCATGCCGGTGACGTCAAATCAGATATGCTGGTTATCTTAAACGACAATGAAATGTCTATTTCAGAAAATGTCGGCGCACTAAACAATCATTTTGCTCGCATTCTTTCTGGTAGTTTTTATACCAATATTCGTGAAGGTGGTAAAAAGCTACTCTCAGGTGTACCACCTGTAAAAGAGCTTGCCAGTAAAGTAGAAGAGCATCTCAAAGGTATGGTGATCCCTGGGACCTTTTTTGAAGAGCTTGGCTTTAATTATATCGGCCCCATTGATGGTCATGATGTCGATATGTTAGTGGATACACTGCGCAATATGCGTAACTTAAAAGGCCCGCAACTTCTGCATGTCAAAACTCAAAAGGGCAAAGGTTATCAACCAGCAGAAGCAGATCCCATCGGTTATCACGGCGTTCCTAAGTTTGACCCCAGTATTCACAAGCTACCAAAAAGTAAGCCAAGCGCCCCTACTTTCTCAAAAGTATTTGGTGATTGGCTATGCGATATGGCAGAACAAGATCCTAAGCTAATGGCCATTACACCAGCGATGCGAGAAGGCTCTGGCATGGTGCGCTTTTCTAAGGAACATCCGAGCCAGTATTTTGATGTTGCTATCGCAGAACAGCATGCAGTGACGTTAGGGGCTGGTTTTGCGTGTGAAGGCCTAAACCCTGTGGTTGCGATTTATTCAAGCTTTTTGCAACGCGCTTATGACCAATTAATTCACGATGTCGCAATCCAGAACTTACCTGTACTATTTGCCATTGATAGGGCTGGGATCGTCGGAGCGGATGGAGAAACCCACCAAGGTGCTTATGATTTAAGCTTTATGCGCTGTATTCCGAACTTAGTGATTATGGCACCGAGCGACCTCAATGAATGTCGCCAAATGCTGTACACTGGTCACACACTAAATCAACCTGCGGCAGTGCGTTATCCACGCGGCTCTGCTGGAAGTGTTGAACCTGCTGCTGAAATGACGCAGTTACCGATTGGTAAAGCAAATACGCTGCGTGAAGGAAATAAACTTGCCATATTAAACTTTGGCACGTTATTAGATAACGCACGCAGTGTCGCTGAGAAATTAGATGCCACACTGGTCGATATGCGCTTTGTGAAACCACTCGACGAGTCTTTATTGACGACGCTTGCACAGACGCACACTCACTTTGTGACATTAGAAGACAACGCAATTGCTGGTGGTGCGGGTAGTGCCGTCAGTGAATATTTTGCCCAGCAAAATATTGCCCGTCCTGTGAAACATTTAGGTATTCCAGATGAATTTATCAAGCATGGAACACAAGATCAGATGCACGCAGAAATGGGATTAGACAGCGATGGAATTCTAGCAGCTGCAAGCAGCTGGATGACAAGCTAAATCTACCAGCGTGGTTGTCAAAGCAACCACGCTTATAACCCTACAATACGGTTCAGGAATTACAACCCCCAATACTTCTACCTTAGATTTAGCACCCCCAATTAATGCTTAATTAGCAACAGTCTTATTTGCGCGCAGCAATAAGTATCCGCTCCCTTTATACGTTCACTCATAAATGCCACTTATTTTATAACGCTCCTTCTAAAAACACCTGAAAAATTAAAATAATCATTAAAAAGTCAAATATAATCATAACGATAGAGACAAGCAACCTCTCTATTCATGCTTAAATGAATTTCTTGATTTACCTTCGATAAGTAAAAGTTGCAAGAAATTATGAGGAATTTAATACTCAGCGTGCTGTGAAAATAGGAGTAACTTTTTACCCTATGAAACATTTCATATTGTTGAATAAACAATAGACAGTATTAATTTTATGTGATAAAAGTTTGTGAAAATTACATTATATATACGAGCTTAGTATTGTGATTGTCCACACTCGGCAGTGTATCAATGAAGATTTAATCAATACATGTAGATTATCTAACAGCGCAGCATATGTTGGCTGAATAACAAACAATTAGGGCACAACATTAAATTGTTACTAAATAAATACGATAGATAACCAATCATACATGTTATACAGGGTCGTCTTTTTAAAGTGTTGTAAATATGTAACGGAATAGATGTTAAAAGGAACAGGAAATGGTAGATTTTTTTGCAAGGTATATCACAGGTGATGATCTGAGAGCATTGCGTAAGAAAAAAGGGGTAACAACCGCAATCATGGCAAAACACTTGGGTGTTTGTCGTAAAACATATGAAAATTGGGAACGGGATGTAGGCCAACCTAAGTTAAATCAATTTTTTGCGATTTGCGCTTTCTGTTCTATTGATTTGAGCGAGCTAATAACCAAAATAAGAGGCCACCAAAGCTCTTAATCAAAAGCATCATCACACTCTGACAATAGGTTTACTTCAATTCGTGAACCTATGTCAGACGCTTTTCCCAGTACTCTGATCCCATTAGAAATTTGAAAATTACAGAAACTTGCCTTGACTCGCTTCATCTGCCCGCTGTTTTTACACTTGTGGCTAATGTTGATAAAGTTTCATGTTTATAAACTCTCATTAAAACATAACTTTATGTTTATTTAATAAACAGGTTTATTCCCACATCTTGCATTATTTCTCTATTTCTTATCAATATAAATTCGACACAACATGATAAGGATAATTACTATGTTCAAACACACAACCGCCTACATACTGACTGTGATCAGTTTCATGCTCATAAGTATGAGTAGCAGTGCCGATGAATATGCTGTCGGTGTCACGTATTTTACAGCGACCGATTACAGCCGTACCGAGCACCTCACCCCCAACCACGCTGATTATCGAGAGATATTAATCAAGATTTGGTACCCAACAACCATGCCCTCCCCCTCTGCAAGCTACCTTCACTTTCACACAGAGCAATTCCCCTACTCCACTGCAATGCCCACAGACAATGACATTCAGCTTCACCAGTATTTAAAAACATTGCCCTTCGAATTAAGTAAAAACGCGCCTTTGGCGCAAAGCTCATCGCCTTTCCCCGTTGTCATGTACTCACATGGTTACCAATCAACGGTAGAGGATAAAGAAATCCTTATGATAGCACTGGCAAAAAAAGGCTATATCGCAGTCAGCGTGGGCCATCCACATCATGCACAGTTTGTTACCTTGAGCGATGGGCAAAGTGCCACTTATGATCAAGATGCGCGCGCCAATGACTTTTATATCAGTGAATTAGCTGATGTTAATTTTGAGGAACTGGTTGCGGAACTTGATTCTTTGGCTGGCGTAGATCTCAATGATGAGCAAGTAGAACGTGTATATCAGTTAATGAGTTGGACTGAAGGCGACCGCAAAGGTTTAGATTTGTGGGTCGCGGACATGCATTTCGCATTGGATCAACTTACACGCCTTCAATATGGACAATACTGGGGCATGCACTACGCCGGTGAGCATCTAAAAACATTTAAAGGTCAGTTGGACCTATCTCAATTAGCAGCCATTGGACTCTCTTTTGGTGGCCCAACCGTCGCGGCTTTTTGCCATCAGGTATATCAATGTAAAGGGGCAATCAACTTCGATGGGTTACATTTTAATTTGTCCCCCACCATGCCATCATTAAAGCCTTATTTAATGATGCATTCCGAGTTACCACTCAATGGCGATTACAGCGTCGTATTCAACCAACAAATTGCCGATACATATATGCTTCAAATTGACGGTGCGCTTCACTGGGACTTTTCAGACTACCCTTATGTTTTTCCATTTGACCGTAATAGGCCTTACCTAGGCAGTATAGACCCATATCTTGTCACTGATATTGTCAACTCAATCAGTTTGAAGTTTATCGATGCCTACCTTAAAAAGACCGCCACTAAAACAGAACTGACCGAGTTGTTAGAAAGCTATGCGCCCGTGCGATTTAAGAGCAAGCTAGATAACTAACTTATAACGTAACACATTCCCCATTATTTCTTTGCAGCCCCTTATACTTAAGGGGGCTTACTCATGACATTTATACGGGCTAATTTTTGGCATTTTTACTGTTCCAGACGATACTTAAAACCTAAACATACGCCACATAATAGGCCGAATTATGCCAAGCCAAGCAAAAGACATGGAAGAAATGCTGTTTTTTAGCCAAATGCTCAATGAATGCTCTCCCCTTGAACTACTAAAGCAAGTTCTAATGCATTCCCACCATGCCATCGTCATCACTGATGCAGATGCCAGTGCAGGCTACCGGATCATCTACGCCAATCCTGTATTTTGCCGCCATACAGGTTATGAGTTAGCAGAGCTTGTTGGCATGTCACCACGCATATTACAGGGGCCGAAAAGCAACAAACGCATTATTGAAAAATTAACGCCCGCGTTAAAAGAGCATGGCTTTTTTTACGGTGCATCAATTAACTACCGTAAAGATGGCAGCATGTACCCAGTTGAGTGGAATATCTCTGAAATTAAAAACGAGCAAGGTGAAGTCACCCACTATATGTCGATGCAAAAAGACCTCAGTAATTTTCACCGCCTTGCCAAACAAGTTAAAAAAAGCAATGAAAACTTTAAGGATTTTTATCTATCAACTACTCAAAAAGATAAATCACATGAAAACAAAGCGGTGCTTGATTCACTTAAAGACAACCAGAAAATCTATGCGGGTGGCTTGAGAAATGATGAAAATGCCGATTTATTTGAAGATGCTTTTTTTGATTTCTCACCCGATGAAATGGGGGCTTTAGGAAATAAAGTCGATAAAGGTGAGCTCAGCGCCGACGATTTTTGGCAAGAAAATCCGATTGATGATGAAGACATATCCTCATTAGTTGAATCGATTCAAGAAGTGGATGTTGAACTTGGGCTATTACAATCACAAGGACAAAGTAGAGAGCGTCTTGAAAACATCGCCAACGGCTTTAAGGAAGTTGCCAACAATCTCTATTTTTGTGTTGAGTTCAACGACGGCGCCTTGATCATCGATGAAGTCGCCAATGTATTAAAGGAATTAGAAGAGAGTTACGAATTCCCAGTTGATATGCTCGTGACGTTTAATAAGGAAGTATACGAGTGGTTAGACGGTGCCGTCATCACTAAAAATGCAGGCAACATATTTGAAGGCGAAAACAATACCATCGCCGCAGGCAATCAGTTGCTGTTTTTTTTAAAGTAAAACAAAAGGGCTGAATAGACTATGTCAGCCCACGCAAAATAACTCATCAATTGTCATTTTGATGATGTTTTCTCGCCATCAGCTTACGTTTTCTCTTGGCAATTTTGCTACGCTGTTCATCAGTGAGAATATGATGGATGGCATGTCGTGCTTCCAACATTGTTAGCATAAAGGCTTGTTTTTTAGGTGATCGTTCTTCTAACAAAAGCTGTGCTTGCGTTTTATCGAATGTATCCGCTTCAATGATTGCCTTAAATGCCTCTCGAGGTTTAGCAGGATACGCCTCTTTTAAATCCTCTAACTGCGCTTTATAAGTGGCAAACACGGCTTTGAGTTCTGTTTGCTGCGTTTGTGTCAATTCAAGATGACGAATCGCCTTGTCTGACAATAACCGCTTTTCTATATGAGCAAATGGTTTCATGTGATGACGCTTTGCTTTTTGCTCATGTGCTGTTGCTTCACTGGCGAATGTCGTGTGTGGGATCACTCCAACACTGATACAACTTACTAGTAAAAAACTGGCTAATTTATTCATCAAGGTATCTCCGGTTGATTGTATTAATGCGAAAAGTCGCTCTTACTCCTTTTAACTGAGCGCGCCTTGTATTCATGTCAGAGTGAACTTTAGCAAGCCTAAAGAAAAGCAACGTCAAGCTAACGTAAAGTTTTGTCAAAAGTGATTACAACGCATCTCAGAACTCTATTTTCCGCAAAAATGTGCAAATATTATTGAAATGATGAAAACGCATTGAGATCCACGCCAACCATGAATTGAACGTCTTTTAGCGTAAAGAAGTGTAAATTCAATTCGAAGCCTCTTATAGTTAAGTACAATAACCTCACGAGATAGTTGAAAAAGAAGCCACTATGAGCACGTCAATTCTCATCATCGACGATGATCGGTCACTTTGCGAATTACTGACAGAATACCTAGAAGCAGAACAATTTGATGTCGAATGCAAACATGACGGTGAACAAGGCTTACATAGCGCACTCACAAATGAATATGGCGTTATCTTGCTAGACGTGATGATGCCTCAAAAAGATGGCTTTGAAGTATTAAAGTCATTGCGGCTTGAAAAGATGACCCCAGTGATAATGTTGACTGCGAAAGGGGATGACTTTGACAGAATATTTGGACTAGAACTCGGCGCTGATGACTATATTCCCAAGCCGTTCAATCACCGAGAATTACTCGCACGGATCAAGGCTATCACGCGCAGAGTCGCCCATTTGACCCAACACAATACGCCTCTGAGCATTGAGTTCCATGGTCTAGTATTGGATATAGCATCGAGAAGTGCCAGTCTACATAATCATACAATCCCGTTAACAGGCACAGAGTATGAAGTGTTGTATCAACTGATGAAGTCAGCGGGCGAAATCGTCAGTAAACAAACCCTATGCCAAAGTGTGTTAGGGCGCCCTCTAGTCGCTTATGATCGTTCCGTTGATATGCATGTCAGTAATGTCAGAAAAAAATTGGCGCAACACAGTGAGCACACGTTTATCAAGACATTGCGAGGATCAGGATATATTTTCCTAACAGCTTAATATGAAGAAGTTTTTAGCAATCAAAGTCTTTTTTTGGTTCTGGTTAACCGTCTTGTGCACTTTATCTCTTTTGATCAGCGTGAGCTTATTGCAGCCTGATACATTGGCAACGAAAGACATCTCTCCGCCGATGCTCAAAAACTTATTTCATTTGCAAAGATCAATTGAACGCCATGCAGAGCGCTTACCTGACAAATCCATTGAACACATTATTTCAAATCGTAGACATGGCAAACGCGCCAAGGTCTATCTCAAGCATATCGAATCTGAAAAAAGCTTAGTCAGTCACCCAGATCTCTATGACTATGATTTGGCGCTTTTAAATTTTGCCTTGGACGGCGAACCTAAAGCCATCAATACTGACAAATTTCGCGCATATGGCCCGTTAAAAATACATATGCGCGGCGACGACTTCCAATTGTTTATGATTTTAGACAACCGTGAAGGCGACCTCTTCCTTAAAGTCAGACTGATGCCACAGTGGTTAAAACTTGCCATCATTTTATTTGCCAGTATGTGCCTAAGTTACTGGTTTGCTAGAGGGCTTCTTAAGCCCATTAAACAGCTACAAACTGCGGCAGCAAAGCTTGCCCATGGAGAACTCAATACACGGGCTAACGTAGATATCCACCGCCAAGACGAGTTGGGACAATTAGGAAAAGATTTTGATTCTATGGCCTCACAATTAGAGTCCCAAGTACTTAGCCAAAAACGCCTAATTGCCGATATCTCTCATGAGTTGCGATCTCCCCTTACCCGTTTACAGATGGCCACAGGCATCGCATCTAGCAAAGCCAGTGGTGATTTAGATAGTTACTTACAGAGGATCGAAAAAGAGTCTCAGCTACTTGAACATATGCTCAGTGATATTTTACAACTCTCCAAGCTAGAGTCTGGTATCAATCACCTCGCGCCACACCCTATATCGATTATTGACTTGCTTGCACCTGTAATCAATGATGCCGAATTTGAAAGCCAACAGCTAAAAAAGACCTTAAGTACCAATGAATTGCCAGATGCCATTATTGATGGAGATGAGATCCTACTCAGCAGAGCTATCGAAAACATTATTCGAAATGCACTCAAGTACGCCAAAAGCCAAGTCAGAGTCACGAGTCTCATAGCAGAGCACGCACTTGTACTCACAGTATCCGATGATGGTCCTGGTGTCAGTGATGACATGCTCGATAAGCTGTGTATTCCATTTTATCGCGCCTCGCAATCAAGGACACCGCAAAATAACAGTGCTGGCGGGTTTGGCCTCGGCTTGGCGATTGCACAACACGCGATAAAAGTGCATCATGGTCACATCGAATTTAAAAATCAGCAAGGTCTTCATGTGACCTTAACGATCCCACTACAGCAACCTTAATGTTTTATAGTCACAGTGCATCCCTTAGTGATAACCAGCCAGAAATAGAGCAACATTGGCAAGCAGGTACGAAAGGCCATATCAGCACACAACTCGGTAACGTATTTTATTTTCGCCATATCCCAACATACGCCAAATATACATTGGTACTGGTGAACGGTCGGATAGAAAGCGCTTATAAATATAAAGAACTACTTTGGGAGTTGGCTAAAAATAATATTGGTGTTGTGACCTTTGATCACCCAGGACAAGGCTATTCTGATCGCCTCTTGGCAAATCATCAAATAGGACACATTGACCACTTTGCGCAATATCGTGAAATATTGAGTCTCATTATTGCAGAGCAAGTTACTCCACACACTAAAAACTGGCTGTTTCTAGCGCACTCTATGGGCGGTGCCATCGTACATAATTACCTTGCGCATACGCCAGAAACAAGCGCCAGAGGGGCATTCCTCAGTGCACCAATGTTTGAAATCAACACATCTCCTTACCCAACTTGGTTCGCAAAGTGGGTTGCAAAAGCAGCTTGTACACTGGGTAAAGCCACACGTTTTGCCATTGGTCAACAACCCTATCAGCCAAAACCATTTGCAGATAATGAACTCACAGGGTGTAGCACTCGATATCACGCATTTAGAGAATTGTACGCACAGCACACAGAACTACAACTCGGCGGTGTGAGCTTTGGCTGGTTAAATGCGGCGCTCAGTGAAACCACCAACAAGCATCCACTGCAAAGTGCTGTTCCAATCAGTATCGCCAGTGCTAGGCATGATAGTATCGTCAATAGCCCAGCACACTTTGCCTTCGCCTCGCAATATTCACTGTGTACTGTAAAAAGCTACCCTGGGAAACACGAACTGCTCTGTGAAGTAGATGCCATTAGACGAGCAGTGCTTATGCAGTGCTACGAATTTGCAGACTCGGTGACACTCAACGAAACCGGATCTTGATGCACAAGCACATCGATTTCTCCTTCACTATTCGCTTGGATCCGCGCAACCACTTCATCCGCAATTTGATGTGCCTCCATCAAGGGCATATCGTCATCAAGCTCTAGGTGAAGTTGCACAAACTTAATTTTACCGCCTTGGCGCGTTCTTAAGTTATGCACACCATATACGGCTGCATGTGAGGTAGCAATGGCAACAATTTCGGCTTTTTCTTCTTCTGGTAACTCTTTATCCATTAAGTGATCCGCACTTTCTCGAGCAATTCCCCAACAATTATAAAGTAGGTAAAATGCAACCCCGATAGCAAATACAGGATCAGCCCAACTAATATTGTAGTGACTCAACATCATAGCGATAAGTACCGCAAGGTTAAGCAAGATATCGCCTTTGTAATGCATAGAATCTGCTTTAATTGCCAAAGACTGTGTGCGCTTTACCACTTGATGTTGAACTGCAACCACAAGTAAAGTGCAAATAATGGCAAATACACTCACCCAAACACCCAGCAAACCTTGATTGATTTCAACTGGGTTAAACAAGCGTTCAATACCATGAAAAGCCAATAAACACGCCGAACCAGAAATAAACGCAGCTTGGCCAAGACCTGCCAGAGCCTCCGCTTTTCCATGACCAAACCTATGGTCATCATCAGCAGGGCGAAGCGCATAACTTAGAACAAAAAAGCTCATGAGCGAGGCGGTCACATCTAACATTGAATCGGTTAATGATCCCAGCATCGCTGCACTGCCTGATGAGAGCCAAGCCCACGCCTTCGCGGCAATCATCACACCAGCCATAATAATGGTAAAAATACTTGAAAAACGAACTAATGCGTCATAATTTCGCGCCACACTTCCCCCTCAATAACGCCGGCGACCACCCTCTCATCATACGATAGATCAGCTAACAGATATAAACTTTGTGGCAAAAACAAATAGCTACCATATTAAAGTATCAACCCATTTGTCTGTCTAGCAGACATAGACCCTTTTAACATAGACTGTTTTGTTGGATGAGAATTAATAAAAATCCCACCAGTACTTATAACCTCTCTATATTGTCTAGTTGCACAACGCCCAATAAGCTATACTGCGCTCAAATTGAGTTAGAGGTTAATCATGTTAGACATCGTTTTATATCAACCTGAGATCCCACCAAACACGGGCAACATCATTCGCTTATGTGCCAATACTGGCTATTCGTTACACTTAATTGAGCCGTTGGGATTTGACTGGGATGACAAACGTGTAAGGCGCGCAGGGCTGGATTACCATGAATTCAGTGAAGTAAAGCGCTACCCATCTTACGAAGCGTATTTAGAACAGCGCAAGCCTAAACGTGTATTTGCGTGCACAACCAAAGGTAAAGCTTATCACCACGCACCAAAATACCAAGCCGGTGATACATTGTTATTTGGACCTGAAACTCGTGGCTTGCCAGAAGAAATTATTTTTTCTCTACCAGAAGAGCAAAGACTAAGAATTCCAATGAAACCAGATAGTCGCAGCATGAATTTATCTAACGCGGTATCAGTATTCGTTTATGAGTCTTGGCGTCAGTTTGATTTTGATGGCGCGATATAAAAGCCCAAATTAAAATTAAGCTGATCATAAGTTACAAAATCAAAAAAGCCGCTATTAAGCGGCTTTTTACTCTAGATTATTCGCTAGATATGAAGAGTTATAGCTTGTCTTCTACCTCTGCAAGGCCTTTATCTTCGCCTTCCTCATCTTTAATAGTTGCTTGAAGTAATAACATTTCACGTAACTTGCCTTCAATCTCATCAGCAATTGCCACGTTTTCTTTCAAGAACTTGATTGAGTTAGCTTTACCTTGGCCAATCTTATTGCCATTGTAGCTGAACCAAGCGCCCGCTTTGTCCACTAGTTTGTGTTTAACACCTAAGTCAATTAGTTCACCCTGCTTAGACGAGCCTTCACCATACATGATGATGAATTCCGCTTGCTTAAATGGAGGCGCAACCTTGTTTTTAACAACTTTAACGCGTGTTTCGTTACCCACAACCTCGTCACCCTCTTTCACAGAGCCGATGCGACGGATATCTAAACGTACTGAAGAATAAAACTTAAGTGCGTTACCACCCGTAGTTGTTTCTGGGTTACCAAACATCACACCAATCTTCATACGAATTTGGTTAATGAAGATACACAGCGTGTTTGAACGCTTGATGTTACCAGTTAACTTACGTAGTGCTTGTGACATCAAACGAGCCTGAAGACCAACGTGAGAATCACCCATGTCACCTTCGATTTCTGCTTTAGGTGTCAAAGCAGCTACCGAGTCAACAACAACAACGTCTACAGCACCTGAACGTACTAGCATGTCACAGATCTCTAGCGCCTGCTCACCCGTGTCAGGTTGAGATACCAATAAGTCATCCACATTTACACCGAGCTTTTCAGCATAGACAGGGTCAAGTGCGTGCTCTGCATCTACGAATGCACAGGTTTTACCCATTTTTTGTGCTTGCGCGATAGTTTGTAACGTCAGTGTTGTTTTACCTGATGATTCAGGTCCATAAATTTCTACGATACGACCAGTTGGCAGACCACCGATACCCAAAGCAATATCCAGCCCCAATGAACCAGTTGATACTGACTCGATATCTAAAGCTTGGCTATCACCCAGCTTCATGATTGATCCTTTACCAAATTGACGCTCAATTTGCGACAATGCAGCATCTAATGCTTTTTGTTTGTTATCGTTCATCTGTTTCTCCAATCTAGCGTAATGCGAACAAGTATACTGTATAGAATTACAGTATCAAGAGCCTTTTACTGTTTTATTAAAGAAATTATTTTTTCCAAAATAAATTCAATAGCTTGCAATCTAACTTCCGCTCGCCCTTCAGGAAATACTTGCACAAATGTCTGTGTATTCCCCTGTATATCTATTGCAAACCATACAGTACCCACAGGTTTTTCTTTACTGCCGCCACTTGGCCCAGCAATGCCAGATACCGATATCGCAATATCTGCTTTACCCGCAGCTCTTGCGCCTGCGGCCATCTCAATGACTGTCTGCTCACTGACTGCGCCATATTGAGCAAGCGTTTGCTCTGATACGCCCAGTAATTCATGCTTCGCCTCATTGCTGTATGTGACAAAGCAGCGATCGATATAGGCAGAGCTTCCGGGCGTATCTGTGAGCGCATAACTAATTCCACCACCAGTACAAGATTCAGCGGTAGTGATCACGAAGCTTTTATTCGTTAGAATAGCGCCCAATTGTGCCGCTAGTGCGGCGATTTTAGTGTGTATTTCCATACAAAAAACCTTAGGTAGAAGCATGTCATTAGATCTTTATTCTGAACATACTATAAAGCAACAAACACCTATGATGCAGCAGTATCTTAGGATCAAAGCCCAACATCAAGAGATCCTGCTATTCTACCGTATGGGTGATTTTTACGAATTATTTTTCGATGATGCCATTCGCGCCGCGCAGCTACTCGATATTTCACAAACACATCGCGGCAAAGCAGGTGGTAACCCCATTCCAATGGCGGGTGTACCCTATCACGCAGTAGAGAATTACTTGGCAAGATTGGTGCAAATGGGTGAGTCAGTTGCGATTTGTGAGCAAGTGGGTGACCCTGCAACCAGTAAAGGCCCAGTTGAGCGTAAAGTTGTACGTATTGTCACACCGGGTACCGTCACTGATGAAGCTCTACTGCAAGAGCGTCAAGATAACTTGCTTGCTGCAGTATGGCAAGACAAAAGCAAGTATGGCGTCGCCTATTTAGATATCAACTCTGGGCGCTTTAATATTGTAGAGCTAGTAACAGACGAAGCGCTGATGTCAACGTTACAGCGCTTACAGCCAGCTGAATTACTTTACCCTGAGTCATTTCAAAATTTAATCGTACTTGAGCAAGTCAAAGGCTGTCGCCGTCGTCCAGATTGGGAGTTTGACTTAGACACAGCAAAACACCTACTTTGCCAACAATTTGGTACCAAAGACTTGATTGGGTTTGGTGTTGAAAGTGCCTCTACCGGATTGGTTGCAGCAGGATGTGTCATGCAATATGTCAAGGATACCCAACGTACAGCACTGCCGCATATCAGAGCCATTACCTTAGAAAAAAATGAACACGCTGTGATTTTAGATGCGGCAACGCGAAAAAACCTTGAACTCACAGTCAATTTATCAGGCTCTATCGATAACACCCTAGCACAGGTACTCGATAAAACAGCGACGCCTATGGGGTCACGTTTACTTAAGCGCCGGATCCATACCCCAGTCCGTGACCGAGCGGAACTTAATGCCCGTCTAAACGCCATCTCAAGCATACTCGATATGCATTTAGGCATTGAACTGTATGATGCCCTGCGTCAAATTGGTGATATTGAGCGTGTCGTCGCTAGGCTTGCGCTGTGCAACGCAAGACCACGTGATTTAACGCGTCTTCGCAGTGCATTACAAGCCCTGCCACCACTGCACCAATTGTTAAATGAGAGTGATGATGCGCGCATTCAACAGATCAAAGCGCAATCTCCTGAGCTACCTCATTTACAAGATTTACTCGAGCGCGCAATCATTGATAACCCGCCAGTGTTGATAAGAGATGGTGGCGTGATTGCCACAGGTTACAATGCGGAATTAGATGAATGGCGTGCACTCAGTGAGGGGGCAACCGACGTCTTAGAACAACTAGAAGAGCGCGAACGCGAGCGTACTGGGATCAGTACCTTAAAAATTGGATACAATAAGGTACATGGTTTCTATATTGAAATTAGCAAAGGCAACGCCCACCTTGCACCACCTGAGTATATTAGACGTCAAACTCTAAAAAATAACGAGCGCTACATTATCCCTGAGCTAAAAGAGCACGAAGATAAAGTACTCGGAAGCCAGTCCAAAGCACTGGCGCTTGAAAAGCAGCTGTATGAGCAATTATTTGAATTAATTGCCCCTTATCTTGAGCAGTTACAAACAATGGCTGCGGCACTGGCAGACTTGGATGTATTGAATACATTAGCTGAGCGTGCACAGACACTGGATTACTGTAAACCTGAATTGACCTCAAGCGACGAAATCAATATTCAAGCAGGTCGTCACCCAGTGGTTGAACAAGTCAGTAGTGAACCCTTTATCGCAAATCCTGTTCGCCTAAGTAATGACAGAAAAATGTTGCTGATCACAGGTCCAAATATGGGCGGTAAATCAACTTATATGCGCCAAACCGCATTGATTGTGTTAATGGCTCATATTGGTAGTTTTGTACCTGCAAGCCACGCGCAAATTGGTCAAATTGATAGGATCTTTACTCGTATTGGTGCAAGTGATGATCTTGCCTCAGGGCGTTCAACCTTCATGGTTGAAATGACTGAAACCGCTACCATTCTCAACAACGCAACCGAGCAATCTTTGGTATTAATGGATGAGATTGGCCGAGGCACCAGTACATACGATGGCCTATCACTGGCATATGCCACAGCTGACTACCTTGCAAATAAAATCTCTGCCAAGACATTATTTGCAACCCATTACTTTGAGCTTACTGAGCTAGCTGAGCAGCAATCTGGTCTTGTTAATGTGCATCTAGATGCGGTTGAGCATAATGACACCATAGCATTCAAACATACCGTACTCGATGGCGCGGCCAGTAAAAGCTTTGGTTTACAAGTAGCAGGCCTTGCCGGTGTGCCAAAAGCCGTTATCAAGTTAGCCAAACAAAAACTCACACTCCTTGAGCAACATCAAAGTGTCGTGGATGGTGTTCAGCCGACGGCAATACCTCAACAACAAAGTTTAGTACTCAATACTGAACCTTCTGATGTAGAGCAGCTTCTAGAGTCTATTGACCCAGATGAGCTGACACCAAAGCAAGCGCATGCTTTGCTTTATCAGCTAAAAGACAAGCTATAAAAAAAGGGCTGCATCATTGCAGCCCTTTTTCTTACATTGGATAGAACGTTAAAGTGTATGGTTATATTGCAAACCAAATACTGAGGCATGGCCTTTTGACTTAAAGCCCCATTCGCTACCGAAGTTATCTTTTTCAATAAAGCGCTGCGTTTTACCTCGAATGATGCTCACACCAACATCTAAACTTGAATTTGCCGTTAACTGGTATTCTGCACCAAATGAGTACCAAATGCGGTCTGTATCAGGGATAGAGATAGACATATGGTTTTCATCTGCTGGTGACTCGTCATACGCAAAACCGGCACGTAACTTAATCGCTTCGTTCCACTGGTGATCAGCGCCAATTGAGTAACGTAACGAGTTACTGAAGTTTTCGTCCTTTGTGAACACAGTGCCAACATTTTCAACATTGGCCGCTAGTGTTTGGAAGCTATTCCAACCAGTCCATAAAATGCTGTAATGTAACGCAGTTTGTTTGTCTAACTTATGAGAGCCAGATACTTCAGCAATTGCGGGTAATGTAATTGCAACGCTACCAGGTAAAGCCTGCCCACCAGTACCATTGAAAGGCGCAACAGCTGGTAGCTGGTTACTGAAAGTGCCTTTAAATGTAATATCTGTTTCACTGCGGTAGTGAAAACCAAAACGATTGTCTTCGTCAATATTAAACACAGCGCCAACGTTCCAGCCAAAGCCAGTATCGTCACCTTCCAAATTCACAACCTCGGTTTCATTGGGTACATCAAATGTATTTACACCAAGGTTTCTAAGGATTTTCGCGTCAGCGTAGACATGGTTCAGTCCCATTGCAATGCTCCACTGCGCATTGACTTGATAAGACGCTGCAATACCGGTATTGATAGTCACTATTTCCGTTTCACCCGCAATTTGGCCTGCAACATAGTCATCTGAAAACTCTGTTGCCAAGCCAAATTGAGAGTACATACCACCGCCAACAGACCACTTGTCATTGATATTAGTCGTGATAAACGCGCTTGGGACAACCGCACTTGGCGCAATGCTGCTGTTATCCAACGCAGATGCTGGCACACCATTATTCGTACTTGTGCCCTGTAAACTCACATCCGGTTTAACATACATCGCGGAAATACTTATTTGCGTGCCATCTAATTTATTCATCAATGCTGGATTGCGAGAAACCACTGATGCGTCGTCTGCGACACTGACCTCACCCGCGTATGCTCTACCTAAGCCTGATACATTTTGCTCAGCTAACTGAAATGCAGCGGCTAAACTATGCGTTGATGTGATCATTGCACCTGCACCTATCAGTGCAACCATAATTCTGTTCATTCTTGCCTCTTAATTTCTAACTGCAATAAAATTAATGGCTCGACACACTACAGAAATCTGAATTAAAAATCTTCAACTTTGACACTTTTAGCTCACCAATTGCGTAAAATAACAGCTTTTAATTACTTTTAGTGACAAGTCAGACCAGAAATCAAACAACTTGACCCATAATTATAAATGAGACTAATTCTCAATATCATTGAACCAAGTGAGAGTTTCACATATACTCTTTGCCATTCAAGTGAGGAGAATAATCATGATGGTGTTGTTGATTATGGCAGCGCTGCTGTTTTCAGGCGTCAGCGTGTACTGCCTTTGTAAAGCAAATTACTGTGCCTGCCAGCGTGCAGGACAATGTGACAATCCAGTCAATCACTATTGGCTAGGTGCAATTATCGCAGCCTTGTTTGCTCTCGCTTGTTGCTGCTTTGCATTACATAGCGAAAGAGGCACCTTACTTTGGATTGTATTGATGTCGAGCTGCCTTGCAGGCGCGCTACTCTCAGCCAAAGTACAAAAACTAAAGCGTTGCAAGCAAGCTAAACAAGCAAGTTCTCTTGCAACAGACGGGATAAATTGATCTGGTAATCGATTGGTCTCACATTCGACACAATTTTAATGTCGCTTGTGGCGCTCAGATCCACATCTTTCAGTGTGATTTGATGCATGTGTTTCACATTATAAAAAACACGCACAATTGGAGAGGTCGGTGAGCCTTCATTACCCGCCATCACGAGTCCCAAACGATCATTGGTCAGCTTTACTAATGTACCAACGGGATGTATCCCAATACACTTGATAAACTTTTGCACCAATACCGCATCAAATTGGTCTTTGTTAGATAATAAAAAGCGCAGTGCATGCACAGGCTCTATCGCTTTCATACCAGGCTGATCCGATGTTAGCGTTGCGTAGGTATCAACAATGGCCATAACACGTGCAGCTTTGCTAAGTTTATCTTCAGTAAGACCTCGAGGGAAACCACTGCCATCAAGGCGCTCATGATGATTAACAATCATGTCTATCATCAAAGGCGTTATTCCTTTTTCTTCTTTAACCATAGCAACCGAGTATGCAACATGTCTTTGCATGTGACGCGTCTCATTATCACTCAGTGGCGTGGCTTTTTCTTGAATACTCTGTGGGACCTTGCTCCTGCCAATATCGTGCAGCATGGCAGCCATGGCCATTTGCTCTACCACATGAGGTTTCAAGCCAAGGTACTTGGCAAAGATGGTCATCAAAATAGTGCAGTTGATCATATGCCGCCAACTAAATCCGCGCTTGTCTTTAAGACGGGTAAGAATAGCCATGACGTTACTATTTTGCGTTACAGAGGAGACAATCTCTTTACTGACGTCATTCACTAAATGCATTTGCAGCGCTTCTCCCCCCAAAATATTGCCATAGATCAGCTGCAACCGCTTATTTTGCATTTCAAATTGATTTAACGCTGCTGAAAACAGTTCTGCGGTGGGCAGAGCATTACCACCGGAGCTGGTGAGAAGCGCTTGGGTTTCTGCATCTTCTTCAATATCCGATACAGTATCAGCTTTTATCTCATCCCTTGCCTGTGATGGCTTTAAAGGTGTATTTGCAGCGTCAGTCTTGATATAACGCTCAGGCACAGGCACCTGGCTTTGCCTAATGTCTATATTGAGCTCAAGTACACCATCGGCCTCCAGCTGAGTAATAATCGCCGAATTACGCACCATCCCTCGTGACTTTAATTTAATATCTGCATCAGATTTTAATTTATGAACACTGTCCACAAACATACCTGGTACAAGTTCACTAATGGGAATTGTTGCGTGCATGGTTCCTAGGAGAAGCTTTTTTAATCAAACGCAATAATATGCATAGTTACGACAAAATTGTCTACTATAAGATCAAAATACAAGAATAAAGGATTAGAAAAATCGATAGAGAGAAGTCCATTTCTTTCTCAAAGGTTGCTACCTGGCTCAATTAGTCCTGAAAGTAGGTACCCCAACCATCATATTCAACGCCTGTTTGCTCTGCAATGGCAACTAGCTTAGTAACGTCTTCCAGAATAACTTCGGCGTTTAATTCAGCTTCAACAACAATATCAAAGCCCCATATTTTACCACCGTCTTCCAGCTCTAATTCAGCTGGTTCTTCTACATCATAACCCAGTTTAAACGCAGCTAACGCGGCTTCTTCAAGCTTATCAAAGTTTTCACATACAAAGTGATGTTCAACTTCATAAAGCTTTTCTGGATTAGAGCCATCTTCAAGAAGCGACTCAACAATGTCTTCACTGATCTCTTGCCAATTTTCCATCAGCTTTTCTCACCTTTATCTAATTGTGCGATTTTATCGGCCATCTTAGCATGAATGCGCACTGCATGCTCTCTTGCCGAGCAATCCTCTGATAACTTTATCGGTGCCAACATCGAAATATAAACTTTGCCATTATTCCAGCGATTTAGCTTAATTTTATCTTTCGTTGAACTCATGCAAACTGGAATAATTGGCACTTGAGCATTTTTAGCTGCGTGAAAAGCACCTGTTTTAAATGGTAATAAACCTCGACCATAGCTGCGCGTCCCTTCAGGAAACATCCACAGTGACAAGCCTTTTTGCTTGATCTTCTCCACGGCTTTATCCAACGTACCCACAGCTTTAGAGCGATTTGCTCTGTCAATTAAGATATTACCTGATAGCCAGTAAAGCTGGCCAAAAAATGGGATCCATTTAAGACTTTTTTTACCCATACTCACTGTGTTTTGCGGTACTACCGCTGGCAAGGTAAATAAGTCATAGTTATTCTGGTGGTTAGCAACGTACAGGGCAGGGCCAACCTCAGCCACTTCCGGTGCTCTTTCTATCACTAACTCAACCCCGATTACCTTGGCCATAGAGCCAAACCAAGAGGCGATAACATGCACATTGTTGCGATGGAAAGGTCTTACAATACACAGTGCCAATCCAAAAATACAACTTAAAATAATAAATATGGCCATGGCCAAAATTCGTAATAAAGCTAACAAACTCAGCGCTCCTAAAACTTGATCGATGCATTATAATCAAATAAGCGTACACTTGTAAGCTCAATTTTTTATGACACAAAAAAATACCGCCCCATAAATGGAGCGGTATTTAAAAAACTTGAATGCGTTAACGCTTAGCTCATCGCTGCTTGCAGCTTCTTCATGGCCGACTTCTCAAGCTGGCGTACTCGCTCTGCGGATACGCTGTATTTGTCAGCTAAGTCTTGTAGAGTTGCCTTGTCTTCAGCTAACCACCTTGCTGCAACAATATCTTGAGAACGCTCATCTAGCGTCTTCATTGCCGCCAACAAACGATTCTGTGCCTGCTGTTGATATTGCTCTTCTTCAATCACTTCAGCAATATCACTGTTAGAGTCAGCTAAATATTGTACAGGCGAGAAGTTACTGCTTTGACTACCTTCATCTTCATCAGCACCCAAATCAAAGCCCATGTCTTGACCGCTCATGCGCGATTCCATTTCACGAACTTCTTTTTCGCTCACACCCAACTCAGAAGCAACCGTGCTCACCTCTTCTTGATTAAACCAGCCTAGGCGCTTTTTATTCTTACGCAGGTTAAAAAATAGTTTACGCTGTGCTTTGGTAGTCGCTACTTTAACAATGCGCCAGTTTTTAAGCACATATTCATGAATTTCAGCTTTAATCCAGTGTACTGCAAAAGAAACCAATCGTACGCCCACAGTTGGGTTGAAGCGCTTGACCGCTTTCATTAAGCCAATATTACCTTCTTGGATAAGATCTGCTTGCGGCAAGCCATAGCCTGAGTAACTTTTAGCAATGTGTGCTACAAACCTGAGGTGAGACATAATGAGCTGCTTAGCGGCATCTAGATCGCCATTTTCATGAAGACGAGTTGCAAGCTTATGTTCCTTTTCAGCGTCCAGCATAGGAATAGTGCTCACAGCTTGTAAATACCCTTCGATACTCGCGCTTTGCTGTCCAACTGTTAATGCCATTGCATATGTGTCTTTACTCATTTTTCACCTCAGTGATAAATTCTTTCGTTTATTTTAGCACTCTAACCCTCAGAGTGCTAACTGCAATCTACTACTTTTCTAGCCTAAAAATCAAGCTTTTTATTATTAACAATAAATGAACAAATAAGATATTGATTTTAAAGGGATTTATCAACTGTAAAATTTAACAGGTTTAAGCAGATGAGAAAAAGCAAGCAGACTGATGACAACACAGTCTGCTAAAAATGAAAATCAAACCTTCTCAGGCTCAATTTCACGAATGTATTTTTGTACAGAAAGGTAAGAGCCTATAAAGCCCAAAGAGATCGCTAACAAGAGTAAGGAAAACAGCTCAGACAGATTTAAACCTTCTAATACAAAGTTACTCTGATATACGCCCACAACCAGCGATACAGCAGATTCCAGCCACCAAAGCATCAGTACAACACATATAAATGCAACTAAACCACCGACAATGCCATACCAAATCCCAGTCCATAGGAAAGGAGTGTGAATAAAAGTATTGGTCGCGCCGACGAGCTTCAGTACTTGTATCTCTTCTTTTTTATCCATGATAGACAAGCGAATGGTGTTACCAATGATCAAAACAACCGCACTGAGTAGTAGCAAACCAACGGTAAATACACTTTCTTTCAACAGACCTAATAGCGCATTCAAACGCTCAAGCCACTCAATATCCAACTTTCCAAATTCGACCTCTCGCTCCCCTTGTAGCTTTTCAAGCAGTATTTGTGCACTTTCCGCACCTCGATGGCGTTTGGTTGGTGTGACCAAAACCACACTTGGTAACGGGTTTTCTTCTAAATAATCCAGTGCTTGCCCAAAGCCAGAGATTTGCTTGAATTCTGTTAGCGCCTCAGAGCGAGAAATAAAGCTGACAGAATCCACTTCTGGATAGAGTGCTAATCTTTTAACCAGTGTTTGTGTCTCTTGCTCAGTGATCTCTTCTTTAACGAATAATGAAATCTCCGCCGCTTCTTGAAAGCCACTACTGACTTTTTGTACGTTCTTAACGACCACATATAATGTGGTTGGTAACGTCAAGCTCAAACCGAGTACCAATATTGTCATAATAGAGGCCATTGGAGTGCGCCACATTTCACCTAAACTATGAACACCGTGACGAAAAATCGTCAAAACAAAAAAGTACAACTTTAAAAACAGCGATTTATCCTGACTATTAACCTGATTGCCGCGCCCTTTAAATAGCAAACTCATAACGAATCTCCTATAAAATCGCCTTTTAAAGGATCAACAGCCAAAGGGTCTTGTAACATACGTCCGTGGTCCAACGTCAAACTACGATACTTCATGCGAGCAATGAGTCCCAAATCATGGGTCGCAATTAAGACCGAAGTACCATGACGGTTGAAGTCTTCAAATAGGGTTAAGATTTCCATAGATAATTCTGGGTCTAGGTTACCAGTCGGCTCATCGGCGAGCAAAAGAGGAGGTGAATTAACAATGGCTCTCGCAATGCCTACTCGCTGTTGCTCACCACCAGATAATGTGCTCGGTTGACATTTTACTTTATCTAACAGGCCAACTTTATCCAGTGCAGCATGCACCCGCTTAGTAATATGTTTACGATGCGTCCCCTCAATGACGAGCGGCAAAGCAACGTTATCAAAGATGTTATAACGCTCGAGCAAGCGATGATTCTGAAATATAATCCCAATATCTCGGCGAACAAAAGGCACTTGGCGGTTAGAGATGCTATTTAAGTCAACATCATTTATCGACACTCTCCCAGCTGAGGGTCGCTCCATTAAACTAATCAGCTTTAGTAACGTGCTTTTCCCCGCACCACTGTGGCCAGTCAAAAACGCCAGTTCTCCTTTACCAAGCTCAAAGCTCACTTTCTCGAGCGCTCTGTGACCTCCAGGGTAAGTTTTGCTTACTTGTTCGAATTTAATCATATACGACCTACAAAATGCGTATGCTCTGTCCTTATAGAGAAAAAGCGCCTCGATTAATCGGGCGCTTTTTTGCTTTTAACTTTTCTGTTCTTCATCTTGGCTAAATAGCGCCTCGATAAAGTCATCGCTCTTAAACGTTCTCAAGTCATCGATACCTTCACCCACACCTATATAGCGAATTGGAATTTTAAATTGATCAGCAACGGCGAAAATGACGCCACCTTTTGCAGTACCATCTAATTTAGTTAGCGTGATACCCGTTAAACCAACTGCTTGGTCAAATAGTTTAACCTGACTAATGGCATTTTGCCCCGTACCCGCATCAATCGTCAACATCACCTCGTGTGGTGCGTCTGGATCAAGCTTTTTCATTACTCGAGCAATTTTTTCAAGCTCTTGCATTAAGTTATCTTTGTTTTGCAAGCGACCCGCCGTATCAGCGATCAACACGTCCACATTACGTGCTTGCGCAGCCTGAAATGCATCAAATACAACTGACGCACTGTCCGCACCGGTATGCTGCGCAACAACAGGGATCTCATTTCGCTCGCCCCAAACTTGCAACTGCTCAACTGCTGCAGCTCGGAAAGTATCACCCGCCGCAAGCATCACAGATTTACCTTGTGACTGGAACTGTTTGGCCATTTTACCGATTGTGGTCGTTTTACCTACGCCATTAACACCAACCATTAGGATCACATATGGCTTTTTACCTGTATTGATCTCAAGCGGCTGCTCGGCATCTTTTAAGATCTCAGCCATTTCGCTTTTCATCAATTCATACAGTGCATCACCATCTTTCAGCTGCTTCCGGTCAGCGGCATCCGTCAGGTTATCAATCAGCTTCATGGTGGTTTCAACACCTAGATCAGCGGTCAATAACTGAGTCTCAAGCTCTTCAAATAAGTCATCGTCAATTTTCTTCCCACGAAAAATAGACGCAAAGCCTGAGCCGATGTTTTCTTTCGTTTTAAGAAGCCCTTGCTTTAAGCGTGCAAAAAAGCCCTTTTTCTTTGGTTTCTCGGCTTCAGCTTGCTCTTTGGCTAAACGTTCTGCTTCTTCACGCTCTGCTTGCTCTTTAGCTAGG
>NZ_AUYC01000032.1:0-100810 GCF_001625685.1 Pseudoalteromonas luteoviolacea CPMOR-1 | reverse complement strand
TATCTCATGTTCACCTAACGCTTGCCGTAAACGGCACAAAATAGCAGGCTAAAATTGGCGACGAAGGAGCACAGCCTGCTGTTTTGTGTCCTTGGTTTAACGGCCTTGTTAGCAACACATTTACTGCTACTAAAATTTAGTATCCTTTAATTCTTTTAACTTCATTGAACCGGAATTTAACCCTATTAAATTACCCGCCTCTCTTTCTTTCATCCCCTGTAACCAAGTTCCGATAAGCTTTCTCGTCACTTTTGGGTCATCATGCCCTATGCTAAGTGCAAAAGAAAATACCCATTCAATATACCCAGCGCCAGAAGTAAACTTTTGTTTAGCTGTAAAATGATAAAACCCTTTAGTGTGGGTTATGTTATCGCAAGGAAATTGAAGTACTTCAGACTTATCAAGTCGCTGCATTGTAACTGAACAAGATTTTGAGGTTATCTCAATTGTCATCTTACCCTGATGAATGTGGGAACCAAAATAAAACCCCTCCCAAGAGCCAGATAAGTCAGACCCACTGCTAGCAAAGCTGTGAAAAGTAGTTAGTGAAAATATAAAAATTAAAAAAGTCTTCATAATTCAAGTGTTGCTAACGCCTTAATAAACGGCGGAAAATAGCAGGCTAAAATTAGCGAAGAATGAGCGCAAGCCAACCTTTATGCGTCCGTTCTTGATTTATTTGTTAGGTGCACGGAGAAAGCCATAAATGATATCTATCATTGCCATCCAGCCCATCCTCCGATATGTCAGTAAGGTTTTTATAACCTATCTGAACAATGTACTTCCCAACTGAAATAGAAATTCGCGTTGCTTCAGGAAAGTAGTCTGTACAGCCTGCGATTACAAGTTTCCCTGTATTAGAAATGATTGTTGCTTCATTAACTAGATCATAGTCAGATTCATCAATAACTTGCTTCGATTCTTGAATATTAACGGTCACATGAACATCCATATTTCTTGCTGTTCCTATCCCGAGTGCTCCATCGGTTATAGCTAACTTTTTTTGGACTGCTTCTTCCGTCCAAGCTTCAGATAGATCTCCGACAGATTCATTATCATCTTGGATGTAGAACTGAAAATAGTCGGCAAATATTTCAAGTTCAAAACATTGCATAGTGCACCAAACATTTTTATCTACGACAAATGTCGCATAACAACAGCGTAATGTCTGCCGCATAACAACAGCTTTTCAAATACGCACTTTAATACCCTCAACAATAACAATAAGTTAAGCAAATGTCACCAAATTAGAAATGGTTAAAGTACGTCACTTGTCGTATAACAGTGATATTTGACAAACACTAAACACTGTATGTATACACATGCAAATAAATGAAAATGGAACAGCTTATGAAATCACCATTTTTATCCATGATTCAGGAACATATGTATACGCAAAAATATGCCAAAAGTGCTATTTCACATGAGCTCCGATGAATAACCGCCTTTGTCCAATTTCACAATTTATAGCACTCACAAACTCTCGATAAATAGACGAAAGAGCAAAATCAGTAACACACACTCACTCCACCAAAACCTTACTTGGATCTAAATAAAACATCTTTTTCCAGCCTTGGGTTTCAAGTGTTACAAGCCAAGGTAGTGGGATAAGAGACAAAATAGAATAATGTACGTGAGCGGGTTTTCCTTTGGCGTTGCCTGTATCGCCCAAAGTCCCAATGGGTTGACCCGAACTTAACCACTGACCAGAATGAGTTATAACACTCTCTAGGTGCGCATAATAATGAACCCGCCATTTAGGGCCGAGCACAATCATCACTTTGCCGCCTTTATTGAACTGTCCTGAAAATAAAACAACGCCGTCGGATGCCGACAGCACATCAATGCCTTTTTTCCCAAAAATATCTATGCCTTTGTGCACGCCCGAACTCCCCCACGGTTCATACCAAAAAGTCTCTTGATGCCAATCATGAACACTGGCACCACGTACCGGTATGTCTAACTTCTCGGGCAGTAATAAACCGATTAAAATGATGAAAGTCACAACAAAGAGTAAATACTTTAGATACCTCACACAGCAATCCTTAAATTTTTGCCAACCAATCCACATCAAAAACAGAACAATTTAGTTGCATAAAACGCACAAAAAAACACAACTTAGTAACTAACTAACCTCAAAAAGTAGATTAAATACTAAAACTCCTTAAAAAGTGCTGAATAACGCGCTGATTAAAATACAAACTAATAAACTAGTATTATAAAAATAAAATTTATTCCTCCATTTTGCTTTCATAATTATGTACCACCATGCGTTATAACTAAGATGATCCCGCTTGGAAATGGTATGCAGCACGCTATAGATCATGAAAATGTCCAGTTAACTGGTGTCGTTTGTGAACAAAAACATAACAACAAAAACCAACAAAGTACTAAAAGCACAAACAGCTTCGACTTAGCCAAGATTTCGCCAAACAACCTTGGCTGTGCAAATTTTCGCAAGGACTATGGTCTCAAATATGCTTATTTAGCAGGCGGTATGTATCGTGGTATTGCCTCTAAAGAGTTGGTCATCGCACTTGCAAACGCAGGCGTGATGGGCTTTTTAGGTACAGGCGGTAGGCAACTAAAAGACATTGAACAAGACATCATTCATATTAAAAGTAAGCTCACTCATGGCCAAGCATATGGGATGAATCTAGTCGCTAATTTAGACTCGCCAGATACCGAGCTTGCCACCGTAGCGCTCTATCTCCAACATGGGATAAAGTGTATTGAAGCCGCCGCGTTTATTCGCATTACACCCGCTCTGGTACTTTATCGCTTACAGGGTTTATACCAAGATGAACAAGGCAATGTGCGCTCTCGCAATAAACTGATCGCCAAACTCTCTCGCCCAGAAGTTGCCAATAGCTTTTTAAGCCCAGCACCTAAGCAAATCGTCCAACAACTGCTTGATGAGCACAGAATCACGGCTGAGCAAGCCAAATTAAGCCAATCCATTTTTATGTGTGACGACATCTGCGTTGAGGCTGACTCAGGCGGCCATACAGACAGAGGCCAGCCCGCAGTTTTACTGCCCGCCATCCAAAGCTTACGGGACCAAAAAGTCGCTGAGTTTGGCTTTTTGCATTCACCGCGAATTGGTCTTGGTGGCGGCATTGGCACGCCAAGTGCTGCCGCAGCCGCTTTTATGATGGGCGCAGACTTTATTCTCACGGGCTCTATCAACCAATGCACCGTCGAAGCAGGTACATCCGATACCGTCAAAAACATGCTGCAACACATCAATGTGCAAGACACTGAGTATGCGCCTGCTGGCGATATGTTTGAATCTGGCGCCAAAGTGCAGGTACTGAAAAAAGGCAGCTTTTTTGCGGCGCGTGCCAACAAGTTGTTTCAGCTCTATCAGCAATATGACTCGCTCGACGCCCTACCACAAAGAATACAAACGCAGCTACAAGATAAGTACTTCAACAAGAGCTTTGACGAGATCTGGCAACAAACCAAAGACTACTTGCTTGCATCTAAGCGCCCACACGATATCGAGCGCGCCGAAAAAGACGGCAAATATAAAATGGCCCGCGTGTTTCGCTGGTACTTTGCCCACAGCATCAAGCTGGCCTTTAGCGGCGATGAGCAAATGCGGGTGAACTTTCAAGTGCACACTGGCCCTGCTCTTGGTGCATTTAATCAGTGGGTCAAAGGCACAGAACTCGAACCATGGCA
The DNA here is from genome assembly GCF_001625685.1 of Pseudoalteromonas luteoviolacea CPMOR-1. Classification (GTDB taxonomy): domain Bacteria; phylum Pseudomonadota; class Gammaproteobacteria; order Enterobacterales; family Alteromonadaceae; genus Pseudoalteromonas; species Pseudoalteromonas luteoviolacea_K. Next base: position 97,123 of record NZ_AUYC01000032.1, on the reverse strand, counting down.
AAACCGTCACGTTGACAAAATTGCAAACAAACTGATGCAAGGCACCGCTGAATTGATGAATGCGAAAGTGCAACAACTGCTGGCTGCCAACCTCGCTTACAAATAAAAAAACGGAGTAGATATGAAAACATACATATTTCCGGGACAAGGTTCACAATACGTCGGTATGGGCAAACCGCTTTTTGCTGAGTTTCCTGCGTATGTTGAGCAAGCCAGTGACTTACTTGGCTATTCAATCAGCGAGCTGTGCTTGGCAGATCCCAACAAGCAGCTTAATCACACTCAATTTACTCAGCCTGCGCTTTATGTCGTCAGTGCCCTCGCCTTTTTACAACAGCAAAAACAACAAGGGCCTGCGGACTATTTGGCAGGTCACAGTTTGGGTGAGTACGCTGCATTATTTGCCGCAAGTGCAATCAGTTTTGAAACTGGGTTAAAGCTGGTACAAAAGCGCGGTGAGCTCATGAGCAAAGCCGCCCCCGGCGCCATGGCCGCTGTGCTGAATGTCAGCGAATTTGACTTAAATAACGCTTTGGCAGAGAACAACTTAAACACCATAGATATTGCCAATTTGAATGCGCCAGACCAAATCGTGATCTCAGGGCTTGCTGAAGACATTAACCAAAGCCAAGCTTGTATTGAGCAGCTAGGTGGTCGCTTTATCAAACTCAATACCAGTGGCGCATTTCATTCTCGCTATATGGCCCCTGCGCAAACAGAGTTTGCTGAATTTATTCAAGGCTTTGAGTTTAACACTTTGCAAACACCTGTGATTGCTAATGTCACAGCACAGCCTTATGACCATGCGGATATCGCTCAGCACTTAATAGCGCAAATTACCCAGCCTGTGCAGTGGACTAAAAGCGTTGAATACTTGCTCTCGCAAGGTGATATGGAGTTTTTAGAGCTTGGGCCAAAAAAAGTGCTGACTAAATTAGTGCAAAGTATTGAAAAGCAGTTTGTGAAGCCAGAGCAGTCCAGTGTCGTAAAAACCCCCTCAAATATTCAAGCAAATGTTACGCCGCAGCAGCAGGTTGCACACTGGAATAACACGTATCCAGTGGGTACCGAGGTGCTTATCAAAGGGCAAACAACGCCTTATAAGACCCGTACTCAAGCCACTCTACAGTTTGGCCACCGCCCTACACTTTATTTGCACGGTTTCGGCGGATACTTCCATTTAACTGATTTACGCCCTGCCCAGCAGCACGCGCGCATACCCGCAACGGCTTAAATCTACATGAATATAATCACTGGCCCAAGCAAGGCCATCAACAGAATAAAACTTAACCATAATATTGGACCACAGCGATGAAATATTACATTGGCTTAGCCACCTCATTTCACGACCCTGCAATTGCAATCGTTAACGCAAAAGGCGAACTCATTTTTGCCGAAGACGCAGAGCGCTTTTTAGGCTACAAACGTGGCCTATACTGCTTGCCAGACAACCCTTACTACATTGAAGAAGTACTGAAAACGCACTGCGCTGATTGCACCGAACTTGTGATTGCCAAAACATGGAGTAAAGGCCGCGAAAAAAGCACCAATATTTTAGAAAATGTGGTTTTAAGTATTTTAGAAACTTTCTCATTTAATATTGACGTCAACACCCGCGATATTAAAGATCAGTTCTACTTTGCTCGCGCTTCTCAGGCGGCGGCTGGCAGAACCCTATCTCGCTTTTTTGAAGCAGGTTGCCGCAACTTTATCGTTGGTAACTACCGAACCAAAAAACCAACGGATGTACGCTATCACGACCACCATTTAACTCACGCGGCAAATGCCTGTTTTAACAGCCCGTATGATGACGCGACCTGTATCGTAGTAGATGGCATGGGCGAAAAAAGCAGTATTGCTTATTACACCTACAAACATGGCAAAATTAAACCTGCGCCAATCAAGGTAAAACGCTCATTTAAGAGCTTAGGTTTGTTCTACACCATCATCTGTGAAAACCTCGGCTTTGACCCGCTCAAAGGTGAAGAGTGGAAAGTGATGGGCCTGGCCCCGTACGGTAAAAAAGACCAAAAGGTCTATGATTTACTGCGCTCATCTTTGCAGGTTAAAAACGGTAACTTTGCTGTTCCGAAAAACCTTAATGCCATCATGAAAGAAATCAAAAGCATGGCAAGAGAGCCAGGTGAGTCGGTTGAACGCTATAAAGACTTTGCTTACACAGGTCAGTTGGTGTTTGGTGAGATCTTCATGGATTTAATCAACGCTGCATACGAGTATGCGCCGTCTAAAAACCTATGTATTTCAGGTGGCTGTTCACTGAACTCCTCATTTATGGGCACCGCTCTTGAGCGCTCCAAATTTGACAACATCTTTGTGCCTTCAGCCCCTGCTGATGATGGCAATGCCATTGGTGCTGCGTTTTTAAGTTACCAGCAAGACAACCCAACTTGGCAGCCAAGTAAAACCGTGCAATCGCCCTACACAGGCTCGACAGTTAAAGAAAAATCACTGCAAAAGCTGGCGCAATATGGCCACTTAAAAGCCACAGATTATGGCGATGAGGTCTACAAAAAGACCGCAGAGTTTTTAGCACAAGGCAAAATCATCGGGTGGGCACAAGGTCGCGCCGAATTTGGTCCGCGCTCTTTAGGTAACCGCTCCATCCTCGCAAACCCATGTTTGCCAGATATGAAAGACACCATCAATGCCCGCGTTAAGTTCCGTGAAGAGTTCAGACCATTTGCACCATCTATCTTGCACGAGCACGGCGATGAGTACTTTGAAAACTACCAAGAGTCGCCTTACATGGAGCGTACTTTGGTCTTTAGAGAAGAAGTACGAAACAAGGTGCCTGCGGTTGTACATGTCGATAACACAGGTCGTTTGCAGTCAGTGAAAAAAGAGTGGAACGAACCTTACTATAACTTGATCAACAGCTTTAAAGAGATCACAGGTGTGCCTGTACTACTAAACACCAGCTTCAACATTATGGGTAAACCCATTGTGCATTCTGTTGAAGACATGCTCGCGGTGTTCCTGATGTCAGGCATCGACGTGTTGGTGATTAACAACACCATTTACGAAAAGAGCTAACAGTAAGCGCCCTAAATCAAGGGTGATTTAGGGCCTTTGCTTTGCACATTATTAGTTACACCCGTTTTACTGAGACAAACCATGAAAAACAAGCAAGATACTACGGCTAACAAACACACCTCAGCTCAACAAGAGATTGCCATTGTTGGTATATCGCTACGCTTTCCCGGCGCCAGCAGCAAAGAGCAGTTTTGGCACAACTTAGCAAACAAAGTAAGTAGTATCAGTGAGATCCCAGCGGCGCGCTTTCGATGGCAAGATGACTTTGACCCAGCTCCGAAAAAAGACGAACAAAAAATCGTGAGTAAATGGGGCGGATTTATCGACAATATTGACGGTTTTGATGCCGGATTTTTTGCCATATCCCCCAAAGAAGCGCAAAGCATGGACCCACAACAACGCCTGAGCATGGAGCTGGCGTGGCAATGTTTTGAAGATGCGGGTTTGTCTCCAAGCGCCTTCAAAAATACCAAAACGGGTGTGTACTTAGGTTGCAGTAATACCGACTATCAAGAGCTTGCCACGGGTAACATCGACCCGCATTTTTTAACGGGCATGTCGACCGGGGTTTTTGCCAATCGCATCTCCCATTATTTTAATTTCCAAGGCCCCAGCGAGACCGTCGATACCGCGTGTTCATCGTCTTTGGTTGCATTGCACAAAGCCATGAACGACTTTAATGCCGGAGAGATCAACGCAGCCTTAGTTGGCGGTGTTAACCTGCTTATCACCAAAAGTCGCTATGTGTCATTCAGTAAGCTCGGAGTATTATCACCAAATGGGCACTGCAAAACGCTAGATGCCAACGCCGATGGCTATGTGCGTGGCGAAGGCGTGGGCATGGTACTACTGATGCCATTAGAGCGCGCTGTAAAAGAAAACCTTACAGTGTATGGCGTGGTCAAAGGCAGCAGTGTCGGTCATTCAGGTCACACCAATACCCTCACCTCACCCAGTCCATTTTCGCAATCTCGTGTCATTCAAGAGGCCATCGACAATGCGGGGATCCATAGTGATGATTTATCTTACATTGAGCTACATGGGACAGGCACTCGACTTGGCGATCCAATCGAAATCCAAGGTCTAAAACGCGCTTTTCGTGCTACCAAATCTAAAAAGTCAGACGGAGACTCTACTTGTTATCTCAGCACAGTCAAAACCAATATCGGTCACTTGGAGTCCGCTGCGGGCATAGCAGGTATCATCAAAGTGCTTTTGAGTTTTAAACACCAGCAAGTACCGCCGCTACAAAACTTTGAAACATTGAACCCTAAAATCACGCTGGATAAATCCCCGTTTGCCTTGGCAACTGACTGTGTACCCTTAGAACAAAAGCATGTGCTTGCTGGTATTTCCTCATTTGGCTTTGCAGGCGTAAACGCCCATGTGATTTTGCAATCACCACCAGCCCAAATAGCAAATACCGCTAGTTTAGATATGCCAGCCGTGATTGTGCTCTCCGCCAAAAAACCTGAGGCCTTAATGGCGCGGGTCAAAGCGCTCAAGGCGTTTATTGAAGCGCAAAACTTAACCGATGATAGCTTGGCCGACTTGGCATTTACCCTACAAGTTGGCCGCGAAGACATGAGCCAACGCTTGGCTTTTAGTGCCAGCTCAATGGCTGAAGTAACAAAACAGCTTAATCTTTTTATTGAAGGCAAAAACGGCGCTTGGCAGCAAGGTAAAGCAGACAAAGACAACGCGAATACCTGTATAACAGCAGACAGTCAAAACGCCTCAGATGCACTAAGCCAATGGCTATCAGGTGCGATTGTTGAGTGGTCGGCACTTTATCATGATGCTAAACCACAGCGACTTGCCCTGCCCGGCTACCCGTTTAATCCAAAGCCATATTGGATAACCTCAAAAAAAGACGCGCCTAAAACCGAAGTTTTACACCCACTACTTCATAGAGCGTTACCTGCTTTTGATGAACTACTGTTTAGCTCGACTTTTACTGGTGACGAATTCTTTTTAGCTGACCACCAAGTCAATGGCAAGCGCCTGTTACCTGGGGTTTGCACGTTAGAAATGGTCCGTGCAGCCATCGCGTTATCCCACAATTTAGATGCGTCCCATGCCATTCAAATTGAAAACGTCAAATGGCTACGCCCTATCAGCATTGAGCAAGGGACACCCACTGAGCAAAACACCGTTTATGTGTCCCTTTGGCAGTCAGATAGTGCAATGCAATTTGAAGTGTGGCAAAAGCACGAAGGCGCCCAGCAAGTCTGTGCCTCAGGAGAGGTGCAAGTATCGCAGCAAAGCGCGCCCGTCACCTTATTTGAATTAACCACCGAGTCTGATCAGCTACTTACCCCGAGTGACGCTTACGCCACGTTTAAAAATATAGGCATAGACTACGGCACCCGCTTTCAAGGCCTACAACAGTTAAGCAAACAAGGTACGACAGCAACCGCCAAAGTGGCCGTACCTTCATCGTGTAGCCAAGGCTTTGGCCTATCACCGGCCCTTGTCGACGCGGCGCTGCAATCCTTAATCATATTTGCCGACCAATCACACGCAGCCCTGCCATTTGCCACCGAGCAAGTGTGTTTTTACAACGCACAGCAATTAAGTGCAGCACAGCACACTGAAGTCTGGGTCAAAGCAACGCAAACAAGCACCAACACAGATAACACACAAAAGTTTGATTTGGATATTTGTGACCTCGATGGCAATTTACTTGTGGGCATTAAAGGCTTTTCAACTCGAAAAATATCATTAGATGCTGTCAAACCAAGCACACAAGACTTGCTCACGCTCACACCTTGCTGGCAATCAGTCACACCCGACTTTGCAACGTCTCCTGAACTGCACGCAGCTTATTTTGGGCCACAGGCATTAAAACCAGGTTGGTTAACCGAGAGTAATGACACCAATCAGCTGGTTTGGCTGGCAACAGATGAGTACGCACAGCCGCTGGCTTTATTCCAACAACTCAAGCGCATGTTGGCAGACGGGTTTGATAGTAAGCCACTATCAATTACCTTAGTGACAAAACAAACACAAGCCGTTTTTGGCCAAAATGAACAAGTTAACTGCGAAGGTGCAGGCCTAATTGGCCTACTGCAAAGTGTTGCACAGGAATACCCAAGCTGGACGGTGCGCATCATAGATGCAGAGCAACTAGACTCAATCCCAAGTGAATTTACGTTGTTACCTGCGGGTTTGTATGCGCATCGCACCGGTCAATACTTGAGCTTTGAGCTGGCGCAGCACACCTTTCTAGATGCGACAGCTAACAAGGCGAGTCTGCAAAAACAAGGCACCTATCTCGTACTGGGCGGGGCTGGCGGTCTTGGCCAAGTATGGAGTGAGTGGATGATAAAGCACCACGATGCGCAAATCATCTGGCTTGGCCGCCGTGAACTAAACACCGACATTCAAAGCGATATTGATCGCTTAGCAAAGCTTGGTAAAGCCCCTGTATACATTCAATGTGATGCCAGTGACAAAGATGCGATGGAATGTGCATCTAAAAGCATCACCCGTCAATTTGGCGGTTTAAATGGTGTGGTGCATTCAATTTTACACCTAGAAGACCAAACGCTGGCAAACATGGATGAAGCGCAATTTAACCGCAGCTATCACGCTAAGCAGCAAACAGGTGAAGTTGCACTGGAGGTATTCAGCCAAGCAGATTTAGACTTTTTCTTGTTCTTTTCATCTATGCAGTCGTTTTCTCCTGCTGCGGGGCAAAGTAACTATGCCGCAGGGTGCGTATATCTAGATTCACTTGCTCGCACTTACCAGCATAAGTGCCCAGTTAAAATCATCAATTGGGGATACTGGGGCTCTGTGGGCGTAGTTCAAGATGAATACTACCAAAAGAAAATGATGGCTATGGGCATTGGCTCTATCGAGGCAGAGCAAGGCATGCAAGCTCTTGCGACCTTGATGGGCTCAAACTTAACGCAAGCGGGCGTGCTTAAAATCACACAAGCCGCACTAACCGATACCTTTAAGTTACAGAGCTTTAGTGCACAAGGCGCGCAGCATGCAATCGCCAAGCAAGGCTCTAAACATCAAACGCCTAAACAAGATAGCAAAGCGCAGGTTGACCTACACCAACTTTGCGCGGCGCTCCACCAAGCTGGCTGGCAACACCCAGCCCAGCGTGAACAAGCCCTTGCCATTTTGCCAGAGTACTTCCGTAAGTGGTGGACAGAGACCGAGCGCTATTTAGAGGCGCACCAGCTAATACAGAGTGGCGTTATTCAACCTGTTGAAGCAACCCATACTTCAACCCCATCAGAGAATCTACTAGATAATTGCTTGGCGAATTTGCCTGCCATTTTAAATGGCGAGATCAAAGCCACAGATGCGCTCTTTCCCAATGCATCCATGGCCTTAGTCGAAGCGGTTTATCAAAATAATCCGGTTGCAGATTATGCAAATGCGGTGTTGATTGAGCAGCTGCAAACCTACTTGACGACAGCCAGCTTGGAATCGATACGCGTACTTGAAATTGGCGCAGGTACCGGCGGCACGACCCGTTCAGTTTTACCAGCACTTAAGCCGTGGCAAGTTGAAGAATACGCTTATACTGATTTATCAAAAGCATTCTTTAACCATGCCAAGGCGCAGTATCAAACTGATTACCCATATGTTGACACCAAATACCTAGATATCAGCAAGCCTCTTGCAGGACAAAATATTAATATCGGTAGCTATGATGTGGTGATTGCCACTAACGTTCTACACGCCACACCGGACATTAAAAACACCCTGCAAAATGCCAAGGCTTGCTTAAAGCAAGGCGGTGTTTTACTTATCAATGAAGTGATACACACCTCCTTATTTACACATCTGACATTCGGCTTATTAGAAGGATGGTGGCTAAGCCAAGATAAGCACTTGCGCTTAGCAGGCTCGCCAATGTTGTCTATCGAAAACTGGCAACAAGCCCTTTTTGAAACTGGATTTGTAAACGCCTTTGCCGCTGGTGATGCAAGCTCTCCTCAGCAAGTTTTTTGCGCCCAGAGCGATGGCCTTTCTTTACAAAAAAGAACGCCCACACACACCAAGAACAAAGACAAAAAAGATAACCCCAAAGCAACACAGAGTATGAGCAGTACATCAAAACAACAGCCACAGCACAATGCAGATCCCTCTGCGCTGACTGAATTTGTCCACAATGCGCTATTTGACATTGCAAGTGCCGCCCTAGACATGGATCCTAACGAGCTAGACGCTGAAGAATCATTTGCAGACTATGGGGTAGACTCTATTTTAGCCATTCAAATGCTAGATGAGATCAACGCCAAGTTTAGCCTAAACTTGCCAGCAACCTTGCTATTTGATTACCCATCAATTGACACACTGAGTGCTTATATCATCGCAGAGCATAAAGAGCAGGTATTAGCGTTAATGCCAGTACAAAGCGACAGCAACGCATCTGAACAAGTGGGTGAAGCGCAGCTAAGCCCTGATAACACGCACAATTTGCGCAAGCACGGCTCACACAGCAAAACGGTGCAAGCAGAGCAAGAAAACTTAACAACGCAAGCACCTGTTCACAGTGGCAAAATCGCCATTGTGGGCATGAGCGGTCAATTTGGTGATGCGGACAATCTCGATGAATTTTGGACCATGCTGGCGGAAAAGCGCACCTCGGTCAAAGCACAAACACGGTGGGATTTATCACGCCTGAGCGCCAATCAGCAAAACTGGAGCAAATACGCCAGCTTACTGAATGACATCAGCTATTTCGATGCGCCCTTTTTCTCAATTACGCCGCAAGAAGCCATGTATATGGACCCACAGCAAAGGCTCTTTTTGCAACAAGCGTATAAAGCATTAGAAGACGCCAATATGATCACCAAAGTTGCTGGTCAAAATGTCGGCGTGTACTTGGGCTGTGCGCAAAGTGATTATGCTGGCTTGGCCGAAGAAGATGCGCCCGCACAAGTGTTTTGGGGCAATGCGGGATCGGTTATACCCGCTCGTGTCTCTTACTTTTTAAATTTAAAAGGCCCTGCTCTTGCCATAGACACCGCGTGTTCTTCCTCTTTGGTTGCCCTTCACAGTGCGTGCCAAGCTTTAAATAACAATGAGATCAGCAGCGCCCTCGTCGGCGGTGTTGCTACTTTATGCACGCCTAAATTTTCCATCCATGCGGGTAAAGCGGGCATGCTTAGCCCAGATGGTACCTGTTATACCTTTGACGATCGCGCCAATGGCTTTGTGCCCGGCGAAGGCGCAGGTGTGCTCGTACTGAAAAAACTTGAAGACGCCGAGCGCGATGGCGACCACATTTACGGTGTGATCCTAGGCTCTGCCACCAATCAAGACGGTACCACCAGCGGGATCACCGCGCCGAGTTCTTTATCACAAGAGCAATTGCACCGTGATATTTACACACGCTTTGATATCGCACCCGACTCAATTCAAATGATCGAAGCCCATGGTACAGGCACAAAACTGGGCGACCCCATTGAGTTTCAAGCGCTGACTCGGGCATTTAGAGCCCACACCGACAGCAACGAGTTTTGTGCGCTGGGCTCGGTCAAAACCAACATCGGCCACTGCCTAACCGCAGCAGGTGTTGCTGGGGTGATCAAAGCGCTACTTGCCATGAAGCACCGCACTATTCCTGCCTCGCTTCACTATGAGCAAGGCAACAGTCATATCAATTGGCATAACACGCCATTTTTTGTCAACCAAGAAGCCATCGCATGGCAAAGCGACAACGGACAAAAACGCCGTGCAGCGGTGAGCTCTTTTGGTTTTAGTGGCACCAACGCCCATGTTGTACTTGAAGAATATTTGACTCAGCCTATACAGCAGAAAAACACCGTTTCGCTGCCTGTGATCATCACGCTTAGCGCCAAAAGCAAAGAGTCACTCAATGACAAAGCGCACGCCTTGAAGTCATGGCTGACTCGTAAAAATATACAAGACAACGCCCTAACTAGCCTTGCCTTCACGCTACAAAGCGCCCGTGAAGAGATGGACTATCGCATGGCATTTACCGCAAGCACCATTGCAGATGTGCAAGATGGCCTGGCGCAATTTATAAACAAGGCGCGTGGTCACTACAAGCAAGGGGAAGTCAAACAAGGTAAAGAAATTTTAAGCGCACTGGATAACAGTGACTTTATACGTTGGATAGAGCAAGGCGACTTGAACAAGTTGCTGGCGCTTTGGGTTGTTGGTGCTGACATCGATTGGCCTTTATTGTACGCACAGCAAACGCCAGCGCTATTGCGTTTACCCACTTACCCGTTCGCTAAAACGTCATTTTGGCTACCAGAGAAAAGTACACATAAATCGGCTGAAAAATGCGAGCCAAGTGCTGCGTTCGACTTTAATGGTCCAAGCGCCAATGTGCAAAGCGCACAAGCTTTTGCACCTGTACCACACACACCAAGTGCACAAACATCCACTACACACTCCGCACTGCTGCATTACACCATAAACTGGGCGGATAAGCCGTTAACTTCTACTGAACCTGCAACATATCATCGTCAAGTTGTTCTGCTTGGTGATGACTTACCGGAAATATACTCGGTATCAAGCACGCGTCTAAGCTGCACAGCCATTGAAACTCAAGCGCAATTAGAAGCCTATACAAATGGTCTTATCAATTACTTTAAGCAGCTCGAACTGCAGCAAGGCACCATCACCAAAAAGACACCGAGCAAGTTACTTGTTCAAGTTGTGGTGAAAGACCAAACCGCGCTTTTATCTGCACTCAATGGTGTGCTGAAAACAGCCGCCATCGAATACAGCAACATTGAGACTCAGCTAATTGCCGTTGATGATGCAAATAATTTTGAACACCTTGTTGAGAATGAAGCGAAAAAACAAGACGCCTGCATACGCTACCAACAAGGACAGCGACAGGTTTTAACTTTTGACTTGCAAGCCTATCAGCAAGTTGACACCACCACTTTGCCTTGGAAAGAAAATGGTGTGTATGTAATAACAGGCGGCCTTGGCCAGCTTGGTCAAACCTTTGCCAAAGAAATCATCCAACATACTCAACAAGCACATATTGTGTTTGTTGGTCGCCGTGCACCTAACGATACGATTCAATCACACCTTGATGCACTTGGATGCGAGCCTTCAAGATTGAGCTATGTATCATTGGATATTGCCAATCATGATGACGTCAACGCACTTTTTACAAACCTCAAAGCCAAGCATAGTGGTATCACTGGCATAATTCACAGTGCCGGAGTGATCAAAGACCAACTGATAAGCAATAAAACGCCGCAAGAAGTCGCACAGGTGTTTGCACCAAAAGTGGCAGGCTTAATCGCTTTAGATGAAGCGAGTAAAACATGTGATTTAGACTTTTTTGTCTGCTTCTCTTCCATTGCAGGTGTATTTGGCAATATGGGACAGGCAGATTATGCCTGTGCTAACGCCTTCATGGACCGCTTTATGGCTGCTCGTCAAACGCTGGTATCACAAGGCATGCGCAGCGGTTTGAGCCTGTCGGTTAACTGGCCATTGTGGTCAGAAGGTGGCATGCAGGTTGACTCATTAACCACATCTATTTTGCAATCACAAGGCATTGAAGTCATGCCGAATGAGGCAGGTATCGACGCGTTTTATCGTATTTTTACCTTGCACAACATCCCTACTCAGCACTGTTTTTTATACGGCGATGCCAGCAAATTAACACAGCTTTGGCACAAACCTAGCACCACAACTCAGCGCATCAACACCGGCTCTGTAGAGGGTGGAAAAAGCCACGCCCAGATCCGTGACCACGTTAAATCAATTATTACCGACATCACTAAAATCGATGTGAAAGACTTAGACGATGAGGTTGATTTTAAAGACATGGGATTTGACTCCATCATGCTGATGTCTGTGGTGCAAAGGCTTGAGTCTGATACGTTTTTGAACATTGAAACTTTACCACCCGCACTGCTTTTTGAGATAAGCACCATCAATGAGTTATGTGACTATTTAGCTGCGCACCAACTGCCAACGCAAGTGGATGAGCCCGTGGTTCAAAGCACACCAGCGAGTGCAAATTTACATGGGCCTATGCCACTGTCAAAAGCCCAGCAAGGTCTGTGGTTACTACACAAGCAAAACCCGCAACTAAGCACTTACCACGTACCAATGGTTTTTGAAGTCAATGATTTGAATGTGGATTGCATGCAGGCTGCGCTTAACTGGCTCAGCCAAAAACACCCCATTTTGTCGGTGCAGCTTGCTGAAGTGGAAGGCTTGCCTCAGCAACAAATCACAGAGCTTACACCCACACTGGAGCAAAATCACACGCCAGTGTCGTCAAAATCAGCCTTGATTGATTTGATCCAAGCTGACATCAAGCAGCCATTCGCGATGACACAATCACACTCAGCACACAGCCCGCTGCTGTGGCGCGCAACACATTGGCAAATCAACGGCCAGCTCGATGTGGTGGTTTTAGTCTTCCATCACCTCATCATTGACGGTGTCTCTGCGACCCTATTGCTTGAACAATTATGGCAAACTTACCACGCTCTCGTCGCCAATGAACCGCTTGAGCAAGCTCAACCAGATACTGGCTTTTTCACCTACCTTGAGTGGGAAAAGAAGATGCTTAACAGCGAGCGAAGCACACAGCTAAAACACTATTGGCAAACACAGTTGCAAGGTGTTGAGTCTGAGCTGACATTAGCTGGCAAACAAGAAAAGCAAAGTGCGAACAAGCAAGCTAAGCGACTTGAGCTGGCGATGAATAACAATCAAGTGCAGCGTATTCAACAGTTTTGTAGTAGCAATAAAGTAAACCCTGCTGCGTTTTTCTTATCAGCGTTTCAAACTCTATTGAGTGCCAAAACGCAACGTGATGACATTACTTTGGGCGTGCCCGTGTTGCACCGCCCAACCAGTGATATGACCAAATCATTAGGCTTGTTTGTAAACCAACTGCCACTCAGAGGTTCAGTAAACCAAACGCACTCATTCTCGCAATTGGCACTACAAAACCAACACCAGCTTGGCGAGCTTATAAAACACAGCGGCTATCCATTTACTGAAATCGTCCGCGCAACGGGTGCGAAACGCGCGATGCACAGCCATCCTATTTTCCAAATCGGGTTTGCCTACCATAACTTCTTAAAACCAGATTGGGTTGAGTCTAATCAAGACTTAGTAAACGCCATTTGGCCTGAATGTGTGCAAGAACCTGAGCTAGATTTAAGCTTGGAAGTCACGCCTTTATCACACAGCTTTAAGGTTTCATTTAAATTTGATGAAGCCGTCTACCCATCCACTGTGATAGATGCATTAGCTAAAGACTATGCAAGTTTAATTGATGATGTGATGTTTGCAGGCGAGCAAGCACTTGGCAGCTTACCAGTCTTTGCTAACTTAAAAACCCTGCCTGCGGCTCAACCGACCCTAGTCGATTTGTTTGAAGCACAAGCCGCTATGCACCCAGAGCACATCGCCGTTTGCTTTGGTATGCAGTCAATCAATTACCGTCAGCTCAACGACAAAGCCAATCAATTCGCACACACGCTCTTAAATCACCCTGAATTTAAGCAAGGCACTGAAAACCTCATTGCGCTTTGTGCCAAACCTTCTATTGAGTTAATCGTCGCGATACTGGGGATATTAAAATCAGGTGCAGCCTATGTGCCACTTGATCCCAACTCACCTGCGGCGCGCATTCAACATATTTTAGAAGACGCCAAACCAAGTATTTTAGTACTTGGCGCAGAGATACAGCATGCAGGGGCCTACCAGCACCATCAAGTAATTAACTTGCAAGCTGCCCTTGCAACTACTATTCAAGTTGCCAATATCAATCGCGCATCTGCATCCAGTTTGGCGTACATCATTTATACATCGGGCTCAACAGGCAAGCCAAAAGGCGTTTTGGTTGAGCATCATAATGTATGCAGCTTGTTTAACAACACCCAATCGTTATTTGGTTTTAATGAACAAGATACTTGGTGCTTATTCCACTCTTATGCCTTTGACTTTTCGGTGTGGGAAATTTGGGGCGCGCTACTGCACGGTGGCAAGCTTTTGATCCCTGATGAGCTTACTCGTAAAGAGTCCGTGCGTTTCGCCAAGTTTGTCATCGATAACCAAGTGACTATTTTAAACCAAACGCCATCGGCATTTTACCCGCTGATGGACAACTTGCTGGCAAGCCCACACAATGCACTGCGTAAAGTGATATTTGGTGGTGAAGCACTCGATGTGAGCAAGCTGGCACCTTGGTTTGAGCAAGCACAGCCACAAGCAGAGCTTGTAAACATGTATGGCATCACTGAAACCACAGTGCATGTCACCGAAGTCACCATAGATTCGAACATGCTATATGGCGCACAAGCGCGCAGTATCATAGGCCGTGCCCTACCCGGCTACGAAGTGTTGTTGTTAGATGAACAATTTAACCCAGCTCAAGTAGGCCAAGTTGGTGAGATTTTTGTCGCAGGTTGTGGCGTGACTCGAGGCTATCACAATCAACCAGCTCTGACTGATGCACGCTTTATTACTCACAGTGATGGTAAACGCCTTTACCGCTCAGGTGATTTAGCCCGATTAAATGAGTCTGGCTTACTGGAATACATGGGCCGAGCCGATGACCAAGTTCAGATCCGTGGTCATCGCATTGAACTTGGCGAAGTCCAACATGCACTGCAATCACTGAGCTACATCACAGACGCCTATGTCACTAGCGCACAAAAGCAACGTGGACAAGTTTTGGTGGCCTATATCATTGCACCTGATGCGCCGTCTACAGCGCAAATACGTGCCGATCTACTGTTCAAGTTACCTGAATACATGGTACCTGCTTATTTTGTATTGGTGCCCCATTTCCCAATTACTTCAAACGGTAAGATTGATAAGCAGGCATTGTCGAAGCAGTTACCATTTGTGCCGTCACAAACGGCAATGCTAGAGGTAAAACCTAACGCCAGCACCCTCACTGCAACACCTAAACTAACTGAGCAATCAGAGCTCAAAGCAGCGGTTACGCAAATTTGGCAGCAAGTTTTAGAAGTCGACCACATCGCCTCCAACGTGCCTTTTTTTGAAGCTGGCGGTGATTCACTGCTGGCCAATGTGCTCACTGCTAAGTTCAAATCACAGTTAGATGTTGAGTTTCCGCTCACGCAGATTTTTCAATCCAGCACCATAGATGCGATGACAGACTTTATCGCCCAAGCGCAAAGTACGCATGCGCAAGCGCCTGTCCAAGAGATAACAAGCGATGCGGCTAATAGCAATTCTCACAATCAAGATAATCGCACTCAAGATATCGCATTGATCGGCCTGTCTTGCCAGTACCCTGATTCGCAGAACCACACAGAGTTTTGGCATAATTTGGTCAACGAAAAAGACTTTCTCAAACGACTCAGTGAGTCTACTGATCAAGGCGACATTACTTGGCTCGACTCTTGGGTTGAGGGCCAAGATCAATTTGACCCAGAGTTTTTCAATATCTCTGAAAAGAACGCCAAAACAATGAGCTACTCGCAACGCCAGTTGCTACTACATGCGTGGAAGGCCATTGAAGATGCAGGCTACTGCGCTGAAAACATGCCAAATACGGGGGTTTATGTGTCATCTTCTGGTGCGGATAACCCTGATTTAAATCTGCAAGACAAGTTTAAAGATGGTCAGTTTATTTTAAATGCACAAGACTATGTGGCTTCGACCATTAATCAACCCGGTACACTGCCAACCACCATTTCATATCACCTTGGTTTTACTGGCCCAAGTTTGTTTGTGCACTCAAACTGTTCATCATCTATGTCTGCCATCTCGTTGGCATGTAGTGCACTGAAAGCTGGCGAGATTGATTACGCCATTGTCGGCGCAGCTTGTCTTTACCCGCAACGTTACACCGGATATGAATACGAGAAAGGGCTCAACTTTGCAGGCGATGCGCGCTGTAAGGTGTTTGATGAACAAGCCGACGGCATGATTGGCGGCAGCGGCGTCTCTGTGATCGTATTAAAACGCGCCGATGGTGCAGTCAATGACGCTGATAACATCTACAGCCTCATTCGTGGTATCAAGGTAAATAACGACGGCAAAGACAAAGCAGGCTTTTTCGCTCCGGGCACCAAAGGCCAAATGCACGTCATAGAGCAAACTTTAAAAGCGTCAGACATCTCCCCTGCTTCAATCAGCTATGTGGAAGCCCATGGTACTGGCACTGCTCTTGGCGACCCCATTGAGTTTTCATCTTTGCAGCAGGTCTATCAGCAATATAGCGGCGACAAACAGTTTTGCGGCTTAGGTGCTGTTAAATCTAACTTAGGTCATACAGATACGTTGGCGGGCCTCACTGGCTTAATTAAAACATCATTGGCGCTTTATCACAAAAAGCTGCCAGCTTCACTGCATTTCAATAACGTTAATCCGCACATAGATTTAGCAAATTCACCCTTTTATGTGGTCGATAGCACGCGAGATTGGCACACGCCGTTGTTACCAAGGCGCGCAGCCGTGAGCTCTTTTGGTATTGGCGGCACCAATGCCCATGCCGTGTTGGAAGAAGCCTGTAATATCGAGCATCACGAGCTTGAAAACCAGCTGATACATTCACCGGCCATTATTGTGCTCTCTGCACACACGCAAGCAGTATTAGACAAGCAAGTCGCGCAATTACATGACTATTTGACTGCTAACAACTTAACTGAGCAAGACCTAACAAGACTCGCTTATACCTTGCAAATTGGCCGCACGGTGATGCCAATTCGCACAGGATTTGTCGTCAGTTCCATTGCTGAGCTGAAATCAAAACTCGCCGAGTACGTGCCAACAGCCACAACTAAGACAACGCACTCAATTGATTTAGCGCATGCGATAAGAGTTTTAGATCATCAAGAAATCTTAGCCCATTGGGTCGAAACCGGTTTCACAAACTGGGACTTTATCTATCAAGGTGCAAAGCTGCCAAAGCTCAGTTTGCCTACCTACCCGTTTGCACTCAAAACCATTGGTCTTGGCGATACACAAACCGTGCAAACACCTATAGTTGGTGATGATGAACAGGCTAAAGTGACGCTGAAAGCCCCTATTTGGGTCAAAAAAGCACAAACAGGCCAAGCTCATACGACAGCGACTGATACAAAGCATCACCTTGTTTTATGTGATTGCACTGCACACGCACAATTCAGTGAACTGCCAGATACGCAAGTACATTCATTGCACTCTGAACACTTCGCGATTGAGCAAAAAATTGCAGACTATGGCTTTCAACTGGTTGAGCTTATCAAGCACTTAGCAAAGACCAAAAAGCAGATAAAACTACAACTGGTCATTGGCGACAATGCATTCACCGATACTCAAGCGAACCTCTATACTTGCTTCCATGCGCTATTAAAAACAGCCAGCCTTGAGCACAAAACGCTGCAAACCCAATTGTTGGTATTAGACACAGAAGTAGTAGAAAGTAACGTTGCTAAGATACTCCGTGCAGAGCAAAGTGGCTTTGATGATAAATTTGTTCGTTACACCAAGGGTGAGCGTGAAGTATTGACCTATCAAGCAATTACATCAGCTGAACCAAAAATACCGTTTAAAGCCAATGGCGTTTACCTCATCACAGGTGGCTTTGGTGGCATAGGTCAGCACTTTATCAAGGCGATCAGTGCACAGCCATTTAATAAAACCATTATCGTGACAGGGCGTAAACCGCAAAGCCATCCTGAAGTGCAAAAGCAGTTAGTGGCACTGAGCACGTCAAATACCCAATTGCAGTACCAAAGCGTGGACGTTTCGCACAAAATGAATGTGCTTTTGATGGTCCGTGACATCCTTGCCAAATATGGTTCGCTGTGCGGTGTTATCCATGCGGCAGGCATTATTAAAGACACGCTTTTAAGCAAAAAAGATAAACACAGCTTTTCGCAAGTACTTGCCCCCAAAGTTTCGGGCGTGGTTGCATTGGATGAAGCCACTCAAGATTTAGCATTGGACTTTTTTGTCTGTTTTGCAGGGCTAAGCGGCGTAAATGGTGCTTTGACGCAAGTCGACTATGCCACTGCCAATGCCTTCTTAGATAGCTATATGCACTATCGCAGTGGACTGCAACAACGCGGTGAACGCCAAGGTATGAGCGCCAGTATCGACTGGCCGTATTGGCAAGACGGCGGCATGAAGATCAATCCTGATTTTAAAGACATGCTGGCACACACTGGTTTTACACCTATGCCTACACGCACAGGCATTGATGCATTTTACAGTGCACTACAATACCCTCAAACGCTCGTTGAATATACAAAAACGGCGCAGCCAGCCAATGTCAGCAGCACTCACAATGCACACCTATTTGACAGTATCGAGGCGCTCACTGCTGAGTTAAAAACGGGCCTGGTCGGCATTGCCGCTGACATTTTAGGGGTGGATGTCAACGAGCTTGACCCTGATACAGACTTAGGTGACTTTGGCGCAGACTCTATCGCTTTTATCACCTTTATCAACCAAGTGAATGCCAAATACCAACTAACGCTGTCGCCGAGCGTGCTGTTTATGCACTCTACTTTAAACAGTATTTTGACCCATATCTTGGACGAGCACAGCGATAAATTGGTTGGGAACAACTCAGATCATACTGAGCTTCAAAAGACCCAAGTTACTGAACAGACGAATGAAACGGATGATCGCATTGCGATCATTGGGATCAGCGCACAATTTCCACAAGCAAATAACATTGATGTATTTTGGCAAAACCTCGTCAATCAAACAGACTGTGTGACTGAATTTGACTGGGCAAGTGAAAATACTGATACCCGTTCACAACAACCATTACCAAAAGACATAAACTGGCTTGGTCGTCTTGAACGCAACCAACACTTTGATCCGCTGTTTTTCAATATTGCCCCAGCTGAAAGTGACCGTATTAAGCTCCAAGAAAGCTTGTTGATGTCACATGTTTGGCAATGTATTGAAGATGCAGGCTATGATCCAAAATCCTTAGCTGGCACCAACACTGGGTTATTCATTGGCTGTCAGGCTGGATATCACGAGGGCTTGATCACCTCCTCTGCTTATGCGCCAAATCGCATGAGTTACTTTTTAGATTTACACGGTCCTAGTGAAGGCGTTGATACTACCTGTTCGTCTTCTCTCGTTGCCATCCACAAGGCGGTACAAGCCATTCAAAATGGAGAATGTGATCAGGCCATCGTAGGCGGTGTGAATGTCATTGAGTCACCCAGTGCATCAATTGCCATGCATGACATTGGCGCGCTCTCACCCACAGGGCGTTGTCGCACTTTCTCGGCAGATGCCGATGGTATTGTGCGCGGCGAAGGCGTCGGCATGATCTTTATTAAAAAGCTAAATGAGTCAGAGCGTGATAAAGATCACATCTATGGGACGATTTTAGGCTCCGCCATTAATCACGGCGGCAAGTCTCAAGGCTTTACGGTCCCCAATGCAAAAGCGCAAACTCGCCTGCTCGACAAAGCTTGGCAAGATGCGGGCGTTGACCCAAGAACGCTAAGCTACATTGAGTGCCATGGTACCGGCACCTCGCTTGGCGATCCTGTTGAGCTCGATGCTCTCAAGGCCGCGTATAAAAAAATCAGCACGGCTACAGATAACGCGCAAACCTGTGCACTGGGATCTGTGAAAAGTAATATCGGTCACCTTGAAATTGCCGCAGGTATTGCTGGAGTGATCAAGGTATTGTTGCAGCTTAAACACGTAACTTTGGTGCCATCACTCCATGTGGATGAGCTCAACCCATATCTAGGCCTTGAGAACTCAACATTCAAAGTACAAACAGAGATGACACCTTGGCAAAGTGAGCAACCGCGCCGTGCCGGGGTAAGCTCATTTGGTATCAGTGGCGTAAACGCCCATATCGTACTTGAGGAATACAGCAAAAAAACTAATGTCGAGACCACAGCAGCAGATACTGAGTCTGCCATCGTGCTCTCAGCTACCAGCAAATCGGCGCTAGAAGCAAAAGTTAAAGCGCTCAATGCCTATCTTGAGCAGCAACCGACCGTGTCGTTCGAGTCCCTCGTTTATACGCTGCAAGTAGGCAGAACGGCGCATAAATACCGCACTGGCTGGACTGTTTCCTCTGTTGCGGCTTTAAAGCAAAAGCTCAGCGCTGAGCTTGAAAGCAATACTTTGATGATTAAAAAGGTACCAAGCACAAAAGCTGAGGCGATTGCAGATAACGATGTATTAAAGCTTGCCCACAATCCAGCTGCCCTGCTGCGCTTTTGGCTTGAAGGACACCCAATCAATTGGTCTGTGCTATACAAAAAACCGGTGCAAAAAATCAGCTTGCCAAGTACACCGTTTTTAACCACTGAGCCCCCTGCTACGCCTTGGCTACTGCTAGAGAATCAATGGCAAACGATGCCACTGATCTGCCCGCTAGATTGGCAAGCACAACTACAACCACTGCTTGCCAACAAAAAAGGGCTTATCGTCGCAAAAGATAAGCAAAGCGCTGAGCCACTGCGTGCTAAGCTCAACGGCTGTAACGTGGATATTGTACATTTTTCAGAGCTCGACACTTTGGTATTTAACCAAGATACGTTACCTAGCTTTGCCTACTTCATTGCCGAGCAAGCAGAAACAAAACCTGAGAATATAAAGCCTCTGTACGAATTTATACAGGCGATTTCCAAGTTTGATAAACACGCGATGCAGTTGTTTTGCGCTTTGCCAAATAGCCAAATTAACAGCAGCTATGAAGACATCAGCGCACTGCTCAGAAGCTACACCATGCGCAACCCTGCCCATGTTTGGAGTCTGGTTGAGTTTGCTGACAACGGTTCAGAGTGGGCTGACAAATTACTACAAGAGCTGGTTTGCCCGAGTTTAAACAGCGATGCCACTCAACCTAACCAAGTGAAGTATCAAGACCAATCTCGCTTTGGCTTAGCACTGAACAAAGCAGCTGTACCTGCAAATAATTCAGCCCTCAGTGGAAACAACTTTAAGCAACACGGGGTGTATTTGATTGCTGGTGCACTGGGCGAACTAGGCATGACATTGTGCGAGCAATTATTAACACAATTTAACGCCACCCTTATCTTGCTTGGCAGACGCAAAGAGGCACAATGTATTGACTCGCTCAATCAACTAAAAGCATCTAAACAAGGTCAAGTCCATTACTTGAGCGCAGATGTCGCTTGCGAGCAAAGCCTTGAAGAGGTTCACAAGTACATGGATGAACACAACTTGCAGCTAAATGGCATACTGCATTTAGGTACCGCCTTTAAAGAAGATGAAAACCACTGGGCTGACTTTGAACAAGGGATGCAAGTCAAAGTGCAAGGCTCAATCAATCTGGACAAGGTATTTGCACATACCGACCTTGATTTGTTTGTGATGTTCTCATCCATGGCAGTATTTGGCAGTTTAAATCACCTATCCTACTCATACGGTAATGGCTTTCAAAACGCATTTGCCCACGCCCGTCAACAACAAGTACTAGCAGGTGACAGGTATGGTAAAACGTTGGCCATTAATTGGGGATACTGGCATTCAAACGACCCTGTAAAAAGCATTGAAAATGGCTTTGCAGAAAAAAAAGGCTATCAGCTTATCACCATGCCTGAGGCGTTTAGCTTAATGCAAAGCTTATTAAGCAACGAAGTCACCAACATGGGCGCTTTGCTAAGCACATCGCCTGATAAAATCTATCACAATACTGTGCGCTTAATGAACCGAGAGGTTGCGCCCGCTGATACTGTCACACACTTATCAGATACACAGATTGAAGTAGAGAACAGCGCTGATATACGAGGTGCAGTGATCCAAATCGTCAGCAATGTGATTGGTATAGCAACAGATGAATTAGACCTAGATTGCGACCTATACGAATATGGCTTTGACTCTATCTCTTTACTGAAAACCTTTCAGCAATTAAAAGATCAGCTTCAAATTGAGCTGCAAGCAGACGCGTTTAAAAACATGAATACCATAGCGGCATTCATTGAAGACATTGAAAAGCTCTATGCTACGCAGCACACAGATAGCCAAAGTGAAGAAAGTCAGCAAAAACCTGACTTTATTTTAGACGCGGGCTTCACCCCTATCAATCAAACCACTGTTTTACCAAAGGCCTATGAAGGTGAAGTCAACTCGGTGCTACTCACTGGCGCAACGGGCTTTTTAGGCAGCCATATTCTTCAGCAATTAATGGATGAGACAGATGCCACCATCTACTGCATTGTCAGAGCGAGTTCGTTAAATGAGGCCAAGCAACGTATTGCGCACTCAGCCAAAAGCTACCAGCTCTCCCCTGATATGAGTCGTATTGTGCCCATACTTGGAGATATGGAAAAGCCCCAGCTTAGTTTGTCTGATAAAGATTGGCAAAGCTTGTGCGAACATGTGCAGCACATAGTTCACACGGCTTCTTACGTGAATCATATTCAGCCTTATTTTGCATTCAAAAAGTCAGTGGCGGGCACCAATCAGCTGTTACAAATGGCCACGACAAAATCGCTCAAAATGATGCACTTTGTCTCGAGCACGACAGCCAGTACACAAGTCAAAAATTCGCACTTTTCAGTGAACCCCATCGAAGACTTTATTGACGTCATTGATGCTGAGCTCATTTGTAGTGGCTACGGTCAATCTAAATGGGTGCAAGAGGAGAATATCCGCCAAGCTTCAGAGTGTGGAGTGCCCTACACCATTTATCGCTTTGCGCAGATCTCCGGGTCCTCACAAACTGGCATTGGCAACACCGATGATATTTTCCACCGAATTTTAAAAATGATGATGCGAGCGCCTGTACAGCCCGCAGATGTTCCGTATTTACTGGATATTATTCCGGTGGATAAAGCCGCTGCCGCCATCGTGCTCGGCATGAATGATGAGCAAAAACGCAATACTGTCTTTCATGTGGCAAACAAAACACCACTGCCTGTCACGCAGTTTTACGACATGGCAAAAAGCCAAGGCTTACACTTTGAGCAAGGTGAAAAGCATGCGTTTATTGAATCATGCAAACACTATATCGAACACGCAACGGAGGGTAATACCCAAGTCATTATGGATGGCTTACTCACGCAGCGACCAGGATATGATGAATATTTGTTTGAAGCGTACCTAATGCCAATGGCACCGTACGACAAAGACAATTATTTAGCGCTGGTCGAACAATACCAAGTTGGATTAGATAATTGGGAGGCGCTGTTTAATACCTATTTTAAACAGTGGCGAGAAGACTCACACTATCAGATAATTTGGTCCATCAACGAGAGCTGTTGATACAAAAAATGCTTGGCTAGGAATACTCGCCAAGCATTTTTATATAGGCAATCAATCAAACATTTGAGTGTAACTTTTTAATAAAGGCCACACTCTATTCAATGAAATGTCTTAAAATGATATTGAAGTATCATTAGATTTCTTTTTAACGAGGAGGTAATTCAACATTAGAAGAGCTAGAGCCTCCACTACCACCAGCCACTTTTTTTAATTCATCTGTTTTTAATTCTTTCATTTCAAATTCCAAATTTCTATAGCTTGATATTTCAACCAAATTTATTTATCCACCGATTAAGTAAACCAAGAGTAGCACCTTCATTGATTCTGACGTCGGTTTTCTGCATCTAGCGGGGAGGTAATTCCAAAGTGCCGGCTCCTGAACCACCTGTTCCACCGGTAACCTTTTTCAGCTCACTTGTATTTAGTTCTTTCATTTACGCCTCTTTATACAACCTATGGTAGCCGCTTTAATAAAATCAAGTATTCTACGCTAAAAGCAGCCTAACATTCTATTTTCACAAATCAATATACCATTTCACTGAAACAACCACAAAGCTCACATTCATTTTCAAAAAACCAGCGATAGTAAAAATAATTCATAAATTCAAGCAGGATTTGAATAAATATGAACTGTATATAAACTAAAGGTATTTAATTGGTGAGAGCTATTTCACCTTCCAAAAATAAAAATATAAACCTTTTCAAGCCTCACTTGTCATCTATTTATGCGTAACTTTGAGCTTTTCCTATAATTCAGCTACCGTGTTTTAAAACTACTTACTGAAATACACTATGCATATCAAAGACGCCGCACACCAAGCGCTTGCAAAGCTTGGCTACCCTGAACAAAAAATCAAAACAGCACAAGCTCGACAAATATCAGTAACTCTGTACCGTGCATTGCCTGATCATCATATCGATACAGTGTTTGAACACTGTGAACAGCTACTTGAGTCAAGAGAATGGATGATCAGTTTAATCGCCTTTGACTGGGCATTTAGAGTTAAAAAACAATATACCCCAAGCACATTTGAGGTGTTTGAACGCTGGCTATTCGAGTACGTGGCCGATTGGTATGACTGTGACGATTTTTGCACGCATGCTTTTGGTGAGTTGATTGTGCAGTACCCACAGTTAATAGATAAAACCCATGCTTGGGCTAAACATGACAATTTTGCTGTTAGAAGAGCCGTTGCCGTGATCTTAATCTACCCGTTAAATAAAGGAAAATATCCGCAAAGTGCGCCTTTAAACGCTGCCGACCTCTTGTTCAATGATGAGCATGATTTAGTGCAAAAAGGCTATGGCTGGTTACTCAAAGTGTTCTCTAAAACCTCACCCAATGAAGTCTTTGACTATCTCAAAACACATCACAAAGAGATGCCGCGTGTGGCATTTCGATACGCACTTGAGAAACTAGATAAGCAAGCCAAAGCTGAGTTGATGTCACTGTAAAGCCAAGCTGTTCCCGTTATGGTAATTTTCGCCGTTATCATTTATGATTTTGTTACTTTATAACAATTAAGAGCATCCCATGATAACGATAACAAAGCTCTGTGATAGATACCTTGAGCAGGTAAAACGCGTCCAAATCGAACAGGATCAAATTGAATTTGCAGGCACTGCGTCAGAGTTTTTAGAAGAAATATGCGACACCACACATTTGCATGTCATAAAACATCAAGAAGAGGTGATTGGTTATTTTAAGCTTGATCTCGCCTATGCGCAAAAATACGATTTTTGCCCAGAAGATGGCGTTGGGATCCGCGCATTTGTCATCGATAAAGGCCAACAAGGAAAAGGCTTTGGCAAGCAAGCTGCTGCTGCACTCTTCTCTTTTTTAAAAGCATTCTACCCACAATTTAATCAAATTTGCTTAACCGTCAACTGCCGCAATACGTTAGCTTATGAATGTTATAAAAAAGCTGGATTTACAGACACTGGCGAGAAGTATTTAGGTAGTCCAGCTGGGCCAAACTATATTATGAAGAGGTCATTAATTGACTAATAATGCTGATTGGCCGGGATTCAAATATAAAAAATGTCTTACCTAAGTTAAAAGTATGCACTTATAAAAAGTGCATACTCAATTCAAGACCTATAGATAGTCCACCTCTGCTAAACCACCATCACGACGACAACGATCTAAGTCAGCTTGAAACTGAGCCCTAAAGATAGACTTTGATGACCATAAATAATTATAGTTATTTTTGTCTATACAAGTTACCAGAATAGTCATGTATGCATGAGCCGTTGATTGCACACCGAGTGTCATCGCCACAGCTACTACCCCACCAAATAACATTGATTTTAATTTCATTTTATTAACTCCCTTGTTTAATCACTTTTTATAAACCGAATAAAACATATTAAAAAATTAAAAAGGCGTAAATACAAAAACACAACTTTACAAAAGTTTACCTAACAAATATTGAATAGAATAAAAATTTAAAATAGAAACATAGATTTAAAAAACAAATGAAGAAATGAAAAATACAATATAAATCAAGCACTTTATGACTTAGATAAATCATCTAAAAAACAAACTCACGGGCAACATAAGCAACTAAATCAGTAGTATAATTTGGTGTAATCTGTCTATCCAACCTAAATATGTGCATCTATTCTTTGTATCTCCAAGCAAAAAAACCTTAAAATACATACAGCTTTATCAAATATAAATGATTCCCATGGCATTTATGTGGCCAACAACACTGTATTTGATTTAACTCCCGTACTTCGTAGGAAACAATGACTACCAGCCATAAAATCAGATAACAAAAACTTTACACATTTCGTCCACATTTGCGCTATAAGCTGCATTGCAAGGTGTACAACAAACACTTCTGAGGATGTGTATGACTGAGCCATTTATTTACGACGAAATAGTCATTGCAAGCCAAAACACCGGTAAAATCATAGAAATTGAAGCCTTATTAAAACCATATTACCAACAAATTAGTTCGGCATATTCATTGGGCCTTGACGACATTGAAGAAACCGGAGACAGCTTTGCTGAAAATGCAGAACTTAAAGCACTATCAACAGCACGATCTACAGGGCGCCCTGCCATTGCTGATGACAGCGGCCTATGTATTGATGCACTAAATGGTTTACCGGGCTTATATACAGCGCGGTGGGCAAGTCAAGCAGGTGGTTTCGAATATGCGATTGAACATCTACTCACAAGAATGGCGTCCAAAAACGATCGGCGAGCACATATGGTGTGTGCGCTTAGCCTCGCTTATCCATGCGGGGATGTATACACCTTTATCGGTAAAGTACAAGGCACAATAAGTTGGCGAGCCAAAGGCAGTAACCGCATTGGATTTGAGCCCATATTTATACCACAGGGACTGAGTTCAACATTCGCTTCGATGTCCATTGATAAAAGAAATGAATTACACCCAAGGGCCTGTGCATTTAAACAGCTCAAAGCGCATTTTTTAAATACACCTAATGCCACGCTAGCTCAAATATACTGTGAGGAGGTGCTACATGCCACCTTATAAACAAGACCTTGAACTTAATCTTGCACCGGACCTGCAAATTGAACTTAAACTCAGTCTACAAAACACGATAAGCTCAATTCAGCTACAAGAAATTCAGGCACAAGTTCAATTCATATATGATCGAATATGCAACATAAGTGCTTCTGAGTTTTTGGTCATTATTCCTAATTTACTTTTTTCCCGCTTCAAACAACTTGACTATATTGAAATTAATGTCAGCTCTCCTTTGCTTGAATATAACCAAAAAGGTGAATATCAACGTCACACAATTGAGTGCGAAGTGCAACATTTTGGTACGGTCGATATTCTATTTGAAAATGATACGTTTGGCATTTATTTACTCAATATCGACGCGGGTCAGTCTATTCCAGCGCACATCCACCTACAAATGGATGAACATGAATTGGTACTTGATGAAGGTCTTTCTTTTAATACCGAAAAAATAGAACCTGGTAGCAGTTATGATTGGCCTAGAAGTACAGTTCACGGCTACGATAATTTTAGTGACAAACTGGCTACCATATTGTGTATAGATACCCCTAAATTTATACCAGAAGATGAAATTGTTGTTCACCATACCAGCTCTTTAGAATCAATATTGCCTACCAATATCAATTACTACCAAGGGATCACGACCACATGAGTAAAACAGTCTTAGTAACAGGTGCTAGCTCTGGCATAGGCTATCAAGTGTGCAAAAAGCTCCTTAAACAAGGTGATAGAGTCATTGGTGTCAGCAGAACCATAGATAAACGTCACCCGTTGAATGCGTTCGAACGTTTTATCCCATGGCGCTGCGATCTTGCTGATATTACGAAAACGCATACTCTATTCCAGTCAATACATGAAAGTGCCGGACCTATTGACGCTTTAATTTACGCAGCAGGTGTCTGTTATCACGAACAATTTGGACAAACTCAAGTTAAATCCATTACTGAACAACTGAATGTGAATCTCGTATCCGCTCTGTTACTTTGCGAACAAGCAATTCAACATATGCCGCAAAACAGTGCGATTCTTTTACTCAGCTCTACGCTTGCTGAAAAACCCATTGCCACTAGCGCCGTTTACAGCGCTTCCAAAGCAGGGCTGGAGCAAATTATGAAAGCATCGGCGATTGCTGGCGCTGCCAAAAAGATTAGTGTGAATGCATTAGCCCTTGGTTGTGTCGATACGCCCATGCTACGCCTACATCGAGACGATGATTTACAGCAACAGACGCGACTTGACGCACTCGCGGATCTACACCCATTTGGGCTTGGCACAGTCAACGACATTGCATTTATTATTAATAACTTACTATCTCAACCTTGGACAACAGGTAGCGTAATCAAGGTTGATGGTGGTCTCACCTTAACCTAGACAAACCAGTATGAATACAATCCCGATCACACTCTTACAAAATATGATGCTCGCTTTTTGCAGCGCAGCCCCTCATTTGCCTATCGCCAACGCAGGCGGCGTCATTAAATTTACACAGGTAGATGCCAATAAACTTGTCGAAGCACAAAAGGCTGTGATGGCCTGTCACGCAAGCTTTGACTTTTATTTTCAGCCAACACCCAGTGGCGTGGCGCAATATCAACATGCTCACTGTGAGCACACTTACCCCATCACCGATTTATCTGCACTTCCTTTTGAGTGCGCAGAGCAAGCAGCCCATGAAAAAGTAGAAAAGTTATTTACAACGCCTATTTCTGCATTTGAGTACCCGCTACACAGAAATGAAATTTTCATACTACCAAACAATCAAGTTTGGCTAGCCTTTTTGGCCAATCACTTAATTTGTGATGGATACAGTGCGTTTGCTTATTTAAAGCAAGTCGTAGACTACTACGATAAAGGTATCACGCCGACAAATACTCAGTTTGAACCAATTCAATATGCCACTGGGCAGGCGCAATACTTAACATCAAATCAGTATCAAAAGGACAAAACATTTTGGCTAAATCACTTAGCAGCACCGATTGAATTTAGGCTTTTTTCCCCCTCAAACCCATTAAAAAGTAAAGCGATACACCTTTCTTTACCTCGGTCGCAACTCGCACCAACCGTTGAGTTTGCAAATCAACATGAACTCAGTATATCAACACTGATGCTGACCCTTTGGGTGCGTCAATTAAACCGAGATTTCCCTCTACCTAACTCAAATCAATTGCGTGTTGGTTTGCCTGTTCACGGACGCAAAAAAAGTGAACGTAATTTAATTGCATTTATGGCAAATATGTTAGTTCATGAGTTTTCATTATCAGATGAACTAGATTTAGCAACGCAAGCGCAGCAAGTTTCAACACAATTAAAAAATGCCTATAGACATAAAAAACTACCGCCAGAGCTACTGTATGAAGACCTTAAATTGCCGCCACACATACCGTTGAGTGAGTTCAGGTTTGGCTATATGGAACTGGAGCAGCTCAGCGACACACCAGGCATGCCAACATCATTCAGCTACGAGTCTCACCAACATCACAGCCTGCCGCTACAGTTGAATATTATAAATTTCCATGGTGTGGATCAGGTAGACTTTTTAATCGAATACAACCCTCATAACCTCAGTGAAGAAGACGTGGTTAAGCATATCCAATCTCTCTTTGACGCCATTAAAAACATCGCCAGTAACTGATAAACAATGAAGCAAATACCAAAAGTAACCAACAAAGAAATCAGCAGGCTGGGCATCAACTTTATGGATGACCCTGCCAACTTTTTGATGACACTTGCAAGTAAATTTGGTGATGTACTGCAATTCAAACTCGGGCCATTTAAAGTCACTTTGCTCTCTAATCCAAGTATGATCCAAGAGGTGCTTATCGGTAAAGTAAAGCAATTTCCAAAATCTACCCGAGATACGAAAATTCTTAGCAAAGCCATCGGTCAAGGTATCGTGACTGCCGACCAGCAAACACATAAACCGCTGCGTAAAATCGCCCAACCAGCCTTTATGCATCGTCGCCTGCAAAGCTACCAAGGTGTATTTGAGCAATATGCTTTAGAATCAGTTTCTGAGCTTAACCATGATGAGACTGTCGACATAGCTACCCAAATGGAAAGGCTGTCTTTACAGATTACCTGCAAAACGCTATTTGGCTTGAGTAAATCTGAGTTTAAAAAAACCAGCGTGGTGTCAGATGCGATGAATGAACTGCATCATTTGCTCAGTAAAAACTTCGAAAGTGTAGTCAACTTTCCAGCTTGGTTTCCTTCGCCACTTAATCTAAGGATCAAAAGAACTCGTAAAACCATTGAACAAATCATTGATGAAATTCTCCACAAACGAAAGAGTGAACCCTTCGTAGATCACGGTGACTTACTGTCATCCTTACTTGAAGCAACGGATGAAACAGGCAACTCACTCACCAATGAAAATATAAAAGATCATCTGATCTCTTATTTTATCGTCGGCCATGAAACAACCTCAAATAGCTTAATGTGGTGCTGGTATTGTTTGGCAAAATATGAGGTTGAGGCCAATAAAGTATATAAAGAAGTTATCAATCACAACAGTGGTGAGCCGTTGTCCTTTGATAAATTCCCAGCGACTCTAGCATTCATAAAAGAGGTATTAAGACTATTCCCACCGGTCTGGTTAATTGGTGCTAGGCGTGCTCAAGAAGATACAAACCTAAATGGTTATAAAATAAATAAAGGCGATAAAGTATTTATCTCTCCTTTTGTTGTACACAGGTTAAACAGCAATTTTGATAGCCCCGAATGCTTTATTCCAACTCGCTGGGAACAGGGTGCAGGAAATGAAAAAGGCAGTTATATCCCCTTCGGAGCAGGACATAGAAACTGTATCGGACAGCACTTTGCAATGCAAGAGATGCTGAGTGTGCTAGTAACTTATTTAAGGCATGCAAGAATAAGTTTTCTAGACGATAACGTAAACCCATTAAATATTAACGCCAGATCAACTTTATCAAATCATGACGGACTAATTATGAAAGTTAATAAAGTAAATTTAAAAATAAAAAAATATCATAAATAGAAAATATTCTTTAAAAAACAAGTTAAAATAGGTACAATATAATTTCTTTCGAATTAGAAATGGATATTTAAAATAGTGAAATTTAAAAAAACGATTAACACTCTTTTAGTAGCAACTTCTCTTCTGTCCGTTCAGGCGTTTGCAAATAACTCTATTTTCCCAGAAGGACATATTTCAAAAATTGATACCTGGGTTTATGGCAGCGATGAATATGGCGTTTGGGTAACACTTGCTGCTGGTGCGACAGATACCGGAGACTGTGGGAATACTTACTATTTACCTCATACGAGTGACAACAAGCAGCTGGTTTATAGTGCATTGCTATCAGCTCAAGTTTCACAAACACGTGTTCGACTGCAAAGCACCACGGACTCGGCTGCAAAAAATAAATTAGGCATGTGTAGAGCAAGCAGAGTCACTTTATGTCACGACACTAGCTGTAACTAACAAAACAACACACCAAACTAATAGCAAAGGAATGGGCAAGGTAGGGATTGGCCTCATTTGATAGATGAATACAAATCAATCGCTATTTTCGAAAAAAGCAGACATAAAATACCAAGCATAGTGATGCTTCTTCACCCATTCCTTCTTTTTCGATGTTAAATATACAGGCTTTTCTGACCATCACCACTCTTTCATAGCGGTAAATAAATTAAAGCTTTCAACAAATAGGAGAGGATAATGGCCTTGTTGATCAAATAGGCCTTTACTGACGGCCTTGTCATTTTACCTATATTCAGGCATACCTAGCCTGTTCATCGTGTTGATCACCTTGGCTTTAATCATTACTTCTGTGTGTTGGCTGTTGAAGGTGCGGCTTGTTAATTTGTCACCCGTAAGCTGTTTAAAACGATAAACGCCCGTTTCAGCCACCGAACGCTCATGATAACCAGACTTTTCCTTCCAGTGTTTTAAACCAAATTGATGCATTAATATTATGGCGCTGTTTCTCGGATGACCTTTCTCCCAATATTGGGCATTTTCCCTTGGCGGGATCCGTGCCACGGCACCTTTAGCCGCAATTTCATCATAGCAATCACGCGTATCATAAGCTCCAGCGCCTGTAACTCGGTCAACATTTCGCCGTAAAGACCGCAGTAAATCACCTAACACTTCACCATCCGATACATTCACCATTGATAGCTCTGCACTGACAATGTCATGACTGGCTGCATCTATCGCTAAATGCAACTTACGCCAAGTTCGACGTTTGCTGGCTCGGTGTTTTCGAGTATGCCATTCGCCATGACCATAAACTTTGAGGCCAGTGCTATCGACAACAATATCAATAAATCCCTGCGTGGTTGGCTTGGTTCGGTATTGAACATCTAATGTCTTTCCTCGCTTGCACAAACAGCTGTAACCTGGGGAATGAATAGGTGCATCCATTAAATTGAGGAGTGAGTTAACGAACCCCTCAAGTGCTCGAAGTGGCAAATTAAAAACAGACCGAAGTGTCAGGCAGGTTTCAATTGCAAAGTCAGTATATTTATTTGAACGACCACGCCCACCATGTTTTTCTGCGGTTTGCCATTGTTGAATAGCGTCGTCGCTGAGTCAAATAGCAATATTGCCACGCTGTATCAACGCTCGGTTATAGGCAGACCAGTTCTTAATTTTTTTTGTCATGTTGGCTTAAGTTGCGTTATGTTTTTTGATCTGATCACGCAGAAGGTTAGAAGTTCAATTATTTAGGAAACAAGGCCATTCAGTGTTAAAAACAATTTTCAAAAAGAATTAAAAATATAAAGCTAAAAAACACCAAAACTAGAATCCATATGTAAGGGTTAAAGTACAACATACACCATACCAAAAAGTGTAAAACATTAAATTTTTTATTACTAAATAATACACTGTAACTTTGATAAAATAATGCAGAAAAATTTGAATTCATAACTCGTCATGTTAACGTGTGTTTTGATACATTCAAAATCAACAACACGAGAAGGAAAATTCAATGTCCGTAAAACTAAAAAAAATGAAAGTGAAAAACTTAAGCCAGTCAAGCAACATGATTGCACCCCAGCTAACAAAAGAAATTGCTGGCGGAACATCATCTAACCCATGGTATACAAACCCAAATTATGGCTGTAAAGTTAGACCAGAACAACAGATAAACTAAGGTTCATAAAAACTTTCGCCATAATTTATTAGTCGTTATGTTTATAATAAAGAATGGCGAATATACTTTAGTTTTTATCGTCAACTTACTAGCCAAAGCTCACCTGTGTAGAACTAGATGTAGTAAGAACAGCGTAGAGATTATCAAAACTCAAAATTTACTTGCACAGGGTAATGATCTGACAATTCATTATAGTAACCACTATGGTAATACCGGCCTGAATTCAGATTCCAATTTCCTTTTAAGTAACTCCAATACCAGTTTTTAGCCGCTTTTGGATAATGCACAACCATATTAGGGTTATTCTTCGGTTGTTTATAGTCTTGATGCCAAAACACATAGTCTAACGTATCATTGTAGTCTAGGTTGTAGTCAAAATAGTATGCGTTCGCTTTCGTAAACCAGTTATGTTTGGCAGAAAAAGAGCCAACTGCTGGGGTTTCAAAATTTAATTTGCTGCGCGCAGTTGAAAGCATATCCGCAATTTCATGCTGCTTACTCCACTCTACATTCATGTCTCCGCCAATTATCACGGGCTCACTGGTAGAAATGTTTTCAGCCTCAATAAATGTTTGAATTTCCCTTAGCTGTCCCATGCGAACACGATGCTCTTGTTCTGTATTTCCGTCATGCGTTGCTTGTAAGTGAGTGCCAACTAAATGATAGTATTGCCCGCCTTTATTGACCTTTACGTAAGCAAAGCCTTTGTTGGCCAGATAATCCCAACTACCGCTCAAACTATTTGTAAAAACATGTGCCTTCTGTGAAACAATTGGATATTTAGAAATGATGACCACCCCGCCGCGAATAACAAACGGGCTATTTGAACAATTCCCGGTTAAGCCATCCCAGCCGCTACCACTACAATCTTGCCCGACATTCGGCGTTTGATAAGGGTAAATATCTGATAGTACTGCCAACGCTTGCTCTGCATCACCATTAAATACTTCATTCACAATAATCACATCAGGGCTATCAGTGAGTGACTTTATAGCTGAAGGCAACCGCTCTGCCCTATTTGCCTGATCCCAATCTTGAACATTTAGCTGCATAATATTATATGCCATCACTTTTATCGATTGAGCCATACTATGTGTACTTAATAGCATTAAAGCACAGAACAGGGGTAATTTTATCTTCATTTTTTCTCCAATACTTCTTTGATTTATAGCTTTAATTTAAATAATCACTCATTAACGCAATAATAAGACGCGCCACAATGGTAAAATTTCAGCACTGGGAATATAAATTTGTGACATGTCAAATTCGTTTCTAAAACCCTTTATTTAAATTAAATTTTTTATTTATATTTATTTATTTTTTAAGTAATTTTTATGACATGGGAAACTGAATCAGTGATTAGATTTATAATCGGAGAAAGTCGGTAAAGAAAGAAGGGGAAGTGCATGTGAACACCTTATTTCAAATGCAGATGTTATCAGCTGTGCAACCGGCAGTCACACGCCTCTTTTTGACGGTAACTGGATAACACCCGGTACCCATATTGGTTTAATTGGAAACCACCATAAACAATACAGAGAGTGCGATACACGCACAGTTACCCAAAGTACAGTATTCGTTGATAATCGCTCAAACGTACTTTATAAGGCAGGTGAATTATTGATACCCATCAAAGCAGGCGTGATCAGTACTTACAATGTCAAAGCTGAGTTTACAGCACTTTGTCAAAGTAATACTTTTCAGCGTGAATCTGTTGGCACTGCACTCAGTGATTTCATAACCGCAAAGCTCGTTTATGACTTAGTTCAAAAGTAAAGCCAAGTGTAAGCTATGCCAGGTAGTCGATGTGAATCTTGACGCGATAAACGGCTTTATAACACACGAGTGTGCCATCAAGTTCATATGCATATCAATTACCATTACTGTGGTTTAACCTATAGTAAAAAAGTGCTTTATGACGATGATTTTTACATTCGCTATAAGTCTGGAGTAGAGTATAAGGTTTTGGCAGACAAACAACATATATGGCATTTATGACTAGACAAGCTCATAATCATATTTAGAAATAAGGCACCGTATTAATAAAGTGCCTTAAAAGGCCATAAACTAGACTTGCTGAACCGTTAAATATAAGTCTCTACACAAGCTGGCACATTCCAGTTGCAAGTTATTAGCATCTACAATATTTAAACTAAAATCGGATGCTAAAAAGGACTGTCCCCCCGTATTCTTTACCGAAGTAATATCGAGTAAAACATTTCCTTTTACAGGATCTGGCACGCCTATTACGGTAAGGTACCCTTTGATTAAGCCAAAGCCTGAGCTCCCATTTTTCATTGCAGTAATCGACACATGATATGTTTTAGTGCTGCTGTATACGAGTGGCCCTTGAAACTGCTCAAGATAGAAGTTTGCAAATTGCTCCGTTTTTACATCAGATGGGGCAATGAGGTTTAAGACCTGAGGCTGTTTATTTTCAGAGGATGTGACTACTCCTCCCATTACGAGGTTGTTAACCGTGAAATCTGGATTGTATGATGCTGTCGTACTCGTGATACCAGTATAAATCGACCATGGGGACTTATTGACCAATGCAT
Source organism: Pseudoalteromonas luteoviolacea CPMOR-1 (assembly GCF_001625685.1). Taxonomy (GTDB): domain Bacteria; phylum Pseudomonadota; class Gammaproteobacteria; order Enterobacterales; family Alteromonadaceae; genus Pseudoalteromonas; species Pseudoalteromonas luteoviolacea_K. The sequence continues at coordinate 61,708 of NZ_AUYC01000032.1, read as the reverse complement.
TGCCAATCTTACTGTTAATAAAGGTTTTATTTTGTGCAGGCACAATATGAGCTGAGGATAAGTGCTTAGCCACTTGAGAGTTTATAAACGTAATCGGACAATCGTAGAGCCCATCAATAGAGGTCGTGCCATTAATTACTGAAGTATTAAACACTAACTGTGCATTTGGTAGAGTGTTTGTTACTTTATCTCCATAGCCACAATATACACTCCCTCCAGTAATTAAGTTACTTACTACAATATCTGACTCAGCACCGGGAGGGATAATTATTACACTATTTACCGAGGAAACCGTACAATCATTCAAACGGATCCCTTCTACACGCATATTGCTCGTTAGTTGTTCAGTAGCTTGATTAAAAATACTTAATGCACGAGATGCACCTGGCATATCATGACGCAACGAAATATCGATGTCCCGAAACTCAATCGCGCCATTTTCGCCCTCAACAGTCGACTTATTTAATGAAAAACCGGTTTTACTTTGTTTCGCACTACCAGAGGCTATAAGGTTCAACTTAATCCCAGCACATATGTGAGTACGGCCACCTATTAAATCCAAACTACCACCATTAGAAGTGCCCTTTTCATAAACAAGTATACGAGACAACTCTGTTGGTAAATCGTAGTTCTGGTTAAGAGTAAGATTAGCCTCTATGTCTTCACAACTGCCGTATGAACCTATATTTACCGTCGCCGCTGTAGACTCGGTAATCGTCCCAGACCGAACTGTAACGCCCGAAACACCATAAGCAAAAAAGCCCCTGTGAATATTCGACACTTTTAAACTATTGACTACCAAATCATCACCAGAGCACTGGCATACAAGGCCATACCCTAAGTATTCAAATGATGGATTAAAAGTCATTTCCGTGTTGTCTATCAGGATATTATCAATCACGATATCTCGAGAGCGATATGCTGAGCTTCTCCCATGCTTTTGATAATCAGATAAGTCCGTTGTTGCCCTCACCCCACTGACATTTTTACCCTGTACGGTTCCACCTCTCACTTTATGGCTGCCCTGCTCTTTGTGACAAATATATAACAAAGTCAGCGTGTCGCCGAGTTCTGCCTTTTTACCATTTGCATGTCCTTTTATTTGATCAAAGCTAAACCCATTTGTTCCCTTACATTCAAATAATATGGCAGGACCTTGACGAGGTGCAGATTCAATGACAGGTGGATCAACTCGCAGCTCAGACTCTCCCATTTTAATATCAATGTCATTGTGACCATCGGTTGAGAAATAAACAGGTAACCCTGCTGTCGAATTTGCTGCCGTTAACTTGTAAGCTCGTTTCGCTGACAAATCAAAAGTTAACTGATGTTTTAACGTATACGCCCAATATTTATTTAACGCGGAGGTATCATCTACTATACCATCGCCTATTGCCCCAAAAACACATGCATTAGTGTCTTTATTTGGACGGAGCACCAAACATATTGACAATGCTTCGTGAATTTCAAAGTTGGCACCGATGTAACGCCCAGCTATAAATTGACCATCAATGATATCGCTGTCATTACCTTTTATTTTTTTCAGTGAATAAACAGCACGACCACAACGGCTTTCTTCACTATTCCACACAACTTGAATAAGCGAACTGTCATTGCACATCGTACTGAGTGTCGTACTCGACTCCTCTTTCAATGAAGCAATGGCTTCACTCAGTGTTTTATATTGTCTTACTGGTTGAACAATTATGTTTTCGACTGTGACCACACTAAACTCCTTTAAATTTATATTTAGTTCTGATAGCTGTGATTCGAGACACAACCTCAGGTGGCACACGACAAACAGCACGTGTAATGTCTCGAACCAAAACCATTGTTATTAAATTGTTAAAAAACCTAAAGGACAATAATGCCCTAAACACACGAGATAACAGGTACACCCTAATTATTTATCGCGACAACAATGGAACATTTTGTAGAGTGCTTTTTCTTCAATGCTAAACCATTTATATTGATGACCCTTAAGTTGCAACTCGGACAAAAATTGTTCTCAACACTCATGGAGTATTTTGTGACCATAGAAAGTTATATTGCTTTATTTAGTGCCATGTTTATCGTGGGTATTATCCCTGGGCCTGCTGTGTTTGCTATTACCACAGCTTCAATGACTGGTGGTTTTCGACGAGGTGCCGCAATGACATTGGGGCTTATTATTGCTGATTATCTTTTCATACTTTTAGCAATTTCAGGGTTAGCTTTTATTGCTGATGCTTTGGGTGGCGCATTCACAATCATTAAATATATATGTGCGGCCTACTTAATTTGGATGGGTATAAAACTATTTATGTCCAAACCTACAGTAAATATGCAAAAAGCTCCCACTTCCAAGCATCATATCGATGTACTGGCGGGTTTTTTATTAACCATGAGCAACCCAAAAGCCATCATTTTTTATGTTGCGCTCTTTCCTGCTTTCGTTGATTTTCAGGCAATTACAATCACTGATATTTTCGGCATTTTTATGTGTGCTACCCTTGCGTTTGGCTCTGTTAACTTGGGGTATTCGTATCTGTTTGCAAAAGCAAAGTACTTTGTTTCAACGTCACAGAGAATGCGTATTTTCAATAAACTTGCAGGCAGTTTATTAGCAACCACAGGTGTGGCTGTCGCAATTAGGACTTAGCCTACAATAAACTCGAATTTCAGGGATAGGATAATATGGAACTATTGCTTGGACTGCTCGCATTTACCACATCATTAATTGCTGCCATTGTCGGATTTGGCGGTGGCATGCTATTGCTCGCCATTTTACCGATATTTTTAAGCCCAACATTGCTTATTCCTATACATGGCCTCACCCAAGTCACCAGTAATGTATCTCGAGCGTTGTTTTCACTTTCCGATGTCCAGTGGTCACTCCTCCCCGCTTTTTCGATAGGCTCAATCCTCGGCACACTGCTATTCGGTATGGTTTTATACAACATGCCTACAACCTATATCCCAGTCGCAATTGGCCTGTATATCTTATTAAATCTCTGGTATTCACCTTTTTCGAATTTTATTCAGCGCTTCGAAAACTTTTATATCATTGGCGCTTTGCAAACAGGCTTAGGACTCATTGTCGGTGCCACTGGACCATTATCGTTGACTGTACTGACTAAACAGCTCCAATCTAAAGACCAAGTCGTCGCTACCAGTGCCGTGTTTATGACGCTGAGTCACCTTGCTAAAATTCCAGTTTTTTTGCTGGTTTCATCCGAACTTCAGGCAAGTAGCTACCTAATTATTGCGATGATGAGCGGTGCGATATTAGGCTCTTACGTTGGTACTAAGGTACGTTTTTCAATAGATAATAATAAGCTTATCGGCGTGATTAAACTCCTGCTGAGCATCTTGGCAATCAACATGATAATATCTGTCTCCACCTCTCTCTAACAACATATTACTTACATTTAGTAAAGCACATCGTTACCCAGTTTAAACACAATACTAATGTCTCAAGCAATTAACTCCATACTCCATCCATATTCTTAGCATATAATAAAAAAGATTTAGATAAGATAGAGAAACGACATGCGCTTGATCCCATACGCTCTTTTGAGCTTAGCCACTTTAACTGGGTGTCAATTCAGCGAAAATGACACACCAGACGTTACAGTAGTAACACCTGCACCTGAAGTACAAAGTAACTTAGAAATCACAGAGATATCAACGGGTCCACTCGATATGCTGGCACCAAATGATACCGTCAAAACTTACTACACAGTTGATGTAACAGGTTTTGATAATGTGGACGTCGAAGTTCACTTTTACTTAATGCACTCAGACGAATTAGACTCGCAAAGTGAGCAAGAAGCCGCAATTGAAGACATTCAACAAATCGCTGTTGTTGAATTAGCAGGACTTTCATCAGGTACCAGTGAACATGAGATTGAGCTAACACTACCAAACGCGCTAGAAGGGGGTAACTACCATATTTTGGCGCAAATTGACCCGAATGATTTGCACGCAGAAGATATTGAAGAGGACAACCACCCTTCAGTTGACCACGAGCCGCACTTAGAAGGTAACTTCCCACATGCTGATATCGTCGTTCGCGAACAAGAAGGCCACGACTATAAATTGCTGGGGGCTGAATTTGGTCAAACTGCGTTGATCTTAGATACGCCAGATGTGAATAATGGCACAAGTGATCACCACTCTGATCTTATCGGTTACTTTGAAGCGGACTATGAGGGCACAAACTTAGGCCTGTCTCATATCAAAGCAGAAGTCATGGTTGCAGGTAACTGGGTTGAAACGCACTTTTGGGATGCAACAGCGGGTCAATACACTGACACACTTGCCCATGAGTTCAGAGCAGAATTACACGACGAACATATTGGTTTTGATATCGCACTAGAGCCTGAGTTAATCAAAAGCTTGCATGACAACTACAATGCCGATGCAGAAAATACACTAGAACTGAGATTTACTCTGATTGATGCCGCTCAAGATGCTGAGACAAACACAGACAACAACCAAGTACTCACCTCTATTCCATTTTACTTTTTTGAGCAGGAAGACGACACACAAGTACCTGCAAGTCGTTCAGCTAGATTTACTGAACACGCAATTGTGCCTGCTTCTGTGGGACTGGCGAATATCAACTTCCAAAGTGAATTTGATAAATCATACGGCGACAAATCTAAGTTCAGTGTAGGTGTAGACTTACAAGGTCAGCTATTTATCGTCCCTACAGGCGACCCAGGTGGCCGCATTACAGGTGAAGGTACAGTCGAAGCTTACTTTTTCAATGCAAAAAATACACTATTTAGTATTTCCTATAATGGTAGTGCTTATATCAGTGGCCTAAACACAGGTTATGAGTCTGAAATGATCATCTTCAATAATGTGGTCTTCGAAGATGAAAAGTTCACCGCCAAGTATGAAAAATCATGGGAAAAAAAATGGGAAGAAGACAAAACCTTAGCCCAGGCAACTTTCACGGTTGGTCCTATCCCGATTAAAGTAGAAGCTGGTGTCACTGGCAACCTAGGCTTTGAACTGACAGTAGGCTACAACGCTGAACTATATGCCGAAGGTGATTTATTCCACGTAGATTTTGGTGCTTTTGGTCGAGGTGGCGTAAACCTATTGGTTGCTTCAGCGGGTGTACAGGCGATCTTAACTTTAATTGATAACACATTTGCTATGGAATCAAATGCAGGTTTTGCCCTACTCACTAATAACAACGCTAACCCTCATATTTATTATGGTATTGAACTTAAAAATGACCTAGATGTTATTTCCGGTAAGTTTGGTTTATACGCAGAAACGTATGGTGTTAAATGGTGCAAAAAGTGGGGGATCCCTTATCCATGTGGTAAGAAAACATCTCGCTATGATCTTTGGTTATATCAAACCAACAGTGTGTTTGATAAATCTTGGACTATTTACTCCAAAGAAGGTGAAATCGATCTATGATCACGCTTAACAAAGCGATGCTAGCCAGTGCACTTTGTGCACTGGCTGTTTCAAATACAACTAATGCAAACTGCTCCGCACAATACAATTTTGAAATAGATACACACACCACGTTTAATTACGATAAAGTGAGCCAGCAAGGCCAACAAACCCACATTAAGCTCACAGGTATACTTTCAATCAAAGCTGCAGAGCATAACGATGAGACCGGTTGGTGGGCCATCAAAGCAGATCAGGTCACAGCTGGCCAGGGGCTTTTTGGATCAGAACTTGCGACCTACACACTCCCTTTCGCGTTCAAGCTGGCAGACAACGGGCTAGTTACAGACTTTTGGTTTCCGGTAAAACTTGAAACGCAAATACAAGAGCAACTCAAAGGTTTGGCGTATTATTTTCAGTTTCAACGCAACAGCCCCGAATTAGAAAAAAAAGAACAAGATACACTTGGGCACTATACAGTCTCGTATCAATTTAAAGATGCAGAGATCACTTTTAACAAACACACTTATGACCTACATAACGGATCACAAGCCGCCTTGCAAACTGTCAATGTGGCGTCGTCGGGTCATCACATCGCACCAAACGAATGTTTTTTTACGCACCGTAGAGGGCAAGAGGTACTGCTATTTTCTGGCCAATCGCAAAGCTTAAATTTAAAAACTAAACAACAGTATCAATTTAAACCTGCAGATTCAGCGTTCCCATCAGCCCTGTTTACCATGCCTGCAGAATTAGAAAACTGGCCAAGTGCAGAAAAAACACTCAGTACAGACGAGCTTGAACAACTCAAAAAGTCTCTACACAGCTTGGTGAGTAAAGACAATTTAACCGATATTTCTGCCTATGACTTAGCTAAGCAACTGAGTCAATTTGATGCCGTAATTAGCTCTCTAGAATCGGTGTTTTTGCAGCAAACACTCTCAGATGAAGTACAAATGCGACTGTTTAATGCATTAGGCCAGCTCGATAGCGCAAATAGCCAGCTACTACTTGGCCATATATTAGTTAAAGCAGAGAAAGATCCACTCATGCAATTTCGCGCGCTGCGCGCACTTTCACAGGGGCAAAGCCCACTCAGTCCAGCACTTGGCGCATTACTCACCGAGCAAATAGAAGCTGGCTTTTCAAGCTTAGATTCCGAGGTTACCAGCAGCTTTTATATGACCATTGGCGCCATGCTAAATAACAGAGCTGCAAATGCAGAGTCTCTAAAGCTGCATAATGTACTGTCTGAGCAATTATCATTAGTCACCGAAACCCATATCAAATCAGCGCTTATTACCAGTTTAGGTAATAGCCGAGATGAACAGCACTTTGACCAAATTGACAGTTATATACAGGATACTGATAAAAGCGTGCAACGTGCCTCGATTAGGGCACTGGGCATGATGCAAACTGAGCAAGCTTACTCGAGCTTAGAAAAACAACTTGCTAAGCCCCAGCATCAAAACCAAGTTACACTGTTAAAGGCTTTATCAAATTACCAACTTAAGCCAGCTGCCAGTGACGCAGTACTTGCCATTGCGGTGAATAACCCCACAGCAGAAAGTCGTTATGCAGCGATTCAGGCACTGGCAACACAAAAAAACCAAGATGGCATAAAAAGCACATTAAGATCAGCTTTAAAAAAGGAAACCTCAAAGCGCAATTTTAAGGCCATTGTTGAGCTGCTTCACAGCCCTGCGTCAAACACACCATAAACTTTCAAGTTATGGCTTCGTCTAATTTCTTGTTGGTCGAAGCCATACTTCATGACATGTCAGCGCTTCGCACTCAGGTAACTTATATTTACTTAGGACCAGTCCATGACACTCCATCCTTCCACCCCGATTGTTCGCAGCTTCGATATGCAAATGGCACACACTTTTTATATTGAATTTTTAGAATTTAAGGTAGATTGGCAACATCAACATCAAGCTGATTTACCTGTCTACATGCAGATATCTAAAGACGCCTGCACATTGCATTTATCAGAACATTTTGCAGATGCGTCTCCAGGTGCGAGTATTAGAATTGGCTGTGAAGACTTGAAAGCTTATCAAACACAGCTCATTCAAAAGCAGTATAAACATGCCAAGCCCTCCATCACCGAGCAGCTTTGGGGCATTGAGATGACCATATCAGATCCATTTGGTAATAGGCTTATCTTTTTTCAAACAGTTGAATGATGGGCGCTCAGAATCGCCCATCACATTTGATTTGCAATAATTAGTCTTTCATTTGCTCTATGGCAACAATCTCTGAGCGATTCATTGTGAGCTTATATCTTTCTAGCTGTGAGTCTTCGCCTGATTTAAAGCGCATCACTAAGTTAATTTGATATCGGCGCTCCACAGAATTTTTAGACACTTTGTGTCCTTCAAGGCTATACAGCTTTCCAGCGCCTTTTTTTAAATAGCGCACAAATGAGCTCATATTAAAGGTGATCCGCTGCTGTACTTCCTCATACCCGGGCAAAAACTCATCTATTTGCACTTGGTTTTTACAACTAAAGTGCAACAGGTTAGCTTCTTGGCGATTCTGTCTGCCACGCTTTTTAAGCAGTTTGTCGACATCCTCTGGGATATCCTTCTTTTTAATGTGCTCTAACCAAATGGTTTGTGTGCATACCGTTTCGTCATTAACTGAATTTTTAAATTTGTTGCGCCACTTAGGCCTGCCTTTTTGCACTTTACGCCAAGCCCATTGCGTCAGATCATCTTTAAAAGTTTCTCTCAAACCGTAGATCACGCCTAACAGTGCAATAAGGGCGACGGTAATTTCTTCAAAATTAGAACGCGCATTCAGCACCAAGTACATCACAAATGCCATGATCACCGCAGTCACTGCGCCACGAGCGAGACGCTTTAAATTGGCGCCCAAGTTGGTCGTTTCTTTATTAAACACGACGCCATACTCAATAAGCCTTTCCAATAAGCGCATCTTGTTAGTAATGCGATTTGGGTCATCAAGTGTCACTTGTGAGTTATAACTTTGCTTTTCACGGTAGAGGTTTTCTTGTTTACAAAAATCTATCACCTCCCCTCGCTCTTTGCTGAATTCGCTCGACTTCGGACCTCGTGCCAGTAATTTCAAAAAGGCTTGTTCAGTGTGCCAACTTAAATAATTGTCCGCATTTTGAAAGTAGGATTTAAGTCGGTTATCCGGTGGCGTGTAGCGTCTTAACTTCACCAAAAGCTTTGCGCTTTGCTCCACTAACTCCAAAGCGGCGGGGTAAAACTCTTCAGCTTGCTTGAGCTTCAAGGTTTGCTTAACGTCCGCATCTAATGCTATGCGAATTTGGTAGCAAAATAGGTTTAGATTTACGCGATAATCACTTTTTTGACCTTTGCTTTGACTTATAAAACGGCTGCGCACCAACGGCAAATGTAACTGCTCAGAATAATAGGCACTGTGGCATTTTATATTGGCATTAAAGTAATCGACTTCGTTTAAGGTGTTGGCGTTGATCCCCATATCGATTGGAATGGAAAAATATAGATCAAGCTGATTTGTCTCTTTGGGTAGGAGCTGATAGTTAATTTTAAATGATAGGCTTTCGTCTTGGCTTAGTTTTACTTTGCTCACTCGAATAATTTCCCTCCTATTTTTAACACTCGCTAAGTATAACACAAATCCTTTCCTAACATTGGTTTAAGCTGTTAAAAACTCAAGTATCACGACAAAAATTCATTATGCTCAGATTGCCAATACGAGGATAATACCCCTTTTATTTTGTAGGAATTAACATGTCAGATATACAACAAGAAACCCTTGCTGAGTTTATTGAACGCGTCACTCATCAGGGAGAGTCCGTTGAGTTTGATCACACCATTCAACTTATCGATAGCCTATATGACTTTACACCTTGTGCGTTTAAAAATGGTGAGCAAACTAATGAAGCTGGAACAAATCTAGGGTCATGCAAAATTTTTGCTTTTGCAAAACAGCACAAATTATCAAAGCAAGCCACCCTACACTGTTTTGGACAGTTCTACCGACACGATGTGCTTAACCATCCAGATGGGGATGACCATGGCAATATCAGAAACTTTATCAAATCTGGCTGGGACGGTATTTCATTTCAAGATAACCCACTCAGCGCACGTGTCTAAGGACATAATTTAAGGGTTCTACTCACAAAACAATTGATCGGTTTATCAGCCAATACGTACAGTTAACAAACTCAATTTTTGGCATCAAAATGGATCACGTAGATACATCAAGAATCATAGAAATGGCGTGGGAAGACAGAACGCCGTTTGAGGCCATACAGCGTTTGTATGGCCTCAATGAAAAAGCGGTGATTAAGTTAATGCGCACACAGCTCAAAGCGAGTAGTTTTAAACTTTGGCGAGAGAGGGTCTCAGGTCGAAAAACAAAACACCTGAGGTTGCGCTCACCTGAGGTAAACCGTGGATACTGCCCAACCCAATACAAACAAAGATAAGGCACTCTCCTTACATTCAAGTCAAAGGACAAGCAGAGGAACGGCTTGTCCTCTCTTAGTCAAGAGCTATGTTGGTTTTTAATTAGCTATAAATTGATAACCCCACTCCCTTAATTCATTTTCTTTGCACACTTTGCAACTAGCTTGGCACAGTAAAAAACCAGTCTAAACATTGGTTTAAATTATAAGCGCTCAATTATTCATACTACATGGTAAGGATCCACTCCATGCGTATTAAATTTTCAAAACTCACCAAAATGACAGCCGCACTGGCTGTTTCAATGGGCGTGCACACTGTCAGTTATGCGTGCACAGGCCTAGATAGCAGCATCAATGTCACCACCAATACCATACATAACGGCATGATGACCTATCTTTCATTTACACTCACCAATAATCGACACACATTGCATGCATTAGGTGGCGATAATTTCGTTAAAATGACGTATGGCAACACCTGCGAAATGTTCGATATCAGTAATTACAATGGTGTACAGGTCAATTTGAGTAATTATGGCAATACATACAACGGCCAAAGTCTGCATACCCACCAGCTTATCCATGGTGGCAATGGCGATGATGTCATTAGAACGGGTAATAAAGTAGATTATGTCTATTCAGGTGATGGTAATGACCAGCTATTCACCTTCGGCGATACAGATATCGTAGATGCAGGCGGCGGTATAGATTGTGCTGAAGTCGGCACTGCTGGCTCTATCGCTCAACGCCCTGAAAATCATGAATTATCGAGCTGTGCTAACTTCTCGACAATTATCAGTAAAACCCAAAGCTGTACTGGCGGCGGCGCGCTATTCACAGACTATTATGTCAATGGTGTTTGGGGCATTCAGTCAAAGATCAACAGTGTGAGCTACACGTTTGAGCAATATGGTGAACTGGTTTTTGTTAACGCAACGCTTGGTAACTCAACAGCCTGCTCAACCCCTAACACCTCAAATATCGACCTTATTTTTGCCAAATTGAGTAGTGGTAACGATACCTTGAATGCTTCAGCAGTTACTTACAACATGACGGTATACGGCCTTGAAGGTAAAGATAATATTACCACTGGCAGCGGCCATGATTGGGTATTTGGCGGGAGCAATAAAGATACCATACGCGGTGGTGCGGGCAATGACTGGCTGATGGGCGATTCACGTATTGAAACAGATAAACGTGGTGTTGTTTTTACGCTTCCCTTAGGCAGCTCGGCAACCGCGCAAGACAAAATATATGGACAAGATGGTCACGACGTGATTTTTGGTAATGGCCATTCGGATCACCTTGAAGGTGGTAATGGTGATGATCTGGTTTTTGGTAATGCCGGTGATAAAGATCGCTTACATGGTAACAGTGGCGATGATATCTTGGTTGATTCTGGCGGTAACAAATGGAAAAAACGCGCAAAGCTTTGGGGCGGAAGCGGTAACGACATCGTGTTATGTGAAGGTGGTGACTGCGAGCTCTTTGGTGGTGGCAGTGCAGACTTAGTGGCGAGTTTCTCTCAATATAATAACGACATCGGATTATACGGCGGTGCAGGTGGCGATACTCTGTATAACCGCGGAGATCAATATCCAGAAGGCACTGGCGGCAGCGGTAACGACCGATGCCATGGCCCATGTGATCTCATAAAATCAGCCGGCTATGGCATTGGTGGTGACAGCATTGAAGCCGCAGCTAATTACTCTGCAGGAGTAATGACAGCAACACATGAGCAAACATTGGATCTGCGAAATTTCAGTGGTAATCACAGTGATTTTAGTAAACTCATTGCTGATTTAGTTGACCAAGCAGCGCTCGATTACTGGCAAAATAATCGTCACCAGTCAATCTATGTGATTGAAGGTAAAAAGTAACTAAAACCCTTAACTTGGTAGCCACCTCTGTGCTACCAAGTTAGTGTAAATTAAACAACAATTCACGGTTATTTACGTCACCGCTTCTAAGTAAATTAAGTTATTCATTGCCTCTTCATTGGTACTACCACACATTTCCCTGTCTGCTTTAAAATCGCTACACACTTGAGGGCGCTCAGGCTTACCAAAGATAGAACATAAATTCTTGTCGTTTAAGTGTTCACAGCGAATGTTAGCAGCCTTGCCCAAAGAGCTGATACTTGGCGCGATACAGCATGCACCACAGCCTAATCTACAGTCCATAAAAAGCCCCCATTTAATCCAAAGGAACTATTATACCCGTACCGCTGTCCTCTGTATGTAATCTACACAAAATATATACCGCTTTTAGCAATTGTAAAAATGTAACGGGGTACGCAATGCTTTGTTACATATTGAGGTGATATCAAAACACCTTGAAATATCTATTGGCGTATTATTGATGGTAATTGATACGTTGATGATCATTACCAGCGTATCCAAATTGTCAATTCAGGAAGGAATTAACATCGTGGCTAGTAAAAAACAAATTATTTTACCGGGTGTGGTCTTGCTTGGCGGTATCGCAAGTGCAATTGCGTTTGCGTCGATGAAAACGCCCCCCGCTGAAAAAGAACAAAAAATCATTCACCCATTAGTAGAAGTAGCGCCTATTCAGGTGGCACCTCTAGAAATGTCCGTCAACTCTTACGGCATCGTGAAACCCAAATACAGCACCAAATTGGTCGCACAAGTCAGCGGACAAATCATTGACCTTTCTGCGCAATTTGTGAAAGGCGGATTTGTCAAAAAAGGCGATGTATTAGCACGTATTGACCCCAATGACTACGAAGCTGCACTCATTGACGCAGAAGCTACCCTTGCACAAGCGAGCTCTGCTTTAGAGATTGAACAAGCACAAGCACATGTTGCCAAAACAGAATGGGAGCGAATTAAAAATAATGCGAGCTCTACTATTCCCTCTGAGCTGTATCTAAGAAAACCACAACTTGCAGAGAAGCTGGCCAGATTTAAAGCAGCACAAGCGAGTGTAAAACGTGCAAAAAGAAACTTAGAACGCACGTATATCAAAGCGCCCTATGATGCCATCATTGAAAGTCGAGCACTCAGCCTAGGCAGTGTTGTTAATCTGGGTAGTTCGGTTGGCGTGCTAAATGCGATTTCTGTCGCAGAAGTCCGTTTGCCTGTCGCAGACAGCGATCTGCAACATCTCAAAGACAATGGCATCGACGCTAAAGTGACATTAATGGCCAAAGTAGCAGGCCAAGACGTTGCTTGGCAGGGTAAAATTGTGCGCAGCGAGGGCGTTATAGATAATCGCAGCCGCATGACCTACTTAGTTGCACAAGTTGAACGCCCTTATGACAACGCCCAAGCACCGCTTCGTTTCGGCGCTTATCTAAATGCACAAATCAAAGGCAAATTGCTGAATAACGCAGTAGAGATCCCACACCACCTCGTACGTGATGGCAAAGTCGCTATCTTAAATAAAGACCGTACTCTCACATTTAAAACGTTAAATGTCGTCAGAGAATATGATGGCTTGGTGGTTGCCAATCAAGGTCTTGAGTCAGGTCAACAGTTAATTACCTCCTCTTTAGAATTCCCAACCGAAGGTATGCAGCTTAGTGTGGATGATAGCCAAGTTGCAGCACCTTCTAATGCGTTAGCATTGAAAGAGGAGTAATACCAGATGGATACTCAAGAAAAAGGCCTAATAGCGTGGTTTGCACGTAATCCTGTCGCTGCAAACCTACTGATGATTTTTATTCTCGTCGGTGGATTGCTCACTGCATTTACAATTCAAAAGCAATTGTTCCCACAAAACACCAATTATTGGTTAAGTATCCAAGCCATCTACCCAGGTGCAGCCCCTCAGGAAGTAGAAGAAGGGATCACCATTAAGGTAGAGGAATCAATGGAAGGCCTCGAGGGCATCAAACGATTGATCACCTACTCCAATAGAGGCTATTCACAAACTTGGATTGAAGTTGATCATCAATACGACCCAAAAGACGTACTTGATGAAGTCAAAATGCAGGTTGATGCCATCTCAACCTTTCCTGCGGGTATGGAACGCCCTATCATTCGTAACGAAAAAAATGAACAGGAAGTCATGCTCCTGACACTCAACGGAGATATGAGCTTTGAAGAGCTTAAGCACCTTGGCAACAACTTGCATGATGAAATGCTGGCTTTATCTGGTGTAAATTTAGTTACTTTCAATGGCGGCCTTAATTACGAGATTGGCATTGAAGTCAGTCCAGATAAGCTGCGCGAATATGGTCTCACATTCAGAAATATCGCGGATGCGGTACGTAACTATTCTGCCAATATGTCAGCAGGTCAAATCCGCTCAGACAATGGCTACATCTCTATGCGAGTAGAAAACCAAGCTTATCGAGGTCATGATTTTGAGCAACTCCCTTTAATCACATTAGAAGATGGTGCGCAAATTCGTTTAGGTGATGTTGCCACCATCTCAGATGGCTTCGAAGAAGGCCTAATGTACTCTCTCTACAACGGCAGAAATTCACTCATCTACGAAGTACGCGCGTCTAAAGATCAAGATATTACAAACGTTGCAGGAGTCATCAAAAACTACCTCAATGAAAAACAAGGTCAGTTACCACAGGGCGTGAAACTAGAACCATTCTTAGATTTTACCTATTACCTTGAAGGCCGCCTCAACATGATGGTTGAAAATATGATCATTGGCGGTGTGCTGGTTATGCTTATGCTGGCACTCTTTTTAAGAATTAGGTTAGCATTTTGGGTCATGATGGGCCTACCAGTATCGTTTTTAGGCGCGTTTTTACTCATGCCAGCCGGTACTATTGATATCACCATCAACCTTGCCTCTTTATTTGCATTTATACTGGTACTGGGGATTGTCGTAGACGATGCCATTGTCGTCGGTGAATCCGCGCACGCTGAAATAGAAAAACATGGCCACAGTTTGGACAACGTCGTACGTGGTGTTAAACGTGTAGCAGTCCCTGCTACATTTGGTGTACTCACCACTATTGCCGCATTTTTCCCTCAAACGTTATCCACCGGGCCTGAAGCGGCATTTTCTAAAGCCATTGGTGGCGTGATCATTCTCTGTTTGATTTTCTCACTGATTGAGTCAAAGCTAATATTGCCAGCACACCTCGCAGCAATGAAAGACAAACCAAGCAACCCAAACAACCCATTTCACCGCCTGCGTGAAGCATTAGATAATGGCCTAAAGAACTTCATTGAAAACATCTATAGACCTTCTATTGAAAAGTGTATTCACTATCGCTATACCGTCATTGTCGGTTTCATCTGTATTTTAATTGTCAGTGTTGGACTATTTATGGGTGGATTTATCAAGTTTGTTGCCAATCCTAAAATCCCTCATGATTTCCCAAGCATACAAGTGGAAATGAATTTATCTTCCTCAGAATCTGCGACGCTTGAAACCATTAAAAAGCTTGAGGCCATGCTTTATCAAGTCGAGCAGCAAATTGAGCAAGAGCACAATCAGGTCATGGTTAAGAATTTTGCTGTCAACATGAATGGCAGGACCAATGCCACGATCCGCGCTGTGCTGGTTGAGCCTCATTTACGTCCAATTGATACTTTTGAGTTAAGTGCCCTATGGCGCGAGAATATGCCATTACTACCAGGCGTTAAAAATTTAAATATTCAAGACAGTATTTCTGATGGTGGCCGAGATGATGGAGATATCAGCTTCCGATTAGAGGGCAAGGACAAAGAAACACTCAAAGAAGTCGCACAAAGACTAAAAGATAAGCTCAGAACCATTGAAGGTGTGGGTGATGTTAACGATTCAATGCAATCTGCAACAGATGAAATTCAGCTTGAGCTCAAACCGCTTGCATACAGTATGGGGCTAACCCTTGCAGATGTAGCGTCACAAGTTAACTTTAGTTACTACGGTATTGAAGCTCAGCGGATCTTGAGAAATGGTGAAGAAATTAAGGTCATGATCCGCTATCCAGAGGCACAACGAGATGCCATCAGCGACATCCAAGACGTACGTATTATTTCACCTACTGGGGCTGAAATTCCCTTAGTTGAAATTGCTGACATCAAACAGGTAGAAGGCGTGAGTCGCATCCGACGTGAGAACTCTAAACGCACCGTGAGTGTTTGGGCGTCAATCGATACAGATAAAGCTGAACCTTTCAAAATAGCTGAACAAATTAGCGAAGAATATCTACCAAGCCTATTGGAAGGATATCCCGGTGTTACAAGTAGCATTGCAGGTCGCATTCAAGAAGAAATGGACAGCGTTGCCGAGCAATTCAGAGACTTTGCCATTTCAATGATGATCATCTTTGCATTACTGGCGATACCACTTCGCTCATACTCTCAACCTCTGTTGATCATGTCCGTCATTCCTTTTGGTGTTGTTGGCGCGGTGTTTGGTCACATGGTACTGGGCATGACGATGAGCGGCCTGTCTATGTTTGGTATTATCGCGGTCGCTGGGGTTGTCGTTAATGATTCACTGGTGATGGTTGATTTTGTCAATAAAGCCAGAGAGCAAGGGATGAGTATAAAAGAAGCCGTTGTTGAAGCTGGTTGTCGCCGCTTCAGAGCAATCTTGCTTACATCTCTAACAACGTTTATTGGTCTTGTGCCCATTATTATGGAAACCAGTTTGCAAGCACAGATTGTCATCCCAATGGCTGTGTCGTTAGCATTTGGTGTACTGTTCGCCACTGTCATCACATTATTGCTCATCCCATGTCAATACGTCATGTTAGAGGACATTAAACACCTCATTAGAAAGGTACTGCGCCGACAAAAAGCCGAGCAGCCTCAAGTGCCCTCGAACGTCAACTAACACGAGTACTTCACTTCCTGAACGAGCCCAGCATCACGCTGGGCTCTTACACTTAATTACAAACCCTAAACAATTGCCTACCTTGGTGTTCAGTTTTCATTCAATTAAATCCGCCTATCTTTCATGTGGTTAAATATTAACTACTCATACCAACAACAGCATATATTAAGGACTAAAAATGCGAAAATTACTCATAGCTCCATTAATCACTTTACTCACAGCCTGCGGAGGCAGCGATGGTAATGATAATTCAAGCAATACTATTCCGCCCCGACCAGACCAAAGTCAAAATCAACCTGTCGCTGATAATACTGCCCCCACAATAGTGATCACAGGCGAGACCATTGCGCTCTCTCAAGAGTCCATCACATTATCAACTCAGCTTGCTGACGCAGAGAACGATGACTTATCCATGAACTGGAAAAGCTCATTAGCCGATGTCACGTTTAAGCAAAACTCACTCTCTGAGACAATTGTAACCTTTCCTGCTGTGACTGAGAAAAAAAGCATAGTGATAACCTGTGAAGTATCAGACGGCATCAATCAAGCAGTAAGTAAAACCTTTAACATCACCCTTTACCCTGAAAGCATCGGTGCACACATCCAAATGGCTGATGAATATAAGTTTGAAGGCGGCAGTAATGTCAGCATTAATGTGCCTTTCGAAACAACGTCCACGATAAAGTCGGTCACTTGGGACATTGAAAGCTTTACTCCTGACTATCAAGAAGTGACTAATAGCTTAGCAGATACACATGGTGACTCCTCGCTTAACCTCCAACTTCCTGCAGTTACCGAAGTCATAGAGTTCTTCGTGACCATCATTATCGAAACAAACAATGGCGCGCACAAACAAACGGCAAAAATAAAAGTTTCTCCAGCTGATGGACCTGTATTAAATGTTTCTCTTGCAAAAGGATATGCAGTGTCTTCAAAAGCACATTTAAGTATCGTGCCGACGATTGCAAATTCTGCTGATATTATTCGTTATGCGTGGAGCTGGACCCCAGACCCAAAACCCACAGAGCCTTCATCTACAAAACGTATTTATCAATTTTACGCACCGAATGTTGAGCAAGAAACTGACTTTGACGTGTCACTAGAAGTCACGATGAAAGGTAATATTACAAAAACAGCAACCACAACAGTTAAAGTATCACCTATACCCGCTGACAATACGCTTACACTCTCTAGCTCTCACGCCCTTGCCGCTGCTGGCCAAACCGTCATTATTAAAAGTAACCTAGAAGATACCTCTGAGGTGGAGTCTGTAACTTGGGATATTGATGGTGGCTTTGATAAAAGCTTGCTAGTAGAAGCGCCTAATCAGCTTACAATAGAATTGCCAGAGCCTGACGACCTTAAAAAGCTTCATCATGTGCATTACGAAGTTAAATATAACTCTGGCGTTACCAAAACCGCTAAGATCCCTCTAGTATATCTCAGTAAGTCAGCAACAAGAGGAGAAATTCAGCTTAAAAATGAGTATCAAGAATTTGATATCTATCCACAACAAGAAGTGACTGCCAATTACACTCTCACAAGTAGTGTTCCGTTAGACAGTGTGCGCGTAGTTGCTGCATTTGGCACATATACTTATGACAAACTTGAATCTGAGTATCTTAATAATAATCTTGCAATTACAGTGCTAGATAATGACGTACCTTTGGCTGGTAGACGATTTTTCAAGGTCATCGCTAAAGCAGGGTTAGCAGAAAAAGAGTTTAATATCACTGCACACGCATACGACTCTTTACTTCGAGCCTATTCTGGCATCGACGAGGTATTTATTTCCGGTGACCGCATCTCTGTTTTCGGGCAATTAGTTCACGTGGACGATAAACGTGAGTATACGCCTAACTGGTCTTCAGATACTGCAAGATTTACATTTGAAAACCCACAAACGCTGACCAATGAAGCAATCATAAATGAGGCTTTTCGTCCGGAAGCTGGCACCATTAAATTGAGGTTATCAAGCCAAGATGAAAATGCGACCGCAACTCGTAGCGAGCTGCAAATCAGATTTGCTGACGACATAACTATCAAAGGAAGTAAATACCGCTGTACAGTGAAAGATCGTATTTTACAAGAGTGCGTCGATGAAAATGAACAACTGCATTTTGAACACCCACCGGCACAGCTAAAACAAGTGATCACACGAGGCAGTTATGTCTGCTTACTAGGTTATGACGGTCAAGTTCAATGCGATGGTGAACAAGGAAACCCCGTACTTGAAACCCCAAACTTAACCGATATCGTTAGACTCAATGCTGTTGGTCCAGAAACGGCATGTGGACAACGTCAAGATACGAACTGGCAATGCTGGGGGAAAAATGCAACAGAGATTGACAGCTTGCTTGAGATACCAGGTCAAGTACATCAGATATTAAACCTAAATGAACAAACTTGCCTAGTCCGAGATGGGCGGATGCAATGCTATCAAAGCGGCCAAAAAATCTTTGAAAGTACAGGTAAATTTGTATCAACGTTACTCGAAAGAGATGGTCAAATTTGTTACCAGCCTAAAAGTTCATACATTGTAAGCTGCCCACTCAGTCACTAAGCTAATGGACTCACCTCTGTCAACTCACAGGTGAGTCCCACAAAGAGCTTAATTACAAATCATTATAAAAATAATCTATTTATATTAATTTAAAATGGTAAGTTAGGTTATTTTAACTAGTCTTCTTTACAAACGCAGAGAATGCAGACACACTAGAACAAGTGTCTTGTAATTCTCTCGTATTATGAAATTTTCCTCTTTAATTATCGTTTTAATTACGTTTTTGTTAACTGCTTGTGGCAATGAAGAAGCTGGCCGAGGTGATAAAGATACTCCGGGCTTTGCCGCCACGATGTACTTTGACGCCCTTTACAATAAAAAAGATATGAAGGTGGCGTTAGATCTTGCCACACCAAGACTTGCGAGGATCATGCGTTCATACGGGACGCCCTCACAATTCACCAGAAATCTTGTTAACATGCAATTTGACCATGTCACAATAGAGCTCGATATGACCAATAAAAGTTTGAGAGAGCAATACGGTAAAAAAGCGAAAGTGAATCTGATTTTTACAGGGCAATTGCACGGAAATCAAGTCGACGATATGCGCAGCGTGCAAATGGTCAAACGTAAGGGCAACTGGTATGTAGATAAAATTAACCCAGACCCTTACGCGCGATAAGCGAATTAAGAAGCGCTCGATACATCGACACTGAGCGCTTCATCACACAACTGTAACCACTCTGCTAGCAATTGTTTGTCCCCTTCAGAAATAACCCCCGCTTCACAGGCTTCTCCCAATTGCTCTGTCACCGATTTATCGTATAACTTCACACCCTGCTTTTTTTGCCATCTTAAGAAGTCGTGATACGCAGAGGTCACTTTTTTCGACAAACTCAGTGCCGACTCCAACTTTTCTAACCCAAGCATCTTTTGACTAGGACATAATGCGCTGATCCTTAATCGCGTAGTGTGGTTTTCATATACACTCGCACACAATGCTTTGACCTGCTCATCAGACATCTCTTGAGCGCGAGTGCCAAAAGGGAAAAATATACGCTTAGCGATGCTTCGAAACCCTCTAGGTAAAAAGTTATCGACAAAGCTTTTCATCGCGCGACTGTAACTAGATAAGTGATAAGACATCGCAACGTGCAGCAACGGTAAGTCCCCACACTGATGCCCATCATCCTCATACTTTTTCAAAGCACAAGATGCTAAATATAAATGACTGAGCATATCTCCAAGCCGAGCCGACTGCATCTCACGATATTTGAGCTTTCCACCAAGCTTCAACATGGCGATATCACTTAAAGAGGATAACACTTGGCTGTACCAAGTCAGTTTTTGATAATAACGGGCCACATCACCGCTCACAGGGCTTCGTACAAATCGCCCTACAGTGAGTCCATTGAGCAAGGCTTTTACTGCATTTTTGCCTGAGTGAGCGATATGCTCAACAAGTAATTTATCGAATACCTTCAAACCCTGCTCAGGATCTGCCATCTGCGCCGCTTCCATCTCTTGCAAAATAAAAGGGTGACAACGACTCGCCCCTTGACCGAATATCATCAAGTTGCGGGTGAGTATGTTAGCACCTTCGACTGTGATGCTAATTGGCATGCCAGCATAATGGTTAGCTAAATAGTTGAGCGGCCCTTTTTGTATTGCCTTACCACCATGAATATCCATCGCATCATTGATCACCATTCTTGCTTGCTCTGTTAAATGATATTTGGCAATGGCCGTTATCACCGATGGTTTTTTCTTCAAATCCACCGCAAGCGCCGTGTTCTCTCTCGCGGCTTCAATACTGTAAGTTAACCCATAAATTCGAGCCGCCGCACTTTGTACCCCCTCAAATTGGCCTATTGGCTGCTTAAACTGATAACGAAGTTGACTATAAGCTGACGTCGATTTTGCGCATAACTGCGCTGTACCGGCGCTCAAAGCAGGCAGAGAAATCCCTCGCCCTGCACTTAGGCAAGAGACAAGCATGCGCCAGCCTTTTCCTACGCCACTTTCACCTCCAATCACCCAATCAAGGGGAATGAAAACGTCCTTACCAGAAGTCGTACCATTCATGAACGCCAGACCCATTGGGTCATGACGCCCTCCTTGTGTAACCCCTTTATGTGAAGTTGGGATCAGTGCACACGTAATGCCGCGCTCAACTTGTTCGTCCAGTAATTTATCTGGGTCATACACTTTAAAAGCCAAGCCCAGTACATCCGCCACAGGGGCAAGCGTAATATAACGCTTCGACCAGGTCACCTTTAAACCCAATACTTCTTGACCTTCGAACTCTTGACGACACACCGTCGCATGGTCTGTGATCCCACCGGCATCTGAACCTGCATGCAACGACGTCAATGCAAAACATGGCAATACTTCACCGCTTGCCAATTTTGGTAACCACTGTTCCTGCTGTGCCTGTGTGCCAAAGTGTAACAGTAATTCCGCAGGGCCCAAGCTATTTGGCACCATCACTGTAACTGCGGCTGACAAGCTACGCGTCGCAATAGTAGACACAATGACAGAGTTAGCCTGAGCACTAAATTCCTTTCCCCCAAAACTTTTTGGAATAATCATCGAGAAAAAGCCTTTTTCACGCAGAAATTGCCATGTTTCTTTGGATAAATCGCCCCGAGCCGTGATGTCAGTCTCGTCAAGCATCGCCATCAACTCTGACAATTCGTTATTTACAAACGCTTGCTCTTCATCTGATAAGCGAGGTTTACCTGACTTCAACCACATGTTCCAGTCAGGCTTGCCGCTAAATAAGCTGGCATCCCACCATGTATCCCCGGCTTTCATTGCTTCTTTTTCAGTGTCAGAGAGTTCAGGTAAAGCACACTTAAAATAATTAAATGTCGGTTTTGAAATCCATTTTAGGCGTATATCTTTTACCGCGAATATAACCCAAACTGCAATAATTAATAATAAAATTAGCCACATGAGCGTTGTTCCCCAACTAAGTATCAAAGATAAGTATGGATGAAAAACACGCTAACTCAATAATTCACTCGCTTTGTTGATCTAGAAGTAAAATCAGCGGTTTTGAGTGCGATTTCCCTTCTGGTTTGACGTCATATAATTGAGCACATTAGCAGACGCTGCTATCATCACCGCTCTATATAACAGAAAGTGAAAACACAATGTCAGCAAAATTTAAACTCAGCCTAAGCGCAATTTTTGTCGCTGGGGCACTCTCACTGAGTGGCTGTAACTCTACAACAACGACAGAAAAACTAACTGAAAAAGACGCTGAAATATTCCTAGCCGAAGCCGAAAAACAACTACAAGATTTATCTGTTAGAAGCGGCAGAGCAGCATGGATTTACGCTAATTTTATTACTGAAGATACCGCCGCGCTATCGGCAGAAGTAGGCAGAGAGTACACAGCAGCGCTGGTTGCACTTGCTAACGAAGCCGCTAGATTTGATGACTTAGAATTAAACTACGATAACCGCCGAAAGCTTGATAAGTTAAAGCTTAACTTAACACTCCCTGCGCCTAAAGATCCGCAAAAGACCGCACAGCTTGCAAAACTATCTGCTGAACTAGATGGCCTCTATGGTAAAGGTAAGTACTGTAATAACGGTACTTGTATGAGCCTAGGTGACATGACAGCTAAAATGGCCACGAGCCGAAATTACGAAGAGTTGTTAGATATCTGGCAGGGCTGGCGCGAAGTATCAAAGCCTATGCGTCCGCTTTATAAAGACCTTGTGTCATTAGCAAATGAAGGCGCTAATGAGTTAGGTTATGCTGACACTGGTGCAATGTGGCGTAGCAAATACGACATGCCAGCAGATGATTTTGCCAAAGAACTCGACCGTATTTGGGGTCAAGTGAAGCCGCTGTATAACTCGCTACATTGCCACGTGCGCGCAAAGCTTGGCGAAAAATATGGTGAAGACAAAGTACCACAAGACCAGCCTATCCCTGCACACCTGCTAGGTAACATGTGGGCGCAAACTTGGGGTAACGTGTATGACTTAGTGGCACCAGAAAATGCCGACCCAGGTTATGATTTGACCCAGCTTCTTAAACAGCATAACTACGATGCAATTAAGATGACCAAAGGCGCTGAGAAGTTCTTTACCTCTATGGGCTTTGAACCCCTACCTGATACTTTTTGGACACGTTCACTATTCTTAAAGCCACAAGATCGTGATGTTCAATGTCACGCATCTGCTTGGAACTTGGATAATAAAGATGACCTGCGCATCAAAATGTGTATCCAGCAAACCGGTGAAGAATTCTCAGTTATTCACCATGAGTTGGGCCATAACTTCTATCAACGCGCCTATAACAAACTGCCTCTTTACTATCAAGAAAGTGCCAATGATGGTTTCCACGAAGCCATTGGTGACACCATCGCACTATCGGTTACGCCGGGTTACTTGAAGGAAATCGGTCTACTTGAACAAGTACCGGATGAATCTAAAGACATTGGCTTATTGATGAAAATGGCGATGGACAAAGTTGCATTCATTCCATTTGGTCTGCTCGTCGACCAGTGGCGCTGGAAAGTCTACTCAGGTGAAATCAGCCCAGAGCAATACAACCAAGCTTGGTGGGAACTACGTGAAAAATATCAAGGTGTAAAAGCGCCGGTAGCACGAACAGAGAATGACTTTGACCCAGGTGCAAAATATCACGTACCGGGTAATGTGCCATACACTCGCTATTTCTTAGCACATATCTTGCAATTTGAATTCCACAAATCACTATGTGAAATTGCAGGTAGTAAAGAAGCAATCCACCGCTGTTCAGTTTACAACTCAAAAGAAGCTGGTGAGCGCTTGAATACCATGCTTGAAATGGGTAGCAGCCGTCCTTGGCAAGAGGCCCTAGAAACAGTAACAGGTAATCAGCAAATGGATGCGACTGCAATTCTAGATTATTTTGCGCCTTTACAAGCTTATCTTGATGAGCAAAACAAAGGTCGTCAGTGTGGTTGGTAATAATTAACTAAAACACCATAGCGCAGCACCTTGCTGCGCTATTTGTTTCTACTGCCATATTCTGCAACACTTTTTTGCTTCCTCCTCTGATAAATTCAAGCTAATGTATTGATCCGAATGAGGAGATCTTATGAATTTTCAACGCACTTGGTTATTTGGCCAATTTGAGCTTACGCGTCTATTTGCCACAAAGCGTGGTTGGCTCGCTATTACCGCATTTTTTCTTGTCTGGCTTATGGTCTTGCGCTATCCCATCTATAACGCGGTACCATATATTAATAGCTATGAATTTTCAGACATTGTCGGGCAAGTCGCAGGCACCGTCGGTCTGTCTGATTTAATATCCTGGCCTGAAGCAGAGCTTGCAATGTTCTGGCTCATTGGCCTATTTACTTTCCCTATGTTCGCTGTATTTGTCACCGCAGATCAAACCGTCGAAGATAGAAACAGAGGTACTTTAAGGTTTTTAACCATGCGCAGCACACGACTAGAAATATTACTTGGTCGATTTGCAGGGCAAGTGATGATACTAGGGTCACTTATCGCCCTTGTCACCATAGCAACACTTGCCATGATGCTCTATCGAGATGCGAGTTTACTGCCATCAGCTGTGACTAAATCCGTTGCGATTTGGGGCAAGCTGCTACTGACCTGCCTCCCCTTTATTGCGCTGATGAGTTTACTAAACCTTGTCACTAACTCAGCAAGAATGAGTATCGTCTTTTCGATATTGTTTTTTACTTTAGTGGCGTCTGTGATCAGCTATCTCGGCGTGCAGTATCCAATGCTTGACTGGTTAAATTACCTTATACCTGGGCATCAAGTTACCGAGCTTACCGGTTGGCGAAATACCCCTGTATTTGCTTATTTACTCCCAGCATGCCAAACACTGGTGTTGCTTGGTATTGGACATGTGTTACTAAAAGGGAGAGATTTATGAGTACAGTGATTGAAGTAACCTCTTTGAGCAAAACATTTGGTACAAAACAGGCGCTGAACAATGTTGCATTTAAGATAAACAAAGGCAGCACGGTGGCGTTAGTTGGCCCAAACGGAGCGGGTAAAACAACTTTATTCAGCATTATTTGCGGATACTTAAAACCAACTAACGGGTCAATTAATGTCCTTGGTCACAACCCCGGCGATGCTAATTTGTTTGGCAAGATCTCCGCACTGCCTCAAGATGCGCAACTTGACCCAAAATTTTCAGTCGCAAAGCAACTGAGCTTCTTTGCTCAGTTACAAGGTATGTCGAACAAAGCGGCCGAAGCTGACACACTGCGCGTGTTAGAACTAGTCGACTTAGTCCATGTTGCCAACTCAAAAACTGCCGAGCTATCTCACGGCATGCGAAAACGCGTGTGTATTGCACAGGCACTACTGGGCAACCCCCAAATTGTGCTGCTTGACGAAGCCACCGCCGGACTAGACCCGAAAAATGCCAAAGCAATCCGTACCCTCATTGCATCTTTACAAGGTGATATGACGTTCATTTTGAGCTCACACGATCTCAGTGAACTCGAGCGACTCTGTGATACCGTGCTTTATCTGGAGCAAGGCCAACTCTCAAGCCATCAAAGCGATCTTTACCAAAGTGAACAAGGCAGCTTTGTTACTTTGCAAATGCTTAATCTAGACACACCAATGAAAGATAAAATTGCACAGCTCAGTGGTGTAAAAAATATCAAACAAACCCAATCTGATGAGCTTGTTATTGAATATGCCAAGCAAGATGAGCCGTTTGATTTATCTTTACTTACCCTGATCCATGAAAACAGTTGGACTTACAAACAACTGGTCAACGGCAGAACACTTGAAAACCAATTATTTGTTGATTAACAACATCATTAAACGTATTACGGACAATGCTGTGTGTATTTACTTACAAATGAGACATATATGAAAACACTCAGGCTGGTCCGTCATGCAAAATCAAGCTGGAAAGACTCATCCCTTGATGACTTTGATAGACCACTCAAACCAAAAGGCATTGCTCGGGCAAATAAACTAGCAGCCACGCTCGGGCCATTGCCAGATACGCAAATTGTGACAAGCCCAGCAAAACGCGCAATAGACACTGCCAAAATTTTACACCACGGCTTGGCGTCCAAAAATGTTCTGCTGCGTTGCAATGCGCTCTATACCTTCGACCCAGAGTCATTAATAGACGCAATTATGCAGTGTGATGAATGTTTTAATGATATTTGTATTGTCGCCCATAACCCTGCTATCACAGCTGTGGCAAACCTCTTGGGCGCACCTAATCTCAATAATGTTGTGACGTGCGGCTATGTTGAATTGAGCCTCAACACATACAGCTGGGAACAGGCCGCCACTACAAAAATCAATTATATTAGACACTTATATTTAGATTAAGACTTGACCACCCTTTTTTAGGAACTAGTATATTTGGTAAATAACATCGTAAGGAAAACCATGCAGTTTGTTCAACTAACTAGTCAAAGTACAGGACTTGCAGCGCTATTTGATGAAATTGATACGTTAATGAATAGCCTCTACCCCGCAGATGCCAACGATCTAGTGCCTATCGACGAAGTAGATAATTCCAATACTTATCTTATCGGTCATTACCATGAAGAGGAACTCGTCGCCTGTGGCAGTTATATCGTTAAACAAGATTACGCGGAATTAAAGCGCATTTACGTCAAGCCCTCTCAACGAGGTAAGGGCTTGGCAAAAGCCATCGTACAACACCTCCTCACGAAGGCCAAAATACACGGGCTCAAGCAAGTCAAACTCGAAACCGGCGATCAACAACATGCTGCAATTAAGTTATATGAAGCGCTTGGATTCGAATTCTGTGATGCGTTCGGGCAATATAATCAAGAGCCCTCTTCAGTTTTTATGCAGCTTTCATTGAAACATTAAATACATACCGAAAAGTGCTTGCTAATGCGAGCTTCACTGTATCTAATACGCCAATAACACAGTACACAACGAAGTGAAAACGAACAATGAAAACAGCAATTGTACTGGGCGCGACAGGCCTAATTGGTAAGAGCTTGGTACAGCAGCTTGCAGAGCAAGCAGAAGTTGAAAAAGTCGTCGCCATTACCCGGCGACCCGTTGATTATCCATCAGATAAGATAACAAACCAGGTGGTCGACTTTGATAACCTGAGTCAATTCGCCCACACTTTTCAAGGTGATGTGCTGTTCTCTTGCTTAGGCACCACCAAAAAACAAGCTGGCTCGATTGCAAAACAAAGAATCGTCGACTTAGACTATCAACTTCAAGTTGCTAAACTTGCCGCCCAAAACCAAATCAAGCACTATTTTTTAGTCTCTTCCAGTGGTGCCAATGCAAATAGTCACAGTCCATACCTCCAAATGAAAGGTGAACTTGAGCAACAGGTGAAGCAGCTGCACTTTGATACGGTCAACATCTTTCAACCTTCATTACTTATAGGGCAAAGATCAGATATACGCATAGCGGAAACCCTCGGAAATTACCTGTTACCGACTCTCTGTAAACTGCCTTGGCTGAAGAAATACCGACCAATCTCTGGGCAACAAGTTGCGAAAAAAATGGTGGCTGTGGCTATGACAGAGCACAAAAGAACACAAACCTATGCATTGGATGTGCTGTTCGATTGCTAACAGTAACCACTAGGCGGGACGTGATTGCTTTTATGGCAGTGATGAACGGGTATTGGTTAAATGCGATTGACATATGCTGTGTGCAAAATGATAAATGTCCCAATCACCTTGACGTTCAATATCAGCCACTGAAAAATTTACGACTCACGAGCACTTCATCAAACGCATCGTCAGCCAATCTGGCGCACCGAGCTTAGTTTAAACTTAATTACGGCCAGTCTGCGTAGCGTAGCCTGCGCACTCACACTGAATCTCAACACCTTGAACACGTACCCGCCACCTAAGCTTAGTGTCTGACTTTTTAGTGTTTGCGTTAAATTTATGGGTAAGATTACGCGTACAGGCTGATTTTTCTTTTACAGATAGCGACGCTGTTGAAACCACCAATGGATACCCCTGCTCGACACATGCCCCCATGACAAACTTATTTTCGTCTTGCATCACATTGTAAACACCATTCGACATATTGGTCTGGGTCACTTTTTTTGGCTGGTTTTCATTGCTTTGCGAGTTCTGATTACCCTCACACCCAATTAACATCGCACACCCCAAGATCCACAATGGCATCCGTAGTGCTTTATCTCGCTCCTTGATTGGCATATTAAATTCTCTCATCTTAGGCCTGCATAACTTAGATATTAGTGTAGAACCCTCATGCAGTTGTGCCGTTAAATTTCTTCATCTACCGTGACTTTTCCTTTAAAAGGTACTTATTAACATGCAAATCATTGGTTTCACTCCTTCTTAACCTTGCTGTATACTAGTCCCCAATCCCTCGTCAAGAATGCAAAAGTAGATCAATTTCCGAGAACAGCATGACCAATAACGCTTCGAATACCGCCCTTATACAAGAACTCAAGTCTATCGTTGGTAATAGCTTTGTACTGACTGATAACACAAAAAAGCAGCCATATACCAAAGGATTTCGTTTTGGTTCAGGCGAAGCACTAGCAGTAATAAGACCCGCTACTTTATTGGAAATTTGGCAAGCACTTAAAGCCTGTGTTACCGCTGACGTCATTGTTATCATGCAGGCAGCCAATACTGGCCTGACAGGTGGGTCAACACCCGATGGCAAAGATTACGATCGCCCGATTGTCATCATCAGCACTATGCGCATTGATAACATCCAGCTTATCGACAATGCCAAACAAATTGTTGGCCTAGCAGGTAGCACGTTATTTGGTCTAGAAGACACATTGGCC
The DNA here is from genome assembly GCF_001625685.1 of Pseudoalteromonas luteoviolacea CPMOR-1. GTDB lineage: Bacteria > Pseudomonadota > Gammaproteobacteria > Enterobacterales > Alteromonadaceae > Pseudoalteromonas > Pseudoalteromonas luteoviolacea_K. The sequence goes on along the minus strand of NZ_AUYC01000032.1, from coordinate 32,813 downwards.
CCCCATGGCCGTGAACCGCATTCTGTTATTGGTTCATCATGTATAGGCGCTTCCATCGTTGGCGGGATTTGTAACAACTCAGGCGGTGCATTAGTGCAAAGAGGCCCAGCCTATACTGAGCTGTCTTTATACGCGCAAATAGACGAGCAAGGAAACTTATCACTGGTTAATAATCTCGGTATAAACCTTGGAAATACGCCCGAGGAAATTCTGACTAATTTGCAAGAACAAAATTACACAGATGCCGATGTGCAATTCCCAGAGCTGCGCGCATCCGATGATGAATACCATGAGCGTGTCAGAGATGTGGATGCAGATACCCCCTCGCGATTCAACAATGATGGACGTCGTCTTTATGAATCTTCAGGTTGTGCTGGTAAACTCGCGGTCTTTGCAGTGAGATTAGACACTTACCCAGTGCCCGAAAAGCACCAAGTATTTTATGTTGGCACTAACGATCCTGCCGTTTTAGCGCAAATACGTCGCGACATTTTATCTAAGTTTGACAACTTGCCGGTATCAGGCGAATACCTGCATAGAGACTGTTATGACGCCTCGAAGAAATACGGTAAAGATACCTTTTTGGTCATCGACAAACTCGGTTCTAAATACATCCCCAAAATGTTTGGGATCAAACGCACCGTGGATCGCATTGCTGATAACTTTAAGTTTTTACCCAATAAGTTTTCTGATCGCATCATGCAATACTTAAGTTACTTATGGCCTAATCACTTACCAAAGCGCATGGATGAATACCGTGACCGTTATGAACATCACTGGATTGTAGAAATGAGCAATGATGGTGTAGCTGAAGCCAAGGCTTATTTTGATGAGTTCTTTAAAACCAATGAAGGAAATTACTTCGAGTGTACCGAAGAGGAAGGTGAAAAAGCCATTCTGCATCGTTTTGTCGCCGGTGGCGCGATTGGCCGAATGCAAACCATGAATAGCAAAGAGATGGGGGCAATCATGACCATTGATGTTGCATTCCCTCGTAATGAACAAGACTGGTTTGAAAAATTACCCCCAGAAATTGACGAGCAAATTGCTGTAAAGCTCTATTATGGCCACCTTTTCTGCCATGTTATGCACCAAAACTACATCATGAAACCGGGTGTGGATGCAAAAGCCGTCAAAAATAAAATCTTGGAAACATTCGACAAGCGTGGCGCTGAATATCCAGCAGAACATAACGTAGGACACGAATATTTCGCCAAAGACGCATTAAAGTCTTTTTATAAAAAGCTTGACCCGACGAACTCATTTAATCCGGGGATCGGCAAAACCAGTAAATGTAAACACTGGCATGAACCTACTGATAAATAATCTTTTTCGCTGCAATACTTAATCGGTATTGCAGCACACCTCTTTCAATACTCACCACTGAGTTAAATGACACTTTATTCGCGATGAATAAAAATATTTATATAATCTATTTGCAATATTTTTGATACACTATATCGCTATTAGAAATATTCAAGTTATTAGAATTATGAATCACACTTTCAAATCCAGTGCACTTGCACTATGTGCGCTACTTACTAGTGCTTGTAACGCAACCAACCCAAACGAAAAGCCACAAGATACAGGGCTGCGTATTGTCACTTGGAATATTGAACATCTAGCTGCTGACAACAGCAAAGGTTGTAAACCTAGAACAGAGCAAGAGATCACTGCTTTACAACACTATGCAAAATCACTTGATGCTGATGTTATCGCCTTTCAAGAAGTCGGCTCTATTAAAGCGTTAGAGACTGTGTTTGATAAGTCGCAGTGGCAACTCATTTTATCTGACAGAAAAGACAGCCCAAGCTACACATGTCGTGGCAATGGGTTGACATCAACACAACAAAAAGTGGCTTTTGCTGTTAAAACGTCCCTAAACGTTGAAAAAGTCGTTCATCATAAGCAATTTTCTGACATTCAAATGGGCTTAAGAAGCGGTTTAGAAGTCCAAATTGGCTATCAAGGCAAAACTATTGACCTGCTGAATGTGCACCTGAAAAGCGGCTGCTTCGTAGATGACTACCGTCGTTCAGACAAAAGGTCATGTAAATTATTGGCCAAGCAAGTGCCATTACTGGATAACTGGGTTGAAACAAAAAGTGCTGAACAAGCGAACTTCATCGTGCTTGGAGATTTTAACCACAGGTTAACCGCACCATATAACCGCGTGAGTCGCGACCTGTACCACCCTAATGGACTTGCAGATAAGGCACCAAATGACTTGTCTAAAGCGACTTTCTTTAATGCCAACCAAATGCTGACTGGGTGTCACCCGTACTACCCAGCACCAATCGACCACATTTTGGTATCAAATACATTGAAGCAAAAATATGTTCAAGGCAGTGTTAAGTTTCACTACTTTGACAATATGAAACCAAAAGAAATGCTCAGCGACCACTGTGCATTGAGCATTGATTTAAACTAAGTTTAGTTTTGAATGCTGGCGGACAACTCACTGCTGTCCGCCTATATTTTACTTTTCTAACTGTTCAATCACATTCAATACAGACTTAAACACACGTTTGTTTGCCAGTCCAATATGTTGATTTACCGCCGCGCCATAAGCACCAAAGCGCACCACAACCAGTTCTTTGGACGGAATAATAACCAGATACTGACCTCGATGACCACGCAATGACACCGTATCTTTTGGTAATCTAGGCAACCAAAAGCTCATATCATTCAACCACAATTGACCACCGTAATGTTTATCCACGCCATGACTCATCATCACCTCGTTTAGCCAAGCTTCAGAGACAACTTGTACACCTTGCCAACGTCCTTTATTGATAAATAACTGACCTATTTTGAGCCAGTCATGCACGCTCATAAACATCCTAGCACCGCCTCTTAAGTTGCCTGCTTCATCGAACTCAGCGATTGCATTATTAATACCTAATGGTGCAAATAAATGTGTTTGGTATAAGGTGTTGAGTGTTTGAATATCCCCGCCTGATGCATCCATCAAAGCTCGGCTCAATAACTGAGTTGTGCCCGTGGCATATTCAAATTTACTCCCTGGCTGATAAGCTTTCGGCAACTGCGATACGTAATTAACCGAGTCTCCAGTGTGATACCACATAGGTGCTAAGTCTTCGTAACCTTGGACATCAGGGGTTTCAGCCCATTTTACGCCAGAACTCATATTCATCAGATTTTGTACAGTCACTGCATGCTCACCAAAGCGCAGTGGTTGATGCAAACTGAGCTTTCCTTGGTCGACCAATAATCCGGTCAATAATCCTGTCAGTGTTTTAGCCATTGACCAACTTAGCATCCGTGAATCACCATGGTGATATGCATCATACTGCTGTGCAACCAACTGACCTTTATACATGACAGCCACAGCAAAAGTATTATCACTCCAAGTGTAGTCCTTGTGATTAGTCGCAAAAAATGACGCTAAAGACACATCATCACGCAGCGCTTTTTCTACCGGTGTACTTGGTGTTTGCGCTGGAAAATCAAGATCCGCTGTTTGCGCATACAGTTGTGCCGGCGTCAAGTCATGAAGTAATGTACAGCCCAAGCCTTCACGAAAGACAGATGTGCGAGTGAGCGTCATACCATCTACTTGAGTCGATAGCGAGACCTGTTTAGCTGTACTATCAACGTCTATAAACAATTCACCGGATACAGCCCCAAGTGCCTCCGGGATCACTCGCTGTTTAATAAATTCAATCGGCTCGTCAGAAATAAAATGCCTAGAGCACAATTGATTAGCACTATAGCCTAGCAACACATTGGGATCCGACTTACAGCCGCTCAGTAACACAAGCGATGCAATTCCCCCCAGCAAAAATTTAGTCTGTTTCATATTTATACCTTTTATTATTCTTCTGTGTTATGACGAATAACTGAACAATAAATACAAAATACAGACAGGCTAGCTGATGACAGCTCGCTTTGAGAGGCTTAATTGCTCACGCTGCACTACACAATAGGCTAATAAACCTATGCCTAATAACATATTCGCAAGCGCAAGCCCCCACACGATGCCTGTGAAGCCCGCGATATAAGCACCAAAAAATGCAAATGGAATAGACAAGCCAAATAGTCTGATAATACTGACATTCAACGCTGCCATGCTGCGACCAGTGGCATTACAACAACTCACATACAGCATGGCTGCGGCCAGCGCAATATATGACAAAGGTAATACGGTTAAAGCAAGTTCAATGGATTGACTCACAAAGGTTTGTTTACAAAACCCCACACCTAATAAATCTGCAGCAGAAAAAAGGACAACAGACACCATCAATTGCCACACAACACAGGTCAAAATAGATAATTTGATCCCGCGTCTTACACGCAATGATTTTTTGGCTTCCCAATTTTGCCCAACAAAAATAGGTAATGAAGTCGTCAGTACCATGGGCAATAGCAAAGCGAGAGGCTCCAAGCGCATCACAACACCATATGCAGCAACCGCCTCACTGCCTTGTGAAGCGACAATAACCATCAAAACCGACTGCGCAATAGGCGTAAGCAACTGCATTGACACGATTGGTGCCAAAAGGCGTGTTAAACAACGAAAGCCCTGACGGCTTTGCACTGACAGCAAATTAATCTTGATAGAAATATTTTCTTTAACGACCAGTGAATACAAAGCCCAAAAACACCCAACGGATGCCGCTACTAAATGTGCGATGCCTAATTTTTCCAAGCCAGTTAACGCTATATTGGACGTCGCCCAAGGTGAAAACAATCCCGCACTGACACTCACTTGAACAGAGGCAAATACCACTAGCAAGTGTGCCGCAGCGCGCATGTTACCGAAAGCCCGCAAAACGCCAAATATAACCATGATAAGGAAGAAAAACACCACAGCAGCCAAACGATACTGCATATAACTACGCAGGGAGGCCCACACATCGCCTCGTTGAGGAAAATCTGCAAAACCAAGTAAGTTTAATATGGGTAATAAATTAAACCATATACACAGCGCTAATATCGCACCAACCAGCGTGGTAAAAATCAAACTCACCGCGGCCAATTCCTCAACATGTCGAGCTTGCGTCAAACGCGTTGCTACCACAATGCCAAGCCCAATCGCAAAAGCGAACAAAGTTGCTTGTATTGGCAGCGTAAAGCTCATTGCAGTTAACTCTTCAACGCCCAATCGAGATGCAAAATAGAGCTCTATCAGATCAGCACTAAACAGCGCTAAAATTGCCCATAACATTGGAATGGTTAGTTGTTTAAGTACTGCACTGGTCGACCCCGTTAAGATCCAGCGCTTTCTAACCGCTCTAGCCCGCTGTTTTAAACATGGTTGGGCGGATGGACTTGTTATAAAACCCTGTGTTCGACTACTTGCCATAATGCGAGGTTCACTCCTTGCTTTTTATTCTTTATAACGACGGATGCTATTGTTTTTAATTATGATTTCAAAATAGCTGTTCCATGTAAGAATCAAGACCTACAAAGTGCGACATAGTTCCCCAAAAAAACTTTAAAGTCGACCAAATAGCTTATTATTCGGACAAGCCACAACCGCATATGTTCACCTCGCAATACCACACTTTTCAGAGTAATAAAAAAGCGTCATACTATGGCCAGTAACCAGTCAGTTAAGTAGTCAGTTCATGGTACACAAAGCCACAGCATCCATTTCTTCTCCTTGTATTCGCAATTGTTGTCTTGATGATAAAGACATATGTGTTGGATGTATGAGACACATTGATGAGATTGTCGGCTGGGGTAGCAAAAGCACACTGGAAAAAGAAACTATTTTGGCGCGCTGTGAGCTTAGAAAACGAGAAAAAACAGAACAAAAACCCTGATCTACTCTCACCAACTCAAAGACATAAAGTCGCCTTATATCGTCATGCAGGAGAGCCCCTAAAAAACACCGGCTTTGCAAAAGCCACTTTTTAAATATAAACCCTTCTAGCAGAAAACTTGGAGATGAAGTAATCGTTCCCATCCTTGTTCGATACACAATTAATGACCTGCCACAGCGCAGGCAATAAAGTTATGATTATAAACGTAAGTCTTGTCAGCAGAGGTGAAATGAAATTCGAAAAAAACCTGAGTTTCAAATGACTTTATTCTAAAGTACATTTAAAAACCCTTTTAAACTACTTTGTTAAATGAAATAGCTTAAAAACATAACGCAAACGACCTTATAAAGTGCTCTCAACCTTATATATCAAACCATTAAAAAACCAAACCGATATTCTTATCACAATGATTAAATACATATTTAAAACAAAATATACTTCCCAATAAAAAACCCTCAGTTATTAATCAATTAACTTATCAAGTTTGATAAAAAAGTCGTTGAAGGTAGCCGACATATCTTCAGAGTGTTCTTGGATCTGTTGCAAATCATCCTTGGCGCTATCTAATGTTTCTCTCAGGGTTTGCTCTTGAGCATCACTCACCCCAAAAGACATCATGGAATCTTCTACATCAAAAATAAGTCGCTCAACTAACTCTTGGCATGCGCTATTATAATTTTTAAAGACTAACTCAATATCCTCTAAATCTTTACTGGCAACCTGACTTAACTCCCTAAGCCCCTTATTTTTAGCCTGAATTGCTTTAATATTTGTTTCAAGGCTTTTTAACCTCGCATCCGCACCTCGCACAACTAAAGCTAAAATATCATTAAAACGACCATATTTTTCTTCATCGTCAATTGGCATATTTTTAATCAATAACGAACAATAAGCGCTGTTAAAAAAGCTGCGTTTTTCAATATTAATCACAGTCTTACTATCTCGACCTTTTTTTAAGAGCTCACTCTCCAGAGGGTTAATTGCGCCACAATTACTGAAATCACGAAACTCCCCTAATAAACCCAATTGAACCGACGCGTGTAAATGCAAGTTTTGACAAGTCGTTAAAATAGCCGTAGATAAATCAGACAGCGTATTGCATTGATAAGAGTTTTCTATGAATTCAAGACACAGCCCTAATTCACTGCAACTGGTAATTGCAGTCATAGTGACTTCTTCAGCCACTTCACAGCTGACCTTTAACGTGTCGATTTCACTGCTGTATTTCACCAGACGTTCAATGCGAAAGCTTAACTCTTCGACATCAAAAGGCTTGGTGATATAGTCATCTCCCCCCGCTTTAAAGCCTTCTAGCTTGTCTTCGACATCATCTTTAGAAGACACAAACAAAACGGGAGTCTGAGAGTTAGAAGGGGCATTTCGAATTGCTTTACAGACCTCATACCCATTCATACCAGGCATAACAACATCTAACAAGATGGCATCATATTTTCGCTCATTAAACAATGCGAGCGCCTCCTCCCCGTTGTACGCTGAAAAATACTCGTGAGCTTCACCTAACATTGTTTTAGCAATGTCATGATTTACTTCGTCATCATCGATTAGTAAAATTGAGTACGACATACGCCCCCCAAAAGTGCCTAGTCTCGATATTTCTGAGAAATATCAAAAAATACATCTTCTTTTGCTAAAAATTCATCCAATAGCTCTGGATCAAAATGACTGCCTCGCCCTTCTCTCATGATGGCAATCGCTTTATCATGCTCCATCGCATCTTTGTAAACACGTCGACTAATAAGCGCGTCATACACATCAGCAATAGCCATCATGCGGGCACTGAGCGGAATGTCTTCACCTTTTAACCCCTCAGGGTAACCCGAACCATCCCATTTCTCATGGTGGTAATGCGAGATCTCTTTCGCTGTTTGTAAAAAGCTATCCGTTTGCCCTAACGCCGACTCGGCTGTTTCAATGGCATTACGACCATACACGGTATGGCTTTTCATTATTTCAAATTCATCAGCGGTCAACTTTCCGGGCTTTAGCAAAACGTTATCCGGGATCCCCACCTTGCCGATGTCATGTAGTGGTGCTGACTTGTAAAAGTTATTGATTATTTCCGGTGTTAAGATCTCTTTGTACTTATCTTTCTCACATAAAATCGTTGCAAGTAGTTTGACATACAGTTGTGTGCGACGAATATGATTTCCGGTTTCCTGATCCCGTGTTTCTGCCAAGCTTGCCATGGCCTGTATCGTCACGTCCTGCAAACGTGACATTTGCTCTGTCCGCTTTTGAACTTCTTCTTCCAAATAATCATTTTTGTTTTTCAGAATATCTTTGGACTCTTTGTTTAACAGGTGAGTATTTAATCTAGCCAGCAAAATTGGTGGGCTGATTGGCTTATTAATGTAATCACAAGCGCCCAGTAGGAAGCCCTTTTCCTCATCTTCAACACTGGTTTTTGCGGTTAGGAATATGACAGGGATTTCTCTATGAATATCATGAGATTTCAGGTATTTAATCACTTCATAGCCATTCATTTCTGGCATAACCACATCAAGTAAAATAATATCTACATCGTTTTTTTCAACCACAGAGATTGCTGCTTCACCACTTTTTACCGCTAAAACACGATATTTGTCTTTTATGATTTCAGTCATGAAAGCCAAGTTTTCTTTCACATCATCCACCACTAACACCGTTTTAAGCTGTTCCATAGTCTCTTCTATACGTTTTGTTGCACAAATGTTCACCACACTCAAAAATATAGGTCTATTATTACTGAAACGCCAAGCACGGACTGGATTAGATGAAAAATTTAAGAGTCAGCTTCTTTATCACTTTCTCGATAATGCTGCTGGTTAGTATCGGGATCTGGCTTATGTCACATTACGTGCGCACAGAGGTCAGTGCTCTATCAGAAAAACAAACCCAGTTATTTAAGCTCACCGAGCTTTCCCATGAACTAAAGCTCAGTTCAGATAACTTAACTAATTTTGCAAGATCTTACGCTGTAACAGGCAATGATAAGTGGCAGCAGTTATTTAGTTACACACTACTAGTCCGTGATGGGAAAGTGAGAGCCGAAAATGCCAACACCTATGACTATTGGGACAGCCTAGCTGCACCTCACTCCAGCGTCCCAGAAATCATTAGAGTCAATGATGGGCATAATATTATTGAACGTTTTCAGCAACTCGGCGCACAAGACTTTGAACTGTTGCAAATGCAAAACGCGCTCTCTACTTCTAATTCACTTGTTAGCCTCGAACGACGCGCATTTAATGCCATTCAAGGTATTCATAAAGACACTTATGGAAATTGGGTTAAAGACTCAGATCCTGATTTAATTAGCGCTCAAAAAATTCTTTTTAGTGATAATTACTTAGTCGAAAAATCTAAAATTATGTCAGCCATCGGTGAGGCGCATAGGGCCATTACATCTAGGCTAACTGCAGAATTAGAGAGCCACCAAAATAGCCTCAATACCGCATACATGATGCGGAATATTTTTAACTTAATACTGCTGTTAAATATAGCACTGTCATTTTACTTACTCTGGAAGCTGTACATTAACCCTGTCGCTTCAATTCAAAAACAAGTCGTCAGTAATGTTGAGCAAGGTAATTACAATTTCACGCTCGACGAATCCGTTAAGGGGGATCTCTCTGATTTATCGAAATCGATGAACAAATTACTCAATGACCTGTCTGAGCAGCTTGAATTCAACACCATTATGAAAGATTTTGGCCTTGCACTCAGAGGCAAGAAAAACCCCAATGATTTAGGTGAAGAGCTACTGCAATTTTTGGAGCAGCGCTTATCGGTGCCATTGTTGGGTTTGTATGTTTTTGAAGAACAAAAAGTACTCACTCGAGTAGCTGGTACAGGCTACAGCAGTAACTGCGCTAGAACCTACAGTAATTATGACTCAATTCACTTTCATGTTTTAAGTACGCAAAAGCCTTACTCGATGAAATTTGAAAAAGAGCAATACGCCATTGAACTCAATGGTGAAAAGCTCTCTATTTGCGAACTATATTATTTTCCCTTGGTGGTTAGTAATGACAGCATCGGGTTACTCGAGCTCGGTAGTCTTGTTGAGTTAACTGACCAAGACTATAAATGGATAAAATCTGTGATCAATGATTTAGCTGTCAGTTTACAGTTAACCCAAAACATCGACTTACAGTCAAAAGCAGAAAAGCGCATTGTCGAGCAACTAGAGCTCAACAAAAAAATCCTCGATGCTATCCCCAGCCCAATGTACTACAAAAATAGTTCAGGCAACTATTTAGGCGTCAACAGTGTATTTCATCAGTACTTTGGCACCTTTGATGCGGACGTACTTGATGCCACAGCAGAAGATATTTTTAATTACGACATTGCCCAAGTGTTCGAGCAATCTCACCAAGATCTTATTGATGGGAAGTCTAACCAACACTATGAAATAAAAATTGAAAACTCCGAGGGTGAGCCTCGTAATTTTATTGTCTATGAGGCGGTGTTTACCAATGCAGAAAACCAATTAGCCGGTGTCGTTGGTTTACTGCTGGATGTGACTGAGCGTAAACAAATGGAGCTTGAACTGAGGCTCGCTAAAGATAAAGCCGATGAAATGAGTACTGCAAAAGGCGAATTTTTAGCAAACATGAGCCATGAAATTCGTACCCCTATGAACGCCATTATTGGTATGAGTCACTTAGCCCTTAGAACAGAGCTCACAACTCAACAGTCTGGCTACATTAACAAAATAGACCAAGCGGCAAAAAGCTTACTTGGCATTATCAATGATATTCTGGACTTTTCAAAAATCGAGTCTGGCAAACTAGAAATTGAAAATATCGACTTTTCTCTGCAAGAAGTGATGGACAACGTGGTTAATATCAATGTTATCCGAATGCAAGAAAAAGGCTTAGAGATGCTATTAGACATCGCGCCAGATGTACCGATAAGTCTAGTTGGCGACCCTTTAAGATTAGGTCAGGTACTCATCAACCTCTGTGGCAATGCCATTAAATTCACAGAACGAGGTGAGATCACTATTTGTGTGACCACCATCGAGCAATTAGATGAGCAAACCACCCTCAAGTTCACCGTTAAAGATACCGGCATCGGTATGTCAAAAGAGCAGCAGAACAAGCTATTTAAAGCCTTTTCACAGGCCGATGGCTCCATCACACGTAAATATGGCGGTACCGGTCTCGGTCTCAGCATCTCGAAAAAATTGGTAGAGTTAATGGACGGCACTATAGGCGTGCACAGCGAGCAAGGGCAAGGTTCTGAATTCTTCTTCACCATTCGCTGTGGCTTACAATCAGCTAAATTAACTAATGTTATTTGTCCAGATAGCCAACTCGCTGGCAAACATGTGCTGGTCGTTGATGACAATGAGAGTGCGCGTGCCATTTTAACCAACCTTCTCAAAGCAATGAAGTTCCAAGTCACTTGCGCAGCGAGTGGGTCCGGTGCCGTAGAACTCGCGCAAGGCAGCGACTTTGATATCATATTTATGGATTGGAAAATGCCCCATATGAGCGGCATTGACGCCATTCAACATATTCGGGCGCTCGAATTACAAAAAGAACCCAAATACGTGCTTGTTACCGCTTATGGCACAGACATCGGCATGAACTCTGAAATACATGATCTGATAGATGCCATTATACTCAAGCCAGTCAACGCATCCGTATTACTTGATGCAATCATGGAGTCATTCCAATTGAGTGGTCAATCCATCAATTCTGCCACTCAAGAGACGCACAGTGATGGTGTTCCTTCTTTTGACAAGCAAAAAGTACTACTCGTAGAGGACAATAGTACCAATCAAGAAATTGCCAATGAGATGTTAAGCTCATTAAATTTAGACGTTACCATTGCTGACAATGGACAAATCGCCGTTGATAAAGTGAAGAACAACCAGTTTGATATTGTTTTGATGGATATTCAAATGCCCGTTATGGACGGATACACAGCGACCAAAAAAATCCGCGAGCTCAGCCAATTTGATAAGTTACCCATTGTCGCCATGACCGCAAATGTGATGAAAGAGGATTTACAAAAATGCGAATCGGCAGGCATGAATGGGCATATAGGTAAACCAATTAATTTCAATCAAATGGCTGAGACTGTACATCAGCACTTATACGGTAAAACGGCCACAACTAAGCAAGCCGAACCGCTGAATATTCCCCCCAAAAAAGCTGAACAAAATAACAAACAACAACCAGCAGTAAAACTGGAAGGCGTCGATATTGAGCGTGCTATTAAGCGTTTAGGGGGTAATGAAAAAGCGTTCTGGAGTATCATTAAAAAGTTTGCCAGAAATCAGATCGAAGAGACTATTAACCTAAACCAAGCGCTTGTAATCGGCGACTTAGAACACGCTGAACGCATTGCTCATTCACTCAAAGGAGCCAGTGCAAACTTATGTATTGATCAGCTATCTAAGCAGGCTTCGGACATTGAAAGTGCCATTTCCAAGCAGCAAAGTGTAGACCCTGTAGATGTTGAAGCGTTAACTGACTTTTTAAGAAATTTACATAAGCAATTAAGTGAGTTGCAAACAGAACAAGCGCCACCCCCTCCCTCGTCCAATGTTGTCAGCTTAAAGGTAACAAGAGACGACTTTTTAGAGCTTGAAGAGCTTTTACTTAGCTGCGACACCCAATCTGTTGAAAAAGTACATGAGCTTAAAGCAAATCATAAAATTAGTGAGTCTACCTGTAACCAGCTCATTGAATTAATTGAAGATTTTGAATTTGATCAGGCCAGAGAGGTCATAGCAAAATTGTTAGAGCAATCTGCTTAAGATTTCGCTACATCACATGTAGTCGTACGAGGTCTGGGTAAAGAAAACTAAATACGGTAGGTTAACAACAACGAATTGCCATGTTTAGTCCACTTTACAGGCCTCTGTGATCATCATGATGTAGGACTAATATACACATTGTTACGAATGACAGTCCCTGAAAAGTCAAACGTGAGTTCACCGACCTGTTTAAACCCTAAGCGCTGGTAAAAATGATTAGACGCATTTTCAACCCAAGTATACAACCAGAATTGTGCCCCCCACCGCTGTGATATGGCATCTAAAAGCTGCTTGCCAATACCTTGCCCTTGAAAATGAGTGTGTACATAGAGCTTTTCAACTTCAAAGCCATAGTGTTTATCTTGATATTGTGAAACCAAATTCACCACAGAAAACCCAATAACGGCGGTATCGTTCAAGCAAACCAAAACACCGTATTCGTCGCTCTGTATGAGTGCTTCGAAATACTCATCGGTAAAATGGCTCAATGCAAAATCGGCATAATCATCACGCATGCCGTCCGTCGTATAAGTTGTTAACCATACCTGCAATGCCAATGCCGCTAGACTTCGCGTATCTTGTAATTGTGCTTCTCTAATCATCTCAACTTTATATTTATTTTCGTATTTATATATTTCGTACTATGCACGCTGACTGATGTTCACTGAATAGCGCTCAGCTTTGATTGTTTAATATCACAATCTCTTCTAAAAAGCCGGCATCAGAAACCGTACTATAACTCAACGCATTAGGGCCTGCGTACATAACCAGATCATACTCTTGCTCGTTAGTGCGCAGCGCTGTCTCTAATCTAGCTAAAATGGGTTCACCAATTTTATAACGTTCCCCTCTGAAAACTCTTTTTAGCACATTCAGTTGCGCTAACTCAATTTGCTTTTTCAGCGATGCCTTTGAGAACCTTTCCTCTAAAGGGCGAATACCATGTTTATTCATAAGCCCCGTAAACTGGGTAAAGTAGCTATCGCGCACCCACTGCTGGATTAACCAGTGCAGACCACCCTCCAATAACGAACATCCCATAAGTTAATTTAGTGTCTAGCGCACCGGTGTCATCCGCAAGCTACTCCAATCTACTTTACAGATCACTTTTTTGCGCTCGGACCATAAATTCGGATTGTTCAGAGGATATACGGGATAATAATTGTTCAGCATGCGCATTAGCCAAGTGAAAGACACGCCTTTTCGGTAACGTAATTACCTCAGGAGTGCCTTCAGGTCGGCTTCTGATGGTATGTAGCGCAACTTTATGCGCTCCCAACTCATAAGGAATAACAAAATAATGTTTCTCGTCAACACCCTGCACTTTTGAGGGATAAAATGACGATAACAGGAGAAACCCCACGACAGTATCTTTAAACACAACAAATCGTTCGTTTATCTGTGTGCCAACTTGACCAACCTCTCCAGCTAACGCTTGGAGTTTACTCAGTACTGTTTTTTGCATTTGTCATACATACCTGTATCAACTTAGCATAAATGGTCGCTCAAGTTACTTAAAGCAAATAACTTAGCTCCTTTTTAGACTTTGTTGGCACAAATTCAGTAATTTGATATTCGGCAATACCCGTTTTAAAAAACGGATCTTCATTCAATGTTAGTTCTAGCGCTTCTTTAGAAGAAGACTTTGCTAAAATAACACCTCCCGTACGGGGCTCGATTGGGCCCGACATGAGAAAAATACCATCGTCATAGCAGCGGTCTAAATACTCTTTATGCAGTGGTAAATACTTCTCAACTTCAGATAAGCCAACAAGATAATTAAGCGTGACGATAAACATGGCGTGTTCCTTGTGTTATTGATTAGGCGCACTCTTTGCGCTGCCAAACTGGATAATTTAAAGACAAATTTTAGTACCCATTTTAGCACAATGATAAATGTAACAATCGAAACGCGAACTGTATAGTCTTACTTTACATTTACTTACAACATATGAAGTTTTAGCACTAATGAAATGATTCAAAGTATTGTGCGACAATTTGTCACATACCTAGCTGCAAATTAATTACATATAATCCAACAATTATCCTCAATATAATAATAATCAAATGCTAAAACAGTTGATAACTTGGCATAGAAGAATTGCACTATTTTGTTTCATTCCCTTTGTTATTTGGGCTCTATCAGGCTTATTGCACCCAGCGATGTCGCACTTTGCAAAAGCGCCATTTATTCAATCCAGTCCGGTCAAAATAAATAAAAGTGATTTAAAAAGTTACACCGAGCTACAAGTTACACTAACGCAACAGGGAATTTCTGAATTCAGTCATGCAAGTTTAGTGGAGTACCATGGCGACCTCTTTTATCAAGTGATGGAACAGTCGCTCAATCATCTTGATGTACATTATCTGCCGCTGAGCGAGTCACAACTACACCTGACAGACATTGATTATGCTCAGTACCTCGCCAAAAGGTGGAGTAAACAGAATATCCTCGACGCCCAGCTCATCACACAATTTAGTGCGGCTTATCCTGAAATAAATAGAGTATTACCCGTTTACCGCATACAACTGGATAATGGCAATCACATGTATATCGATACGCTTGCAAAGCGGATCACAGCCCATAACACCCCTCTGAGAGATACCCTTTCATATTGGTTTAAACAACTTCATACTTGGCAATTCGCTGGCGATAGACATAGCCCATGGCGAATTGTACCAATGCTCATGATAAGTACCGCACTATTGGTGATGGCTACCCTAGGTTTAATCGCATACAGTGTGCTCTGGCCAAGGATAAAATCAAATCAGCAGTCGATTAGGTCATTTCATAGAGGGACGGGACTCATATTGAGCTTTTGTCTACTGGGGTTTTCAAGCAGCAGCACACATATCTTGATCGACAAATTATTTGTGCAAGAGTTTAGAACACTACAACCCAATAACCAAATGGCCACTTTGGATATTCACCACGACCCTGTACAGGCCCTGCTCAGTGCGCAAGGAGATAACTTTCAAGTAGTCAATATCAATGGGCAGATCGTCAGTCAAATCGTGTCTTTTGAAAAGCGAGCAATGCATTTTTCATATTGGGACACCCAGCAAACCACCTATGACAACAACAGCTTTGTTCAATCTATACTACTTGAGCAACTTGAAATTTCAGGTCTCCTTAATCACAGCGAAAAAATTGATAAATTCGGACCAACTTACGGATTCATCAACAAACGTTTGCCTGTACAGCAACTGAGTTTTGAACATTCACCAGAAGTACTTTACAGCGTAGAGCTTCATACTGGCTATATTGCTGCGGTTGATGATCGTTGGCAAAAAGCACGCAGTTGGCACTTTGGATACCTGCATAAATACCACTTTTTAAACCCCCTAGGTAAGGGCTTGCGTGATAGTATCATCACAGCGATCTGCCTTGGTCTCGTTTTAGTTGCTTTAACAGGTACTTGTATGTACTTTTCAAAACTACTTCGCCAGCGTCGTGCGAAACTGCAACGTAACTTAAAAAATAACGAATTATTAGAAAATAACTAAGGAACAAGCATAATGAAATCTGGCTTTTCTTATTCCCTCATTGCCATTGCACTTTTGCAGGCTGACGTGGTTTGGGCGCAACAACAAAATGATGATATTGAAAAAATCATTGTCACAGCCAGTAGGACTGTAAAAGCCAATACTGACTTAGCGCTCAGCGCTGGCAGTGTATCAACCGAAGTGATAAGAAATGATAACGCGCAACATGTGTCAGAATCACTCGAAACCATTTCAGGCGTTTTACTCAATCAACTGTCCGGTGGACAAGGCCACAATGCCGCGATCCGTATGCCGATAAATTTTGGGGGGTATACGCTATATTTACAAGATAATGTGCCTTTACAATCAGCCGCTTTTTATAACCATAATGCCCTTTGGTGGGCAAGTACTAACTCCTCCGTTTCTCGTTTAGAAGTCATTAAAGGGGCTGGAACCAGTCTATATGGTTCTGGCGCAGTTGCTGCAACCGTCAATGTCATTTCAGCTCCGATAGACGAAGATAGCCGAGAGTTCGGTATCACATTAGGTGAAAGTAGCTATCAAAGAGTGAACGGTAGTACGACATACAACATTTCAGACTCAAACGGTATTCGAGTGAGTGCCGCCTACTTAAATAATGAAGGGTGGAGAGATCACAGCAGTGTCGAGAAGTCAGAGCTCAATGTGTTGCATGAACTACAAATTGACGACAAACAAAGCTTAAAAACAAGCTTGATTGCATCTACATTAGATCAGCAAATGCTAAACACATTAAGTGAAGAAGCATTTTTACAAGATCCGACACAATCTGGCCTGCAACCAGCAGTACTCGCCATTGATCCTCGCAGAAAAACGGACTACCTGAGAGTTAGCTCAGAATATGTATATGATGATAACGACCTTTATGCCTCAGTGATCCCCTATTTTCGTTATCGCACGAATGATTATATAGCAACTTGGCAGCCAAGCATGCCAAATATTGAATCCAGCGTCAGAAGCATTGGCCTATTAGCCTTAACCAACTTTAGACACAGCGTAGATTTTGAAACCACATTTGGTATAGATTTAGAGCGCTCAGAAGGGGATGACTTTTCATACCAACCAACTACAGTAACAACGACTGGCTGGGGGGCTGCCACCTACCCTCAAGGCCATATATTTTACAAAGACTCAACAACCTTCACTGGGATCTCGCCTTACATTCAGCATACAGGCCAATTAACAGAACAATTAAACTATGCACTAGGCCTAAGGTACGATCATAATAAGTATCAGTTTGATAACACACTGCCCACTTATGATAACGACGGGTTTGGCAACCGCTCTATTGCAAGCCGAGAAGATACTTTCAAACACTTGAGTCCAAAAGCCAGCTTAAATTACAGATTAGACGCGCAATCTAGCATTTATGCACGCTATGCAAATGCAATTCGCATCCCGACAGCGTCAGAGCTCTATCACCTTAAATCCAAGGAAACAAGCTCACAACTAGGTTCAATCAGTGAAGAAACATCCGATACCTATGAGATGGGATACAAAGCCAACTTTGAAAATCTTTCTATTGAGCTCGCATACTATGTAATGGACGTTAAAGAAGCCATTGTCACTGCGACTGATGGATATGGCGCTAGTTTCCGAGTTAATGCTTCTGAAGTTCGACATCAAGGCTTTGAGTTTGGCACTACCTATACATTTTCTCCAACATGGTCCTTAGCGCTGGCTTATAGTCAATCAGACCATGAGTTTGTGCATTATATTAAAGGCAATAACTTCGTTAAAAACGAAGAAGATGATTTATCCAATAACAGTCTAGTTATGGCACCGGAATATGTTGCTAACCTCCGCTTAAATTACGACAGCCAATATATTGCTGGGTTAAATATCACTGCTGAAATAAAGAGCATTGGAGATTATTGGATGGACTCTGAAAACTCTCGTCAACATAGCGGTTATACCATTGCAAATTTAAAAGCAAATTATCAAGTGACTGATACACTAAAATTGCATGCTAGGATAGCCAATATCACAGATAAAACATATGCTCTACAAGCTGAAATTAGATTTAACAAAGAGCGTATTCAACCTGGCGCCCCCCGTATGGCTTATGTTGGATTGAGTTATACATTTTAGTGATACATCTCAATGTAGATTAATACTGTAAAAGGGGTTCCAAAAAATTGGACCCCTTTTTAAAAACAGCCTGATTGAGTATATAAATATTATCCCCTAGCTTTCTCCTATTATACTTATTTATATTAAAATACGCTTATAAAACACTCTATATCAACAACTCTCAATAGCGGCCCAAAAGTCATTTCCAGCTTCTAAAACCGACTAAATTTCAAGAACATTTAATATAAAATTAGATAAAATTAAAAAACTAATAAAAGCACCCATAATTAGCTAAATGTATATTCAAAAAAATCTACTAAATGATATATTACTGCCTTTATAGAACTGAAAAAAATCATAAATAAAAATGCTTAAAATGTTCAAAAAAGAGACATCAAGGATATAAGATGACATTGAGTAACTTAAGGACAAAACGTAAAGTGTTAGCTTGCCTAGCACTTAGTACACTATTAAGTGCTTGCGGCGGCTCTGACAATAGCACTAAGAGCTTAGAAGATAATAATTCGGGCTCTCAATTAACAGACGAAAGCAGTACTTCAAATAGTAACAGCACAGACAACAACCAGAACGCTTCCGACAATAGCAATCAATCACCTCAATTAAATATCACTGGCAGCACAAAAGTTTTAGAACAAGTGCCCATCACGTTGCAAGCAAACGCAACAGATACTGATGGTGAGATAAGCCATTATAGTTGGCGTTATGACGAGGAATTATTCACAGCACAAGACAAGCATGCTTCGACGTTAACCATAACCAGTAAGAACATTCTAGCGCACGTAGACACTGAAATCTCACTGACAGTTACAGACAACCATGGTGCTCAAACAACCGCATCGCATCATTTGACTGTAGAAGCTTTGGCTAATTTAGCGCCCTCTCTCGATATCATTGGCCCTGAATCAGTCTTTGAAGAAACAGCATTTTCGCTCACCGCTGACGCGCTTGACACCGATGGACAGATCACCTCGATACACTGGGAGCATAACTCAGCACTAGCTCTGAGCCTAGATGGCACTGATTCTTCAATACTCACCATAACAACACCTAATATATCTGAAAATCAGACCATTACTTTTACCGCTTCTGCACAAGACAATCAGGGCGCAACGAACTCCACTAGCCACACAGTGACTATCAAAGCATTAGACAATGTTGGCGCAGATGTGTCCATTAATGGTCCTGACAGCATCGAAGAAAAGCAAAGCTTTGTCCTGCAAGGTACAGTACGAAGTCTTGATGACAGAGAAATACAAAGCTATCAATGGTTTTACTCAGGCGAGCTTGCATTAACCTTAGATGGGACCCACACGCAAACCCTAACTGTGAACTCGCCAGATATTCAAGAGAATACGCGTGTTACTTTTAAACTTGAAGCTACCGATGACCAAGGGCTCAGCTCCAGTACCACTCACACCGTCGAAATTAGTGCCATCACTCAGCAATTAACGCTTACTGGTAAAGTGACAGATCAACCGATTGCTTATGCGAATGTAGAGCTCACATTTGATGGGCAAACCTTTACGACACAAGCTGATGAAACGGGTGCATATCAGCTGGACATCGTGTATGACGAGTCACAGTCAGCCGAGCTTGCCAAACTCAGAGCAACCGGCTCTCATGCGCAGAACAATGCCCATGTTGAGTTTATCTCTCAGCTTGGCGATTTAGCGCATCTCACGCAAAAAGCAGGTGAAGATAAGCAACTAGATGCCAATGAGGAGTTTGGTGTGAATGTGACCAATATAACCACCTCTGAATTTGCATTAATTAAAAGGCAGGTAAACCAGCTAAAAACAGCCGGTGAGCTGGAAAAAGCCCGAAAAAGTGTCGAACCTGCTGAGAAAATGCGTTTAGCTAAGCTGATAAAAGCCATCGTCGATCACAATGTCACATTGCCTTCAAACGTTAAAAATACCCTTGAATTAGTACAAGATGAAGATACCGCTGATAGCGCAATAGCACAATTGGAAGAAGAGCAAGCCGAGTTGCTGGCGAAAATCCAAACGGCTATCGAGCAAGATAGTGACTTAGTGCAAGCAGCAACAACCATAGCTGCAGGAGACTACTACCTCTCTGAAGCGCGATTTTTTAACGGTGTCGGCTTGGCTTTAAAATTAGAAGCCGACGGCACGGGTTTTGTTGCAAATACCAACGACAGTGATTTTACTTGGCAAAAAGTAAACAACACCATCAATATTGTATTCAATACGCCAACACAACTCACCGGAGTCAACTTAGATTTATTTGGACTTAGTCTGAACATCATAGAAAGCCAGAATAATGCGCATACTGTAGAGACAGTACTGCTTTCAAATAATGCCGAGCAAGGACCCGCTCCTTTTATCGCTAAGCTGGCAAATAAAAGTGCATTTATTCAGCCAGAACGAGACAACTTCAAAGGTGAATGGTCATTACAACTTTCACAAAGTGACTCCCCATTAAAGTCACTACGATTGAATTTTATCAATGACAGCCAAGTTGAGCTCAATAACGGTACTGAGACAATGACTGCTAGCTGGGGTTTAATCGACAACGGCCAAACAATACAAATAAAGCACCCACAACGTACATTAACTCTAAATATTGTCAGAGAGTTCAAGTTAGGCTTACAAGTACTAGTAAACAATGGCAAAGTACTATCAGGCGTGATGGTGCGCCATCAAAATATTGACTTTGATGATATTAACCACGCAAAAACATGGACACCTTTTAAAACAAAAGGCGACAAACAAGCTTTTGTAGTAGACGAAGAGAACAACTTTCATTTTAACTGGCAGCATAATGTCAAGGTTGAAAATCAACAGGGCAAGTTAACACGAAATCACTACCAATTCTCTGAGCAAGACCGAGCATTTTGTGATGTTGCGCTAGCACAATGTAAAATCACCAAGAGCCAAACATACGAGTTAATCGCATCATCTGGTAACTTAATTGCGATTCAACACACCGCTTTTGAGCATACAAGTGATTCTGTGGTTCAAGTTGCGCGCTCTGTGCATATTTACAAGCTCACTAATAAGCCAATTAATAAACCTAAGCAGTTTGATGAAACCTTTTTCAGCAACACAACCGCCCCTCATTTATTTGTAGGCGCAGTTGAATTATCTGCAAAAAGATACTCTACGGCTGTTACACTAAAACAAATAGAAAATTGTCCTCCACAAACACAAAATGATTGCCGTCCTAAAATACAATATGATGACGAGACTTATTGGGCTGAACTCGCTGATGGCCATCTTAAATTAACCAACACAGTTAGTAATGCGGTTGTATATCTCACTATTGGTCAGGCAAACCAAGAAGGCTTTTCTATCTGTGTCAATAATTTTGACTGCGGCCCTCGCAGTGGTCGTCAGTTCAAATTTGAATGGCCTCATTTAAATATAAATATCAAGCAAACCGGCCAAGGTTCTGTAGTCCCCACGGTGACTGCGTTTAAGTATGGTAAGGACTTTGAGCTTGTGTTAACACCAGAGGAAAATAATGAGCTCATCTACGTGCGTGGCTGTGATGGTGAGCTTATTGATGAAGGGCTAAACACATCAATATTCAAAATCACCAACCCAGTCGAAGACTGTGAAATAGAGGTAGACTTTTCTCCCCGTCCTCTTCACCTAGGTGAAACCACAGTGATGATGGACAGTACAGACCAATTTAACGTTCCTCTACACTTTATTTTTAATATTAATAAAGATGGACAAGGCACTTTTGAACCTGAGCTAAGACTAACCAGATTTTCAACAGTTCCTAAGTTCACGATAAAGAAACATTCTGAGACCGAATACGTAGCCACGTTCGAAAATACTTCACCTAGCATCCCAATCAATAGGCCGGTTACACGTGAAGATAGGCCTAAAAACATTGAGGTAACAGGCTTTAAGCTTCTTTACGAAGGAGAGCAACTATCCATATCTTGGGCACAATACGATGTCCGTAAGGGATCTCAATACCTAGAACCGATAAATGTCACCGCGACAAAGCAAATTACACCAACCCAATTAGGTGACAATATTGTGGGTAACTGGGCTTTGTCATTGGGTCACTACATCGAATCCAAATCATTTAATGAGCAAAATACCGTCTCGCTCACGTTTAACCAAGATGGAACTGGCAGCCTCAACATGGGCAGATACATGCCTCAACACTTAGAGGATAAAGCGTTCCCATTCAATTGGGCAATGACCCCAGAGGGCTTAGTTGAATTGACCGCTAATAACAATACAGATTATGCGCAGTTGAGAGTGGTCTCTGAGCACAACGGTGTCCATGTGTTATCTATAGAACAGTCTTCAATTGCATTGGACGATCGACAATATTTCGACTGGCTCAGAGTTGGAATTGGTGCGTTTATTAAAAAAGCAGACACACCATTTAGCTTCGCGGATATTGCTGGTAACTTATCAGACGACTGGGGGAGTTTCACCCTCTATGATAATGGTATCGCAAGAAGGGCAGATTTAAATGGGGCCGAAATAACCACATTAGAGAATAACAGATTGTCTGTTAGAGCATACAGAAGCCTTGGCTTTGATCCAACTTGCACTGCAACATCTGCACACTGCACATTAGGCTTTGAGAGAGATTATGAATTAATTGCACAAAACGGTCAGCAGTTTTACGTTTATCGATATGTCAATGATACAAGGCACCTTTCTATATTAAATACTGATAATACACCATCAAAAATTAACCACCTGTCAATTATGAAGGCAGAACGTTACTTTATAAGCGCGTTAAAGTTATACGAACGAACAGAGCATGGCATAGATATTTGGGAGCTTGGGTCAATCGAATATATACATGATGGCGTTAAAGGCTCAAAGAGTGCTTATATCCGCAACCGCGAAGTAATGTATTCATTTAGCTATTTGGACATGATTAAAGTGTCTACCGGGGAGCCAGTCAATTTTTTTCCTATCGAGAGTAACTCAAATGGTATTTGGTTTTGTGAATACCCCAGAGGTGGCGAGTGTAGTGAACAAAACAAACGCTTTTTAGAATACACCGTACCTGCACACCCTATCACAATCAATGTAGATGGCCCTGGCACTGTGACGTCAAATTTACAAAACGGTACCATCTTGCATGAGCGTTACCTAGAGCTAACAGTATCTGCAAAGGAAAGTGGCTTTTATGTTAGTAGTATCGAAGGCTGTGGGCTCAAATATCGAGAGCATAATGCGCGCTATTTGACATATGGAGCCAGAGACATCAAGAAATCGTGTGAAGTCAATATAAAAGTTGAGAAAATACCCGACTCTATCGCGGATAAAATCGGCGTAACTGATCCTGCATTAAAAGCCTGTATCGATAACTATAAACATTATAACCCTAACGTTCTTCTATATGGCAAAGCGTTAAAATGTATAGGCAATGATGAGCATAATACAGTCACCGACCTAAGCGGCCTAAGTAACTTTATTAACCTATCGGCACTGCAATTTAATTCAATGGCAGTAGCGCTGGATAACAAGGCGATTTCAGAGTTAAGTAAGCTTTATTGGCTGCAATCTCTGTCAATACAGAGCTCACTTACAACCGATGTGGATATGAGTTCATTACAAAGACTCAGATATCTTTATCTTCGGGGTCAAAACACGCCTAACCTAACGCTCACGCCAGCGCCTAATTTAGGACATGTAGGAATTGAGAGTAGTGTACTAGAAAACTTTGTGTTGTCTGATGCTGCAAAGCTTAAGAGCTTGTCTATAACGAGTGATAAGTTAAAAGCCATTGACCTTTCTCAAGCACAAGGTTTACAAACATTAAGATTAAAGCAGAGCATAATCGATACCCTTGATCTGACGCATAACACAAGTCTAATAGACGTCGATATTTCTCAAAGTGGGATTGCACAAATCTCAGGTGTGACCCCAAGTCATGCACTTGCTGACTTAGATGCACGATTATCAAAACTGACAAGCTTAGACTTATCTCAATATGCTCAGCTACAAGTGCTTAATATAGCGCAAAACCAGTTTACGACATTGGATATTACCAAGGCAGAAAAACTTAAAAAGTTACTCATTAACAATAATCCTATGACATCTCTGGTCACTACACAGGGCAGCCAACTAGAAATGCTCAATATTGACGACACTCAAATCGACACACTTAATACTTCGCATTTACTAAACCTGCGCACTTTGAGTGCGGATAATACTAAGTTAAAGGAACTCCAACTTACAGGTTTACGAAAGTTAACTTTGCTAAGTGCATCGGATAACACCCTTACTGAACTGGACTTGTCTGACGCTGAGAAGTTATGGAGCGTTTATTTTAAGAATAATACGCTGCAATCGATTATTCCTGGGCCAAATACAGACATCACTATGTATTTGGAAGGCACACAAGTCAGTCAAGAGGCACAAGCAGTCATAGATCAACAAGGGTATACAATTAGAAATTAATCTATTTTTAAACTCTAAAAGCCGCTAGCAAGCGGCTTTTTTTATGATTGAAGAGACAAACCGGTTCATTCCAGTACACACTTACTAAGTACCATTGAGAAGTTAATTATTTACACTTCAACTTTTCACTCTAAATAATGATAGGCTTTCAGTTACAACGACAGCGCTCAACAAGCAATAATTTTATCTCTTTGTATTGCTGTTCAAACTCTGTTTTTCATGAAATACCTAACACTAAACCTTACTTAACGCACAATTAATGTCTTTGCACATATAAAGCGTTCTCAGCTGTAGCAGATAAGATAGGTTGTTGCTTTATATTTGCTTTATATTCAATTTCTAATTCGAGCTTAAAGGCACGTTTGGAACAGATAAAAAACATGATGCGTGCCTCTTTAAAAACAACGGAAACGTTGATATTGATTTATTTTTGCCCATAGTCCAAACCATTTACTATGCTTCAACACACCGCCGCCAAATGCTAAAATTTGTGTGTATAACACAGGGGGAGTAACAATGAATAAACAAAAACTCACCTTAGCACTGCTGACTTTTACGATACTAATGGGGTGCGAGTCCTCTCCTCCTCCAGTTACAGAACTGCCTGCTGACAATGGCTCACCAGAGGCGGTGACGCCAGCAGAAATGGCACCAGAAATAGTGACGGCTCAAGAACAAAATGACATCACAACAAGCTCCCCTCCCGTTGAAATCAGTTGCGAACCTCTGAAATATCACTGTCACTCACAGCGCAAAGCACCCGCGCTCAGTAATGAAACCGACGAGAATTTATCCGCCGCATTAAATATCGCAGACCGAGGTTTTGCGATATCCGCTGCTAGAAGGTTGGAAAGCGTTAAAGCTAAAAATGATTATGAGCAGGCTATACTGCATTACCATTTAGCCAATCTAAATACGGAAATAATGGGTAAAAACGCTGTCGCTCTAGACTACATTTTAAAAGCGATAGACAGTGGCAATTTACCTGCTGAAGAATACAAATCAGCACTTTACCTTGAAATTATGCTTCTAGTTGAACTAGGTTGGTTCGACATGAGCGAGGAAAAAGCATTACAGTATTTCGCTTATATCAATGAGCCATTTGATATGGATATCTTCGAGTTGTTTGAACAAATCGCTCAACAGAAACGAGACCAAAAGCGTCACGACTTGTTACTCGAAATTCAAACCATGTTTGATGAGCAAGAGCAACGACAAGCTGCCCAAGAAATACTGGATGAAATACAATCACGAGTAAACAAACACCGTTTAACCCATTCACAGGTTGAGTTGCAAATTAACAAAACTCGCAAACTCAAAGACAACTCAACATGCCGGGTAATGACCTACCAATGTCATAGCCAGCGTGCACAAAAGTCACCATCAGGCCCAGTTCAAAAAGCGCTTAAAAAGGCGAAAAAACTGCTCAAAGACAATAGTCTTATGGAAGCAAAAAACCTACTTGAGTCCATCAAGCCCAGCTCTGACTTTGACGCCGCTATGGTTAATCGACGATTAGCTTATTTGTATAGTGATGCCAAACTACATGAATTGTCTATAAACCACGCCAGAACAGCGTTAAGCGGTTACATTCTCAATGCAGAAGACCATCGATATTTAATGAGACTGGAAATAATTGATCTTTACTATTTAGGTGAATTCGAGCAGGCCAAGCAAAAACTTGAACAACATCTGAATTACGACGAATCAACCTCAGACACATACATGGAAGGCTTATTGCTGAGAATCGCCAAGCTACAAAATAATCGTCAATTTTTCAGAGCGTTACAGAATAAGGCGCTTCAAAGTCCTGAAAGAGCGGAACTATTATATATGTATCAAGCATTTTCGCATTTTGGAGACATTCAAGAAAGAACACAAACCACGCAGATACCTAATGACAATAAGCCAAAAGTTATCTACCAAAAAGAATATGCATATCCAATGGAAGCTGCCAAAGAAGGCATTACGGGAAGCATCATATTGAAATTTGACTTAAACACTCAGGGTGAGCCTATCAATATCAGAGTAATGAATGCCACTCCGAAAGGCTATTTTGAAGAAGCGGGGATCAAGGCACTGGAACAATGGCGCTATAAAGTTGAACTCGATGATGCTGGTAACGTCATAGAAGGGAACGATCTAGAAGTGCATTTCACATGGAATATAGGCCACAGTCAATAAACGTCACTCTCGTTTTGAAGTATCACAATAATAGGTGATAAGCACAAAAGTGAAAAAGCCCCAGCAATGAAGTAACCCCACAAATGCTAGGTTTTTTTTCGAGTACTTTGTGCTTACTTGCTCCTGAAATCTTCACTTCTTTAACAATATCTATCTGATGTCTTCTAACAATTGATTTAACCATGTTGGTGCAGATTTTAAGCTCAGTAAGTACACTTGCTCGCTGTACGCTAGGTTATCTGGGCAAGTTGGTAATGCGGTCAACTGCCATTCCCTAACAATGTAATCAGGTAAATAGGCTAATGCCAAGCCACTTTTCACAAGCTGGCTGAGTACAGCATAATCATTAACGACCCATTTTATATGCCTAGCTAGTTTTGGTGCCAGCCAACCATCACATCCGACACCTCTTTGCTCTCCGCAAAATGGCGAAGTATCTGGCGCGGCAAAGGGGAACTTGATTAATTCCGTTAAACTGATTTTTTTGTGTTGCCGTAAAGGGTGATTATGCCCCATTGCAATCTGCATCGTTAACTTACCAAGCTGTGTTAAATGAACGTCATGTGGCAGTTCTTTAATTACCTCACCCGTTACTATTGCCAAGTCCACTTCACCGGCGAGCAATTTATTGACTGCACCAGACTCATATTGTGTATCAAACACTAATGAGAGATGCTTAGTATGCTGGGTTTGGCGCGCTAACACACTCGCCCATTTGAATTGTAAAATACTGGACGCCGCTACAACACAGCTTATCTCCCTACTCCTTTGTTTCAAATGACTTTTTGTATCATCAGCCAAATTTACCAATGCCGCAGCTCTTGGTTGCAACGTCAAACCCTGTTCGTTTAAACGCAATGACTTTCCTACTCGGTCAAACAACTTTACCTGTAAAGAGTTTTCTAACCGTTTGAGAGATTTTGACAACGCACTGGGTGAAGTATTTAGGATCTGAGCCGCTTTTTGCAGGCTTTGTTGCTGCGCGATAACTAAAAACTTGCGTAGATCTGCTATTTCCATTTTGGAATTTATAACCACAACTTAGAAACGATTTAGAACTTAAAATAGCATACTCTAGACTCACTCAAACATTTTTAAATGAATGGCTTCCAATGAAACACGCTTTTATTTGCTTATTACTTATTTGCTTTTGTGGGTCTCTTCGTGCGCATGACCACTCAATAGGCATACATGGCATGGCTTTATTTGCAATTAATGACCGCATATACGCTTCTCATCTCCCTATGCCAAATGGGAAGCATGCCGTACAATGTATTTTTGAGACACAACTACCAAGTCAATTTAAAGCGCTTTTGATGCCCCTTTTAAAGACAAAGCAACTGGTCACTATCCAACCACAAAAGTTCTCTTTAAATAAACTTAGATCAGGTGAGCTTACTCAATTTTCAGGAGATATATTTATTGGCCACTTTGAGCGTTCAGGTCAAATAAAGTACACTAATGTTAAATTCAAAGTGCAAAATATTCTGTTAAATAAACCTGTACGTCCAGTTCAACATAACGGACAGTTTTATGCGTTGGGACTCGGTCGAAACACCTGTTTACTAGTACATAAAATTGGTCAATCTCCGAGTTTTGACCAAATAATAACGGCTCATTGTGACTATCATGCTGGGGATATAACAGAGCTGATCAGCTCAAAAAACGGGCCTGTCACAGAATTTGAATGGACTGACATTGTTGGTGCACAAACTCTATACATAGAAACCAAAGATTTTAAATAAGGACACATTATGCCTTCCATTGAAGTACTCGTCGCCTTTTCCGTTGTCTGCTTTTTACTCAGTATTACCCCAGGCCCTTCTATTTTATATATCATGGCGCGCAGTATTAGTCAGGGGCCAATCGCCGGTGTATCAGCAGCAAGTGGCATGGCAATAGGTTCCTTTGTCTATGTAGTTGCAACAGTGTTAGGGTTAGCAACCATCTTTAAATACTCCCCTATCGCTTACACGGGATTAAAAATTGCTGGTGCTATATACTTGATATATTTAGGTTGGCAGTATTTTAAGCCAGCCGAACAAACAGCTGATAACCCTTCAATGAGCAAGAAAAATAACTTTGCTATTATGAAGCAAAGCCTAGTTGTAGAACTTACCAATCCCAAAACAGCCTTATTCTTTTTAGCTTTCTTACCCCAATTTGTTAATAGTGAAGACACACAAGTATCAACGCAACTACTGGTACTGGGTGTGATATACTCGCTCATCACCTTATGCTGTGATATTTCAATCGCACTACTTTCGGGTAAGCTTGGTAGCTGGCTTAATAAAAACAATCACTCAAACCACTGGCAGGACAAATTAGCTGGCAGCGTGATGTTTATATTAGCGGGCGTGATTGGCTATGAAAGCATTAAATAGATATATGATAAGCAGGCTTTAGTTACTGTGCATTATTTAATAATCAGCTTATGCTTTGGGTGTCAAATAAAACAATGATTGGCACTCTGCGCCCCCTATCACTATTATCATAAACACATAGAGGCAGTAACAACTGCCCCATACGCACGATAAGCAACTGATTATTTTGTCACATTTTATAGGACATTTTCTAAAAATTCCGTTGGATAAAACTAATGTCCCCAAATCGACCTAATATTAGCGTGTACCTATCAACATGCCTTCTTTGCTAATAAACAACTATGCCTTAATACTCACACCTTCGCTGCTTTGTGTAAGCATAAAACTTTGCCCATGAAGATCTTTCACTATTGCTAGCCTATTTTTAAGAAACTCAGCATTCTTTATATCACCAATGCTTTCACTAAATTCTATCGACTGCTCAATCTGACCAATGTAGTCGGTTTTCACATCCCCCATTTCAGCTTGATGTCCGTCAAGGTGGATACGCCCACCGGGTAAAACCATTGGAACGGCTAAATCTGCAACACCTGACCGAACCATCGCGTTATATTCGTTTGGTGAAATATTATGCATATTAATGGTTTGCTCTACTTCTGGCTTCCTTTCATGACTGCCTGTTACTGATTCAATATTCTGCTGATAGCCGTTTACTCGCGGCTGATTTTGACCACCATAAGGGTTAGTGGCGGCAATGTTTTGCCCCATTCCTTGAATATTCATTGTACACCTCTGTACTTTTATTGATCACATTTCATACTAAGCATTTTTCGATCCACAAATAAAAAATTATTCATTTTACTTTAAATACACTTTATATAAACATAAAACCTAGGCTTTAAATTGCCTTACACTACGTAGATTCAATAACTTAGTACAATCATCATTGAAATCTGCACTTTTCCAAGGAATAAATCAGAAAGAGGAAAATTATGTATAACTTTAAAAAAATCTCCCTAGCCACCACTCTGTTTGCCAGTACTTTAATCGCAGGTCACGCGAATGCAGCAAATATCGAACGTGGCATTGCTGTTGATGTTCCAGAAATAGATTTACAAATATTAGACGGAGAATTTTTAGACAAGTCTCAGCTACAAAACTTTGCTTTGTCGAGAGAAAGTCAATCAGATATCAGCATTCAAGGCCCGGCTAGTGGCATAAGTTATTATGAAGTGTTTGCTGTTGGTTCTAGTAATATGGGCTGGGAATACCCGTCTAGTTCTGATTTCTCAACGACCAAAGACCATGGAGGTAATCAATTATTAGTAGCTGTTATCCAATATGGTTACGGAAACCCAAACAAAGCGACGATGAATGGTTTACAAAAAAGTTACTCAAACAGTGAGTATTTGTGCGGCTCTATGAGTAACTTGCACATTTGTAAAACGGGTGAAACTGTAACTGGCTTCCTGTATTACTTTGACTTCAGTGGGCAGCAAAGTGGTCAATTTAATACTTCATCAAACTCAATTGCTTCACCGTTTGGCCATTGGAGCGATTCAATTTATATCAAATAACATGAGAATGTACTGAAGGGGATCTATATCCCCTCTTTAATACACGCTACCAACGTATTGCAATACAATTAAGACTGATGCCTAACTTAGTTTTTCCCTTGATAAACCATTACCAGTAAATTGATGACAAAAAGAAAGAATCCAACCAGCCCTATCAAAAACTGAGGCCCAGGTTTTTCGAAGAAAAACTCTGAAATAGAAAAGCTAAAAAACAAGGTAAAAAACTGAATTATTGGATAGGTAATTGTAATTTGTATTTTTCGTAAGCACTTAATCTTGACATGTATGCCACTTAAACTAGTGCCATCAAAATGATTAAGCCTTCATAAATAACTGTCTCCTGTATTCAGTTTAACTATTTTACCAAAGTGCTTTTGAGTAAACATCATTACTCTGATTGATATATTTCCATTTAAGGTCATTCACCCAACTAACCTGAATCTGAAATACATACTGTACATAATTTCACAAGCCCCCCTTCTAACATGATTTTACGAAGACATTACTTATCACAACTTCAGCAACTGCCTATACATATGAGGCCTAAGTTGAAATGGGTGTCATCTCTATTTCTATTTCATCTCTATTTCTAAAGCAACATTTTGGTGGCTGACGTTGGTATTTTTTCTTCAAGTTCTTTAATCCACTTGAGATCAGACTAATCCATACTGCCATATTTAGATTTTTACTTATGGTAATTACTCTGTCTAACATTATCCTTATGGCATATATCGTGGGCGGTCATAACATCTAATTCTCCCTCTTTCAAAATTGCAAATATCTGATTTTCTGTGCATCTGGACTTTTTCATATTATTTTCCATATAAAGTTAGTTAAAATGAACACCCTATTTTTAATATTATGAATTTATACAAGGTTCAAAGTGCAAGTTAACACATATTTAAAACACATTTAAAAAAACAAAAGAAAACAAAAAATAAACACATATTAAAATAATTTACACATTTTAGTTTTTTTAATAACATAAGCATAGATTTTAGAGAGTCATTTGAACAATTAAGGCAGGAACCTTATGAAGTTAAAATTAACTAAAAAGCAATACAAACAGCTAAATAAAAATACACAGTCAGTATGTAAAGAGGCAACACCTTTAATAGCTGGAGGATGGGTTTCAACTGTATGTACCGATACAGCTGTTACAAATCGCTGCTATACAATTGAAGAAAGAACCTGTAATACTTGCAATACAGCAATGTGTTAATCTCAGTATTAAGTTATTAAGGGGGAAATTACCCCCTTTTTAGATAAAAATATTAAACGTAGTATCTTTTTTATTAACTAGCTTTTATTCACATTTCTATTTTTATTGCCTAATTAGAATTAAAAGTAACGTACATGTCACTTCGAGTAAATTACGCGAATACAATATAAAAATACACCACGTATAAAAAGAGGTACCTCCCCATAAACTGAAACAGTTCATAAGTAGAATTTCGATCAATATAAGAAGGAAATTATACGGTGCGAAAAAGTAAGTTCACTGAAACACAGACAGTCATCATGATCAACGAAGCTGAATCGGGTGTGCCTGTACCGGAAATATGCCGTAAACATTTTCAAGTAAGGGAACCACTCGATTCAATTTATATTATAAGTTACACTTTCGAATTTATTACTGCATAGAGTACAAACATGCCCACTGAAACATGCGCACATGTCGCTATAAAGTAAAATTTAAACCGCCTTGATATACCATGCTTCCAAAAGATATACGCTAACGGAACTGTTATAAGTGGACTAAACACAAAAACAAGCCCACCCCATAATCCCAGTAACGCCTTTAAATTTATATCACTAGTTAATTCATCCACTAGGTAACTAATACTTATTAACAAGGAAATAACTATGATAATTTCGACAAAAACATTGAAAAAGTTAATTTTATTTCTCACTAAAACTGCCTACTTGGACCCGTCGTTTGGTGAAGAAGATACATGATACATAAAGAGACATGACACCCATCTCTATTTATACCACAACTACACCACAGTATGCTTCAAAGCAGAAACAAACTTCTTCAATCATGCTGAATGTAAATTGACCACCAGATAAAGTGCTCGGCTTTATAATTTGGCTGGAATTTAAAAAATTAAAAATGACACCCATCT
>NZ_AUYC01000031.1:0-137503 GCF_001625685.1 Pseudoalteromonas luteoviolacea CPMOR-1 | reverse complement strand
TTTATTGAAAAGCCAGTTGAGCTAAAGCAAGAAAACCCAGAACTGTTTAACCTGTTAGTAAGCTATTTTAGGTTTGACCCCAGAGATTGGTTGGGTAGGGCGGTTTGAAAAAGTGATAATGAAATAAAGGATGGGTCAACAAAAACAAAAAAGCCGCTGACTCAGCGGCTTTTATCAATAACGGTTACAACTTATGAGAAGTTGATTTCGTTGCGCTCACCGCGCTCTTTACGTCTGTTGTCACGGTTACCATCTCTGTTTCCGTCACGACGTTTGTCACTGCGAGGATCTCGGAAGCTACGTTTGCCACCATCACGACCTTCAGAACGTCTGCCACCATCACGGCGCTCGCCACGCTCTTCAAAACGTCTACCACCTTCACGACGATTACCGTTGCCACGCGCCTGATCAGCAGGGTGTGTGCTCTTAGTCATCTTCATTGGGCGTTGACAAATGTGAACACCTTGGAAGTGTGTTAGCGTTTCAGCAGGCATATCCTGTGGAAGCTGAACGGTGCTGTGCTCATCAAATAAACGGATTTCACCGATAAATTTGCTTGAGATATCTGCTTCGTTAGCGATTGCGCCCACAATGTTCTTAACCTGAACACCGTGCTCACGACCCACTTCAATGCGGTAAGTATCCATAGGTGCCGAGCTATTGCGACGACCTTTTCTATCACCACGGTCGCCACGTTCACCGCGTCTGTCGTCACGGCGGTCACGGTTACCATCACGGTCACGGCGCTCGCGTTGTTGAACTTTAATTTCTTCAACTTTAAGCGGAGACTGTTGCTGTGCTAGGCAAAGTAGTGCAGCTGCAAGTTGTTCTTGGCTTAGCTCTAGTTTCTCACCTAGGCCTTGAGCAACTTCACTGAAGAACTCAATGTCTTTGTGGTCAAGTGACATGCTAAGCTTGTTTTGAAGTGCTTCAATACGCTTTTGCTCAACGATTTTTGCACTTGGAAGCTCTACTTGCTCGATATCTGAGCGAGTATGACGCATGATGTTACGTAGTAAGTAACGCTCGTTACCTTTTACGAACAAAATAGCTTTACCCTTACGACCCGCACGACCAGTACGACCAATACGGTGTACGTATGCTTCGCTGTCTTGTGGGATATCGTAGTTAATAACTAGACTTAGGCGGTCAACATCTAGACCACGTGCCGCAACGTCTGTTGCGATAACGATATCTAGTAAACCACTTTTCAGTCTTTCAACTGTGCGCTCACGTGCCTGTTGGTTCATGTCACCATTGAGTGGTGCAGCAGAGAAACCTTCACGCTCAAGCAGCTCAGCAAGCTGAACAGTATCGTTACGAGTACGTACAAACACGATAGAAGCATCATAATCTTCCGCTTCTAAGAAACGTACGATTGCTTTGTTTTTATGTGTCGTTGCACGCCAGTACACCTGCTCAATTGTGTCAACAGTTGAGTTACGTGGTGTGATTTTTACTTGCTCTGCGTTATCTAAGTACTTAGAACAAATAGATTGGATCTGCTTTGGCATAGTTGCAGAGAAAAGGCATGTTTGCTTTTCTTCTGGTGTTTTTTCCATGATGCTTTCAACATCATCGATAAAGCCCATGCGTAGCATTTCATCAGCTTCATCTAATACCAATGCATTTAGGTTTGATAGATCAATGGTCTTACGGTTGATATGGTCGATTAAACGCCCCGGAGTTGCCACGATGATCTGTGCGCCACGGCGAAGTGCACTTAATTGCACGCCATAGCTTTGTCCACCATATAGCGCAAGTACTTCTACGCCTCTGGTGTACTTAGCATACTGCTCGAATGCCTCTGCAACTTGCAATGCAAGCTCACGAGTCGGAGTCAGTACTAAAATTTGTGGTTGCTTAACGGATGCGTCAACATTGTTTAATAGCGGCAGTGCGAAAGCTGCCGTCTTGCCCGTACCCGTTTGCGCTAGTCCCAGCACGTCCTTTCTTTCTAGCAATAACGGTATACATTGAGCCTGGATCTCAGAAGGTGATTGATACCCTAGCTCTTCGACTGCTTTTAGGATTGCAGGAGAAAGGTCTAAAGATTCAAACGTTACTGGTTCTGACATTAATGCGCCTCAACAATTTAAAAGAGGCGGCATTGTACAGTAAAGAAAAGATAATTGCTTGTATAAATTGGCACTAAATTTGTAGGTGTTTGAAATTGGTTAAAAAATAAACTGTATTTTTTTTAGGGTTATTGATATAACCCTAAATTTGCCTTGGCATAGGCCTCAAAATCATCAAATCCACCAATGTGATCTTGGTCTACAAATATCTGTGGCACCGTGTTACATGGCTTACCCGCAGACTTTTCTAGGTCAGCTTTACTGATCCCTTCTTTGTTTATATCGATATAGCGAAAATTGAAATCGTCACGCTCGTCTTTTAAACGTGTCGCCAATTCTTTCGCACGTACACAATAAGGACACCCTTCACGACCAAAAATAACAGTAAACATAGTAATAACTCTCTCAATGATTTCAATGACACTCAGTATAGTTGAGTGTGCTGGAATTAAAATTGATTAAAAGCTATTACACCAATCTGTTTTTTCGATTTGAAATAAATGAACAGGCTGAGCTGTGTGTTACGAACGGTACACCGTTTTAATTAAATGAAAGCCAAACTTGGTTTTAACGGGGCCATGCACCTCGTAAAGCGGTTTTTTGAAAACTACGTCGTCGAAGGCTTTAACCATATCGCCCTTGTTAAATTCACCCAGGTCGCCGCCCCGTTTTTTTGAAGGGCATGTTGAATGCTGCTTTGCTAGCTTATTAAAATCTCCCCCCTTTGCAAGTTTGGCTTTGATGGCTAAGCATTCTTTTTCTGTTTTGACTAAGATGTGATACGCGCAAGCTTTAGGCATGATAATACTCCGACATGTTTAAGGCGCGGATCATGCAAGGCGATGGCGAAAAACGCAAGAGGCAATTGCTTGCTCGCCACGCCTTTATCAGGAAAGCGCAAGCCGCCATCTGGTTTTGCAGTGCAGATGACGACGCTATATTAAAAGGTCACACTAAAACCAATTGAAGGGCGCATTTCAAAGTCGTCATTTTCTTCTTTTATATGTAGGTCATTTACCGATGTGATCTTGTCGTAATCTAAATCAATGTAGGCGACGTTGTCCTGACCATAGGCATTCATGAGTTCAAGTATTAATTTGCCCTCTAGACCAAATACGGTGGTTTTTCTTTCAAATCGCACATCCAGTCTGTGGTAAGTCTTAAAGCGCTCAGAGAACGGGTCGCCATAAACAGGCAAAAAGCGCCCAGCGTGATCAGGGTTCTCTCTTACACCGACAATAGGGGTATAAGCTTGCCCACTGCGGGCGGTAAAGTTAAATCCACCTTGCCAGAGCTCATTAATGTCGTAGTTCAAGACCGCGTTAAATACGAGCGGTGTATCTGCATAATAATCTCGCGTGACGTTACGGCTTAAATCAGTTCGTTCACTTTTGGCGTAGCTCAGCGCGACCCAGCCATACCAGTTATCGGTTTTGTTCTTATTCACTAGCAGGTCAACACCGTATGCACGCCCTTCAACTTGGTTGTTATATAAAAGATGTGCATCGCTACCAGCGTCGATTGCCAGTGGTAAATCCTCCATGGTTTTATAGTAGCCCTCAATCGACCAAGACCATTCGTTTTCAAGCACCTGTCTAAATCCAAGGGTACTGTGTGTTGCAACTTGTGATTTGAGGGCAGGGTTGCCTATCTCAGGCAAAATGTACTCAACATCTTGCATACGGTTGTAACGACCGACTTTCGCGCTTATCACGCTATTAGGTGTCACATAGTAATTTACGGCGACACGGGGCGAAGTGAATGTTTCGTCGGTGTAGCGGTTATGCTGGCTTTGTACACCCACTTCGGTTTGCCAGTCTGCATGCGGTTGCCAGATATGTGTGATTCCAACAAAGCCTGAATCCAGATCTATGGTACGTTTACCCGAAATACGATCGCCTTTTTT
The DNA here is from genome assembly GCF_001625685.1 of Pseudoalteromonas luteoviolacea CPMOR-1. Classification (GTDB taxonomy): domain Bacteria; phylum Pseudomonadota; class Gammaproteobacteria; order Enterobacterales; family Alteromonadaceae; genus Pseudoalteromonas; species Pseudoalteromonas luteoviolacea_K. The sequence goes on along the minus strand of NZ_AUYC01000031.1, from coordinate 133,519 downwards.
CAAGTCACAGTCTGGATCAATCTCAGTACACAAATATTGAAATGTGTCATATTCATAAGACGTTTCATTATCAAAGTAGGCTGCGTCAAATACAAATCGATGCTGTGGGTTAACGGTATAGTTTAAGCGTGCTTTATAGGTCAGTTGCTTTTCACCTTCTTGTTCAAAAAAGCCCGCCAGATTGTTGGGTTGTTTGCCAAATTCGAGTCGTCCAGAATGATCTAGTGCACCAATGCCGACTCTTAAGTGAAACTTTTTGTTGTAGTGATCCCACAGAATACTCTGGCTATTAAAGTCTCTGATAAATCGTGCGTCACCTTGAAACTCAGGCGTTTTTTGTGCAATTTCAGCACGCTCACTAAACCCTGCAGCGGCAGAGTCTTCAGCACCGGTAAAATTAAAGGTGAGGGTATTATTGTTATTGAGATCCCACAAGAATTTACCTTGGTAGTCATGGTCATCAGGGGCATCGTTAATGGTTACACCCGACGGCTCGCCATCGTCATCATCGAGCTCTTCTCCTTCACTGAAAAACAGGGGGAGTGTGCTTTTTCTGCCGGAGACATAAAACGCCGTATTTTCAGTTGCCTGACCTTCCACAAAAAAACCAGCATTAAACATCGAGAAGTCTAAAGTGGTGGTGATAGGTTGGTACTTTGGATTTCTTAATGTGACATCAAACACCGCACCGGTGGCATTACTGTATCCTGCGCCATAGCCTGCTGAGTACAACTGAAAATCTTGAATAATATGACGATTAAAAATGGAGCTGCCAAAGTCATGGAAAATATACCCTGCTGGCATGAAGTCGACTTCAAACATATTGTCGCTAGGTGATGAGCCTCTCACCGCAGGTTCGCTCATTGAACCGCCAGCAGCGACCACACCGGGTAGTGCAAAAACAGCACGCAGTGGGTCGCCCAGTGCGCCTGGCATTTCAATGAGTTTTTCGGTGTCTTCCGTAATTTCTGAAGTAATAGAGCTGCGTTTGTAAATGACTTCTATATGCTCAATGTCATCTTTTTTGGTTTGAGCATGTGCAGACATCGCCATACACAACATGATTGGAGATAAAATAAAGCGTTTGGTCGCAGTAAGTGCAAACATCATCGAGTCCCTTTGGCAGTGATTAACTTCGAATTTGCTGACAGTGTACGGACTAAAAGCGTTGATTTATTGCGGATTTGGGTAAGAAAGTGTATCTCAGCTATACACTTTCTTACAGGCGAAGTCGGATCCCAAGTTCACTCGAGTAACCGATAGAACGCTCAATGACTTTAAGTTTAGGATCCATGACATAATAGGTTGGGTAGGCTTTTACTTTGTAATCTTGCGCCGTTTTTTGATTGCCCAATAATACTGGCATAGATAAGTTTAAGTCTTTACTAAAAGCTTTCACTTCCTCAGTACTTTGAAAGTCTAAGGCGATGGCCACCGCATTTACTTTTCCTTGGCGGTGGAGTTTATCGATATTAGGCATACTGTAGCGACAAATGTTACACCAAGGTGCGAAGAAATAAATGACGGAACGTTCCCCTTGAAGCTGACTAATATCATATCTTTGAGATGTATTCTCTAATAAAGGTAATGAGAAGTAGGGGGCGGACTGCTTGCCATCATCTTCCAACATACCAAGCTCTTGATACGTTAAAACCGCAGCAAAAATGACAATAAAAACGATGATATTAAAAAGAGATTTAATCATTACTGGCGCTTAATCTGCGTTGATATATATGAAGACCGAGCGCCAGTATAAAAAATTGCAACAGGGTTGCAAGGAGTTTGTTGTCAACTCTTTGCCCTTAACAGGCATAAAATGTTTATGACTGATATATATTTTCACCAAGATAACGTTTAGCTTTATTTGCTTTTAACTTAGTTAGATCTACAAGCACTAGTCCGTCAATACAATTGTTGAAGTCAGGGTCAATACTGAAGCTCAAAAAGTTCACGCCACTTTGTTCACATAATTCGGTATATTGCTTAAACAGTGTTGGCACCTGTGCACCCATATTCGCCAGTATGTGTTTAAGTTCAGCAAAGTCTTCTTTTATATTACTACCGCAAAACAGGTCTCGACAGGTATTGAGTTGAGATTGGGACAGCTTGAATTCGTTATTAGGGTGGGCTAAATTCTCCAGCTTCGAGAAGTAATGTTGATAATGGTATACCAGCATCGCTTTCGCTTTGTCAGGCAATGCGTTAGATAAACTGACGGGGCCAAATAAATAGCGGTGTTCAGGGTAACGCTGAATAAATGCACCTATGCCATACCAAAGGTAATCTAGGCTTTTACGTCCCCAATATTTGGGTTGTACAAAGCTCCTGCCAAGTTCTAAACCTTGATTAAAATAGGGGGCCATATCATCCGTGTATGAGAACAAGCTACTGGTATATAAACCATTGGTACCATGTTGCTGAATAACCTGCTGAGCACTGGCTAACCGGTAAGCGCCCACCAGTTCAAGTTGCTTGGCATCCCATAGCACTAACTGCTGATAGTACATATCATATTTGTCAGTGTCTCGTCTTTTGCCGCTGCCTTCACCGACGGCTCTGAATGCAATTTCACGTAAGCGACCGAGTTCTCGAAAGATGGGGGAGCTGCCAGCATATTGATACAAGTATATTTGCATGCCATCTGCGGTTTCACCAAGGCGCTCACATTGTTCAATCGCACTTTTCAGCTCTTTTTTGCATTCCGGAACGGCAATGGGGGTTTGTGTTTTTAACGGGAGCGCTTTTTTACTGTTTAACCGATACAATTGTTTGCGGATAAGTGCAACAATTTCTTTATCTTTTAGGTTGTCTAAGCGATATGACTCCGGGGGGATACTAGCACCGATTTCAAACTCTAAAGACTTTTGGCGTTGCTTAAACATTTCTTTAACCAATAACAAGCTTGCCAAAGGTTTGTAAATCATTGATGTGCCGTAAAATAAAGGGCTGTTTTTGGCCTTGATATAAATGGGTAAGATGGGGCAGTTTGCTTTTTTTGCCATACGTAAAAAGCCCGTATTCCACTTACAGTCTTTGATCCCTGTAGGGCCCAGACGTGAGACTTCTCCCGCAGGGAAAATAAGTAAGGCTCCCTCAGCTTTAAGGTGTTTTTGGATATTAGCAAGTTCTTGTTTTCGGCTTGCGTTTGATAGGTTGTCAACGGGTAGCAAGAGTGAATGCATAGGCGTAATTGACATTAACATTCGATTGGCGACCACCTTCAAATCCGGTCTTGCTTTAGCGAGTACTTTTATGAGCGCGAGGGCATCCAGAGAGCCGATAGGGTGATTGGCTACAATCACCACACTCCCTTCACTGGGAATATGCTCAATTTGTTTTGGCTTAAACCGGGCGTCAAAATCTAACTCTTCAAGCACCTGCTCAACAAACTCAAGTCCCTCTAAATGCGGGTAAGTGTCAGCGAATGCGACAAATTCCTGCTCATGTAATAAGTAACCTAACCCTTTTTTTACTAAACCTTTCACCTTTGGTGAGTTTTCTAGTTGTGGTAGGTTGGCTTCGATTACTTTATCAACGCTGATCATCATAATTCTCTACGGCTGTGTTTATAGCAGATTAAAAAGGTAGTGTGACAATCTTGTTGCGTTGGTATGTCAGTTTTATGGTGATCGTGCTCTATCAACACGCTGTGATTAGACGGTATACTATTAGATGAAAACCGTTAATTTTAAGTAGGGATAGAGCATGTCTGTATTGGTTTGTATTACTGGGCGTAATAATGAAAAACTCATGGCTAAACTACAAGATGCTTTGCCTGATGTGGAGTTGAAACTTTGGCCGCACTGCGATGATTTAGAGAGTGTGAAGTTTGTTTTAGCTTGGAAAGCGCCGCAAGAATTGTGGCAAAAGCTACCTAATCTAAAAGTGGTGCAATCTTTTGGAGCTGGTGTAGATGGTATTCCAATGAGTATATTGCCATCAGGTACAGTGGTTGCGAGAATTATTGATCCGCAGTTAAGTGATGATATGGCGGAATATGTACTTTCTCATGCGCTTGCCCATAAACTCCGGCATCAAAACTATTGTGCTGAACAGGCGAAAAAAAACTGGAAACCAAGACGAGCGAGAAAGGGGGTGACTGCGGGGGTGTTAGGTTTAGGCGAGCTAGGTAAAGCGGTAGCACAGCGTTTGTCAGATAATGGCTTCACGGTAAGAGGTTGGTCTAGAAGCGCGAAACAGTTGGATGATATTGCGTGTTATTATGGCGAAGCGCAATTGGCTTCTTTTGCGTCAGGGCTTGATTATTTAGTCTGTTTACTGCCTCTAACTGATTCGACCCACGGTGTGTTGAATCGACAATTATTCCAGAATGTATCTAATGATTGTCTGTTGATAAATGTAGCCCGGGGTCAGCATTTGAATGAGCAAGACTTAATTGACGCTTTAAATGAACAAGAGTTAGGTGGTGCTGTGTTAGATGTGTTTACCACTGAACCATTGCCTGAAAAACACGTATTTTGGTCTCACCCGAAAGTTACTGTGACGCCCCATATTGCAGCAGTTACTAATCTAGACACTGTTGTTGCACAAATTGCAGGTAATATTCGAGCTTGTTTCACAGGGGCACCAATTAAAAATGGTGTAGATGTCACCCAAGGTTATTAAAAATAAAGGATACGAGAAAAGAATGGCTTTTAGCTGAAATTCTCTCATGTTGCAGGGAATAGTGACAGATAGCGGTGGGAAAAGAGTAACTTTATGATTTGTAAGTAAATGTAAGTAATAGTTATTCTCGCTTACAAAATTACTGTATATAAAAACATATTGAGACATCTTTTTATATTCAGTATGTTAGGAAAAAAACAATAATAAGACGGGAAATTAAAATGAAAAACGGTCAAGGTGGTGTAAAGCTCTCTTTTGTCGTTATTTCTGTACTCGCGTTAGGTGTCTCTGCTTGGTTTAATCAAGCCCAAGCTGCCGATACCTCGACAGACACGTATATTTACCAACAAGAATAATATACGTCAAAGTTCATTGTGGGGCGTGAATGCCCCATCGATGCATTATCTTTTTGCGTGGATCTCTCTGTTTTCTAGCTTTTTCTCATCACTTTTCTTCAGTAACGTATATGTAGAGCCACTTCCTCCATGACATGTTAAGGCTGAATGAAAAGCCAATACGTTAGGCATTTCTTGTAGCCACTTATTGCAGTAACTTTTTAGAATGGCTGGGAATGGTTTACTTTTAAGCCCGATGCCATGGCGGATTAACAGAACACGAATATTACGTTTTTGGCAGTCTGTAACAAATTCAAACATAGCTTGACGTGCTTCAAAAAATGATTTGCCATGTAAGTCTAATGTGGCGTCAATTTGATACTTACCCAATCTTAAGTTTTTGTACACGCCTTCTTGTACGCCATCTTTTTTGTAACCAAGCTGATCGTATGGGTCTAGCAAGTCTACATATTCAGTAGATAAAAAGTTGGGATCAAAATCGAGTTCTTTTTGCGCAGCTTCTCGCCGAGCGAGTTGCGCATCCGTGGGTTGATTTTTTTGTTGTTTAAGTTGTGCGCGATTGTCTTGTGCTAACGGTACAACATCGCCCATTGAAGCTAAAAATAGTTCTTCATCTGTCATCGCCATGATGATTCTCCAATCAGGGACAAGTTTCACGATTTTAGCCTATCAATACGGTATTGAATAGCCTGTCGTCAGTGAATATTTGAGTGATCCGATTTTTATGATGGGACGTAAAGGGAGCGCTTATACGTGTTTTGTTATGAATAGTTATTAACTTTTTTTTAATAGATATTATTAATGCTTCATGCTGAGGTGATTAACACCTCAGCCACTAAGTAAGTTAGTTAGTATCGTAGTGTTCTAGTGTGAACACTTTGAATAGGTAAAATGAATTTATTAGGATAAGGCCTAAGTTGGAAATCACGGAAGTATCCATAAGATCTAGGCTAAACAAAACGAAAAGTAGGCTACAGGCTAGAGCTGCCGAGACTCTTAGTAGTGTTTTGTGATTAATAAAAAGAGCTCCAAATCCTAGTACCAGTAATAAACTATTTAGTAACCAGTCAAACTCATTAGCCATGATCTTACATTAACTCCGTATATGATTAAAAAGGGGCGCCATTATGCGCCGCTTTTTTAGTCATCTCAAACGAGTAATTTTGCTTCTTTCGGATTAGTTTTTCTAATTAATGATGAGGTGCTTTAGAGCGGCAATGAAGCCGTGGTTTTCTAATATTGCATATTTTTGGCATGTTGATGGTTTTGACACATCTTGACACAAATAAAGTGTACTGCGCTCTGATGCTTTGATGGGCTGTAAAATAGAGTCAAATAAAATTGGTTTTATGCCGGGTAAACCGGGCCAATAGACACTCTGAGTGACCATATTAAGTTTTTGATATGTGATGAGCTGAGGTTTAGGGAACAGTATCGCAATGAGCGCTATCACCCCAATTATAATCAGAGGTGTCAGGCTTTTCTTAGGGGGTTCTGTTTGTGCTCCTTGGTGGCCATGTTGTTGTGCAATCTCTTGTTGTCGCCTTATTTGTTGAGCAGAGAGACGGCGCTTCTTATTTTTGTTTGCTTGTTGCTTTTGAAAGTCACTTTTATTCAGTAGTGTTTGTTTTTTTGGATTAATTGCCATGCTTAGGTGTAGCCTTTTGGTTGCAGGACTCTATAATAGTTCTATGCTATAGATGATAGCGCATTTCTAATTACTAGCCCACGGGAAAGGATATGGAACAACAAATCTCTATTCTCATTGTTGATGATGTAGGAACTGTTAGAAGCTTTTTGCATCAGACATTGATGCACTTGGGAATTGACAATGTCAAAGAAGCCTCAACTGCGAAGCAGTGCATAGCAGCTTGTGAAGAGCGTCATTTTGATATTGTCTTTTTGGATATTGAATTACCAGATGGAGATGGAAAAGAGTTAATTGCAGAATTAGCTCAAATTAATCCAGATATTAATGTTGTCATGGTTTCGGCGCATTCAACTGTTGATAATGTCAAAGATGCTATTGAACGTGGGGCTAAAGGGTTTGTCGTTAAGCCTTTCTCACCGAAAAAAATCGCTGCGATGTTAAAAAAGTTCTATCCGAAGTTGGAAATAGCTTAACGCAGTAACGCGTTTTGCAATCTAACTGAAAGATAGGCATAAAAAAACCGACTTACGTCGGTTTTTTTATATCCATTTCCACAGATTATAGCGCTTTGATTTTAGCAGCTAGGCGGCTCTTGTGACGAGCAGCTTTGTTTTTGTGGATTAGACCTTTAGTTGCGTAGCGGTCAAGGATTGGAGTTGCAACAGCAAATGCTTGCTGTGCAGCTTCTTTATCACCAGCTTCAATAGCAGCGATAACTTTTTTGAAGTAAGTACGCATCATTGAACGACGACTTGCGTTGTGCTGACGACGCTTTTCGCTAGTGATAGCGCGTTTTTTTGCAGACTTGATGTTAGCCAAGGTATGCTCCTAACAATCTTTTAAAAATAAGCTTAGTTTAAAGGCCGAGGACTATGCCTGTTTTATGATCCAATGTCAATAAAAAATAACCTGTCCGACCTAAGTATTTCAGTACGGCTCTGGCACATCAGACATGACTACAAATTGGGTTAGACGTATGATGCGCTGCCTTTTTATGTCTGTTAAAACCATTTCCAAAACCTTAGGTCTTCGGTAACGGCATAAGCAGACTATGAATCAAAAGCCAATAGACTAATGATTAATGCGAGCATTGTAGCAAAACACAGAACCCAAGCCTAGCTTTAATGTTACATGGAAGTTTCTAATTGATGGTCGTGTTTTTGGTTATGGTTCTGTCTGGTCTATGGCATACTTGGCGCTGATTTTTATTTGTTAGGGTAAGTTTAGTGGCAAAAGGGTTATTCAAGTCAGGCATGATAGTGAGTGCCATGACTATGTTATCTCGCATCCTCGGTTTAGTGCGTGATGCTGTGGTGGCAAATCTTCTCGGTGCAGGGCTTGCTGCTGATGTTTTTTTATTCGCAAATCGAATCCCAAACTTTTTCAGACGATTATTTGCCGAAGGGGCGTTTGCACAAGCCTTTGTGCCCGTGCTATCCGAAATCAAAGAGAAACATGGTGACGATGAAGTGAGGGTTTTTGTCGCACAGGCTGCGGGCACACTGGGTACTATTTTGTTGTGTGTTACGCTGCTTGGTGTGATTGGCTCTCCAGTGGTTGCGGCGCTGTTTGGTGCAACTTGGTTTTTAGACTGGTGGCAAGGTGGCGAGAGTGCAGAAAAGTTTGTGCTGGCCAGCGCGTTATTAAAATTTACCATCCCTTATTTATTTTTTGTATCTTTGGTCGCCTTGTGTGGCGCGGTGATGAACGTTTACAATCGTTTTTCTGTTGCTGCATTTACACCGGTATTACTCAATGTCAGCTTAATTAGCTGTGCGATTTTGTTACATGACAGCTTTGAGCAAGGGGCGTATGCGCTAGCGATCGGTGTATTTATTGGCGGCGCGGCTCAATTGGCTTTTCAAATCCCTTTTTTAGGCAAATTAGGTATGCTTTCAAAGCCAACATTTGCTTGGCGAGCACCACATGTAACCAAGGTGCGTAAGTTAATGCTACCTGCCATATTTGGTGTTTCAGTCAGCCAAATTAATTTATTACTCGACACCATCATAGCAGCCGCTTTGATGACAGGTTCGATTGCTTGGTTGTACTATTCAGACCGTCTGATTGAATTCCCGCTGGGATTATTTGGTATTGCCATAGCAACCGTGATTTTGCCGACGTTATCGAAATTACATGCCAATGAACAAGCAGGTAACTTTCAACACACCATGGATTGGGGGGTGCGGTTTGTTCTATTACTGGGCATTCCTGCAATGGGCGGTTTAATGGTGATTAGCCCGCTCATTATCTCAGTGTTATTTGGTCATGGTGAGTTTGCAAATAGCGACGTGGATAATATTGCTGCTGTGAGTGCTGGGGTCATGGCATATAGTGTCGGGTTAGTGAGCTTTATGTTGATTAAGGTGCTCGCTCCAGGTTTTTACGCACGCCAAGATACGAAAACACCGGTTAAAATTGGCATAATCGCACTGGTTTTGAACATGGTATTTAATTTAGCGCTTGCGCCATTTATAGGCTATCTTGGCCTCGCTTTGGCAACGTCTTTATCGGCAACATGCAATGCATTTTTGTTATATCGTGCATTGAATAAAGAGCAAGTCTATTCATTGTCTCGTTTCACTTTATGGTTTGCGGCAAAAGCGTTAGTGGCCACGCTGATAATGGTTACTGGTGTACATTTATTGTCAGAATATTTGGTTTGGCAAGGTGAAAGCATCGCGACTCAGCTTTGGGTCTTAGGTTGTCTTTTAACAAGTGCAATTGTTTTTTACTTCTTTGTGTTGTTCATTTTGGGGGTCAGGGTGTCAACAATAAAAGAAATAAAGACAATAGAAGAATAAATAGGCGTGAATGGGGAGCTTCATAGCTCGCATTTCTAACTAACTTGGGTATAATCGAGCTTTTTGAAGGCTCGAGCAAAAGGCACGCGTTGTATGCAATTAATCAGGGGTATCCATAATATTCGTCCACATCATTATGGATGTGTATTGACTATAGGAAACTTTGATGGTGTTCACTTGGGTCACACCGAAGTATTGAAGGGGCTTAAAGCTGACGCTGAGAAATACAATTTGCCTAGTACCGTAATGTTGTTTGAGCCTCAGCCACAAGAGTTTTTTATCAAAAACAAAGCGCCGGCGCGTTTAACACGGTTGCGTGATAAGTTAGCATTGTTGGCAGACAATGGCATAGAACGTGTTATTTGTGTGAGTTTTAATGACAAGTTTTCAAACTTAGAGGCTGAGTATTTCATAAGAGAAGTACTTTGCCAAAGACTGGGTGTGAAAGCATTAACGGTGGGCGATGACTTTCGTTTTGGTAAAGGTCGCAAGGGCGATTTTGCAATGCTTTCGAGTATTGGCCAAGAACTTGGGGTACATGTTAAAGATACGCTCAGCTTTAGGCAACAAAACAGCCGTGTAAGTAGCACGCTTATCCGCAATGCTTTGGCAGAGGGAGACCTTCTCAAAGCGCATGAGATGCTGGGGCATACTTATGCTATTTCTGGCCGTGTGATCCATGGTTGGAAAAAAGGCCGTGAGCTGGGTTTTCGTACCGCAAATGTTGCATTGAAAAGGCAAGTTAGTCCAGTGCAAGGTGTATTTGCGGTCAATGTTTATATAAATAGTAAGATTTTTCAGGGTGTAGCTAATGTTGGTACCAAGCCGACGCTAAATGGCAAGCGTGCTTTATTAGAAGTACACCTATTTGATTTTGACCAAGATATTTACGGTCAATTTATTAAGGTAGAGCTTATTCATAAGCTTCGCAATGAACAAAAATTTGAGTCACTGACGCATCTGACAAAGCAAATATCGGCAGACGTCGATGCAGCAAGAGCAGTATTTTCTAAAATTAGGTAGCCGAACGGAAAGTAAGTTAAATGAGCGATTACAAACATACTTTAAATTTACCGGAAACATCGTTTCCGATGCGTGGCAATTTGGCGCAACGCGAACCCAAAATGCTTAAAAAATGGTATGAGCAAGACCTATATGGTCAAATTCGTAATGCGAAAAAAGGTAAGAAGCCATTTATACTGCACGATGGCCCTCCTTATGCCAATGGTAATATTCACCTTGGTCACTCAGTAAATAAGATTTTAAAAGACATTATTATTAAGTCAAAAACGCTGTCTGACTTTGACGCGCCTTATGTACCGGGTTGGGATTGTCACGGTTTACCAATTGAATTAATGGTAGAGAAAAAAGTCGGCAAGCCTGACAAAAAAGTGTCAGTGGCTGAGTTTAGAGAAAAGTGCCGAGAGTATGCGCGCAAGCAAGTAGATGGTCAAAAAGCTGATTTCAAACGCTTGGGCGTATTTGGTGATTGGGACAAGCCTTACCTGACAATGAACTTCGACTTTGAAGCGAATGCAATCCGTGTCCTTGGTCGTATCATTAAAAACGGCCATTTACACAAAGGTGCAAAACCTGTTCACTGGTGCACTGACTGTGGCTCTGCGCTTGCTGAGGCAGAAGTTGAATATCAAGATAAGCAGTCTCCTGCGATTGACGTGCGCTTTGTATTTACCGAAGCAGCTGCGGTAGAAAAAGCATTCTCACTGGCAGAAGGCCATGAGGGCAAAGGTGACATTAGCACTGTTATTTGGACAACGACACCTTGGACACTGCCAGCAAACCGAGCTGTTGCTGTACATGGCGGCCTTGAGTATGCGTTAGTCCAAATTGAAGATGAAGGCCAAGAGCAACGTCTAGTATTAGGTTCTGAGCTAGTAAAAGATGCTGTTGACCGCTTTGGCTTTAAGCAGTATCACGTGCTGGGCTACTGCAAAGGTGACACGTTAGAAAACCTTGAAGTTGCGCACCCGTTCTATGAATTTAATGTACCAGTTATTCTTGGCGAACACGTAACGACAGATTCAGGTACTGGTATCGTTCATACGGCACCTGGACATGGTCAAGAAGATTTCGTGGCAGGACAAGCGTATAATCTAGAGGTTGCAAATCCTGTAGGCGCGAACGGTGTATATTTACCAGATACTCCGATTTTTGCCGGTCAGCATGTGTTCAAAGCGAACGCCAATGTGATCGAGCTGCTAACCGAAAAAGGTATGTTGATGCATCACCATGCATTGACACATAGCTATCCGCATTGTTGGAGACACAAAACACCAATTATATTCCGTGCTACACCGCAGTGGTTTGTCAGCATGGATCAAGCCGATTTGCGTAAAGACTCGATGAAAGAAATCGAGAAAACACAGTGGATCCCGGCCTGGGGTGAAAACAGAATTGCCAACATGGTAGAAGGTCGCCCAGATTGGTGTATCTCTCGTCAACGTACTTGGGGTGTACCAATTGCCTTGTTTGTTGATAAAGACACAGGTGCACTTCACCCTGATACTGAAACCCTAATCGAGAAAGTGGCTGACTTAGTTGATCAAGCTGGTATTCAAGCTTGGTATGACTTAGAGCCAAGCACGCTGTTAAATGAAGCGGATGCGCAGCAATACGTTAAAGTACAAGATACACTAGATGTATGGTTTGATTCAGGTGTCACACACGCTTGTGTGGTTGATGCGCGTGATGAGCTGACTGGTCCTGCTGATTTATACTTAGAAGGTTCAGATCAGCACCGTGGTTGGTTTATGTCATCTATGATGACGTCTGTGGCTATCAACGGCCATGCACCATACAAGCAAGTGTTAACGCATGGTTTCACAGTAGATGAAAACGGCCGCAAGATGTCAAAGTCTTTGGGTAACGTAATTTCACCACAAGATATTATGAATAAGCTTGGTGCTGACATTCTACGTTTATGGGTTGCTTCAACTGATTACACAGCTGAGATGACAGTATCAGATGAAATCTTTAAACGTTCAGCTGATCGTTACCGCCGTATTCGTAATACTAGCCGTTACTTATTGTCTAACTTAAGCGGTTTCAATCCTGCAACGGACTCAGTTGCCATTGAAGATATGGTAGAACTAGATCGTTGGATTGTATCTCGTGCGGCAGAGCTGCAAAATGAAATTGTAGAAGCTTACGACAGCTATCAAATGTTGGTAGTAACACAAAAGCTGATGAACTTCTGTACAGGTGAGTTAGGTTCATTCTACCTAGACGTAATCAAAGATAGACAGTACACAGCGAAGAGTGACAGCCATGCACGCCGTTCATGTCAAACCGCGTTGTATCATATTGCAGAAGCGATGACACGATGGATGGCGCCTATCTTAAGCTTTACAGCCCAAGAGCTTTGGGAAGCACTACCAGGCGAACGTGGTGAGTTTGTATTTACAGATGTGTGGTATGACGGAATTACAGGCGCAACGTGTGGTCAACTTGACAATGCGTTCTGGCAAGAGCTATTAACAGTTCGTGATGAAGTGAACCGAGTGCTAGAGAATGCACGTAAAGAAGAAGTGATTGGTGCAACACTTCAGGCTGAAGTAACGTTATACACAGGCGGTGAATTAGCTGAAAAGCTACAAGGCTTAGAAGATGAACTACGCTTTGTATTACTCACGTCAAAAGCGCATGTTGAAGTAGTATCAAGTCAACCTGAAGGGTCTGTCGCGTCTGAAGTAGATGGCTTATTCATTAAAGTGGCTGCAACTGACGCTGCAAAATGTGATCGTTGTTGGCATCACAGTGAAGATGTTGGTACAAGTGAAGCACATCCAGAGTTATGCGGACGTTGTATTACCAATGTTGACGGTGAAGGCGAACAACGTAAGTTTGCATAAGGGAGTTGCAAGTGACCAAAATCACCGAACGAAGTGGTCTAGTGTGGTTATGGCTCAGTCTACTGCTTTTTGCAGTAGACTATGTCACAAAAGCATTAGTTGTCGCGAATATGAAACTGTATGAATCTATCGAGCTGCTGCCATTTTTTAATTTCACATATATGCATAACTACGGTGCTGCATTTAGTTTTTTAAGTGAAGCAGGTGGTTGGCAAAGGTGGTTTCTCAGTGGTATTGCTGTCGTGATCAGCGTGTTATTAGTGGTTTGGCTTAAAAACCTACGTGCTAATAATTGGGTACTTTGCGGCGCATACTCTTTAGTGCTTGCAGGCGCTATTGGAAATTTATATGACCGCGTAACATTGGGTTACGTAGTCGACTTTTTACATTTTTATTATCAAGATTGGCATTATCCTGCTTTTAATGTTGCTGACATGGCGATTGTAGGTGGTGCTGGTTTACTGCTTTTTGATGCATTTTTTGGTGATAAAACCAATTCTCGGGAGACAGAGGCGTGAGTGAACAAGTCATAGGCCCAAAATCAGAAGTTCTGTTTCATTATTCTATCAAGCTAGAAGACGGATCTGCTGCTGACTCGACAAAGGTGGATAATAAGCCTGCGAAGTTGTTTATGGGAGATGGAAGCCTCACCGAAAATTTTGAGAACTGTTTGTTGGGGTTAAAAGAGGGTGATAATAAAACCTTCAAACTGCAACCTGAAGATGCATTCGGGATGCCAAACCCAGATAACATTTATTATTTAGATCGCACTAAGTTTGGTAGCGAAACGCCTGCTGAAGTTGGTAGTATTATTGCCTTTACACAGCCTGACGGTACTGAGTTACCTGGGTTAATTAGGGAAGTGGCAGGTGACTCTGTGACTGTTGATTTTAATCACCCTCTGGCAGGACAAATAGTTACATTTGAAGTAGATATCTTAGAGGTTCATAGTTAATGGAAATCTTGTTAGCTAATCCGCGTGGCTTTTGTGCTGGTGTTGACAGAGCAATTAGCATTGTAGAACGCGCATTAGATATCTTTGAAAAACCAATTTATGTTCGCCATGAAGTAGTACACAACAAATATGTCGTCAATGGCCTGAGAGACAGGGGCGCTGTATTTGTTGAAGAGTTGCATCAAGTTCCGGACGACAGTATTGTTATCTTTAGCGCGCATGGTGTATCACAACAAGTGAGGCAGGAAGCTAAACGACGTGAGTTAAAAGTCTTTGATGCAACATGCCCTTTGGTGACTAAAGTACATATGGAAGTGACCAGAGCGAGCAGAAAAGGCACTGAATGTATATTAATTGGCCATAATGGGCATCCCGAAGTCGAAGGCACGATGGGGCAGTATGACAATGCCAGTGGTGGGATATATCTTGTCGAAACACCTGAAGACGTTGCTTCTTTAGAAGTGAAAGATGCCAGCAATTTGTTCTACTGTAGCCAAACAACCTTGTCTGTTGATGACACGGCTGATGTAATAGATGCGCTTCGTGAAAAGTTCCCTGATATTCATGGACCGCGAAAAGATGATATTTGCTATGCAACCCAGAATCGTCAAGACGCGGTGCGAGATTTGGCCGATAAGGTTGATTTGTTATTAGTGGTGGGGGCTAAAAATAGCTCTAACTCAAACCGATTACGTGAGCTTGCTGATAAAATGGGCACGCCTGCGCATCTTATCGATGATGAAAAAAACATCTCTTCAGAGTGGTTTGAACAGGTTGAGCGTGTAGGCGTGACTGCTGGAGCGTCTGCTCCTGAAGTACTTGTTCAGCAGGTGATTGCTCGCTTGAAAGAGTTAGGTGGCCAAACGGTTGTAGAAAACCCAGGTCAAGAAGAGAATGTGGTGTTTGCAGTGCCTGTTGAGCTGAGATAATACATGACTCCATGGGTTAATTCGGCTTCGATTGACCGTGGTTTGTTTAAGGCGATGCTTTCCGAGCGTGGCATCCTCGCGATGATTATTGCCTCGCAGGCAGTCGCCTTTATTTATACCTTATCCAGCGGCAAAGACTTCTGGTTGAGTTTGGGCTTAGTCAGCCTTTTCACCCATGCGAACGCATTTATTACCCTTGCTTTAATTGCAGTTGTCGTGAAGTACGCTAAAGCACTGGCGTTTAGAACCGAACTGACCATTGTGCTTATTTTTTTTCAGTCAGTCTGTATCCTCTCTAGTTTATTAGTACAATATTCTCTTTTTTCCCCCGTTGATCCGATAGATTGGGCGTTTGTATTCAACAATAACGCCATATGTGGCTTTGTGGTTATATTGCTGATGCATTTCATGGCCATTTATATAGATAACTTGAATACCATTGCGCACGCTGCCAATGCCGAATTAGAAGCCTTGCAGGCAAGAATTCGTCCCCATTTTTTACACAATGCTTTGAACACGTTAGCTGAGCTGTGTCATGAAAACCCCGATGATGCTGAAGAAGCTGCTTTGACCATGGCTAAACTGATGCAAGTTGCTTTTTCAAGCGGGAAAACGCACAGCTTAGGTCAGGAATTATCTTTGACAAAAGGCTATTTGGCTATTGAGAAGTATCGGTTTGAACATCGCCTTAATGTGGATTGGTCTGCAGATAACATCAACTTAGATATACGAGTGCCAGCTTTACTTCTACAGCCGTTGGTAGAAAATGCAGTGGTTCATGGCATTGAGCCTGCCTTGAGGGGCGGAAAAATTAATATAGATATACGCTGTGTCGAAGGTCGGTTGGTGCTTAAAGTCGATAACCCATATATTCAAGGATCTCAATCTCGCTCTGGCCAAGGTATTGCTTTGGCAAATATTCGTCGTCGATTAGTCATTTACTATGGAGACAAAGCATCTTTGAAGACATCGCAAAAAAGTGGTAGATTCTTTCTGACATTGATGTTGCCGCTAGGAGCTTTGAATGAAATATCTGGTAGTAGATGACGAACCGATTGCCCGTCGACGTATACAAAGGTTATTGAAAGAGTTCGAAGTACTAGAGTGTGTTGGAGAAGCGCAAGATGGGCAACATGCATTACAATTAGTAGACTCCCTGGAGCCTGAGCTCATTTTTTTGGATATTTCAATGCCTGGTATGGACGGTATTGAACTGGGAAAAAAGCTACGTGATAGTAACGTGAACATTAAGCTTATCTATGTGACGGCTTACCCTGAGCACGCGTTGGAAGCATATCAAATCTATGCTTCTGGCTATTTAGTAAAACCCATTGATAGCACACAAATATCTGAGTTAATGAATCATCTTTTCCCGGATACATTGGCGAAAATACAGTATCAAGTTGGCCATGATATTAGGTGGGTAAATGTGCCTGATATTTTAATTGCTCAAACGGATGATAGGTATACACATATCTACTTCGAAGGAGGGGATGCATTGATTGATACCCCACTTAAGAAACTGTTAGCTGAGTTTCCACATCACTTTATACAAGTACACAGAAATACGATTGTTAAAAAAGCAAGTATTGTCAGGCTGGAGAGTCATGAAGGGACTCATAAAGTTATTTTAGATGGGATAGACGACCCTGTGATGGTGAGTCGACGTGCATATGCGAGCCTAAAATCTGTGTTTTAACCACTGACCCACATTGATTGACCGTTTAGTCATTTGACTATTTGGTTACACCGAAAAAGCGATAAGATGTAGATTAGAGTATACATTGAGTTTTTTTCATGGGTAATTCGTTTCCAAAAAAAGTCCAGTCAGGGTTCACTTTATTAGAGGCGGTCGTCGCCTTTATGGTGCTGAGCTTTGGGCTTCTTGGTGCAGTTGCTTTGCAAGCTAAGGCAAAGCAGGCTAGCTTTGACTCAATGCAACGAGCGGCAGCTGTGGCACTTGCTGGCGATATTATTCAACGGATCCGCTCTAACGACACGTCTGCGATGATAGACCTGTACGGCGGGTCATTTACAAGCCAAACTCAACTTAATACAGACACAACGTGTTTTTCGAATTTTTGTAATAATCAAGCTATTGCTAATTTAGATAAAGAACAATGGAAGCAAGCGATCAGAGCAAAAGAAAATACCGGGTCATTAGATGACACAACGGTGTGTATTACCCCGGTCAGAGATGGGGATGGGTTTGAAGTCACTGTTACCGTAACTTGGGTTGGCAGGCAAGCAATAAAGGCGAATAGCGCGACCTCCAATATTAACTGTGGTACAAAAGATGATTACAGAAGGCTGGTGTCTTTATCTAGTTTTGTGCTTGTGAGGAGCTAAGGATGCGCCAGCGTGGATTTACTTTAATTGAAATATTAATCTCACTATTCATTGGTGCAATTTTGCTCGGTGGTGTTGTAGCTACTTATGTCAGTATGCGTGTTACGACAAAAGACACCATGGCCATTGGTGAACTTCAAGAAATTGGTCGTTTGTCACTAACCTTGTTGCGTAGGGATTTGGAGCAAATAGGGTTTTGGGGCACTTTTTATGATAAGAGTTTTAGCAGTGATAACTCAACGGGCCCTGCAAACCCCGCTGGAGATTGCTTTGGCGGCTTGAATAATGGCAGCTTTCCAGATGTCACACCGACCAACTTTCGTCCAATTTATGCAGATTTCACTACCAACGGCAATGCGCTAGGGTGTATCACTGGTGCGAAAAAGAATACTGAGGTTTTGCAGCTTAAGTTCCTAGAGGGTGAACAAATTGCCGTGGGTGCCGTGAACGCAAACAAGTATTATTTTATCGCTCAGCAGGAACAAGCGGAATTCATTGCAGGCCCTAATATTGTTGCTTTGCCCAATGTAAACTCAACACTGTGGCCTTATAGTCATCACGTTTACTATATCGCTGATCAACAAATCACCATTGATAGCACCCCGATCACGATCCCTGTATTGATGAGGAAAAGGTTAACCGTCAATGGGCAAATGACGACTGAAACCGTCATTGAAGGGGTTGAGGATATACGGTTTTTATTTGGTATTGATATTGATGGTGATAGCCGAGTTGATGGTTACCGTAGTGTGAAGAAAATGACGGCAGCAGATTGGGAAAGGTCTGAAGGTGTCCTGACTGTTCAAGTGATTGTGTTGGTTCGGTCATTGGAGCCAGATCCTGGCATCAAATTAAATAATCAAACATATACCTTAGGAAATGATACAGATAAAGTGATTCATTCATTTTCTGATAGTTATCGTAGAACCGTATTTTCTACAACAGTACAGCTATACAACATGGGGTCGTCAGCATGGTAGGGCAATCGAAGCAGCAAGGTATGGTATTAATCGTATCAATGGTACTCATTGTGGCTGTGACGAGTATCGCAGTTACTTTGATGAGCAGCAGCACATTGGATATTAAGATCACCAATGCAGCTCAAGAACGAGAGACAGCTGAAGCCTACCTAATGGGTGAAGTGCAACGCTTAGTAAAAGAACAAAAGCAGTTGTTTGGCGCGAGTAAATTCCACTTAACCAATGGCAAAATTGATGCGAACGACAATGGTGTGCATAAGTTTGATAATGAAAACCAAGAAAGCCCTGTTGATTATGAGTTAAGAAATTTAAACAAAGGACAGTTAGAAGTACCGTGCCCTCGTATATATGGCTATACCGAGGGTGTTGTCTGTAACATGACTGAGCTAACTAGCTCTGTCGAATATGGCGACCAAGGTCGTCACAAAGTGACAGTAGTTATTGGTATTGGTCAAGAAATTCAAGATGTTAAGGCAAATCAATGATGTATTTTAAACGACTACTATGCTTCTGTCTGCTGATAAGCGGTGCAGTATATGCTGAGGACATCGAGCTCTATGTTAAACATGATGTGAGTGGCTCGGAAAAGTCCCGCGTGATAGTGATTTTTGATACCTCAGGCAGTATGGCTTGGGATGTCAATGATGGGAGACGGTGCTATGAATACAAAAATTGGCGACTACGTTCTGTAGATTGTTTTGACACCTCGAAAACGTCTAAAACATGTTATAAGTACATAAATGGACGCTATCGTTCGGTAAATTGCGGTGATAGCCGATTGAAAGTCGCGCAAGATGCGATGGTCTCTTTGGTCAATGATAACCCAGACTTTGACTTTGGTTTAATGCGTTTGTACTCCAGCTCTGGTGGTTATGTGCTTAATGGCATCGGTGCTGACCCGAGTGTGGTTATAAGTAAAATAAACAGTTTGCGAGCCAGTGGCAGTACGCCGCTTGCAGAGACGCTTTGGGAAGCTTATTTATACCTGACCGGCAGGGCAATTGATTATGGTTACAACGGCGGTAATAACCGCGATAAGACCATTGAGTCAAACGGGCGTTATAAGTCGCCATTTGCGCCAGTCTCTGGCGATCCTGAGCGCTGTGACACATCAACCAACATTATATTAATGACAGATGGTGACCCGACAAGTGATAGTGGTAAGAACTCAGCAATTGCCACGGAGCACTACAATAAATTTGGCTCATACCCTACGACCGTATCCAATAGTTACCTAAATTCGCTGGCTAAATTAATGCGCGGCACGGCGGAAACCCAAGTCGATTTATACCCTACAACTTCAGATAAACAAGATTTTGCACGCGTATACACCATAGGCTTTGGTACGGGTATGTCTAATGCCGGTAAGGCGCTACTGAAACAAACGGGTGAGATTGATGGCGGGGGCGCATACCTTCATGCCAATACCGCTTCTCAACTTTCAGAAGCACTGAAATTAACCATCTCTAAAATTAGAGAACAAAGCGATAGCTTTTCTTCTCCGTCAGTATCGACCAGTAGCTCAGATTTAAGCCGCAGCGGCGACTCGGTTTACTTTACGATGTTTTATCCGGAGACGCATACGCGCTGGGCGGGAAACCTTAAAAAGTTAAAAGTGACAGGTGGCATAGTGCATGGTTCGAACAGCACAGCCAATGCAATCAATGACCAAGGTCAAATTGACAAGTCAGTAACAACCTATTGGTCTGCCCCTAGCAGCAAAGATGGCAATGTTGTTTTAGAGGGCGGGATCAACTATCAATTGACAGAGCGACAGACTACTCGTCGACTGTTCTCTGATTTTGGTAAAGGCGCTTTATACAATTTTGACTACTCAACCGCATTAACGGCGCATCAAGGTTCATTGACTAAGTTAGCGGCGAAATTTGGTACTTCAACCGCTGAAGTAGAAAAAACCATGCTTTGGGCAAGAGGTCAGGATGTTGATGACCAAAATGGTAACCGCAATACCATCGAGAGGCGCAAAGATATCTTTGGTGATCCACTTCACTCAAGACCGGTTACGATTGATTATGGTAACAATGATTTGAGAGTGATCGTGGGCACCAATGCTGGCTTCTTACATATGTTCAAAGATAAAGGCGATACGGTTGAAGAAAGCTGGGCGTTTATTCCCAATTCACTGCTAGATATTATTAAGCCGCTGAGAGACCGCAGACAGGACACAAAATTATATGGTATGGATGGGCCAATCACCGTTTATTTTTGGGATAAAAATGACAGCGGGGTTGTCGATTCAGGTGAAAAGGTCTGGTTAATAGCGGGCATGCGTAGAGGGGGAAATGAATATTTTGCCTTTGATATCACGTCGCCTGATCAGCCCAGAATGCTATGGGGTGGCCCAATTCAAGGTGGAGTAGGGGACTATAAAGAATTAGGTCAGTCATGGTCAAAGCCTGTGGTTTCTTTTATCACTGCGCAACCGGATAAACCAGTTCTCATATTTGGTGCGGGCTATGATACCAACAAAGACAGTGCCTTATTTTCAAATGACAATAAGGGCAGGGGCATTTACATTGTTGACTTAGAAAGTGGTAAGCCGGTATGGACGTTGACACCGGATACGGGCTTTAAAGGCGAGCATAGTATTGCTGCTGATGTCAGTGTATTGGACTCCGATTACGATGGCTTTGTCGATAGGATTTATGCTGCGGACACCGGAGGAGGGATCTGGCGTGTAGACTTACCAAGTAGTTCACCCAATGATGAAGATGCCCCTTGGTCACACTTTATGTTAGCAAACTTAAGCGGTGGCAATGATGACGCGAAACGCAGGTTTTTCTACCGTCCAATGATAGCAAGGACTTACTTTAGTAAGGTCACTGTGGAAATAATTGATGGTATCCCCACCAAGGTAAGAAGGGATGTACCCTACGAGGGAATTTTGATTGGCAGTGGTAATCGAGCTAAGCCGACTTCAACTCATGTTAAAAACTTCTTATTTATGGTGAGGGATGAAAATACCAAAACTCAGACCTTCACCTCACAAAATACGCCAAGCGTGATACGGGCAAGTAATTTATTTAATGTCACAAACGACCCATTTAAGGCGAATTTAGACAGTTATGAAGATTTTACGGATAAAGAAGCCGAATTGGGCCAAGCGAAAGGGTGGAAAATTAAGCTGCAATCTGGTGAAAAATCGCTGTCGGCAGCAACCGCAATTGGGGGATTAGCGTATTTCACCTCTTTCTCACCGACAACGGTCTCAGAAAACCAGTGTGCGATTGGGGAAGGGACAGGTTATTTGTATATTGTACACTTACATTATGGTATGCAAGTATTCCAAAAACGCCGTTATCGTACTACTGCGACACTGCCGGATACGCCGCGCACGCATTACGATGTATACGAAGACCCCATCACCAAGAAAAAAACAGTGAAAGCGAAGATCATCAGTCCAACGGTGATAAAAGAAGATGCTGTGGACGAGATGTTTGGCGGCAATCCTGCTGATGGAATTGACCCACAAAAGCTTGAGCCACCCAATGTATACAAAAACAAAGACGGCTCTGCGAATGTGCCTGGTGTTTCGCCATTGACGATTACGTATGAAACGAGACAGCTGTATATCTATAAAAAAGAGGATAACGATGAAAAATAGAATTCGCTCAGTCGCTGGCTTTTCTTTGATAGAGTTGGTGATAGTGGTCGCTATTGTTGGGGTGCTCGCATCTCTAGCGTATCCTAATTACTCAAGTTATATCAAACGGGGTGCTAGGGCGGATGCAATGACCATTTTGCTTGATGCAGCGAATAAGCAAGAACAGTATTTTGTAGATAATCGAGAGTATGCCAGTAACTTGAGTGATATTGGCGTACCTTCTACAAGTGAAAATGGGTATTTCAACATTACAGTTGCTTTAAGTAATGGCGGATATACTTTGACAGCGACTGCTGCAAATGGCCCCGTGAAAGGTGACTTAGAATGCACCTCTCTATCGGTTAATAATTTGGGCATAAAAACGGTGACAGGCACTGCGACTGCAGATCATTGCTGGGAGCGCTAGTCGCTAGTCACATTTTGATGTGTCTTTAAGCCGCGTCCGCCCTGTGGTACTGATTGAAAGCGCTTTACCAAATTTGCGTCCATCTTTGCGTTTAACACAGTATGTAAAGGTCCCATTACCAAGCCCCCAAAGTGTGCCCGTATGAATAAAGGTCAGGGCACTTCTTTGATAAGTCAACTCGTCTAGCGGGTGAATTTTATGGCTTACAGTTAAAATGGTGTCTTTGTTATCGAAGCACTTTAAAGCGCCCCTATCGATAAATAAAGTCAATTCTTGGTGCCAAAAGTGTCGTACACAGCAATTAGCGACCAATGGGCATAAAGTAATGCGTTCACCTGAGTATACGGCTTTCAGTCGCGCATAACTGACGAGCCTGTCTAGGTACATAAGCGCATGTTTTGCTCTATTTGTGGTGGAGATCTCTGTCATCGAGGGTATGGATAGTGTGGCCACAATGGCACAAATGGAGAGTGCAATGATGAATTCGAATAGTGAAAATCCGCATGTGAACCGCTGCATTTTGTTCATTATCCCCAGTCCTTTAGTAAATGATTACAATACGTGATAGGGGTGATTTTGAGGGGAGGTCTAACTCATTTGGCCGTCTTTTAGTGGGTTATAATTATGCTTTGTAAACACTCTAAAGGAGTGTGAGATGAAAAAGTTAATTTATACCTTATTATTTATCATCCTGTGCATGTTTGCGTAGTATTACCTGTGAACAAAGCGGTCCCCGCTTGTGTGATGCTTAAGCTTTGGTTTTTTGTTGCTGCGCCTTCAGGGCAATATACAAATACGCCATTTTGTCCATTGCCTAATCGACCACTAGAGTCAAACTTTAATGATGCAACAGGGTATTCTAAATCATCAATATCTGTAACCTTTTCCATAACCCTTAGCAAATCATCGGTATTGACCGTATATGCTCCATTGTTATCTCGGTCTACAAATATCGCAATGCGATTGCTTTTCCAATCGGTTCTACAAGTGAAGTCTTGATTTTGTAACAGCTGAGTCTCTAAAGCTGGGCAGACAATGACGATTTCATCACTGGCAGTTGCCTTCGCTCTAGCAAAAGTGACACTGCGCTTTAGTTCGAGTAAAAAACTTTGTGCACGATTCTCTTGATATGTAGAGCTCGTAAAGAAAAATGTGAGGCTAGCTAAGGTGCCTAAGATTGCCACTGTGATTAGCAATTCTATTAAGCTCATGCCCTGTTGATGTCGCATAATCAGCTCCCAAAATAGGCAGATGTCGATAGTTTATTTTGCGCTTTTTCAATATATTATTCAACAGCTATGTTTGCCATGCTTGCCCCTATTGTCTAAAATCGACCCATTACCAGAGGAAGCATGATAATCATGAAGAAGATTGAAGCAATAATTAAACCATTTAAGTTGGATGATGTAAGGGAAGCCCTGTCTGATATCGGTATTACTGGCATGACGGTGTGTGAAGTGAAAGGCTTTGGGCGCCAGAAGGGCCATACTGAGTTATATCGTGGTGCGGAGTATATGGTTGACTTCCTACCTAAAGTAAAACTAGATATTGTGCTTGCTGAAGAAGATGTTGATCGCGCAATCGATGTTATTTTAAAAACAGCTCAAACCGGTAAAATCGGTGATGGTAAGATTTTTGTCACTGAAGTAGAGCGTGTAGTAAGGATCCGTACTGGCGAAGAAGACGAAGAAGCAATTTAAAGTCAGTCAGTATGATCAGGCATCAAATCTAAGATGCCTGATCCGATGCATTTAACGTTGGTTAAGCGCCTTAGTCTTCCTGACGTTTTCACTTAATTCAGTTAACCCAAGTTTTTCGTAGCTTTTTTCCATCATATCCAAAGCTTCAAGTAAATAACTGCTTTGTGAATAATGCTCCACAACATACTTGCCACGATTTGCAGCGGCTAAGTATGCTTCACGTTCGAAGTAATAGTTGGCAATTTTCAGTTCATAACGTGCCATTTTGTTGAGTAGCCACGCTAATCGTTTCTTTGCTTCAGGGGTATATTCGCTGTCCGGATAGCTTTTGACCAAAGTCGATAAGTCTTGAAAAGCAACGCGTGATTTACTTACATCACGGTCAGCTCTATCTACACCAAAATACTCCTGAAACGCATTTTCATCAGCTTTAATGTTGATCAAGCCGCGCATGTAATACATGTAATCTAAGTTTTTATGATTTGGATTTAATCGAATGAAGCGATCAACCGTGGCAAGTGCTTGGTCGATATTGCCTGTTTGGTAGTGTGCATAAACCAAATCCATTTGTACTTGTCTAGAGTATGGCCCAAACGGGTAACGTGCGTTAATCGCACCTAATAATTGAATTGCTCTGGCATATAGGCCTGAGTCTAATGTGCGTTTGGCATCTTCATACAAAGCTTGAACAGATTTGTTTGGTACACGTTCAATTTCTTCTTGTTCTGGTGCTGAAGAACATGCGGCTAATCCTAGTATAGATGCGCTAATAAATACTGCTGCAGCGCGTTTTCCCAACTTCATTATCATTTTATTTTACTACCTTCGTTGTCTTCGGCTAGGCCAAGTCGGTAAAACCGAGTAAACTATGCATTTATGCGATTCTAACCCAGTCGAGCGAGGCTTGCACTGGTAATTTAGGTAAAGTTACACATGTCAGAGCAAATTTCTCTACAAGCCGAAGTGCCAATCGAGTTAGGCGGTAAACGTCTAGACCAAATATTAGCGCAATTGTTCCCTGATTTTTCACGTTCTAGAATAAAAACGTGGATCTTGGATGAAAAAGTGACTGTGAATGGTCAAATGTTGAGCACGCCCAAAGAAAAGCTGTTTGGTGGTGAAGTCGTAGAGATTGAAACACAAATAGAAGCAGAGCGTGAATACGAAGCGCAGGATATTGCATTGGATATTGTTTATGAAGATGACGATATTCTGGTCATTAATAAGCCTATGGGTTTAGTGGTGCATCCAGGTGCAGGCAACCCTAATGGTACCGTTTTAAATGCGTTATTGTATCATCATCCGGATATTATCAATGTGCCTCGTGCTGGTATCGTGCATCGTCTAGATAAAGACACTACTGGCTTGATGGTGGTGGCGAAAACTATTCAGGCGCAAACGCACTTGGTTAAAAACTTGCAAGCGCGTACTCATTTCACCCGTGAGTACGAAGCAATTTGTAATGGAACAATGACCGCTGGTGGTGTTATTGAGAAGCCAATTGGTCGCCACGCTACAAAACGTACCCATATGGCTGTCCACGAAATGGGTAAGCCGGCTATTACACATTATCGTGTTGCTGAAAAGTTCAGAGCACATACGCGACTTAGGTTACGTCTGGAAACAGGTAGAACACACCAGATCCGTGTACATATGGCCTACTTAAAACATCCATTAATCGGAGATCAACTATATAACGGTCGTCCATGTCCTCCGAAAAATGCTTCGGCAGAGTTTTTGGAGACATTACGTGGCTTCAAGAGGCAGGCACTACATGCTGTTAAGCTCAGTATCGCTCATCCAATTACCGGTGAAAAAATGACTTGGGAAGCACCAATTCCTGACGATATGCAAGCGCTGACTGAGATATTAAGAGCTGATACAAAAGCTAATCCACAAATCGAATACTAGCGTATGCGATTGCCTCAATGGCCTGTATATAATCAAGTCGGTGCTTTGTCGAGCACCCGCTTAGGTGGTTATTCTAAAGCGCCTTTTGATGAATTTAACTTGGCACTTCACGTAGGTGATAGGGCCGATGATGTTAATAGTAATCGTAGGCGACTGGCGGAATTCCTACCGGCTTTACCAACTTGGGTCAACCAAGTACATGGTACGGACGTATTGGTGGTTGACTCAGAAACACCCACTGAGGACACGTTCAGTGCAGATGCGTTATATACACGGGTAAGAAAGCGGCCCTTAGCGATTATGACGGCAGATTGTTTGCCCATTTTATTGGCAAGTCGTCAAGGTGATGAGGTAGCAGCTATTCATGCAGGGTGGCGTCCTCTGGCTGGAGGCATTATCGCGAATACGTTAAAGTGTTTTCGTGCGCAGCCAAACGAAGTTGTGGCTTGGTTTGGGCCTGCAATTGGGCCGACTGCATTTGAAGTTGGTACTGAGGTCAAAGAGGCTTTTACATCCAATATGCCGTCGCAAGCTCAGGCATTTATGCCAAGCGGCGGGCATAAGTTTCTCGCAGATATTTTTTTATTGGCTCGTATTCAGTTAAATGCACTCAATATCCATAGTATTTATGGCGATGAACACTGTACTTATCAGCGCGAAAAACACTTCTTTTCATACCGACGTGATGGTCAATGTGGTCGGATGGCAACTGTGATCTGGCGCAAATAAATTACATCCGCTACTTGAACAAATTCGTTAAAGGACCCACTTAAAGAAGTAGTTAAGATTACTTAGGTGTGGAGCCTCATGCGTTTAGATAGATTTACCAGCAAATTCCAAAGTGCGTTGTCAGATGCTCAATCTCTTGCTTTAGGCAGAGATCATCAATTCATTGAACCTGTACATTTAATGTATGCATTGTTACAACAAACTGGCTCAAGTGTCAGAGCGCTGTTTGCTCAAGCTGGTGTCAGTGCAGATGAGCTCAATACCAAGTTATCTCAGTCTATCGAGCGGCTTTTTAAAGTCGAGGGGGTAGGCGGTGATGTACAGCTGTCTAACAACCTAATTTCCTTAATTAACTTATGTGATAAATATGCTCAAAAGCGCAAAGATAAATACATCTCTAGCGAGGTATTTGTTTTTTCAGCCTGTGAAGACAAAGGCGAGCTTGGGGATATATTTCGTGCCCTTAATATTACGCAAGATAAAGTTGAAAAGGCCATCAAAGCCATACGGGGTGGGCAAAAAGTAGACGATCCAAATGCTGAAGAAACGCGTCAGGCATTGGAAAAGTATACTATTGACCTCACTGAGCGTGCAGAGCAAGGCAAACTCGATCCTGTTATCGGGCGTGACGATGAAATTAGGCGCACGATACAAGTTTTGCAGCGTCGAACTAAAAACAACCCTGTGTTGATCGGTGAACCAGGCGTTGGTAAAACAGCCATCGTAGAGGGGTTAGCGCAACGCATTATCAATGGCGAAGTACCTGAAGGCCTTAAGCATAAACGTGTTTTGTCTCTAGATTTAGGGGCATTGGTTGCAGGCGCTAAATACCGTGGCGAATTCGAGGAGCGACTGAAATCAGTGTTAAATGAGCTGGCCAAAGAAGAAGGCAGTGTAATTTTATTCATTGACGAGATCCATACCATGGTTGGTGCAGGTAAAACGGATGGTGCAATGGATGCGGGCAACATGTTGAAGCCAGCACTTGCACGTGGTGAGCTACATTGTGTTGGTGCAACGACACTGGATGAATATCGTCAGTATATTGAAAAAGACGCAGCCTTGGAAAGACGTTTTCAAAAAGTCTTTGTTTCAGAACCGACAGTGGAAGACACCATCGCTATTTTGCGTGGCTTAAAAGAGCGTTACGAATTGCACCATTCTGTGGATATTACTGATCCGGCGATTGTTGCTGCGGCAAACTTATCGCATCGTTACATAAGTGACCGCCAGTTACCAGATAAAGCCATTGACCTTATTGATGAAGCTGGTTCATCTATTCGTTTGCAAATTGACTCGAAGCCCGAACAGCTGGATAAACTTGAAAGGCGTATTATTCAGTTAAAATTAGAAGACAATGCTTTGGCAAAGGAGAAAGACGAAGCCAGTCAAAAGCGCCGTACCGAAATGCAGTCACTTATCGCGCAATTAGAGTCTGAATACACAGAGCTGGATGAAGTTTGGAATGCTGAAAAAGCGTCCTTACAGGGGACGCAAGTCATCAAAGCTGAACTAGAGCAAGCTCGTTTAGATCTAGAAGTGGCACGCAGGGCAAGCGATCTACAGCGCATGTCTGAATTACAATATGGTCGTATTCCAGCACTTGAGCGTAAATTAGACTTGGCATCTCAGGCAGAAATGCAAGAAATGAGTTTGCTTAAAAACCAAGTGTCAGAAGATGAAATTGCGGAAATTCTGTCTCGCTGGACAGGTATTCCGGTTGCGAAAATGCTTCAAGGGGAGCGTGAAAAACTCCTTCATATGGAAGATGAATTACATCAAAAAGTGATAGGGCAAGACGAAGCTGTGAATGCGATTGCCAATGCAATCCGTCGCTCACGGGCAGGCCTTGCGGATCCGAATCGACCAATTGGTTCGTTTCTATTTTTAGGTCCAACCGGAGTGGGTAAAACGGAGCTGACAAAAGCATTGGCGAATTTCATGTTTGATACTGAGGATGCCATGGTGCGTATCGACATGTCTGAGTTTATGGAAAAGCACTCTGTAGCGCGTTTAGTCGGTGCGCCTCCCGGTTATGTTGGCTATGAGGAAGGTGGGTATTTGACAGAAGCTGTGCGTCGTAGACCCTATTCGGTTGTGTTGTTGGATGAAGTAGAAAAAGCACACCCTGATGTATTTAATATTCTATTACAGGTTCTAGACGATGGTCGTTTAACGGATGGCCAGGGTCGCACTGTTGATTTCAAAAATACGGTGATTATTATGACATCAAATTTAGGATCTGATGTGATCCAAGAGCAGGCCAGTAGTAATGATTATGCAGGGTTGAAAAATAAATTGATGGACGTACTGACAACTCAGTTTAGACCGGAGTTTATAAACCGTATTGATGAGACTGTGGTATTTCACCCATTGGTTACAGAGCACATTAAACAAATTGCTCGGATCCAGCTTGGTAAACTATCTAGTCGCCTTAAAGACAATGGCTTTGCTTTTGAAGTGAGTGAAAGTGCGCTTGAAAAAATAGCGCAAAGTGGTTTTGATCCGGTGTTTGGCGCACGGCCGCTGAAGCGTGCTATCCAGCAATATATCGAAAATCCACTCGCACAAAGTTTGTTACAGGGTGACTTTAGCGGACATGCAGCTATTAAGGTTGATGTGAATGAAGATAAAATAGAGTTTACAGGCCAATAACTCGCTTGCATTGATGGCTTAATGCACCAGACACTATTTGTTATGAACCCCCCGAAGAACACGACAAAGTTGTTTGGGGGGTTTTGCTTTGATATGTTAAATTTAACAGCTATTTAGTCGTTCTGGATGGCATTACATGGATAAAAATTATAAACAGGCGGGTGTCGTACATTTTGGTCCTGCTGATACACTAGAAATAAAGCACATTCCTAAGCCCGTGCTTGAACACGGACAAGTTTTTATTCGTATTACCTCATCTTCTATCAACCCCATTGATGTGAAAACTCGTTGCGGTTTAGGTTATGTTGCACAGGCCAAAGCGGACGATGCTTTTTTACCGTTAGGCTATGATGTACTGGGTGTTGTCGAAGCGGTTGGTGAAGGCGTCAGTGATCTGGCTGTCGGAGAGACTGTTATGGGGATGGTTGGGTTTCCTCAAACGCCTGGATGTTATGCAACGCATGTGACTGCCCACAGAGAAGAACTTATTGCGATCGATGCGAAAGTTTCTGAGGATTTAGCTGGTCTGAGTTTAGCAGGATTAACAGCACTTCAGTCTTTGGAAAAGTTGGATGTGAATGCGGGCACATTATTTATAAATGCGCCGACTGGCGGCGTTGGTCACCTAGCATTACAGTTAGCAGCATTAAAAGGATTTGACATAGTGGCAGTGACAACGCGAAAGGCGCTTATAGCATCGCTGAACTTTAACGTCACCGTTATGTCATACGAAGAGTTTTTTAGTGAATCTAGGTCAGGGCAACTATTAGACTTGGTTGGTGGGGAGCTTGCTTGTAAAATGTTATCAAATCTGATGGCTGATACCAAGTTTGTGACTGTGCCTTCAATTACCAAAGATGCTGTAATAAAACATGGTGAATCTTTAGGTGCTCAGGGGGAAGGAATTTTAGTTCAAACTAATCCAAATCATCTCAATGAGCTGTATAAAACCGTCGTGACACAACAAGTACACCTTGTTGTAAGTAAAAAATTTAAGCTAGATGAGATTGCTTTGGCTCACAAATATGTTGAGCAAGGCGAGCACTTTGGCAAAGTCATTATTGTGGCTTGAGTATTTTAAATTTGCCCCCATTGAATGTGGCATAACTTAAGCTTGATCCGAGCCTCGAGGTATTTTTTTGAAACACACTAATTTAGATAGCAAGTTAGAAACACTTGCCAACACTGCGCTTGTCTCTTCTTTAACTGATATTCAGCGTGGTATTGAACGAGAAGCTTTACGGATCCAGCCATCCGGCAAAATTGCTAAAACATCTCACCCAGCAGGTGTTGGGCATCCATTGACACATAACTCAATTACAACAGATTTCTCAGAATCGCTGCTTGAGTTTATAACGCCAGTCAGTACTTCAGCAGAGCAAACCTTGTCTCAACTGAGAGACCTGCAAAAATACACGCTAGCGAATATGGGCGATGAAATGCTCTGGCCTATGAGTATGCCATGCTTTATTGAAGAGCAAGACGATATTGTGCTGGCACAATTTGGCGAGTCAAATATCGGAAAAATGAAAACCTTGTACCGTGAAGGACTAAAAAACCGCTATGGCAGCATGATGCAAGCGATTGCAGGAGTGCATTTTAATATGTCATTCCCTGACAGCTTTTGGGATGCGTTAAAAGCCAGTGAGCAAGATAGCAGCCCATTGCAAGAGTTCATCTCTAATAAGTATCTCGGTCTTATTCGTAACTTTAAACGAGAGCTGTGGTTGATTAGCTTTTTGTTTGGTGCTTCTCCTGCATTGTGTCGTTCATTCTTGCAGGGCAAGCAGAGTGATTTACCGTTTAAGGAGTCAGGTAAAGGCACTTTATATTTAGATAAAGGGACCGCATTACGATTAGGTGATTTAGGGTATACCAACAGCGCACAGTCTTCACTTAAAGTGATGTATAACAGTTTGCCAGAATATGTCAAAGGGTTGCAAACAGCGATCCGCTGTCGCTCTGACTTATATGAAAATATTGATGATTATCAAGCGGAATCACCGAAACAGCTGAATAAGAATATTCTTCAAATCGAGAATGAATTCTACTCGCCAATTAGACCAAAACGTAATGCAAACCCGCAAGAGACACCAACACAGGCATTGGCTCGTGGTGGTATTGAGTATATTGAGATCCGTGCATTAGACGTTAACCCATTTTCTGAAACAGGGATAAGCTTGGAACAGATCCGATTTTTGGATGTATTTCTCACTTATTGCTTGTTAAAAGACTCCCCAGAGATGGATTGGAATGAGCAGCAGGTATCTGATCAAAATTTACAAAATGTGATTAGCACAGGTCGAGATACGACGACGTATTTACAGCAACAAGGCAAGCAAATTTCGATAGAAACGTGGGCTAAAAATATCTTTGGTGATTTGGCCAAGATTGCTTCGCTGTTTGATCGTGCGAATGGTGACCGTGTTTACTCAAAAACAATTGCAAAGTTAGCGGCATGGGTAGATAACCCTAATGACACCTTTTCAGGTCAAATTGTCGCATCTTTGGTCGGTCAGGATACTGATTCTGCAGAGCAGGCATTGGTACTTGCCCAGCAATATAAGCAATCACATTTGCAAAGTGACTATCAGTATTATCAAGAGTCTGTGTTAAATGAGCAAGTAACTCAGTCATTTTTGGATGAGCAGGCAATTTGTCAGGCAGACAAAAAATCGCTGAAGGCTTTTTTACAAGATTACTTTGAGAAGGCATAAAAAAACGCAGCCCATGGGGCTGCGTAAAAATATATCAGGGATGAAACAATGCTAAACTGCTGCATTCAAGTAGTATGACCCCAGCAAAATAGAAAAGTTCAGGTGAGTTCAAAAAAAATGAGAAAAAAAATAATATTTTTACCTCTACTTCTGACTCTGACTGGTTGTGCGACGGCTCCCCCAAAGCAACCGAATGATATTTGTAAGATTTTTGAAGAGAAAGAAGACTGGTACTACGATGCGCGTGATGCTCAAGAAAAGTGGGGTTCTCCCAAGCATGTGTTGATGAGCATGATGTATCAAGAAAGCTCTTTTAGGCATGATGCGGCGCCACCCATGGAGTATTTTTTAGGCTTCATCCCGATTGGTCGCGCCAGTTCCGCATATGGTTATTCTCAAGCAAAAACCATGACATGGAGTGATTATATCCGTGAAACCGGTAACTCAGGTGCGGATAGAGACGATTTTGAGGATGCGATAGATTTTATGGGCTGGTTTGTTTATAAAACCCATAAAGTAAATGGTGTGTCCAAGTGGGATGCCTATGCGCAATATTTAAATTACCATGAAGGCTGGGGCGGATATCGCCGCGGTACCTACAAGCAGAAAAAATGGCTAATGAAAGTAGCCAATAAAGTAAAACACAGAGCATCTCGTTATGGCGCGCAGCTGAAGCGATGTGAGGACGATCTTAATAAGAGTTGGTTTGAGAGACTGTTTTCGTAATAACCAGTGCTGAATACACGCATTCAGACCGAGTAAGAAGAGAAAGGGTTAGCATGTGCTAACCCTTTTTTTTAAGCTTGTTTTTTCGCTTGTTGCAGTGGAAAAATTTTGACTATTTTTATCATGTTTTCTTTCACTTCCATGACTTCCATTGGATAGTTAGCGATTTTTAAGCTCAGTTGGCTCTCTGGAATATCTTCCAAATACTCAACAATTAACCCGCTGAGTGTCTTAGGACCTTCAGTAGGTAGCTCCCACCCCATTTCTTTGTTGAGATCGCGGATATTGGCGCTGCCATCAACTAAAACGGAGCCGTCACTTTGCACCGTCACTTCATCGCTTGGTGTGGGTGTCTGAGTCGTTGTAAAGTCACCAACCACTTCTTCTAATATGTCTTCGAGTGTGACAAGGCCTTGAATGTCACCATACTCATCTACAACAAGACCAATACGCTCTTTGTTTTGTTGAAACTTGAGCAGTTGGGTATTTAGCGATGTGCCTTCGGGAATAAAGTATATTTCTCTTACTGCACGCAGTAGTGATGGCTTATCAAATTGTTCTTTGGTTAATAAGCGTAGCGCGTCTCGTGAGTGTATAAATCCCACCGCATCATCAATTTGATCTCGATACAACAGTACACGAGTGTGTTGTGCATTTGTCAGTCGACGAGAAATATCTTTCCAATCATCGTTAATATCAATGGCATTGATCTCATTTCGAGGGATCATGATGTCTTCAACGGTGACTTGCTCAAGATCTAAAATGGAGGTCAACATGCTGCCGTGATTGGTCGGTAACATGGCGCTTGATTCGTTTACGACCGTTTTTAGTTCTTCTTTACTGAGACTATGCTCTTCAATTTGTTCTGGAGAAACACCAAATAGTTTAAGGATACCATTGGTAATAAAGTTTATGGCGCTCACGAAGGGGAAAAGGAATTTTAATAAAATTTTGAGAATAAGCGAGCTTGGAAAAGCCACTTTCTCAGGGTAAAGGGCTGCCAGTGTTTTTGGTGTGACTTCAGCAAAAATAAGGATTACCAAGGTTAAAACCAGAGTTGAAATAATAAGACCTGCATCACCAAATAGTCTCAGGCCAATCAGTGTAGCCACAGAAGATGCTGCGATATTAACGAGGTTGTTACCTAGCAGAATAAGTCCAATAAGGCGATCTGGCCTTTGAAGTAGTTTATCTACGCGCTTGGCAGATTTGTTATTCTCTTTAACTAAGTGTCTGAGTCTGTAGCGGTTAATGGACATGATGCCAGTCTCAGAGCTTGAGAAATAACCTGATATAAGTATCAGCACGCCAAGTATGATGAACAAGGCGTTGGTAGATATGTCGTCCAACAGAGGATCCCTTTTTTACTTTCGAAAGGTTATTAAGCGTCAGCATAGAAGCAGAGTCAAGCTCGACGCTTATTTTTTTGTATTAAAATTTGTCTAAGATGACTTCTTGGATAAATCGGCTGCCAAAGTAAGCCAATGTGACGATACTGGATGCGCCGATAATGGCAAAAACAATCGGTTTTCCACGCCAGCCAAATTTATGATGTCCCA
Source organism: Pseudoalteromonas luteoviolacea CPMOR-1 (assembly GCF_001625685.1). GTDB lineage: Bacteria > Pseudomonadota > Gammaproteobacteria > Enterobacterales > Alteromonadaceae > Pseudoalteromonas > Pseudoalteromonas luteoviolacea_K. Next base: position 98,969 of record NZ_AUYC01000031.1, on the reverse strand, counting down.
AGGTAACAGAAGCAAATATCGTCCATGCAATCAATGACAATACCGTTTTGTGGATGGACGCTTTATCAAACATGCCATCTAAAAACGCAAACCCAGCAACCAGAGCCAGTGTGAGCAGGCCTGTACCTACGGTGAGAAGTTGGTATAGCTGAGATTCTACCTGCATCAGCGGAGGTAAATGGCTGTTCATAATTGCGAGATCTTTGCTTTTTAAACGCTTATCAATAAAGTAAAACTGGACAGCATATAAAGTAGCAATGATTAAAATACAGTAAGCCAGCAGGGATAAAGAGATATGCGTGACTAGGCCAATGTCCACATTGATATCATCCATGATGATATGATGTGGAATGAACAAACTGGCAATAAGCAAAATAGCTGCAAACCCATAGACCACAGGCAGCAATAATGTTGCAGGGAACTTTAAAGAAACCGTTGTGACAGAAACGACAATCACCCAGCACGTCAACAGGGCAATGTTAATGGTACTTAAGTCTTGCCCATGCTGAGTAAACACTGAGTTCACCAATACCAGCATATGACTCAATATCGCCACCGTGCTTAAAATGACGGTCAGCTTTTGACTTGGGCCTTCTTTATGGAATAAACGTGAAAGCACGTGTCCAGTTGCTAGTATGTAAAACAGGCTCGCCAATAATGACAAAATGATGATCATGAACTTTGTGTCTACTTTCGTGGTCCTTTTATAGGCTATTGTATTTTAAGCCTCGCCGCTTGCATAGACTTTGTAAAAAGAATCTTTGTATAACTTGAATACTGTATTAGTTGCGCGCATATCAGTATAATGTTGCGTAATTACGAGATAGTGGAAGCGATACATGTTTGAGAACCTCCAAGAACGCTTAGGAAAAACGCTTAAAAACATCAGCGGCAGGGGCCGACTGACCGAAGATAATATTAAAGAAACACTGCGCGAAGTGCGCATGGCCTTGCTTGAAGCAGACGTTGCACTGCCTGTAGTGCGCGAGTTTGTGAAAAAAGTGAAAGAGCGTGCTGTTGGTGTTGAAGTCACCAAGAGTCTAAGTCCTGGTCAGGTTTTCATTAAAATTGTTCGTGAAGAACTTGAAAAGGCAATGGGTGAAGCGAATGAAGAGCTAAACCTTAACGCTCAACCTCCAGCTGTTGTGATGATGGCGGGTTTGCAAGGTGCTGGTAAAACGACCAGTGTGGGTAAACTTGCAAAATTTTTAAAAGAGAAAAAGAAAAAATCTGTTTTGGTTGTGAGTGCCGACGTATATCGTCCGGCGGCAATCAAGCAGCTTGAAACGTTAGCACAGGAAGTAGATGTTGAATTCTTCCCAAGTGACATTTCACAAAAACCAGTTGATATTGCCAATAACGCAGTTAGTCATGCGAAAAAGAAATTCATTGACGTAGTGCTGGTGGATACCGCGGGTCGTCTTCATGTTGACAGTGACATGATGGATGAGATCAAAGCGTTAAACGCAGCGATCAATCCGATTGAAACGCTATTTGTTGTTGACTCAATGACAGGCCAGGATGCCGCCAATACGGCAAAAGCATTCGATGAAGCGCTGCCATTAACGGGTGTGATTCTAACGAAAACAGATGGTGATGCACGTGGTGGTGCAGCGTTATCTATCCGCCATATCACAGGTAAGCCGATTAAATTTATGGGTGTGGGTGAGCGAACAGATGCGCTTGAACCATTCCACCCAGATCGTATCGCTTCGCGTATTCTTGGCATGGGTGATGTGTTATCACTTATCGAAGAAGTGGAAGCAAAAGTTGACAAAGATAAAGCTGCAAAAGTGGCGGAAAAAGTCTTTAAAGGTGACGGCTTCACACTGGAAGATTTTGCTGAGCAGTTAAAGCAAATGAAAAACATGGGCGGCATGATGTCTATGTTAGAAAAGCTGCCAGGCATGAATAACCTACCTGATGCAGTGAAAGGTCAAGTTAATGACAAAACCTTTAATCAGATGGAAGCAATTATCAGCTCAATGACGCCAAAAGAGCGTGCGCGTCCAGAAATCATCAAAGGCTCTCGCAAGAAGCGTATTGCTGCAGGTTCTGGTACTCAGGTTCAAGATATCAACAAGCTGCTGAAGCAATTTACTCAAATGCAGAAGATGATGAAGAAGATGAAAGGCAAGGGCGGCATGATGAAAATGATGCGCGGCATGAAAGGCATGATGCCTCCTGGTATGTTTGGCGGTGGCGGTCCGAAGTTTTAATTAACTGAATTAAAAAAAGGGAAGTGATATCACTTCCCTTTTTACTATATCAAGCCTGAATCTTATTCAGTCTCAGAGCTAAGCGCTTTACGTGCTGCTTTGGTCAGTCTGACAAGTTCCATTCTCACTGCTTTACTATCCATACACACATTTTCGAACTGAACATAGTAGTTTTTGTCGTTGGCGCGAAGGTAGCATCCATCAGGGACAATCGTCGTCATGGTGACATCGTCCGCCTGCACTTGATGCATAAGCTCTAACATAAGCTGGTTGGCATCAGCATGGTCATCATTCATATGCTCTACCATGCGCTTCTCATCTTCCAGGGTCCATTCTGGTTCTTGTGCATGCCATTCGTTTTCTTCTATCCAAAAGATATGACCAAAGCCACCAATATAACGAACACGTTTTACTTCCATACGCCATAACTGGAAGTCATGGGCTTGACGGTAAGAGATGGCTTCAGGGTATTGACGTTCATAACGCTCAAGTAATGCTTCTGACTCTTCAGCTGGCACCGGGGCTGCATCACCAACGACAGTTACTCGAGCGTGTGCATTTTGGTCACCTTGCTCAGCTGCATCGAACACGGTGGCACACATGCGGCTATCTTCAGTGAGGTTTCGAGAATGTTGTGCTATCCCTGCAATATAAAAAATCAGTCTACCTTGATTGTCCGTCATAAAAGGAGACACAGATCCAAAAGGGTAGCCCTGTAGGTTTTTAGAAATGGTTGAGATCACACAGACAGATGACTGTCTTACTAAGGTGCGTGCTTCAAAAGCGGCTTGTTCACGCATTGGAGGCTCCTGTTAGCGGTTCTGAAAAAATCATAGGGATTTCAAAGCTGGGGTGCAAGTTAATTTGCATACCAGCACGATAGATAGGTTGCAACACATCAGGGCGTAAGACATCTTGAGGCTTACCATCATGATAGATGACGCCATGGTGCAGCAGTAAAATTCTGTCAGCATACAAGGATGCTAAGTTTAAGTCGTGCAATACAGCAATGACGGTATTGCCTTGCTCGGCAAAAGTTTTGGCTTTGCTTAAGGTCATATGCTGATGATGTAGATCTAATGCTGAAGTGGGTTCGTCCAGTAACATTAACTTGCCAGAGGTCTCTGACCTATGCGCGTCAAGTTGCGCCATGCACCGCGCAAATTGTACACGTTGAAATTCTCCACCTGAGAGTACGGTCACATCCCTATCTGCTAACGCTTCTAGAGACATTTGCGAGATAATCTCATTGATAACCTCGGCCTGTAGTAGCGTAGCCTCATGGTAAGGGTAGCGGCCCATTGCAATGAGTTCAGCAGCACTAAAAGCAAAATTGACGCGGTTGTTTTGCAGTAGCATGGCGCGCTTGGTCGCCAGTTGCTGTGGATCAAGTTGATTGACTTTTTGGCCGTGAAATAACACATCACCTGCATAACTTAAATCGTCACATATTGCGCTCAATAAGGTCGATTTACCTGCACCATTTTCGCCCAGTAAGACAATAAATTCACCTTGCTGTGCAGTAAAAGACAAATCGTGAATAATGCGTTTGTTGCCGCGTGTAATGGCAATATTTCTACACTCAAGCATGATTGCCTCGTTTTTGCTTCACTAACTGATAGATAAAAAATGGTGCGCCAAAGAGCGCTGTGACGATACCAATCGGCAACTCAGAAGGTGCGACAATAAGCCGTGCAATCCAATCTGCTAATAACATCAGTAAGCATCCTAATAGCATACTTAATGGCAGCATTTTTCGCAGATCTGGACCTACCAATAGGCGTGCGATATGAGGAACGACTAAGCCAACAAAGCCAATCATTCCAGCCATTGCTACAGCACCGCCGACACCGAGCGCAACGAGAAAGACAACCTCGGTTTTTAGGCGTTTTACATTAACACCAAGGTGTCTTGCATCTCTTTCGCCTAGCATCAGTGCATTTATTTGGCGTTTCTTCATAATCAGTATGATGGTACTAATGATAATAAGAGGGGCACCATAAATCATTGCTGACCAACTTGCGCCGCCTAAAGAGCCCATTTGCCAATAAGTCATCAGGCGTAATGAACTGTCATCAGCAAAAAAGCTGAATAAGCCGATGATGGCCATGGCAATGGCGTTAATGGCGACACCAGCTAATAATAATGTCGTGATTTGAACCTGACCTTGATGGTTAGCAAGCCGGTAAATGACAGATGTGATAGTGAGTGCGCCTACGAATGCAGCAGGCGCGACCATGGCTTCATGAATAAAGCTGACCTTGGGGGCTAAGGCGATGACAGCAATGGCCGCAACTGCAGCGCCACCAGTGACACCCATTAAACTGGGGTCGGCTAATGGGTTACGGCACAGCGCTTGTGTAGCCGCGCCACTACAGGCAAGCACGGAGCCAACTAAAATGGCGAGCAGTAATCGAGGTAATCTAATTTGTGATACAACACTCATTTGCAGCTCATTAATGTCCATTGTCATGGACTCTGGTAATAGCCATGCGATGGGCATTTTCCAGTCCCACCCAACAGGACCGCTGCTAAGAGAGAGCCAAGCTAGGCTAAGCAGCAATAAGCTGCTTAGCCAATACCATTTTAAATGTTGTTTTGAATTTAAAAGGGGAAGTGTGGTGTTGCTCATAATGCCTGCTTACGATGAAATGCGTCTAGTTTGGCAATGGCTTCAGGTAATCGAGTAGTCATACCGAGTGCCATAAGAGAATCCATAACTAGTAGACGACATTCCTTCGCAGCTGGGATTAAAGCAAGGGATGCTTGCTGACAAAACTTTTCTGGGCCGCCTGCGCCATAGACAACATGACTGGGTGCCACAATAAAATCAGGGTTGCTGACTAATAATGCTTCACGGTTAAAGGGTTTAAATCCATTATGTACAGCGATATTTTCGATGCCTGTATAGTCAAATAAGATATCTGGCACAGTCTCCTTACCTGCGACCATCACGCCTCTTTCGCCAGCAGAGAGAATAAACAGTGCTTTAGTGTTTGACCGCTTAGGTTTACTTGGTAGTTGAGTTTTTAAACCATTGATCAACTGTTCTGCTTGAGGTTGTTTATTGAGATCGGCTGCGACTTCATTGATCAGTGTGAAAAGGCCCTGAATATGTTTTGGCTTTTCATACAACTTGAGTGGCACCCCGGTGCTTTTAATTTGGCTGAGTACTTCAGGGCGGCCGGCACCCTCTAGAGTCAAAATCATGGTTGGCTTTTGCGATAAAATGCCTTCTGCGGCTAAATCACGATAATAGCCAACCTTGGGCAGGGTTGTGGCTTTTGGTGGCCATGTACTTGAGGTGTCCACTGCAACCACAGACTCTCCTGCATTGAGTGCATAGACGATATCTGTAATGGTGCCACCTGCGACGACCAAGCGTTCTGCGTTCGCAGCGAAGCTACTCAGCATCAGTAAAATACTAATATAAAGGGTATGTTTCATTGTTCTCTCACGTGTTAATTACTTGAGTTCTTGACTCTTTACTGCGCGTTTGCAGGGCAGTATGAGTGACTGATAAATCCCTTATGAGTCCGTGTATCCAATGACGGTAATAATACATTCTCGCAGAATTAAAATCTACATGATTATAGAAATGCAAATAATTATCGTTTGCGATAATTGGGAAATACCTTTATAGTGCACAGCGAAATTTATTCGTTCTTCCTGTTTGAGGTTAAAAGATAATGTTTAAACAAACTACTATTTCGCTAAGTATTGCAGCAGCAGTGTTTACTGCGCCAAGTTCAGTTGCGGAGCAATTTGAAAAAGATAGCGAGGTTATCGTAGTATCAGGGTCGCGTATTGAGCAAAAGCTTGAGGATGTAGCGGGTTCTGTGAATGTTGTCACCGAACAAGAAATTGAACGTGAGTTAGCAGTGGACTTAAATAGTGCATTTAAGTATCAAACAGGGATTACAACTACGGGCTCTGCAGGTGAAGCCCAAGCGCTCAATATTCGTGGTATCGGTGGAAATCGTGTCGTTTATGTGAAAGATGGACGCCGTTTAAATGATGCCTATTCTGGTGGTGGTGGCCTAATTATTGGTCGAGGTTATTTTGACGTCGACAATATTAAGCAAATTGAAGTCGCAAAAGGCGCTGCGTCGTCTCTTTATGGTTCGGATGCACTTGGCGGTATTATTGTTATCTCGACAAAAGATCCTTCTGACTATTTGGCTGGTGAAGACAGTCATGCTCAAATTGGCATTGGCTATTATGGTGTTAACTCAGAAAGGAGCGCCACGGCGACCTTTGCTAAGCAACTTAGTGATACCAACGCCACTGCTATTCAAGTGACGCGCAGAGAGGGTCAAGAAACACAGAATTTTCAAGAAAACCTCCCTGGTTTTGATTACACCTCAAATGCGTTATTGCTGAAGTCGGAGTTTACACTGACAGAGAGTGAGCGCATTTTGGCGACGGTTGATTACTTCGACCAAGATAGTGAGCAGGTGATAACAGCCACTGAATATGAAACAAAGGATGATAACGAAAGCCTTTCTTTGTCATTAGAGTTTGATACTTCAACAGCGACCAGTTTTTACGATAACTTAAGTGCACAAGTTTACTTTACTGACTTTGAACAAGTCAGTAATCAGATCCGTGCCAATGATGGAAGCCGCAGCCGTATTGGGCCTTACACGGATTACAACGATTATCGTTTCGAACAGTCTATCTTCGGTACGCGATTGGTATTAGATAAGCAGTTAGAGTTTGGTTCACTGTCACATCAACTTGTTTATGGCTTTGACTATGATGGCTATGAAACATCAAGACCGCGTCTAAAAACCCGAATCGATGCACAAGGTAATAAAGTGCTTGATAATGAGGGACAAAAAACATTCCCTGGTGCAGATACCACCATGTTGGGGCTTTTTGTACAAGATAATATTGCTTTGTCAGATGCTGTTACATTGAACGCGGGCTTGCGTCTTGATAAGTATGATATGGATGCAAAACAAAGTGAGCTTTATGAAGGTACAGAGTTTGGAGATATCAGTGAAACTGCGCTATCGCCAAAGCTTGGATTAGTATATGCAGTGTCAGACAATGTGAATGTTGTTGCGCAATATTCTCGAGGTTTTAAAATTCCACCTCATGATCTAGCTTATCAAAGCCACGGTGTTGAGCCATTTTACCAGATCTTACCGAATCCTGAGTTAGATCCAGAGACGAGTGACAGTATAGAATTTGGTGTAAAAGGTGGGTTTGACTCAAAGCAGTTTTCCGTAACACTATTTAATACTAAGTTTGATGACTTTATTGCAAATAAAGTAGTGCGTGTTGAACCCAGTCAAACTCCAAATATGCCACCTAAAACCTATTATCAGTATCACAATATTGGTGAAGTAGAAATTAAAGGGCTAGAGGCCAACTTTACAGTTTGGGTAAATGATAACGTTTCTGTAGACACTGGTCTTACATATGTACAAGGTAAAGATAAAGAAACGAATGAATATCTAAGTTCTATTAGTCCACTTAACGGTTTTGTAAAAGCGCGCTATGAAATGGATAGCTGGTCGGTTACGGCTGCGTTTAAAGCGGCTAAACGTATGACTAAGGTCCCAGCAGAGGACGATATTAAGACAGGTGGCTGGGGTACCGTTGACCTCTTTGCTGAGTATGACTTCGGTAACCTACGATTTAATGCCGGTGTATTTAACCTATTAGATAAAGAATATATCCCTTATGAGAGTGTTGCTGGGCAAGCCGCTGACGCGAACCTAGAGCAATACACGCAGCCGGGACGTAATTTTGCGATTAATGCTAAATATACCTTCTAGGATGTAATGTCTCCCTGCGAGCAAGGTGTTTTGCGCTTTGCTTGAGCATTTAAACGGGTGTTTTCAACAGCATCCGTTTCTTTATTTTGGCGGGTACGAAGCCAAATGATGTGTGCATTTTAGGTCTAAACCGACCTAGGTATGTCAAGATTGAGAATTAAATCTAAAACATACTTGCATTGTTGAGAAAAACTCGTACAATTCCCCAGCTTCCCGTAGTGGGAAGTTTTATCTTATTAATGAAAACAGTCAATCTATGTAGAGGACGGTATGGTAACTATTCGTTTGCAACGTGGCGGCGCTAAAAAGCGTCCATTCTATCAAATCGTGGTTGCGGATAGCCGTTTCTCGCGTGACGGTCGTTTCATCGAGAAAGTAGGTTTCTTTAACCCAATCGCTTCTGGTCAGGAAGAAAAAATTCGTCTAGATCTTGCTCGTGTTGATCACTGGGTAGGTCAGGGCGCATCTCTTTCAGATCGCGTAGCTAAGTTAGTTAAAGACGCTCGTAAAGCGGCTTAATAGGCGTAAGTGTAACCATGAGTCAAGATAACACCTCGACACTCGTTGTCGGCAAATTAGGTGCCCCTTACGGTATTAAGGGTTGGCTTAAGGTGCATTCATTTACTGATGATCCCCAAGGGATCTTCGATTTCAGCCCATGGTTGATAGGGCAACAAGGTAAATGGCAAGCTCTTGAAGTGAGTGACTGGCGTCGCCACAACAAGGGTTTCATCGCTAAATTTGCGAACATTAACGACAGAGACGAAGCAATGGCATTCACCAATGCTGAAATCGCCGTTAATAGTGAGCAGCTTCCTGAATTACCTGAAGGGGAGTTTTATTGGCGAGACTTAATTGGTATGACGGTTGTAACCAATAAAGGTTATAACTTAGGTCATGTCGATGACCTTATGGAGACTGGCTCGAATGACGTTTTGGTTGTGAAAGCGAACAAAAAAGATGCATTTGGTCAGACTGAACGCTTAATTCCATTTTTGACAGATTCTGTCATTGTTGAAGTTAAGCATGAAGAACGTGAAATTACGGTTGATTGGGATCCGGCATTTTAATGAGTGAACAGCAAAAACTTTGGGTCGGCGTTGTATCGTTGTTCCCTGAAATGTTTGATGCAATTACTCAGCAAGGTGTAACTGGTCGAGCTGTGAAAAACGGTTTGATTGAGTTCAATTGTTGGAACCCAAGAGAGTATGCGACCGATAAGCATCGTACAGTGGATGATCGCCCTTATGGCGGTGGTCCGGGTATGTTGATGATGGTAGAGCCACTCGAAAAAGCCATTCTAGATGCAAAAGCTGCGGCTGGTGATGGTGCAAAAGTAATTTACATGTCTCCACAAGGACGCAAACTAGATCAACAAGGCGCTGCTGAATTAGCGACGTCTGAAAAATTGATTTTAGTTGCGGGTCGATATGAAGGTATAGATGAACGGATCATTGAGTCTCATGTAGACGAAGAATGGTCTATCGGTGATTTTATTCTCAGTGGTGGCGAATTGCCTGCCATGACACTTATTGACGCAGTTGCGCGATTAGTGCCTGGTGTGCTTGGTCACAATCAGTCTGCTGAGCAGGATTCATTTTCGGATGGCCTGTTAGATTGCCCTCACTATACTCGGCCTGAAACATTGGATGGAAAGCAGGTCCCTGCTGTATTACTCAGTGGGAACCATAAAGAAATTGCAAAATGGCGCTTAAAGCAGTCATTAGGCAGGACTTGGCTACGCCGTCCGGACTTGTTGCGTAACCTAGCTCTGACTGAGGAGCAAGCAAGACTTCTTGTTGAATTTCAGCAAGAACATGAAGCTTGTGGCTAGAAGACAGTTACTCCTAGGAATGTGAGAAATAAAATGGCAAAAGTAAACCAAAATATTATTAAAGCGCTTGAAGAAGAGCAGCTTAAAAAAGACGTACCAGTATTCGGCGCTGGTGATACAGTAGTTGTACAGGTACGTGTAAAAGAAGGTAACAAAGAGCGTCTACAGGCCTTTGAAGGTGTTGTAATCGCTAAGCGTAACCGTGGACTTCATTCATCTTTCACTGTTCGTAAGATCTCAAGCGGTGAAGGTGTTGAGCGTGTTTTCCAAACACACAGCCCATTGGTTGACAGCGTTACAGTTAAGCGTCGTGGTGCGGTTCGTCGTGCTAAGCTTTACTACTTACGCGAGCGTTCTGGTAAATCTGCACGTATTAAAGAAAAACTTAACTAATACGCGCATACTACCTATGCTTAACAAACAGACCGCTTTATGCGGTCTGTTTGATTTTAGGCCTAAAACTTTTCAAAATAATCCAGACTTCCCAATTTCATCGCCTCACCTTCTTTTCTACTTAGTATAAAAATTCTCCGTTTGTACCCTACAATAGTATGAAGAAACAAATTGACGCTTTCTTAATAAAATTCGTCCTGTTAGACTGGATGTAATTTATTATTTACTGGTGTAAATTAAGGTTTACGGTATGGGGATGAGAGAAAACTTAAGCCTAGATGAGTTGCGTATCCAGATAGATCGTTGTGATAGCGAACTGGTGAGTCTACTCGCTGAGCGAAGGAGGCTGACCGAGCAGGTTGGCCAAATCAAGCAGCAAAAGGGGGCAGCCTTGCATGCACCGGAAAGAGAAGCGGCACTAATTGCCGCTCGCCGTCAGCAAGCTGAGGAAAAAGGCGTTAATCCAGAGTTGGTAGAAGATATTCTGCGTCGAATGATGCGAGAGGCTTATGAAAATCAGCAAAGTAAGTTGGCATGCGCAGCCCCTGACTTGTCCCCGATTGTGATTGTTGGAGGTCAAGGTGCGATGGGTCAGCTGTTTGCCAAACAATTTATACGTTCAGGTTATGAGGTTAAAATACTTGATAAATCTCAGCAGGCTGATGCTCATTCGATTTTGGCGGACGCCAAGTTAGTTCTGGTCAGTGTACCGATAAATACTTTAGAGCAAGTCATAGCCGATTTGCCACCACTCGCTCCAGACTGTATTTTGGCTGACATTACATCTGTAAAGCAGGGGCCATTAAAAAGCCTGCTCAATAAGCATCCTGGCCCCGTGGTTGGATTACACCCTATGTTCGGTCCGGATATTTCACACTGGGTTAAGCAAACGGTGGTTGCATGTCATGGGCGGGATGAATCAGCGTGCGGTGGCTTGCTAAAGCAGTTGCAAATATGGGGGTGCCATATTGTGCCGATGGAAGCGAAAAGGCATGACCAAGCCATGCAAATTATTCAAGTTATGCGCCACTTAACAACGTTTGTATATGGACAGTTTTTAGCGAAACAATGTCATACATTAGAGGAACTGCGCAGCTGCTCCTCACCTATATATCAATTAGAGCTGATGATGGTTGGTCGCTTATTCGCGCAGTCACCTGAATTGTATGCGGATATTATGCTTGCCCAGTTTGAAGATGTCGAAGGGTTACTTGCAAGTTATCAAGATACCTTTGAACAAACACTTCAGAGGTTAAAACAAGGTGATAAGCAAGCCTTGATCGATGGCTTTGACAAAGCACAAACTTATTTCTCTGACAGTGCACATACTTTCTTAGCACAAAGTCGAGGGATATTAAATAAAGCCAACGACGCTAAAGTGTTAGACGAACTTGCTTCGTAAAGCAAAAAAGCGCTATGTAAATAGCGCTTTTTTCATATTTTCAGTCAGTGGTGTACTTGTGCCTTGAGTTCCAGAATGCCGCTTTAAATCGGGTCAACCGCTTTGAGCGACTCACTTTGATAACATCCTAGTATTCTCACCGTTTGGGTATGCTCTTTGAGAGCTTCAAGTGCTTTTTGTACTTGTGGGTCAGCAATGTTTGCTTGAAGGTCAACATAAAACACTTCCTCCCAAGGGTTTCCTGGCACGGGACGTGATTCTAGTTTTGTCATATTGATACTGTTTTCTTTAAATACCATTAATGCATCTGCGAGTGAGCCAACATGTTGTTTGGTTGCCATGATAAGGCTCGTCTTCGTTGGTATTTGAGTCGAGACTTGTAGTGGCTTTCTTGCAACGACAATAAAGCGGCTGTGATTTTCAGCCTGATTAGCCAGTTCACTTTTAATGACTTCTAAGCCTTGAGAGCGTCCCGCTTGTGCTGAGCCTATAGCGGCACTGTGATCACATTCACCAGCAAATTTAATTGCGCTGGAGGTTGAATCGCAGGTTTCATGAATGACATCGGCTAGGCTTTGTAAAAAACGACTACATTGAGCAAATGGCTGGGGATGAGCAAAGATTTTTTTCACATCTTTTAGTTCGATGCCAGGTTTTGCCAGCAAGCAATGTTCAACGCTATGTGTGACCTCTCCAACGATAGACACTTGCGCATGTTGCATTAAATCAAACACTTCATTGATACTACCTGAGCTGGTGTTTTCAATGGGAAGAATGCCAAAATCAGCTTTACCATGTTCAACAGATGTAGTGATCTCTTCAAAAGACTGGCAACCGAGCTCGACCACTTTACCAGGACGGCGGCTAAAGTATTTGTGGCACGCCAATTGGCTATAGGAACCCTGTCCACCTAGGTATGCTACGCGGTGAGTATCATTCACTGCATCTGGGTTTAAGCTCTTTTGCAGAAGTGCCTGTTGATTAAGTACCGAGTCTTCTAGTATGACCTGAAAAACGTTGTTGATGTAAAAAGGATCAAGACCAAGCGATTTTCCATAACTGATTAACTTTTCTAGCAGAGCGAGTTCTCGCTCTTCATCGCGGATAGGTTTGTTATTGTTAATCTTATACTCCAGTACTCCGTGGCTGATCCTTCTGCGTTTTGCCAGTAGCACCAGTAGTTCAGAGTCTATTTCGTTTATCTCTGTTCTCAATGCATTTAAAGTGTCTTGCGTCATGGTCCTCACTCCCATTTTGCCAAAAAAAAAGCCCCCCAGATGTTGGGAGGCTTAGCTATTCGTTTTTACGCGCAAACAGTTAAGCCTCTTCACCTAAAGAAGCTAAAAAAGAAAAAATAGCGGCGCGCAAATAAGTTCATAATCTATTCAATTTGAAATTTCAGTGTTATCAATATTATTAACACAGATATTAAGCCAATTACAACAAGGTATTTTAAATTATACTATAAATGCATTGGCTACGATTTGTGTGATCTGATATATTCAAGTCAATATATGAAAAAAAACATAACAGGGTAAAGAGTTTATCGTGGGCAATCGTCGTCCTCCTTCGCGTTTTGGTGCTAATTCTCTCAGTGTGAAATTATCAATTTTGATTTCCGCGGTGTGTGTCATTGCAGGTGTCTTTGCGGCTGCGTTGATGCTGAAGTCTGAAGAAAAGCACCTAGTTGAAGCCGAGTTTGTCCAATTGCATGACCTTAGTGAGCAGATGCTTCAGCAGTTTTCACAGTATTTAGAGCTCAAGAAGAATCTTGCACAACAGACCAATGTGGTGGTTTCAAAAGTGTTACTGCCTCTGCCTGATTCCTCCATTGACATAGAGCTGCCTTTAACCTCACTTGATGGCAAGGTGCATAGTGTCGCAGCAAATGGAATGTCTGCTGCATACATACTTAAAGATAAATTGTCAGACGCTGAAAAAGCGTTATTTCAAAAGACCGAAAAGCTATGGAACACGCTCTCACCCATTTTACTCCAAGATTTTTTCAATTTTTATCTCTATACCACTGAGAACTTCGTACGCATTGCGCCTCCGAATTCAGTGTTGCTGGATAGCGCGCAAAACAGGCAGGCGAATATCCATGCCCAGCCACTTTTGCGTGAAGAATTAAATCCAACCAGAGAAGCCGTTTGGTCAGACGTTCACCACGACCCGATATGGAATAAGTGGGTTGTCAGTATTCTAGTGCCTTTATATGAAGGCGATGTTTATCGAGGCTTTACAGGCAGTGATTTGGAATTAGAAACGTTATTGTCCCATTTGCCTAAACCTACTAATGAACAGAGTTATATTATTTTTGATAAGCAGGGCAGAATTATATCAGCCCCTAACTTATTAACGCCTACCGAGCACCCTGAATTACAGGCAAAAGATGTATTACCTAAAGCCGTTCAACGTGTTGTTGAGACTGCGCTTAAAGTTAATTTGCCTAGCTATCAGGATGAATTTATTTACGATAAAGCAGGTCATATTGCCAATATTATCCACCTAGGAGAGCTTGATTGGTATGTAGGCATGTATAAACGCAGAGATACGGCTTTGTATGCGCTCGAGGAGCTCAAAGTTAAATTTTTCGGCCTTTTTGTGTTGTATGCTGGCTTCGTGGCGATGTTGCTACACCAAGTAATTTACCACTTAATTTTAAAGCGTATTAATCAGCTGGTTAAAGTTTTAATCAGTTTTGGTCGAGGGCAGTGGGACCATCCTAAGTTAACAGACAGTGACGATGAAATTGGGCTCTTAAATGCGTCATTCAATGATATGAGTGACGATATTAAAAAGTTAGTTAATGGCTTAAACCAACGTATCAGTGAGAAGGAAATAGCTGAAAAAGCGGCTAATCGCCTCTCTAAAGCGGTTGCATTTTCGGGCACCGGTGTGGTGATCACTAATGAACGCTTTAAGATAGAGTACGTCAATCCAAAAATGGTCGAGATGACGGGGTTCCCAGAATCACATTTCTTAGACTCTCCTCTGCTAGGGATTATTTCCAACGAGATGGCCATTTTAATTGATGATATTGACTTTGATTTGAAGAGTCGAAATTACTGGCGTGGAGACACATTGCTGCAAAGCAGTAATAACGACCAAATTTGGGTTAGTTTGAGCATATCGCCAATTCGTGAAAATGGCGGTCGGATTTCAAGCTATGTTGCCTCAGCACAGGATATTTCCTTTGTTAAAGAAAGCCAAAGGAAAATGGAAGAACTTGCATATTTTGACACGTTAACGGGGTTAGCAAATCGCACCTTCTTTCGCATGCAGTTAAGAAAGTCTATGGCGCTGGCGTCTCGTGGTCATTACGCATTTGCACTGTTTTATTTCGACTTGGATGAGTTTAAACGTATTAATGATACACTTGGACATGATGCTGGCGATAGGCTGTTAGTTGAGGTTGCAGATAGGCTCAAGCAAAGGTTAAGAGCAGAGGACACGATTGCTCGGTTAGGGGGAGATGAATTTGCTGTATTGTTAAGCGGGATCAGCACGCGTGATAATGCGATGGATGTGGCACATACGATTCAAAAAACGCTTAGCCAGCCAATTTTATTAGGCAATAATGAAGTGATTGTTAGTGCAAGTATTGGCATTACGCTTGCCCCATTTGATAGCCAAGAAGAAGAGCAGTTACTTAAGCATGCAGATTTGGCAATGTATGAAGCAAAAGCAAAAGGTCGAAATACGTTCCATTTTTATTCACAAGAGCTAAATGCTGCGGCAAATGAGCGGTTACACATTGAAAATGAACTAAGGCAGGCGATAAAAAGCCAGCAATTCTCTTTACAGTATCAACCTCAGATAGATAGTCGAACTGGGAAAATACTGGGCTATGAAGCTTTAATAAGATGGAAGCATCCGACTGAAGGCAATATTCCGCCAACAAAATTTATCCCCATTGCAGAAGCGACAGGTTTAATCGTTGAAATTGGCACCTGGGTATTAAAGGAAGCATGTCGCTTTTCGGCGGTGCTTAAATCTAAAGGGTACACCGCGGATATTGCGATAAACCTCTCGGCCCGCCAATTTAAAGATGCAAATTTAATAGACACTATATCGCAAACATTGAGTGAAGTAGACCTTTCACCTTCCATGTTACATCTCGAGCTGACGGAAAGTATGCTCATGGGTGATGTGGAAGCGGCAATAGAACAACTGAAAGAGATGAAAAAATTAGGCGTCTCTTTGTCTATTGACGACTTTGGTACGGGGTATTCATCCTTAAGTTATTTGAAACGTTTTCCTGTTGATGTACTGAAAGTAGATAGATCATTTGTAAAAGATATTCCGCAAGATACCAACGACATGGAAATAACCGCTGCAATTATTGCCATGGCACAAAAGCTGAGTATGAAAGTGGTTGCTGAAGGGGTCGAAACAGCCGAACAGGTTGCGTTTTTACAGAGAAATAACTGCCATATTGTACAGGGCTACTATTATAGTGCTCCCCTTACTGAGGAAGGGGTGTTTGCTCAAAAGCCAGAGATAATGAAAGCTGCAGGGAGTTAACCCCCTGCGATTTTCACTTTAAACCCTTGTGTGACAAGCAAGCCTTTTAGTTTCTCTCGGTCATCACCTTGAATTTCAATTACGCCTTCTTTGACTGCGCCACCTTGGCCCATTTTACTTTTTAGCTGTTTAGCTAATTTTTTTAGATCGTGCTCAGCAGGATCAATGCCAACGACCAGCATAACGCCTTTTCCTTTTCGACCTTTGGTTTGACGTTCGATACGAATATGACCATCTTTAAAAAGTTTCACTTCTTGCTGTGGCTGTTCGTCTTCTGGTTTAATTCGACCCAGCTCGGTAGAATACACTAAACGACCATCTGACATTGTTCACTCCAAACTAGTTACATTATTTTGGATACTAACAAAAAGTGTTTTATGTCGTTATATTTTTTTGGCGAAATTACGTAATCCGATTATATTTAAAACATAAAGATGGATAACAATACTAAATTTAGAGTAGGAGCTTGCAATGAGCCTGAGCAAAAATGCTTCAGCTGACGGAAAGACTTTAACAATTCAGATTAAAGGGAAGTTTGACTTCAATTTAGTACAATCATTTCGCCAAGCTTATGCTGAAGTGAATGATGAAACCGAGAAAGTCGTTGTTGATTTGCGAGATACAGATTACATGGATAGCTCGGCGCTCGGTATGTTGTTAAATATGAAGAAGACGCTCGGAGATTCGGTGGGCAGCATTCAAATTAGCAATTGCCGGCCACAATTGAAAAAGATATTGCAAATTTCAAGATTTGATAAAAAATTTGAAATTGATTAGCAGAGCTTAATTTAGCATGCTTATTTTAGTGGTTGATGATCAACCCCTCAATTGCAGGTTGCTGACGGCAATGCTTGAGCAGCAGCATTATGATGTATTGGTTGCTAATAACGGTCAAGAGGCGTTGGCACTACTGCATCAGCATGAGGTTGATATTGTCCTGTTAGATGTGATGATGCCAGTAATGAATGGCTTCGAGACCGCACCAAAAATTAAAGAATACGCAGGTGATGTGTATTTACCCATCATTTTTATCACCGCCCTTGAAGACCATGCCAGCTTTGAGAAATGCTTGAGAGTGGGTGGGGATGACTTTATTCACAAGCCTTTTGACAGAATTATTCTCTCAGCAAAGATCCGTGCTCATGCTCGGACCAGAAAGCTGAGTAAAGAAGCTCACGAACAAAAAAAGCAGTTGGAATACCACTACAACCAAACAGAACGAGAGCATGAGATTGTTGAGCATATCTTCCGTAATGCGCTCTCAGGGCAAGAAAGGTTTGATAGACTCTGTGACTTTCACTTGTCTCCGGCATCTATGTTTAATGGTGATATGTTCCTGATGGCAAAAAGCCCTATTGGCGGGTTTTATTGTTTACTAGGCGATTTTACCGGTCATGGCCTTGCAGCAGCGGTTGGCGCGCTGCCTGCATCGAGAATTTTCTATACTATGGTGCAAAAGGGTATGGCTGTCGGTGATATCGCGACGGAGTTGAACAGTTCCCTTTATACTTTATTACCAGGTCATATGTTCTGTGCAGCTGCCATCATTGAACTGAGTTCTTCGGGCAAAAATATTTCTGCTTGGCTTGGAGGACTCCCTGATGTTTATTTGGTCAATGAAGATGGTCGTGTTTTAAAAACTGTGGAGTCTCAACACATGGCTCTGGGGATTTTAGATGACGATGAGTTCGAAAGAACAATTTTACATTTTGAAGTTGATAGAGGTACACGTCTGGTCATGGCAACAGACGGCATCATTGAAAGCGAAGGGCCGGATGGTGAAATGTTTGGTGAAGGGCGGTTTATAGATACGTTGCAAAGCACACCGTCCATTACGACGCAGGATGTAATCGATAATGTGAGAAACTACGCACAGCATGCTGAGCAGCAGGATGATTTAAGTATCGCAATTATCAATTGCTTGCCAGCTGATGCTGAGCAGTCAGGTGAGACACATTATTCTTCTTTACCTTTTGAAGTTGCGGTTTCTTTGGACGCTGAGCAAATGAAAATAACAGATCCAGTTCTGGAAGTGGTGAATGTGCTTAGCAATGTGGAAGGCGTAGATGCGCATCGCTCTAATATATTTCTATTGTTGTCTGAGGCATACAATAACTCTTTGGATCATGGTGTGTTGGGGATCAGTTCAGAGTTAAAAAATCAAGAAGATGGATTCTTGGAATACTACACACAGCGTGCGGATGCATTGTCTAAGCTCACAGAAGCGTCTATTGAAATTGCGGCTTTTTATAGCCCCGAAAAGCGTTCAATTACGTTTGATATCAAAGACTCAGGCAGAGGTTTTTCTCAACCTGAGTTACCAAGTGATAGTGCATTATCTAATGAACATGGGCGGGGTGTTCAGTTGTTGTCAGAAATTGCAGACAGCGTCAGCTACAACCGAATTGGCAACGAAGTTAAATTGGTGTATTCGCTAGATTAGATGCTTATTCTTAATAGCCTCTTTATATTGAAATTCTTTTACAACATTCCCTTTCTTTTATATTCAATAGTAAAAAACATGCGTGTTTCTATAGTCAAAGAGACATTTGCGTGTTAAATTGCTTTTAGATATATAGATGTTTGGATGGCTAAATGATTTCTGCATACTTAGATAAAACACAAACTTCCCTTGACCATACACTTGTTCAATCACAGCTTGATGCATTGGATGCTTATTTAGCATCACATCAAGCTCAAACGATCTGGTCTTATCAAATACCAGAACTCGGCGAGGGGGGAAGTTGTAGTTTGTTTGGTCATTTACAAGAAGCACCATTTGAATTGGAAGCGGTTATAGAGCGAACGCAAGAAAATGACGTTTTATTGTCTAAGCTTCAAACAATTGTCGAGTTTGTGACGAATAAGACCGGTGTAGAGTGGTTCGGTATTTATCAGTCAAGACAAGTTGACGGTGAGCAACAGTTACTTAAGCTTGCGTACAATGGTGCACCTAGTCGTCCATTATTCCCTATCAATGAGCAGTTTGCGGCAACATCCAATAATATTCAAACGGTACTTTCTGAAAAGTCTCGCATTATCAATAATATTCCTGAATATATTGCGCAGGGTGGCGAGTATTATACCTGCGACCCAAAAGTACAAGCGGAGGTTTGCATACCGCTATTAAATGACAAGCTTGATTGTATCGGGATCATTGACGCAGAAGCTTTTAGTAAAGACTTTTTTACTGCTGACAATTTATCTGTACTTGTCGCGGCTTGCATGAAAATAACGCATTACCTTCCCAAGTAACAAGGCTCGTGTTCTTGTTAAATTGTGTTAGTATTATGGCAACTATAACCCCCACAATTGCTACGTAATATTGAGTTAAATATTTAGGTAAATAGAGGCGAGCTTACAATACTGTGAGCGACTTTTCGTCTTTGTGAATTTTGTGCGTATCAGTTTTAATAGGAATAAAATACACATGTTTTCAGAACTAAAACCATTACCAACAGATCCTATTTTGGGCCTAATGGCAGCTTATAAGCAAGACGATAACCCTAACAAAATTGATTTAGGTGTTGGTGTATATAAAGATGAGCAGGGTGCTACGCCAGTTTTAAAAGCGGTTAAAAAAGCAGAAGCATTTCGTTTAGAAAATGAAACAACAAAATCGTATATTGGATTAGCAGGTAATTTAGATTTCTGTACAAAGATGGAGCAGTTGCTATTAAGCGATAGCCATACAACATTACTTGCTAATCGCGTTCGTACGGCACAAACACCAGGTGGTACAGGTTCATTGCGTGTTGCAGCTGAATTCATCAAGCGTTGTAACAAAGATGCGACAGTATGGGTAACTACCCCAACATGGGCAAACCACATTAGTTTGTTTGAAGCGGCTGGCTTAACTGTAAAAGAGTACCCGTACTACGATTATGAAAACAAAGGTCTGCTTTTTGATGAGATGATTGATACATTAAAGCAAGTACCTAAAGGCGATGTTGTTTTAGTGCACGCGTGTTGTCATAACCCGAGTGGTATGGACCTCAATGCAGAGCAATGGCAAATTTTCGCAGATCTTGCTAAAGAAGTAGGCTTCACGCCATTAGTAGATATTGCATATCAGGGCTTCGGTACTAGCTTAGACGAAGACGCAAACGGTCTTCGTTTATTGGCTCAGACAGTAGAAGAGATGATTATCTGTTCTTCATGTTCTAAAAACTTTGGTCTTTACCGTGAACGAATTGGTGCATGTTCAATCATTTCAAAAGACGCAGCGAATGCGGATGTTGCAAACTCAGTATTGCTAAGCGTTGTTCGTAGCATTTATTCAATGCCACCTGCACATGGTGCTGATATTGTAAATACGATTCTATCGAGTGATGAATTAACGCAGCAATGGCATCAAGAGCTTGCTGAGATGCGTGATCGTATTAATGGTCTTCGTAGCCTTGTTAAAGATAGTCTTGAGCAAAGAAATACAGGTCATGACTTCTCTTTCATTGAGCGTCAGCATGGTATGTTCTCTTTCTTAGGTATTAATAAAGCGCAAATTGATCGTCTTCGTGAAGAGTATTCAATTTATATTGTGGGCTCTAGCCGTGTAAATGTTGCGGGCATTAGTCACAGCAATATTGATTATTTTGCAGATGCAGTCGCAGCAGTATTAAAATAATACTCAGTTGATTTAACGCAGACTAAAACGCCGAGCTATATTGATAGCTCGGCGTTTTTGCGTTTTTGGATCGAATAAGTAAGTAAAGAGATAAAAGTGTTATGCTTGCTTAATAGCCGTTACTTTGTCGTCACTGTCTTCCTCAGCTTTCTTTGCTGATTTTTTTGGCTCTTTTTCTGCTGATGGTTTAGTGCCTTTAAGTACAGAGATAAAGTCGTCTTTATATTTTGCCATTTCGAGTGCTAAAGACTCTACTTGTTGCTCGCTAAGTGGTACGTCTACCTTATCAAGCATCCCTTCAAGCGCTTCTGCCACATCCAGCATTTTATCGTAGGCATCCGCCTCTTTTTTGCTAGTAAATGTCATTCGCTCTACTCCATTTCTTTCAACCACATACTTTACTATAACAGCCATAATTACCCCTCCATAAAACACTGTTTTTTTATACAGTAAACTGTATTTGATATTATTGCAACTTATAGTCTCCAATTAGACGATCCATATGAAAAAAATACAATGAAAATATTAGTAGGTATTTTACAAAAGAAGGAGGTAAATCCTATGGTTAGGTAGCTTATTTAAAAATGATAAGCAATTTGAAACTCACGAATTTTTAAGGATAAACTGAATGTCAAAGCATGTATTGAATATTGGATTTCTACTGGTTGTTCTATTGTTTTTTAATGTGGCACAGGCACAGGCACAGGCACAGTCACCGGAGGTCGACAACTTCTCTCAACCTGTTTTTCAGGTCAATGTAAATACAGCAAAAGTTGAAGAGCTAATGAAACTGCCGGGAATAGGCAGAGCAAAAGCGCAAGCAATTATTCGTTCGAGAGAGTTAGAAGGGCTGTTTTTCGATATTCAAGAGTTGGGGAGAGTGAAAGGGATAGGCAAGGGGCTAATAGATAAAATTCAGGCTCATGTCGTGTTAGAGTAAAGAGATGGGGCAGAGCCTAGTTTTGGCTCTGCTTAAATTGTGATAGGGCTTGATTTAAGTTTTTAAGCGCAAACTGCACTTCAATTGGTGCTGTTAGCAATGGATATGCAATACCTGCGACAAGCAATACAGGAAGAAGTGACCAGCCTTCAAAGTAAGCCAATGCCATAAACAGAGGGGTGAGTAAAGCCAGTTTGCATATAGCCAATATGACCTTACTTTTGGCAGATAGCAAAGAAAGTGCTATTGCCTTCACTTGCTGTTTTTCGCGCAGTGATAATGTAGAAAGTTCAGGTATTTGGCTGAGTCTAAAAATCATATTTCTCTCAATGTTACTTCTTAAAAATAATGAGTGGTGCAAATATCAAAAAGCCGATTGCGTAAATAGCAAAGATCACTTCCATCCAACCTGGCATAGATAACCCTGCAAAAGACCAATCTATATTAGAGCAGCTACCAGTCACTGCAAAAAAAGATGGGATCCATTCATGTAAAGGAACTGGGAAGTTTGGCTCAAAGGCACAAGTAAATGCAAAAGGATCTGTGGTCGTTTGCATGTCTAAGTGTTCACGTGCAAGTAGCCACCCCCAAATTGCAGCAATTCCCCAACCTGCCGTAGCTCCTAGCCTAACGAAATAGTTGCTTGTGCCACAAAGGCCTATAAAAGCAGCAATTAACACGCCGAGCATAGCTGTTCTTTGATAGATACACATCACACATGGCTCTAAGCCCATGGCATATTGAAAGTATAGTGCAACGATTTCGAAAGTAAGTGCACTTAAAAACAATAATCCCCAAGCTGTGGTGGAGCGAGAAAACCTCGCAAGTCTATCAAACATGTATATCTCCTTTTTTGTCACTATTATGGCTATGTCGTGCAAAGGCTTCAAGCAATTTGCTCGTTAATATGATCCATACAGAGACTATCTAACCGTTAGGTTGCCTTTTAGTGTGTTTTGAAGGTTATGTTACAAACCCTTCATTAGTCACTATTTTTGAATTTAAGTTCCCAATTTATATCGTATGTTATTTCACCAGCTTGAGAGAGTAATGAAGATAACGTAAGGGGTATTCTTATACCACTAACCAAAAACAATGTGCCTTTATTGTCTTGGCTTTTTTGCTTTAACTCTAATTACTATCCCTTCAATGTACACTTGCGCTTGTTACTTTATATCCATCTGGTACAATCAGTAGATTAACGAGTTGCAGTATCATGCTGCGCCTGCTACCAAGTGTCGCTTGCGCTGAATGTATCTTGCCTTTGGTTGTAATTTAAGTGGTGCAAAATGAGAATTTTTAAAGCCAAGAGCCCAGCGGGATTTGCTGAGGAATATATAGTAGAATCGATCTGGAATGGGGAGTTTCCGCCAGGGTCGATATTGCCGGCTGAGCGTGAACTGTCAGAACTTATCGGTGTGACTCGTACAACCTTAAGGGAAGTATTACAGAGATTGGCACGTGACGGTTGGTTAACGATTCAGCATGGTAAACCGACACGAGTGAATAATTTCTGGGAAACATCGGGTCTAAACATCTTAGAAGCACTCGCGCGACTTGATGAAGATAAAGTCCCTGAGTTAACTGATCAATTATTGTCTGCAAGAACAAACATCAGTGCAATTTATACACGTGCTGCGATTAAGCTAAACGCTGAAAAAGTGATTGAGATTCTGGCGCAATATCAGGAGCTACCTGATACGGCTGAAGCATTTGCAGATTATGATTACCAAGTACATCACCAGCTGGCAATTGCTGGCGGTAACAAAATTTATGTGTTGATT
Organism: Pseudoalteromonas luteoviolacea CPMOR-1; assembly: GCF_001625685.1. Classification (GTDB taxonomy): domain Bacteria; phylum Pseudomonadota; class Gammaproteobacteria; order Enterobacterales; family Alteromonadaceae; genus Pseudoalteromonas; species Pseudoalteromonas luteoviolacea_K. The sequence goes on along the minus strand of NZ_AUYC01000031.1, from coordinate 75,457 downwards.
TTAAATGGTTTTAGAGGCCTTTATTCGAAAATCGGCTGCCATTACTTCTCTGAACCAAAAATCCGTAAATTAACCAGAGAATTCTACCGTGACTTAACGGCATTGGCTGAGCAAGGCGACTACGACAGAGCGATTGCGCTTATCCGTAAATATGGTCATCAGTCAAGTGAGCTATGGCAGGTTATTCGTGCCAACATGCCCAATGACATTATGGATTAATGATTTAAAACGCCCCGTAAGGGGCTTTTTTTTGTCTAAATATTGGCCCCATCGAATTTTTAGATTGTACCTATCGGATAATTCGATTGTTATTTTTCCTCAGAGCTGAATAAACTGAGGCAAATTTTTTCAAGGGGTTGTTTTTCGTAAACAGCGCCTCAATAATTAAAATCAAATTACAAAACGATTTGTATATTGGAACTAAACCTAACTATTTGGAGAAAACAATGGGTGTATTAGTTGGCCGTCAGGCTCCTGACTTTACAGCAGCAGCAGTACTAGGTAATGGTGAAATCGTAGATAGCTATAATCTACATGAGCGTATTAAAGGTAAAAAAGCGGTTGTATTCTTTTACCCACTAGACTTCACTTTTGTTTGTCCTTCAGAGCTTATCGCTTTTGACAAGCGTTTCGAAGAATTCCAAAAGCGTGGTGTTGAAGTGATCGGTGTTTCTATCGATTCTCAATTCTCACACAATGCATGGCGTAACACGCCAGTTAACGAAGGCGGTATCGGTCCAGTTAAATATGACCTAGTTGCTGACGTTAAGCACGAAATCTGTCAAGCATACGACGTTGAGCACCCAGAAGCTGGTGTTGCTTTCCGTGGTTCTTTCCTAATCGATTCTGAAGGTAACGTACGTCACCAAGTAGTTAACGATCTACCTCTAGGTCGTAACATCGACGAAATGCTTCGCATGGTTGACGCGCTAGCGTTCCACGAAGAGCACGGTGAAGTATGTCCAGCAGGTTGGACTGAAGGTAAATCAGGTATGGACGCAAGCCCTGAAGGTGTTGCTAAGTTCCTATCTGAAAACGAAGGCGAGCTATAATTAGCACCTGCGTTCATTTTTAAAAACCCGCCTTGTGCGGGTTTTTTATTTTCATAAATTGCCACATCATGAGGGACTCTCCTCGAACCACTTTTGACTGATCATCTTGATGGTCTCTATCGAAAAATATGCCAGCAATAAGCTCACTACTGGCATCGCTAATAAGCTAATTAATGTTACTTCACTAAACATATTAGTTGTCCTTTTTAGCCTGTGCTGTTTCAGGCTGTTCGGTTTCGATGTTCTTATTGGTACGGATCAAACTATCTACAAGTGCCTTTTTAGTGTTTATTTTTAATTCCACTAAACTTGACTGAATATTTTCACTCACTCGACTTTGCACATCACTTAATAAATCACTGCTAATCGAATTCGCGTTAGCTGAAGCTGACAAACCAATAAAAAGGCTAGTTGTAAGTGCTTTAGTAAATAAGTTCATGCTGCTGTTTCCTTTGATTGTTTAGACGTAATAACTATTACAAAGGTTGTGCCAGCTTAGATTTTATTTTTAACCGAATGATATTTATGGAGTTTTAGTTTTATAGAGCGTTGGCCAAAACAGAGGGGTGGTCGATTTGGCCAAGAGGAGTAGTCTAATTAACTAATTTATGGTTAATTTTGTTCTAACATTTGGTAGATGAGCTGTTTTACGATGTTGGGTTCGAAAGGCTTATCACACATTGCGTTGACACCTGATTGCGCAACGTTTGCTAAATGTGTTTCATTGGCTTCAGAGGTCACCATTAATACAGGTACATGGGCGTGTTCGTCGGAGCGGCGGATCGCTTCAGTGAGCTCCTGCCCATTGACTTCTGGCATGTTGAAGTCCGTGACGATTAAATCAAACATGCTCTCGTGCAGTATATCTAGTGCTTGTGCACCGTTTTCAGCCTCGCTAATACGTGTTGCACCAAGGTTTTGCAGTACTCGCTGAATGTGGTTTCTGGCTAACATAGAGTCATCTACAACCAAAATTCGCAAATCTTGAATGTCGTATAACTCAAGCTCAAGCTCTTGTGGCGAGAGTAAATCCAAAGTGGCATTAATGGCTTTGCCTAGGTGCTCTTTGGTAAAAGGTTTTGGTAGAATGGCTACTACACCAGATTGTTTGTAGGCTTCCAACTGCTGCCTGCGTGTTTCACTGGAGACAAGCATAAACGGTAGCTGGTGTTCACTGAAGTGTTCGTGAACATGATCCAGTAGGGCGAGCGCGTCTCCATCTGCCAAATATAGTGTACAGATTATGAGATCCGGTAAATTCTGATTGAGTGCGTCTATGGCACTACTGACTGAGTCTGCAAAGTCAATGTTTTGCACGCCTTCATCTTTGAGCTCTTTGGCAATAATCTTTCGTTGGGTCACTGACGGTTCGACGAGTAAAATTGTCAGATCTGTACTGAGTAAATCGTTCATTTTAAACCTGAGGATAGAAACAGAAGCTAAATGTCTTCAGCCAGTACAATTTATTTACCTAATGTAGGTTTTTTTCATCAACTGGCTGCACATGATTCAGGCTAATATAGCGTATTTGTAAACGACAGGCTAGTTTGGATAATGGCTACGTTAATGCTTGTTAACTTTTATCTGCGAAACTCTGGGTTTTGTGGTAAGTCTACTAATATCAAAATAGCTCCTTTACCACCATACTCAAGAGGCGCTTGGTGCATAGCAAGAATATCAGGGTGCTGTACCAAGTAATGAGGTACCTTGTGTTTTAAAATACGCTCGCCGATACCATGGACAATACAAGCGCAGCTCACATGCTGCTTTTTACAAGCGTGGATAAGTGCTGCTAGCTCATCTTTGGCAGTTTCTTTGTTCATACCATGCATATCTAGGATCAGCTCTGGTGCGTAATCGCCACGGCGTAGTTGCTTTGCAAGGTACTTATCAGCGCCAGCTCTGACAAAGTTGACGGTACCATGCGTGTCGATATCTGGTACGTATTCATCTGAAAAATAGAACTCCGCCTGATGCTGTTTCTTTTGCTCCGCGATTACCTCTCCTTTGAAACGGGTCGCTTTACGTTCGTGCACCACTGTGTCTTGTTTTAGTGGTTGTGTTCCGGAAATTGCATCACGGAATAAATCAAAGTCATCAGAGGCCATAGCTACTTCAGGGTATTCTCTAGTCATTCGCGCATTTTAAATAAAAAAAGCATAAAAACCTAGTCTAAAAACCGCTACAATGCCGCTATAAATAAAGTGTGAGAATTATCATGAGTGAATTAGCAATAACCAATGAAATCGCCCAAGAGGCTTACGAAGATCTGGTAACCATGCAAGATTGGCTACGTTGGACGACGAGTCAGTTTGTTGCAAATGGTCTTTTTTATGGCCACGGTACCGATAACCCTTGGGATGAGGCGGTAAATTTACTCTTGCCTACGTTAAACCTACCAATTGATGCGCCAAAAGATTTGATGCAAGCAAGGCTGACAGGCTCCGAGAAAAAACGCTTAATTGAAGTGATTAAATTGCGTATTGAACAGCGCATGCCTGTGCCTTACCTGACTAACCAAGCATGGTTTGCAGGTATGCCTTTTTATGTAGATGAACGTGTATTGGTGCCGCGCTCTCCATTTGCTGAACTGATCACACAGCAGTTTCAGCCGTGGGTTCAAGCACCTGAAGAAGTGACTCGTATCTTAGATATGTGCACAGGCTCTGCATGTATTGCGATTGCATTGGCCAAGCATTTTGAAAATGCGCAAGTAGATGCCGTGGATATTTCATTTGACGCATTGGCAGTGGCAGAGATGAATATTCATGATCATATGATGGATGACCGTGTATTTGCGATACAGTCAGACGTCTTTAGTGGTGTACCTGGTCAGAAATACGATTTAATCGTCGCGAATCCGCCTTATGTTGATGCCGAGGATATGGCCGATCTGCCTGATGAGTTTCATCATGAGCCTGAATTAGGCCTCGCGTCTGGAGATGATGGCTTAGATGTGACCCGAGTACTGCTTCAGGATGCGGCCGAGCATCTGACGGAGAACGGTATTCTATTTGTCGAGGTGGGTAATTCTATGGTACATATGGATGCATTGTATCCAGGTGCACCATTTACTTGGCTTGAGTTTGAGCACGGCGGTTTAGGTGTGTTCATGATCAGTAAAAAAGAATTGGTCGCATACTTTAACGATTAAGCTTTGCTGTATATTGCCTGCAAATGGAATATGTTCATTGGCAGCTTGATACGGCAAGGTATGGCAGTGTTGAACACTGTCGAAATTTGGGGGAAATAGCCCCATTGAGGCTTTAGGCCAAAACCGTAACGAGGAATGAGGAAAGTTAATGGCAGGCAATAGCATAGGCCAGCTGTTTCGAGTGACAACCTTCGGTGAAAGCCATGGTACAGCACTGGGTGGTGTTGTAGATGGTGTTCCGGCAGGGCTTGAAATCAGCGAGGCTGACTTACAGGTAGACCTAGATAGAAGAAAGCCAGGACAAAGTCGCTACACGACACAGCGTCGTGAAGGGGACGAAATTAAAATTTTGTCAGGGGTATTTGAAGGAAAAACGACGGGCACCAGTATTGGGTTGTTGATTGAAAATACCGATCAGCGCTCTAAAGACTATAGCAAAATTATGGATGTGTTCCGCCCAGGGCACGGTGATTATACGTACTGGCATAAGTATGGGCACCGTGACTACCGTGGTGGCGGTCGCTCATCTGCACGCGAGACTGCAATTCGAGTGGCGGCAGGTGGTATTGCAAAAAAATACCTTAAGCAAGTTCATGGTATTGAAGTTCGCGCTTGTTTATCACAGCTTGGGCCTATTAAAGCAGACGTATTTAACTGGGATGTGGTAGAGCAAAATGCCTTTTTCTTCCCTGATGAAAGTAAATTAGATGCTTTAGATGAATACATGAGGGACCTAAAAAAGCAAGGTGACTCCATTGGTGCCAAAGTGAAAGTAGTTGCCGAGAATGTGCCTGTGGGATTAGGTGAGCCGGTATTTGATAGGTTAGACGCCGAACTTGCGCATTCTTTAATGAGCATCAATGCAGTGAAAGGCGTTGAAATTGGTGACGGCTTTGATGTCGTTGAACAAAAGGGCTCAGAGCATAGAGATGAACTGACACCAAATGGTTTTGTCAGCAATCATGCTGGTGGCGTACTTGCTGGTATTTCTACAGGTCAGGATATTATTGCCTCTATTGCTTTAAAACCCACTTCGAGTATTACCGTACCAGGACAAAGCATAAATACCGCTAATGAGTCAGTAGAGATGGTGACAAAAGGCCGTCACGACCCATGCGTGGGCATTCGTGCAATCCCAATTGCGGAAGCAATGATGGCCATTACAATTATGGATCACCTACTTAGACAGCGTGGACAAAACCCACATGTTGAAGTGCCTCAAGGTCCAATACCTGCTCAGGCAAAATAAGAAAAGGCACCATGTTGGTGCCTTTTTTGATGCGCTATCGCATTGCTATAAGTACGCCACTAGTTACCTTGGTTCATTTGCGTTAATTTATCACCAATGGGTTTAGAGAAGTTATACCCATCATATTTATCCCAATTGATAGACCACGTCATCACGCCCCCAAATTTGGGATAGTTAAATGCAGGTTTAATCGTACCACAGCTCAGGCCCTTAGTTAGACAGTCTAACGCAGCGATGATGTTGGCGGTCGGCGCTTGACCAGAGTTAGCTGATTTAGGCCCTGAAGGTAAACCGATAGCGACTTGGTCATCTCTCAGGGGCGCAAAGCGTGTGCCGTCGGCCAACTCAAATCCTTCTATGAGCATTTTAGCGTGTGCGACCATCATGTTTACAGAGCCTTCTGGTGCACTACCTGGTTCGTATGGACTTGGTAATCCGCCATTATTGTATAGTTGCACATGAAGCAGATCTAACGTATCTCTGAGCGCGTCAATTAGCGGGATATAAGCTCCCCAAATACCAGTGTAAGCAATCATGCCGCCATGTACATAAGGGTGTTCAGGGGCCATGGTAAGCACCATATTTCCGCCCATATTTTGCTCAATTTGCTTCAGTGCACGCGGTAGGCGAGCTTGTATTTGGGAACCGTGCACTAAGTTAGAGCCGCTTTCCAAATCGATATCTAGGCCGTCAAATCCCCATTCTTGAATGATGTTGGTTAAGCTAGACACAAATTTTGCTTCGTCAGCATCTGTGTTGAGTGTGATTGTGCCCTCAGCGCCACCTAAACTGAGAACAAAGATTTTTCCTTGTGCTTGCAGCGCTTTCATATCGGCTTTGAATTGCACAGGGTCAATGGGTGGACAGTTAGAGCGAATATCTTTCTCGAATGGTTTGAAGTGCACTGTACCATCTGAATTGCGGTCATTTTCTGCAAAAGCAATATCAATGATGTCCCATGCAGGAGACATTTGCGCCAATGGGATAGGGCAGCCTGCTGGATTAACAAAGTTATGCCAATAACCTATCAGTTTATGTGTTTTACCAATTGGTTTATCGATGACATTGATGGTGGTACCAGCGCTTGTTGCTTGGTTCCCGGCACTGTCTTTGGCAATGGCTGTCAGAGTCTGATTGCCAAGCACCGCAGGCGTATATGTCCATGTATATGGTGATGTGCTATCACTGCCGAGCAGCATGCCATTGGCATAAAAATCAACGCTGCTGATTGTGCCTGTCAGTGCTTGTGCCTGAGCGGTGAGGTTTACTGCATCACCTATCACATATTGCGTACCTGCGGTAGGTGAGGTTAAATCAACCACAACTGGTTTGTCAGTAATATTCACTTGTATCTGCTGAGTGCTCACATTGCCTTCGTTATCTGTCGCATTGGCAGATAACGTCACAGCCCCGAGCGTCGTTGGCTGCCAAGTAATAGCCGCAGTTCCATTGGTAAAGCTACCCAACAAGGTTTGGTCGGCGTAGACATCCAATTGTGTAACTGTGCCGTCCGCGTCACTCGCTGACACTTTAACTTCACTGTCTTGCCCTCGCAGTAAAGTACTATTTGGTTGCGGAGATACAAAGCTTACTTCAGGAGCGATTGCACAAACGCCTAAGTCACTCCAAGCGTCAGCCCAGTGCTGCCCGACACCCGGCTCATAAGCCCACTGCGCATTTGAGCTACACCAGCCGCTGACATCGCAGCGGTATTTTCTGTTGTTATGCGAGACAAGCTCGCCACTTTGGTATGCTTGGCCTGCTTGATAAGATTTTAGGCCCGCACAGCCACCTTGTGAAGCGGAGGCGACTTTGATATTCACGATGGCATCGCTGGAAGCGTTTTTATCATCGTTGGCTGAGACTTTTATTTGCACTTGACCCGTGACGTCACTTACCCAGTCATAAGCAATATTGCCGTCAGTAAATGTGGCAACTTCAGTATTATTGATAGAGATTGATGCATTGGTTACTGAACCATCCGGATCGGTGGCAGTTGCTGTAATACGCACTACGTCACCGAGAGCAAATTGATCATTATTGCCCGGTGAGCTTAGCTCAATGGCTGGTGGCGTATTGCTGTTAGCATCTTTAACTTCAATGGTAACCGAACTTGTTTGACTCACGCCTTGATCATCAGTAGCAACCGCAGATACAACATGTGGGCCCAGCTGAGCGACCCAATTGACTTGGTATGGTGCCTGATTGTCAAAACCGACTGAGACATCATCAATAAAAAATTCGACTTGCCCAATAGCGCCGTCCGGATCAGACGCACTTGCCGATAAGACAACGCTGTCATTTGATTTAAAAACACTTCCTTGGGTGGGGGTTAACAAGGCCACTTCTGGGCTTTGATTGCCACCACAAACACCTAAGTTTTTCCAAACTCTATAGTCCCCAGAGTTTTGTTGAGGGTCTTCATTTTGACTATACCATCTCGCTTCGAAAGCACTATTTAAATGCTTGATTTGATCTCCAGCACGATAGACTTCAGAAGCTTGCCAAGTCGCCAAGCCTGTGCAGTTGGCTGCGAGGGTTTGCATGCTAGATAGCAGCAATACGCTACTGCCGAGCAAATAGCTCATATTGCTTTTTCTCATTGTTTTTCTCCTTTTACATGTTGTATGTTTTGTGAACAAAACGTATCCAGCATAGAGCTATGTTAAGGGTTAATCAATGGCTTTTTTTTCGGCGACCTGCGTAATCGAAGTGAGTCAGTGGCGTCACCCACTGACTATGTTTGTGTTCAATCTAGTTTTGATGCATTTGATTTAATAGTAATAACGCGTTGAGGGAATGGGATTTCGATCTGTGCTTCTTTGAAGCCTTGGTAAATTGCGTGATTGACGGTGAGCTTGTTTTCTATCAGAGAAATCGTCGGTGTCCAATATCGATAGCTAATAGTCACTGAGCTGTCAGCAAATTCCTCAATGCCGACTTGTGGCGCAGGATCTTGAGCCACATTATCGTCATGACGGAGGATGTTTTCGATCACTGAAATGGCGGTCGTAGCAGAGGCACTGTAAGCGATACCTATTTGGCCTTCTACGTGAGAATAATTAAAAGAATTATGCAAGACTTCACCAATGATATGTTTGTTAGGTACGGTTATTTCAACCTTTTGTTCATTGATTAAAATAGTATGACCGAGTTCAATTGATTTTACTTGGCCGCTAACGCCTTTAACTGAAATTGTGTCACCAACGACGAAGGGGCGTGTCGCTATCAGCGCAAGGCCTGCACCATAGTTTGATAACATCCCTTGTACTGCAAGGCCCGCCCCAAGCGAGGCTGCGCCAATGGCTGCGACAAATGGCGTCACGCTGATACCAATTTTACCCAGAGCAATGATGATAAACATGGTGACCACAATCACCTTGACCACATTAGATACAAAGTTTGTTAAGGTAATATCGATATTGTGCCTAACCAATAACGTATGTGTTGCACCCGCTAACTTTTTGGCTAGCCACAAGCCAAAAGCGATAATTAAAATAGCCGCAAGCAATTGCATACTATAGGTGAGCAAGTATGTGCGGATCATGTCGTAGTATTTCTCAAACTGTGCGATTTCTTGCTCTATCAAGATAGGCTCCTTGATGTGTAGTGTGAATGAGTTAACTGTTGAAGTGATTGAGTATAGTAAAAAGTACAGGCACCCAAAAAGCACTAATGATTGCGCTGAGTATCATCGCGGCAGAGGCGAAAGCGCCAGCAAGAGGGTGGTGTTCCATGGCGGCAGCTGTACCAATGGCGTGACAGCTGACACCCAGAGCGATCCCCTTCGCTTGCGGTTGGGTGACGTTGAATAGTGACAGACTATAAACACCAAATACACCGCCCAATACACCTATTAAAATAACCATTGCCGCCGCGATACTTGGTAAGCCACCTAAAGACTCTGTAATGAGCAATGTGATAGGCGTTGTCACTGATAACGCCATCATGGTGCTGGTTAAGACATCGCCTGCACCAAGTAGAATACATATGATATAGGCGATGAGTGTAGACAGTGAAATACCGACAAAGGCACACAATGTGAGTAAAGCAAAGACCGGTTTTATATAGGTGAATTGTTGGTATAGTGGGTAAGCAAGCGCAACCACGGCAGGCTCTAATAGCCAATCAATAGGTAGGCTCACGTGAAAGTATTGGTCATAGCTAACCCCAGAGATGAGCAGCAATGCACTGATCATAGCGATACAGATCAGCACGGGATTGAGCAGTGGACTTGGCCAAGTGAGGTAAATCTTCCTTGTTACTAAAAAAAGTAAAGTCGTTAAAGCACATGCCAGTATGCTAATCACGGTACTGTCCTTTTGCTGCTAGTTTGCCGACGCAAAATAATATGATGATGGGGAGTACGGTTAGTAGTAGGCTTATTAACACGATATGTTCAGCTATCATGGTTAGATGGCTAATAAAGCCAACCCCAACTGGAATAAAAAACAGGGGTAAATATTTGATTAATAATAGGCTTATGGGGGCAAGTTTATCTGGATTTATGATATTAAATATAAGCAATAGAAACAGTACGATTAACCCCACCAAAGGCGCCGGAAAGTTAACCCCAGTCAGAGCGATCAGCATTTTGGCACTGTAGAGGCATATTACAATGCAGAACATGCCGAATAGGTAGTGAAATATTTGCACTGGCGTTTCATTAACTTGTTATTGGCAATAGGAGATTTATTTCCACTTTGCACGTTTAAAATAAGGTTTATTATTACTTCCTTTTACACCATTTTTCATAGCGATACGAGTGTTTTTTGTGCACAGCAGTTTAATCTGATACCAGGTTTCAAGCCATAACAATCTTCTCGATGGGGGAAGATATGCACGGTTATAAAGCTGTTTGATGGCGGCTAAGGCGTCGGGGGAATGATGACGAAGAGCATTAATCTGTTGTTCAATGTAGCCTACTGGATTGTCATGAACCGCTGTAATAAGGCCGAACTCTTTAGCTTGATGTGCGTCTATACGTTCAGCACTCATTGCTAAGAGTAGGGCGTTATCCTGATTAATATAGGATGGTAAGATGATGCTAGTGCCCATATCTGGACACAGTCCCCATCTAGACTCCATGATAGCCACCTGCGCGTTAGGTTTGGCGATGCGAAAGTCAGCACCCAGCGCAATATGCAGCCCGCCACCCAAGCAATTACCTTGTAAAATGGCATAAACAGGGACAGGTAAAGTACGCCAACCTAAAACGACACGCTGTACTAAGTTTTGGTTACCTGGGAGCAATTTGAACAACAGCTTGATTATATGACTTGGACGTTTGGTAACACTTTGTACATCGAGTCCCGAGCAAAAGTGTTCGCCTTCACTCTGAATAATCACGGCCCTTACTTGGTGATTAACACGGATCTGGTGAATGATTTGGTCCAGCTGTTTGAACATCTCAAACGAAAGAGCATTTTGCTTTTCTGCGCGTTTTAGTGTGATCCACGCAACATCGTCGATAATATCCAATTGCACCATAGTCGCTCCGTTTTTATTATTTTTATTCTTCAGTAAAGTCTAGAGTAAAAATTCTAATTTAGCTAGTTTGTATTTTAATGGGTACAAACACGCAGATAGCCACAATTTAAAGCTAATTTAAGTCGACTTTGCTGCATTTGTAACTGTTATTTGGCGTTAAATTTATTTAATACACCCTATCCGAGTAGAAAAAAAATTGATGATTTTGGTATTATTAACTGGCTTATTTAGTTAGGGGTGAGGACATGAGTGCAAGACTAAGCAGTATTGAAGAAGTAACACATCAGGCATACGATATTTTTCTAGAGTTGGCGCCAGATAATTTATCTCAAGAAGACATTGATCTGTTTAATGAGCATAGAGAAGAGTTTGGTTTTATCGAAGAGGCTGATGTTGACGATAGTTGGCAAGCCGTTGTTGCCTTTGAACAGGAGGCGGAAAAAGCGCATTTTGTTCAAGTCACGATTGGAATAGAATTTGAAGACGGTGATGAAGTATTTGCTAAAGTATTAATAAGCAGAGATTTAGATGCGCCATTTTGCCATGTTGTCTGGAAGCAATCATAAAGAGTTCGTTGTTTAGTGAAAAAAATGAAGTTACTTCTATTGATGTCTGCTTTTTGCAGTTTGCAGGCATTTGCAGTTGATCCGTTTGAAGATTTTCATAAGTATGGCGAGCTGTCTGAAGAAGAAATCCATGAACTGCACGAAGGTGAGTTTTTGTATGGAGATATGGAATTCGGGTTTATTGCGAGCAGTGGTAATACAAAAAACTCATCATTTAAAATAAAAGGTAATGTTTATCAAGATTTTAAACATTGGCGCAACCAGTTTAAAGTCGATGGGCACTACGCAGATGAAACCGATACGGAAACTGGCATTGATGACGAAACCGCGTCACGGTATTTTTTATCTGCTAAAACAAGTTATAAATTTGGCGTAGATAACGAATCGTTTTTTGTTTACGGTGATTATGAAGCCGATAAGTTTAATGGTAGAGAATATACCGCAACATTTGTTGTTGGATATGGTAATAGGTTGTTTGAAGGGCGCAAGAATACGGTCGACTTTCATGTAGGGCCAGGGGTAGCTGTTTATCGTGTTGATGATGAGACTGAGCTCCTCCCCGACGAGGAAAGAGTTGAACGAGGGCATCTATTGCGCGCTTCATTGCAGTGGGCGCGAAATATTTCAAAGCGAACTCGGTTTAATCAAGACTTTAGCTACGAAGAATCCTTATCATCTCTGGGTTCTCGAGGCTTTTCTGAAACCGCGTTGATCAGTCAAGTAATCGAAGGCTTATCGCTTAAAGTTTCTTACACATACAGGTATAATTCTGCACCAGAAGAAAATAAACGCAAAGTTGATACCGAACTCGGTGTAACGTTTGTATATAGTTTTGATTGAGGCAATATGTATCAGAAGACGCAACTTGCATGGGCAATTTGGGGTATTTTAGCGTGGCTAAGTACTTTTGTCGTAATAGGGCTGGTTTTACTTGGCGCAAATGTTGGTGTGATTGCATTTGGTGCAATCTTGTTACTAGTGGCTGTGGCATTTTATGGATTAACAATTAAGGTTGATACACAGCAACAGCAGTTGAGCTGGTGGTTTGGACCAAAAATAGCCAAGAAAACAATTCATTTTGATGATATTGATGAAGTACGTGCTGTGACGAACTCGTTTCGACATGGTATTGGCATTCGTATTTCTCATGATGGTTGGGTATATAGCGCATCAGGCTTCAAAGCGGTAGAAGTCAGTATGTCCGATGGCACAAAGTACCGCTTAGGTACATCAGATCAAGCAGGGCTGCTTGAGGCGATGAAAGCCAAAGTAAAGCAAGAAGAACAAGAAAAAGGCGCCGAATAGGCGCCTTTTTTAGTGGTCGTGCCCGCAGCCGCCGGGGCTATGAACATGGCCATGAGCCAGTTCATCTGCGGTGGCTTCACGTACTTCCAGTATTTCAACGTCAAAGTGCAGAGTAAGCCCTGACAGGGGATGGTTACCATCGACGATGACTTCATCACCTTCTACACCGATCACGATAACCGCTTGCTCACCTTCATCTGTGGTTGCGCGAAACTGCATGCCCACTTCGACGTCGATACCTTCAAACATGCTTTTTGGAACAGCTTGCGTTAAGTTATCATTGCGTTCGCCATAACCTTCTTCAGGTTTCACTGTGACACTGACTTTGTCGCCAGCTTGCTTGTCAATCAGCGCATTTTCTAAGCCTTCAATTAAAAAACCGGTGCCAATAATAAATTCGAGTGGCTCTTCATCAAACGTGTTGTCAATGGTATTTTCATTGTCATCCAAAACAGCATAATGCATTTTTACCACTGCATTTTGAGCAATTTTCATAGTGTTTCCGTTAATTATCTTCTATAGAGTAAGGCAGTGCCTTAAGGGCTAGCGATACTGAACCGTTGTCTTTTGGCCTCAATATCGCTGAATCTTCTAAGTCATTTGGTAAGACTGCCAACGCATAGTAGGTTTTTGTCGTTAGATCGTAGGCTTGATGAATAACCTTACCAGCTCTGCGCCAATTGTCTTCCTCAAGTTGCATTTCAAGGTCTTTAACATCCAATGGGTTTTCTGATTGGCCATATACAATAAACATGGCACGCTTATTCTTACCCAAATATCGCATTCGAGCGACCGTTTCTTGACCAGTATAGCAGCCCTTTTTGAAGCTAATGCCATTCAAGGCTTGTAAGTTGACCATTTGTGGTACGAACTCATCAATACCATGTTCACCTAATTGCGGTTCTCCAGCAAGAATATCGCGGATCTGGAAAGCGCTCGGATCGCGTTCAACAGTGAATGCGTCAGGAATAGATTCGGCGTGCTCGAATATTAAGATGAGGCTACCATCATCCAATTTTAGTGCTTTACCTGCTGCAAACTGACAGGCGTTACTGTCAGCATCAAATACCAGTTCAAGAGTCTCGCAGATGTCGTTAGCAGCGTCATTCAGTACACCAAAGCATTTATGCTCGGTAATGTTTATGTCTACTTGTGCAAATACGCCATATTTACTTAATTCACGACATGCCACTTCTACTTCAGGTTCTGAGCCAAGTAAATAATATGCCTCATTAAGACGAAAAATGCGCAGTGCAGCCCATAGCTTACCTTTTGGACTACAGTGGCCCGTCCATAAGAAATTATTGTCTTGGACTAGGTTAATATCTTGAGTTACCTGTCCATGAAGGTAGCTGAGTTTTTCTTGTCCGGATACTGAGAGTAAGCGAAGAGGGAGTTGGTATACAGTGGCCATCAAGCTGATCCTGAGTAAATAGTTTAGATAATGTTACCTGATAAATGGGTGCTGAGATAGGCAAAACCAAGATCAAATGACAATAATTCTTAATAATGACTATCCGCTGAACAGTCTGTTTAGTTTTGCGCTAGCACAATAGAAATACGAACATATTTTCCTGATTGATGACTATCGGTTATACTGCCAAGCGTGATTTATATGTGTTAAATAAGAGGTATTTGAGCAATATGGAACAATTGTATCCAAAGCCCCGCATTAAGTGGGCCTGTCGCCGTGGCATGTTAGAGTTAGATGTATTGCTTGAGCCATTTGTTGATGAGGCTTATGACCAATTAAGTGATGCGGATAAGCTGGTTTTTCAACGTTTATTAGAAGTCGAAGACCCTGACTTGTTTGCATGGTTTATGGGTCATGAAAAGTGCCCACACCCAGATTTAAATAAAATGGTGCAATTCATTCTTGATAGAGTCCGCGTATAGTATCTCTTTTCAAAACAACCGATTAGACCACAAACTATGTGTGGTCTTTTTTACTTTTCTGGGGTTTTCTCTGTGCTTAATCGTACCATCATTGTGGTGGCTTGGGGTGATACTAAGTTATTTAGGTTATCTCTATGCACTTAAGCACGCGTCTAAAATCATGCCAGTATCAGGCAACTTAGTGTTGATTGAGCAAGACGCTTGGCTGCAGATATCACAACAGGGTACGGTCTTGGAAGGCGTGATAAAACATGCGCAATTACATGCTGCGCTGTTGACCTTTGAGATACACACCAATGGCGGCAAAAAGCATAGGTTGGCATTTGTTGCCAATGCAATGGACTCAGCCAGTTGGCGCCATCTGAGTCGCATTGCATTACAGGCGAATTAAATTACGGTGTTAGTATTGTTGGCTCTGGATGATCGTGTTGCTCTGGGTAATCTAACGTATAGTGAAGTCCTCGGCTTTCCGTTCTCGCGAGTGCACTGCGAATAATGAGCTCGGCCACCTGAACAAGGTTACGCAGTTCTAATAAGTTGTTACTAACCCTGAAATTGGCATAGTATTCATGAATTTCTTGCTGCAGTAGTTCTACACGTCTTAATGCACGCTCTAGACGTTTGGTTGAGCGAACGATGCCGACATAGTCCCACATAAATAACCTTAACTCGTGCCAATTATGGGTGATCACCACTTCTTCATCAGAGTCGCTCACTTGGCTCTCATCCCAAGGAGACAATGCGCTTGCCTCTGGCTGTGTATCAATGTTTGACAGTATGTCTTGTGCAGCAGCATGCGCAAAAACAATACACTCAAGTAGCGAGTTGCTTGCCATACGATTGGCTCCATGCAGCCCTGTATAGGCGACTTCACCAATGGCATACAAATTAGCGATATCCGTTTTTCCGTTAAAATCAGTCATGACACCGCCACATGTATAATGTGCGGCAGGAACGACGGGAATAGGCTCTTTAGTGATATCTAATCCGACACTCAAGCACTTTGCATATATGGTAGGAAAGTGCTCGATAATAAAATCTTTATTTTTATGGGATATATCTAAATAGACACAGTTTGCGCCCAATCGTTTCATTTCGTAATCAATCGCGCGAGCGACGACATCTCTGGGTGCCAGCTCTTCTCGTTCATCAAAATCAGGCATAAAGCGTGTACCATCGGGTCGCTTTAAGTGGGCTCCTTCACCACGCATGGCTTCTGTGATCAGGAAGTTTTGTAACTCAGGGTGATATAAACTCGTCGGATGGAACTGATTAAACTCCATATTGGCCACTTTACACCCTGCACGCCACGCCATTGCAATGCCATCACCACTCGAAACGTCCGGGTTGGAGGTGTATAAATACACTTTGCTGGCACCACCCGTTGCTAAAGCAACATACTTTGCAGCAATGGATTCTACGCAGTTATGTTTGCGATTATATACATAAAGACCATTAACCCGTTTGTCTGTCGATGCCTTATTTGTGATCAGGTCGATGGCATTGTACTGCTCTAACACCTGAATATTATGGTGCTCAAGTACGCGCTCAACCAAGGTGGTTTGGACGGCTTTTCCTGTCGCATCAGCGGCATGCAATATGCGTCTATGACTATGTCCGCCTTCTCGTGTTAGGTGATAGCGCTCTTTGCCTTTACTATCAAACTCCATGTCAAATGGCACACCTTGCTCAATCAGCCATTTTAAGCACTTTTTGGCATTAGAAGCTGTATAGTGGACAGCCTCTCTATCACACAAACCCCCACCTGCTTTTAAAGTATCTTCAACATGAGACTCTATGCTGTCATTTTTTTTATCAAATACAGCGGCGATACCACCTTGCGCATAAAGTGTTGAACCTTCTTTTAAAGCCCCTTTGCTGATAACAGTAACTTGGCAATGATTTGCCAAAGAAAGGGCGAGGCTGAGTCCGGCTGCGCCGCTACCGACAATAATAACATCTGTCTGATGCTGCATTTTTTTCTTCATGTTAGTGGTTCTTAGCTTTTAAAGTTTTATTACAACTACAAAGATAGCGTCTATCATATATCAATAACACGCATGCTTACGAAATAAAAAGCGTAGTTGTGTATCGTCTACGACGAAGTAATACGGAGTATTTTAAAAAAAATATTAAAAAAACAGAACTTTTTATTCATGGTAGAGTCAGACTAGCTGTAAAATGATGGCAACACTGCGCGAATATAAGTAATAACAAGAGGAGTACCGGCTCGAATGAACGAGCAGGATTTGGATTTAGAATTAGTTAGAAAAGTTCAGCAAGGAGACAAAAACGCTTTTAACCTTCTGGTTGCCAAATATCAAAATAAGGTGGCGGCGTTAATATCTCGATACGTATCTAACTCTGGCGATGTAGCCGATGTGGCTCAAGAGGCTTTTATTAAAGCGTATAGAGCGTTACCGAATTTTCGCGGTGACAGTGCTTTCTATACTTGGTTGTATCGAATTGCGGTGAACTGTTCTAAAAATTATTTAGTGTCACAGGGGCGTAAAGCGCCAGCCAGTGATATAGACGCTGAAGAGGCTGAAGTGTATGACGGTGCAGACCAGTTAAGGTCTAACGCGTCGCCAGAAAGCCTACTTCTCACTGATGAAATTAAAGCAGTTATCTTTAAGACAATAGAAGAGCTGCCCGATGATTTGAAAACGGCGATAACTTTAAGAGAGATCGAAGGAATGAGCTATGAAGAAATCGCTGTGGTAATGGAGTGTCCTGTTGGTACAGTCAGGTCACGGATTTTTAGGGCACGTGAAGCCATAGATAAAAATATTAACCCACTCATAGGTAAAGATTAAATGACGCAGTCAAAGTTTGATGTAAATAATGAGCAAATGACGTCTGAGATATTGGATGCAGAGCGTGAACTAAATTCAGAAAGTCAAGCTCACTTAAATGCAGATAAATTTGCTCGTTACTCGCTGATAGGTGATGTAATGAGACAAAAAGATCAGGCGACGCCTTGTATCGATATCACAGCGAGTGTGGCGGCGGCCATTGCAGAAGAACCTGTTTACAATATGACTGATGATGTTGCTCCGCAGACGCAACAAGTAAAAGAAAATAATGTGGTACAAATGTCATTTTGGCGTAAACCGCTATCACAAGTTGCCATTGCGGCCAGTGTTGCATTGTGTACAGTGGTTGGGGTGAATAACTTTATGCCCCAAAATAGCATTGATACACAGGCACCTGTGTTACAATCTATGCCTTTAACAGGTTCTGTTTCACCTGTGAGTCTATCATCTGAGCCAGCGATGCAGTCTGCTGAGCGTGGTGTGAGAGAACTACAAAAACAGCGCATAGGTGCTTTGGTATTGGAGCACCAACGTCAATCTAGAATGGCCCATGCTTTGTCCCAGAACACTAAGCAGGCAGAGAAGGGCAACCAAGAGGAACAATAAATCTTGATTAAATGGCTCGCGGTTTTACTGGGGATATTATATAGCGCCCAGATGTACGCCAATGAAAATATAAATGCACGGCAGCTTCTCAAAGATATGTCGATGGCCGTGCAAGAGCGTAACTTTGACGCCTCCTTTGTTGTGGTGAAAGGCAAAGGCATGGAACCATATCGATGGTTACATGGCCAGGTTGAGCAGACAGATTTAGAAATTTTAACCTTACTAAATGGTGCCGGCCTTGAGGTGGTACGGATTGATGATGTGGTTACGTATTTTGAACCTCAAACTGAACCATATTCGCTTAGCACTGATGTGATTGACGGCCCCATCCCTGAGGTTTTACTTCGTGATATTGGTGCGCTTGATCAGAGTTATGATTTTGTTCTTGGTGGCAAAGAGCGCATTGCAGGTAGACCTGCCCAGCTTGTTAGGCTGGTGGCAAAAGATGAGACGAAATACAATTACTGGCTTTGGGTTGATTTACAATCAGCGCTGCTGTTAAAAGCCGCTTACGTAAATCAGCGCGCTGAAGTACTTGAGCAGTTGCAGTTAACTCATATTTCGGTCACTGAAAAACCGGCGAGTCAATTGTTAGATCTCAAAGAGAAAGCATTACCAAAACCGGTGTCTGAAATTGTTGATGAACCCCATGTAAAACAGCAAAATAATTGGCAAATAGGTTGGTTGCCAAAGGGTTTTAAACTGTTAAAGTCTGACAGGCATAAGCTTGATTTAAATAATGAATTGGCAGATTACTTTTTATATTCTGACGGACTAGTCGAGGTCTCTGTCTTTGTGCAGCGTCCGCTTACTGGGCAACGAGCTAGTGGGGCACTGACGTCTGGCGCGACGACTGTGTACGTGCATAATGCAGGCGCGTTTGATGTATCCGTAGTAGGAAAAGTCCCCGTTGAAACTGCAAAATCTATCGCAGAATCAGTTAAGCGCTCCTTATGATTGAACAAACACTCACAGTGTCTGAGCTAAAAGGAAACACTGCTTGGCTGATCTCAGAGCAAAAACCTGCCTGTGAGGGCTGCAATGGTAAATGCGGCTCTCAAGTTTTTAGCAAGCTTTTTGGTACTCATAAAAAAGCATTCCCACTCTCTATCCCCCAAAAATTGAGTGTTGGTCAAAAGGTAAAATTGGCGCTCGATGACAGCAAGGTTGTACAGCACGCGCTTTGGGTTTACCTCTTACCTTTGATCATGGCATTTATTGGTATGTTCGGTGCCTTACTTCTTTTTTCATTATCAGAACCCGGGCAAATTGGCTTTGCAGCCTTTTTTGCGTTTTTAGGCTTTTTGATGGCGAAAAAGAAGGGGCAAAGCCTAAAACATGAGGTGAAAGTGATAAAAATTTATCCAATTAGCCTTCCAGTCACGCAAATAGATGGTGATTAAGTCAAATAAATTGTAAAATCGTCGTTTAATCTCTATTTGTGAATAACAGAAGTTTAGAATCCAGTATATGAAGCATATCCGTAACTTTTCAATTATAGCCCATATAGATCATGGAAAATCGACACTTTCGGACCGCTTAATCCAGGTATGCGGTGGCTTGTCAGACCGCGAAATGCAGCAGCAAGTACTGGATTCAATGGAACTCGAGCGTGAGCGCGGTATTACGATTAAAGCGCAAAGTGTTACCTTGAACTATACAGCACAAGATGGCGAAACCTATCAGTTAAACTTTATCGATACACCAGGACACGTTGACTTCACTTATGAAGTATCACGTTCATTGGCTGCCTGTGAAGGTGCATTATTAGTTGTCGATGCAGGTCAAGGTGTAGAGGCACAGACGCTTGCCAACTGTTACACAGCAATTGAAATGGACTTAGAAGTCGTTCCAATTCTGAATAAAATTGATTTACCTCAGGCCGATCCTCTGCGCGTTGCAGAAGAAATCGAAGAGATCGTAGGTATTGATGCGCTAGAAGCTGTGCAATGTAGTGCGAAGACCGGTATTGGTATTGATGCCGTTCTAGAAGAGATTGTAAAGGAAATTCCACCACCTGAGGGTGATGTGAATAAGCCATTACAAGCGTTGATCATCGACTCATGGTTTGACCCTTACCAAGGTGTTGTATCACTTGTACGTATTAAGCATGGCCAACTACGTAAGGGTGAAAAAATCAAAATTATGTCTACGGATCAAGTTCATATCGTAGATAAAATTGGTATTTTCACGCCAAAGCAAACCGAGACAGGTGCGCTAACGAGTGGTGAAGTGGGCTTTATCATCGCAGGTATTAAAGACATTCATGGTGCACCAGTTGGTGATACGATAACCCTTGCAAAAGCGCCAGCAGAAGAAACACTGCCGGGCTTCCAGAAAGTGAAGCCGCAAGTTTATGCGGGTATGTTCCCAATCTCTTCAGATGATTACGAAAACTTCCGTGATGCACTGAATAAATTGAGCTTGAATGACGCATCTTTGTTCTTCGAGCCTGAAAACTCTACGGCACTTGGTTTTGGTTTCCGCTGTGGCTTCTTAGGTATGCTACACATGGAAATCATCCAAGAGCGTCTAGAGCGTGAATATGACATGGATCTTATCACCACTGCGCCTACAGTGGTCTATGAAGTTGAAACCAAAGATGGTGTTATTCAAATCGATAACCCGTCTGATTTACCACCGGTTAATGACATCTTAGAAATCAGAGAGCCGATTGTAGAAGCCAACATCTTGGTACCACAAGAGTATTTAGGTAATGTGATTACGTTATGTATCGAGAAGCGTGGTGTACAAACTAAGATGAGCTATCACGGTAATCAGGTTGCAGTAACATATGAATTGCCGATGGCTGAAGTGGTTATGGACTTCTTCGATAAATTGAAATCGACGAGCCGCGGCTTCGCATCGCTTGACTATAACTTCAAACGTTTCCAGGTATCTGACATGGTTCGCTGTGATATTCTCATTAATGGTGATAGAGTGGACGCACTTGCGATCATTGTTCACCGTGATAATGCACAGAGCCGTGGCCGTCAGTTGGCTGATGCTTTGAGAGAGTTAATTCCAAGGCAGATGTTTGATATTGCGATTCAGGCTGCGATTGGCAACCACGTAATTGCCCGTACAACGGTAAAACAGTTACGTAAAAACGTAATTGCGAAATGTTATGGTGGTGACGTGAGTCGTAAGAAGAAGCTATTACAAAAGCAAAAAGAAGGTAAGAAACGCATGAAGCAATTAGGTAACGTTGAAGTGCCGCAAGATGCGTTCCTTGCAATATTAAAAGTAGGTAAGTAACAGGAATTATTATTTATGGCAGGTTATTTTTCGGTCTTTCTCGTGCTGTTGACTTTGGGATCGGGCCTGATCTGGTTGATAGATCACTTAGTGTATGCACCAAAACGTAAGGAACGTATTGCCCTTGCCCAAGGCGCTTCAGAACAGCCTTTGGATCAAGAAGTTATTGACCAGATTGCACCTGTGCCTGCCATAACTGATAGTGCAAAGTCTATCTTTCCAATGATTGCGGCGATCACAGTGTTTCGCTCATTTATCTTTGAACCCTTTCAAATTCCGTCAGGTTCAATGATGCCAACGTTGTTGGATGGAGACTTTATTTTGGTGCAAAAATATGCGTACGGCATTAAAGACCCGGTTTGGCGTTCTCAGCTAGTTGATGTTGGTGAGCCAGAGCGTGGTGATATTGCTGTATTCAAATTCCCGTTGGACGAGCGTATTGACTTTATCAAGCGTATTGTCGGTTTGCCTGGCGATCGAATTGTTTATCGTAATCGTCAGCTTTTCATTCATCCAAAATGTGAAGAGGGCGAGCAAAGCCGAAATGGACTAGCGTGTGGAGAGTTCAACAAGATTGACGTTGAGATTGTTAATCGTGATGAATTTAAGCAAGGCTCTATGCCACTAGTACGTTTGACAGAATCTCTACCTAATGTTGAACATGATATTTTAATTAACCCGAAAGCACTGGAACTGTCAGAGCGTTATTACCAGCAACCTGGTACTCGCCGAGATGAGTGGGTCGTTCCAGAAGACAGCTATTTTGCTGTCGGCGATAACCGTAACAATAGTCAGGACAGCCGCGTATGGGGCTTTGTTCCTAAAGAAAACTTAGTTGGAAAAGCTGTATTCATCTGGATGAGTTTTGATTTTGATAACGGTCCAGATAGCTTATTGCCAGGCTGGGTTCCAACAGGTGTTCGTTTTGAACGCCTAGGTAATATTCAGTAACAATGAAAAAGAACGTCACAGAATTATATAAAAAGATAGGCTACGATTTTGCAGAGCAAGCATTGCTTGAACAGGCAATGACACATCGTAGCCATAAAGGTCAACATAATGAACGCCTAGAATTTCTAGGCGATTCTATTTTAAGCTTTGTTATTGCAGATGCTTTGTATCACAAATTTCCAAAAGCGCGTGAAGGCGATTTGAGCCGTATGCGGTCAACTTTGGTACGTGGACAGACACTTGCAGAGTTTGGTGTTGAGTTTGGCTTAGGGGATTACCTAAGGCTTGGTCCAGGTGAGCTCAAAAGCGGTGGCTATCGCAGGGAGTCAACTTTGGCTGATGCGGTAGAAGCGATTATTGGCGCGGTGTTTTTAGATTCAGACATCGAGACCTGTAAGACGCTTGTACTTAAGTGGTATAAGAGCCGCTTAGAAGCTATCTCTCCAGGACATAACCAGAAAGACCCGAAAACGCTACTGCAAGAGTATTTGCAAGCCAGAAAGCTACCATTACCTGCGTATCAGGTAATTGATACTAAAGGGCAAGCACACAATCAGACATTCACGGTTGAGTGTACTGTAAAGGGTATGGATAGTATTATTTCTGTGGGCAGTTCGCGTCGTAAAGCAGAACAAAAGGCCGCAGAGCAAGCATTGAAGATTTTAAAAGATGAATCCTAACACCCATTGCGGCATGATTGCGATTGTTGGCCGCCCAAATGTAGGTAAATCCACTTTGCTCAACAAAATTGTTGAGCAAAAGGTCAGTATCACATCTCGCAAACCACAGACCACGCGTCATAGAATTATGGGGATCCACACCGAAGATAACTATCAAGCTGTCTACGTGGATACACCAGGCCTTCATATTGAAGAAAAGCGTGCCATTAACCGTTTAATGAACCGTGCTGCAAGCAGTTCAATTGGTGATGTTGAACTCATTATTTTTGTCGTTGAGGGGACGCTTTGGAACCAAGATGATGAAATGGTTCTAAACAAGGTAAAAGACAGTGGTCGCCCTGTTTTGGTCGTGATGAATAAAAGCGATCAAGTTAAAGAAAAAGAAGAGATTTTGCATCATATGCAATGGCTCAGCGAGCAGCATGACTTTGTTGGTATTGTGCCAGTCTCTGCGAAAATCGGTAAAAACATCGACATGGTAAAAGAAGAGGTTAAAAGCCGACTTCCAGAATGCGAGTTTTATTTTCCAGAAGATTATGTCACAGATCGCTCCATGCGTTTTCTTGCGGCGGAAATTGTCCGTGAAAAGCTAATGCGCTTTATGGGTGATGAGCTACCTTATTCTGTCACGGTTGAAATTGAACAGTTTAAGTGGCAAGACAATGGTGTTTGGCAAATTAATGCGTTGATTTTAGTTGAACGTGAATCACAAAAACGCATGGTGATCGGTAACAAAGGCGAAAAGCTTAAAGTGATCGGCCGAGAAGCACGTCGTGACCTTGAGGACATGTTAGATAATAAGGTGTTCTTAGAATTGTGGGTTAAAGTGAAATCTGGCTGGGCTGATGATGAGCGTGCGCTACGAAGCCTAGGCTACGGAGAAGACTGATTGGATAGTGACTTTCGACAAGCATATTTGCTCCACCGGCGACCGTATAGAGATTCGCAAGTGATGTTAAATATGCTCGTTGAAGGCATTGGTCAGCTTTCTATGTTGGCCAGGATTAAAGGCAAACGCGCATTGCGTCAAAATGCGTCTTTACAGCCTTTTACTTGCTTGCTGATCCGATACGCGGGCAAGTATGATCTGAAGTTTTTAAATGACTTTGAAATCCAATCTCCACCCCTGATGTTTAAAGGCACAGATTTGTATTGTGCTTTTTATCTTAATGAACTATCCCATCGTATTATCCCTGTTAATGAGCCGCTCGATCATGTATTTTGCTTGTATCAGGAGCACCTCAGACAGCTCTATAGTAACGCCCACAATATGGCAATAGTCGCGCATGGACAACCGTCAAAAAGTCCTGCGAATAGTGAACACATTGAGACCATATTGCGTAACTATGAGTTTAAGCTTTTATATGAGCTTGGGGTCGGCATCGAATTTGATTACGATGCGTTTGGTGCCCCTATTGAGGCAGCGAATTATTATCAGTTTGTCAGAGAGGTGGGATTTTGTCCCAGTGACGATATCCAGCGTAGTTTTTCAGGTGAAACCCTGCTTGCTATCGCATATGGAGAGTACAGCTCGCTCCTCTCTAGAAGGCAAGCTAAAGCATTAAGCCGTTATTTATTAAAACCTTTGCTAGGTAGTAAACCACTTAAAAGCAGAGAACTTTTTCAACCAAGGTAGAGTAATGAAAGATATTTTATTAGGTGTAAATGTCGACCATATTGCGACGTTAAGACAAGCTCGTGGTACCAGTTACCCTGATCCAGCCCATGCAGCGGCTGTGGCTGAGCACGCAGGTGCAGATGGCATCACTATCCACTTACGAGAAGATCGTCGACACATTCAAGATAGAGATGTGTATGTCATGGCAAAAACCATTCAAACACGAATGAACCTTGAAATTGCGGTGACAGATGAAATGTTGGATATCGCTTGTGAAGTAAAGCCTGAATATGTTTGTCTTGTGCCTGAAAAGCGTGAAGAGTTGACAACGGAAGGCGGCTTAGACGTGATTGGTAATCAGCAAAAAGTGGCTGAAGCGGTTGAAAAGTTGAGTGCAGCGGGCATTAAAGTGTCTTTGTTTATCGATGCGGATAAAGCACAAATCGATGCGGCAAAAGCGACACAAGCGCCTTACATTGAAATTCACACAGGTGCTTACGCTGATGCCGAATCAGACAGTGAGCAGAGTGCGGAACTTGAGCGCATTCGTGAAGGTGTGCAATATGCCGATTCTATTGGCATTATTGTCAATGCTGGTCATGGCCTCCATTACCACAACGTAAAACCCATTGCACAAATGCCTGAAATATATGAGTTAAACATTGGTCATGCGATTATTGCCCGTGCAGCGATTGATGGCTTAGAAAAGGCTGTAAGAGATATGAAACGCATTATGCTTGAGGCAAGACAAGCTTAACTAGTCACAGCGAAGTGATAGCGATAAAAAAACCCAGCTCTAAGCTGGGTTTTTTAATTATTGAGCTGACAGATGGTCAATAACCACTTGGTGGTGCTCTTTTGTTTTGAACTTATTAAATACGTGCTTGATTACACCGTCTTGTCCAATTAAGAAACTAATACGGTGAATACCATCATATTCTTTACCCATAAACTTTTTCAGGCCCCAAACACCGAATGCATCCGCAATGGCGTGGTCCTCATCTGAAAGAAGGTCAAAATTGAGCTCTTTTTTGGTTTCAAAGTTCTTAAGCTTTTTAACAGGATCTGGGCTAATGCCAACAGCGACCGTATTAAGCTCAGCAAGTTGTTCTTTGTGGTCGCGAAGTTGCTCTGCTTGCACTGTACAACCTGGTGTGAGTGCTTTAGGGTAGAAATAAACTAAAACCTGGTTTGCTTCGAGCAATGTGCTCAACGCCACCGTTTCACCGTTTTGGTTTTCTAATGTAAAACTAGGTGCGTTATCACCTGCTTGTAATGTATTCATTAATGATCCTTAGCGAATGCGTCTGAAAACATAATGTACGTTTGAAATACTAGATAGTTCTTCAAACTTTATTTTAAATTGTTCGAAATCTAATTCTGCGGGGGTATTGAATTCTAGCTCGCAGCGCATGCGTAGCTCGTCGTCTTCCTCAAAAGTATCAGATTTAAGTGAGCAGATACTGATATTTTGCTCAGCAAAAAAACGTGTAACGCGGCTTAACGTGCCTTGTGTATCAATGCCAGTATATTCTAGTGTGTATCCTGCACTAAAATCGTTCTCTGTATGACTTGATGTTCGCTTCATCATCGTGAGCAAGCCCAACTCCATACTTTTTACAGGTAAAGTGTGCTCAACTCGACTTATAGCGGCGATATCACCAGAGAGTAACATCGTAAACGTAAATTCGTTACCGAGAATCGCAATCCTGCTATCAATGATATTACAATTACACTCACTGACAAGTTCAGTGAGCTCACTGACAATGCCAGATCTATCTTCCCCTATTGCAGTTAAAACAAGTTGATGTGAAGTAAAAGTAGTCATATCGACGTCCTAGTTAGCTGTCGTCAAGTGAGTCATAGAGGTTACGTATATTTGTACAGCGGCGAATACTATCATAGATTAAATGCCAGTCCTACTTGTTCGCCGTGATTGCACCGCCTCACGGATTAGACAATTCAAACGTGTGTTTCTTGTGTTTGCCCAGTTTGCCAAGTAACATAGTGCAAATTTTTTTAAATTTACCCATCAGACTAAAAAGAAAATTAGTGTGATTGGCAGTGAACCATTTCAGCATTCCTTAATCTTAAGTGAAAGAATAATTACATAGTGGGTTTGCTAAGGAGTTTTATTAGTGCAGTATTGGGTCCCTAAAGCGCTAACGTTAGGCGTTGTACTCGGTTTATCAGGTTGTAGTGTATTTACAAATGACACGCATCAAAAGAAAAACTATCGTGTCCATGAGTCTGTGCAAGTTCCCGCAGATCTCGAGCAACCGTATCAAGATAAAGAATTCCAAATGAATGTTGCTGTCTACGAAAATGATGCTGAGCCTCAGAGCTTCCGCCCGCCACAGCAAGTTCTAACGTTGGCGAAAGGCAGCTGGGCTGAAGATAAAGAAGATGTTGCGCGCATCTACTTCGATAAAAATGATGGTATAGAAGCACTCGATGATTTTATTTGGGCTGCGGTTGAAGGTGTCATCAATAACCATCAATCTTCAATTGAGAATGACGATCGACGCAATGGCAAGCTCACCACTGGTTGGTATTCCATTATCGAAGCAGAAGATGGTTGGTTCTGGGAGACGGTGACCGAAGTATCTAAACAGAGATTTGAGTTTACCCTTTCTCAAGAAGATCACCAACGTACAGCTTCTTTAGAAGTTAAATTGGTTGATTACCAAAGTGATAAAGTAGCATTAGACGGCATGCTAAGGCAGCAACTTGAAGTACGCGCATTGAATGAAGTTGTGGCTGAGTTCGATTATAGATATCGCTTGTTAGAGGTTGAGTTACGTAAGCAACAAGGCGTGTTGTCACTTGATCTTGGGTACGATAATGCAGGTAATGCTGCGCTGATTACGCTTGCAGATAGAAGCACGGTTATGGAGCGATTGTCTAACTTCTTAGAACGCGTCAATTTCACGATTATACGTATCGACGGCGAAAGTAATGAAGTACTGGTTAGATACAAAAAACCTGAAAGTAGCGTTTGGGATTCAATATGGGGTGAAGAGGCGTCGACTCTGAATTTGGCCGATGGTGATTACACTATCTCAGTCGGGGTGACGGATGATGAACAGACTTCGCTCACTTGGTCTGATGCTGAGGGTAATGTACTTGATGCAAAAACCATGGAAACGCTTCAACAGGGGTTGGTAACGGCCCTGCGTAATCGCGGACTAAGTATATAATTACAAACCGCTAAGTAGTTCAGGAAAGAGCGAAAGCTCTTTTCTTTTTTTTGGGATTTAGAAATGATGTCAGATACAACGCAAACATCGCCTGTGAATTGGCGAACTTGGTTCGCATTCATTGTACCGTCGCTAATAGGGGTGTTCCTATTTATGACACCTGTTGCAATAGGTGATGCGATGACGATTCCGATTGCTGTGCTAGCAAAAGAGCTACAGAACTTAACCAGCCCTTTCATACACGCACTCATCGTCTCAATTGTCTGTATCACAGGTGTGTTGAGTATCGTCATTAAGGTGTTTAAACCTGCCGCGCTATTGAAGAGCGATTTAGTCAGACATCTTTTTGATGTGAGCTGGATCTGGGTTGTAACACGCCTTTTTGGTATGTTATTTATCCTGATGACATTTTTCAAAGTCGGCCCTGAGTTAATCCATTCAAGTGGTACTGGGGCGTTGGTTTTAAATGACCTGCTGCCTGTGCTGTTTTCTGTGTTTGTTTTTGCCGGCTTACTGTTGCCACTGTTATTAAACTTTGGTTTGTTAGAGCTGGTTGGCACATTACTTACCAAGGTCATGAGACCGTTATTTGGTGTTCCTGGTCGAAGTGCCGTTAACTGTGTGGCTTCATGGCTCGGAGATGGTAGCGTTGGTATTTTAATGACCTCTCGTCAATATGAAGACAAGCATTATACACAACGTGAAGCGGCTATTATTGGTACGACGTTCTCTGCTGTATCTATCACTTTTTGTCTAGTGGTAATAGGACAAGTCAAGCTAGAGCACCTATTTGCACCTTTTTACCTGACGGTATGTGCCGCTGGTGTAGTAGCCGCAATCATTGTGCCTAGACTTCCTCCTTTGAGTTTCAAAAAAGATATCTATGTTGATGGCACGACGCATAATCAAGATTCTGAGGCGGTCCCAGAAGGCAAGACTCTATTTGGACATGCGTTAGATGTTGCTTTGCAAAAAGCACACAATGCGCCAGGTGTAAAAGGAACGGTGAAAGAAGGCGTATCTAACGCGCTAGACATGTTATTTGCAGTATTGCCCGTCGTGATGGCTGTGGGCACATTTGCATTGATTATTGCTGAAGAAACACCAATCTTTCAGTTTTTAGGTCAGCCTTTCATTCCATATCTAGAGCTACTACAGGTACCTGAAGCGGCAAAAGCGGCTGAGACCATTGTGGTCGGTTTTGCTGATATGTTTATACCATCTATTTTAGCGGCGAGTAATATTGAAAGTGATGTGACGCGCTTTATTATTGCGGCATTGAGTGTGACACAGCTCATTTATATGTCAGAAGTAGGTGCGCTATTATTGGGGAGTAAAATCCCAGTGAATATCTTTGAGTTATTTGCAGTATTTATCTTAAGAACGTTGGTCACTTTGCCTGTGATTGCTTTGATGGCGCATTGGTTAGTCGGCTAGTGTTTGCTAGCAGTGAGTACAGTAACGTACTCACTGCTTATTTACGCTCTTCTTGTTCTGTTTTTTTATCGTTGTCTTCTGTTTTTTCAGGCTTTAGTTGCTTATCTAATTTTTCTTTCACATTAAACTTATTTGCATATTTTAGGAGCATGATATTGCCAATGACATAACCGAAAACGGCCACGATGATTAATACTACTTTCCACGTTTCTAACTTTTCCAAAATGTCACTCACTTTTGTGTTCAGCCTAGATAAATCTAATTTTTATAGGCTAATACTAATTGGTATTATTCAGTGTAATACAGTCTACTAAAATCATTGTCATTGTACGAGTTTATAACTTAGTCCGGTTATCGTTTGGTATATATGTAAATTGTGTGAGATATTCGCAGCTTTTTATGTTTACACTTGGTATCATCTTGCGAGTGAGTTCTTGGTACTCAGCAAAAGTAACTTTGATAATTTTATTTAAATGGTTTGTGCATCCATGGAGCAAGTTTTAATTTGGCCTTCTCAATTTCCCCTATTGCTAAAAGGCCTGGTGGAAGATAATGGTGCATTCATCCTTGATGCACTTGAAGCATGGCCCGAGTGTGACGTGCTTAAAGATGAGCAGGGCGTTATTTCTCAGGTTTTACCACCGATATTTTATGTTGCATGGTTAAAGCCCCTAGATCCTTTTGAGTCGTGTTTTTTTCAACATATAGATGAATACGATGCTGAACAGCATAACTATGTGGCGGAATTACTTAAGCATATTGAACAAGCAGGGATCAGTCGTGATGATTTAACCATGAAGCTACTGAGCTGTTTGTCACAGTATTCAAGCATTGCCTCTCAGGCAAAAATTCAAAGCAAAATATCATTTGTCGACTTATTACTTAAAAATAAGCAATTTAAGTCTTTGTGTTGGTTATTACCTAATGGATTTAAGCTCACACCGTCACAAACCTGCGAGCTTTGGTTACAGGGGGGAGAGCAAAGCCAAGCATGTCTCACCGAGCATCATAAAGATGTGCTAGAAAATATGGCATTGACGCAAGCCGAAGCGGTTAAATACCTTAACGAAGGCCATGACTGTGAAGGGTTACTGACACTTTTGTGTAATGAGGAAGAGCGCTTACAGATCTTGGATAATGCCTTGTTAGAGCAGGTGATGTCTGGGGCAGCTAAACAGTCAAATATGCTCTCTTTAATAGAAAAGGGAGCAAGAGGCCATGGTGCGGACAGCGCGGGCAAATCAGCAATGATGTGGATTGTTGAAAAGGGCTTTGTCAGTGCTGCACAAGCGCTCAGAGAGTTTCACTGTGGCGTATCTCTAGACGACCTAGGTCGAAACTTGATGCATTATGCAGTGTTATCTAATTCTCGTCCTATGCTTGAGCTCGTAGAAGATATGGGCGTCGATCCAAGGCTTGCGGACGCATCTGGTTGTACTCCGTATCGCTTGGCGACAGAGAATCAGTCAGTTAACGCTAAAAAATATTTGGAAAAACGCGGAATCATCGAGTTAAGTGACCAGGCTAAATATCAACGCATACTGCGAGTTTACGCACTTAAAGCATTGACAATATTACTGTTACCATTACAGGTTGTGCTGTTTTTAGATGCCACACGAGATAATAAGTTATCTATGATATTACTTATTTCGAGCGCAACCTTATTTATTTTTGCACTTGCTAGGTTATTAAAAAATAGACGACTTTTTCCTGCTACTAAGTTGCCACTGAGCCTAAGGTGCTTAGGGGCATTGAGCTGGGTGAGTTTATCGATCCAAGCTATCTTCACATTGGTTATGTGCTTGGCAGTAGTGAGTATTTAAAAGCTTAGAGAATGGCTGAATTGAACATAAAAAAGGCAGGTATAAAACCTGCCACGCTATAAGTTAGCAGATAAACTAGTTGTTTAGTGGTGTATTAAACTCAGCGGGGGGGTCAAAATCCCCTGTCAAACTAACTAATTTATCGTTTTCAAAGTGTACCACTAAGCTCTTGCGTATTTCTGAGTCTCTATCAATGTTAAATACGTAACTGTAGTGCCATTTTGAAGAATTAAAGGCATCTTTTGCAACTGGAGTACCTAGGACGAACATGACCTGTTCTTTAGTCATTTCGATTCTGAGCTTATCGACGTCGGATTGCTCTAAAAAGTTGCCTTGAGGTACATTTATCCTATAAACCCAGCTTGAACAACCGGACAAAAATATAGTCATGATGGCGGCTACTAGCCAAGTCAAAAGGGGCTTATTGTACTGCATGTATGTGTATCCTTATTTTAGGTTATTACGAATGATACAGATTGCATTAAGAAGGTAAAGTAGATTGTGCATTTCGACTGTGCAATTTGTAAAAAGTTTCTAAGATAGAGAAATTTAAATGTGAGTGAAAGTAATCAAACGAAGTCAGACTGGTATTTATATATTGTCGAAAATAGGTTGGGACAATGGTATACGGGGATAACTATCGATTTGGAGCGTCGTTTACGACAACACAATGACGGCACGGGCGCGAAAAGTTTACGCGGTAAAGGGCCTGTTTCATTAGTTGTGGCTGTATCACACTTATCGAAAGTCAATGCTGCTAAACTTGAGTGGCAAGTCAAGCAGCTGAGCAAACATAAAAAGCGTCAGTTAGTCGCTGAGGTATTATCTAGCACCTGTGAGCGCACAAATTTGGTGATTGCGTTTGATACTTGTGTCAGCTTGTCAAAATTGATTTCATCGAATGAATCTTTGACAGAGTGATGGTGCTTGTCCATGCCTGTACCAAAGTAGATAAATGGGATATCTGCTCTGTGAAATGGGTAGTGATCACTGGCTCTGAGCCAGTCGATTTGAGGTGCATTCAATCGTCGAGCCATGATTTTAGCCGAAAAGAAAAGCCGAAACTTTATTGGTGTGGCGTTAAATGTGGTAGTGATGTCACTTTTTAATGGCTGTAAAGATCGCGATGCCAACGCATATAATTTATTTTTTTTCTGTAAGTCGAGCATATCGAGATTGATGTTCATATAGATAGCGCGATCTCCCCACTGCTTTACGAAGGCCTTCGCACCGTGAAGCCCTTTTTCTTCTGCATCAGTTGCGACATAGATGATGTCACGTGAGATATCTAGATTATGCAATTGTTTTGCTATGTCTATCATGACCACTACGCCAGATGCATTGTCATTTGCTCCTGGGTAGTATCGGCTACCTCGCTGACCAAGATGATCATAGTGTGCGGTGATCACAAGTGGTGGTTGGCATTGTGTGCGTTTGCAGTATTGTGTTGCAACGACGTTATGGCCAGTAGCAGAGTCAAAAAAGCCATATTCAAATTCAAATTTTTGGAATTGAACATCTAACTCATATTTTTCGAATTGACGAGTAATATAATATGCACTGCGGTGAGGCTTTGCCCCGCCTGAAGGTCTGCCTTCAAATTCGGGGCTTGTTAAAATTCGCATATCCCGCTCCAGTGAATATGCATTAGCGCTAAAAAATGCGCAAGCGAACAAGCTAGTTCTTAGCCACTGCATCTAACCATTCCAGTTTGCCTCTGTATTGAACTTGATTGTGTTCAAATTCGGCTAAATCTAGTGCCCGTTTCATATGTGTTTTGGTTAGCTTTAGATCGCCTTTGGCGTAATATGCCTTAGCCAGAGCAAAGTGGCCTTCATGCAGGCGATTGTTCAGCTTGAGAGCATTTCTATAATGTCTGATTGCCTTAGCAATGTTACCGTCTTCCATCGCCTGATTGCCTAATGTCAAAATATAATAAGGATTGCTTTTTCTGAATTGATGCAGCTGTCCTCTGATGTTCTTTGCCTGTTCTTCTCTATTTGTCAAATCGTAAAGCACAGCCAAATTGCCTTTGGCGGTATTATTATTGGGGTTCAGAGCTATGGCTTGATTATACAGGCGCTCAGCTGTCTCTAATTGGTCAGAGAGTCGATAAAGAATTGCTAAATTAGCCCACGCACTCGAGTAATTTTCATCAATGTTTATGGCCGCGTTAAAATAGCTGAAAGCTAAGTCATACTTGTTTTCAACCATATGAATTGCGCCTTTATTATTGTAGAACATAGCGGTGACCCTATCTTTGCTAATGGGGGTGGTCTTGAAAGCTTGCTGTCTACTATTGGGATCAAAGTCAATGGTCAATGTTCTTGGGGCTGTATGGAGTACCTTTTTTGTATAATACTTCGTGCGATCTTCATGGATTTTCAAATTAATGTGTCCGCTGAGGAAGTTGTATCCGCGGCTCGAAGCCCAGTATTCAGGTACGTGTACTTTTTGAAACTCAGCTTCTAAGTTCAAGAAGTCAGATAGGCTATAAGCCAAGATAGACAAAGATAAGCAGTTGGCATTTAGATTTTGATATGTTTGTGAAGCCGTCAGGTTGGCGTCGCTCATATACGATAATGAGGCATCGCCATTTTCAAGTAAAAATTGCATTATCATTTGTGCATGTTTAATTTCAGGTTGTGCATCTTGCCGAAAGTGTTGTTTTAGCGAGGCAATAATTTGCTCGTCTAGGACAAAAATCTCTTCTTGGGACTCAACTTCTAGGACTTTGAAGGGGGCGTGTTCAAGTAGGGTAAGATTGTGTTGATCGACAGGTTGAGTAGATTGACACCCACTCATTAGCCCAGTTGTGGTTATGACAGATACAGCCAATAAAACGCTCTGAAAACTCATTTTCATCATATTTACTCCCAACAGCCTTTCTTACTAGACTAGCGAAAGTTGGGAGTAAATAAAGAAAAAATTGTTACAAAGCGTTGCGTAATATTTGGCTAATTACTTTAAAAGCTAGCAACTAACTTATCTAGCGCTTTGGCAGAGTCGGCTAATTGCTGGATAGCTTGTTCAGTACTGAGCTGGTCATTCATTACTTCATCACTAATGACGCTGATTTGTTCAATGCTTCGACCTACATCAACGACTACGTTGCTTTGTTGCTCCGTTGCTGTCGCGATAAGTGTAGTCATATCATTGATCTGATTTGCCGTTTCAGTAATTTTATCCATGAGCTCAACAGATGTCTGCATCTGTGACACGCTCTGTTCAGCCTGCTCAGATGACAGGGCGATTTGCTCTACTATAGAATCAGACGCTGCGGTCAGCTCGGTGATAGTCGCTTGGATCTCATCGGTTGATTGAGATGTGCGACTGGCGAGTGCTCTGACTTCGTCTGCTACAACTGCAAACCCTCTACCGTGTTCACCTGCACGAGCTGACTCAATTGCCGCATTTAAAGCAAGTAGATTCGTTTGCTCAGAGATGGCCCTGATAACGTCCAAAATGTTTGCAATTGACTTGGTCTTACTGGCAAGCGTTTCTACCTGTGTCGCCATATTTTGTATATCCGTAGCCAATTCCATTAAGGTTTCTTGGCTGGTTTGAACACAGCCATGGCTTTCTTGAGAGCTTTCTTTACTTGCTAGCGTAAGCTTCGCCGTGTTATTCGCGCTCCCAGCGATTTCTTGTACGGTTGCAGCCATTTCATTAATGGCTGCGGCAACGGATATCGTTTGATTTTTTTGCTCATCTAACGATTGTGAATTGCGCTGTGACTGCTCAAAGACTAACTCACTGGCCGCGCGAATGTCTCGGCTTTCAGTCGCAACTTTGCTTATCGCACTTTCAATTTTATCAATAAATTGATTGAATCCATCTCCGAGCGCTGCCAATTCCGGTTGCTCGGAGCGCGGTACCCGATAGTTAAGGTTGGCGTCACCGCTGCCAAGTTGCTTGAATACGTCTGCCATCTTCAAAAGAGGGGCACTTAACGTACGGGCAAGTAATACACTGAAAATGCTCGCAACTAATGCGATGAACAGTGCAAAAGTCACGATTTGCCATTGCAACTCAGTGACCTGAGAAAAGACTTCCTGCTGAGGTACTTGGGCTATGACATATAAGTCGGTGCCTGGAATGGGGTTAGCAGCAACTAGCACAGCCTGATTTTCTGTTGTTAACTCTAGAATGTTCAATCGTGAATTATTGAGCAGCTCTGTTGCCGAACGTACGCCATAAAAATCAGACAGGTTTGATTTTGCGACAAGGCTAGCATCTGGATGGAGCTGAGTTTGTCCTTCCTGATTAACAACAAAAACAAACCCGCTTTGCTCTATGCGCATATTGGCGAGCTTTTGTTGCATGTCGTCGATGCTTTTAGCTAATCCCGCAAGGCCGATGCCGTTTGTCTGTTGGTGGTTGACAAACATTTTCACATCGCCGGGAGATTCTTGGAATATACTAATAGAGTAGGCTTTTCTACTTTGTGTAAATGCAAAGAACCAGCCGTCTTGCTGCGTGTTGAGTACCCTTAAAAAACCATCTTGGTTCCAGTACTTGTTATTTTGTCTGTTTGCCCAAGATGCTGTTGCTAAACCATACTGTTGCTGTAGTCTTTTGAGTTCACCCAGTAATAAGGTCTCGTTGAGCTGACCATTCTGCGCAGCGTCGACAATAAACTGATTACTCGAGAGTTGCTCTGCCGCATTTTTCAATACCGCAATCTCTTGCTCAAGTGATTTGGTGATACTTTCAACTTTACTAGGAAGCTCTGATCCAAGCATTCTGGATTCAACCATAGACTTAGACTGATAAATTGAAATAAAGCCAATTAAGCTGGCAACTAATATTGCCGTGGCACTACCTAGGATGGTGATTTTTTGAGTGATTGTAAAGCTTGTGTTACTCATTTAACCTACAGAAACTGATTACCGCGTGGCGATAATTCTACCATGGTCAATAATTAACACATATAGATTTATTTGTTATGTCGTATATATTTCCTAGTTTATCGTGCCTTTTATCGCTTAAATGTATGAAAAAAAGCCCAAAGTTTTCACTGTTGGGCCTTGGTTCTAACAAGCGAACTGGTTTATACGATCCGTTTCATGGCAGACATATAGCCGCGCAATTCTGTACCAACAACCTCTACAGGGTGGTTTCTAATTGCGCTATTAATTGAGATAAGTTTCTGATTATCAACATAGTTATCTTGTTGGTTTAGCCCAGCACCGATGACGTCACTGTTGATTTTTTCCATAAATGGTTTCAGAAGTGGCAGACACGCATGGTTATACAGGTAGCACCCATATTCAGCCGTATCCGAGATAGTTCTGTTCATCTCAAAAAGCTTTTTACGTGCAATTGTGTTAGCAATAAGTGGCGTTTCGTGTAATGACTCATAATAAGCCGACTCTTCAATGATGCCCGCTGCGGTCATCGTTTCAAAAGCCAATTCCACACCTGCTTTGACCATGGCAACCATCAAGATGCCTTTGTCGAAAAAGGTTTGCTCTGAGATGTGTTGCTCAGTATTGGCCTGTTTTTCAAATGGGGTTTCTGCTGTCTCTGCTCGCCATGCTAATAATTTTGCATCACCTTCCGCCCAATCTGCCATCATGCCGCTAGAAAACTCACCGCTGATGATATCGTCCATATGCTTGTTATACAGCGGTGCCATGATGTTTTTGAGTTCTTCACTCAATTCAAAAGCTTTGATTTTTGCTGGGTTAGATAACCTATCCATCATATTAGTTATCCCACCATGTTTCAGCGCTTCTGTAATCACTTCCCAGCCATATTGGATCAACTTGGATGCATAGTCTGGGGCGATACCTTGCTCGACCATTTTGTCAAAGCACAGTAAAGAACCAGTTTGCAGCATACCGCATAAAATAGTTTGCTCACCCATTAAGTCAGACTTCACCTCAGCAATAAAGGATGAATTCAGGACACCTGCTTTGTGACCGCCCGTACCAGCTGCATATGCTTTTGCTTGAGCGAGACCTTTTCCTTCTGGATCATTCTCTGGGTGCACAGCAATCAGCGTCGGTACGCCAAAGCCTCGTTTATATTCTTCTCTTACCTCACTGCCAGGACATTTTGGCGCAACCATGATAACTGTAATGTCATCTCTGACTTGCATGCCTTCTTCAACGATATTGAAGCCATGAGAATAGGCTAGTGTAGCGCCTTGCTTCATCATTGGCATGATGGCTTCTACAACCGCTGAATGTTGTTTGTCAGGTGTTAAATTCAGTACTAAATCAGCAGTGGGAATTAATTCTTGATAATTGCCTACGACAAAGCCGTTATCGCTGGCGTTTAAGTATGATTGTCTTTTTTCATCGATGGCAGACTGTCTCAGTGCATAAGCTACATCCAAACCTGAGTCTCTGAGGTTTAGACCTTGGTTTAAGCCTTGTGCGCCACACCCTACAATCACCAACTTTTTACCTTTGAGTACTTCGACACCATCATTAAACTCAGATGGGTCCATAAACTTACATTGAGCCAATTGCGCAAGTTGTTCGCGCAGCGGTAAGGAGTTGAAATAATTCGCCATGTTAGGTCCTGCTTTGTCGTTTTAAAGTTACTTTTATGTGTTACACCTAAGATAGAGATAAGTAATGCTTGCGTAAAATGATATATTTAAATTATTGTATTTCATATTTTGAAATATTGAGGCATTTTGATGGACCATAAACAGCTCAACTACTTTTTGGCTTTGGCTGATACACTGCATTTCTCCCGTGCGAGTGAAAAATGCTACATTAGCCCGCCAACACTGAGTCGCCAAATCAAGCAGTTAGAAACTGAGGTGGGTACACCCTTGTTCATTAGAGATAACCGAAGCGTATCTTTAACGCCACAAGGTAAAGCATTTGTGCATTATGCTCAGGCCACACTGGCGAGTTGGCGGCAATTTAAAAGTGAATGTCAAGACGACTCAAAGCCTTTGACTGGTGAATTAAGCTTGTATTGCTCAGTCACTGCTTCTTACAGTTTTATTTATGATTTATTTGCGCTTTATCGTAAAGAGTATCCCCATGTGGAGCTCAATTTAATGACGGGTGATCCTGCTTATTCTATTTCTCAAGTACAGGGCGATTTGGCCGATGTTGCGGTTGCCGTTAAACCGGCTTCGTTACCTCAGGGTATTGAGTACCAGTCAATCGGCCGTTCAAGGTTGGTATTTATCGCTCCTACGATGACGTGCCCTTTAACTGAATTATTAGATGAACATCGCAACGGTACACCTCCTTGGGGACAATTACCTTTTATTGTGCCCGAGCAGGGTGTACTTAAAGAAAGAATTGATAACTTTTTTAAACGCATGTCCATACAGCCTCAAGTGTACGCACATGTTTCTGGTCACGAAGCCATGGTGGCATTAGCAAGTTTGGGGTTTGGCGTAGCGTATATCCCAGAAATAGTGCTGTCACAAAGCCCGTTTAAAAATCAAGTTCAACAACTAAATCTACAATCCGAAGAGATTGATATTGGGTTAGTTGCGAAGAAAAAACGACTTCAAGATCCGGTAATTAATAAATTGTTTTTGGTATCTGAAGGAATATTTAATTCGTAAAGCTGATGTTCAGGTAAGAGGAGTAGACTCGCAAAAAATTAGGTGTTTAGAACAGGGGTAAGTAGTGCATACCGTACTGATCGCAGAGAGTAAAAGTAATAGTTTGGCAGTGCCTCAAGCTGCACTTCAAAATCAGGGATTTGATGTGCAAACCATGGTTTTAGAAAATTTAGATCACGTAAATCAAAAAAGTAGCAAAGGAGTTGTTAGTAGTATTGTCATTGATCAGACTATTGCAACCAGTGCAAAGTTCGACACGATCAATACGTTAAAAAGCTATTACCAGGCACCTGTTTTTGTCTCGGTAGATGACAACAATGATGATATTCAAAGTCTCCTGCTCGAACTGGGCGCAGATGATGTGATAGCGACCCACGCCAAACCAAGGTTATGGCGAGCGCGTTTAGAAGCCATGTTACGAAAGTGCCAAGCCGTTGCAGAGCAAAATAGTAATAATGAAGACAAAATACTCACTTTTGGTGCGCTGACCATTAAAGGTGATGAGCGCACTGTGATGTTAGAAAATACATTGGTGAGTTTGACAACGCACGAATTTGATCTAATTTGGTTATTGGCCTCTCAAGCACCTCAAGTGGTGAGTCGAGAGGAAATTTATAAAAAGATTATCGGCCAAGGGTATCAAATAAACAGCCGAACGATAGATGTGCGTGTATCTTGTCTTCGCAAGAAGCTTGGGGATAATGCAACCAGCCCGCAAAAGATAAAAACTGTTTGGCGTCAAGGGTATCTCTTTGTAAAAGAAGCGTGGTAAATATTTATAGTTCGAATTTTTCGAACTATAAATCAACCAAACCCTGTGAAAAATATATAACAAAATATTCTATAATTTGTATTTAAAAAATCAAAATCCTTTCAAAACAGGTTGTTACAAATTATTTCAGATTTAATGCTATTGACTCTCATTTTCTCTTCTATATTTAGTCTTAACTCTACCTGTCAATTTGTATACTTTTAACAACGCAAATAATATTGATTGCTATTTAGGTAAGTGTATACTTTGTTCCGTTAAATAAATGCAAATACAAATAATTTTCATAGGAAGACGTCTAATGGCATTAAGAAAGTCTCTGCTTGCAACTGCAGTTTTAGCAGCAACAGTTGGTTTAACAGGTTGTGGTGGCTCTAGTAGTGATAACAACACGGTCACTACTCCAGAAACACCTGCAACAACAACTCCTTCAAACAAAGCACCAACGATTACTGCAGATAGCGCATCAGTTATTGAAGATACGTTAGGCGCTGAAGTGACTGGCGTTGTATTTGAAGATGACAGCGATGAAGCGAGTGCATTAACGTATACTGTGAGCGATGGTCGTTTTGAAATTGTTGAAGGTAAGTTAAAGCTTAAAGCGTTCAACGCATTAAACTTCGAGCAAGAAGCCGAACAGAAAGTTGGCTTAACAGTTACTGCAACTGATTCAGCTGGCGAAAAAGTAGAGCAGGCGATTGAAGTTGCTATTACAGATATGGAGCCAACGGCTGGTAAAAACCTGTATGCGTTTGTTAATGAAGGCAACTCAAGCGTAGCTTATTCAGGTCAAACATCTCGTCATGCAGCTATGGCTGAGGCAAAGTCTTTGCTTGGTAAGCTAACGACGGACGTAAGCGTTGATGACCGTAATACGACACTTACTGTGGCTGAAGGTTTTATCCTAGCACAAGATGAAAGCTTCCACGGTTCTGCATTCACATTCACTGAAGGTAAAGGCGTAGCACAAACCAACTTAGGTGAAATCAGCAGTAAGAAAACAGTTGCAGGCGCAGGTGGTAAGATTGCTGGTAGTGATGCTTCTCCAATGAATAAAGAGTGGAATAATGGCACATCATTCGTAGGTTGGACTGAGTTTGGCACGTTTGAAAAAACGCCAAATGGCTTGGTTGAGTACTACTTTGACTTAATTAAAAAGCAAGTAGAAACAGCGAATGGCGGTACTAAAATCTTTGCAGAGCATAATGAAGGCAGTGTTGAATTAACAAAGCTATATGTAACTCCTGA
Organism: Pseudoalteromonas luteoviolacea CPMOR-1; assembly: GCF_001625685.1. Taxonomy (GTDB): domain Bacteria; phylum Pseudomonadota; class Gammaproteobacteria; order Enterobacterales; family Alteromonadaceae; genus Pseudoalteromonas; species Pseudoalteromonas luteoviolacea_K. The sequence goes on along the minus strand of NZ_AUYC01000031.1, from coordinate 34,790 downwards.
AGGTTTAGACGTTGCACAGCTGATCCAAAAGCACTTAAATGGTGCTGTTTCATTGTCACAAGGTGCTGATGATTATATGGATGAGTTGCTATTCAGTAATCCAGAAGGTAACACAGAGATCTCGCCTGCGCAGAATGCTGAAGTTGACGCTGACAAAAATTACACTGATATGGAGCATAAGTGGGATGAAGCTTATGGCTACTTTGGTGCAGCAATCAACTACCTAGAGTACTCTGATGACGAGATTGCTGGTAAAGGTGGTCGCCCAGAATTTGAAAATGGTTACAATGACTTTGATGGTCAAAACGGTATTGACCTGAAATCTGAGTACAACTTCGGTAACTCAGGTAATGCTGCAAAACGTGACCGTGGTACGAAGAGCAATGCAAACCCAACTGATTTCAGTGCAGCAGCACAAATTGCATTCATCAATGGCCGTGCAATCATTAATAAAAACGTAGGTACTAACATTGATCAGTGGTCTGCTGAAGACCAAGCTGAGCTTAAAAAGTACCGTGACCAAGCGCTTCTTTACTGGGAAAAATCAATCGCAGCGACAGTAGTTCATTACATCAATGACACTATTAGCCATGAAGATGGTGACCTGAAAGATATTGCAGGCGGTGCTTACACAGCTGAGCAGTTCTACGCTGTTGCTAAACATTGGTCAGAGATGAAAGGCTTTGCATTGAACTCACAGTTCAACCCTCATTCACCAGTTACTGATGAGCAGTTTAAAGAAATTCACCAGTTAATGGGTGATGCACCTAAGCTTGCAGCAGCAGACGTGGACGCATACATTGCAGACTTAGAAAAAGCACGTGACATCATTGCACAAGCATATAACTTTGATGCAGATAATGTTGCTAACTGGTAATCTGTTTTATTATTTATAACGTAAAGGTTAGCTGCTTAAGTAGCTAACCTTTTGTTTTATTTATAGGTATCAAAAAAGAGAGACGCAATGAGAGTGTTAACCCCATTGAGTGCAGTCGCTGTGGCAGTCACCTTGCTATTAAGTGGCTGTGGAGAGAGTAGTTCGAGCACAGCAGGCTCTGAGTTTGCAGGTGGTAATGGTACGACTAATCCGACTACACCAACAACACCGACTACTCCAACTACGCCGACGACGCCAACGTCGTTCGATGAAGCTGCGTTGGTTGCAAACTTGGTTAATAATGTATTGACCCCAACATTAACTCAATTCGATCAATTTGCCAGAGCACAGCAAACACAAATAGCAGAATATTGTGTGGCAGAAAAGGCGCAAAGCGATACTGCATCTGAGCTCCATGACAAAGCGAAAGACAGCTGGCGTGCAGCTATGGCTGGTTGGCAATATGTTGAATTAATGCAAGTGGGTCCATTATTAGAAAATGGTAAAGCATTAAAGAGTAATATTTACTCTTGGCCAGCTGGCGGCGCGCTTTGTAGTATTGATCAGGATATCGTTTATCATGAGGATGGGGTTATCAACGGTGATCCAAGCAAACCTTATGATATCAAAGCACGTACATCAGACAGAAAAGGTTTAATTGCGATTGAACATGCGTTATTTAATACGAACTATGACCACAGCTGTAGTTTTGCAAATGAAGCACTTGCTCCATGGAACAGTCGCACAGTCGAGGAGCGAAAAGTGGCGCGCTGTGAATTTGCCCATACAGCAGCTGGTGATATTGTAGTAAACAGTACTGCCATTCTTGCGCGCTGGCAAGGCGACAATGGCTTTGCTAATCAATTGATTAACGCAGGCAGCTCAGGTTCGCAATTTGATTCAGCACACACCGCGTTGAATGAGATTTCAAAAGCACTGTTTTACATGACCAAAGAACTTAAAGACCAAAAGTTGGGTGAGCCTTTAGGTTTATTTACCAACAGTTGTGGTTCTAATATCTGCCCGCAGGATGTTGAGTCTGATATCTCCGAGCATTCAAAAGAAAACTTACTTGCCAATATCCGCGCATTCAGACAAATCTTTACGGGTGAAGGCAGTAATGCAGACAATACGCTAGGCTTTGATGACTTCCTTGATGCGGAGCAAGGCTCAGATGTAAAACAGCGCATGTTAACAGGGCTTAATGAAGCAGAAGCTGCTTTGTTGGCTATTGATGGCTCTTTAAAAGACACAGTTGAAAACAATACTGCCGCTGTGACTGAAGTACATGACAAGGTGAAAAATGTCACTGACGAGCTTAAAAATGACTTTATTAATAAGCTGGCTCTAGAACTTCCTCAAACATCGGCAGGTGATAATGACTAAGTACACACGTATGAATAAATCATTACTGGCAATGGCGGTTGCTGTTGCGTTACCAAGTGCTTACGCTGATGAAACAGCGAAAGATGACATCGAACATATACAAATTATCAGTCACTATGACAAATTAAGGACTGAAGCCGGTTCTGCGACGTTGCTGACGGAAGAGCAACTCGGTGAGTACGAGTATGATGACATACATCGTGTACTTTCGTCTGTACCTGGTGTCAATATCCGTGAAGAAGATGGCTACGGTTTGCGTCCCAATATTGGCTTTCGTGGTGTAACGCCTGAACGTAGTAAAAAAATTACCATAATGGAAGATGGTGTTTTAATTGGTCCAGCACCCTATTCAGCGCCGGCAGCATACTATTTTCCACAAACAACACGTATGACAGCGGTTGAGGTATTCAAAGGGCCTGCGGCGATTAAACATGGTCCACAGACCATTGCAGGGGCGTTAAACCTAGTAACGCGCTCAGTCCCTGAATTTACTGAAGGTGCAATTGATATTGCAGCTGGTGGCGATGGTTATACTAAAGCACATGGTTATTTTGGCTCAGTGGTCAATAACGTTGGCTTTTTAGTGGAAGCCGTGAATGTTCAAGCGGATGGATTTAAAGAGCTTGACGGCGGCGGTGACACTGGCTTCGATAAAAACGATATTTTAGCTAAATTTAACTATCGTTTACAGCAAGGTGACATCGAGCATAATTTCGGCTTAAAGCTAAGCTACGCAGATGAGATCTCAGATGAGACTTATCTTGGTTTGACCGAAGCTGACTTTGCTGAAAATCCATATCGTCGATACGCTGCAACAGCCCCGGCAAAAATGGATACCCAACATCAGCAAGTGATGTTCACCCACAGTATGAGCACAGACAATTTGAGCTTAACAACACGTTTATATCGTAATGATTATGAGCGTGCTTGGCTGAAATTAAATAGTGTTGAAGGCAAATCACCTCAGGAAATATTGCTCAACCCTGAAGCAGAAGACAACCAACGTTTGTATGAAATCCTAAAAGGCGAGCAAGACTCTGTTGTGCCAGGTGCAGCGAACTTCTTAACTATGGGTACGAATGACCGGGAGTATTATTCACAGGGTTTACAAGTTGATGGTGACTTTGCATTTAACCTATTCGATTTAAATCATGACTTATCATTTGGCGTGAGATTCCATGAAGATGAAATCGAACGTAAGCACTTTGAAGAAAGCTATGAAATGAAGTCTGGTGTATCGTCTTTAGTGGAAAATAGCAAGCGTTTCACTTCATTGAATACAGAGCATACAGAAGCATGGTCTGTTTATGTTGAAGACAAAATTAAATTTGATGCATTAACGTTGGGTGTGGGTGTTCGTGGCGAGATCATGGATATGCACTACCAAAACAACAGCAACCCAAATGACTGGTTAGATAAAACGACGCGGATCTGGTTACCAGGTCTAAGTGGCTTTTATCAGTTAAGTGAAGACTCGGGATTGTTGTTTGGTGTACATCGCGGTTTTTCACCTGCCTCTCCGGCACAATCTTCAGAGATTGAAATTGAAAAAAGTACAAACTATGAGTTTGGTGGTCGTTTCAATGATGGCGTCACTGAGTTTGAAGTTGTGAGCTTTTTCAATGACTATAGCAACTTAAAAGAAAGTTGTGGGCAGTCTAATTGTGGTGATAGCACACAACAGGACGCTGAGTTTAACGGTGGTGCAGCGCATGTTTATGGCCTAGAAGCACAGTTCTCACAACGTTATCCTTTAAATTTACAATTGGATATACCGTATAGCCTAGTTTATACGTATACCAAAGGTGAGTTTAAGAATGACCGCCGCACTACGTTCGCGCAATGGGGTGAAGTGAGAAGTGGCGATCCATTACCATATCTACCTGAGCATCAAGTTAGCTTTAACATTGGCTTGAGTGCTGAAAAGTGGCGTACTTCACTGGCTATTAAGTATACTGGCTCTATGCCAGAAGCCGCTGGACGTAGTTGGGTAGATGGGTCACAGGAATTCACACTGTACTTAGAAGGACAAGAAGTGCCTTCTTCAACAACAGTCGACTTATCTGCTAGTTATGATTTCGATGACTACGGTCAAGTCTACTTAAAAGTAGACAACTTATTGGATGAGGATAAAATTGTTAGCCGTAGGCCATATGGCGCACGTCCTGGCAAGCCAAGACAAGTGACTGTCGGATATAAATACGCATTCTAAAGTGGCATATTCGAGCACGTTATTTTGATATAAGGCCACTTAATGTGGCCTTTTTTAAATTTATCAGGAGACATTGAATTTAATGATTGAGACTATTTGGCAAAGTATCTCAACCTTGCCAGGGTATTTAGTCGATGCAAATAAACGTATCTTTTGGTTATATTTGGCTTCGGCAGTTGCAATGGCATTTTTTGTCTACTACGCCACCAGTCAGTCACGATCTGTAAAGGGGTTCTGGCAGTTTTTATTTCCCAAAAGAGTTTGGTTGCACGAAAGTGCCAAACAAGATTATGGGTTGTTCATTATTAATCGTATCATCAAAGCGCTGACTTTTGCGCCTATCGTATTGACCATGGTACCTGTTGCCATAGGGATTTCTGATCTACTAGAAACAGTATTTGGTCCCTCTCTGCATTTGCAGTGGCCCTCATATGTCGTAGTTGCTCTGTTTACCTTAATGTTATTTTTAGTGGATGATTTGACACGTTACTTACTCCACTTGGCGTTACATAAGGTGCCTTGTTTGTGGGAAATTCACAAAGTACATCACTCAGCTAAAGTCCTTACGCCATTCACTATCTATCGTTCTCACCCTATTGAAAGTTATTTTTACGCGTGTCGCATGGCGTTGACACAGGGGATAGTGGTTGGATTGGGGTACTTCTTTTTTGGCTCAGCACTAAGTATGTTTGATATTCTGGGTGCCAATGTATTTGTATTTATTTTTAATATATGTGGCTCAAATCTACGTCACTCTCATATTTGGTTTAGTTGGGGGGATAAGCTTGAAGGGTGGTTCATCAGCCCAGCTCAGCATCAAATTCATCATAGTGATAATCCTAAACACTTTGACACCAATATAGGTTCTGCTTTGGCTATCTGGGACCGTCTAGCAGGCAGCTTGATCCGAGCGTCAGAGGCTCAAAATATTTCGATTGGGGTTGGGAAGTATGATGCAGGTCACGATTCATTGTGGGCTATTTACTATAAACCTGTCATAGAGGCAGTTAAAACTGTGATACCGAAGGCGACGGTAAAGAAAAAGCAAGATAGTTGAGGGAAGAAGGTAGGCTGGCGACGGGCATGGCCAGCCTATTTTAGAGGGAGTAGGCCCTCAAAAAATCGGTTGCTTAGTGCATCACTCGTGAAGAAGCACGATAAAAGCCTAAGTCATTGAGTTTAGCAATGAGGCTTGGATCATCTAGGCGATCAGGCGTAGACTCACTACGTAGAAAATGGTCCTCAGGAACAGCATGTAAATCCAGCATTTTGTGAAATAAAATATTACGAATTGCCAACGCTGTCATACCAGAGTCTTGAATATCATCTAGGCGTTTTTGGATGTCGGCAAATGGGCCTGCATTGACATCGTCAACAGCTGCTGGAAAGTACGAATTTAACTTATTTTTGCTCATGCAAACCCTCATAAAATATCTTGTTAGGATCCTTGGGTGTCCCCAAAAAAGGATACTAAGTATAAGATTTAAGTACAAAAATTTAGAGAGTCTCTCTCTAACTGACACAGCCAGTGTACTCTGTTTCGGTGTCGAATTACTAACTTCGTTGTAAAGTTTTGTAAATCGCACTAATACAAAAAAGTACTAAGAAGAGGGTGTGTTTTTAGACGTCTAGATGTAACTATATGACAGGAAAATAAAAATAGTTCTCAGTACCTTTTAGGGGGTCTGAGAACTATTTGTCTAATTTAGAATAATTTTTCTTTCACGTGCTCCGCGAAACCACTACCAGCTTCTAAATAGAAGTTATAAGTTGAATGAACACCCATATCTTCTAGTTCTTTTTGCTGGTCTGGATAATTCGCAATTGCCGTAACCTGACCGGTATAGCCGGAGGCTTGTAGCTGTTCCAGTGCGTATATATTTTGCATGTGCTTGGGCATTGCTAACATGACCATTTCAACATCAGAGTGGTTTACGCGCTGCCAGAAGTCTGGGTCAGTTGCATCGGCCAGCAGTACGCGCCGACCTCTCGAGATGTGTTTATCTACCACTTCAGGTTTGATGTCGATACCGGCTACAGAGCCTGGGTGGGTGCAATGAATTGTCTCGTAGGCACCGGTACCGATCCGACCCATACCAAAAATAACGATTCGGGTGTCAGTGAGGTTGACTGGTAGCTCTTCCTCAAGACGTTTTGGGTTTTCAAATTTTTGAAGAATGTGTTCAAATTTGACATAGATTTCGTTAGCACGTTTGTTCAAAGGCGATGCCAGAATGAAAGTAATGGACACAGCAATGGCTACTACGGCTAACCAGTCTGGGGCAATTAGGCCCGAACTTGCTGCAACGGCACAAACAATAAGACCAAACTCACTGTAGTTTGAAAGCGTAAAGGCACTGAGTAAGGAGGTACGTGCGCGCAGTCTAAACATGTTGGTTAAGACGTAATACAACGTAACTTTCACAGGTAAGACTAACACCAGAAGTAAGCCGATAAGGAAAGCATTCAAAGAAATACTGGCGTTTAAACCGATATTCAAGAAGAACCCGACCAACAACACATTTTTGAGATTAAGTAAGGACTTTGCAAGCTCGCTTGCTTTCTTATGTGGAGCGAAAATCATACCGATGATCAGCGCACCTAAGTCTCCTTTTAAGCCTGCGAATTCAAACGCATGGTAGCCAACAACCAGAGCAAAAAAGAAACCAAATAGGGGGAGTAATTCACCATGTTTTGAGCGGCTAAGTACCCAGAACATTACTTTTCTAAATACAACTAAACCGACAATCAAACCCAGCGCCCACACATTTGGCATTTTACCTGTACTGATTGCCAGAAAAACCACGGCAAAGATATCTTGCATAACTAATATACCGATGGCTATTTTACCGTGTAAGCTAGCCATCTCACCACGTTCTTCAAGTACTTTGACGGCAAATACAGTACTGGAGAAGCTAAATGCAAAGCCGACGAGTAGAGCGCTTTGCAGGTCTAGTTCATTGAAAAGGGGTAAATTAAATACACATAACAGTAATAGTAGAGACGCGAAAAAGGCACTACTTAATATAATATGCAAGGTCGCTGGGGCCCACACTTGGGGCTTCACCAAGTTCTTTACTCGCAATTTTAAGCCGATGCTGAATAGCAGGATAGTGACACCTAAATCAGCCAATTGAGAGAGTAATGGGGTGGTTTGTTGTCCCATTAGGTTGAGAATAAACCCCGCCATCAAGAATCCAATCAGAGGTGGTAGCTTTAATTGATAAATTGAAAAACCACATGCGAAGGCAATTGCAAAATAAAGTAGTTCCATAAGTTACGCTGGTAGTGTTTGGTAAATTGATTCTATCAAATCAAGCTAGTTTATAAATCTATTCTGGACAAAAGTATGGCGCTGTTCGTATTAGTTCTATTCAACTCAGCCTATATTTATCAAAAATAGGCAGATTTTCACTGACAAGCTGTAATAAATGTGTTTAAGATGCCTTAACGGAACATCCTCGAGAGGAGTAATGATGTTTAAAAAACTCTTAGCATCTGTCGGAGTAGGTGCAGCAAAAGTAGACACAATACTAGAAACGGAACATTTACACCCAGGCCAGAAATTCCAAGCACAGATCATTGTGATGGGTGGTGATGTAGAACAAGAAATTTCAGGGTTAGAACTGGCCTTAATGACTAAGGTAAAAGTTGAGTCTGATGAGAGTGAGTATTTTACTAATCATGTGATTGAGAAGTGGCGTATTCCAGAAGAGTTCACTATTGCACCAGGCGAACAAAGGGTAATCCCATTTGAGGCGCGTTTGCACTCTGAAACGCCGATCACGCAAATTAATGCACCATATAATCATTGCCATGTATGGCTTGAAACGGGCTTAGACATCGATCTAGCGCTTGACCCATCAGATAAGGATGCATTGCATATTTATCCAAATGAAGCAGTGAAAGCAGTGCTCAGCGCGATGGATAAACTTGGCTTCCAATTAGTGAAGGCGGATGTGGAAAAGGGGTATTTGCGTGCTTCTAGCTTTCAGTCGATTTCAGGTTGCTACCAAGAAATTGAATACCGCCCCAGCAGTCGATCGATGTTTGGATTACAAGAGGTAGAATTGTCCTTTGTGCCTGAAGCACATAAAACGCATGTCTTAATTGAACTCGATCGTGCTTTTCGTAGCGATGGATACGTAGATTTAACCATTGAACATGATCAGGTGAATCTGTCACGTATCTGCGATCAGCTTGAGCGTCTATTTGCATAACAGACACATAAGGCCTACTAATCACAATGACTGAGTTTAAAGTAAAGTCATTTTATGAGCTCAGTAACGATGAGCTCTTTGAAGTCTTTAAATTACGTGTTGATATCTTTGTTGTTGAACAACAATGTCCTTACCCAGAAATAGATGAGATAGATCGTATCTCATCGACTCGCCATATTCTATTTAGTGACGATAAGAAGGTAAAAGCGTATGCGCGCTGTTATCAAAAGGGTAAAGACACTGCCGCTATTGGCCGTGTGTTAATCTCGTCAGATGCGAGGGGAAGTGGCATTGCTTACGAACTGATGGCGCAAGCGATTCAGTGTTGTAAAGGTCATTACCCAGACATGCCTATTGAAATTGCTGCACAGACGTACTTGCAACCCTTCTATCAAAAGGTGGGGTTTAACAGTGTAGGTGAAGCTTATTTGGAAGATGGTATTGAACATATTGACATGAAATACAGCCGTTAAATGACTGCTTAAATTGACTTAATACCAAGAGTAAAAAAGGCGCTTATGCGCCTTTTTTTATAGAGAATTGAGGAAAACCAGGGCAATAGCCAAAGGGCAAACAAATTTAATATACCAAGGCCAGATCTTCCAAAAGAAGCTATTTTCTACGCCATCATTCCCTTCTTTAATCGCATTTAATAATTTGCCTCTATGCCAGATCCAACCGGCAAAGATGCAGCAAAGCATACCTATTAAAGGCTGTGCAAACTGTGTAGTGAGCTGGACGACGAACCCGAATAAGCTGTTGAAGTTAAGTATTATAGTAACACTGACAACGCTGACAATAACACCAATCAATCTCGTTGCGTGCACACGTGCTAACGCAAATTTTTCTACCACATACGAAACAGGCGCTTCTAACATTGAAATCGAACTCGTTAAAGCTGCGATGCTCATTAGGGCGAAGAAGGCAAAGCCAATGAAAATGCCAACACTGCCCATGCTATCAAACAACGCGGGTAGCACTTGGAAGACTAAAGTATCTTCAGATAACAACTCTCCTGTTTGAGAGAAAATTTCTACGCCTTGGGCTTGAGCAACATACATTGCTGGAATGATGAGCATACCTGCAACAAACGCAATGAATACGTCAATTAGAGTGACATAAGCGCCCAGTGACACAAGATTTTCTTGCTTACTGATATATGAGCCATAAATGATCATCACGCTGGTCCCTAAAGAGAGCGAGAAAAATGCTTGCCCAAGGGCACTGACTAGCAAGTTAGGGTCTAATATAGAGCCAAAATCTGGGACCAAATAGGCTTTTAATCCTGTCATTGCGCCTTCTTGCGTGAGTACATAACCTATTAGGGCAAATAAAATAAACAGTAGCGCAGGCATCAAACGTTTAGACCATTTTTCAATTCCGTTTTCAACCCCTTTACTGATAATTGCAACGGTCAAAAGAATAAACGCAGCAGTAAATAGAAGGTTTCTAGATAGTGATTGCTCACTTAGCCAGCTAGTAGCTTGCTCGCTACCACTTATTACAGCAATTGGTTCCAAGGTTGCACTGAACATCCAACCAGCGACGATTGCATAAAAACTTAAAATTAAGCCTGAACAAATAATACCGCCAAAGCCGACGATAAAAGCAAAGCGCTTTTGAGTTGCGTTATTTGCGAGCTTTTGCAATGAGGCCACCGCATTTGCTTGACCATGACGCCCTATTACCAATTCAGCCATTAATGCTGGGTATGCAAGGCAAAAGGCCAATACCAAATATACAAGTACAAACGCAGCGCCACCATTGCTTGCTGTTTGTGTGGGAAATCCCCAAATATTGCCTAGACCCACTGCAGAGCCTGCAGCGGCCATAATAAACCCAAACCGAGAACTAAACTCTCCTCGAATACTGCTCATGTTTTTATATTTCTCTTTTTTTGAAGACGGCCGCAACAATCTACTGTAATTGAAGCGAAATAAAAAGGTTTATCTGCACTGATCTAATACAAGTTTTTGATGGAAAAAACAGCGTGGATTTGAGTATCCATAATTTTTTCTTAAGTTTAAAGTTAAGGTGCTGTTTTTAATTAACTTTATGTGGATTGCTAGCTGGGGTGTCAGTCACTCTGTACAGCCTGTGAGACCGCTTTACAGGGCAGAATTAACGTAAATTTAGCGCCGCCTAATAACTCAGAACGACCTACAGAGGCTTTTCCGTGATGCCAGTCGACCACTTTCGACACAATCGCCAAGCCCAAACCATAGCTTTTACCTGCTCGATTCCTATGACCTTGCTCTTGGAAAAAGGGATTAAATACCTTGTTCCAGTTTTCTGGTTCAATACCGGGGCCGTCATCTTCCACGGTGATTTCAATTTCGTGATCATGTAATTTGGCACTGATAAATAGCTGCATTTGAGCAAAGTCACAGGCGTTACTGAGTAGGTTAGATATGGCCCGTGCTAACCAGTGTAAATCGGCTTCCATCATGAGATCAGGTTTTATCGAAAGGTTAGCTGTTAGACCGTTTTTCGACATTTTAGGGTGCATTTGCGCCACAACGTCAGATATATACCCTTCGAGTTTAATTGGCTCAAATTTTAATAGATGCGATTTTTGCTCTAGCGTGGCAAAGGAGAGGTAACTTGACAGCATGTCTTCCATTTGGTCGAGGTCCTTTTCCATGCGCTCAAGCAGGTGATGTATTTCGTCAATGTCGTTTTCTTCTAAGGCTGCATCAAAACCAAACCGCAGACAAGCGACGGGTGTTCTTATGTCGTGAGATAAACTGGATGCCATGAGTTTATTCTCAGCGAGTAACTTTTCTATTTGGTTTGCCATTCGGTTGAATGTGAGTTCTACATCTTTGATATAAGTAAAGTGGTTCACTTCAATGCGGGTGTCGAGGTTGCCGCCAGCAAATTGCTTCGCTGCGTGCGTCAGCACTGATAGCCTTTTTGCTAAAGGCGCTAATACAAACCACATGAATGCGCAGACACCTGAGTAAAAGGCTAGGGTAAGGAATACATCGTAACTGTTCCTCTCTGGGGGCTTTTCTAATTGTAGTTCTATGTAGTCCGGTTTGATGGCTGGGGTTGATTTTAATAAATAAAAGTAACCTTCATCAGAGTCGATAAGCAGGCCTTGTGGGCGATGCATCTGTTCAGTTAATTCAGCCGGAAGGGCCAGAGAGGTGCCCAAATGGTAGGCGATTTTTAAGTCAAAATCTTGGCCTGCTTGCTCTATAAATACAGTGCGTTTGTCGAGTGCTTTGTCACCAGCTTGGTTCGCGATACCGACGAGCAACTTCGCCTGCCAAAAAAAATTGTCTTCATCTGGTGCGGTTTGCTCACTAAAGGTATCAATCAGCCATCCCAATAAGACAATTGAGATGATCACGCCAGTTAACAAAGATAAATACAGTTTTCTCATTATTTAGCTCCAATGAGAGTAACGCAGAGCCATAAAGAACGGAGGTATAATTTGTACTGTAGCTTCAGCAAGTTTGAAGCTACAGTCACGTTACCATGCAGATGGTACGAGTAAATAACCTTTACCCCAAATTGTTTTAATTTTTTCTGGGTTTTGCGGGTCATCATCAAATTTTTTACGAAGCGCTGAAATGAGCACATCTACGCTGCGATCAAGACCATCGTATTCACGACCTTTCGTGGCTTTAAATACGGCATCTCTAGACACGACCTCACCGGCGTTTGAAGCTAAAAAGTGAAGCAGTAAATATTCAGCACTGGAAATAACCACTTCTTGTTCTGAAACGAGGACTTTGCGGGACTGTGTATCTATTTTTAAGTTGCCCACAGCTAATATTGCGCTGTTGGACTGCTCATTACTGCCTGAGTCTTGGGCCGCTCGCGCGTTGGCTTTGATTCTTGCAAGCAAAGCTCTTGGCCTGACCGGCTTAATGACATAGTCGCTGGCACCGACTTCAAGGCCGATGACTTCATCCATTTCTTCATCTTTTGCCGTTAACATGATGATAGGTTTGTTGTAAAACTGTCTAAGCTCTCTACAAACGCTGATCCCATCTTGGCCTGGCAGCATGATATCTAGTAATACTAGATCTGGGTTGATTTGCTTTACCATTGAAATGACTTCATCGCCACGGTGACAACAATGTGTGGTGTAGCCTTGATTGTTTAAATAGTCAGCAACCCACTGTGCAAGTGATTCATCGTCTTCGACCAGTAAGATAGTCCCATATTGCTCCATGAACATGCTCCTTTAATCTAACAAGTGTTCACAAAAGGTGACACTTATTCTGTAGTAAAACCATACTAACGCTTTATTTTAATCGCGCCAATTATAATTATTGTGCAGGTAAAATTTGTAATGAAATGTATGATTTTGTTGGCTATTGAACATTAAGTTTGTCAATTAAGCCCTCAGTTAACTTAAACATCATTTTGGGTGTGAGTGCGTTGACTTCTTCTTGTGTGCATGCACCAGCAACTTTTACTAGCGGGGTCTGTACTGGCTTTATACTATAAGCTGGCACGTCCACAGGCGTATGGTAGCGTGCTTGTCTTGCTTCATCTGTATTTTGCTCTGTGATGAAGTTAAGCACCTCCTGCTCATTCGTAATTCGCTGCGTTTCTGTGAAAGTGTATTGCATCGGTATGCCCTGAAAACCTGCGCTATCAACAGAAGATTTTGCAAACCAGACTACATCGCTGGATTGGTTGTGTGTTAAGCGCATGCTCAAAGATGCGGTGATGTTACTGCATTGCTTAGTGGGCATAGTTTGAGATATTTTGGCGATATATGCGTGTTCACTACTTGGTTTGTTTAATACATAAACCTTATCTTTTCCGTACGTTAGGTCAGCTTGCTGAATAACCAAGCGGTAGTCGGTATCTTCGCTATTATTAACAATTAAACCTTTCTTGCTCAGTATATTTATCAATTTGTTGTGTAATTGATCGGTGATCGTCACTTTACTGGTGTCAATAAAAACGGAATCACGTTTCTTGACAGCATGTGCAGGTAATTGAACAGACTTGATGCGCGCGGAGTCGAGCTCACTACTGTAGCTTATCTGAAAAATTGATTTTTGTAGCAGGGGCTTAGGTGGAGTGCTTAGCTTTGGTGCAAGGGGCTGTGTTAGCATACAACCAGCTAGCCCTGTTAATGCAATACCGCCTATAATTACTCGCATTATTAAACACCTCGAATTACTTTTCTTCATTATCATCTACAGCCAATGTGCTAAATTCTACCTTGTATTCATTAGTCACTTACAGTCTAAAAATGTTCAAGATTGTAACTAGTTATATCCTGTAACTTTTTTCTACAAAAAAGATTAGCGGTTTTAAATTATTGTATGTCGTGAGACAGCAACTTACGTGATACCATAACATCGCGTGTTAATGAACTGAGTCATTATGAAGTCACTATTTATATTTTCAAAATGCTTAATTTTGATGGTTTTATCTCAGCCTGTTAAAAGTAATGAGATAGACAGAGCAAAAGCGTGGGAGCATTTTGTAAACGACTATTCTAAGCAAGTCAGACAAAAACTAAAAGAAAAATCGGTGCCTGGTGCAGCTTTGAGTATTACCCATTTAGAATTTGGTGATTTAGCTAAGGGTTATGGAAAGACTCAAGTTAAAAAAGGGCGTAAAGTCGACGGTAAAACGCGTTTTCGATTGGCGTCTGTATCGAAAACGTTCGCTGGGTCTTTGGCTGCGAAGTTAGCTGCTGAAGAGCGGATTGATTTAGATAAATACGTTGCCGATTATCTGCCAATATTTTTAGACAGCCAATATTCCACACTACGAGTATATCATTTATTGACTCATTCGAGTGGCTTGGTACCCAACGCTTATGACAATTTAATTGAGTCTAGGATGTCGTATGAAGACATCTACCCTCGATTATTAAAAGTAGATCGCCTATGTCGACCAGGCATTTGTTATGGCTATCAAAACGTGATGTTTAGCTTAGTGGGAAATGTCATCGAACAGGCAACAGGGCTTAGTTACGAGACTTGGCTTAATGAGTTTATGTTCAAACCGCTAGGCATGAAAGATGCTGGCGTTGGTTATGCGCACATGACACAAAATGAGAATTACGCCTTACCTCATGTGAAAGGTCGTAAATATTGGCATACAGCGAGATTAAAGAAGCATTATTATAAAGTGGCGCCAGCTGCGGGGGTAAATGCCAGTGCAGAAGACATGGTTGCTTGGTTGAAAGCACAGTTAGGTGTCTATCCAAGTGTATTATCGCTCGATGCGTTAACTATCCAATCTCGCCCATTTACGCGCACTAAACGAGAACTTAAGCGCAGGGTGTGGCGTAAATATGTAGAACATGCCCACTATGGGTTAGGTTGGAGGATTTACGACTTTGAAGGGGAAACCCTTTACTATCATAGTGGCTGGGTGCAAGGTTACAGAACGGATGTGGTTGTGCTGCCTTACTTAGGGATCGGCTTTAGTTTGTTGCTCAATGCAGAGAGTGGTGTAATTAATCAACTTACCACCAATTTCATTCGTGATGCGATTAAAGTGGCGAGAAAGATAGAGCCGCAATAGCGGCTCTTTTTCACTAGTTGCGAGGAAGAATTATTTTTTTCTCTTCGCTTTGACGATAAAGTACTAAGATATGACCGATTGATTGAACTTTATGAGCACCAGTCTCGCGGACAATTGCATCAAATATAAGCTGTTTGGTTTCTCGGTCATTAGTAGGGACTTTAACTTTGATCAATTCGTGAATTTCTAAACACTGTTCAATTTCTAACAATACACCCTCTGTTAGGCCGTTACCGCCAAGTAAAACGACAGGTTTTAGAGCGTGAGCTAGCCCTTTAAGGTGCTGCTTTTGTTTATTTGATAAAGTCATATTGGTACAATTTACTAAATTAAGGCTTGAATTCTCGTTATTCTAACGCCATCTAAAGAAGATTACTAATGAGTTGCAGTGAATATGGCAAATAAAAAACACTCAGCGAGTTCAAAACGCTGGTTAAAAGAGCATGTAGACGATCCTTTTGTTCATGAAGCACAAAAGCGAGGTTATCGCTCACGGGCTGTATTTAAGCTTGAAGAGATACAACAGCGAGATAAATTAATACGCTCAGGCATGCATGTAGTTGATTTGGGTGCTGCTCCGGGAAGTTGGTCGCAATACCTAGCGGAGCAAGTGGGTGACAAAGGCGAAGTCATTGCGTGTGATATTCTGCCTATGGATTCATTACCGGGTGTTGCTTTCTTGCAAGGTGACTTTCGTGAAGAGAGCGTTCTAAATGCGTTATTAGATCGTATAGGTGGAAAAAATATTGATGTTGTATTCTCTGATATGGCACCAAATATGAGTGGAAATAACGTAATAGACCAAGCTGGTAGTATGTACTTGGTGGAACTTGCACTAGACATGTGCCATCAGGTACTGAAATCAAATGGTGCTTTTGCGGTTAAAGTTTTCCAAGGAGAAGGATTTGATCAATTTGTACAGGAAGTGCGTAATGCATTTAAAGTTGTAAAGATCCGTAAACCAAAAGCGTCTCGACCAAGGTCACGTGAAGTATATATAGTGGCGACAGGATACAAACTGTAGTACAGTTGAGGTGCATTAAAGATGATTTTAAATAAATTGGATACAAGAGGTTAACCCCTTGAGCGATATGGCGAAGAACTTAATTCTCTGGCTTGTCATTGCAGTTGTGCTTATGACAGTGTTTCAGAGTTTCAATGGTGGCGAGCAAATTGATCGTCAAACAAGTTACACTCAGTTTGTAAAAGAAGTACGTAGCGGAGCGATCAGAGAAGCAAATATTGATCGTACGGCAGGTACTATTTCAGGGATAAAAAGTAATGGTGAACGTTTTCAAACAATCATGCCGTTATATGATGAAGACCTAATTAATGATCTGTTAAAAAATGATGTAAACGTCAAAGGCGTTGCACCAGAAGAGCAGTCTTTCTTGGCGAACGTTTTTATTTCTTGGTTCCCAATGCTGCTGTTAATTGGTGTGTGGATATTCTTCATGCGTCAAATGCAAGGCGGTGGCGGTAAAGGCGCGATGTCATTTGGTAAGAGTAAAGCTCGCTTGATGAGTGAAGACCAAGTCAAAACGACATTTGCGGATGTAGCCGGTTGTGATGAAGCGAAGGAAGATGTAACAGAGCTTGTTGATTTCTTACGTGACCCTTCAAAATTCCAAAAGCTTGGCGGTAATATCCCTAAAGGGGTATTAATGGTAGGTCCTCCGGGTACAGGTAAAACATTACTTGCTAAGGCGGTTGCTGGTGAGGCAAAAGTACCTTTTTTCACAATTTCTGGTTCAGACTTTGTCGAGATGTTTGTAGGTGTTGGTGCGTCTCGCGTAAGAGATATGTTTGAACAAGCGAAAAAAGCAGCGCCTTGTATCATCTTTATCGATGAGATTGATGCTGTAGGTCGTAAGCGTGGTGCAGGTATGGGAGGCGGTCATGATGAGCGTGAACAAACCCTAAACCAGATGCTTGTTGAAATGGATGGTTTTGAAGGTAACGAAGGCATCATTGTGATTGCTGCGACAAACAGACCTGATGTTTTAGACCCTGCATTATTAAGACCCGGCCGTTTCGACCGCCAAGTTGTTGTAGGTCTGCCTGATGTACGTGGTCGTGAGCAAATTCTAAATGTTCACATGCGTAAAGTGCCACTAGATTCAAATGTTGAAGCATCATTGATTGCTAGAGGTACTCCTGGTTTCTCAGGTGCAGATTTAGCCAACTTGGTTAATGAAGCTGCGTTATTTGCTGCTCGTGGTAACAAGCGAAAGGTTAGTATGGCCGAGTTTGATGCTGCGAAAGACAAGATCATGATGGGTGCTGAGCGCAAGTCAATGGTAATGTCTGAGAAAGAAAAAGAGATGACCGCTTACCATGAAGCTGGTCACGCGATTGTAGGTAGATTGGTACCTGAACATGACCCGGTTTATAAAGTGTCTATCATTCCACGTGGTAGAGCTTTGGGTGTGACCATGTATTTACCTGAACAAGATCGTGTAAGTCATTCGAAAGAGCATTTAGAGTCAATGTTATCTAGTTTATACGGCGGTCGTATCGCAGAAGCCATCATTTATGGCGATGACAAAGTAACGACTGGCGCAAGTAACGACATTGAGCGTGCTACAGATATAGCACGAAAGATGGTAACACAATGGGGTTTAAGCCCTGTATTAGGTCCACAAATGTACATGGAAGAACAAGGCGAAATGTACATGGGTGGCAGCAGTTCAAGAATGGCTGGGG
This sequence comes from Pseudoalteromonas luteoviolacea CPMOR-1, assembly GCF_001625685.1. Classification (GTDB taxonomy): domain Bacteria; phylum Pseudomonadota; class Gammaproteobacteria; order Enterobacterales; family Alteromonadaceae; genus Pseudoalteromonas; species Pseudoalteromonas luteoviolacea_K. The sequence goes on along the minus strand of NZ_AUYC01000031.1, from coordinate 16,873 downwards.
TTTCAGATGAAACCGCCAAGTTGATTGATGCTGAAATTAAAAAGTTTGTGACAAACAACTACGACAGAGCAGAGCAGATCTTAAAGGATAATATGGATATCCTTCATGCGATGAAAGATGCGCTAATGAAGTATGAAACCATTGATGCTGGACAGATCGACGATTTGATGGAGCGTAAAGAAGTTCGTCCACCAAGAGATGCACATGATCGTAAGTCAGATAAAGATAATGGCGTAAACAACGACACTCCAGCACCTAAAGCTGAAGAGACAAGTTCAGAAATTCCGCCTCAATCAAATACAGAACTTGATGACAAGCCTTAATAAAAGGTAAAATAAAACTGTAGGAATTCAGGCCTCGAGCTTTCTCGAGGCCTTTTTGTATCTAAAAACAATCTTTACACCTGTTTTTTCTCTGGCTAACTTTATTTTTAGTGAATCTAATCAATAATCTGGAAGGGGCAGGTAAAGTATGCTTAGATACAATCAGCAGGAAGGTAACACATGTTTCAACTTTCATTACCCCGAGGTCGCACTTTAGACCTTTCTAGCCCACAAATCATGGGTATCGTTAATACTACTCCAGATTCATTTTCTGATGGCGGCAAGAACTACAAAAATGATAGCGCTGTCATAAACTCGCTTTTGCTACTCGATGAGGGGGCGACGATTCTTGATATCGGAGGTGAGTCAACAAGGCCAGGTGCTGCAGATGTTGCGCTAGATGAAGAGCTTGAACGCGTCATCCCAGTCATTGAAGGGATCAGAGCGAAGTCAGATTGTGTGATATCAATCGACACGAGTAAAGCAGAAGTGATGCGCCAAGCACTTCTCGCGGGCGCAGACATAATCAATGATGTAAGAGCGTTGCGAGAGCCGGGTTGCTTATCTGTTGCAGCACAATTCCCGGATGTACCGATTTGTCTTATGCATATGCAAGGCCAACCAAGAACAATGCAGCAGGCGCCTCAATATGCGCATTTAATCAATGATATAAAGCGCTTTTTTGAAGCGCGTATTGCTGTGTGTGAAAAAGAAGGGATTGCACGTTCAAGATTAATATTAGATCCAGGCTTTGGCTTTGGTAAATCACTTGAACATAACTTTGAATTACTTGGCAAGTTTCAGCAGTTTGCTGATTTCAATTTACCTGTCTTGGCAGGCTTGTCACGTAAGTCAATGTTTGGAAATCTATTAAATAGGGATACGAGTGAACGTTTACCTGCAAGCTTGGCAGGTGCGTTAATATGTGCACAAAATGGTGCAGGTATCATACGCGTTCACGATGTAAAAGAGACCAATGATGTGCTGCGGGTATGGTCTGCAGCAAACCATGGAGTAACTAAATGACAACAAGAAAGTATTTTGGCACAGATGGTGTTCGAGGGCTTGTAGGTGAGTTCCCAATTACCCCTGAATTTGCCTTAAAGTTAGGCTGGGCAGCGGGTAAAGTCTTATCTAAATCAGGCACTAAGAAAGTGATCATAGGTAAAGACACCAGAATTTCTGGCTATTTACTTGAAACTTCACTTGAAGCAGGCTTGATTGCTGCTGGTATTGATGTGGTATTGCTTGGCCCAATGCCAACGCCAGCTGTTGCGTACCTGACGCAAACATTCAGAGCTGAAGCGGGCATTGTTATCAGTGCTTCTCATAACCCTTACCACGATAATGGGATCAAATTCTTTGGTGGTAATGGTAAGAAGTTAGATGATTCAGTAGAGCTGGAAATAGAGGCGATGCTCGATGAACCAATGACATGTGTGCCATCTGAACTGTTAGGTAAAGCACGACGCTTAGACAGTGCAAGCGGTCGCTATATTGAGTTTTGTAAGAGCCAGTTCCCTAAAGAGTATTCTCTAGAAGGATTGAAAATCGTACTAGATTGTGCAAACGGTGCTACTTATCATATTGCACCATCTGTCATGCAAGAGCTCGGTGCAGAAGTGATAGCGACAGCGTGTGAACCTGATGGGATGAATATTAATGCGCAGTGTGGTGCAACACACGTGGATGCGCTTAAGCGTCAGGTATTAGAGCACAAAGCTGATGTTGGCATTGCCTATGATGGTGATGGCGACCGCGTCATGATGGTCGATCACAACGGTCGCGTTTTTGACGGTGATGACATTGTTTACATAGCTGCATTACAAGCTAAGTTTAATGGCACGCTGAAAGGCGGCGTCGTCGGTACTGTGATGTCTAATATGGGCTTAGAAAATGCATTGAAAGCGCAAGATATCCCGTTTTTACGCAGTAAAGTGGGTGATCGCTATGTATTAGAGTTGTTGACCCAAGAGGGCTGGAACATTGGTGGCGAAAGTTCGGGCCATGTTCTGAATCTTGACCTCATTGCAACGGGTGATGGCATCATTTCTAGCCTTCAAGTATTGGCTGCCATGGTAGCACAAAATAAAACACTCAAAGATCTTGGTACTGGCTTTACCAAATACCCAATGAATATGATCAACGTTCGCTATGCAAAGGGCACTGACCCTGTCAGCAATGAAGCCGTACAGGCTGCTGTGAAAGACGTTGAGGCAAAACTTGATGGTAAAGGAAGAGTACTACTTCGTAAGTCAGGCACAGAGCCAGTAGTACGTGTCATGGTTGAAGCTGAACAAGAGAAGCAAGTAATCGATTTCTCTCAGCAAATCGCAGAAGTTGTTGAATCTGTGAGCAATTAAACCATAAAGCTAAAATTTTTCTTGTAACTTAGGGTGAGTAGCGTTAGTATCTCACCCGCTTTCTGACGCGGAGTATCGAATGTTGAAAAGAAAGCCTATGGTGGCAGGTAATTGGAAAATGAACGGTTCTGTAGAATTAGTTCACACAATTACAAGCGCAGTTAAAAACGTCAATAACCAAGATGTTGAGATTGTTGTTATTCCACCAACTGCACTATTAAGTAACGTGGTTGCGTCAGGCGTAGTCGCTGGAGTGCAGACAATTTCAGAGTATGAACAAGGTGCTTACACTGGTGAAGCTCAAGCTTCTTTAGTAAAGTCTCTTGGTGCGAAATTTACGCTTGTTGGTCACTCTGAAAGACGCAGTATTTTTGGTGAATCTAATGAAGATGTAGCCAATAAATTTGCTCAAGCCCAGGCTAATGAGTTAACACCAATCTTATGTGTCGGTGAAACTGAAGGTCAAAGAGAGCAGGGGCAGACTGAAGAAGTCGTTGCAGGGCAAATAAATGCTGTAATTGACAAATTAGGTATAGCATCACTGGCTAACTCTGTGATAGCATACGAGCCTGTTTGGGCTATCGGGACTGGTAAAACAGCTACCCCAGAGCAAGCTCAGGCAGTACACAAGTTTATAAGAGATTTAGTGTCTAAATATGACGCTGAAGTTTCTGAAACGCTACAAATACTGTATGGTGGTAGCGTTAATGAAAGTAATAGTGAATTATTGTTCGCACAAGCAGATATCGATGGTGGTTTAATTGGTGGCGCAAGCCTTAAACCAGATTCATTTACCTCTATCTGTGAGAGTGCAAAGGGATAAGTAAATGTACGAAATTCTTTTGGTTGTCTACTTAGTCGTTGCTTTAGCGTTAGTTGGAATGATTTTGATTCAACAAGGTAAAGGTGCCGACATGGGCTCTTCGTTTGGAGCAGGTGCATCAGCAACCGTATTCGGTTCATCAGGTGCAGGCAACTTTATGACCAAAACAACGACAGTACTTGCAACCGTGTTTTTCGTGTTAAGTATTGCATTAGGTAACCTTACTGCAGGCCAGATTAAACAAACTGACCAGTGGGAAAACCTAGAAGCGCCTGCGGCAGTAACTGCCCCAGCAGCGACGGACGTACCAGCTTCTAACGAAGAATCGGACGTACCAAACTAAAAAAGATTTGCGAATGTGGTGGAATTGGTAGACACGCCATCTTGAGGGGGTGGTGAGCTATGCTCGTGGGGGTTCAAGTCCCCCCATTCGCACCAAATAAAACACTTAAAAATCATAGTGTTACTTAAAAAACCGTGCTCCTTATGGGTCCACGGTTTTTTGCTATTTAAGGTACAAAAACACATAATGGTAGACACGAATGGTACTACTGACATACTCTATAAATTCATGAGTATGGCGAGGGAGTATGTTTCATGGCTAAAATCAATCTATCTGTTAGCGCAATAGCTAATCTCAAAATCCCGAATAATAAAAATTATCTCACAGCAACATTTTCTGGTTTCCCAGGTCTTCAGCTTTATCTGAGGTGGGAGTCAAAGCACGTCCAGCCCGAGGGCTTAGATTCTGTCGAGAGACAATCAAAAACCGTCTACAACTGGCGATATCGTTATCAAAAACCAAACTCAACGCAACGTACCGCAGTTTCTCTCGGTAACTACCCAGATGTGAGCATTGACGAGGCTAAAGCTGAACATGGCCGTTTAATGGCCCTTGTCAAAGCGGGAACGGATCCGCAAATAGAAGTGTTACAAGACAAGTTGCGCCAAAAAATGCTGGCGTCTATGGTTGACGGGTTCACAAAAAAGTCCTCTGTTAATCATGTTTTTATGGAGTTTAAAAAAGACTGGGAGCTGACCGGCGGCACTGAGCGTGCTTTAAGAAATTACGAGCTTTCGTATGAAAAGTATATCTTACCGCATTGGAATGGGCGGGATATGAAGTCTATATCACCACGAGAGTGGGATGAATTTGTTTTGAACATTGCTAATATTCAAGGCAAAAAAGGCGCAGCAGAAGCCGTACATAAAGCCATGCGCAGGCTCTTTAGTTACGCTGTTGAAAAAGATATCGTAGCATCTAACCCGCTTTTTGGTCGTAAAGCGGTTCTTCCTAGCATTGCCAGTACACCGGATGAAACATATTTGGAAAGCCGTGATGTACATAAATTACTGACGGAGCTTGACGAGCAGCCATGTGAACCAATGCTCAAGACGCTGATCGCCTTGATGTTAAGAGTTGGTGTGCGCTCTGAAGAGTGGACGCGTGTAAAATTGGGGTGGATCAACTTCCAAAAAATGCGTATTGAACACCCGCCCGAGGCGATGAAAAATAGGAAAAAAGCGTGGACACATTTACCTGAGAATGTGATCACTTTACTGATTGATTACATTGGCACATTGAAAGACAGGTATGGTGAATTAGACAAAGAAATGTATCTTTTTCACGAACATGATCCTCACTCTCAATTAGAAAGAGACTATTTCTCTCGGAAAGTTAGCGAGCTTAGCGGCTGGTTAAAATTTACGCCTAAAATTTTCCGTAAAACCGTATCTACTCACTTGCAAGAAAGAGGCTGCCCTAGTGAAGTCCTTCGAGCTATTCGGAACCAAACTCTCGCCAAAGGCACTGGCAAGAATTATGAGTTTGGTGATTTGTTTCAGTTGAAAAAAGAATGGATTGACCGTTGGCAGTTAATTTTAGAAGAAGTAAAGCACGACCCTGAAGCGCTTATTGGCGAAAAAGAGTCTCAGTTAAACGATGAGTTATCATCAAAAGTCAATGACTTGTTTGCTTAAGCTTGCCGCCTAGGTAGTTACCTAGGCGTGTTTAAGACGTTTTCAATACCTTGCTGCACACCTTCTATGACTACTAATTTAATAAATCGAGCTAAGTTTGGCGGTATTTCGTCAAACTTGAGCTCTTGTCCTTGTGATTTGCCAACGTATTTATAAATGTCGGACTTTCTCCATAGTTTTGTTCTTGACTCGCTTGGGATTGGCTTCGGAATTTCGCCTCTGACCATTTTAGTTTGCAATGTGGCGTTTGTGTTTCCAGTAATTATCATCACTTCTTGCGCTGTCAGTACTTCACATTCTACGTTCTCTTGAGCATTTGATTTTTTTGACATGTTATTACCCCTCATGTGTAGTCAGCGGAATTGCAAACCAAGCAACTGGTCCGCAGTCTGTTTCATGAATTGAAATGAGAAAAGCACTTTTTACATGGCATTCAGGTTGCCAAGATGAAACATTGGTTTCGCCTTCGTTGTAGTAGCAGTGATACAAGTCACTTCCTTCTTGCAAATAATCTTTGTAAAGCATTAGCCCTTGATTCATCAGCCAACAGTCAATTTCTTCTTCTGTTGCACTCTCCCAGAATGGCAGGTCGTCATGCGTCCAATAACCATTACAGTCTTTTTCGACCTGCACTTGATCGAGTTTGACGACATTAGGTAGGGCGCGTACCAAGATATCTTTTGCAGCCTGCGGATCATGATTTATCTTTTCTAATGCGCTTTTTATGAGCGTATCCATGCTTGCAATTGTTGTTGCAAGTTGGCCCGTTGCCTGAATAACCCAATCGTGAGGCTTGAAACTTTCTGCCTCTTCTTTTGTAGTGGGTAGATAGCTTTGCTCGTTTCTCATGCCAGCATTTAGCGCATGGTCTCTTAGTACTTTTTGGATATAATTTGGTGTCATGCTGCTTCTCCTTTAGCATCAAACTTGCTTGTTTCATTTCCCCATACTGACCAACCAGGTGATGAGGTGCGAGCAAATAGCTCGATTGTCGGCTTGTCACCTGCTAACTCTTTACACTTTTGTCTGAACTCGTCAGGTTTACGACTATGCTCGAGGATTTGGTAATTACCAGTGAAGCTTATGAACTGAAATATTTCACTGGCGTCTAAAAGTTCGTGATTTCCAACAGCTCTCACGGATCTTGATGCGACTTTTGGCTTTCCTTTTGTAGCAATGATTGCGCACTCTAAACCGGCTCTGGTATATGCGCCCATGCCGAACACAGGCTTTCCATTGACAGTTAACTTGTTCCAGTTAAAGCCATTCATATTTTTAAGAGTGAAACCCCACGCTTTGACAACGGCAATAGCCTCTTCAGGCATAGCGCCCACATACCACATAACCAAAATGCAATCGTCGGCCGCAATGCTATCGACAGGCATTGCTTTTAACTCATCTACGCTCATTGTGTCGTAATGTTGCGCTGCACCGGATTTCATAGAGCCGCCAGTTTTTTTGCTGTTAAATTGCCATGCGGGGTCTGCGTAAATCAGTCCGAATTTTTGGCCTTTAAATTCATCAAACATGCGTAACCTCGTCATGTGTAGTTGTTTCTATTAATACCGAGATATTTAACCTGGTGAATGTTCCCTCATGATGCCAGTCATCAAGGGTTTGCACTTCCGTTTTACCTTTGAAGAGGTACACGCCGGCAGTCTCGGGCAAGTCGATCTTGTGGAATAGATCTTCCATGTCACAAGCGTACGCTTGCAAATCAGTATTGAATTGTGTATTTGTTTTTAATACCTCTGTTACCGCGCCATCTACGCCAGTTGAGCCAATAGCAACAACCGCTTCAACGTCACTCAGTGTCATTTCGGCTTTTTCATAAAGTTCGTTACACATGATTTTTCCTTTGGTTGCTGCCCCGAAGGGCAGCATGTATCAGTTTAAACTCGGCCAATGTACGTCTTGAATGGACACGCTTTAAATTCAGTAGTTAGCAGTTCTTTAAAGCGTTCAGTGATCTCTTCTTGCGTTGATTCGAGTCGCAAAATACGGAAGCTGATCTTTGGGCGGTCACCACCGGTTAAAATGCCGACTCGAACAGTAAACGAAAACTCGCCTAAGCCGTTGTAAGGTTCACATTTGAATATAATTTGATTTGGCAGTGTGTCCTTGTTTTTAGCTTCAATGCTATCCATTGCCGACATTGAGGCGCCAAAGTCTTCCACCTTTGAATTGAGTTGTCTGGCGCTGTCTATTGAAAGGTCTCTAAGGCGTTGAGCCGCAATTGCTGGTGCCATATCGCCGCCGTTCATGTCTGCAACAGTAATTAAGTCGCTCCAATCTTCAATAAATTCTGCCGCAGTTTTTTGGCTAAGCGAGTCGTCACCGGTTGCCAATAGTGCTTTGTATGGCCCTGTTTTTTTCAATGCCACGATAGCTTTGTGATCTTGGTGCAGTGGTACTTCAGTGGTCCCAATATCAAAAACTGTTTCAGCGCTCATTGTTGAAGAATCAATAAAGCAGCCTGAATCGTCATTTCCATGTTCGATGCTGTAGGCAACAAAGTCGTTGATGCTCTCAGTATCAAAGTTCAGTCTTAGCCTTGAACGAACTGCCATAAACTTTTCTAAGTCTTGGACTTTAAAGCTGCCTGGCACTAGAGCTAGAGGAACATTTGTATCTTGCAACTGCTCAGTAAAATGGGCTGCGTTGGCTGTTTCTTGAATGTGTTGTACTGCTTCTTTAGATAATGACATGTTTGATTTCCTTATTGTTTAGTTGATGGTTTAGTTTTGTTGTACTAGGGTAAATTGGCCGTTGAACTCTTCTTGCGGCTGCTCAATTGTGAGAACGCCACCTTTACCCACATAAAACGGGGTCTCATTAGATGCTGTTTCTGATTTGCTTCCTCTCCTTGTAAGCGTTGTATGTGTGAGCTTACTTGAGACCATTACCTGGTTGTTTTCGCCGACACGTTGAAAAGTTAAGTCGATTGTCAATTTACCTTTTCTGTTACCAGCGCCGTGTACAACTTGGCCGAGAGCTACATCGCTAAGTAAGTGCGATACTTTCTCTTTAAAAACTCCGGCCTCAAGACTACTGATGAATGTTTGTATATCTGTCGTATTACTCATTGCTGTTGCTCCTGCTGAAATTTTATCTATTTAAAAACGATGTATTCCTCAAAAGGGAATATCATCGTCAAAGTCGATGGGTGGCTCCATTGGGTTATTTGGACCGCCTAAGTTACTGTGCTCAGAAGGCAAACCTGCCGCCTCACTAGTGTTTTGATGACCATTACCTTGGTTTGCGTTGTTTTGTTGCTGCTGGTTAAAGCCACTGCGCTGATTTTGGTTGTTTCGGCCTTGTTGTTGAGAATTGAAGCCTCCGCGCTGGTTTTGGTTATTTTGATGACCATTGCCATATTGCGCGTTCTGTTGCGGGTAGTTTTGTGGCCCGTAGTGCTGATCATTGCGGCTACCCATCATTTGCATTTGACCGTTTATGTCTACGACTACTTCTGTGGTGTATTTGTCTTGTCCGCTTTGATCAGTCCATTTGCGGGTTTGTAATTTACCCTCAATGTAAACTTGCGAGCCTTTACGCAGGTATTCGCCTGCAACTTCTGCCAACTTTCCGAAGATCACTACGCGATGCCATTCGGTGCGCTCTTGCTGCTGACCACTGTTTTTATCTTTCCAAGACTCAGATGTTGCAATACTTAAGATAGCAACGGCGTTACCGTTAGGCATATAGCGAACTTCTGGATCTTGGCCTAGGTTTCCAACAATGATTACTTTGTTTACACCTCTACCCATGTTTAACCCCGGCTTGTAATGTGCTTAGATGGTTTTGGGAAATACGAACCACTTTTTTGCAGGTTTCCACGTCAAACATTCCGATGTGGCAATCTCTACCGTTAATCCCCAGCTTTTTAGCAAGCCATTTATATGCGTCTTGGCGCTTCATGTGACCATTTCTCCATATCTTGTCAAAAGCACTGTGAGCGTTACTTTTTTCGGCTCTTAATTGAGCGTTAGCTAATCTGCCCATAGGCTTGTCAGTTCCTTTGTGGCATCCGACATATGCATCGCAACTCTGGCAGCTGTAAAAAGTCTTTTTAAATAAATCGGGTCTATGAGGATAAATCTCTCGACCTGATACTTTTTTCGAAAATTGGCCGCAGTAACCGCAAATTGGTGTAATTCCTTCCATTCTTTTAATACCTTTTTTGACCTTGTAAGAGGGCGCTAGGCGCACCTCATTGGTTGGTTATGCTGCTTGCTGGCTAAGCATTTCTTCTAGAAGTTCAATGTGCTTTTCTGCTTCTTCGAGCTTGCTGCAAACTGTTTCTAACTCGTAGCTTTGTGCTCTGCTTGCATGGCTAGGCCAACTATTAAAACGTTCGTATTTAATATCAAAGCTCTCGCTTGTATCTTCATCAGCCGCTAGTTCCGGTTGGTCATCGTTTGCTGCTTTAGTCGTTGGAGGCTGAGCTGCTTCACGCGCTTTAGCCATGTCTAAAATTTGGTTTAATTGAGATGTTGCGTTATGAACAGCCTGTTTTGCTGCGCTGATATCGCCGTATGTTTCCTCGTTGATAACAGTTGCATCCAATTTAGCTATGGCTGCTTTAATGTCTTCACTAGAAGAGTTAAACATCGTCATTGGCGTGTTTGAAATTTGGCTTAATGCGTCACGTTGATCTGCTTCTTTTTGCTGTTCAGCTAGGCGTTCACGTTTTAGAGCATCTTCACGTAAGTTGTATAGTGCTGTAGTAACATCGTCTTTCACTTTAAGAGCTTCATGTATCAGCTCAGGATCAAAGTGATCCACTTCTATTATGCTCACTGCTTCTATACAGCCGGCGATATACTCTGATGATTTATTGGCGCAGTCAGGGACAAAATTCCGAATAGCTTGAATTTCATCCCTCTGCGAATTAAGAAAGGCTTCTCTTTCCGCTGCTATACGAGCTGCTTCTTTTTTCCGAGCTGTGTCCTCTGCCTCGAAAGGTTTAACGATAACTGAGTAAATATTTTCTACTCTAGCAATCAATTCATCACCTTTGCTTTTTACATCTTTACCAATTTCAATTCGACGTTTGTTAATTGCGTCAGTAAGCTTGTTTCTTTCAGTCCTTATTTTCCTAGCTTCTTTGAACTGTTCGTCATCTTTCATGTTGTAGACAGTGTCGGCAGGGTACTTTTCCTCAAGCTCTTTAAGTTTTTCTTCCGTGATCTGATTTTGAAAAACAATGCTTAACACATCTGGATTTACTATATTATTCGACGACATATTTACTCTCCTTGGATTTTTGTAATTGTTGCCGCTCTTACGGCTTTTAATTGGTTTTGATATTCAGAGATATCCAAGCCTAAAGACTTGCACTGACCTTTAAGCTCTTGTAATAACTGGTTGTAAGTCATTTCTAAAACAGCTTCGTTAGGCTCTTTTTGCAACTGATCTAACTTCTTGCTGAACCATCTTTCGAACCTATCAAATGACTCTTTTTGTGATTGCTGCTTGGCGTGTTTGATTTCAGACATGCGCTGTTCTCTAGCTGCCTTTATCTCATGTCTAAATACATCGCTATTCTGTGCTTCGGCGCATTTGATAGCTGTGGAGAATGCTTTCTTTAGTTCCGTTTCTGTTTTCGCTGCATTTATGCTTTTAATAAATGGGCTAATATCTTTCACTGGTAAAGCCCATGCCGGCAATAAAGGAGAGGACCACTGTGCGCTTAAAATTGCGTATTGATTGTCACTTTCTGAATGCTTGAAAGTGACATAGTTTTCTGTGCATTCGTTTCTATCGCTTATGCGTTGGCATTCGATAAAAACAGGCTTTACTAGGTGTAGATATCGACCAATTCCAAATTGAACAGAAGCACGCTTCATTGCGCTTGATAATGCGCCTTTTAGCGGCTCAAAATCCGTGTAAGATGCACCGTCCCATTTGGTGACCCAGGTGTTACCCACTTTGATACTCAAGCCACAAATTTGACCACCTTGACCGTCTTTGAATTCATTTTTCCAGCCATCTAGCCCCAGCACTTCGTCTAACCTATGTTGAACAGCACGGTTTGTAATAAAAGGAACGACCTCAACCCAAAGTGTGTTTTTATTTATGCCTTTTCTATTCACCAGCCATTCAACTTCATGATCATTGAATGGAGCGCTGAGCTTCTCTTTAATTTCTTGTGCAGTCAGTGTCATTTTTGAATCCTTCACTATTGCGCCGCAGTTGTTGAGTGATGACTATTTGCATAGGCAATCAGTTTGTTTAGCTGTTTTTCAGCATCCGGTGAATTTAAAGACACCGTGGACATATCAATAACATTGGCATCCGGTTTCCCTTTATTCACCGTATGGTCATAAGTGACAACGTCGATCATGTGATTGCGTGGATATGTATTAATTGAAATTGATACTCTGTCATGCTGTTGGAAGCTAGCTAGAAGCAATTCAGCTAATTTGTGTATCAATACCGTTTTCATGATGTACAATCCTTTACTGTCCTCACCCATATGAGTGATAGTTATCTTGATGTTGTGTATTATACTATGTATTGTATAATGCGGATGTCAACATTTGATGTGATGTTTTTTTGAAAGGAGTAAATATGAAAACTCAAGTTTTGGCAGAGATTCCGTCCCATGCATTGAAAGAAGTTGTAGGCGGAACAAGTGGCGGAGGCTTAGATCCAAGTCAAAAATCCTCCGCTTTAGTTGTTGATTTAATTATCAAAAAAGGAAAATCCACAGGAGGGTAAATGTACACAGAATTAGAGCAGCACCTTTTATCTTTGATTAATCATTCGATGATTGCATATATTGTCTTGTGGGCAGCCTATATCATTAAGTTTAAGAGAATTGATAGCTATAGTATTACACTGACAGTGTTCGTTCTTTTTTCAAGCTTAATGACTGTATTGACGCCTTATATATTCAGTTATTCTAAAGGTGGAGAAGGAATTTTTTATAAAGCTATCTGGCATGGCTTTTTCGTAGCTGCTCATATTATTGAAATTATTTCTATCACTAAGCTTCATGAGAGTTTTAGATTAAAAATCAGTGCATTATCTTTGGTTTTTGTAGCTCTTCTTGGAGTGCAAGCGTCTCTTCACTTGGTTAGACTGGTTGAAAAGAGCTTATTTGATTCAACTTATACGGCTTTTATTTATACAGAAGGTATAAAGTTTGTTAATTTAGTGTTTGTATTTGTCTGTGTATTATGTATTATCTTAGGTGTTATTAGAAATTATCAGCTAGATAAGAAGTGTGTATAGATGGATGCTTTAATTACATGCGCTGCTGTCATGCTAATCCTTATCTTAGGATTAGCATTGGCAATGGCAATAAAGGGCGCTTTTTCTTCGTATTTTTACACGAGAAGTAGCAAGGAACATTCTAACGTTTATGATATGAAATTGTACTTAGAAAAGAAAGCTTTAAGCTACCATATGGCGGCTGAGGTTTCAGACAGTTTGGTTGAAAAAACGATTTTACTCAAAAGGAAAGATGAAACACTAGAGAGGCTAAGTGAGCGTTTTTAAAGGAATGTATAATGAAAATATTAATAAAAAAGTGTTTGTTTAGCTTGGAAAAGCCAGTTAGATCGCTGCAAAGCTTAGATAAATCGAAACTGAGGTTTATCAGTGGCGGGACTAATGGTGGAGGGATAGACCCTCATTCTAAATAAAAAAAGGGCCGAGCAGCCCTTTTTTTATTTGCTAAAGGTTTTTTAAAATTCCCAAAAAAACCTCATTATTCTGATTTCTTAGTTACCAAACTTCCTAAGTGTGCTTTGCACTTTTTCTTCTCTCTCGGCCTTTTGAACCTTAAGGATTTCATAAATTTCAGCAACTTGAGACGGGTTCATTTTTTCATAAACACTGAAAAATTTTGTGATTTCTCTTTCGCTTAAGTTTAGCTGTCTTGCAATAGTTTGGAATGTTTCTGTTAGAAGTTCATGATCAACATGTAGCTCAGGCTCTTGGTTATTGATTAAGTCCAAGAAGTAATTTTTACCAACATCTAAAACTGCGGCTAACCTTTCTAGCTGCTCATTAGAAGGAGTATACCTACCCGCAAAATAGTGACTTACTCCACCTTGTGAGCTCACCTCAAAGACATCTACCAAGTCTTCTTGCTTTATTCCTTTGGCACGCATCAAACTCCGCGCCTCTTTGGCCCAATTGTTGTTCGCCATGTCTTAAATGTTTTGCTGTTCGAATACAAACATAATACATGTTGCGGGTTATTTTTCAAATAGCTAGTTATTTTTTTATTGAGTGCTTGCTATTTCTGTATTATAAAATACATAATATATAAAAATTTAAGGAGTGAGTACTATGAAGCTGGCACCTTGGCTAGAAGAAAATGAATACAGCTTAGAAACGTTAGCGTCCTTTCTAGGCAAGTCGTTCTATACGGTTAGAAGTTACATTTATGGACATAGGAGAGTCCCAAAGGCTGTTGGCGAGAAAATTCATGAGCTTACTAATGGGCAGGTAACTCAAAAAGATCTCGACGCCCAGTATGAAGCGTTTAATGACAGAACTGAGAGGTTTGGAATTGTAAGGATTAATGGTAAGAAATTCGGAAATCCTATTACTACGATAAACATCGAAGACTCAGATGATAAAAAAAAGAAATTCATCAAAAACGTACATGATTTGGTGTTAGCTACTAGCAGTGAAGATAACAGTCTATGCGCTTAACTCGAGATGCGGTTAATAATATCTTTATTGGAACCTTGCCAGATCGCCAAATAAACCCTTTTTCAATCAACAATCAAGAGCTAGTCACTATTATGCACTCGGGCATTAGCTGTAAGGATCCTTCTAGCCTAGTACTAGGACATAGTAATGAATAAAACGATTTTAGAAAGTGCGCTTCTTAATGAAAGCTTTATTAGTTACTTCAAAAGGACTGGCGGAGGCTTTAATCCTCTCGACTGCGAGTACATCACATTGGAAGAGCGGATCACTTCATGGCTTATGTCAGATGATGAATATATGGCGGCACCTCACTACTTTGTACCGGTAGGAAGCGAACAACCCAAACAACGAATTGTTCCTAAACACATGGTGGCAACCGGCCTTAAGTCTAGAAATATTGGAATCGCTAAAATGTGGCGTTTTTTTATCGGCTTCACTCTTCAGAAGCCGCCCATGTGCAGCGAGGTTAGCAAACTGTATGAGGCTTTAGGGTCTCAGGATATTCATTGGACTATGACCTGTGAACAAATTCAACAATTTCAAAATAAAAGGACTATTGATGAACTCAGTATTTATTAACCCTTTGGAATGGCGAACGCCAGGTCCTAAAGCGGTAGTTGGCCTAGTGACTTATGTCGTAGAGGGCGGAGCTACAGTAACACAGCCACTAACACTTAATGAGTTAAAGCTGATCTGTGCTTCAAGAGAGGAAGAGTATCAAGCAGAACAGTTAGAGAAAGAACGTTTAAAAAGAGAATGTTCGGTCTACGGCTGTGACAGCATTGAAAAACAGTTTTCTTTCAAAGAGTTTGAAAAAATTCTACTCCTCTCACTTGCTAGTCATTTGAAAAACCACGATGAAGACTTGGAGAAATTAGCTACTGAGCTGGTGGCACCGATACAAATCCCGACAAAAAGCGGTGTATTGGAAACAATCGACGGCTGGTTGTGTTGGGCAGACAAGATAAAGGATCCTCAGCAAAGAATTGCTGTTATGAAATCCATCGCAAGTGCCAAGGATTACATTCTAAGAGCTGAGCGCTTGATGCAAGGCGCGAGAATAACAGTTAGTTAAAGCGGTTTTTAATAAAAGAAACTTATTAAGGAAAGAAACAATGCGGTACTTGAGTTTATTTTCGGGAGTGGAGGCGGCTACTCTAGCATGGGAAGAACTTGGTTGGGAGGCCGTAGCATTTGCACAGTTCGATCCAGATCATGATTATTCAAGAGGGCCAGACTTTGCGTCTGCTGTTTTGGATTTCCACTGGCCAAATGTACCAAACCTTGGTGATGTCACAAAAATTACAACGAGAACATTAAAGCAGCTAGGTCAGATTGATTTGGTTGTTTTCGGAAGTCCTTGTCAGGGGCTTTCAATTGCAGGGAAAGGAGATGGATTAAATGACGAACGAAGTGGCCTATTTAAAGAAGCAATCAGAATTGTCAATTTGTGCAAGAAACACTGCGGAACAAGATTTGCTTTGTGGGAGAATGTGCCCGGATCATTTTCAACCAACGGAGGGAGTGATT
Organism: Pseudoalteromonas luteoviolacea CPMOR-1; assembly: GCF_001625685.1. GTDB lineage: Bacteria > Pseudomonadota > Gammaproteobacteria > Enterobacterales > Alteromonadaceae > Pseudoalteromonas > Pseudoalteromonas luteoviolacea_K. The sequence continues at coordinate 1,178 of NZ_AUYC01000031.1, read as the reverse complement.
TTTCAGAAGTTATCAAATTACTCTCAGGTTCTAAGTTTGATTGCGAAAAATGGCAAACCAGCGGTCTTGCAATCGGCGAGAAAGGGCTTGTCGAGTGGGCTACTCTTAATGCGCAATACTTCGGAGTCCCGCAACGCCGCAGGCGCGTGTTCGCTTTCGCAGATTTTGGAGACTGGGAAAATAGAAGAGAAGTACTTTTTAACAGCCAAAGCGTGCCAAGGGATCTTGAATCGAGCCGAGCGGCGCAAAAAAAAACTTCCAGAGGAATTGCAAATGGCATTGGAAACCCAAGCCATTGGGACAATCGATTAGCACCGCACCCAACACTAAGCCAAAGTCATAGCACAGGCGGAATTGCACAAAGCAATCAGGAACTGTTTTCTCAAAGAGGGGCAGGCCTTGTTATGTCTATTCACCAAAATAATCGAGGAGAAGTTCGGTTATCAAAAGTAGCTCCAACTCTCCAAACTTCAGGTGGGACAGTAGGACAAGGCTACCAAGCAGTTACTTTCAAAAAGCTGAATTCGGCTAATAGCTCTATATACAACGAGAGCGGATTTGGACTGTGGAAGGAAGGAATAGGTCCGCTTCGGAGTAGTGGTGGGACTGTGGGAGGAGGAAGTGAAAACCTGACGATAAACAAGCCTGCTTGCTTTAATGAGCTCGCATACTGCTTGCAAACCACCTGCAATGATTACTCCCGAGCTGACGGATTTAATATGGTAATTCATGGAACACAGGATCCCATCGTGTCTAGTTCTGCACATTGCTTAGGTCGAAACTCGGGTCAGGAAAATGCACTGCTCAATTTAAACGGGCGGGTTAGAAAGCTTACTCCTATTGAATGCGAGCGACTGCAAGGAATGCCAGATGATCACACCAAAGTCCCTTGGATGAATAAAAGTACTCATAACTGTCCAGATGGACATAGATACAAAGCTATTGGTAATAGCATGGCTGTGCCTGTCATGAAGTGGATTGGGCAGCAAATTCAACTAGCAACCCAATAAATTGCTAAGTAAGCGATAGGAGTAACTATGTTTGAAAATTTATACGAACAACACCCTGAGCATAAGCCAGGTAAAAGGAAATGCGAACGAAATAAAAGTGCAGACAACTCTAATAGTTGCAGGTGCGGAATGGCTAAACAAGAAAGAAAAAAGCCTAGATAAAACAAA
>NZ_AUYC01000030.1:0-136368 GCF_001625685.1 Pseudoalteromonas luteoviolacea CPMOR-1 | reverse complement strand
GGGGCGAGCCCGCAATGACGAGGGTAAGTAAAGCACTGCTTCTCTAAACTCTCTAAGTAAACTAATTAAGCAGTAATAAACTTAAACGAACCACACAAGATCAAAACCGACAACAATACATCCCCCCGCCCCTTTGAACTTATTTATACGCCCATTTTTCATTCAAATAGAAAGAAATTTATACACACAAACAAGTATGCTCATTATTTTCAAGGAGCGAAATATGCAACCAAGTGTATACATACTTGCGTCGAAACCATATGGAACCATTTATATTGGCGTGACAAAAGATTTAAAAACGCGGGTATATCAGCATAAAAATCGTTTAACTAAAGGCTTTACGAGCCAATACAATGTGCATCATTTGGTTTATTTTGAATGCTACGATTCAATCACAATAGCTATCGCACGCGAAAAGCAACTCAAAAACTGGAAAAGGGCATGGAAAATCCAATTAATAGAATCGTTTAACCCTAAGTGGCAAGACCTGTATCACAAAATATAACCGGCTGGATTTGCCTTTCTACTCACTAAAACCAACAACACCAAACCCAACCTCGTCACCCTGAACTCGATTCAGAGCCCATAACCTTCTCAAACATAGATTGCGGGGCGAGCCCGCAACGACGAGGGTAAAAAAGTGCTATTTGTTTAAAACCACAACAGCAAGCCCAATCACGTCACCCTGAGCCTAACCACATCACCCTGAACTCGCTTCAGGGTCCATAACCCCCTCAAACATGGATTGCGGGGCAAGCCCGCAACGACGAGGTTAAGTAAAGCGCTGCTTCTATAACCTATCTAAGCATGTAGCAATTTATTAAAACAACAACACTAACCCCCAACCCCGTCACCCTGAACTCGCTTCAGGGCCCATAACTCCCTCAAACACAGATTGCGGGGCGAGCCCGCAACGACGAAGGTATGTAAGCGCTGCTTCTATAACCTATCTAAGCATGCAGCAATTTATTAAAATAAAAACACTAGCTCCAATCCCGTCACCCTGAACTCGCTTCAGGGTCCATAACCCCCTCAAACATGGATTGCGGGGCAAGCCCGCAACGACGAGGTTAAGTAAAGCGCTGCTTCTATAACCTATCTAAGCATGTAGCAATTTATTAAAACAACAACACTAACCCCCAACCCCGTCACCCTGAACTCGCTTCAGGGCCCATAACCCTCTCAAACCTAGATTGCGGGGCAAGCCCGCAACGACGTAGGTACGATAGTGCTATTTGTTTACACCTCGCTTTTATTGAGTGCCATACCGTTCAACTCAGAAACAATCCACTCTCTAAAAGATTGAACTTTTGGCCAAGCAAAATGGCTTTCAGGCGCAACTAAGTGGTAGCCATATTCACACAACCAAGCAAACTCAGGGTGTATTTCCAACTGGCCCAGTTCAACAGACTGCGCAACCATGCGCTTACGCAATAAAGAAAACCCCTGCCCCGCAACGGTCGCCTGCTGCACGAGCGCAGCATTGTCAATTTTAAGGTTACTTAAAGTGTGACCCTGAAGGCCAAGCTGGGTACTTAAATTTTGCCATGCAACTTCATTATCACGCCCTTCATCATAAATGAAGTTAAGTTGAGCCAATTGCGGTCGTAAAGGCTTACGCGGATTGATTACACCAGGCCGATACGCAATGACCAATTCATCTTGGGCTATTAATTCACTTTTTAGTCCAGGGTAGTCACCTAAACCAAATCGAATCCCTATATCTATATCTTCCCGATTAAAATCAGCAAGTTGCTCCGTCGGATCGATACGAAGTTGATAATTAGGCAGTGCATTATTAAAACTTGTCAATCTTGGTAATAACCAACAGGTTGCAAACGAAGGTAATACCGATAAGTTAATTGTACTGGGGTTAGGATCTGACTTTAGAGCAGATAAGCCGGTTTCAATTTGGCCAAACGCGGTATGAAGATAAGGTAGCAATGCTTGTCCCTGCTGCGTTAATGACACTTTTCTGGTTTGACGCTCGAACAGTGTACACCCTAACTGCTGCTCTAAAATTCGGATTTGCTGGCTCACCGCAGCCTGAGTGACAAACAGCGCTTCAGCGGCTTGTTTAAAACTGCCTAACTGCGCTGCTGTTTTAAAGTACCAGAGCCCTTTTAATGGTGGTGTTTTCATCACTTTATACTTAAGAAAAACTTAACTATGGTTCATAAATTCTCGTTTGTCAGTTTTATGAATGCGCTCGATACTTAACGAGAATATCAGAGACAAAGGGAGTCTTTATCGTGAAATACGCAATTATCATAGCATTTCCGCTGGTGACATTTACGTCGGCAGCCACTCAGTTAAATACAGAAAAGATATTTACTGACGCAGGTTACCCCTATAAAAACTTAATTATGAAAGCTGAAAAAGTGGAGTTACTTTATTCTCAAGAGCAAAATAAAACCACCTGTCGTATAAAGGTCTACGACGAAGGGAACCTGCATGAAAGTAAGCAAATAGAAGTCGCATCTGATGAATTTGGCAAGCAACCAGTAAAAAGCTGCTTGAAAAGAGATCGCGCCAAGCACATCTTGAGTTTGCTTTAGACTGTCAGTCCATAACACTGTGCATCAGAAGCTTTTAAGTTTCTATAAACTAAAGGCTTCTGGTTTTTAATTAACACTCAATGGCTCAAGCCACATTATCAATGCCTTTGCTAGCAATAAATGTAATATATTAAGTCAAACCAGCGAGGCTACATACTCCAAAGCATCTTCGGGGTTAAACAATTATCTTACTATGCTTCAAATGCTTGTGATAACAAGCTCATAGCGACACCACTTAATCCACTGAAAATGCTCATTTCGTTGATACTCGCTGTAATTTTCGTTTATGCCAAACTAGACATACAACCAAGCTAAACACCCCACTGGTATACGTGATTATTAGCGGAGTTCTAGCCCCCACATCCTCAGCATACATAAATGCATTAGACAACACCCATGCTGCAATAGCACCAACAAGTAACCATAGCGCGGCACAGGCCAATTTAAACTTGGGCGCCGATGCATAACCGCTCAGCACAACACAAGCCGCCGCCACTGACCCAATTATTGGCTTTTTCCAAATACCGACCACTTCCGCGAAGATACCAGCCACGGTTGCTGAGACAATAAAAGCAGTTATCACAATAAAAATAGAGAGACCAAAACGCAGGATTAAATTCATAGCATGCTCGCACGATATTTTCGTTAGCGCCTACCTAAACATATGTTATGTTGTTAAAAATATAGATTTTCGATGTTTTTATAACTATAGCCTTAAATCTAAGCCTGCGCATATGATAAGTAATCAAACATAAATTGCGGGGCAAGCCCGCAATGACGAGGGTGAGTAAAACGCTGATTCTTTAAACTCTCTAAGTACAGCCAAGAAAGCAGCTACTCACTAAAACCCACAACACTATCCCCAACCCCGTCACCCTGAACTCGCTTCAGGGCCCATAAACCCTCAAAAATGGATTGCGGGGCGAGTCCGCAACGACGAGGGTGAGAAAGTGCAACATGTTATAACCAACAACACTATCCCCAATCCCGTCACCCTGAACTCGCTTCAGGGTCCATAATCCCCTCAAACATGGATTGCGGGGCAAGCCCGCAACGACGAGGATAAGAAAGTGCAACATGTTATAACCAACAACACTATCCCCAAACCCGTCACCCTGAACTCGCTTCAGGGCCCATAATCCCCTCAAACATGGATTGCGGGGCAAGCCCGCAACGACGAGGGTAAAAAAGTGCAACCTGTTTAAACCAACTACACCACAACCAAACCCCGTCACCCTGAACTCGCTTCAGGGCCCATAAACCCTCAAAAATGGATTGCGGGGCGAGCCCGCAACGACGAGGGTAAAAAAGTGCAACCTGTTTACACCAACTACACCACAACCAAAACCCGTCACTCTGTACCAAACCCCGTCACCCTGAACTCGCTTCAGGGCCCATAACCCTCTAAACATGGATTGCGGGGCGAGCCCGCAATGACGAGGGTGAGAAAGTGCAACATGTTATAACCAACAACACTATCCCCAATCCCGTCACCCTGAACTCGCTTCAGGGTCCATAACCGCTCAAACATGGATTACGAAACAAGCCCGCAATAACGAGAGTGGCAAAACGCAATTAGCTAAAACCCTAAAATCGACAACTAAGGCTTACTTCTTTTTATTTCGTAACCAAAATAAGCTCCCCTCAACACTTAGCCATGCTCTCTTACCGCCCATTTCGATATAAGTGATGACTTCTTCTTTAGAGCCAAGTGTGTAACCTAAAACATCGGGAAGTTTGACTTTTTCTTGTCCTGTTAAAATTTTGACAAAATGTTTGTTTGCTTTAATCAAGCCTTGTTTAATGGCATTTAGCTCAGCAGACTCTCCTTCTAAAGCATATAGCATCAACGCTTCGGCTGACTTCATGAAAATCCCGTCTTCCTCATATTCGCTCAACAACACCTTTAACTTATCCCATTGCTTTAGCATAACTAAGCAATTTGCGTACAAATAACGGCAGGCTTGATTATCATTCGGGTTAAGCTTTAATAATTCTTCTAACTCAGTGCATGCTTTTTGGAATTGATTACTTTCAAACAGCAACCTTGCTTTGTGAAAACGCACAGCCATATAAGGCCGAGTCTCATGCATAAGCCAGAAGTGTCCTTCATTTTGTTGTTTGAATGTTGGAGTTATAAAAGTTTGCTCCTCTACTTTAAGAAATTCATCAATTAAATCTATAGAGTTAGGATCATCTAGTTGAAGCAATAACCTCGCTGCATCATCTTTAGCATCTAGCTCTTCGTCACTAAACTCACTGTACTCAAAGCCCTCAAATTCTGGATCTGCAAAAGCATCAAAATCAAACGGCGACATTCTTAACATATCGGAAAGATCATGTATGGTCGAAGCCAGTCTCCTTTTTACTTGCAAAGCTTCTTGCTCAAAAGATCTAACCGATTCAGAGTAAGAAAACGTCAACTTTGCCCTGTCAAGACTAGTAAACCCAGCAAATAAAGCTTGTGTGTTAGCGATCGCCTCTTTGTGCGCGGCAGGTAAATTTGAATCATTTAATACTGTGCTCAGGCCAGCTATAAAGCCAGTGCAAAACTTAGGTAAAGGCGCACCTTCATCTAAAGACGTTGCCATATCATTTTTTGACAGCACACACTGTTTTGGCAACTTGTAAGTCGCTTCAGCTACAGTAACCTGACTTTGCTCACACAGCTCCATTAAGGCTTGCAGTTGGTACCTGTCGATCGATTGGTAGTCCCCAAATATATTAACTAACCACTTATCAACCCGAACCTCAGTGCCTAGGGTTGCAAGTCCGACCAAAAACCCTTCAATGTAGTTATAATCAGGTTGGTGAGGTGTATTTTGTGAAAAAGCTAAGATAGTTTTTCGGGCCATTGAGTGTATCAATTGAAGTCCCTTTAAAATTTAGATAAAACTGATACTTAACGTTACTCGTTTACCTATTAATACGAAATACCACACTCTGTAGACATATCCACTGATAACCATTATTTTTCATAAAAATACAAAACGTCTGTTTGTGGACTTCCTGGCCCAACACATCAAAAAACGATAAGATAATAGCGCTATCAATTAGTTAGAATAAAAACAACAGGATTTGGCCGTGCAGCAACTTGGCATTTATGAGCAGCTTATTACCCAAGTGGTAGAGCAAAACTTAAACCGCGAACAGTTTTATATTGGTGAACGTCAGCTTGAAACAAGCGAAGCACAGGCTTGTTTCTAAAATCTTTTTGAGAGAATACACTCAACATATTGTGTTTTAAACTGAGGAAAGCAAATATACCTTTGCACTTTCGGTTTTGACTTACAAGTTCTTTTAAACACTTTACGTCAAGACTTCATAATTATGTTCTTCAGCGAGAATTCGAATGGGTATAAGGCCTTTCAGAATAACTTTTTTCAGACAATTAAAATAAAGCATTAATTGTTTCTCTTTTTAAATGCACAAAAATGTTCGCTGGAGTTGAATTGAAGAATTTCATCCTCATAATCATAATATGACTTGGTACAGTAGCATCAAGTAAGAACTGTTAAATTGAAAGTAAGGAAAAACTATGGCTACAAAACCTATCCCATTTGATGTTGGCTGTGTAAAGACATTAACATCAGTTGAAGCTGAAAGAAAAAGTTCGAACCAGCATGAATTTCAAGGAGTCGCAGCATTAAAAATAATGTTTGGAGAAAAAAAAGTAAAAGTAAATGCTATATTTTCTATTAGAGGTGAAGATGAGGAACATTCAGCTATTTTAACTTGGTATGATGCACGAGAAAATAATGAACGTCGTTCACCTGAATACAGGCTATACTTTCAATCAACACCAGTTATGGACTCAGCAAAGAAAGGTGATACTATAATCATAGGAAAACGAGACAATCAGTTTTATTGTGAGCTTATAAAAGACTCGTCATCAGGTGTTCAGCACTCCCATGGCTGGAAAAGTTTAAAATAAAACGCCACTCTCAACGAAAATGAATTTAGTATAAACTGTCAGCTTGTAATTCCCCCATAAATTGATTCAAGTTAGGGGGGGAATTACATACAATTCTCAGTCTAATACTTTTTTTCTGGCAAAAGCTTGGCCAAACATTGGCCTAGTTTAAATCCTAATAATGGAGGAACAGCATTACCAACTTGAGTATATTGAGGCACTTCATATTTTCTCATTTGACCGCCAGTAGTTACCTTGGAACGAAACACAAAATTATCTGGAAACGACTGAATTCTAGCTATTTCTCTGACTGTAAGTACGCGAAGCTCATTTTCGTCATAATGACAAGCATCATCAGGAATTGAGAGAGCAGCCGGTGCTGGAGAGTTTGCTATTAAAGCCTTCTGGGTTTGCTTCTTAGTAGGGTGAGAGTGAAGGTATTTAACAAACTCGCCTTGAGAAGAAAACTTTTCAAGTTTTCCATTTTCTTGCAAAAATTTAAAGCCTTTGCATAGTCTCCACACATCTGAGCTAATGTCATTTTCAAGTCCCTTCAGCACAGAAAATATCGTTTTAGTAACTTTTTTATTATCTAACTCTTGTAGCACTTGATAGATTCTAAATCGTCGTTGAACTACAGCACCATTATTTCTAAAATCATGATTAGATAATTTATTTCTATGAGGCAATGACTCAAACATAGAATTTAATTCGTCTATGAATTGAGACGGCTTATCAGGAAAGTTCTTTTTTAAATCACCTAGTGCATCTTTAACTGATACTTCTTTACCTTCAACTAAATAATGTAGGAAAGAATTCTTAAAGATTTCTTCATGTTTAACTCTAGTTGCATCAAAGTACTCTAAGTGCCCAAAAGGAAGCTCTTCTGCATACTCTTGAACTAGCTCATAGAATTTCAATGACGGTTCGAACAGTAATTTATTTGCTTCGTTTGATTCAAAGGTATCTGAAATAGAACGATAATGATCAATTCTGACCGCAATCATAATAAAGCGAGGTCGATTTTGAGGAATACCAATAAGTCTTGCGTTGACGTGTAAACACAAAGGGATATAACCAATAGATGCAAATACCTTAGCGACTTCATACCAAGCGTGGAAACTCTTACCTGATTCATCTTTAAATGGCCTAAGAATACCTGTAACGTTCTCTAATACAGCAATTTTAGGCCTAACGAGATTCACGAACTTTGCAAACTCCCAAGGTAAAGTATTTTTATCGCAATCTTTTTTCCGTAATCCCGCCATACTAAAACTTTGACAAGGAGGCCCTCCAGAGACTAAATCCAACCCACCATCTGTATTAAAAGCATCAGACAATTCAGACACTAAATTACTATCTGCTTCAAGTAATCTATTTAGCTCGACAATACTTCCTACTAAAAGCTTGCCTTGTAGCTTGGAATAAGCTTTAGGGACTTCACTATAGCCTTCACCGTCAAACTTTGGAAATGTGAACGGGTTTTCTCGTAGCCTAGAGTTTAAATCAGAAAAGTTACTATTTAACCAATACGTATTTCGTGCTTGGAGGTTTTTACTTGCTAATTCTTCTAAATTCTCATTGAAAAAGTTATATGCAAAAGACTCAGCAGCCATAGGGGAGAGCTCATTTGCTAACAACAAGTCAAAACCTGACTTTTTCAGGCCTAATGACATTCCGCCACAACCTGCAAACAACTCAATATGATTCAATTTACGCACTCTTACTTCGACTTTATGTTAGGCATAATTCTATTGAAAAATTTGTTACCTGTCCAGGCTCATATCAAAGATAGTTGGCTATTATATTTCATGACTTCAGTACCTTAGATAAGTATGTAACAACTTCCCTTTCAGAGCTTATCAAAGCTAAGCGTGCGGTAGCCCTTGTACAAGCGACATATAAATTTTCTTGGCTAAATGCTTTGTGTTCATTTGGAATTTTAGTATCTATAACTATTACTGAAGAAGCTTCAATGCCTTTAAATGACTTAATGGTTGAAAAGTATATTGCCTTATCAGCGTTTAAATCAGCTATATCTTCAGATAACACTAATCCATGCCCACTTTTCTGTTTACTTAATGATGAGTTTTCAAGTTTAAAAGGGCTTAATATTGCAACGCTCCCTTTACCTTTCCAGTCTTTAGCCAATTCCCAAACTAATTTCGATTGAACTTTTGCATAGCAAATTTCTGGAGAAACCCCTTCAGGCATTCCGGGCATAGACTCCACATTGGAATTAAGAACTTTATTTGAAGCGTCATTTATTAACACAGTATTCCGACAATTATGATAAAGATGGAAAATAACTTCTGCACCAATAGGAGCCCCGGAGGATACGTTATAGAGGTCCTGATTCCAATCTGCGAAAAAAGCCCAAGTATTATCTTCGGCTAAAAGCTCAAGTAAACCAATAATTTGATTTTCTGAAAAATCCTGCCCTTCATCTACTATGATAGCATCATATTTTCGTATTGAATCAGCTTGATCCATTACCAAGAGGGGGAGTGACTCCCTATAAAACTCAACGTCCTTGTACTGATTTATAGGTTGTTCTAAAAAAGAAGTAAATAGTTTATCAACACTCCAAATATATTCTCTATAATCCGGGTACTTTAGCTGAAGGGCATTAGCTAAATTTTTATTGTAGCAAACATAGATTGCTTCACTGCCATGTTCAACTAATGACATCATTCGCCACATTGCCATCAATGTTTTTCCTGAACCAGCAGGTCCCAAAACAGCTACGCTAGGCAGTTGAAATAAACCTCTTAAACTAGCGTGTTGTTGCCTCGTTAGCATTTCTATTTTGCTAAGATCATCCTCAACTTCAATATTCGTATCTGCGGAAGCCACATAAAACTTACGATCTTTGAGTAAATCAATAATTGTCTCGATGACTAAAGGTGAAAAGCCTTTTCCTTTATTACCATGATCTCTTTCCTCAAGTGACACTTTCAATACTGAAGGTAAGTGTCCCATGTTTTTTTTAGTAACGACGGTAGACTTATCAAACATTTGAGGGTAGTCACTTATTTCTCCTTGAGGGTAAACGACCACATAAGAATACCTTCCTTTAAAAGTAGTCCAGTTATTCTTTTCATTGATTAACCCTACAAGCTCGTGCATGTTCTTGGTTGCTTGTTCCGGGGGGCTTTTCTTATTTATGTCAATCCACTTTCCTCTTTCAAATCTAGCCCAAATTCCATTTTCTTTTACTTTAAATCTCCGTGAACCTTTGACTTCTATGACTACTAGCCCAGATTCAGGAATTAAAACAGCAAAATCCGCTTCACCATCTCTAACGTATCCTTTTTTGTCTTTTACACTCCAACAAATATTTGAAATTATTGTCCAGTCTTTTGGGCATTGATTTTTGAGTTCTTTCAATACTTCATTTTCAGACCTATCTGAAGGAATGGTCCCTATTACTCTTGCCATATTCTATCCTTTTAACTTAGCTACTAAAATCTCAATATCATCCATAACCAGCATCTTGGCACGACCAATAACTCTGAACTTAGGCTTGGTCATTCCTTTTTGTTGATAAACACTACACTCCGTAAATAAACCATTTTTGGTTACACTTAACCAAACCTCTTTATGCTTAAGTGCCTGCTTATTATTACCATTAACTTTTATCCACTTTTTAGAGGTGTATTCGAATTCTTCTCCATCTGAAAGATTTACAATATCGCTTTGGTTCATTTCCTCAGATTTACTAAAACTTACTGAGTTTACTTTTTCACCCTTGAAACTAGCGGACTCGACTGGGAATAAATTTTCTTTTTTATCACTCGCTTCAATTTGTTGCCTTACCCATACCATTCTTCTCGATAAGTTGAAGGAGTCGATTCTTCTAACATCTTTAACGCCATATTCTGTCGCAATGTCATATGCTAATTTGATAGAGTTAAGTTCGCCTGGGTGTATACTCCATAGCGGGTGTACTACAAAATTGAAAACATCATCTGAAATCCAACCGCTAATATTTTCTCTGTGGATAGCGCTTTCTGCAAAGCCGTTTTCAATATAATTATTTACTAGACTTTTTGCTCTGTTAGCCCAATGTCCTTCTGCACTTGTTGGTAATTCTTTACCTAATACTTCTGTCGACTTACCTGGGATAAACTCAGAATCCAACATTGATGCAATGAGCTCTATCCCAAGTTCCCAATCTAGTAAGCCGTGAAGTTGCCTGTTTCGGAATCCTTTTAAGAGAATGTCAGGAGTTCTCCACTCCATATCAGTTGCACTTTTAGCAAGCCGTAACTCTTCTCTAATAAGTTTTCCCATTTGAGAGCATGGTCCTTCACCAAGTACACAGCCTTCTAGAATATTCTTCCATTGCAAGCTGGCTGTCTCCACTAAACCTGAACCGTTTGGATGCGCATCTGCGATATAAAGCTCTCCCCCTGACTCTCCATTGGAATTAGATGAGAAACTGTGGACGGAAGCTATTTCGATATCCATTGAATCTACATCTAATTCTAATGCTATAGCCCGTTGAATTATGGTCGCTGCAGAATACCAAGCCGCTCTTCTTCTAGTTAGTTGCTCTTCGCCTTTTCGCTCAAAGTAATTTAAACCACGTTTGTCACTCATGCGAACGGCTAAAATGTCCGTCACTTTAGAAGACGTTATCGCGACCTTATATTGATAGTTTTTATCTGTGGCCTTCCAAATGCCTCCTTCAACGTCAGATTCAACCGAGTACCTTTTAACGGTATTCAAATTACTCTCGCGACTGAAAGAAAAATATTGGTCTCTATTAGTGTTGATTCTAAATACAGGGGCTTGCTTTGCGGTTGTTATTTGAGTGTTACAAATTTGCGTAAAGACATCCTTTTTTAATTGAGGGCTAGCAATTGTTGTATATCCACTTACTCCTCTTTTTTCTCCTCCACCGGAGGCTGGCTTAGAAGTATTCATATCTGTAGCATAAGCTCTAGGCGATACTGCAACGTACGCTCTAGCAGAGAATGAACCGCAACTAGGACATCTTACACCGGTTTCCTGAGGTTCTTGTAGCCAATCTTTATCCCAAATAGCGTGTGAGTTTTGAGGCTCCAATTTAGAGGGTTCTGCTGGTTCGCTAATCAATTGCCGACAAGATTCACATTTAATATGTACATAAGCCGCTGCTATTGCATCACTCCTCGTTCGCCAATGCTTATTGTATTGCTTGTAAATTGGCCCAGTTAAATATTGTGGCAACAAACTTCTTTTATCCCAGGTTCGTTCCGAGTAAGGAGAGAAATCAGCGATAGCTTGATCTGATGGGCGGTCTAATGACTTTGGGGCAGAATCTGATTTAGGTAAATCAAAATAAAGATCCCTTACTGAAGTTGGCATCCCAAACATAGGTAGCACTCCAGACTCTGCTAGTCGATGAGCTAAAGTTTTCGATACGTATTCCGTTGAATTGACGGCATCAGTTATGACTTTTATAAGGTCTTGAGACCAAATAATTAATTGATTTGGATTTATACTAGAACCTTTGCATACTGCCTTAGCTATTGATTCAACTATTTGACTGTTGTTATTCAGCCACTTTTTTAATTCTATTGTGTTACTTAAAGCATCGGAAACCATTCCCATTTCGCCATGCGTATCTGGATTTTCGGAAGTATGTGTCCAATTCACCCCTATACCTTTAAATGCTTGCCTTAATAGTTCTTTAGTGAACAACCTTTGTGCTAACAATTTTTGTTCAGGTCCCATTGATAGAGTAGGCTGTGGTGGAATTCCTCCTGTCATTTCTTCAGGATGTTCAAAATGTATCCTGTCATGAGTTTGCCCTCGACAAAAAGTAAGCGCTATTGAAAATGCTTGGCCTTTACGCCCAGCTCTACCAACTCTTTGTTGATAGTTAAACCTTTCTGGAGGCATATTGGCTTGCATAACGGCTTGTAAAGAACCTATATCTACTCCAACTTCCATTGTTGTTGTCACGGAAAGGAAATTAATGGCGTCAACATTTCGATAAACTTCCCGTTTGGTTATATCTTCTACTTTCTCATCGTCAAAAAAGATATCTCTAAAATGTCTTTGCCTTTGAGCTTGATTTTGAGTTTGTCCAGTCAACTCTTGAGAGGTAATTTTAAACGTAGAGCTATCATTTAAAGCTTCATATGCAAAATAATGCTTCTGCTCTATTTCTTTAGCAGTTTCTAATCCATTCGGTGTTGCTTCTAATTGGCTGAAACAGCGTGAACAGATCTTAGCCGAACCATGCCAGTGTATCCGCCCGCAGTTATTACATATCCAAGGTTTATCATTACTTTTGACAACTCTTACCCATAAATTGTCTAAATTAACTGGCAACCAAGAATCATCAGATTGCTTATGACCTGCAGAAATAAATGTTTTTACTACAGCAGATAATACTACTTCGTAATGCACTTTGTAGAGAGCCGATGCCTCTGAAAGGTACTTATAGACTCTTTTTTTGGCAGTCCCTTCATTTCCCTTGCCTGAAGGTTTATCAGTCTGCCACTCATCTTTGATACCGCCCCAAGGATCTGGAGTCAATATGTTCTCTTCGGTTAATATTCTTAAAACACTATTGCATAATTCTAGGAACACCTGCGTGGGAAGACTTGAAGGTGCTGTTACATTCAGAGTATTAGGCAATGACAAATGACCAATACCTTGCGCTTCTAGGTCATAGAGTGTTCTACCAGTAAGGGTTCTCCAAGCGTTTTTCTTAAGTGACCAGCCTAATTTATCGGCTCGTGCTGCAACATCTTGATTCTTTAATTCTGGAATCAACAGCCCATTTCTAGATTTAAAAATTGAAGTCCAATCGTATTTCTGGTTATCTTTAAATAGAGTTTTAGAGTCAACAGCCGCTCCACCTGGGTTAACCCCGACTTCAATAAACTTTGCCCATAGACTGTTCATTTCTCTCAAGCTGCCAACAGAGAACATTTTTCCCACACTCACATAGCTAGCGTCAGCTTGTTTAATTATTTCAATCTCATCTTTTTGTTCTTGAGTAAGGCCATCGGGATTTATTAATCGAAAACTAGCGGCTTGAGTAAAATTGATGAATCTTGTGATGTCAGCTTCATCATACTCTTCTTTTAATGAGCTAGTAAGTTCAGCTATTTTGGAAAGCTGGTTGGTTTCAATTAGGTTAAGAGCCTCTTTCATTTTGCTCTCAATACCATTTGTAGAGTTCTTTAATAACGCTTTATTTACGAAAGTACGCAACAATACTTTCCATTGCTCTTCCTCAACCCCAACCGATATATTTGCGGCTGCCTCTCGACTATCTGAGAAAGCAACTAACTTTTTACTATCACCATCTGGCAAAATTTCCATTACATGTTTTGCGAGTAGATGAGACATTCTCGCTAAACCTGTAACAAATGAACGAATTGGCGTTCGTCTTCCGTACCTTTCAGAGTAATCTATACTGCAAGAAGGACACTTTTGCGGGAGCGCTGAATACTTGTTTTTGTCACTATCACCCAAGCCACCATCTCTATCCAGATAGAATAAGTAGCAATGTTGATCATAATTTGGGTCAAATGAAGTTGCTCCAATATTAACTACTCCGGTTATTTTGTTAATTGAAGCTTTAATCCAGCTAGCATTTTCTTCAGACTCTGGTCTTCCTGGTATGCCATTATTATCTTTCGTAGCAATGGAGCCATGCTTCCACTTCATTCCTTTATCTTCAGCAAATTCCTCTTCAGAGCAAAGCCAAACAACACCAACATCTCTATAGGTTTTAGCATCAGTTCTTGTTTCAAGAGTTGATTCTGGTAATCCTGAAATATCAGATTCCAATGGAGTTAGTTCAACTTTTTTTATACAACTAAAATTATCTTTCAATGTGATTTTATTACCACATAAAAGTTGAGTACCGCAGCATTCACAGTATAGAACTTCTAAAACTCTTTTACCAGAGATTGACAATCTTCTCTCTGGAAGCAAACGACCTACACGTCTATTATCCTCAATATTTTCTTCTATAGTTGCCCATAAGCCATCTACATTTTTAACCATCCAGTGAAATCGAAGCTGAGGGAGCTGCAATCTTAAATTTTGAACTGGCTTAGAACCTAGCAAATAAAGTAAGCCCTGTGCAGCTATAGTGCGCTCAGATTCTTCTACATTTGTAAACCATCTTTCTCTAACTTTATTTAGAGGTTGGGCACGAATGTAACCGTCTGTATAAAACGCGCTTAGAATATGTCGACTTATTTTTTCGTAATGCTCTGCGAAGTAATTTAAAAGTTCATTTGAGACACTTTCATTTTGTTGTGATTCAATGAGTTTTCCATGAGCTATACAACTTTTTTCAAAATTAGCTTCAAATGAAGTAGTAGGTAGTTCTAAGTTATAGGCGTTTTCCCCTGATTCAATATGAAATAGGTCTTTTGCCTGTTCTGGAGTAAATCCAAAAAAGTTACCCAAATACTTAAATGTATCTTCTCCTGAAGGGTCAAGGGATGCACTAGAAGCTAAAATTCTTAGTTGCTTACTTTCGGGTTTTAGGCCTAATCTTTCTAATAGTAACCGAATAAGGTAGCCTACCTCTGTTCCGGAAGAGCTTCGATGTAAGTGGAGTTCATCAATAACCAGTTGAAACACATTGTTTTCTTTGTCTTCTTCTAACCATTTCTTAGTGGCTTCAAAAATATTTGAATCAGATATGTCGCTGGTTATATTTTCTGCCGTCCCCCTCATTAGCATGATTGATAGCATACTAGTATTGGTGACTAATATATCCGGTGGAGTAGCTTGCATTTCCCAGCGATGAAACATCTCAGCGGAGTCAGGTGTCATCCTTCTGATAAATTGCGTTTCCTCCTTAATTCTTTCTAATTCGGTCGAGAAATACATGATTTCTTGCTCATTGCCAGAAACCTTAGCCTTGTTTAGCGAAAGTTCACAAGACTCCACTTTTTTCCTAATGGAAATATATTCTGAAATTGATTGCGATATTTCTTCGTTCAGCTTTTTTATTTTATTGTTATTCTTTTTTCCATCAGGGTTAAATGGATGCCCGGCAACAGGTGTAGAACCGTTAAAACGTCCAAATCGAATCCTATTTTCGACTAAATAGTCATCTAAACTAGAAAGTACTTCGTCAGAGTCTAAAGCATTTCTTAATCGAGATATCTGATCTTCAACTAGAGCATTCATTGGATAGAGAATTAGCGCTCTCACCGCAGGAGTCTTTGATTCTCCTCTTAGATTATATCTAGTATCACTCCAATTAGGGCAATTGTTAGCTGTCCAACCTTCTGGCCTTAATTTAGGTCTTTTCCAGTGAGTTTTTTCATTGGTTGCTTCTTTAATTATGTTTGCTAAAACAGGTAAAAGAAATGACTCTGTTTTACCCGAACCTGTACCTGTTACAACTATTCCATGCTTTCCATTTAATGAAGCTGTTAACATTCTTTGCTGATGCAAATAAAGTGGAAAACCACCTTTGAACAAACCAGAGCTGATAATGTTCTTAAAAGCAGAAATTCCTTTTTTATTCATCTGAGGTAAATCTTGCTCATTAAGTTCTTTAAGCAATTTACCTGATTTATACATTGGAATTGGCTCCAGATACTCCTCTTGAAATAGAACCCCATCCTGCTCTAGTAGTTTACTTCTTTCTTCTTCAAATGATTGGGAATTTGAGGAAAAGGCAGATTTTATATACCTTTTTATTCCATCCTTAACATCTTTGTAAGAACTAATAGGCTCTTTCATTCCTTATCCCTTTATTATCTATAATCTAATTTTGCATTTAACAATTGCGCCACTTTATTGGCTATGCCTTCTGGAATAAACTCATACTTAATCCAATGGCCTGCGGCCATATTCGTATAAAAACAATCAATTTCTAACTTCGTTGTCTTGTCATTTTCGGAAACTATATTGATTGAAGAATTGTTTGTTTGGGTAGTTTCTTTTGCCATCTTTATTACTTCGGGAGATAAACCACTGCACAAAGAAAGGGCTCTGTCTAAAACGATGGGTAACCCTATTCTTGCTGGTATCCATATAGTGGAGGTACTTAAGTGAAATGTAATTGGAACAGTAAATGATTCTGGCAGATATTTCATATCTCTTAACCACTTCGCGTATTCAATAATATTAAGCCAGGTTCCCCATCTAGAGTCTCTGATAAATGACAAGCTACCATTTAAATTCACAACGTAAAGGTTATCAAGGTATGTACCTAAATCATCCATCTTCCAAAGCTCACAATCGTAGTGCTTTGATGTATCCGTGAAAAGTGCTTTTCCTGGAGAAAACTTTTTCTTCGATTGTCCTACTAAAGACTCTATATGGTATCCGGAAATAGATAACTTAAATTGTTCAATTCCATTTGCCCATTCTAGTATTTCTTTACTGGGCTGTCTTACAAAGTGAAACTCATGCTTATTACACATTTCTTTTATTTTTTCTTGTGAGTTTGAGATTATCCGCCTTCCAGAAAAGCCAAACTTGTCAGGGGTTGCATAAATAACATCTAAGTCACATAAGTTATCTATCAAATCCCACTGCTTGAGTCTTAAAGTTCCTACAACTCCATATACTCTGCCATTAACAGTTGTAATTGGTAACTCAACGATTGTAGGTTTAACGGAGTTCACACTAACTATGTGCCCACGATTAGTTGTAGTTAACTCTATCCGCCCAACTTGCCTTAAATACAAGAGAATTAAAATGGGGGTTGTGTCCGAATGATGCTTGTGTATTAGCCTCTGTAAAAGGTTTCTAGCAATACCATAATTTAAAGCTCCTGCTATTGCGAGTGCATCTAAAAAGCATTCAATTATACCAAAAATATAGTCTGGATCTAAGTACTGAGAGCCTAATACTTTGGATTCTTTTGAAATGGAGTAATCTTCACGCACAGTATTGTAGTCAAGGTCGTCAAACTTGTTTAAGATGGCACCGTGTAACCCTTCACCGGATCTGATGCACTTCCCTAAGTTATCTAAAGTGATTTTACAGTTTGAATTAACTATATCTCCATCAGTACTAGCTACTCTTAACTTTACATGACCGATTTGCTTCCCTTCAGTGTCAAATGCTGTAAACTCGTTTAAAGAACTAACGTTTTTCGGAACTTCAATTTCAAATCTTCTTGTAGAGAAACTTTCATTGAATAAGTTATTTTCAGCAATGGAATCACTCTTTAATTCATGGAGCTTGGCACCAGCACTACTAGTTATAGTAGCGCCTGACGGGATAGTGACCTCCAGTTCGGGAAGGTCATACGGTAAAAACATGTGCGTGCCGCCTCTTTTTATTCTTCTACCGCCAACCAGTTTTAAACTATTTACCCTAGGGTGAGGATTTTCTCTACCATCAGGTAAAAGTCTTTGCTCCTGCGTCAATTCAGCACAATCCGTAATTTTAATTAGTACCCAGTCTTCACAAATACCTTTAATATCGTCCATTGGCTCAAAATCAACCTCTTGATTTTCTAAATATTTAAAAACCATTTCAATATGAGGCGGGGGAATTAATATAAAAACACTTCCATAGCTAGGTAGAACACTTTCAACTAATTTATGTTTATTAAGGTAAGAATCGAGCTTAATGGTTAAGATCCATAATTTATGAATTGGTAGACTATAAGTAAGTGTCTTTTCTTCCTCAAATGTATCGTTAACTTTTAGTAAAAGCTCTTGTTTATCCTGAAAAGATGATGTCATTGCCTCCCAGATTAAACTAGGAGATTCTCCTAGCGTGGTATAACCAAATTCTGTCGATAAAAAACGTCCATGCCAGCAGTGCTTGTTGTAATAAAGTTCGAAGGTTCCTGAATCTTTTATAGAGTATATTTCCCAAACGGGAACAAGCTGCATAGTACTACTATCGGTTATAAGAAATGAAACCCTTGCGTTTGCTTTACTTAAAGGTACTTTAGTAGTATCTGAGGAATCACGCTTTTCAATATCCTGACATGTCCCATCCCAATCCAAATAGGTATATCTGAGTGTTTCATCAATTGCTTTAGAAAACGTTCTATCTTTAAGGGCTTCTTGAAAGCCATTTGTAAATAGGTATGCCGATACTTTTAATTCATTCTTAATTTTATCAAGCAAAGTTTTAGAAAACTTTGAACCAGCCCTAATTTCAGCGGATGCGAAAACTTTATGAAATGAATCAAAATCAGATTGAGTTACTATACTTTGAGATCGAGGAATGCCTATATGTTTATATCCCCCCAGCCTCCTTACATTGAAAAATCCCAAGGCACCATTTTGCTCTCGCGTCCAGTCAGACAAGTCATCCCACACTTTTTCGAGTTGCTTCATATCATCTATTTGGAGTGTAGAGTCTAGATTCATTTCTTGACTAAAACGTTTGTAAAAGTCTGATGTTTGCTTTGAAGAAGTAACTATTAGTGCTGCCAAATAGGGTAAATATGTGGGAGATGATAATCCACAATAAGTAGTATCAAACTTTCCAGGATCTTTGTATTTTTCTAAACTTAAGTTTTTAGATGCATTACGAAATTTAACCAGTTCTATAGCTGTTTCAACCAAGCTTTTCTTACTTGGAAGCCAATCTGGCCCTTTAATCACCGCAGCTTTAAACCCTTCATAACCGCCAATATCTTGTCCAATACTATCAACCCAGTCACTATCAATTCTTAAAAAGACTTCTTCGTTCTGGTTTGCTTTAGTAAAAAAGCTTTGTAATAACCTTAGATTCCATTCTGAGAATCGATCCGATAAAGGAACATTATTGTTTATAGCTACTTTTTCTAATATCGAATTTACTAAACTGCTCCTGCTCTCCAATTCTGAAAGGAACCCTTCTTGGCTAACATTTATTACATATAATTCATCCTGTAAAACAAAAATAGCAAGTAAATTAAAAGGCTTAGCTATTATCGGCAATCGTGATATCCACATCCTAGGGTCGCCTTTCTTAGTTTCAGGACGATATAATGAAGTGGTTGTTTCTATAAACTTATCTTTGGTAACTAATTTAGTTGGTATTAGTTTTTTATATGCTTGACCTTGCTTTTGAGATGAAAAATCATGTAATCCAGTACTAAAAAAGTAAGATACTATGCCCGAATGTGCATCCAATATAGACTTTTTAAGACCTGTTTCAGTTGGCACCAACCAACTTGGACTAATTCCTAGATTAAAAAACATACTTTTGATTGAATTAATATCCACATCAGCCTTGGCAAGCATAGTTGCTCCTCTACAAATTAACTCTAGCTTAAAAAACCAATAATATTCATACAAATAAAAAATAGAATCAGATGTTTAACAAGGGGTGCGTTAGTTATGTTCACTTGTCATATATTTACGAATCTTAATTAAATGATTCAACGCATCACGGCCACTGCCACATCCTGCATCGAGAATATGCAGCTGCGAATTGGGTTTATCTTGCAGTGCTTGTAAAAAAGGCGTGTACAGTGGCTGCATATCTACATTCCGAGTAGCATCTGCAAATTCTTGGGCATGTTGACTGTAATAATGGAAAGTAGACTCGGACATCGCTCACCTTAAAAAATAATACTCTGCGGTGGCACGTATAGACAATGACTGACTTTGATAGGTCCTGCTATACGCGATTCAAAAGTCCTTTAACCGCTTACTTCTAACTAATTGCTATTAACAAATAACTTTGTATTAAATAATTTATAGCTAGCCATCATTTAACACGATTTCCCACACTATTTATAGTGTTTTAGCTCAGTTATTCGGGATTTTTTTGAATTTAATATGACAAGAGCAGCATTTAAAATTTAGAAAACTTTTTAATATAGCCTTTTTATTCTGGTGAAATCCATTACATGAAATTACACCTATTTTGTTATTTGCATTTATGGTTTGTTTGAGGTGTTGAGTTTGCGGGTGAGAATAACAGATATAAGTCCTGAATAGAGTTCAGGGTTAGAACTGAGTGATAAATTTTAGACATATATAACTCCCAACCTCGTCATTGCGGGCTTGCCCCGCAATCCATTCTTTTAAACAACGTGAATGGTTGGTGCCTTGAGTGAATCAAAATGGATCCTGACTTTCGTCAGGATGACGTAGTTTGGATTCTGTTCAAACCTTAACACCCGTCATTGCGGGCTTGCCCCGCAATTTAATCTTTTAAGCAACCTGAATGGTTGGTGCTTTGGGTAAATCAAAATGGATCCTGACGTTCGTCGGGATGACGCTATTTGAAGTCATCTTTCATTCTAAACCTCCGTCATTGCGGGCTTGCCCCGCAATCCATTCTTTAAAGCAACCTGAATGGTTGGTGCTTTGGCTGAGCAGAAAATGGATCCTGACTTTCGTCAGGATGACGCTATTTGAAGTCATCTTTCATTCTAAACCTCCGTCATTGCGGGCTTGCCCCGCAATCCATTCTTTTAAACAACCTGAATGGTTGGTGCCTTGAGTGAATCAAAATGGATCCTGACTTTCGTCAGGATGACGTAGTTTGGGTTCTGTTTAAATCTTAACATCCGCCATTGTGGGCTTACCCCGCAATCCATTCTTTTAAACAACCTGAATAGTTGGCACTTTGAGTGAACAGAAAATGGATCCTGACTTTCGTCAGGATGACGAAGGTTGGTTTAGGGAGGCGGCTTAGAATAGCGAATATTAGTTTAAGTTAGGCAACTTAAAATCACCTTTCGCTCTCCCCCCGTCATTGCGGGCTTGCCCCGCAATCTAGTCTTGTAAACAATCTGAATGTTTGGCCTTTTGAATGAACAACACATGGTTCCTGACGTTCGTCAGGATGACGGGATTTGAAACCTGTTTTCGATCTAATAATTCGTCATTGTGGGCTTGCCCCGCAATCTAGTCTTTTAAACAATCTAAATGTTTGGCCTTTTGAATGAACAACACATGGATCCTGACGTTCGTCAGGATGACGGGGTTTAAGTTCTGAGGGACGGGGTTTTAGCTCTGAATCACGATTTTTAAATCACAATACCACCATATTATTCGACCCGCCCACCAAAAAAGCCCACATATGTGGGCTTGGGTTGATAACCTAATTACCAAACTAGGTTAGTCACATGAAACTGTATTGCCAGACTGGTTATAGCAAATTTGATGCTGGCCTATTTGTCTTTTACATTTGTAAGCAACGTTGTTTTCCATACAGTGGGTGTACGTGCCGTAAATACCATTACCCACATAAAACGAGACTTGCCACTGGTAGTACGAATAAGGCCTTGTAGACTGGTCGTTTAACCAACGGTCAAATACTGCACTTGAAACAATACCGTATAATGCGCTTGGCTTTTTGTTATCATCGTAGCTACGCCAACCGTTTTTAAAACCAGTATAAGAACCGTCCATTTCAGCGACTGCGTCAGCGGCATCAAAAAATGGGTTGTCAAAGTTGCTGCGACTCCCCATTTTAGACAACAGACCTTGATAGTCGCTCACCCAAGTGGTGCCTTCGCAGCTATTGAGTAGTGCCATGCCCTTGTCATCGCCTTTTCCACATGTTCCCTGCGGTGCATTGTCGCCAGTCCAAATGTAGTCGCCATTTTTACCGCCGTGGATTTTTGCATCAAAATTACTCGACAACGCAATGATCACATCGTTGCCACGACCGCCTTCTAAGTTCGAGTTTTCGCCGTTAGTCACAATGATGTCATCACCACTATTACCCCACGCTTTGTGCCAGCGTTGGTTGTTTGGATTCCCATCACCGTTTTCAAACAAAGCATCGTCATCTTCACCGCCGTGTAAACGATCTTCACGGCCACCATTCCCTGCTAAGTAATCGTTTCCTGCATCGCCATACAAGGTGTCACTCCCGTTACCGCCACTGAGCACATCATGGCCATCACCACCATACAACTTATCGGCGCCGTCGCTGCTGTCGTTACATGCATGAACCTCATAAATATCGCCGCCATTGGCGTTTTCAAGCGTACACCCACCGCCTAAGTAGTCATTACCACTGCCGCCATGTAATGTATCAGCGCCCTGACCTCCCATGAGTAAATCACCGCCATCATCACCTGTGATGGTATCATTGTTGAAAGAACCAAAAAGCTTGTCATGGCCGTCGCCGCCACTTATAGAATCATTGCCATAGCCACCGTCTATTTCGTCATTGCCACGTTCACCAAAAATCACGTCATTGCCACTAGTGCCAAAAATAGTGTCGTTATCGCGTCCACCTTTAATGAAATCATCTTTACGCCCTGTCGTAATATGGTCGTTCCCTTTGCCTCCATATATCTTTTGTACTACAGCAATATCTTTACCATTGTAGGTATCATTTCCACTATTTAAAGCTGCATAAATGGTGTCAAATTGGCTAAGATAAAATTCGTCACAACTTGTGCTATTACCCACTTTTCGGGTTACGGTGACATCATCACCAGACACACTTAAGGTAATTTGCTCGTTACTACTCGTACCTTTAATTTTTAAAGTCGAACCATCAATATAGGCTGATGCACCATCGTCTAAACCACTACAACCCGCCATCGCATAATTTGACAACCCAAATGCCAAAGCTGCGCAGAGTGTACTTTTTTTAAATATCATTTTATTTCCTCAATATAATTGATACAGGGGCATTTTTAATCCTTTATCTGCCTACTCAAGAGGAAGCTAAAAAGCAAATAAGTAAGAAAAGTGAAGGCAGCAACTCCCAGCCCTTTTTGGCGTAAACGGCATGTATTTTGGCAGCATCTGCCAGTACCAACTTGCAAAACAGCTTTGCTTTTCGCAAATTGAGACTCACGGCTTTTATATCGTAAAATTTTGCATTTTGAGAATTAATTTCGTTTTTTTAGGCCTTTGCAAAATGCAAAAAACGCATTTACATTCGCCGTCAAACTGAGGCTGGCTATTCCTTACTTGCTGTTTTTTATAGGTAAAAAAATACAAAGTTGGTATTGAGAGCTAAATTGGAGCTATTCTTGCTTCGTTGTTTGTAAATGTATCAACCAGATTGGATTTGCATGACAACACTAGAAGCAAGTAAAACCATCGCGCTACTTGAGAAAAAGCTTCAACGTGCGCTAGCAGGTAAGGCACATGCTGAAGACTTACTCGAGTCCAGAGCTCGAAGCTTATACAAAGCCAATGAAGAGCTTTGTGAAGCACTTGAAGCCCTAAAAAAGCAAGAGGTGCAACTAATCCAGCAGGAAAAAATGGCGTCTTTAGGTCAGCTATCTGCGGGCGTTGCACATGAACTCAACACCCCTACCGGCTATGCTAAGTCTAATATTGAGACGCTAAAAATGTATCTCATTACGCTACTGGCGTATCAGGAAGATCTTGAAAAGATGGCACCCAACGAGCAAGCAATGTTAGCGCTCAAATCCAGCTATGATGTAGCCATTATTCAGGACGACATCCCAGACTTGATGGATGAGTCCTTGTGCGGCCTCAACAAAATTGCGTCAATTGTTACTGAGCTGCGTAACTATACACATATCGACAACGAGGAAATGGTGCCAGAGGATCTAAACCTAGTCCTTGACCAAGCAATCAACCTAGCACAGAGCAGCTTTAAACATCACGCGACCTTGAACACCCACCTGGGCAAGTTACCCAAGCTTGTTTGCAGTGGTAACAAATTATGCCAAGTGTTTTTAAACTTATTAATCAATGCCGGTCAAGCGATTGAGAAACTTGGCAAAATTGATATCACCAGTAGCTTTGACGAGCGTAACATTTACGTCACTATCGCCGATGACGGCATGGGGATCTCAGCACAAAATCTACGTAATATATTTGACCCATTTTTTACCACTAAGCCAGTCGGAAAAGGCACAGGGTTGGGCCTCTCGATTTCTTACAAAATCATTCAGCAACACAAAGGTAAAATCGCCGTTGAAAGTACAGAGGGTAAAGGTACGCGCTTTACCATTAGTCTTCCATTTAAACCGGAGTTTGCATAATGAAAGGCCATATTTTTATGTTACTTGAAGAGTTTGTCACTGAAGTCGCCGGTGAAGAAGTATTATACGACGCTTTTGAAGCCTGCTCGTTTGACACTAACACCGCATTTGTGAGAACAGAAAATTACCCTGACGAACACCTTATTGAATTAGTCGATATCGTCATTAATAAAATAGGCATTACACTCGCTCAAGCACATTTTAGTTTTGGTAAATGGCTTTACCCAAGGTTGTCGGGGTTGCTGCCTAAGCATTTCACTGATTACGCACACCCAGCGTATGTATTGCAACAATTGGATGACTTACATCATATCGAACTTAAAAAGCTCTACCCAGATGCACTGCCACCAAAATTCCAATACAACACGTTGTCCTTATTTGAAGCGCAGCTTATTTATACTTCCTCACGTAGAATGTTCGATCTCGTTGAAGGCGTATTGGCTGGTATGGCTGAGTATTATGGCGTACAAATCACCGTTACCAAACAGCTAAATTGGCAAGAAAACCCAAACAGTGCCAAATACTCTATCACCTACGCCAACGGCGTTGAACTGTGAAACAATAAAGCGCCTATTGCGCTGCACGTCTGCTTGCACGCTGTTTGAAATCAGCATAAAGCTGCGATGCAATAAACGAAAATATGATGATCGGATACGCTAATTGGCTAATACAAGCAACCAACCTATGCCAAGGTCTAAACACTTCAATATCTAAATACCCTCTCAACACAAGTTGTACCAAGGTCGTCGTAGAAATTGGCAACAATACATACACTATCGCGCGCGAATATCGGGAAAAGCTACATCCCCTAAGAGAGTGCAATGCCACAACAGAAACGATAAAAATCCCAATAGAAAACAACCTTGAAAAATAAAATAGGCGTCGTCTAACAACATAATCCAGATCCAAAGCAACAAGCGAATATTGCAATATATGATCAATTAGCTGCATAACAAATAAGGTCACTATTGTGATATGCCAAGAGACCAAATCCCTATCGGCAGGGTTATCTAGCTTATACCTTCTATCGCAAAAAAAGCCATAACCTCGCCGACGCGTTACGTACAATGTATACAAAAAAGCAACAAACAAAGAAGCTTGTAAGCCCTTGTACAAAACGCCCGACACTATCAAAAAATCTACTATTTGATCCATCTTTAAACACTTTGAATGTAATACCGTTAAACACAGAACGCCTGACTCAGTTGCATTTTTATTATGTCAAAAACCTAAGCAACAGCGTCCTTCCATACATAGCTTAAGCACAACCTAACGAGTTCTTTCAATTCAAATTCCCTAAACACTCCATTGTTTTAATTTATATATTTACATATCTCGCTTTTTGTACATTTGATATATCTCACTAACTGGGTTTGACAAAACAACAACTGACAACGTCGAACACTGAACAATTGCAAGCCAGCGATACAAAGGCACTAACGCTTCAATTTCTAAGTATCCACGTAAGATAAGTTGTAAAAAGAATATCGAAACAACAGGTATAGATATGTAGAAAGCAATTCTAGTGGCAGGTGAAAAAGCACACTGCCTTAATGAGTGTAGCGAATAGACAGACACTAAAAACATCAACACACCACAGATCCTAAAGAAGTAAAAAAGCTTTCTTCTCAATAAGTAATCAAGATCCGCTGCAATAATTGTGTTCGTGATCTGTTCATCAATAAGTATATAAATAAAAAGACAAAAAAATGTAATCCAAAAAGACGCAAAACACTGTTCTTGCTTTGTTTTTAACTCAAATCTCTTATCATAAATTCGAGCAACTCGCTGACTTTTAGCGGTAAAAACGAAATATATCAAAGCCAGCACTAAACTAATTTGCAACCCCCTGAAAACAATCGCGTTCAATAATGCTGTTTCGATTGGTAGCGACACTAAAATTCTCTCAACTATTTATTGGGCTTGTAGAAAATGTACACTTTTAATAAAGCAAGTTTTTCGCATAGTTTTGCACTTTCCGTTTCAATATATTGAACTGTGACACATACCGGCTTGACGTTATCCCATGCCTATTAATTCGAAGAGCTATTTTCAGCCACGTCGAAAGCATCCCACTAATGTAAAAACTTGCACAAAATACACTAACCCTTTCTCTGATACAACTACGTATTTCAATCAACCAAAAAGAATATTAAATTCACACACTGTAAGATATTAAATTCCAAAATAACCAATTTAATTTTGTTTATGCTTAAAATGATGTTTATTTCACAGCTCAAGGCGAGCAAAAAAACGAAGGGATTAAGTGTGATGCATTTATTAAAATGTGCGCTTAAGTAAGCTTCTAGCCTGATTTTTGTAACATCCACAACTGACGAATTGGAAAAGCCATAAGCGCAGCCATAAGCAGTACATAATGCAACACACCATAAAACCTATATACTGGAATGAACGTGTTAATGTCCAAATACCCTCTCAAAAAGAATTCTATAAAGCTAATGGTCATCGTTGGTATGATGACATAAATACAATTTCTTGCTGTCTTTGAAAATGGGCAGTCGCGAAGAGTATGCAAGGCATAAATGCACACAATACTTATAAAACTAAAGCACATTTTCAAGAAATAAAAAAGTCTTCGTCTTACGGTTTGATCAATATCAGCATCGAGAACAGCGTCGTTCACTGGCTGGTCTGTAAAGTGCAGGATAGAAATAACGCAGAAGGTAATACTCCAAGAAACAAACTGTTTATCAAAGTCACTCTGTAGTTGATACTTTTTATCATAGAGTCTCGTAAAACCATTACAATTTGCTTCATACAAAAAATACAGCAATGTTAAGAATAATAATATTTTAAACCCTTCATACGCAATAATATTTAATAACACTGGGTCAGTTGAATACGTCAAGCATGAGCTCTCTATAATTATCTACATGAACTTTTAACATATAAATGACATCGAAATAATTGACTTTATTGCAATGCAATTGTGTATTTATCAAGCCATATTTTGATTTAAGCTTGGTTTATTTATCTTACTGTTTATTGGTCTATGTTACGGATTAATTTTAAAACAAGCTTATGCTTAACAACTTTGAAAAAATGTGACAAAGTAACAAAATTAACGCGTACTTGTTTAAGGGCTATACATGCTAGATATCGGCCAAGTCACCAAAAAAACGGGCATCAATGCGTCCGCCTTGAGATATTACGAATCAAAAGGGCTCATAAAGCCCGCTGGCAGGCAAGGATTGAGAAGATATTATACCCATGACATCATTGATCAGCTTTCTATTATTTCTCTAGGTCAATTAGCGGGCTTTTCATTAGATGAAATTGCTTCATTTTTTAACGGTAAAAGTATTGAAATTGACAGACAGATGCTAATTAAAAAGTCTGAGGATATTTCAAATAAGATCATACAATTAGAGGCAGTCAAAGCAGAGTTAGTTAAAGTAGCTAACTGCCCGAATTCAAATCATTTAGATTGTTATAATTTCAAAAAGCTAATGAAAAACGCTTTTGACGCACCTAAAACTGATGAAATAAGCTCAGGTGCGATTAATAAGTCTAAAACTAAATAATAACCACCAGGTTTATGGTGATAGTATAGGCAACTGAAAGTGCTTTCCCTTTTGCACATAAAACATACCTAAAAATGGCATCACTTGGCCTTTAATAAGCAAATTGCAATGGATAGAAACCCGATATATGGAGCTGCGCCGATTTATGTCTAAGTCTAGCAAACTAAGCTTATTTTAACGGCCTGATCAGAAATAAAAATAAGAAAAGCACGCGGTGTTTATCATTTTAAGCCTTTTACTTCACCGAACACTTTGACCCAAAAATTTATTGTAGTAAGCAGTCATAGAATTTGTAATTTTAAATTTGAAAACAAATACAAAAATAAAATTTACTATTAACCATGAGCCCCATATAAACTTATTGGCGGCTGTCTCATTACCTAATAAAACTCAATACGCGCTGTCATCAACGCGCTTCGATGTGTTGAAGCAGAAAAAATATAGATCGCTCACTCTTCAAAACTGACAGGTTAATATATAACCGAGATGTTCTATTTGTTTTATAAAAGATGATATATGGAAGCAACAAGATAAAAAGTCACATCCATGTGACTCTGCTTGCTTGGAAGGTATTAAAGCTGCAATGCTTTAATACCTTCCAAGCATAGTTATAAAATATGCAAAAAAAATGGAGACAACGAAACAGATTAATAGAATAAAATAATGTATGACCATCATATAAAATGGCCATACTTAATCCAAATACTCTAGGCTTTTAGATTTTTTAATTTAGTCATCAGCGCTGGCGTACGTTTCCTTTGCATTAACCAATAACAACTTGGCACAAAGAAAAATGATAACACGGTTGTTAGTACCGTACCGCCCGCAATCGCAATGGCAAATGGCGGCCAAAAACTCCCCCCCGCCAAAATGAGGGGTAAAAACCCACCCACTGTAGTGATGGTGGTTGATGTGATATGTCGAGCACATGTCATAACCCCAGTGACAATCTCATCTACGGTCTTCGCTTCATTCGCTCTGAGCTCAGATAAAATTACAATGGCCGCATTAATGGCGAGTCCCATTAGACCGAGCAGACCAATTATTACCGTAAAACCAAACGGATGACCTGCAATATACACACTTAAAATGCCTAACATGGCCGACTGAAACGCCGTGATAAGTATCAGCCCCGTTGTTGTAAACGAGTTAAATGTAAGCACTAATACTGTGATCAATAGCACAAAAATAACGCCAACTTTACCTAACAAACTGCCCACAGCTTGGTCTCGCTGCTGAGACTCACCACCAATTTCCAAGCGGTAACCTACGGGCAACGTAAATTGCTCTTTCTCTAGTTGAATTTGCAAATCTTTCAGCACTTTCGCTGGTAAAACATCAGTCTGTAAAAATGCTTCAACAACATTCAGCCGCTCACCATTACGTCGGTGGATGGTACTTTGCTCCGGCACAATACGACTGGTCGCAAAAGCCGATAACAACAATGGCTGACTGCCCATGACTTCAACGTTAGCCAGCCCATCAAGCCCGTCACGATATTGATCATCAAACCTTAAATTAACAGGTACCGTCTCTGTATCTTCTAAAACACTGGCCACCGTCACGCCTTGTGACTGCGCTTGAAGCTGAGCAGCAACACGTTGTGCCTGCGCACCTGCGTGAGTGAGTTGTGACTCATGGGCTAACAGCTCGACTTTTGCAGCGCCTGATTGCAGCGTTGTGCGCGTATGCGTTACCTCTGGATGCGCTATAACGGTTTGCTTTATGCGCTGACCTAATTCAGCCAAGTTATCTAAATCTGGCCCAAATATTCGAATTTCAATCGGCGCATTGAAAGGAGGTCCTTGCTCTAGCTTTCTAACCAAGGTTTGTGCTTCAGGGAAGGCACGATCAAGCTCACCTTGCAAGGTTCGAATTAACGTATTTGCACGTTCAAAGTCGGTTACCTTGACCATGGCTTGTGCATAATTTCGCGCCCCCTTATCTCTTTGCATCAGGTTGTAATAAAAGATGGGGATATTTCGCCCTACCATCCAGTCCAAACGCTCAATACCCTCGTGCTTTAAAATGTGGGCATCCATACGTTTAACGAGCGCTTTGGTGGCGTGAATACTGGCGTTGTCTGATAAACGCACTTCAATATGAAACATGTCTCGATCTGCAGGCGGGAAAAACTGCTCTGTTAATTGCCCAGCAGAAATAAAACCAAGTACTGGCAGTACCATGACGCATAGTGCTGTGACTATGGGTCTTTTTAAAGAACGACTAAGGAGCTGCTCAAATACATTACTCAGTCTTTTTAGCCTGATCCCTTGCGACAAAAAACCAGTCGAAGTGCGATTGTCTGATTGAACATATTTACCCGCAAAGACGGCAATAAGCGTATGTGAAATAAGGTACGACCCGACTAATGCAAAGATAACACTCAATGCAATGCCCCCCACAAACTCACCAGAAGGCCCTGGCATGAGTACGATGGGCATAAACGCCAAAATGGTCGTTAAGGTTGAGCTCAATAACGGCAGCCAAAAATGATTGACTGCTTTTGTAACTGCTTTGAGTACCGCTAAGCCTTGCTGACGGTAGCGTTGAATTGCATCGGTAATAACGATGGCATTATCAACCATAATACCCAGTGCAACGACCAAGCCCGTTACTGATATCTGATGGATGGGCAAACCATAAATATTCATGCACGCAAGCGTAAACATCACGGTGAGTGGCAGCGCCAAGCCTACGATAATTGCGGCTCTTAATCCTAATGTGACAAACAACACACCCAAAATAAGCACAAAGCCCAGTAAAATATTATCGAGTAAGCCGCCTAGCCTGTCTTCGGTATACCCTTTTTGGTCAAACAAACTGAGCAATTGAATATTGTTGGGTAACGTGAGTTTAAACGACTCTAACAACTCATCTATCTGTTCAGAGAATTTATCGATGCGTACATCAGGTAGCATTCGAATACCTAAGTAAGCACCAGGCATACCATCAACCCAAGCAATTTCTTGCTGGGGCTCGACCAACATACGCTCTACTTTAGCAATGTCACTCAGTTGGATTTGACCATAACGGTCATCACTTTGGATAGGGATTGCTTTAATGCGCGTAATCGACTTAAACTCGCCACTGAGCTCCACCTGCATTTGAATTTGGGGGTTGCTGATCATCCCAGCAGAGACCTTAGCATCGGCATTTTTAACCGCGTGTGCGACTTGTTCAAACGATAGGCCTGCTAACTTCAGTTTAGCCGGATCTAACGTGACTCTGACCTCTTCATTTGCTACACCAAATAAATGGACAACCTCCACACCACTTTGATTACGTAACTGATTACGTAATTCTTTGGTATAGCGATTGACCGCTATCTGTTTGGCTTGCTGTAAAGACTGCGACTCACTCTCATCGGGTTCAATGGTCAACGCCACTATTTTTGTGTACGCATACCCTCTGTCATCTTCAAGCAGCGGCGACGATGCATCCTCTGGCAATTCTATTTGCACATCAGCCAGCAAATCCCGCATTCTCGACCACACAGGCGTGCTGTCTGTAACGGCATCTTCCAGCTCAATACTCAATACACTGATCCCAGCACGAGACATGGCAATGAGGTTTTTAATTTCTGACTGTTGCTTTAATTTTTGCTCTATTTTCTCGGTAACCTGCGCTTCAACACGCGCAGCAGATGCCCCCGGTAAATAGGTGGTTACAAAAGCAAAACGATTTATGATCCGTGGGTCTTCAGTACGAGGCAAGCTGCTTAAAGCAGCAAAACCTGATACGAGAAGCAGCGCAATCAACAGAACTTGAAAACGCGCATTATTCAACAAAAATGGAATCATTGTTGCTCACCTCGGGTAGCAACAG
The DNA here is from genome assembly GCF_001625685.1 of Pseudoalteromonas luteoviolacea CPMOR-1. GTDB lineage: Bacteria > Pseudomonadota > Gammaproteobacteria > Enterobacterales > Alteromonadaceae > Pseudoalteromonas > Pseudoalteromonas luteoviolacea_K. The sequence goes on along the minus strand of NZ_AUYC01000030.1, from coordinate 104,643 downwards.
ATTGCACAATATCGACTTTTATATTAGCGGCGACCTTATGGGTGCCATTTGCCAAAATCTCAGTGCCATTCATAAAATCGCCATCAATGTAAGCATATTGACCATCGCTATGCAGCACTTCAACAGCCGTAGGTTGCAAGCGTCCTTGTTCAATTTGATATATTTGCCATGTGCCTCGAGTACCGTTCGTAAGCGCACTGATTGGGACCCAGTATCCGTTTTTCTGTTGCTTTTTGGCGATGGTCATGACCGCCATTTGACCAGAAAAAACCAGTGCATCTTCAGGTAGAGAAAATCGCAACTGTACAGTACGAGAGATTGGGTCTAGATTGGTGCCACCAGAGCGCTTTTGAGCCTGGTAAACAGTGCCACCAACCGTAATAGGCATGGTTTTTTGAATATCAGATAATAGACCTTGAGGCACACCAATGCGTACCTCTGAGTTGCTTTGCTCAAGCACTCTCAACGCGACTTTACCAGGGCCAACCACTTCGCCAATTGACACTTCACGCGCCGCAATGACACCGTCAAATGGGGCTTTTAAGTTTGCTTTTTCTAGCCTAACGTCCATGCCTTGCAACTTTACATTTAATACTTGAAACTCGGCTTTTAAGACCGATATTTGCGAACGATTTTGATCAAGTTGCTGCTGGGCTGAATAATTAGACTTACTTAACTTCAAAAGACGCTCACTGTCTTGCTCAGCAAGTGTCAATTGCGCTTTTACCTTGTCTAGGTTTGCAAGTAATTCGAGCTTTTCGATGGCTAGGAGCTGAGTATCTTGTTTCGCTAATAATTGACCTTTTTTAACCGCATCACCTTGGTCGGCATAAAGAGACTCTAATACGCCATTAAATTCAAAGCCAATTTCAGCTTCTTGGTGCTTGACAACTTGGCCTGTTACTTGACGAAATTGATAAAAACCAGTTGCTTGCTGAACGCTATAAGCCGCTACAGGCAAGCCTTTGCTTTGCACATCATCTGTGGCCGACGCCCAATGTGCGTTCACTAACAACATGAAGCTCCATAAAACTCTCATAATAGATCCTTGCGAATTTCTTTACTTTTTATACTTGCCGAGTCAGCCTTGAGTTTAGTGCATTGTGTCAAAAGCATGTCAAACTCCAGTATAAAGCTTTTAAATACTAAAAGCGGGTTATAAACCCGCTCAAAAACTATGTGGCACAACCCAAATTAGAATAAATAGACTAAACCAACCTTCATTGTACCCCTGTTTGATTTATATACTAGATGTACTAATGATATTTCATTGTCAATTTATCTTAGATATGTGTTTATCAACGTATTGTTCGCCTTTGTTCCCTAATGCGCGCAGTACCCAACACCAATTAATGAGCGGCAGCGTTTCATTTAACTCGCGCAGCTGTGCTTTTTGCGGATAAGAAAAATAGCTGCTCTGTTGTGCTTGAACTGATGCATTGACCTGTTGGTTTTGCAAAATTTCTAGCACTTGCGTATACAAAGCTGGAAAATGGTTACTCACTTTCCTATCAATTTCCAATAAGCACTTTGCATTACTCACCTTAATCGCACTTTGAGCAATGACAGGTCCCGCGTCAATTTCTTTATTTTCAACCCAGTGTGCTGAGATGCCATAATTTTGCTCATTATAAAGATAGCTAAACATAATTGGGAATAACCCTCGGCATTTTGGCAAATAGGCCGGATGAAAGTTCACCACACCTTGGCTAGGAATTTCTATGACTTCATCATGTAAAATTTGATCAAAATAATAAATGCTCAATAAGTCGATTTGCTTATCTTTTAGCAACTGAACGACAGAGGCATCATTGATGTCTTTCACTTTGATATACGTAATACCCAGTTCGTTGCAGCGCTGTTCAATGCTCGGCAGCACATCCATACCTAAGAGTTTTAATAGCGGCCGGATAACAGATAAAAATACCATTTTTACAAATAAGTACTCTGTAAAACCATATCCTCTAAAACGCATATTTCTATAAGCTTGCGCTATAAAACCGCCATTTTTCTTTGAATAAGGATCACTGGTGATAACCAACTTGATCTCATTCTTATGTGCCTCTAAAACCTGCAAGATAGCGGGTTGTGTCGCCAAATTTTCAATATTGCACAGCGCTACACGCATTACACCATCTCCAATTCTTGTCCATCAAAATAATTATTTAGCGGCGCATACATTGCGTGCTTAGCAGGTGGGTGGAAGTTAAATGCATGGATGACCTGCGCAATCGTTGCGAAATAGCCATTGTTAATGTAATTAATGCCGCCAACCAAACTCAAGGTACTTTGAGTCACCTCTGCAAGCACATCCTGCAAGTGATAACGCACACTCAACACTTGTGCCAGCGTGTCTTGAGTTTGGTTGTCCATATCTCCAGCGATGGCTTTAAGTGACAACGCGCATGCTTCCAGTTGAACATGCACATGTGCTTTATCTGCACCTTGTAACCTACCCAATTCACAAGCCCGCTCAACTAGACCACACACCATGCCCAAATATGACGCACAAGTAATGAGTTCAAACCACACAAAACCCGCCACATGAGACTGATATGCAGACTTTTCATCGACATTAACCAACATTGAGCTAGGTACGAAGACGTTTTCTAGTACCACAGCCTCACTTTGGCTTGCTTGCAAAAACGGCGCTTGCCAGAATTTTTCTACTGTAATGCCCTCACACGCTTTGTGGATCATGGCAACGGCAAAATAAGGCTCGCCATCCTTAGGTTCTACTTGAACACTTGCTGTCAATAAATCCATGCAATGGGCTAAACTACATGGTTTCTTCACACCTGATATGACGTAGCCTTTATCCACTTCTTTAGCGATAATCGAGCTCTTTAAAATACTTTTGCCAATTTGTCCTTCACTAAATGCAGAAGAAACAAGTAAATTTGAGCGAGAGATCCCCTCTAACATCAGTGACTCAAGACCATTTCCGATTTTTGCCATTTCTTGCAAAGTTGCGATAGAAAACTGATGCATGCCAACGGCGATTGCTAATGAAGGGGAAGCGGCACCAATGGCCATTTGCAACTGCACGGCCTGCCAAGCATTCAGGCCCCTGCCCCCATACTTTTGCTTAACTAAGGTCGGAGCGCCACCAGTATCTCGAAAGATATTGATCGCTTGGCTCTGTTCACTTTCAAGTGCATCAAAAGGCGTTTCAGAAAGATATTGCGCTAATTCTGGCAAGGTGCCGCGCAGCAAATGCTGCGCTTTTTGAAATGTGCTCATGCAACAGCCTCTTGCTGAGGGACGAATAATTCATTTAGCATCTGTTCGACATTTTGCTTAATCGCAGACTCAGCGATTGGCTCTAAAATATCGGCAAGTGTCGGGATCCCCATACAAAAGCGTGCGTCAAATGTGACCGTACACTCCGTGTCTGACACAGCTTCAATCGCCCAAAATCCCTCGAAAATATCCGCATCACCTTCGATTTGCGTAAATTCAATTTTAAGCGCGTCTTTATTAAATAGGTCACGCTCACGCCAAGACATCTTGCCATCATGAAAATGGACTAACCACGTTGACTCTGACTCACGCTCATTAATTTCAGTCACATCAACCGAAATCACAGCCTGACAATGACTTTCGAACGATTTAAAATCAGCAATTTTAGTGAATGCCTGTTCTGCTGAAGCATTCACAGTTTGGGTATATTTTACGTCTCTCATGGTATTTCCTTAAATCTTGTCTATTGCGTTTTCAAACGCGGTATATAACTGTGCTAGCTGGTCATCAGTTAAAAAGGCGCACGGTGTTAAGCGCACAGTGGATGCGTTACTGAGTGAATGGCTGGTTAGGATTTGTTGATTTAATAATGACAGCGTCAGCTGACCTGCTCTCGCAGGTGTGCCAACGTCAATACCGACCAACAGTCCCTCGCCACGGATGATAATTTGCTGAGATGCGGTTTCATTGTGTGCTTTGACAATCTCATTTAATTTACAAACAATCTCTTTACCTAAATAGGCTGAACGCTCAGCTAGGTTTTGTGATGTTAAAACGTCAATGGTTGCTTCAGCGGCACTCAGTGCAATGGGTGAACCACCAAATGTACTCGAATGCAGCATGAAATCCTTATTTAAAGGGGCAAAAGCCGCTTCGGTTGCAACCACCGCAGCACACGGTATCACGCCTCCACTGAGCCCTTTGCCGACTAACATCACATCAGGCACGATGTTATGTTTATCGATTGCCCACATGGTGCCTGTGCGTGCCAGCCCTGACTGGATCTCATCACAGATAAAAAGTCCCTTTGATTGTTCGCACAATTGCTTGGCAGTATGCAAAAATTCATAGCTCAAGGCGTAAACACCGCCCTCACCTTGTACAGGCTCAGTGATAAACGCAACAGGCTCTTTGTACTTGGTAAATGCAGCTTTCAAGGCCTCAACATTATCACGCTCAACAAACTCCACATTGTCAAACAAAGGCGCAAATGGCGTACGGAATTCATCACGATGTGTCACCGATAAAGCACCTAATGACTTGCCGTGATAACTGCCCGTGACCGCAATAATATGTGTACAGCCATTGGCTCTGGCAAGCTTCAAGCCAAGCTCTGTCGACTCTGCGCCAGAATTAGTAAAAAAGGCATATTGAATTGCATCAGGGCATATATCTATCAGCTTTTTACTGGCAGTCGCTAAATTAGGGCTCACTAGTGTGCGTGAACTCATAGGCATGATGTCCAATTGAGACTTTACCGCTGCAACTACCTGAGGATGTTTATGACCTAAAATAAATACCCCAAAGCCACCAAAATCTAAGTAGGTTTTCCCATTTTCATCGACAATTTCGGCACCGTGTGCACTGTGTTCAATGGGCAAATTCATCATGCTAGACAACCGCGCTTTTGAACGGTTACTGTGGGCTTTGAGTAGTTCGAGTGTTTCCTCTCTCACGTTACTGCGCTCCTGAAAGCTCAGCAATCAAAGGGTGCTGATGATCGTAGGCAACCAAGTTTTTAGCTAACGTATGACGTACATCAAACTGATAGCATTCGCCTGCGACTTCAGCGAGTTGTGGAACATCAGATTGAAACCCTTCTGACATATCAAGATATTTTAAATAAATAGAAGTTTCTTCAAACATGCGTTTAAACCGCTTTGGTAGCGCAGGCATAAACACAGGCTTAACCAACCGTTCAAATGTGGTCGGGCTCATCAATTTAGGGGCTTTAAAACGCACATCGTAACGTGATGTGATATCATCATCTTCGCCAAGTGTAAGCAAATCGCCTAACGTTTTAGCCAAAGTGCCCGCTGTTAACCAAAACTCTCCCGATAGTTTTTTATCCACTATCGTCAAAATACATTTAGCGACAATATCACGAGGGATCACATCAACCAGCGTGTTTGCATCTCCAGGTACAATCGGGATAACTTCCTTCGTCGCGAGTTTAAGCATATTATGCAAACCCTGCTTTTTAGGCATCAAACCAAGGGTACTGTCACCAATAATGACAGAGGGGCGTACAACGGTAATGTTGTCACTTAGGCAGGCCTCTGCTTCGCGCTTACTTTGCTCATAATTATTAAAATCATGACCATTTCGACCTTTCACAAATGCGGTACTTATATGGATCAATGGCACATTTAAACGTTCAGACAGTTCAATAGCATGTTTGAGCCCTGCCACATTAATGCCGGCCAGTATGTCTGGATCGGCTGTGAAATCGGTCAATGCTGCACTGTGCACTATGCAATCAATACCTTTGAGTTGAGCAACTTGCTCATCATTTAAGCCAAAGTTGGCTTTACGGATATCACCCTGAATTTGCTGACTTACCCCTTGAGGTAACTCACTAAAAGATCGTTGATTTACTAGAATAACAATCTCATCATTTGGTGATAACAGCTCTATCATTGAGAGCCCCACGACACCGGTCGCGCCAGTCAATAAAAATCTACGAGACATAATTACTCCTTAATCATTTTGTGTGTAAAAAGCACGCTATATACTGCAAAGTCCCCTTTACAGGTAATAATGATAATGATTTTCAATTTCAGATCAAACAAATAATTCACTAAATTTTAACCTGTGAGATTCGTTTATGTTGATCGCACAATGTAAATGCGGACTACTTGCTCACTTTATTGAGGTGTATCAAGGAAATGTGCACGAAATATTGATATGAAAATTATGTAGGTAAAAGTTACAAAGTGGACCTAGTGTCAAACACCCAGTCCACGTATGATTGTGAGCTATTCTGTTAAGTCACTACTTATTAACAGTTAAAGTGTAATCCCCTGCGCCAGAGTACGAATACACAACTATGCGGTAATATCCGCTTGTGGCCGTGTAAGAGATAGATTCTACCGATGTCGGCGTTTCTGAAATAGACACTTGGGTCCATCGCCCACCTTGCCAACGCTCTAACTTCAAATCAAAGTCCGCATTGTTCGGACCGGTTAAATCGAGCTTAATCGTCCCACCAGAGTATTGGAACCAACTGCCATTAGGTTGGATCTGTTGCCCTTTATCACTGAGTGTTCCTCGATATGTATCTCCTTTAGGTGGCTCGACAACGTTTGACTCAAGATTAAACGAAATCGTCTGAGCAGGCGCTGAGATACTTGAAATAGCCAGCCCAGAGTCCGCGCCATTCCACCACAGAGAGTTAGTCCCTTTCGATGACAAACTGTTTGGATATAAGTTGCTAAACTCGCCATTAGCTACAAATAAATCTGTACCATCACCTCTATTACGATTATTTTCAGGGTCGCGATTTCCGTCTGCATGCTCCATCTGAATATAAGGGAACCATTCATTGGAGTTACTACCGCGCGTATCGACGTGCCAAATTGCGAGGCCTTGACTTGGCTGTTCCGTGTTTTGACCTGACTGATGAATAGCCTCAATATAAAAGGCTTCATTTCGATTGCTTGGGTTAGTCCACTTATATGAAGTGTGACTACCTGACGTATGAGTGAGTGTCCCTGTTGGCGCATTTGCATCAATGGCTGGGTTTAGCTCAGTCACTGTATCCCAACCAGCGATGGCTCTAAAGTGCGCAACAGGTGGGGTCGGCCTAAATTTATTGGTTGTACCAATCGCACCGAATCCCATCACACCGTAACTTGCTACCGATCCGTGAGAGCTGCCGTCATAGTCATATAAATCAGGCCAATTTGTGATCAGGTGTCCCGATTCGTGAACAAATGTACCAATTGATAAACTGGCTCTCATATCTGTAATTTGATACCTGTCCGTACACACGCCATCTGCACAAAAGCGCGGGCTTAATCTCGCCATATGAGGCCACAACCCTTTAGACCAAGCACTGTCTGAGTTGCCTGCATAGAAAATATTTAAGCCACGTATTTGACTACTACCATTTGTAGATAGCGTGGAAAAATCAAATCCCTGTTGATACTCCAGCCAATCTAGCGCCTCTTTTATTAACTCTTGTGAACGTACAGTGGAGCTCAGACTAGAATCCGCATAGTAAGACTTGTTCTTTTTGGCCGTGTAGTAAGCTGTCACCGTATTGGTGTAATCCAGTTTATTGTCTGATACTTCTAAAAAGTAACCGCGTACAGACTGTGCATTACCAAATTCAGTATAATTTCTATCATTTAGAAACCGCTCTACCTGTGACTTTGTTATGCTGCCTTTCTCATCTGGAAAGTCGATAATAATGGTCAGCCCTTTGATATTACCCGCAACCTGCGTACTCATATCAGCAGTTTGAGTGTGCACAAGCAAAGGGCTTTCCAAAGCTGGAAGAAGTTCATTTTGCTTTTGCACCACTAAGTTTTGAATTGCTTCGGCAGATAACCCACTGGCTTGATCGGCATTAAGCTGTGACGTGCTCAGCGTCATGTCAGACTGTTGAGAGACCAAAATACCCGATGACACAAAATCAGTGCCTGATTTATTAACCGACGCGTAAACCATACCGCCTTTGCTTTTATCAAATATGACCAACCTACCATCACGGGTTCTTTGTTCTGCATAGTACGTATTTCCCTGCAAAAATATCGAAATGACTTCGCCATTAGGCTGAGTGAATTGATATTCCTCATTTTGATATGGAATTGCCGCCAGTGAAAGCGTGGGGATCATAAGCGACGAGAACGCCGCCAGAGATTTTACTAATTTCATTATAGTTTCCTTTACATGTTTTCCGATTTAGGAAACTAGATTATTGACCTTTTTTTAACCAATTTCAAACTGTATTAACGATTAGAAAAGTATTTTTTTGCAATTATTCTGGTCGTACAGAGCTTTTCGAGCTTAATTCTGATGCCATTTGGCTCACTCATCCCCTTGATATCCGGCGTTTTAGTTAACTGTTCTTCCAGCTTGCTTTGCAACACTGCGTTTTTGAAAAGACCCGAATAGTGTGAAAGTGATGGGCCTAACTCACTCTTTAGCAATATTGGTATTGATTCAACTAACGCATTGACCCTGTCATCGTCTAAAAGCGCATGTTTGTTAACGTGATCATTGAGATAGCTTTGCCACATATAAAACAACCTAAAAGCCTGTTGTCCACTGTGCTTAACTTCCAGTGCGACTGACGATTGATACCGTTCAAAGCTTGGCCAATCACCCAAAAATATTTGTGTATTTAATAAATTAAGCCCTGTTCCCGCAGCATAACCCGCCTGCCCTACTTCAGAATGAAAGCGAAAGGCCCGAATATACATCAGTTGCGCATGACGGTATTTTTCTTGGTCAAAATAGATGTTGCCTAAGTTGTTTTTGATATTTGCGACAACCTCTCTGTCTTCGGCCAACATTAAAGACTCTTTTAATATATTTTGCGCTTTCTTTGGTTGACCACTATATCGATACACAACAGCCATATTGTTTGCGACTCTTGCAAACTCTTTCGGATCAGCGGCATAAGAAATAGCACATTCATTTAATGTTTCAGCATACGCATAATCGAATATTCGGCGATGGTAAATGGCCACAGCGGAGGCAATATCAAGCTCTGCGCCTTCCACAGTATCACGCCAGCTTTCTCCTTCAAGGATCGACACAATATGCTGTACTACGTCAGCATCATTGACTCTCACGCCAGACTCTAATCCGACCAAATATAGCTCGAGTAAACCTCTGCTAGGTTTTTTGGGTAACCGCAAACGTACAGTTCGAAAAACCTGCGCAGCTTGTTGTGGGTTTTTACTATTCAGTTCTTTTAATTTATTGAGGGTCATGAACATTTCGCTCGGCGACATCACAACAACCACAGATAACCAAAATGCGATAAACATAGTGTCTGTATTTTTTCATGTTCTTTTTTAAGCATGGTATAGAACATACTGAAAACCAAGCTAGACCACAGAATTTCTGTGCTGACTCGTAGTCAACCTTGCAAGCATCTGGTGCGCTCAAATAGGCCCCTACGACACCAAGTAAAAATACAATTATTTAACAAAATAAAATAATTAATACAAAAATAAATATCCCCAAAAAAATTTACCCCTTATTTTTCATCACTATACAAACACAGTTAAGTACCCAATAAATGTACCAACTGTAACAATCTTATCTTCAGTATTTTTATAGCACTGTAAATAATAGCTTTTTTCAAGCCATATGAAAAAACGCATAAAAATACAACAAAAAAGAACAAAAAACACAAAATGTACACATTTACAATTTTTTACCCCAAAACAGTTTACATTTTAAAAACATCCATGTAGGATGAAGTTGTTCCTTTGGAGACACCACCTTTTAAGTGACTCCTAGAACTCCCGAGAAGTAGAGCTTACTGATAAGGATATTGGTTTATTGGGTATTTCCTTGGCAAAGATTATTGCTATTGGAGATTGGGCAGGCGTTTGCCTGCCTTTTTTTTTTATTGTTTTGTAAGCTTAACTCCCCTTCCTGCGTATCAATTTGTTATAATAATTTGGTACACATCCTCATGGAAAATATAATGTTACGCCAACCCATTTCTGTACTCGTCGTGATATACAATCAAGAGAAACAGTTTTTAATTCTACAAAGAAAAGATGACCCTGAATTTTGGCAATCTGTAACTGGCGGGGTCGACCGTGGAGAGCAGCCGTTAACAACGGCCTATCGGGAACTTAAGGAAGAGACGGGCATTGATGCACACGCCCTAGGACTAAACATTAAATCACACGACGTCATCAATCAGTATGAGATTAGGCCGCAATGGCGCTATCGCTACGTAAGTAACGCGCTCATTAATTGTGAACATGTCTTCAGCGTGTGCGTCCCCAATGATATCCAAGTTACCTTGTGTGATGAAGAGCACACTGACTATGTTTGGCTGGACCAACAACAGGCCGCAGATAAAGTATGGTCAGCGAGTAACCAAAAAGAGATACTAGCGATATAGTTTTATACTAATGCTATATAAATCATGCAGCTATGTCGGCTTAAATAATAAAGTTTGCCAAGTTGTATGGGCTCTGCCTTGTGCATCTGGCTCAAGATCAGTCAAAAGCTCTAGAGTGAGATCAGCACTGTCGGCCATGGCAATGAGTACTTCAGCATTGATATTACTTAAACCACGCTGAGTTAAATGCGCGCGGTCTTCGCAATGACGGAGTTTTACAATTAACAAACCTTGCGGCTTCAGTAAGTGCCTAATTGTGATCAGCGCTTGAACACAAGCGCTGTCATCCAAATAATTAAAAACAGAACTCACCAAAATTACATCAAAAGATTCGTATCGTTTTTTTACCTCATAAAGACAAGGTAATTCATCTCTTAACCAAGTGATAGGAAGCTCCCTAGTATAAGCTTGCCCTAATCTGTTGAGCGAGCTAATAGGTTCCACAGCGACCACTTCAGCTTCTTGATTTTGCTCGACGATAAACTTAGCGTCTCGTCCAGCCCCCGCACCAATATCCAAAAACTGTACTGTTTGCTTTCGTAAATATGGAATTAAATGGGTCAACCAATTGGCATGTAATGACTCAAAGTTGTCTGACTGATATAGCTTTGCTAGCTTTAATGCATTTTGCTCATAGTACTGCGCACTCATTTCTCTGTGCCTCGTAAAGTTAGAACTACTCTTAGTATCTATGTTAGGTAAACTGTATAACAAAAAAATGACAAAAAGCCTGTCCAATTTAACTCTAGTCAACATCATGCTATTGTTATAGCAATTGCATAAAAAAGGAGTATTTTCTTATGGATCCAGTTACCACAATACTGAACTTTTTGTTCACCATCGAAGCAGTATTGCTGATTTTCGTCATTTTTATCTTAAAAGGTTCAATCAAGTTTGTACCGCAAAATCGCGCTTGGATCATTGAGCGTTTTGGTAAATACCAATCTACTAAAGAAGCCGGTTTAAACTTTATCATCCCCTTTATCGACCAAGTCGCTGCCGATAGAAGCTTAAAAGAACAAGCGACCGATGTACCTTCTCAATCAGCGATCACCCGCGATAACATCTCGCTTGTGGTAGATGGGGTACTTTATTTCAGAGTCCTTGACCCATACAAAGCAACGTACGGCGTCGATGATTATGTGTTTGCGGTAACACAATTAGCGCAAACGACCATGCGTAGTGAGCTGGGTAAAATGGAGTTGGACAAAACGTTTGAAGAACGTGACATGCTCAATACCAATATAGTAACGGCCATCAATGCGGCCTCTGAACCTTGGGGTATTCAAGTCCTGCGTTATGAAATCAAAGATATTGTGCCGCCAAATTCGGTGATGGAAGCCATGGAAGCGCAAATGAAAGCAGAGCGTGTTAAGCGCGCGCAGATTTTAGAGTCCGAAGGTGACCGTCAAGCCGAAATCAATGTTGCTGAGGGTAAAAAACAAGCCCAAGTACTCGCCGCTGAGGCTGAAAAAGCCGAGCAAATTCTCAAAGCGGAAGGTGAAGCCAAAGCCATTATTGCCGTCGCAGAAGCACAAGCTGATGCACTTAAAAAAGTCGGTGAGGCCGCCAATACAGAAGAAGGTCAAAAAGCCATACAACTTGATTTAGCCACTAAGGCAATCTCTGCGAAAGAAGCCATCGCGAAAGAGTCTTCCGTTGTATTACTTCCTGACAACGGCACTGATGCGAGCTCTCTAGTCGCTCAGGGAATGTCTATAATTAACACATTAAATAGCAAGAAAAATGGGTAAGTTATGGCGTTTATAACTGACAATCTACCCCAAGCACTGATCATCTTTGGCCTAGTTGCACTTTGCATTGAAGTCATAATCTTGGGGTTTGCGACCTTTGTACTGTTTTTCTTAGGCTTATCCCTCATCACCAGCGGTATATTTATGTACTTTGGGCTTGTTGAGCCCAGTTTATTAAATGCCGCATGGATAAATGGCGTACTGACAGCCTTACTTGCTGGCGTGTTGTGGAAACCACTCAAAGCAATGCAGTCACAACAAGATAGCAAAAAAGTAGACAGTGACTTTGCAGATATTAGTTTTACGCTAGAGCAAGATCTGAATAATGAAAGTCCGGTCTTTTATCAATATTCTGGTATTCAATGGCAATTGAAAAGTAAAACGGAAATCGAAAAAGGCGTACAAGTAAAAGTCGTCGAAAAATCTGTCGGTGTTCTTTGGGTCGCACCTGCTGAATGATACGACTCTACTGAATAACGATAAACACATCGCCCACTCATTGTGGGCGTTCTATTTAACAGTAAAGCGTTCAATCGCCAGCAGCGCATTGTCTTTAAACTCTGGGTTATCTAAATCTGTAAACACATGATGCTCTAGCCACAACAAGACGCCGACCATTAATTATCTCAAGCACTTATTCTTTATAAATTATTTACACAGTTCTATTTAAACAAGATTGAATATATCTCTAACTCGCCTCAGGTAAACTCATAATCCCGGATAAATCACACTCAACATAAAAGTCACAACCAAAAACGAGAATAAGCTCATAGGCTAAATCTAACGTCATAATCGTTTTGCCACTCTCAAAATTACTGATAGTCGCCTGATCAACACCCAGAATATTACCAAGCTGCCTTTGCGTTAATTTTTTGCTTTTTCTTAATCGGCGAATTGATTTTTGCATATTCATTTTAAACTGCGACACACGTAGCTGCCTAGCCGGCCTGTTATGTATGAAGCTTCTCTTCGTTGTACAGTCAGTCGTCGTATAATTAGGTTCAATAGCGTATTCAAAGGTCATGATGATTTCCTTCCAAACCTTATAAAATAATGAGTACACACAATTTAACAGAACCCGTGTTCCAGAATCTGGACAACTTAATTACAATTACCACCATCAACACTTGTTGATAAAACAAACGCAAGAAGTTAACGTGTATTTAATTTTTAATCTGGTGTTTAGGTTATGGATGAAATTGACCCGTTTAAATTCGGGGAAAAGCTGAGGCACTTTGTAAGGAAAGAACTCATTGCAAAACAAGGCTCTGTTTCAAAAGGCTGCAAAAAAGCGGGTGTGTCACGCAGTACAATGAATAACTACCTGAATGGGACTTCTGAATTTCCTCAAAGCGTGTTAACTAAGTTACACAATAGCTGTAAAATAAATGTATATGGTTTTTTGGCCTCCATGGCTGGTGTTGCTGGAAAATACAATAACGCTTGTAACGAAAAAGAACCCCAATTAAAGGCATCTGATGAAAAACATGAAAATAAACCACAATCACCTGATCAATAATAAAGATCAACTCAAGCAGGTTTGTGCTGGCAGAAACCCTGGTAAAGGCACTAAACCCAAGCAGCAAAAAATGGCCATTTATTATCTGGCAGTGACGGTTATTCCAGATGAACTCTAGGGAGGTTGAATGAAACCATTTACCAAACTAATGCTTATCTTTATCGCACTTAGTTTTGTTGTTTACAGTATGAAAGCGCCAATTTATGAATCAATGATATATATTGCGTGCTTGGCATTCGCTTTTTTTAAAACCATTCACTTACCAAAGATGAGTGTATTTCTTCTGTATATCTTAATGTTTGTCCTAGTAGAGCTTATCGGAACTATCTTATTGGATAGCTTTGTATACGGACAGTATACAGGCTTTACAGAAAATACTTGGTATTTTACATTCGGATTAATTATAGATTTATTTATTTGTTTATATTGCAGAAAGTCAGCAATTTACTTTTTAAGAGAAGAGCCTAGTCTATTTGATATGGCGAACAGCTTATTTTATGTTTTTATGCTTTTTTTATTTGTAGACTTATATGCGTTAGTAGAAAACTTCGTGCGCAATTTAGAGCGATTAGGGTTCCCGGAAGAGCAAGTGCGCCACCTTTGGGATATTACGCATATGTATTACAATATTAAAATTTACAAATCAATTTTAATTGGCTTGGCTGCTACCTGTTTGTTTGCCAGTGTGTATGCTCACCGCTCAGAAGCGAAAGACTCAGTTGAAAAAGAATGAAGCCAGCTCTGACTATACGATTAGCGCTTATTTCTATTACTGAGTTGATGATTATTTTAATAGAGAACAGCTTCACATTATGCTTACTAAATGCCTTTATATCGAGGCGCAATATTTTGCGCCTTAAAAAAACACATAAAAGACTAACTATGCAAGACGCCAAAATAAAGCTAAAAAACAGCTAATTAATGACAAAAAGCTACTTACACAGATCTGTGCAGGTACATACCTCGGCAAAGGCTTTCGTCCTAGACAACAACACATTAGCGAATACTTCCCTGCAAAATAACCTTCTACACATCGCCCACTCATTGTGGGCGTTTTAGTTTATTTAACTGTAAATCGTTCAATCGCCAGTAGCGCATTGTCTTGAAACTGTGGGTTATCTAAATCTGCAAACATATGATGCTGAGCACTTAGCGTGCCGGTTAGTCCTTTTTTACTGGCGTAAAACCGGCCTGACTCTAAATTCTCATCAAATAAGGCCGTTAAGTACCGCGCTGCGCCTGTCTCAACTCGGTGTACTTTGCCAAGCCACAACATGACTTGCATCATGCCTTTCATGGCATACTGTTTAATAAACGGGAGTGTATTAAACCCTTCCGTGCCTTTGGTCGCACCAGGGCTCATGGTTACAAACCTAACATGAGGATGACGCCTCGCCATCGCCGACATCCACAGTGCGCCCATGTATTTGATTGGGCCATAATGCGCTGTGGCATCTTGGTTTTTTGCAAATGCAGAGCCATCACAGATACTTATAAACTCCTCAACAGATGAGGTGCTTAAGTTAGGTCTGGGCATGCCCATTTCGGGGACGCCTCTGGCAGCCTCAGAGCCTGCATAAACGGCGACTTGTGTCAGCTTGCCACACTTCAAAAGCTTCTCTGTCAGCACACTATGACCGAGTAAGTTCACCGCGAAGATCTCTGTCACGCCTGAGTTATTAATCGCTGAAAAGCGCTTTCCCCCCGTACCACCAGCATTCATAATCAGCGCATCTACACTCTGCGGTAAATCATGTACAGCGCGCTCTACAGAAGCGATGTCACTGACGTCTATTTCGAGCACCTCAAAAATATTCCGTCCTGTGATTTGCTCAAGTGCTTGTTGCGCAGCTGCGGCTTTGTGTTTATTTCGACAGCCTAAATAAATCACTTCGACCTCTTGGCGTGCTGCTAGCTGTAAAGCCGCCTCTTTACCTAAGCCTGCGTTTGCACCTGTAATTAAAACACGCTTAATCATCATAACCCCTTTTCATTTAAGAACATCGAAACTCAATGAGGTTAGATTAAATGAAGCGCGAAACGCACTTTTGATATTTTTTGCGGTCTTTAAAATTCAGGCATAAAAAAAGCCTAATAAATCAGGCTTTGGGTTTTATTGGAATATTCAAGTAAATCTTATTGTTTGGATCTGCATCATTAAAATTCGCTGGCAGTAATTCAAAATCGGGCTTATTGGCATACTCATACTTACTTTTAGGTAACCAACTGCCCCAAATATAACGCAAGGTTTCTTCCAATTTTGCAATCGGCCCTATGTGAGTAAAACGCGCATAGGTTTGTGCTGCCAGCTCTCGGGTTATCAAACCTTCAGGGACATCGTCAAAGTTTTCAACTTGTGCAGAGCAAATATAAACAAATCGAGTTCCCTCTTCCGACTCTTCATAATTTTCATAAATGCCAAAAAAGTCACTGCCGACACGATTAGGGATTTTATCCCGATAGGGTCTAAACCCTGACCATAGCTTGGGTAGGCTTAGGTCTCCATCATCATACTGAGTGGCGATACCGACGATTTTCATCGCGGGTTGCTCAATGATCTCAGGCTCCATGCTCAAGTTGTTTTGTAAAAAAGCGAGATCTTCTTGGCTTACCGGCTTTTTATACAACAACCTAAATGGCTCATTTATTTTGCGATACTGGGCAGGCGTCATATCAAATAACGCCTTAAACGCACGGGTAAATGCCTCTTGTGACTCAAACTGGCACTCTATGGCCAAGTCCAAAATACCGACATCGTCTGTGAGTAACCGTTTCGCAGCAAGCGTTAAACGCCTTTTGCGTAAGTACTCTTTTGGGGTATCTCCTACCAAAGCTTTAAACACCCTACTGTAATGGTAAGTTGAATAATGAGCGGACGTCGCTATTTCATGCACGCTTATCTTGTCATATAGATGCGCTTCTATGTACTCAATACTTTTAAAAAATCGGTCCATCTCATACCTCGTTATAATAATTACGCTTGTGCCGTATTTGCTTTGAGCACATGTGACTCAGCATACGCTTTAAGACCTTTGAGTAGTTTGCCAAACGCCACCGGAAATACCAGCCTTAACAACGGATAAAATGGATAAGCAAATAATTTAAGCACAGGAGAAGCAACCCAAATTACCTCAGCTTGGTTTGGGCCAAGTGCACGCACAGACATGGATACATGGTTTTGCTTAATTGGCACAATTTTAGGGTTGTTTACGGGCAGCACATCAAATGCCAACTGCTTTTTTTGCTCATTAAAGTCGGTGATAACTTCTTTGACTTTCGCGCCATTGGGATCGGCGTTTAAATCACAAATGCGCCCTTCCATCGGTGCACCTGTTTTACTATTGCCACGGCCCATTGCCACAGAGTTAGGAATAGGTCCCATCCATAAGTGGGCTTTATCAAACTCATGGGCAATCAAATGCCAAACTTGCTCTGCGGATTTATTAATGATGATTTTTTTCGTTACTTTCATAAGTGCACCTGTGTGTGTTGCGTGGATAGGTGTACTTTAAAAAATACCGACTGTGTTTTTTTGATATTTCTTGCTGTATCGACTCACTAAAATAGCAAAACAAAAAACCTACCCGCTATGCAACAGGTAGGCTTATGTAAAATTGCATTAAATCGTCTTTAGTCTAACAAGTCATTTGAATTGATAAACGCAGACAGTTTATTCGCGATATCCGTGTGCTCTGCTTTGGTCGGATGCCAAATACACCCCTCTAATGGTGATGAGAAGGTATGTGAGTACAACTTATCAACTCCCTGCTCTTCAAGCTTGGCTTTTGCCTCTAATGTCGCAGGTATGATGAAGTCATAGGGATAAGCCGGTCTTGGCATAAATATAATGGGTGCATTCGGGTAGCGATAACGTACCTTATTGACGAACTCGACCATGGTAGAGATCCAGTCGACTTTGACTTCTTCAATGGTTGCCCACGGTTCATGAGGCTGCGGATCTGTACTGAAATCGTTAGTGCCCACCTCAATCACAACCAAATCAGGATGTGTATCTTCATACGCTTTATTGTCGCCAAATACCGCTGAGACTTTGTCTAGATAAGTACGTAGGTCATGGTGCGGATCGTTACCGCTCCAATTGCGAATTAAGCCCAACCCTGAGTATGATACTTGTGTGAAGCTGGCTTCAAGCATGGATGCGGTCAAATAAGGAAAAGCCACTCTGGCATTGCTGCTATCTACAATCTCCTGCCAAGTACACTGGCGTTTAGTGGATTCACTGCCAAAACCGGCACTAATTGAGTCTCCAACAAATAAAATATGGGGTTGCTGCTGCCAAATACCCTCTAAGCGGCCATCCGTTGAAAAGCTGAGTATTTTGGTATTGTTACCATAGTTTTCCCAGCGTTTGACGATTTCAATCTCGACCATTTTGGCTTCTTGCTGTGTAAAAACAACATGCTCTTCAAAATTGCCATTTGCATTGGTCACAATTTTTTTATGCAGCTGACCGTTCACCAACACATCAAACTGATCGCCATAACCAGCGAGTGTCACCTTCAGTGATTTGCCTACTAACTTGGTTTTAAGCTGCGTGCCTGGCCAATTAAACTCAACCTGACCTTTACTGTAATGCTTGCTGACTCGCCCTTCATAAACAATGGCATGGTGCGTCGCTTGATAGCTTTTTGCAAACGCGGTGCTGGACAACAGCGCACTACTGCAACTGAGAAAAGCCACCAACAGTGATAACTTAATAGATATTAACCTTAACATGTGTCATTCCTTAATTTAGTTTGTATCCGAGACTGTATTTCAACATTACATATCAAAATGCAATGCACACAGTGCCCGCCAAATTAGTCACGCATTAAGTGCCACCCTCAAATACAGCCAATTTCATTTGAAAAAAACTCATACAGCAAACATCTGTTCACAATTCGACCTAGTCACTATTGTATGCACAAGTGCAATAATCTTAAAATACAATCATTCTCATTTTAGAAGACACAGATCTGTGAACAACCGTATTTTAGTCGTAGAAGACGACATTACTCTCAACCAGCAAGTTTGCGCCCTACTTAATAACAGAGGCTATCAGGTCGACTGTCTTCATGATGGAGAACAAGGACTTAGCCAAGCACTCGCGGTGGATTACGACCTCATTATCTTAGATATTCGCTTGCCGAGCATGGAAGGCTATGAAATTTTGGCCCAGTTAAGAAAAATTAAACACACGCCAGTCTTGATTTTATCCGCCTGTGGTGCTGAGCAAGAACGCATAAAAGGCTTAAGCTTGGGGGCGGATGATTATTTATCTAAACCCTTTAACCTTGATGAACTGGTATTGCGCATTGAAGCCATTTTACGACGTGTTCATGCGAGCCACACACAAGCGCAAACACCCTTTGAAATTACGCTGTCTGACTTACATTTAGATAGACAAAAACAGCTTGCTGCCTATAACACAGAGCCGCTAGACATTACCGCCATTCAATTTAAGTTGTTATGGCAGTTAGCACACAACCATAAAGAGACACTCAGTAAAGCGTTTTTATATCAAAGTGTACTAGAGCGTCAATTCAGCCGATATGACCGAAGTTTAGATATGCACCTGAGCCGCTTACGTAAAAAGCTCGTTGCAGTTGGGCTCAGCCCCGAGTCAATTACCACAGTGCATGGCAAAGGGTATCGTTTGCATGTTCAATCTTAGAGCATCATATTTTTTACGCCTGTGTGCGTTGGTTATTGCAGGATCTTTATTGCTCTTTGCCGTGATTGACTACTTGGTCAATCACACTGAGTTTCGAATGAGCCAAATTAAAGTCGCACATCAGCAAGAACTTATCGCACTGGGCAAGCAAGCTGAGCAATTGTATTTGTCAGGTGACATGGCTGCGCTCAGTACCTATGTAAAAAACATAGAGCGAGACCATGATACTTGGGCAGCGGTGGTACAGCGCGAACTGACGCCACTGGCAGGCACGCAGCTTCAGCAGTACTACCTAGACGAGTTTACTCTTGGTCGGGATGTACGATGGAAAATCCACTTATACTTTGCCCGTAACCCTGTCATGGACATTCCGTTTGCAGATGACAAAACCCACTTTTTGATCCAGTTACCCAGTCATATGCGCCCGGGTAATTATTGGCAAATTGCCTATATTTTGCTGCAATTTTGTGTGCCATTTTTAGTTTTAACGGGCATTTGCTGGCTGTTATATCGCGCCATTATGAAGCCACTCAAGCAACTTGAGCAAAGTACCCGCGCCTTTGCAGATGGTGACTTAGACAGCCGTATTGGCGACAAAATCTCAAGTCGCGATGCCGAATTTAAGCAAATTGCAGCCACTTTTGACAAAATGGCCAACTGTACCGCCAACACCATTCGCGCACAAAGGCAGTTTATTGCTGATTTTTCTCATGAAATTCGAACGCCCATCGCTCGCATTGAAACCGCGCTAGAGTGCCATAAATCAGGCTTAGATCAACAAGGCATGCTTAGTCGCGTGACTAAAAACACCCATACCATGCGAGAACTTGCCGAAAACACCTTAACACTCACTTGGCTCGAAAATGAGCGCTTCTGCCCACATACAGATACAGAAAACACCCCTTTTGATTTGGTCGACTTAATTGACTGTATTGCTGAAGAGGTGAAGTTCGAAGCCCCTCATTTACAAATTAACCTCGAATTACCCGACTCCCAAACGCTGAATAGTGATGCCAGAGTCCTTGGCCAAGTCATTGAGAATGTTTTGAGAAATGCCAGCCGCTTCGCCAAGAGCAGCATTTTAGTAAAGCTCGACAACACCACCATGCAAATCATTGATGATGGTCCAGGAGTGTCAGACAGTGAACTGACAGATATTTTCAAACCCTTCTATCGCAGCCACGGCTATTCACATACGCAGCCCGATAGTGATTCATTCGGTTTAGGGCTTGCGCTTTGCAAGCGCCAAATGGAGCGACTCAATGGGCAGATATACGCGCAAAACAATTCAGATTCAGGGCTGTGTATCGTCATAGCCCTTTAACGCTGGTTTTTTAGTCCCAATTACATGCCAATTGTCACTGTAAATGTAACAGTTGTAAAAGTGCTTTGTTTTGGGACAGAACCATGAATAATACACGCGTATTGATAACTATTTTCATTTAAGATAAAGGAACACACCAATGCAGTTTGGTTTTTCTCGCACATCTATCGCCCTTGCTGTCGCAGCAGCAACTTTCGCGTCTCCCGCTACTTTGGCAGACAATCAGCAACAAAAGATTGAAATCATCGAAGTTCATGGAAAAGTCTCTGACGCCGATATGATCATTGACCAAACTGATCTAACCCAGTTACAAGCCAACGACTTATCTGACATTTTTAGATCTTTACCACAAGTGTCTGTGGGTGGCTCAAACCCAGTCGCACAGAAAATTTACGTGCGTGGTCTTGAAGACACCATGCTGAATGTCAGCATTGATGGCGCATTACAAGCAGGCTACTTATTCCACCATCAAGGTCGTTTATCTATTGAGCCTGAGCTTTTGAAGCAAGTTGATGTTGTTGCTGGTGCGGGTGATGCAACTTCGGGGTCAGGTGCACTTGGTGGTGCACTGAGATTTAAAACCAAAAGTGCTTCAGACTTACTTGCCCCAGACGAACAGTTTGGCGCGTTATTCAAGCTAGGCTATTACGGCAATAGCGAGGGCTTTAAAGCCAGCTCGACACTATATGGCCGTGTAACTGACGATATAGATGCACTTGTGTCACTGATCAAACGCGACACTGAAAACATGGAAGATGGTAATGGCGACGAAATCCCTTACTCACAATCAGAGCAAGAAGTCGGGTTTGCAAAAATCAGCGGTGACTTAACCAGCACTCAATCGTTCAGCTTAAGTCATGATGTCCGCCATGATGACGGCACGCGTTTACTTCGCGCTCACTGGCACCCAAGTCGTAAGAACTTTGCCCTGCCGCAAGAAAGTGAGCGCACTACAAGTACATTAAACTACTTCTATGCGCCACAAGATGACCTCATTGATATCGCTTTTTCTGCATATCAAACGAAGAACTCTATTACCCACGCACACCCTGAAGGTGAAAATAGAGCCGGTGTTGTTGTCCAAAACACCTATTTTGCAGAGTATGACTCACAAGGATTTGATCTAAAAAATACGGCGCTATTTGAAACGCACAAAATTGTTGCTGGCTTCGACTACCGAAGTGATGAGGCGATTTTGGAAGATATCGGTTCTAATTACGAGCTATCTGGGGTAGAAGAAGGCAAAGTACTGGGTTTATATATCCAAGATTATTTCCAAGTAACGGATCAATTCCAGATCAGTACAGGTGTCAGATACGACAAATATGAACTAACAGACGATAACGGGTTTGATTTTGACTCAAGCGGCTTTAGTCCTAACCTGAATCTGACGTATGAGCTAACGCCTGAGTTATCTGTAAATACTGGGTACGCTAAAGCTGTTCGTGGTCAAAAAGTAAAAGAGTTATTTGTACTTGGCTACTATGACAACGATGAAAACCTACGTAAAGAAGTGGCTGAAAACATCGAAGTGGGCTTCAAATATCTTGGTGATAACCTCGTTGTCCAAGCTGATGTGTATATGTCGACCATTGATGATGCCGTGTCTACTGCGAAAAACATCGAAAGCCAACCTGCAAACTTCTTAAGTAATGTAGGCGATTTAGAAAACAGAGGCTTAAACATCAATGCGCGTTACAGCTTCGACCGTGTATCTGTGTCTTTAGCGTTCAACAGCAGCCGCCCTGAATGGAAAACGCACGTTAACCCAGCACTGGCGGGCTCGGCGATTTCGGATCAAGATTGGTCAATCGGTACCTCTGTCGGTGACACTCTGACACTCGGTGCAGACTACTCACTCACAGACTCGATAGAGCTGGCTTGGCAAGCACGCTTAGTGAAGCGACTAGATGATTCAGGGACCTATGTTTGGGATAACACTGAGCTGCCTGAAAAAGTAGGTTACGGTGTCCATGATTTGAAAGCGACTTGGTACATCACGAACGACGAGAACGTAAAGCTAGATATCGCCATCAAGAACATCTTTGATAAGTTCTACTACGACCACGCAACCTACGCAGCTATTGGCCCAATTGATACGGGTGTTGCAGAGCCTGGCCGCGATATTCGTGCCACCATCACATGGCAACTATAATAAAATTCTAGTCAGCTGAACAAAGAGGCCCGCAAGGCCTCTTTTTTCTTGCTGGGCGATTGCAACCAGATTAAACCAACCCAAGCTGAGAAAGCTTGCTCTCAACCTGTTTATATCTCAAAGCACTACAACAGCCAAAACCAGACCTCTGCCTAAACTTATTGGCCGTCGACATCGGCGTTGTCATGCCAGTTAAAAACCGCACCAGTACTGCGGCTGTCGCTTCAATGCCTGCTTGGTTGAGGTAATTTTTTAACCCATTGATGTCATCTCTTAATTGCTGATCATCTGGAAAAAGCGGCTCTTGACTAAATTGCAGTTGCGCAGAGCTTCCTCGACACACGCTACAGTGCCCGCAGCTTTGCGGCACTTGCTGATCGTCAAAATATCTGGCTAGGTTATTAGACAAGCAGTTTTGCAACTCAAAAAAGCGTAACATGGCGGCAATGCGCTTTACTTCCCCAAGCTCCTTATCAGAAAAATAATCACTTAACTTGTTAGCGAGCTCAGGGGCGTTCAAAGCCGTCTCATCTACTTGGTAGACTT
Organism: Pseudoalteromonas luteoviolacea CPMOR-1; assembly: GCF_001625685.1. Lineage (GTDB taxonomy): Bacteria > Pseudomonadota > Gammaproteobacteria > Enterobacterales > Alteromonadaceae > Pseudoalteromonas > Pseudoalteromonas luteoviolacea_K. The sequence continues at coordinate 81,329 of NZ_AUYC01000030.1, read as the reverse complement.
GCATCATGCGCTTAGATTCAAGCAAGATCATGCCTTGCTCATGTAGATAATCCAATGCTGCTACCACGCGGCCCCGTTCTAGACCTTGATTGACCAAAGCGGTCATATCAACCGTACCCCACACTTTTTTAAAGTCGGTGTTTGACACGATCTGCTGAATAAACGCTTGGCGATTTGCGTCGAAGGAGCTCAGCACTTTGTTTTCTGGGTGCAGCCATTTAAAACGAAAATCAGCATAGAATGCGTATTTGGCTTCCAGCACACCAAACAGCTCCAGTTGTACAAGTGCCGTTTTTAGTGCAAGCAGACGAATGTTTGTCGCCTTAGATACACTCAGCTCTTGCATTTCCCAAAGCCCTTGCGACATTGACGAGCGAATTTCATCAAGCAATGATTCAATATTGCCAAGCTCAGGCGTGTCTGCATACACAAAGTTCTCAAGGGTTGACACCCCGTCTAAATTTGCCAGCGTAATACATTTCGAGGGCTGTCCATCTCGCCCTGCACGGCCAATTTCTTGGCTGTAGTTTTCAATAGATTTTGGTAAGTCATAATGAATAACAAAGCGAATGTCTGACTTATCAATCCCCATCCCAAACGCGATGGTGGCGACGATAATTCGCTTTTCATTATGCATAAATTGCTGTTGGATCTGCTGCCTTACGTCATCTTTTAAACCTGCATGGTAGGCAACCGCGTCTTGCCCTGCCGCTTGCAGCTGTTTTGCAACTTCTTCTGCCGTTTGTTGCAACGTAACATAAATAATACCGCTGTCTTGTGTCTGGCTTAAAAACGATAAAATCGTCGGCAACTTCTCACTCTCGGTGCAGGCCTGAATACTCAAATCTAAATTGGCGCGATAAAACCCTGTTTGCACGATATGCTGCTCATCTATGACGAATCGATGCGCCATATCTCGTTTTACTTTTTTTGTTGCGGTTGCTGTTAATAGCAGGACCAAAGGAATATTCAGCTCATTGCGAATTTGCGGTAACTTCAGATAATCGGGTCTAAAGTTATGACCCCACTCTGAAATACAGTGCGCCTCATCGACCACCAGCATAGAAATGGGCACTTGCTTGATAAAGCCACGAAAGCGCTCATTTTTAAAACGCTCAACAGACACCATCAAAATTTTGATGTGACCATCTCTCACACCTTGCATCACACTTTGTGATTGCTCATAGGTTTGCGTCGAGTCTAAACTTGCGGCAGGGATCCCCTTTTTATTTAAAAACTCGATTTGATCTTGCATCAAAGCAAGCAAGGGAGAAACCACTAACGTGAGATTGGGCAAATGTAATGCAGTTAGCTGATAGCACAAGGATTTTCCCGAGCCCGTTGGAAATATCGCCAAGCTAGACTGGCCATCAATTAATTGCTCAATGGTTTGTGCTTGCCCAGCCCTAAAAGCGCTAAATCCAAAATACTGTTCTAGCGTCTGGTGTATATCTGCTTGATGCATAAAGTGTCTCGTTGTGATGTGTGAGCATAAGCGTTGGCCATCTTATTTAGCCAAACAGCAGGTCAAATGCTAATTCACGCCCATAAAAATTATGTATTTTATGATACCAGCTATTAGGGCACCTTTGCTTCACATATGACGAATTTCATTTATTTTGCACTTCGTGCAAACAATGAGTGCTATCTATCGCTTTGTATTTGAACAGTACTGTTCCAATCGCCTATTATTTTGTGCGCAAAACATCCAAACACGTATTATTAAAGCCCATGTTTTTATAAGGAGTATTTAATGGCACATGTGCGCCAAGCAACCATCACTGACGCTGATAAAATTCATACACTATCGAGCTTTTTAGGCTACTCAAACACGACCTATGACGAAGCTCAGCAGCGGCTGGCCTATTTACTTGAATCAACCAATGATGATGTTTGGGTATGTGAGGTAAATGGACACATTGCTGGGTGGCTTCACGGGTTTAAAGCGCACCGACTAGCCTCTGATATGTTTTATGAAATAGGCGGTTTAGTCGTTGACCCAAAAATCAGAAAGCAAGGTGTTGGCAGACGACTTGTTGAACAAGCTTATCAGTATGCTCAAACGCTAAATGTGGAGCTTAAAGTTAGGTGCAACTGCAAACGTGTGGAAACCCATGAATTTTACAACAGACTTGGCTTTACCCAAGCAAAACAGCAGAGTGTATTTAGCAAGCGCTAAACCCTGTTTGGCCAAATAAATGCACGTGTAATGCAATGAAAGATACATTTTTATCAATGCACATTACACTGTCGGTATGAAAAGCACAGGGAGCCAATGAAATGTCTTTGCCAAATCAACAACCTCACTACAGAACAATCACTAGTAGATTAAAGCCACTCGCGATATCTACCAGCTTTTTATTGCTTTTTGGCTGTAATACGATCAGTTTAACGGGCGAGTCAATCGCACTTGAAACGGTGAATAATGACTGTATTGGCAAGGTAGAGCAGCATACAGGGCTTGTGCCCCTACCAGATGAAAAGCTCCCACCTGGCGTGGTTATGCCTCAGCAACAAGGTGGATTATGCAAAGGGCAAGTGTTTGTTACGACAAAAGAGATCACCATCTGGCGTGCATGGAATAGTGAGTACAGTGGTTCTAAACTTGGAAAGTGGTGGACCTTCGACAAACCTCGAGGCTCTATCTCTCAATATCGGCGAGACAATGTGATCTGCCCGAGTTACTCCCCTTTAGATATGCTCGTCAGTTGTAAAGTTAAAGTCGGTACACAAGTCGTCGTTGGCCCCGGGCAAAGTGCTAAATGCAGTGATTACTTTAGTTACCCTGCATCAAAAACAAATCAAATATACTTAGCGGATGCTGGAAATACCACATTAGTTTGCCAATCTTATGATGGCCGGTTTTCATGGCGAGAAGCGCCGCAAAAAGTGGTCAAATCCGCAGAGTCTCTGTAGCTGAAACCACACAATCCGCAGTCTTACCTAAGAAGGCTGAGTTAACTTTTACGCGATAAAACAAATACTTAGCCTTGATAATACAACTTAATCCTTTGACTTTAGAGATGATAACTGTAAAAAAGCTGTGCTCTGTGAAGCTAAAGTACAGCGCTTGATCCCTACATGTCATACTAACTCCACATACAAAATTGATAACGCGATCCTTTGGTGGCAAATTTTGGCTGGACAATTATCAAACAATCAAAAGGAATTAAAAATGAAAACGCTAGTAACTGTAAGTGCAGCACTTCTGATGTCATTCATGGCAGCACCTAGCTTTGATGCGCAAGCAGCAGAGCAGTACAAACAAATCATCGTATGACTGCCTTCAAAAAAGGGACACTGTTGATGATTTAAAATTGTGATTTACACTTATACCTGTAGATATTTTATTTTTTTGAAGGTATTCCTATCCTTAAGTTAAAAGAACGCTTTGGCGCCTTGACTAAAGCACAGCCAATTCTCATTAATCGATATCCAACTTATGCTGCTTACCTACTTATCGTAACGGCTGCGTTTTTGCTTTATTACCCTATTCATTACGCCATAGATCATAGTTATGGGCTAGCCTTCGCGGTTGTTATTGTCATTGTCGCATTGCTTTTTACCTCAGTCAGACTATTACAAGGGCGGCTTAGTGTATTAAAGTGCCTGGTTTTAAGCGCAGTATTGGGTAGTACACTCATATACTTTTCATTCCAATCCCCCATCATTGCTGTCATTTGGTTACCCGCTTTCTTAGTTGGCGTTTTTATGGTGTTCCCTTTCAAAATGGCCTGTTTAACAACTTCATGCTGTTGGGCTGTCATTACCTACCTGAACTTTATCAGTTTGCATATGGAAATTGCCTTGAGATCTGCCATGTCGTCAGGGCTTGTTTTGCTCCTGACAGCCGTGATTGTAAGAACCTATAACGAAGCAATTCATGCCGCTGAAAGCGTCGCAACACAAGACCCACTCACAGGTGCACTTAACCGACGCACGCTGATAGAAAATATTGAACTCGAGTCAGAGCGTGTCACCAGATATGGACAAACATGCTCTATCATCATGATTGACTTAGATAACTTTAAAACATTAAACGATAAGCTGGGTCATGGTATTGGAGATGAAATGCTCGTTAACTTCGTCAAGCTGATTAGCCAATATACACGTAAAAATGACAAGTTATTTCGACTCGGCGGTGATGAGTTTATGCTTCTGATCCCAGGCATGGATGCCGAGACAGCAAAAAGCTTTATTGCACGTATTCAAAACCTAGTGCCGTCTCAATTATCAGTCGAAAGTGTTGCGTTGGGGATGAGCTTTGGCGTCTGTGAAATCACAGCCAATACTGCGATTGAACAGCTGTTAGAACTGGCAGATCAAGCCCTCTATGAAAACAAAGCCCAGAGAAAATCTCAGCAAAAAGAAGGTTAAGGCCATTAATCTAGCGTTGAGTTTTCATTCGTTGAGTTGTGTTATTTAAAATAACTAACAAAGTAGAGAAACATGCCTACAGGCTCTTTCAAATATGTAAAACAAGTGGTTGCTGACAAATCAAATACATGTGTCTCTTTGAACAATGCTGATGTTAGCATCCACTTAAAAAAGAAAGCTTAAGAATCAATACATTAATATCAATAACCTTATCAGACCCTGTGAGCAAATCGGCCATTACGGGTGAATTACTACCATGCTCATATAACGACCTGTGCATTGATTCAATTTTCAAGCATCGGCGACGTCATAGTAAGCCAACTGCCTCTCACTTATTATCAATACTTTCTAATTCCCTTATCCATCGAATGTGATAACATAATCTTACTTTCAAAGGATTGCCATGTATCTGAATTAGCTATACTAAAATTCAACTTGTAGATTGGCCTTAACAGTAAAAATAAGCTAAAAATGTATCAGATTACATAATAAAAAAATAAACTTATCACTCATTAATGGCTATATAAAAACTCTCTTTAGGAAGTATATTTTTGTATCGACACATCATTTGCTTACTATGCGCGATAACAGCATGTTTTGTGTCTTCACACAATGCTTCACCGCATAATGCTGTTTACAAATTGAGTGCAGAAAAATACCAAACGGCTACATGGATCGATACATCAAAGCTTACCTTGCCCCAAGGTAGCCCAGTGCTTAAAAATTCTAATCAAATAGACTTAGATAAGCCAGATCCCATCAAGTGGACAGAGATAGGCCTCTTTACCAGACAACCTTCTCCTTTTGTTGAAGCTTCATTTACTGCTTCTTTTGACGCTGTCGACAATAGCACCAGCGCCCCGCGTTGGACACAAGTAAAACCCGCTCAATATGAACTTAATTCATTATCAGATATACGACACTTCTCTACTCGGCAAGGTTTACCGACTGGCGCGGTGTATAAAACAGTTCAAGACAAGGCTGGTATGTTATGGCTGGCGACCAATGGTGAAGGGCTCTGTCAGTATATTGGTGATCATTTCAGGTGTTTTAATGATAGCCATGGTTTGAATAACAACAGAGTATGGGATATTGAAACCTTAGGGTCAGAGCAATTAATACTGGCAACTGACAACGGGCTTAATACTTTCGATGGGCAACGGTTTCATACCTTAAAAATTGCCGACAAGTCATTTACTGGCAAAGTAGACCATGTCGCAATGATTGGTGAAACCCTCTTTTTCTCCAGCAATAACGTCTTATATCGCTTAAAAAGTAATACCCTTGAGCAAATCTCCCCTCGTACCCCCTTTAAATTAATTAATGACTTAGAAGTTGACGGAGATACCCTGTGGATTGCCGCAAACTCCGGCCTATTTCAGTTATCCAAAGGTAAATTAGCAGAATTTAAATTCAACAATGCGTGTTTAGGTGCCATAAATACAGTAACAAGCACACCAAGTGATGTGTATTTTGCGCTGCGTTCAGGCAATGTCTGCCATATTAATAAATCAACACTGTCTACGGCACGTTTGAGCGGAATAAATACACCAAATATCACCACGATGTATTTTGATACCGAGCAAAATATGCTCTGGCTGGGTGACGACAGCCAAGGTGTATTTAAGGTCAGTCACCACTATGCGCAAAATTTCAATAAACAAAACGGACTGAGTGACAAACACATACGCAATATTATGAAAGACACTCAGGGCAATATTTGGGTATCCACATACGGTGGTGGTGTAAATCGAATAAAAGACACAGGCTTTAAGTTACTGACCAGACGCGGCGGATTGCTCAATGAACGTGTCAGTGCATTAGCCAACATTCATGATCGTCTGTGGTTAGGCCAATATGGTACCGGCATACAAATACTTGATAATAAAACATGGCTTGAACCCGCTGCCCCCATTTACAATCGTTACATACACAGCATTGCACAAGATCAACACGGTCGAGTGTGGTTAGGCAGTCGCCAAGGGGTAACTGTTTTAGGCAAACAAAATAGTGTGCATATTTGGCGTAAACAAGGACTCTCGGCTGATATTATTCATCAAATCGTGCCCGCTCCAGACAACTGTCTATATATGGCAACACATAACGGGCTCTATCGTAGCTGTGGCAAGCAATTACAGCTATTAGACGTGTCTAAGCGCAAATATATAATCGATGTTTTTATTGATAACTCTAAGCGCGTTTGGTTTGTTACAAACGGAGACGGTACATTTTATGTGGACAATGACACTGTGTATCGGTTTACTGAGTCAGGTGGATTACCCAGTAATTGGGCATACAGCATCGAACAAAGTGAAAACAATACTTTATTTCTCGGCACCAGAACAGGTGTTTTGGCATTAACACAAGTGAAAAATCAGTGGCTTGGACGCCATATCAGTACTCAAGAAGGGCTCAGTAGTAACATCGTGCTTGGGCTAAAGTATCACCAAGGTTATCTGTGGATAGGCACAGAACGAGGTAATAACCGTCTTCTCACACAATCACTCTTCGATCCAGCCAGTCCGCTCAAATTAGACGCTTTTGTGTATGACAATGGTTATTTGGCGGTTGATGCCACCCTCAACACAGCTGCCATGCTTGATGATACCTTCTACTGGGGCTCAGGCAGCGGTCTAACTTACTTCAAACCTGAACACCTAGATATTACTCCGAGTTTAAACACGCAATTACTCGAAATCGTATCCTTAGATAAAGACGGAAAATACAATTACCCCTCGATCGATCCAAAAAATAGCCTTACTCAGTTTTCACCAGACACGTTGCAAATTTTATTTAAGTTCACGCACAATGACTGGTCTTCTCCAGAGCGAGCCTTGTACCAAACTCGCCTCCTCGGTAGCAGTGAAATCTGGAGCGAGCCATCCACATCAAGCGAGATCACTTATAATCACTTATCTCCTGGCGAATATGAGTTTCAGGTGAGAACCAGTTCACCAGGAAAGGTTGGTGATCCAATTAGCTACTCCTTCCAATTGTTGGCCCCTTGGTGGCAAACAAAATGGGCATATGCGTTAATGCTAACCCTCTTATTCATGCTTATGTATCAGGCTATTAAGTGGCGATTTAAGATTTTAGCGACACAACAAAGAAGCAAAGATCGTGCAGAATTTTCCGAAGCATTATTAGCTCGAAAAAAGCAACTGCTTGCTGAAGTGTCTCATGAGATCCGCACTCCTTTAAGTGTATTGAAAATGTCCATAGAGGGTCTGGAATACAACTTATTAGACGACAGTGAAAAAACCTACGAGCTACTGCACAGACGTATTGGAGATATTAATCAGCTTGTTACGGACATCGAGCAACTGGCCATGACCGAACTTGAAGAGCGAGCTCTTAACTGTAAAGATATGGCGGTTAAGCCTTGGCTCACTGCATGGTGCCAAGATGCGCAAGCAAGAGTAGCACAGAGACCCAATACACAGTTTAATTTCAGTATAAAAGTACCAATAACAACAAAAATTCATGCCGATATCGATCGTTTAACACAGGTGCTCTCTAATTTGCTATCAAATAGTCTTCGCTATACTGCGCCGCCTACAACAATCGAGTTAAATGCCTATTTAAAACTTGGGCAACTGGTAATATCAATTCAAGACAGTGCACCTGGCGTATCAAATTCTGAGCTCACGACGATATTTCAACGAATGTATCAAAGTGAAAAAAATAAATCTCTCTACAAAGGAGGAACTGGGCTTGGGCTCGCTATTTGCCAAGATTTAGTTGCCCGCCATGGAGGCAGTATTTCCGCTGCTCATAGTGAATTGGGTGGCGTTAATATCACCATCACATTGAGTATTTCGAGCCTGAAATAAAAACAACTCAACTCGTCATATAAGTGCCTCTGCGTACGCAAATTAACAAGTAATAAACCCGTCCCCTATTGAGTTTCTAAAGCGAATACAAGACAATACCCACAATTGATAATAATTATCAATTGCGATACCAAAAGGAGATAAATGGGTATGTCGATAAAAACTATCATGAAAGGTAAATCGATTTGGTTACTGGGCCTGACGAGTCTATGTGGCTTTTCAAATTTCACGATGGCAACACCTGCAGATCAGCAACTCAGTGCTGAAGAGCGCGCATGTATGTCACTTAGGTTTGATGACTTCTCTAAACTCGAGCGTGGAGAAGCCGCTACAAATGTAATTGAATCCAGTTTCATCAAAGGCTACACAATGAATGCCACGGAATCAGAGTGGGCATATAAACACAGTAGGCTCATGGGTGCGCCTATTCCTAAATCGCAAACAAGTTTGCCTGATCATTGCCTCGTTCGCGGCTATGTTACACCAACAATACGTTTTGAGTTACGCCTGCCCTCCCGAGCACTTTGGAATCAAAAGTATTTACTTAATGCGTGTATGGGCTTTTGCGGTGATGTTAGTCCCTACCCTCCTATGGCTGGCATTGTTAGACACTACGCCACGATGAGTCATGACGGTGGCCACACCGCATATGGATTTGATGGTAAATGGGCACGAAACAACGAACAGCTCAAAATAGACTTTGCGTACCGTGCAAACCATGTTGTCGCCGTTGCCGCCAAAGCAATTATTGAAAAGTTTTACCATTCACAGCCTCAATATTCATTTATCACTGGTTGCTCCAAAGGTGGTCACGCCGGTGTAATGGCTGCCAAACGATACCCTAATGATTTCGATGGCGTGATTGCCAGAGGGCCTACCGTCAATTATACAGACGTAAACCTTATTAACTGTATGGATAATGCACGTGCGGTGCTCAACGACAGAAATGAACCCATTTTATCTTCAAGTGAGATCCCAATGATAGCCAGCGCAGTGATGGCAGCATGTGATCATAAAGATGGCGTGATAGACGGTGTAATCAACGACCCCAGACTCTGTGATTTTGACCCACAAACTATGGCTTGCGACCCTGGGCAAGTCACCAACTGTTTATCTAGCCAACAGGTCAATGCTGTAAAGGCCCTTTACGCCCCATCTAAAAACGCCCAAGGAGAAGTGATTTATGGTGGATTACCCTATGGTTCGGAGCCTGAGTGGGTTGGCTGGGTAACACCACTGCTCGAACAGTTGAAACCTTTCGCCTATTACGCTGCTACCGAGTACCTCAAATATATCGCGTACCCAGAAGCACTTGATGTGGACTATGATTGGCGGGACTTTTCTTACCAAGATGAAAAGCAGAACTTACAGGAAGTGAGCCAGTTAATTGATGCAGACGACCCCGATTTGCGCGAGTTCAAAAAAAGTGGGGGTAAAATGATCGTGTTACATGGCTGGGCTGACGCAGCGATCCCCGCCTATGCGACAATTGACTGGTATGAAAAGGTCGATGCTTTTATGCAGAGCCATGATCACGAAGTCAGAGACTTTGCGCGACTCTTTTTATTACCTGGTGTTATCCACTGTGGTATAGATGGACCAGGCAATGCCACTTTCGATGCCATCAACGCTTTGGAAGCTTGGATAATTGGTGGTGTTGCGCCAGATAGCCTGCTTACACAAAAGGAAAATACACAGGGAACTGTGATCAGAGCGCAACCTGTCTATCCTTACCCACTGCAAGCTATTTATGATGGTAGAGGCGACCCAACAAAAGCTTCGAGTTATATATCTGGCTTTCTAGCACCTTAATTAAACTAGGAGCAATGATGCATCTGCATCTTTGCTCCTGACTTTACCTACTTTTATGTACGTTGGTGCACAAAGTAGTGCGCGAGTCTAATTGAATGTGTTTATTAAATGCTTTGTTCAGTATTATCGGTATTGGGCTTAGCTCGAAGTAGTTTAATAAATATAATCAACATGATTGCCGCAAATAAGTTAAACCCAATATGTGTATGTTCATGAGTCAGAGCAAAGGAAAATGAAATAGGGCTTTCAAATGACCAGGCAAAACCCGAAGTCTCGATACGTATGACTTGTACCAAGAAATAAAGCAAACCAATCCATAGCGCCCAGCGCTGGTTTTTAAGCGTATATATACCGGACACAATAGGCAAAATCGACACAGCCAGTAGAAAAGCTAATAGCAAATTCAGTTCCATAGACGTAAAAATCAAGTACCCAGTCAAACCCAATCCAACTACCCCGGATGTAACCAATGCCCAACCCGCTATTTTTTGAATCATACTACCTCTCAAGATTGCTTTTCTGTCGTTAATACTATTCGCTCTGTTTGTTTTGTTTAGACAAATAAACCTAAAACAAATCACCTGTTGAGCGTATCGCGCTCATACTATTAGTAATTAAACAATATTGCACGCTCTTTGTATTTGGTGCGGTAAGAACCCTGTATCCTCTCATTGGGTGCTGATGCAAGCCTAAGTCTCCTTGAGCGCTATAATCTTTATTGCAATAAAGGTCTTGCGATATGCTGTTTGACTTTCTAATGTCTATGAAAAGAACAACTTAATGTCATTGAAATAATACAATCAAGTTCAACTCAACTACAAACACCGTGTTGTAATATGGTTATTCAACTAACTCGCGCTCCAAAATTGCAATCATTTTTTCAGACTGCCCCATATTGGATGAAGCAGGTAAAACCATTTGCTTTAAACGCCACCCATCTTTACCTTCTGCATTTAATGCCTCGTCAATATCTGGTGTGCCCTGTTTAAAAATCCCAAATTTAAACGGCAGTTCTAACGTTTTATATTCATATTTTGTCATTGTCTTTGGCTCCTCGTGGTCCAACTCGCTAATACTCAGATCTAATGCTGATGCAATCGCTTTTTTTGACTGTAACGACGCCGTGCCTTCTGATTCTATTCTTTGCACCGTTCTTAGATTAAGCCCAGATACAATTGCTAACTCATCTTGAGACCACGCTTTATCTTGTCTTGCACTGAGCACTAATTCAGCATTTATTTTCATATTTGTTGTGACCGTTCATTCTTTGAGATTTTATTATGTGGAAAGCGCTCGTATGCTGTTACGCAAGTTTGCCGATTGTTTTACGTCACTTATACGACAGCACTATGTGCATCCGTACACATTAAACTCTAACCACATGAAAATTATACTTATAATTATTAACTTTCATATTATTGGCAATCAGCAATCTGGCTAAAAAAACGCCAACTTTTAAGCGCAACACACGTTTAAGTCACTTATGCAATGAGCAAACAACTTTGCTCTGCACTGCCAAACTCTCAATAAATTAGATAAAACACGCTATTTTGACAACGGGCGAAAGTCAAAAGTCGGCTAGGACTTTTTATGTTCGGCGCTTTCTTTGAGTAAGATATAGCTTAAAGCAATCAGTGGTATATTGGTCGTAACCGGGTTAAATGCTTCAATTAACAACTGAGGCTGTAATACATACACAGCTATGAGTAAACCTATTAAACCAAGTATATTTAACACATTGATGAGTTTATGCTTATAAAGAAAGAAAAACACCAAACCAAATAATACCTCTGCTACTCCAGCAGTACGGGTAATCATAATTGATACTTCTTCTGAAAAGCCTGCACTAGAAACCATTAGGCGCTCCAATGGTGCAACATGAACTAACTTTGGAAAAATACCATGGTATAGCCAAGCGAAACAGATGACATATCGAGCAATTTGAATTGTGGACAAAACGAAACCTCTGGTAAAAACGAATTAGAATATAAATGCAGTGAAACTTTTATTTAGCTGATATATAAAATAAGAATGACTTTTGAATCATCATTAAAAACCTTTGTAATAAAAGTCGACAGTTCAACACAATTGCCCCATATAACCCTAATGCCCAAACCGCTTTTTATCCTAAGTTAAATTCATTAAATAACCAAATTGTAATGAACTCAAATTCAATCAGTCTAGATTTTTTTTCAAGCCTTTCGATTGCTAGCCAAATAAACTAGTTAGAAGAAAGGTCACTATATAGGCCAATATCACTCCGGTTTTATTACCAACCTATTAGTTAAAAAGCAAATAGTTACAAGAGTGATTGTTAGCTTTTTCAATTAAAGACCTTGCAATAGCAATTAATAGAGCATGCTATATGTACTTATTATCACGCACATTATGTTCTGTTTCTGTCGTCGAGTATAGTATTAGCTCGACGGGCTAACAGTGAGCACAAGGTACGCTTCCTTTATTTTGCTCTATGCAGGCTCAATTTTGAATAAAAAAAAAGCGCACTATCCAGTGCGCATTACACAGTGAGAGATAAGTCATTACAACTTACTTACGTCTACCTTTAATGAAGTTAAGTGATCTCTCACCTTTGGGTTAACCTTAGATGATTGCATGCCTCCCAAGTGCTTCGCAAAAAAGGCCTCCATCGCAATAATTGAAGCTAACTTATTATCTTGTGACCTAAAACCATGTCCTTCATCTTTCGCTAGGATATACTCAACAGCTCTGTCAGTTTCAAATAGCTTTTTAGCAATCGTATCTGATTGATATTGTGGGATCCTCGGGTCATTTGCACCTTGAATTAACATGATTGGCGCCTTTATTTTGTCAACAAAATTAATGGGAGATCGTGACTCCATATCCACTCTGTCCGCCTCAATTAAAGGGTCTCCAACACCCGCAAAAACAGTGCCCATATAAGGCCTAAAATGCGCAGGGAAAGACTCAACCATCGCCGTAAGGCTAGAAGGCCCAACATATGAAATCACTGCACTGTATATATCGGGTGTAAAAGTCGCGCCAGCTAAAGCGGCATACCCACCGTAAGAAGCGCCCATGATCCCTACACGCTGTTTATCCGCAATACCCATTTCAACAAGGTAATTAACGCCATCGGTTAAGTCTTGCTGCATACCGCCAGTACCCCAATTTTTATTACCAAGCTCAATAAACTGTTTGCCAAACCCTGTCGAGCTTCTAAAGTTTGGTTGTAAAACAGCATAACCACGGTTTGCAAAAAAGTGAGCGATCGGCACAAAATAATTACTTGAATACCCCCATTCGTCTCGAGCCCATGGGCCTCCGTGTGGTAAGATAATCGTAGGCAAATTTTGCTTTATTTGTTTTGGTAAAGTTAGATATGCTTGGATTTGAACACCATCTGCGGCGGTGTAAGTTATCGAACTTCTATCCCCCAATAAATCGGGGTTAAAACTTGGTGCTTGGTTCAACAAATCAGTCAATGTGCCCGAGTTGGTGTTATACACAAACTTTTCGTCAGGCCTATCAGCATATGATACTTTGAGATACCACTGCCCTTTATCATGTTCAATCTTTTCGACTAACAAATCATAGTCGCCACTAAGCTGTGATTCTATTTTTCGCATTGTTGTGGCTGTGCTATTGCTCAAAGCATAATTGCGTAAGCGACCACCATAATACGAAACAATCACCGGCTTACCCACTTTATCAAATATAACCTGATATAAATCAGATTGATTTTCAGGGTCTTTATGTGCGGTTTTTAGTTTATGAGTCGTTAAGTCTAGCTCCAATAACTCCTCTTTATCCCGGCCCTGAATACTGCCAGAAATAAAGGCCTTATTACTGTCACTGTCGTAACTGATCACACTGACATTTTCGCCCACTTCAGATTGAAACACTTCTTGCCAACCATCACCAACACGTTTGTATACTGTGACAGAGTTGTCGGAGTTTAATTTAGCGGCAACAGCAGCATAACCATCATCATCCAATTGGGAAGTAAAAAATGAAATATCATTGTCTTGCATCAAGGTGATTGCTTGTGTGTTGATATCAATATGGAACAGATCCATTTGGCTGCTATTGTGATTGGCCAAAACCGCTATTTTATTAGAGTCATTCTTTACCTGCTCGACAAACATGTAATCCACATCATCTCTGTGAGTTAATCGATTAATAACAGGTGCTAACTTCGTCTGCTGGGGAGAAAAACGTAAAGTAAAAATTTGGTCGTTCTCATTTCCCTCAAAATCTTTATTAAACAGTATTTCATTACTATTTGCCGACCAGACAAAACCGTCGACCCCGTCAGCAAAATCAGTGAGTGCAACTGCATTCTCTAATTGATCGCCCTGACGTAATACAAAAATATTTTGACCGCCGTTATTCATTTGCATAAAGGCTATCCACTTTCCATCGTTTGATAGAGATACCTTATTGATCTGATCTTGGCTGAATAAACTTTCGAGCTCTACCAACTCTGTGACTTGCTGAGCTTGTATCGCCTTGGTGCTGTCTAGCGTATTGGTAAACTGACACCCTGTTAATAAAATACTTGAGCCGATAGCGGCGCTGATAACGACCGATTTAAATGCAGATAGGTTCTTATTCATTATTTGGTTCTCCATTTGATTCTCCTTGGTAACTTGAAAACATCATTACATGAAATAAAATTATTGTAAAACGATAAATTTTTATTTTTTTTCAGAAATAAATTTATGTGTGATATAGTTCATCACAAGAAGCAGGGCTGAATACGGATTACTCATGTCGCAAACAATAGAAACAATTCAAAGAAAGAGCGGTACGATCCGCCTAGTTGTCATCGCCATAACCGCATTGGTTATTGTGTTTAATCTTTACCAACTTGTGTTCAACAACCAAATTAATTATTTTGATAACGCACTGTTCAATATCTTATGGACGTCTGATCAGGTAAACCAGTGGGTGTTACTTTTAGCCAGCGCACCAATACTGCTGTTTGTCGTCGCTGCCATTTATTGGGTTTGTAAGCTGTTGTCATTATTTGAAAAAGGGATGTTTTTCTCTCATCAGTGCTTTCGCTGTTTCATCAACTTTATCTTCCTTAAGATTGCATCAACTGTTTACTACATCGCACTGACATTAGGTGTGGGGTTTTGGCATAAGGCTATTTTTGGTGATGCTGAAGTGGTCTTAACCATCGACTTTGATGAGCTGATCACACTGGGTTTGCTGGCAATTGTTGCCTACTTGCTAAAAGCAGCAAAAGAGATCGAAGATGAAAACAAGGAGTTTATTTAGTCATGGAGATCATCGTTAACCTTGACGTTGTTATGGCTATG
The DNA here is from genome assembly GCF_001625685.1 of Pseudoalteromonas luteoviolacea CPMOR-1. Classification (GTDB taxonomy): domain Bacteria; phylum Pseudomonadota; class Gammaproteobacteria; order Enterobacterales; family Alteromonadaceae; genus Pseudoalteromonas; species Pseudoalteromonas luteoviolacea_K. The sequence continues at coordinate 65,998 of NZ_AUYC01000030.1, read as the reverse complement.
CGAAAAGTCTCATCAAAGGAGCTCGCAAAAGCCATCGGTATCACAGAAGCCAACTTATCCCTGCTTAAAAGAGGTAAAGTAAAGGGGGTTCGTTTCGAAACTCTAGCGCAAATTTGTAATTACTTGGATTGTCAGCCAGGAGATATTTTGGCTTTTAAAAATGACGTGTAAACTAGCTCGTTAAAAATGTTCATGGGTTAAAATTCGGCCAAAGCTATCTGATAGTTTAGCCGAAATAAAAATCAACATAATAAAAGTGATATTAGAGTATTGGCATGCTCATTGTATTCACTCATTGAGCATCAGCAGTCAATCACGTATTACATTCGGAAAACCCCCAACATCGCAGCACCTGCTATCGTACACGCACTCTACATGCCTTGCTGTTGCTGATATTGATAAAGCCCTGTCAGCGCATTAAACAGCCCCGCCGCCATTGTAAAGTCATGGGAGTCGTCATTAAACTCGTTTAGTCTGAGCTCTAAATCAAGATTGCGATTCCTCAAAATTGTTTGTGATAGAGAGTTATAAACTTCACGCATTTCTCCACCTTCACTCCCTATATTCAGGTATAGGTAATTTTTAATAGGCTGCTTGGAAGTCACATACTTTTTCGTCGCCTTAGATGTTTCTCGGGCTCCCCACCAAACTGCGGGGCTAAAGGCCAAATGACTTTGAAAAAGTTTTGGTCTGGAATGAAAGCTATGAACAACTAATAAGCCAGCAATTGAGTGGCCTGCTACAGCATTAAAATTGTTAGTGCGATAAGTCTTATTAACCTGTGGAATGAGCTCCTTTTCAATAAAGTCTAAAAATTTATCACCGCCCCCACCTGCTCCTACCGGCCCTCGCGGATCTTTATTGACAGTTGGCGCGAAATCTCTAAGACGATCGCGACTCGTAATACCGACAATAATGTGCTCATTCGCTCCGTTAGACTGATACAACCTATTTAGCATGCTGTCAACGAGCTCACCATTGAGTTCACCATCTAGTAGGTACATTACTGGGTATACCTTTTTTGTATCAGCTGCATAAGATGCAGGTAATGCAATAGTGATATACGGAGGCTCAGCTAAATTTTGGGGTTTAGGAAGTTGTAAGACTTTAAAATTAGATGCATAAATAGTAGTTGAAACAAGAAAAAGAAATGCATAGATAAGAGTTTTCAAAATACAAAATCCCTTTTGAAGTGTTCGTTAATAGCAGTTTTTAACTAACTATGTATATACCACTCAAAGAACGAGTTTACCAAAATGATAATTTAACAATATAAGTAGATTTTATAACATTCGAATATATTAAAAACAAGCTCTAAAACGACTTAAAGATTTTTGTTTTAGTATGTGATACTTGTAACTTTACATTAAATTGACAGGTTCACGCATCATTGAAATATACACTTAAGGGTAATGATTTTTAATTTCTACATAATTTATTAAATTATTTGTACAAGTACTTACCCAAAATATAGATCTTTTAAAACTCATTATAAAAAATTAAAAGCTTTTAAAATTTACCAAACTATTAATATCGTACTCTTTTATAATCAGTATTACAGTTACATAGCCTAAATATTGCAAAAATAACACTTATCGTAAGCTACTTTTACTCAAAGCAATAAAATGAAAATATTACATGAGTAACCCTCTGACCCGAAAAGCTCAAGTCAGCGGCGCAAAAACGCCAACTGACTTTTCTATCTTATTTTTATAAAAGACTCTTCGTTATATGACTACTGACATAGTCCGTGGCAGCATTAGATAGATGTTGAGAGTCACTATAGAATGACCACTCGCCATTATGCAAAGTACATGCTTCTTGGCAGAAAATGTCAGACGGTTCGATGACTAGTACATCTTTATTTTGATTATATCTCTCAAAGAAAGAACTAGCTTGATTTAGCTGACTGATATTAGTGACCTCAAGTCGATTCAAGTGATGAATAAAATTTTCTTTACGACTTGTAATGGAGGGCTGTAATGACAAAGTACCATCCACTTGAGGGTGCGCACCAAAAATTATAACCTTATCGGCTATCTTCAAGAAGTGCTCAACAGTGTTATCTAGAAGTCCCGACCACTTTGAATAACCATTAGCGCCGTCGTCGAAATTTAACACCGACGAGTCATAACCGCTCCATGCTTGTGATAATACAACATACTTATACTTTTTCTCTACATTGTACAAATCAGCACGTAGATCATTGCATGATATATCTGAGAATTTATCTATAAAATCGGCGCCTTTAAGTAGTACACACCCACCTCTAGTAACCGTATCCACATCATCATCCGCAAGATTAAGCGCCAACTTCATTGGTAGTATGTAGTGTTGCAAAACTGAATCGCCAACAAATAATACGCTTGATTCTTTAGAATCTGAGACATTAAATCCACGCTCAAAATTTTCATGGAATGTTTGTGAATGCGCAGCACTGATCTCTAGGGCAAACGGGTTTAGGTACTTGAATCTAGCTTCAAACCCATTGGTTTTCGCAATAAATAGGCCTACGACAGCAAACATAGGGATTAGTGCAGCCATTGAAGCTATTTTGATAGTAGACGCTTTAGACTCAGTTGAGTGAACCATCCTTCTACAAGGTTTCTCTACATATTTGTATGTCAACCAAGCAGCAACTGTTGAAATAAGCGTAACAACTGAAAACATTTCTAATGAAGACAATTGTAAATTGTAAAAGTGTATAAATGATATTAAAGGTTGATGATACAAATATAATGGATATGAAATTAACCCTACAAAAACCATCCACTTATGAGATAAGAGTTTAGTAACCAAGCCATTGTTAGGAAAAGATATAATCAACGCTGTACCAATACAGGGCCATAGAGCATTAACACCTGGAAAGTTAGAGGTTTCATCAAGAATCAACATTGGAACGGCGATCAAAAAGAGGCCTGTATAACTTAAAACTTGCTTTACATTCTCACTGAAATTATACCCTTTATTTTTTAATATCAACAATGCTGTGATAACACCAACTAACAATTCAAATGCTCTGTAATGCAGAAGGAAGTAGCCTTTGGTTTGACCTTCAGCAACAGAATTAATCGATAGGCCTAAAGAAATAAAAAATAAAATACTAGCAACGGGTATGATTAGTTTCTTTGCAAACTTAAAAGTAAGCAACAAAATAACAGGCCAAATTATGTAAAATTGCTCTTCAACACCTAGAGACCACATATGAATTAATGGCTGATAAGCTTCATCTTTAGCAAAATAGTTCACCCCTTGAGCAAAGAGGATATTTGCACCACCAAAGGATGAAAAGAAAACTTCTTTTCCTAAATTATCAAATGTCTTGTTGTTATAGTTTATAAACCCAAATACGAGCACAATAAATAGCGTTATAAATAACGCAGGTAACAACCTTGCTGCTCGTCTTTTATAAAATCGACCAAAGCTAAAATCGTTATTTTTCATTTCGTTGTATATTAATGTTGTAATCAAGTATCCACTTATTACAAAAAACACATCTACACCAACGTAGCCTCCAGAGAGTGCTGTGATTCCCGCATGGAAAGCAACAACTGACATTACTGCTATAGCTCTTAAACCGTCTATATCACTTCTATATTTCAAAATTATTATCCCGATTTTCTACCATAAAACCTAACACCTTAATAATCGTCACATAAATAGCATTCTAATCACTGCATAGTGTTGGTTAGAACCTAAAAAATATTTGAATCTGTTATATATGTGGAATCACTAACTGACAAAGTTAGATCAAGCTTCAAACGACTACTTGGCATGCGACATCCAATTTGCCCATGCACTTTAACTGATAAACGATTACCTGAAAACACTTTAGTTTAAGTTTTACAATTAACTAAAGACTAGGCCAATCAAAAGTGACTCGCCTCGTAAATTAACACTAGTTTCTCACTAAAAAAATTAAAAAATCCATAAAATAGAACTAGACCCTTATACACTCACCCGTAATCGGTCCCTCCTAATGGTCTTGTCATTTTTACTGATAATTAGGTATACCTTGGCTTAATCATCACTTCTGTCTGTTGGCAATTAAAGATGCGGCTTTTTGGCGTGTCACCCGCAATTTGCTTAGAACGATAAACACCCGTTTCGGCCAGTGAACGTTATGATAGCCAGACTTTTCTTTCCATTGTCTTAAACCAAATTGATGTATTAATATTGGGCGTTTTCCATTTGCGGGAGTCGATCTACAGCAACTTTAGCCGCAATTTTAACATAGCAATCTCGCGTATCATAAGCACCATCACAGGTTACTCCGTCAACATTTCAGCGCAGTGATCGAGTAGATCACCTAACACTTCACCATCAGATACATGTACCATCGATAGTTCTGCACTAACAATGTAATGACTACTTACGCCAAGTTCAGAGCTTGGTCAGGTATTGAGCATTAAGCTGCGTTCCTCGCTTGCACAGGCCGTTTTGGGGACTGAATAGGCGCATACATTAAATTGAGGAGTGAGTTAACGATCCCTTCAAGTGCTCGAAGTGGCAAATTAAAAACAAACCGAAGTCTCAGGCAAGTTTCAAATACAAAGTCAGAATATTTATTTGAACGACTACGCTTACCATGTTGGTCAGTAATTTGCCATTTTTAAATCGCGTTGGCATGGAGCCAAATAGCAATATTGCGACGTTGTATAAATGCGCGATTATAGGCAAGCCAGTTTTTAATTTCCTTTGTCATGGTGGTTTTTTGATTGCGTTATTTTTTCAATCTGTGTGACTCTAATTGCTTTAAGTAATTCATTAACTATGATAAAGAAAAAATGCTGAAGATAAGTAGCTAAAAATGCAAAATTAATGTATTTCCCGTAAATGCTTCCCAACCCCCATCTTACTCATCGTATTTTTAACATGAACTGTTGCAGTATTTTTCCCACAAGTTCAGGTGACTCTTGATGAGAAGCGTGTTCTGTAAATGGGACATTTGCAAAATCAGCATCTTTCACCTTGCTTTGTAAAGCAGCGGCCTCATCTAACGAGAATAAGAAATCATGATCTCCTCGCATGATAAGAGTGGGACAATGAATTTGCTCTACCACACTATTTGGATATCCAGACTCACTTGTATCTAGCCAAACCGCTTTTACTGCATCAACCAATTTATGGAAGTGTGGTTGTGGATTAGATAACTGATAGTTGTCGACATCATCCGCAAATTTCTCCAACCAAAACTCTGCAGTTAAGCCTTTTAACACCTCTATTGAAGGATCCCCAGACTCCAAACGCCACTGTGATCCAAGCGTTATCAGGCAAACTACTTTTTCAGGATATTGAGCGGCAATTCGATAGGCAACAATGCCGCCATCGCTAAACCCAAACAGTGAAAATTGAGATATTTTCAGGAAAGATAATATGGCTAAAACATCATTTTGATATAGCTCATAACTCAGTTTGACACTACCTAGGGTTGATTTACCATGGCCTCGCAAATCAATGTAAATTAGACAGTATTCATCAGCAAGGTATTTATGTATCGGCGTCAAGTCTTTCATCGAACCGAGTCCACCATGGAGTAACACAAAAGGTTTACCCTTTAGGTTGCCTGATACTTGGTAATAAATAGATGCATCGTCAATTTTGATATAACCACAGGTGCGCATTAATTCTCCCTACATCTTTGGATGAGTGCCTTTTGAAGTTCCTTTTGACTTTACAATGAAGTTCAGTAATGAATAAGCCACAAATACTATAACGTATTTATGCTTAATTAAAGAACCAACTTTGTGTAAATGAGCAGTTAAAGCTGAGCATAATTGAGAGAGATCAAATTCGCATTGAACTGATTAAAAGTGTCCCCAACCCCGTGTTATGTGCCACCATACATAGATGCACATACAGAGAAAGTAAAATAACATTGTCGCTAAAGCACTTTAAAAGTAGCGTTTTTCAAAAAAATATATTAAAGCATATTAAAAAAGCCACCTATACAAAGACTAAGCTTTGCAGAGGTAGCTTTTATTAAACAACCAGGCCAATTTTAAATATATATTAAATTAATCTATATTTACCTTTTTTATATTGATAGATACATCACCTTTACTAGTAGCATCATTACCAATCAAAAACAGTTCAATTTCACCTTGAGTTTCGATATATTCAGATGAAAAATCATTAACCGATTTAATTTCTTTTTCACCCTGATTATTTATATAACTCACACCAACAGAGCGATACTTATCGCCTTTATCGTTATAAGTCATATTATTTTCGATAATACTTACTGAATAGGTCACATTTGGCTCAACTGCATGAGTCAAGATTTCACCAGTATGTGCTCCCAACGCATTTAATTGAGCATTCAAAGTAACCAAATCACCTTTGATTTTTGAAAGGCCACTAACTTGAATGCGTACATCACTGATGGTTACACGTGGATCAGTTGTGAATGGAGTAAATGCGATTTTTCCTTCTCTAATGAAGCTTTTAGCAAAACCTTCACTCTCTGTGAAACACTTAGAAAAAGTAGGTCTTGCCAAGCTACCAGAGCTCGTGCTTGCGCGGTTATCACCTCTGAATGTTTCACTGTATACAAAATACTTATACATTGAAACACCGGCCATACCTGGTGTAGAGCCTGCACCAGAATACTCAGTATCTACTTCAAAACATACCGATTCAACAGTATCAAAATGTTTAGAAACATCTACATATGCTTTAGAAAACTCAGATAAATAACCAAGCTTTTTATTCGCATCATCCAGGCCATTTTTATCAGTTTCAGAATAACTTAATGGGAAAGGTGATTTAACAACAGGTGTTAAATTATATGTAGAAATTGAAGCTTGAGCTGAAACAGAAAAAATGAATGCAGAAGTGAAAAGTGCTTTATTAAGCATGTGTCGTCCTTTTAAATATATAAATGCATAGCCCCTCTATGCTGGTGCCGAATTATATCTATAAAAAAACTCATGTCAAATAAAACACAAGATTCAAAAGCTAAATAATAAACAAAAATACCCCAAATAAAAACCAAAAACAAAAAGCAACAAACCATTAAAATTTAAAAAATTAACCAACAAAAAACTAACCAACCAGCTTAAAAAATCATTATTAAAAAAATTTAAAACAATGCACACATAATAAAAAATAGAACTACTCTAACTTCTATGACTTCCACTTTTATTAGTCAATTTTTAAAAGTAATAGCAAAGAAAATAGATAATGTGCGCACGTTATCTGGCGCAATAAAAAGCCTTAATTACCACACATAGTATCGAAATAACGTTGATTGAATGCTTGGGGTTCAACATTAATTGCTATGGTTTGTTTTGGTTTAGTCGCCCACTCATCAATAGGAAAAACTCTATCTGAACTTTTAAACAACGTATGGCCTTTTGCAGGCCCATCGGTTATAACCCTTATATGACCTTGCTTAGTCGTAAAAATTTCTGGTGCAACCAAGTACATCATTGCAGAGGAGTCATGTACATAAAACCCATCTAAACTTAGATCATCACTGTAGAATTTGGCGTAAAAGCGAGTAATGTCATAAAGAAATTGTCCATACTTTGCACTGCTAGTTCGCAGTTTGTCTAAATACGCATTCGACATAAAGGTTTGCTGCGTAACATCTAACCCAACAATAGTGACAGGCCAATCTGCGTTAATTACCATATCGGCAGCCAGAGGGTCACCATAAACATTCGCCTCTGCAAATGGTGTCAGATTTCCAGTATGGCCGTTGTGCCCAAACGCACCTCCCATAATGATGACTTCTTTCACTAATTTACCAATTTCAGGCGCTTTTTTAATTGCCATGGCCAAATTTGTCAGCCTACCTACCGCAACTAATGTAATTTCACCTGGTTGCTGTTTAATGGTTTCAATAAGGTAATCATGTGCAACAAGAGGGGATATCTGCGTGTTTATCACTTTAGGTATTTCGATGTTGCCTAACCCATTCTCACCATGTACGAGGGTAGCAGGTTCTGTTTTCACTTGATCTAGCGGAATGTTGACCCCTTTAGCGACCTCAGCAGATATATCAAACTGTTGTTTTAGATAAAGTGCATTATGCGTTGTATTTTCTATACTTGCATTGCCAAAAGTAGTGGTGATGCCTACCACTTCAATATCTTTACACGCATGAGCGAACAGCAATGCCATCGCGTCATCAATACCCGGATCTGTATCAAATATTATTTTTTTCATTTCACCCCTCATAAATTTGGAACGATACAAAGAAATAATACATCACGAATAAACATTTAACTAACATTTGATCGCTTTTAAGGCTAAACATGGTCCAACTTGTGCTTTTATTGCAACTTAAGCATCGGTCAATTCGCGGTAATATGCCCCCTAGTAAGTATTTAGCTAACTTCGCGAAACTTTGAAGCCTAACCATGCTCGATGAGTTGATCTTAGATTTGAATATTATTGGAGGATGAGGTAATTGAAGAGTCTTTAACGTTAATGATGCCAAAAAAGACACAATGCTGGCTGTGGGTTGCAAGCAGCTTAGCCTCCTCCTGATCACATTACTGAATGTGTCTATTTGCTCTATAGGCATGCACAACCCTCACCTCATTTCAAATTGTGCATTCACAATACGACTTTAGTGCAAGGTACTAATTTATATAAACTTATCAGGAAAAACCTGAGGCTTTTGTATGACTTTATAAAGCATTTTAAGGTGAAATGTGCAAATACTGTGAAAGTTGCAGCTGGAGCTTTGCGGTTATGACGGTTTTAAGCTAAGTTCCTTTGACAGGCTTAAAATAGCAAACCTTTTGAAAAAAAGGGACGCAAAGCTTCCGGTCTAAGGTGAAAACTAAGATAGCGGGGTTGCTGAATGCCAATGCTTAAAATGGTGACAATGTGCATACTGTTGTTTTGTATGCGCATTGCGTAGCCTATCGGTATTCACGTCTTTGACATGTCATGTCATACCTCCAACCTTTGGTCTCTCCTTATACCCGATTTATGCATCAGCTATCGTAGCCTGTGAGTTCTGGTCGAATGCCTGTTCAAAGAAGAACAGTAGAGAAATAACATGTCAATTGGCAATGTTTCGGGGAATTTTCATGAGACAACATAGATACAACAACAAGCAGCACCGATTTTTAAAAATCGGCCTCTGTTTAATGGTTTTGGGGCACCCACTACACGGCTTGGCTGCACAATGTGAGTTCAATGTAAAAAATGAATGGCAAAGTGGCTATACCGCTGAGGTCATCGTGTATAACGATACTGATTCGGTTGTAAACGGTTGGGAAGTGGGACTTGAATTTAGTCAAGGCGAGTCAATTAATAATGCATGGCGCGCCCAGTTAAGTGGCAATAGTCCATATCGATTTAGCAACCTCAATTGGAATAGCACGATTCATCCGGGTTCATCCAAAGCCTTTGGGTTTAATGTCAAAAAGAGCAATGGACAAGCCGTTACCACACCAAGATTATTTGGTATTTGTGAAGCAGGCTCACAAAATAATGATATTAAGGTTGTGACATCAGCGTCTAACAACCAAGGCACAGTACCCGCAACAATCAACTTTACTAGCGAGGCGACTAATTTACCGTCTGATAATGTAAGCTATCAGTGGGATTTTGGTGATGGAAAAATCTCCAATGAAATAAACCCGCAGCATACCTTTGAGCAAGCTGGCGCTTACTCTGTTTTATTGACTATCAATGATGGCACAAACGATTACCTTGCAGCCCCTATACAAGTCACCATTAGTGAAGCTCAGCCTGAATCTGCACAGTGTACATTTGAAGTCGAGCAAGAGTGGATTTCAGGATTTCGTGGCAAAGTCACCATTACCAATACTGAAGGTGTCGCCATCTCCGACTGGAAAGTACTCATGGCATTTGCCGACAACACCAAGTTGACGGGCGTATGGCATGCTAGGCACAGTGGCAACAACCCGTATGAAATCATCAATGAAAATTACAATCGCACCATTAACCCGGGCCAGAGTTTAGATTTTGGTTTCAATGCTCAAAAAGCGCAGGAAAATGACGCCCCAACAACACCTTCCCTTGGTGGTTTATGTTCGTTAGACGGCGGCATTAATCACGCGCCATCTGCGATTGCATCAGCTTCTATCACATCAGGCGACTACCCGCTAACGATAAGTTTTAAAGGCGATGAATCTTCTGATTTAGACGGTGATGCACTCACATTTAGCTGGGACTTTGGCAACGGACAGACTTCGAGTGAGCCAAACCCTACTTATATTTATGAAGAAGAAGGCACATTTAGCGTCACGTTAACGGTCAACGATGGCGTAATAAGCACAGCCAGCGATCCAATCACTATTCAAGTTTCAGAACCTGAGGCGCCCCCCATCAGCGCACCATTTGTGTTAGACCCTCAAAGCTCTCATCTTCACTTTATATCGACCAAAAAACAGCACCTCGTAGAGTCACACACCTTTGGCAACATTAGCGGCAGCATTACACCAGAAGGAGTTGCAAGGTTAGCCATTGACCTCAGCAGTGTTGCTACCAATAACAGCACCCGTGATGGCAGAATGAAAGAATTTTTATTCGATACCGAGTCATACCCATCGGCCGAAGCCCTACTCTCAATTGACTACGCCGCGTTAGTAGCACTTCCCATTGGAAGCACAGAAAAGCAATCTATCTCAGCCACACTCAACCTCACTGGCGTTATTAAAGAAGTGAACGCTGATGTTGTTATTCAACGTCTTGCAAACAATAAAATTATGGTGCAAAGCCTAACGCCAATTGTACTACACGCCACAGACTTTGGTTTAGAGTCTGGCATTGAAACGCTCAGAACATTGGCAAACTTATCGGTGATCAGTTATGCCGTGCCTGTGAGCTTTAACTTTGTTTTTGAAGCGCAGCAATAGGAGGGGAAGAAGATGAAACGCAATACTTTAACACGCTTTTTTACCTTGACTGATACTTGGTCTCATACGCCTAAAATCGCTAAGTTCGCTGCCTGTTTAAGCCTACTAACCAGTGCCTCTTTTGTTCAAGCGGCACAGTGTTCCTTCACTATTCCAGACAATTGGAACAATGGATTTAAAACAGAGATTGTCATTGATAACCAGTCAGATCAGGACCTAAATGATTGGTCTATCGAGCTTACATGGGATCAAGGTATTTCACTGCAAAACAGCTGGAATGGTGATTTCAATTGTCATGATACAGGCTGTACCATTTCGTCACAAAACCATACCATACACGCCAACCAGTCATTTGGTTTAGGCTTTGTCGCCAATAAAAATGGCTTAACTGGTGATGTCACCATGACCTTAAGTGGTGATATTTGCTCAAACTCTGAACCGACACTGCCTCCCGCGGATGTGGCTGAAACAGGTTTATGGCAACTCGATAGTACGGCATCTTTACTGAGTTATGTGTCAGTTAAAAAAGATCACGTTGCAGAGTTAAATCAGTTTGTAACACAAAATAGCGAATCGCCCGCCCTGTCTGGCAGTATCGATAACGATGGTAACGTTAAACTGGCAGTCGATCTAAGTACCATTTCGACTGGTGTGGATATCAGAAACAGTCGAATTTTAGACTTACTGTTTGAAACGGACTTACTGCCGGTTGCTTACTTCAGCGCCCAAATTGACAATGCACTATTAAATGATATGGAGATTGGCCAACCTATTATTCAGAATATTTCTGGAGAAATGAGCTTACACGGCATTAACCAGCAGATGAGTCTTGATGTGTTGGTTGTCAAACTTTCCGCCGGCAAAGTCAATGTTAGCACGCTTTCACCCATGATCATCGACAGTAAAAGCTTTGAAATGGACTATGGCATAGAAGCTTTGCGTATTGTTGCCAACCTCTCAAGTATTGGTGAATCTGTACCTGTCTATTTCAACCTGACTTATTTGACTGCCGAGCAAGACAGTTTTGAGCCAGTTGCTATGGCAGAAAAACCCGCAGCTCCCACAGAGCTCAGTGCAAGTGTGCTGTCCATCGATGCCAAAGCACAATTGAATTGGCGTGATAACAGCAATAACGAAACCAATTATCTGGTGCGCTTTAAAAGCTTGGATGGGCGTTGGCAAACGGCTGCTGAGCTGGCATCAAACTCAAGCTTTTATGAATCTGGGTTACCTGAGTCAGGCGAGTTCGATTACAAGGTCATTGCACTCAACAATTCAGTGCCTTCAGAGTCAAGTAATATTGAGCGCATCATTGTCACCCAAACCGATCCCATTGCCCGAGGTAGGCAGCTATATCAAACGGGTTGTGCAGGTTGTCACGGCTCAGAAGCAGGCGGCTTAGGGTCATTCCCAGCACTTGATACTGAACGAGATATACAAACCATGATTGATACCATTGTCACCACCATGCCTTATGGCACACCAAGTGCGTGTGATGAGCAATGTGCAACAGACATCGCGGCGTATCTGCAAACACTTTGGCCTGCACCTTTGACTTGTGATATTGGGGTTGCGCCTGTGGCATATGGGGCAAGACAGTTGAAGATTTTAACTCAAACAGAATACCAAAATACGGTCGAAGACTTGCTAGGTGTGAATTTTAAAGTCTCTGATGGCCTATCTCCTGATTCTCAAATTGGTTTTTTCATCAACAATACCCATGCCAGCGTACAGCCCTCTAACTACAGCAACTACTTGTTAGTGGCCGAAGAGCTTTCACAGTGGGCCGCTGAGAACAACTTTTCACCTGCGTTAAACTGTGATGCTGTAAACGAAGATTGCGCAAATCGCTTAGTTGATGAACTGGCGCCACAAATATTCCGCCGTCCATTAACACAAGATGAGTCACAAAATTACAGATTGATAGCCACTGGCTTTTTTAACAATGGAGATGTTGAAGCAGGTATGAAGCTCGCTTTAGAGGGGCTATTGTCTTCACCTCAGTTTATATATCGTCATGAATTAGGTGAGGCCAATCCTGATAACTCAGAGTTAGACGCGGATGCCTTCGAGTTGACTTCGTGGGAAATGGCCACTTTCTTATCTTATACATTTACCGGCTCAACACCCGATCAACAGCTTTGGCAAGCAGCTGCTCGCGATGAACTACGTGATGAAGCCAATATCGTAGCGCATGCAAACCGCCTTGCTGAGAGCTCAAAGTCTGTACTTGGTGACTTTGTGGGCAGTTGGCTTGGTACTGGTAATCTAGAAGTGGCCACCAAAGATCAAAATATCTACCCAGGTTTTGCACAATTAGTCCCAGCCATGAAGGCAGAAATGAACGAAACGTTCTCATATATCATGACTCAACCTGATGAGAGCTTCAGCTCGTTATATACTGCAAACTTCACCTTCGTCAATCAATTACTTGCTGAGCACTACAACATTGCAGGAGTCACTGGCGAAGAGTTGCAAAAGGTCGATACTACTGACCGTGGTGGCATATTAGCCAATGGTGCATTTATGGCACGTTGGGCTGAGGTTGCTGAGTCACACCCTATTTTGCGCTCAGTACGTGTACGCCGTCGTATGTTGTGCCAAGACCAACCCGATCCGCCAGCAGGCACCTTTGAAGCCAGAGAACAAAGGCTGGCTGAACTGTCTGATATGCTGCAAGACCCTGCCACTACAAACAAACTTAAGTATCACAGCTTAACTGAAGGCCAACCTTGCTCTGCTTGTCACGAAAAGTATATCAATCCGATGGGATTCGGCATGGAGGACTTTGACGCTGTGGGCAAAATCAGAAGTGCGGACAACAATGGTAATACCATAGATGCATCCGGTACCCTCTTCGCCCCTGAAAAATACACAGAAGTCAGTGAATCTATCCAATTTAATGGTGCTAAACAATTAGGTACCGTGATCGCAGATCTATCCTCCGCTCAAAGCTGCTTACCGCAGCAAATGTTCCGCTACGTAATGGGTGTTGGTCATGATTCACTCGATCCAACCAACGAAGAAGATAGACGCCTATCTGAAACAGAAAAAGTCGGTTACATGTGCGAAATAGACACATTGACAGATGCCATGATGCAAAACAGCCCAAGAGCCATGTTAGAGAAGTTTGGTTCCTTAAAATCTGTGCGTTATCGCAAAGCTTGGTCCAGAAATGAATAGTGCGGGTCACAATACAGAAGGTTAATAAAATGAAAGATGAACATTTAAATAACATGATGATGTCACGCCGTAGGCTATTGAAAGTGTTTATGGCCTCTGGGATTTCTACAGCCCTGATCCGCACTTCACCATTGGTATCTGGTCTGTTATATGCCAGAGATGCAGATGCGCAAAGCGCTGGGCTACCAAATAAAACGGTATCGATATACATACCAGGCGGGTCCATATCTTCACTTTGGAACCCAACAGGTAGCGGTGAAAGCATGCAACTGGGCGTGATGTCCGCAGGCTATGAACCGGTGAAAACCGAATGTAACTTTATGGTCAATATGTCACATTCCAACGCGGGTCATGGCCGTATGCCAATCTTACTAGCGCAAAATTGGGGCAGTGACAGCTATGATGTGACCATGGGTAATGCACTTGGTCCTAACTTGCCGTTTCGCTATCTCAACTTAGGTGTGCATAGTAATGGTCAAGGACAGTTAACCAAAGACAATCGCAATCACTTGCCGTTCCAAGAAAACCCATTCACCGTATTCAAAATGGTGTTTGGCAGTGCACAAGGCAGCAACAGTAAAACGCCGATCATGAATGCGCATATGTCAGCAGCCAATGCAATCAAAAATAGGCTCGCCGGTTATGAAGTGCAAAGAATGAATGACCACCTTGATGCGATTTCTGATACGCAGCGCCGACTGGATGACCTTTACGGTGGCGTATCTTGCGGTATCGCACCGGATAATACCGAGTTTGCTTTAACCTTTGATACCTTCAGTCAACAAGCCCGTTTGCAAGCTGATATTGCCGTAGCTGCCCTGCAATGTAACTTGACCAGCTCGGTTTCATTGGCATTTGGTAATCACCAATCACAGTTCCGAATTCCTGAATTGAATTTCCAAGGCCACTATCACAATGCAATTCATGGCGGAAGCAACGGTCAACCAAACTACCCGTATTACACCGAAATGCGTAGTCACTTGGGTAGCTTAAGCGCGTATTTGATCCAAAAGCTGAAAGCGGCAGGCATACTGGATAGCACGGTTGTACTAGAAACATCAGACATGGGACACGCAGATAAACATTCTGCCAATCCATGTTCGTACCTTATTGCTGGCGGCGGCGCACGTATCAACCGTGGTGTGGTCAGCAGTATGGGCTCAGGTTATAACCAACATGATGTGCTGCATACAGCAGCTAAAGCGTGCGGTGTTGACCTTGGGTTTGGCAAGGAGATCCCTGGGATTATTGTGTAGGAGATAGATACTTAATAAGCCCCTTTAATTAGGGGCTTATGTTTCTCGATACACTGCCATAAAATGTATTATTTTATTGCAGTGTATTATCCGATTCTAGTGTGTCAGCCTATTACTTTATGCAGACTCATATACTCCTTGCGTCACTCCATGTGTATTTTATTTTTTAATCTACTAATTTAATAGCCCCGAAGCACTATTATTACTTTTAAAGTCCATCTCAAAACACAAAGTTTAACAAACTGAGTTTTTGTGGATAATAAGAAAGCTAGTAATTTTAAGCTAACTAGTGTTCTATTTTCAATATTGATGCTAATAAAGCGTATCTATAAGGTGCCTATCAGCCAAAGTAACTTTTGCTGTACACCACAACCAACAAAAAATCGGTTAACACTTCTCATAAACTTTATTTTCAATAAAAAGATATTTTCACTGGAAATATCATCGTGTCTAATAAGCTTTTATTAAGCAAGTCAAACAATCACACCAACTCTAGAATATACCAACTCGAGAGACAGCAGGCTTACCATTAGCGTGATCAGAAGACCCACAATGGCTACCTGAAATAGCAATTTTAACATCTGTATTGGACATTTTTGCTGCCAATAAAGTAGATAATACTGACTGCGCGTCTATTTTCGATGGCTCCACAGAATAAAGTGCTGAATTTGAGCATTTGGCTGGATTAATGTGAGTTTTCGATGTTTTAAACAAAAAATACCCCCCTGTATAACCAGTATAAATCTCCGAGATTTTTACCTTTTCAGTCCACTGATCTTCAGCTGAACTTGCCATAGTCGCAGCTAAGGCCAAAGTAACTCCAAGTAAATATTTCATTTCAATCCTTAATAATATAGTTTTTTTAATTAATTCCAAAGCGCCAACATCATAAAGGCGCAACTTATAATAAATTATAACAACAAGAAAAACCACAAAACAAACTCAATTTATAAACTTTACTTTTACAGACAACCAATTTATTAATGTTATAGAGTCGAAGGCCTTTATAACAGTAATACCAGTTAATTTTTTACCCCATAAAAAACCAACAAATAAAACCCAACTTAAGCAACTGTAATTTATATGGTTTTTAAAAAAATTTATTAGATGAGATTTTTAATTCTTCTGTTTACATGATGACCTTTCGCCTGAGTAAGAAGTGGTAGAAATGTAAATATATTAATAACTCCATTCAAAACCGCACAGTTCTACATAATCAAAAAATTAATTCTAAAACTTATTTAGTCCAGCCATACGAACCACCAAAAATCTGTAGACTGAAAATATATTTATAAAGCTCAACTTAGCTTTTGATAAGGTAGACTCAAACTAGAGAGTTAAACCTCTTACTACATAAATATTACAACTGGAATTAAATAAGTATTACTCTTATTTAAATTATTAGAAGATTAAGATCTCTAAAATATCTCTACTTACAGGGGTTTAAGGAGTGATAAGTTCAAAAAAATTTAGCTCAGTTTAGAGTTTGTCACCTACTAACTATGCTCGGCTGAAGGCGACAAACAAGTAAAGTAGCCCTTTAGTTGCTGAGCCTAACTATCATAGAAGGAGTGCTTGAATCATACCTATTGCAGTGATATCCATCAGGATACCTCATAGTAAATGGCTTACCCTGCACGTGTGAATATATGAGCTCCGACAGTTTAAAAGGCGTAGCTGGATGCTCATAACTCCAATCAAGCGCCAACTACCACTATCCAAGTGTACCAGAGACACATTAGGCATGGGGTATGCAGATATACACTCTGCCAACCCATGTTCGTACCTTATTGGCGGCGGCGCGCGTATAAACCGCGGTGTAGTCATTAAGATGGGTTCAGGTGATAACCACCATGATTGACTACATACAGCTGCTAAAGCTGTGTAGCGTCGCTCTTGGATTTGGTAAGGAGATCCCTGGGATTATTGTTTAAGAGAAAAGTAATTTATAAGCCCCTTTAATTAGAGGTTTTTTTATTACTTTATGAGCCCAGGCATTGCAATATCGACCTACAACTTGGTAGATAACCAAATCGCAAATCTCGTGGAATATTTGACAACCAATTGAATCGGAAGATATCTCATGCCATTGGAGCCGTTCAGAAAACCCAAGTTTTGATGCTGCTCCTCATCTGCTTTGATACTAACCACGGCCTCGTGCGCACTTAAATCATGCTGCTCAAGAAAGTCTAACTGCCAGTCTAAATGATGCAAAACCGTTGTCTCTACAGCTTCTGTACATACCCAAATCGCCTTACGTCCTAAAAGTGCAGTTATAAAACCTAAAACATAGCCACCTAGAGACCAAAGCCATAATGCATAACAGTGCCTAACTTGATTAGACACGAGCCACGAGTTAAAGGTATCGAAGTGCTTCTTTTCATGCGCAAGCATTTCATCAAGCTGAGCAACGATATCTTTATAAAAAAAACGTGCGATAAACCTTTGTGATTTGTAAATACTAATGGCTCCTCGCTCACCTGCATGATCAACCCGAATAATTCTTTTCACTTCTTTTTTTGGCATATCAAATATCTCTATAACCCTTTACCGTTCACGGTCCGAGTAAATTGCTTGTTAGGCAGCACTGTTAACGAAGTAAGACTCTACAGATATAAAACTCACGCTTTACAAGGTCATTCTTGTACTTGCGCACAAGTATTTATACTTAATCAAACAATGCAAAAACGCCACAACTTCATCCGCTAATTTAGAGTAAAGGAAAAGGCAGCCTCAAATCACTGACTAGCCGAATCCAAGTACGGTCGATACAAGCACAAATGCCCAGAAGACATGGCCTACAATCAAGACTCTCAAGCCATCAGGATCTATGTTTTTCGAAAATTGTCGACAAATAATATACCCTGCACCACATATTAAAAACTCCAGCACCACTTTAACTAGAGCACGAAATATTAGCCGAACGACAATTACTATTAATTCACCAGCGGCTTCTAAGGCCATATATATAAATCACTCCCTCAGCTCAAAAAATGACATCTCTAAATTTTGCTTGGCTTGACGTTGAAATTACGTCAGTATGCCAAGAGCTAGTTAGTTTAGAGTCCTCTTCGGTATGTGTATTTGAGTGCTCACTTTTTCGAAGAAACAAGTTGAAAAAAACATCCCTAAGCGTTTCAGCGGAATTTTAAAAATATATCTATCAGTCCTACTTGCTGTGCAATTAGCTTATCTCGCACTTTCGTACCAAAAATTTCTGATATCCCGAATATAAACAATGAAAAAAAATGAGAGATTTTCAGCTTACTAAATTGCATTTATTATTCCTTATTTTTGATTTGGTAAGACAGTTCTTAGCACTGATGCTATTGGCAGATATAAATTGAAAGTCTCGAACATAGCCACTGATCTTTTCTACCACAACTTTGTTATATGTAAATTTTATCTTTAATACAATATTTCCTATAACGAAAAATTCAACATTCCATATAAAACATCAAACGCAACGTGTGATAGATGTCTATGAGAGCACCATGACCATTATAAGCTTAGTTTTAAACACCAACATGTAACGTCCACACTCAACCCTTTAAATACTCATAACCCAGTAACAATATCGTTAGACAAGCTGAGTAGGAGAAGAAAAAACCTTTTTTTGCCATTACTTTTAACTTTGGTTATTCGGTTTACGATAACATGCAGTCAACCAAAAAACCGTGACTAAAATAACACCTAAGGCTGCATAAGTTATTATTGACTCTATCATTAACCTACCAGTAGCATCGGTGAAGTTAGGAATAAATATACATATAATTGATGGCATTAGGCTAACAATTAAATAGTACCTCGGCCTAGTTAGCCTGATTCGGCTTAACAAAAGGTGTATTGGTAGTACATAGAATACCATTGCAAATGTACTTACTATGCCACCAAGTACAGATACAAAAAGTAGGTGAGCTAAAAGTAAGTTAGAGTCAGCCAAGAGCCAAAAATATACAAAAGACAATCCCCATCCTGTAAGAATGGCATTTCTTAAACCTTTAATTAGTGTGTTCAAAACAGTAAACCTGATGCCTCAATAAGCAGCTTGAAATATTGGGCTAAAATGAAAAGGCACGATTCAAGCCAGCTTCAATAATAAAAAAGCCCGACGCTAGCTGGTTGATATTTTTCAGTAGAATTGAGCGGAGTGAATTGCAGCAAGCATATCTCCTGTTTCTTATTTGGTTTCAAAGAACTATTTAATTAAAAAATATCGATACCACAAAAACAAAGACAAGAAAGAATCGTATTCGACGAAACCACTTAAACTTAACCCACTCATGCTCTTCAATAAGGCTAGTATAACGATTTCCTTTTGAAACTGCTTCACGAATTTCATTTAGATCAATATTTATACCACTTTCCTTATTAGCTTCAGCCAGTCTTGCCGCCAAACTCATATAAAAATATGTCTCAACAAACCCCATTATCAAAAAACATATAATAACACCAATTGTTAAAAGCATACGTAGAAAGCCCTAATACCTTATCAACAGATGAGAAATGTTGGCTAAAACGAGTAACGCACTAACAAACCAAATTTTAGCCTTTTGGCACTTAACTCCCCCTCTTATACTCTGTTTTCTGTAAAACCTCATATTTGCAACCCAATTATGTCGTATTGAAAACACTTTAATTAAACTTTCTTCAATAAGCACTGGTTTAGCCCCTTTAAGATATTAGTGGGCGATGCACCGCCAATATCCTTTGCAAAAGAAAAAACAGATATGATTGCAAGCGTCTTCATTAGATTGCTTGAATTAGTCTCTGTATTCAGCCTCACTTTCAATTTGGGGCCTAAAGGTAAACCCGCTCGTTCTGCTCCATTACCGATACAGTCACTTTTCTGGATTATTTGGTTCGAGCTTACTACCTTTCACTGGAGGTAAGTTGAAAAAATCATAACAAAAGCCCAACAGTTACAATATACATAACCTCATAAGACCGCCACATCGAGATAGTGCCTAACGTTACAAGCACGCGCTGTTTTTTCGTCCCCTAGAAGTGAATCTGTTATGCGCCTCGCATCCTGATGATTTATTTACATCGCTTTGAATGCTTATTTAATACGTTTGAAAGTTGCACGCAAGTATCCATCTTGCTCCCCTAAACCTAGCTCAATGAGCGGGTAGTTTCCTTCTTGAATCATAGTGTCACCCATGATTGTTATTTTGAAAGGAATGGATACTCCCTCATAATTTGGAAAGCTAGAGTATTCAATATGCTCAGTCAAAATGTTGTTTTCGTAGCTGTAGCGACCTAGCGAACCACCAAAATTATCAAACGCTATGGCTTTTTGTTCTTTCGTGAGTAAATACGAACTAAACCTAGGTCGATTAATACCAATACTTGAAAACGCAAAATGGCTATCAGTGAATATTTTTTTCATTTCACGGTTTTCACCATCAAAGGTGGTGTATTTTTGTTCACCTATAGTGAGTGTTTCTAGTTCTAATTGCCACTCACCTTCAAGCGTATCGGTTTGTGTGCTGTTGTTTGAAGTTTGACACCCGCCAAGCATTCCTAACGACAGTAGTAAGGTAAATAAACTTCTCATTGTTCATATATCCATATAATATTTTAAACTGGCGCACTATCAGCGCGTTATTGTTTAAAGACATAATAACTCACACTAGGTGCTAGCCTTGCATTTTCGAGGATTGGCTAAAAGCCATAACTTAGTTTATTAAATAACTAGCAACAAAGGCTTGCATCAATAAACATAACACACATTCCATTGGCTGAATTACTTATAAAGGACTATTCAAGATAGCTTGTATTGAAAATATTCTCGTGCACAGCCACCTTTTTTGGTCGTATTTATTGTGCAAAAACTGCCTTTTTGAAAGCTTAATAGGCAACGTAGGCCTCACAACAATAAAATGTACAGGCAGAAACGCCAGCAAGATATTGTTCGTGCCTTAATTTCGGCATTTGTCAGCTATGCCGCTGACATACCTCCACCAAACCAGTACTTTATTATTTTTAATATCAATATGAAACCTTGAGACTCTGCTCACTATGAAAGAATTTAAATAAGGCGACTCTCTTTGTTTGAGAGTTTGGCAAAGTCACTGCAATAGCAATCAGCGTATGGACCCCTCTTTTTCTATCCTCTTTTCCCATAAACCGCTTTCCTGCTAACGCATACTTATTTTGTTTTCTTTGAGCCATTCTTTTGCTTCTGGATCGTGTAATTTTTAAAAGTTATTCAAATGAATCGAAAATAACCACAGCGATTTTTAACATGCACTTCCTAGTGAGCTAACGCCGCTATATATTGCGGTTAAGTAGTAATCGTTAATGTAATAGCTTTGTCCTGCATTTCTATGGCTGAAGAAGCTGCTTTTCCCAACAACCATCAGTGCGCGTATATAACTCCCGCAAATGGAGTCTACTTTCTCGAAACGTAAGAAACTCAATCGAAACGGGCTTAACGATATATCCCCCCCAATTTTGGGGCCTCGGAATAGGGCCACCATCAAACTGCATAGAAGCTTTCTTCAAACGTGTTGCTAACAATCTCTCTGACTCTAACAATGCGCTTTGGTCGAAAGCTGTCGTAGTTAATTGAGCGCTTCTAGTTCTGGTTTCCCAAAAAGCATCAGCTTGTGCTTCAGAAACTTCTTCTGCATGACCAATGACACGGATCTGATAGCCAACATGATCCCACCAGATGGTCACGGCTGATTTGGCGTTATGCAAAATTTGTTTACCTTTTGCTGAGTCTAAATAAGTGCAAAAGACAAACCCTTCATCACTTACTGATTTTAGATCAACGAACCTGCCTGATGGAAAACCACTTTTGTCTATGGTTGAAACACACACTGCACTTTTTTGATTTAATGGACTATCAATCTGCGATTCTTGCCACCAAACTTTAAATTTATTGATAGGACAATCTACCACCTTCACTCTCCTTATGAATTACGCCTCACACGTTCAGAGCTTGATTACTCCGTCTTGTTAGCAAGGCCCATTTATTCGAATCATTTCATTAGCATATACGGGCTCACCATTATAATCAGTAAGAAACTCACCGGACACTGCAAAGCCATATGCCCTGTAGAGTGCCTTTGCGGGTTCATTTGTCTTAGCGACAAAAAGAGAGGCCTTACCGTTTATCTTTAACAAAAGAAACTCAAGTATTTGCTTTCCAATCCCTTTACCTCTTGCACTAGGGCATACAAATAGCGCTCTAATCTCTGACTCAAATATTGCGCCATAGCCACGTACCTCCCCATCATCAAAAACATATATTTTTGATTCTTTTAGCGCAGACAACCTCTTTTCATCATTTTCTAGAGGCAAGAGCTTGAAGCCCTTTTTGTCAAAGCGAAGTTCATCTAGCTTAGACCTTGCATAAATCTGAAAAATTCTTGGGTAATCTTTCTCGCTGAATTCGCGAATACTCATGTGGTACTCCTCCTCGTTAATGAGAAAAGTTATATTTTCCATGATGTGAAGCCAAGCATCATAGACAATGCTTACAAGCTAATTTTCCCACAATTATCGCTAAATAAATCACACAATTCGTCTTGCAACCGTTTTTTACTCGCAACATAAAACTGCAAACTAGCTTTGAGCACCGAATAACCAATGCCCTTAATTGTTGGCAGCACACTAACTATCGCATCCAGTGATATTTGGCGCATTATTTTATAAATAAGCTTGCCCTCATCTTTGTTATTTTAATCACCAATGATCAATCGCTTTCTCTAATCAAGATCGGTTACTACCTCATTGGTACGATCTCGATTCTTCAATTAGGCGATGTCGCCTACACACTTTTTGAAATTATCTAGAATGCTCAAACAATACATCTTCAATGTAAGCCCCCATTCAGCGCGTTGTTTAACACTTTTTGGTGACAATATGTACCGAAGCTTACCAAGCATGATTTAATGCTCCCGCTTTAACAGGTGCATGGCTAAAATTAAAAACAAAGGCATTTAAACCAAAGACTTGTTATCTCTGCCATAAATGAACTGTTATACGCCCCTTTTACAATAGATTACTGCTTTGTGTGCCGCTTTACTAACGGTTAGCATTCTTATAGAAATGAACATCGATGGCATATATAAAAACAGCGCGGCTCCTGCAAAAGCATTTTTAGCTTCTGGCGCAAAGGTCATAATCACCATTGATGTGTTTACTAGAAAAAATGACCAAACTATCCGTTTAATAAAACCATCCGCTTTAACAAAGAACTTATAGTATTGAATGAAGAGATAGATACCCGACAAAAATATCAAACTGAATACAAAAGCCTTGTCGTAATAACCATGAACTGAGGTATAGAAGATAAGTCCCGGTATCATTACAGGAGATAAACTCGCAAAGGCTAATTTTTGTCTGAGCATTTTATTTGTCATTGAGCCTCCTAGCTGTCTTCGCTGATTGCACCTACATTGATACTTTAAAGTGTGGCAATATCATACACAGAAAACAATACCAACAAAAAAAATGCCACCAAAAAGGATTTTATTGGCCTTAAATTGTTTTCAATTTCTATCGGCTTATTCTCATACTGTATTAAAATATGATGGTACATACAGATTTGCATAAAAACAAAAAGAATAACAGTGGTTAAAAACTGAAGGTAAACAGAGGATATTTGACCGCCAAAATTACTGGGTTCAATAATTCGAGTGACACAAGCCAAAAAAGCTGCAGATATACCATTTATCGAATTCGAATAACGCTCAAAGTATTTCGCTATTTTATACTCTTTATATGGTACCGATACCACATCAAGCTTACACATGCATGCAATACAACGGTAATTAAACGCAGCAGCTTTATCTTCTTTATATACCGAAAACTCACTACAAATTGAGTTTGTACACTTATAGTGCTTCAAATTCCCCCCGAACGCATGATACGGTCTTCCAGATTACTTCACCAAACGTGTATTGAATGCCTTTTGAGCAGAGTAGCATCTAAATTTTTATAACGATTATATATAGTTACAGCGGCTAAAAAATATAAAAGCAATGCCACTACCTCGTAGTACTTTGGACTAAATAGTAGGTTATTTATTTCGATAAATAGAGTTCCCCAAAAAAATTCACCAATTATTAAAACTGATAAAAAATTAATGAGCACAAAAAAAGACAACGATATTGCAGCAGAGAAAACGGCATTAGAGCGTGTCTCGCCTTTGTCAATTGCCCTGAGCACCAGAGATAAAAATAGTGATTTCAACATTGATACGCCTAATGCCCACATTGAAGGCTGCTTTAAAATCAGTTCAATAACATGCGCTCATTACTTAGTGGTTGCGACCCAACCTTGCAAGTGAGTAGTTACCATTGATTTAATTTTATCAAGCCGAATATAATCATCTTCTGATACAGAGATCTTTGTGTACATACCCATTATATCTATAAAAAACAAACAGCTTGTTTCTACACCATCTGGATTTTGATAACAACTACCAACCCATAGCCCTTTATAACTTCCCGTGGCTTTAAAGTCTGTTGTTGGCTTAACGGTTACCAGATCCCAAAAACCTGTAAGTTTTTTCCCTTCATATTCTCGAAATACACGATACAGTTCAAGCTCCTCTTTGTACTCTACAAAGCCATTCTCAAAGTCTCCGGATAGTGATAATGGTTCAAACCTTTTATCCCAGCCCCAGAGCTTAGCTATCTTTTGGTCTGAGCCGTCAGATAAAGAAATATGTATATTCCGAAAGTAGCGATTCTCTTTACCGCCTTTGAGCTTAAACTCTGGTATGTACGCTTTTGCATGCTCCCCACTAAACCAAATGAAAATGTCAGGGCCTTCCGTATCAAAACCTTTTAATTGTGGCTGACTTGGCAAAGTACCTGGCACGACAAAACGATGAGGAATTTGAAAGCTATGATTCTTTGTCTTGTATGTAATCAAATCATCTGGCTTGGGGGCATTGTAAGCTGACAGCGCAAATAACACTGAGACTACCGCAACGACCAAACCAAAGTAGCCTAACAACCACCTAATCAACTTTTTCACTTTAACTAATTACCCTCAGTCCAGATCATCGTCAAAAATGATTGTCTCAAATATTGCGGATCAAGCGCAGAGAAATTTGGCTTTTTTGACTGGCGATATAAGCCTGAACCTTTTTACCCATGGCAAACCTACTTAATATTTCAGGCACGTTACTTTTATCGTTACTCCCCCTAACACTCGATTCATAACGAAAAATGAGTGTACATAACTTCGCTAACGTCATAGTTGTATGAGGTGTAAAAGCGGTCAGTTGGACTATGTTTTAAGAGCCTTTTAGCATCTCGATTTTTGTATTCGCCGCGGCAAATAAACAGTTGCAATAAAGTCTCAAACTTTATTGATCTATTTTTTAGACAAGTTTATATCAGTGAGCTTAAAAAGCGCATCTAACAGTCATGAATTAACCGGATTACATTAACGACGAAACATACTTTGAATCAATTACCATACCACTATTATTTAAGGTGCTTTTCGAAGCACAGATAAAAATCTTTCTGTTTTTGATATGAAGGGGATTTTATGTCTATCGGTTCTCGTATTTTTTGGAAAACCTTTAAGACCTCAACTTCAAACTTTTTTAGTTCACTTGACTTAACATCATATATTCCAACATTTGCACATTTTTCAAAAGCAACCGCTCTCTTGGGATTGCCCACATTGGGCAGGTTGAGCTCGTGCATCCACCTCGCGAGATATTCGTTATTTGACACATAGCATTCCACATACTTTTCAATCCCACACAATTCCTTAGCAACTTCAAGCTTAAAGTATGTTAACGCTATACACGTGTTAGGCATAGATGAATTTGGAGGCTCACACGCCTTAGTAAATTTTTTGCAGTCCGCTCCCATTTTATCACACGCATAATCTGCATATTTTTTGTTTGATTTATCGACAGGATCAATTTCAGAAACGCCAAAACAGCAAGTTGAAATGATAAGAGGTATTGCTGCTAAATATTTCATAAAGTCACTTAACGTCACGCAAGGCTGCACAATACTTGGCGAGACTCTGTGAGGGAAAGTACAAACCAAGCTTTTTATGCCCACTTTTGAGCGTCTTGTTAAAACGGTATACTTCCTAACACTGTAGACCCTTTAAGTGTTTTTGTACTTGGAAACCTAGCAACAACAGAAAGGTCGTCTATCAAAATTGGTATGTTGTCGCTTTAGCCCAACGTAAACTCTAACCTCACAATGCGATTATAACTTGATGGTTCAATAAACCAGCAATCATCAATAATGAGCTCTATTGATGATGAGCTAAACTTACTTAGCGAAGGGGAACTAAGCCAAGCTTTAACAGCCTCGTTTCTTTGTTACCATATTATGCTTTATTTTTCTCTTGATACGCTTTGAACTTGATAAGTTCATTTTCAGAGTTAAACAAATAAGTTAAGACTACGCCCTTAGGGCGGTAATAAAAATAAATGTATCGCCCATCTGGGTTTTGGTTAATATTATCTGGTTCCCCTAAACATCCTTTTATAAACAAGTTGGTTTGCCCTTGTTTAAAGTCACTAACCGATTGGGGGCAGTCATTCATAGCTGAACGTTTACCCATTTGTTTTATTTCAAAACTTGCTGATCCTAAACCAACCTCTTTAAATGTGAGTAAATATTGAGAGGTGTTATTCGATTTTTTTATAACCCACATTTCTCGCCAAGACCGTGCGCCAGCTTTTCCTATTGGTTGTTGAATAACAAATTTTAAAAGCTCTGCGTCATTGATGGTAGCGCCAACTATTTTTTCTAAGCCAACTTTCGCGTCTAAAATTAATTGTGTATTTGCAAGAGTACCTTCTTTTGCTACTCCTGACTTAATGTTAGAAACAGGTGCGAGCCCCTCTGGAGATTTGCACCCAGTCAATATTATGAAACTCAATGAAAGCGCGATAACGTATTTCAATTTAGACCCTTAGTAACGAAAAAATATTGATACAACGTAACGTATTCTCAGTTGGCGAACAATAGTAAGGTTAAATTAGCGGCGAAGGAACGCAGGCTTGCTGTTTTATGTTCTCAAGTTAATGCGTTTATTAACGTTATACGTATAGTAGATAAGATGCACACTGATGAATCAGCCCAACCCAGCCAATAATAAATGCGGCATCTTCGAGTAAGCCTACCCGCTTAAACTCTTCAGCATTGCCCAGAAAAAGCTCACCGAATGATTTTGAATAGATAATTAAAGAAAGCCATGCGCCAGCATAAAGAGCCGAAAATACACTATCAGGGTTAGCGCTTTCCAAAACCATAAGCGCAAGTAAATAAAGAAAGGAGAACAACAACGCCAAGTATTTTCCTAGCCTCCATTTATCAAACTGATCTCTAAACGATAGCTCATACTCTCGACTAGAGTAAAATTCAGCAATTATCACTGGCGCCAAAAATGCAATTGACAAGATGAAAATGTCCATCGGCTCTCATGTAAAACTAACGCTTCGCTTAACTGACACAAAATAGCAGGCTAAAACTCATGGTATAGGAGCGCATGCTCTCTGTTTTGTGTCCATAATTTAATGACCTTGGTAAAATTAAATCATAGCAATGCAAACCCCATGGGGGCTAGGGGCTTATTAAATTTATATAAGTTAACGTAAATAATAACTGGCTTTTTTTGACCTTCGTATGTCAGTTGATAACGGTCTAATAAGCCACCACCGAATGGCATTGATTTATCTTCAAATTCGCAACAGCTACCAAGTCTTGTTACTTTAACCTTTTCACCGTTTGGACCCATTAACCCTTCAAAATATTCTATGTGTGCACCCGCACTTTTAGTACCACGTAAAAAGCCGCCTAATTCTATAGGCTTGTTCTCTGTATAACCATATTCGGGATCATTTGATGTTAAGAGAAAACGATCCTCTGAAAGGGCTACTTTAGATGTGCTGCTACATCCAACAATAAATAAGGCGAGAACGATTACTAAAACTTGCTTCATTGCAAATACTCACTTTCTATTTCTATCACCTATGTTAAAAGGCAAAATTTGGTTGGTAAAAACGTTAAGCGCAGCAACTTTGGTCGGCCTAAGTTCACCCGCCTCTAGATGGCTTGTTATATTTTTATACAAATAGCCTATTCAGACCAAATAAAGCTATAAAACACTCAATAATACAGAAACAACTAATATGATAAAAGCTTTACAACTAATTATATCTTTTACTAGACGAGCCATGCTCATCAAAAAATGTACGTAAATCAGACTTTTTTACTAATTTTATGCACACGCTTTACGTTTAACTCTTTCAACACCCTATAAATACTTTATCGAAATTTCGAACAAATTCTCAGTTTTTATATAGTTATTAACTTATTTAAATGGCAATCGAAATACTAGACTTAATTCCTGAGACTTAGAGTCACATGCGATATGACGTGATTCATTAGAAATCAGTTTATATTGTGTTTTTAAAATCATTTCTTTAACGACTTGTAGAGGTATATCTTCAGGGTATACTTCTGCAATTTTTATTTTGCTAACTTTAGAATGCCCTATGTCCGCTTGGAAAGTGACATACCCATTTCTATCTGACGAAGAGTAATATTTATCAAAAATTGGTTTTGCTTGTTTGACAACATAGACATTCACATCATCACTACATGGCCTACAAGCCAAGGAGAAAGGGCTAAAAAATATCAAAAGTACGAATATTATTCTCAACTTTCACCTTCAACATCATGCTCTAATATGAATCGAAAAAACATGGCTAAACTTTGCAAAGATCAACTTCAAGCTTGCTTACGTCACTGTACCCATAATAAAACATAAAGAAAAGAACCTATGTAAAAACTAAATTAGAGGCAGTAAATTAAAGTGTTTGGTAACACAACGCTGAAGCCTTCACATAGCACTTTAAATACTCTATCCATCGTAAAGTATAAATGCCACACATTAAAAATGATTCTTAGCCGCTAAGTTATGTAAATTCTCCAATTCTGCTGATTGAATAGTTGTATCAATGAGCGCTTCAAAAATTTCCAACTGCCCAGCCGGAATCAATTGATTTTGTATGGCCCTTCGTTTGCGTGAGTCAAACAATCGTTCTGCCAACCAGCCAATTAAATACATCAATGAAAGACAACCTCCAGCAGTAGCTATGTTACCTTGTACAACCAAGGGTAGGTCCTGAACATCCCCTCCCAAACTTTGCAGAGCACGCTTGGCATCTGGGTTCGTCGTTAACGGCTTACCTTTAAGCAGACCAAGTTCATGAAGGATGAATGAACCCGCACAAATCGACCCAATTAGCTGATTATTCGGGTCAAGGTTTAACGCTGACATAAATTCACAATCTTTCATGGCGGCGGGTATACCGCGTTTACCGCTGGTTATAAGGACTACATCTTGACTCGTAACCTCTGACACATGTCCGTCAGTCTTAACTTTCATACCGAGATGAGAATAATGCTCAGGCTGGGTTCCCAGAATACTAACAGTCCAACTATCAGTTGTTCGCCCAAGCAAGTCATACATAAGAAAAAAATCTACATCGGTAAAATCATCAAACAAAACAACGCCAACTTTATACATCAAACTTCATTCCTTTCGCTGATCTGCAACACTCTCTAAACCTGCTCGTACAGCAAGGCGCTTTCCCTTGCATTACTTTGTACGTTTGGCAGATATTGCTCTTCTATTTAATTCGCTAACCAAGGCACTTATAGAAGACTTCATTTGTGGCTCAAACAACAATTCAGACTCAGTCGCATCGTTATTTCTTATTTGAACCCGTATTAATCCCCGGTTTGTCATAACATGTTTCACCTTGACGATATCTTTTAACTCTACTCTTTGTTGTTTATTATTTTTTATGAATAGCAAAGCGTCACCTTCATCATAAACCGCATCGGATACGTTCCAATAAGCCAACTTAAAAAAAGCAAACCCAAAAACCACCACAAAAACAGGTGTAATTATTAACTGCACAGTCTCATCGAACAGGAGTGATGAAGAAAAAATAGCTGGAGGCAATACAAAAAACATACTAAAAATGCGAAAAATAGCTTTATTATATATTGCAGAAAGTTGCTTATTTTGGGTAGCTGACTCTAGCTTTTCTTTCTCTAAAATTAACCTATCGATTTCCTTTGCAATTTTGGGGTACTGCTCTCGGTCTACAGCCTTGGCAGACAGATACAACTCATCAAGAGAGTATGTAGTAAAATCAATTTTTCGAGTCATATACTCTCGCTTGTTTTATATGCTCTATCGCTCTCAAGCACCAATCTCTTTCAGGGAAAAGCACATTCGTACACTAAAATAACCTTACATAATTAGCCTAAAATTCGCAATTAACGTAAACTTATACTGAGCACAATTTAGAGGAAGAGCGGACGCTCCCTCACGCCAAGTACCACCTTTGTGTCTAAATCCACCTCAAAATGTAAAGGCCCACCCTTTATTGCAAGCCACTTTCCGCCTCACTCTGCCCCAACAGGCCAGCACATAAATTAATCAAAATTACATAATTTAATTTATAATTTACCCTAAAAAACAAAGTATAGTAGATAAAAAATAAAATTGACGAAAAATAAAATGGGTAGGCACATGTTTGGAGGCATTACCCCAGCTCAGTCGATGGCAGTCTATTGGTGCAAATGAAAGTGCACACGAATACACATACTTTGAAAAAACCTGTTACATAATAACTTAATTTTCACCTGCACTTCCCACCATTCCCAAAGCCAAGCATAGCCAATACAAAACAATAACTTAACCATGATTCTTATTTGAAATGTAACTCTACTTTAAATCTTAACGAAAGAATTGACTTTTAACTTTGTCCCGATTGTGTAGATAATTGGGCATGACAACAAAAAAGGACAATTAATGTTTAAACCTACTCTCTTATCTACGGCTATTTTTCTTTCTTTTACTGCTTCAGCCAATATGAGCGACGACTACCGCTTAGCCAAGGTTGCCAAGCCAATACAACAACATGTTAGTTTGGATGTAGACCCTGCTAAAGAGCGTTTTTCTGGACAGACCGTCATTGATATTCAAGTCTTAGAAGACACGAAATTTATTGAATTAAATGGGCTCGATTACGCCATTGAATTTGCCAAACTACTCGGTGATAAGCAGTGCGACCTCAAAGATACGATGTTAAAGACGGGTAAAGTAAAACTCGCTTGTGACACACTGATCCCAAAAGGGGAATACACCCTAAAAATTGCTTTCGATGCGCCTT
The DNA here is from genome assembly GCF_001625685.1 of Pseudoalteromonas luteoviolacea CPMOR-1. GTDB lineage: Bacteria > Pseudomonadota > Gammaproteobacteria > Enterobacterales > Alteromonadaceae > Pseudoalteromonas > Pseudoalteromonas luteoviolacea_K. The sequence continues at coordinate 34,511 of NZ_AUYC01000030.1, read as the reverse complement.
ATAATCGTCAAAGCGTTGGCCTTTATAAATCAATAGATAGAGACGTACCATACCTGTTTACACAATTTCAAATGAGTGACGCAAGGCGCGCCTTCCCTGTGTTTGATGAGCCAGAATTCAAAATTCCTTTTCAGCTCACCATTACCGCGCCATCTTCACAAAAGGTTTATGCAAATACCCCCGTCATTAAGACCAGTTCAAGCGATGGGAAAACAACGCACTACTTTGACAAAACGCCCCCTCTGTCATCTTATCTAGTCGCACTGGCTGTGGGGCCTTTTGAAGAAGTGCCCGTTGAAAAAATGTCAGTCCCGGGCAATATTGTGACGCCACATGGGAAAATTGGTATTGCTCACTCTGCAGTTAAAGAAACGCCCAAAATCCTTCAAGCATTAGAGCAATACTTTGATATTCCTTATGCGTACAAAAAGCTAGATCAAGTTGCTCTACCAGAGTTTCCTTATGGTGCGATGGAAAACGCAGGGTTAATTACCTACCGCGAAGAAATTCTACTTATTGATCCCCTTACTCAGCCTCGTAGTGAGTTCGATACACACCTATACGTCATTGCGCATGAACTCGCGCATCAATGGTACGGTAACTTAGTAACCTTGAAGTGGTGGAATGACATGTGGCTAAACGAAGCATTCGCCACTTGGATTGGTGGAAAAATGGTCACCAAATTATACCCTGAGCTAGAACGAGATTTATTGTTGCCACAACACAGCGCCATGTTGAGAGATGCCTTGGTCACTACAAAACCGATTCGTAAGCCCATAAACAGTTCAGATGATATTATGGATGGACTCGGCCTTGCTTACTCTAAAGGCAGTGCTGTGCTAACCATGGTGGAAGAATGGATAGGCCATAAAGTATTCCAGCAGGGTATGCGAAATTACATCAAAAAATATGCCTATAAAAATGCAGAAGCAAAAGATTTATGGTCTGAACTTGAGGCGGTTTCTAAAAAAGATGTACCGGGAGTTTTAGATTCTTTTGTCTCACAATCTTCCTTTCCGTTAATCGATTTTACTCAGTCAGGTAAAACACTCACTTTGAGTCAGACTCGGTTTTTACCTAAAGGTCAACAAGCCAAAGCGCAACTTTGGAAGGTGCCCGTCTCTATCAAGTACGGAGATAACAAAGGGAATGTTGCCACTAAAAGGATACTGTTAACTCAGCAAACTCAATCAGTTACTCTCGATTTTGAGCCTACCTGGGTTTACCCTAATGACAACGCCATTGGCTACTACTTATGGTCCATGCCAGAAGTACAATATCAAGCGGTGTTGGCACAGGCAGATAAAGCTTTAAACACACGTGAAAAGCTCTCTTTGATAGAAACAGCCAAGCAACTGATGGATGCAGGGAAAGTGAATGCCTACACCCTGCTCGCGTCTCTAAACACATTCACTAATGATCCCCATCCAAAAGTTGCTGCCAATGCATTAAAAGGGATCGTCAGTAATATGCGCACCTTTGAGACAGAGAAAAATCAATCTCAGTGGCAAGCTTTAGTTTCTCAAAAAGTATCTGATGTCATCGAACGATATGGCTTCGAAAGACAAACTGGAGAAGCTGACACCGTTTCCGAGTTAAGAGCGATAGTATTCAAACTGGCAGCTTTTGAAGTACAAGACCCAAATATCATCGCTGAAGCACAAAAGCAAACAACGCAGTTCTTTAAAGACCCCAGTAAAGTAGACCCTTATCTAACCAACACGTACCTTGAAATAGCGGCTTACTTTGGCGATCAGGCACTACTCAACCAATTTAAATCAACCATTGAACAGACAGCCGTGCCCAGTGTCCGTGTAAAATTATTATCTGCTCTTGGTTACTTTAATCAAAAGGATCTTCAGTCCCAAGTACAAAGCTACTTGTTAACTGATAAATTAACAGCATCAGATACGCCTTCAGTACTGCTAGGGTTAAGTTATCGACCAGAACGAAAAGCAAAAATGAACCAGTGGATTTTTGAAAACTTTGAGCAAATTACACAACGAGTTCCGCCATATGTGGTTGCTTATCTCCCCTATATTTCAACGCAAAAATGTCAAATGAAAGGTTTTAACGATATTAAGTCATTCTATGAATCGAAAGTAGAGGCATTCCCAGGGATTGGCAAAAGCTTACCCACAGCAGAGCTCAGATTAAACTCTTGCGTATCTTTACAAAAAAGAGAACTCGCCTCTGCTGAGCGGTTCTTAAAACAACTATAAACATCATATTGAGTAATAGGGGGCTTACCCTATTACTCAATTCTGTTGACACCCTATGCCACTTTGTGGAGGAGTTACAACAGCATCAGAATCGAGAAACAAAATCTCTTTTGGGTTAAGCCTTATAACTTGGCCAAAGATAAAAACACGCTGAACAGATGGAAAAATCACGATATTGAGTATTTAAAATTATCTCCCTATACACCTCCAATTAATACCTCACGCCTAAACCTCATACTTTATAACGATTCACTTTCTCCTTTACCCTGTCCCTGATATGCTAGTGCATAAATTAATCATACTAAGGATAAGTAATTAATGATTAAAAAAATCTTAGACAAAACCGCTTTTAATTTACAGCCCTATCGGACTAAACAACTCATACTCGTTCCACTGGCCAGCATGTTACTCGGTGGCTGTGATGAGATTGCTCAACGCATCGACAAAATCACGGGGGAGCAAGACAAACAAATTCAGGCCTTGATTGCGCGTACCAAAGCGCAGATGGTTTTTGTTGAAGGCGGTAGCTTTATGATGGGAGATGGCGGTGGGCCCGACGATTTGCCTTGGACCATCGCGACTGATAACAAACCCGCACACAAGGTCACATTAACTAGCTACTCTATGGGTGCTTATGAAGTCAGCTATGGGGACTTTGATTTATACACTGCGGTACATAATCTCCCAAAAACAGTCTGGGACGAATGGGACAAAAACGAAATTTGGCGAGGGCCCGAATATCCAGCGGGCGTGAGCTGGTATGGCGCAAAAAACTACTGTCTGTGGTTAGCTAAGCTTACAAATTTACCCTTTGATTTACCCACTGAAGCGCAGTGGGAATTTGCCGCACGTAATCGAGGTGAGAACCTATTCTTTGCTACTAATAACGGACAATTAGAACTGGGAATAAATTTCTCTCCAGCAACAAGTCCGGCAAGCTTTTATATCAGCGGTACCTACCCACCAAACCCTATGGGTTTTTTTGATTTAAGCGGAAACCTCAATGAATGGGTAAACGACTGGTGGGCAGAGGATTATTACCAAAACTCTCCTGAACATAACCCTAGAGGACCAAGCACAGGCGAGAAAAAAGTCATGCGTGGTGGGATGTTTTTAGAATCTCCCGGAGCAAGTAATGTGTATATTCGACAAGAGTCTGATGAGCTCGATATTGCATATCGCGCAACTGGGTTTAGATGTGCCTTGAATCAATCGCAACCTTTAGATGATTAGGCACACCTTTAAATTACTATGCTGTTGCGCTGAATGGCTCTGACTTCACCATTGCCACCTCTACAGAGCCCTCTTTAGCACTGAATGGCAGCTGGCGCTGCCATGCATCAAACTGGGCCTGTTGAGAGAAATCTAAAATACTATTTAATTGGTCTAGCCCCTCTTGCTTGGAACAATTTGTCCCCCCTTCACCCATATGCCGCATTACCTTGTTGAGTTCATGCCTACACAATACGTGTTTCAAAAATAACTAAGATGGCATTTTCTCTCTGCTCATTAAATCCTGACCAACTGTATGAGTCTGTATCAAAATAACTCGCCAAATTACTATTAGCTAAGGCATTTAAAAAAGCGCCTTTGGCCTCTGGCGGTGTAAAAATGGACAGGCACATTTTTGAGGCTCCATTAGCCCCCTCTTTAATCAAAAAAGTCTAAGCCTCAAACCTCATACTTTATAACGATTCACTTTCTCCTTTACCCTGTCCCTGATATGCTAGCGCATAAATTAATCATACTAAGGATAAGTAATTAATGATTAAAAAAGTCTTCGACAAAACCGCTTTTAATTTTCAGCCCTACCGTAATAAACAACTCATACTCGTACCTTTCGCAAGCATATTGCTGGGTGGCTGTGAGGATCTTGGCCTGCGCATCGACAAAATCTCGGGGGAGCAAGACAAACAAGTTCAGGCCTTGATTGCGCGCACCAAAGCTCAGATGATTTTTGTTGAGGGTGGTAGCTTTATGATGGGAGATGGCGGCGCACCCGATGGATTGCCATGGACCCGATTTACTGATAACAAACCCGCTCACAAGGTCACATTAACCAGTTACTCTATGGGTGCTTATGAAGTCAATTATGGGGACTTTGATTTATACACTGCGGTAAATGATTTACCTAAAACCATGTGGGATAAAAAGTGGAAACGTGAGGCTATTTGGCGCGCGCCTGAATATCCAGCTGGGGTACACTGGTATGGTGCGAAAAACTATTGCTTATGGATCGCGAAACTCACTGGGTTGCCCTTTGATTTACCGACTGAAGCACAGTGGGAATTTGCCGCACGTAATCGAGGCGAAAACTTATTTTTTGCAACCAATAACGGGCAGTTAGAGCTCGGTGTAAATTTTGCACCTTCAATCAGCTCAAAAAGCTCTGCCATTAGCGGTACATACCCACCCAACCCGCTTGGATTTTATGATTTGAGTGGCAATATGATTGAGTGGGTTAACGATTGGTGGGCAGAAGATTATTATCAACACTCTCCTGAACATAACCCTAAAGGGCCAAGCACTGGCAATCAAAAAATCATGCGAGGCGGAACATTTATGGAGTCCCCCCGCGGAAACAATGTCTATTCTAGACAAAAAGCTGCGGAGCTTAATTTAAGTTACAGAGATCTTGGCTTTAGGTGCGCCCTAAATCAATCATTACCAATTTGATTGAGAAACGCACCGTTTTGATTACTATGCTGTTACACTGAATGGCTCTGAATGCAACATGGCAACTTCTACAGAGCCAGCTTTCGCACTCAGGGGTAATTGCCGCTGCCAAGCGTCAAATTGGGTTTGTTGGGAAAAGTCGAGAATCCCATTTAATTGGTCCAATCCTTCATATTTTGAACATTTTTCCCCGCCTTCTCCCATATGCTGTAAGACCTCGTCGAGTTCATGCTTACATAGTATATGTTCTAAAATGATCAAAATCGCATGTTCTCGTTTTTCACTAAAACCAGACCAACTGTATGAGTCTAAGTCTAAATAACTCGCCAAATTAGTATTTGCCAATATATTTAGAAATGCGCCTTTTGCTTCTGGTGCTGAATATTTGATAAATTCAGGCCTCATTAAAATCCGTTCAGCTAACAATTGAGCGTTTTTTTGATCTAGAATTGTGTTTCGCCATACAGTATCTACTTCACGCACTGTATTGTACAAAAAGCTTACCATGTTAGTTCCTGTATATATATTAAGCATAATCGCCTTGTAAAGCACTTCAAACGCCAATGGTTGAATAAAAGACAAATAATCATAGTCTTTATTTTTCAGCTGATGATATACAAATTGGGCCAACGTTATTAGTTCGTCACCACCCACTTCGCAGACGAATTCACCTCCCACACCAACACCCCAGACTAGGCTAGCTTTCAACTTCATCAAAAACTTGCCCGCATCATATTCAATATAAAAAGCTCTACTCGCCCCAAGGCCAAGTGACCCCGTTATTTTTGAGCCAAATTTTGCTAAATCACAAAACCCTGGTCTTTGTTTCTTTTCAGGGTTATCCCATTGCAATGCGCCAGAAACTTCGCCCCCAACTGACACTCCGGCAAAGACTTCAACGCCTAATTTGACAGGGATAAATTCTTGGTCAGCTTTTTTGATGGCGCTGAGCTCTTCATCGCTCAGTGCGTTTAACATCATCTTCCCTTGTGTATAGCTATACCCCAAATTGAACGCTGCTTGCAGATTGGCACCTGCATAACCCGTTACTGCCAATGACATATTTAGCCTTAAACGCCCAAGGTTAACTTCGGTTTTCGCACTGCTATTTTTCAGCGGCATCATAAATTTTACTTCATAACCGTGCTTACTCGGTGCATAGCCCCGTAATTGTGCTTTCCCTTCAGCCACAGCAAAGTCTGCTTTATAATCCCCTTGCAAAGCAAACACCCCATCATTTTTACTAAATTTTAGTGCAATGCTGGCCCCGTGAGTAAAGCGCATCAACCTAGCATCTGCGCTGGCATCAAAGTAGTCGCTTTTTTCAAACCCTTTAATACTTAAATTTTTATTCAACTCTTTAGCCCAGTCACCCCATATCGTGACGTTGTTTTCAATAAGCTTAAAGTCAAATTTAAAACTGGTTTTAAGCTTGGTTAAATCATTTTTAAGGGCTTGAACGAGTTTATTTTTATCAAGCTCTCCTTTGTCATTGCTAAAACGTCGGCCATCGCGAATATCCGTGTCAATTTTATATTTGCGTGTGTGGTTCGCCACTTTATCACTGAGCACATAGGTATATTTATTGCCCTTATAGCCAATAATTTCCGTAAGTTTATTTACCCCTGGCCCCATTACCAATGGCTTAAGAGCCTTGTTCAAGTCCTGTTTAGCGTCGATCATTTCACTGGTAAAACCGTCACCGACTGGCGCTTTTTTCTGCCCAGCAATACACTGCTTTAAGTTTTCAATTAAGGGGTTGAGCTCGGCTCTTTGCGCATCTAAAATATCCGCCAGTGACTGGGTGACGGCAACAAAACTATGATCCGCGGGGATATAAATAATATCTACAATTTGTTGCTGTTCATTTGACTCAACAACCGAAAATTGAATGCGATGACTTGCGCCATCCGCATTAGCGTTGAGCTGGTACTCGCCTTCAATAAGCGGCAAAGCAAGCGTGTACTCATACCCCGTATCAGGCTGATACTCACCATCAATGCGTTCTAACTCTGCGTGCATAGTTCCGGATGTTGGCCCTTGCCAACTAACTTCAACAGAACGACTGTTATAAAACTGACCTTTCACTAGCACATCATAGCCAGTATGTACTTTTATGGTGTCACCGGGTTTAGGTGGTTTTTTGGCGGTAATTTGTGGGTAGTTAAAGCCATATATTCGGCCAGTGTCGAGTGTCCCTGTGTACAGGTCCACCACACTTTCAACGGTTTCACCGGGTCGCATCACATGGTGCGCAAAGCGCTTTTTAGTTTGCGCACTTTGCTTTAATACCAAGGCTTGCGCGTCTTTTGGCTGACTGATGATCACCGAGGGGGCAATGGTATCTGCATTTTTCTGCTGATTTTCAATGTGCTCTTTTGGCAGTGCGCCAGCGGCGACCGCCGCTGCATCTGATTTAAACATCGCGCTTGTCGGCTTGGCCGGCGCACCTGTTACGACTTGGGTTGATAAGCTCACGGGCGGTTTTTTAATAAACGCATACGTATCCGCTGATTGACTTTGTAACGCGGTACTAATTCGCTGTGTGCTGTTTTTATTAACACAATACAACTGTTTGTCAGCGTGCAAATCAAATCCGGTATGCCAGTATCTTGCTGAACTGACCGGTACACGTATGTAGTTTGAATAGTGAGGCTTAAGCCCAGTTAAAATATCATTGGGTACACCCCGCATGGGTAATTCACAATAAGGGTTTGGCGGCGCAGGTTCGGCACTCAATACAGGGTTGTCTTGCGCTGGTAAAAAGGGGGATAAATGTTGCTTGTCTTGTTCGAGTTGCCCCAAAAAGTGCTGCTGTTTTAACAACGTCATGAAAATGCTTCCTTGTAAATTTGGCTGCCAAAAAACCGGTATGGCTTGGCAGTGTAAAGCACAAAAAAACCTTTTCATAGAGAGGCAACGAGGGCAAAAACACCGACAATTTGCCCCTTTGCAATAATTGTTCAAACCCACGCTTACCTACTACTTAATTCGTAAGGCCTGCACACCTTGTTGCGCAAGTTTGTTAACCTTTAAGGTGCAACAATCTTTTTAAATATTATTTGCTTGCGCTTGTCTTAGCTCATGATTTAACTGCTCAAAACCAATTTCACTGATTTTTAATACCAAGCTTTGGCGTTTAACACTTAACTGCGAAACATGGCGAGATATCACATCATATACGCGCCAATGACCTTGCGTGTCTTGTTTAAACTTAAAGATCAGTTGCGAGTGCTCTCGATTGGGCTTATTTATATCAATGGCCGCCTCTGCAAACTTTCGGCCTTGGTTAGTTTGTAAAGACTGCAACGACACATCAGCGCCTTTATAATCCACCAGCACTTGGGCATACATATTTACCAATTGTGACTCAATCAGCTTGGTAAACTCAGCGGTTTGTTGTCTATCTAAACCGCGAACATGCTTACCTAATAATTTTAAAGAAGAGAACTCCAAATCTAAATGCGGCACAAACTGTGCGTTAACGACTTGCATGGCAAACGTATTTCGCTCATTGACAGGCAAAAGAGCCAATTGCTCAGTGGCTTGTTTAAACTGTAAGCTCAAACCTTGTGCTAATACATCTAGCTGACTAGCAGGTTGATTATCACTTTGACTGTGTGCAGAAAAACTTAGGCCGAATATCAATACTGCCATTAAGGCAAATGCTGAAAACCAAGTGCGCATTGTGTTGCTCTCTTTTGCTGTTAAGGTGCGATTAAGGTAAGTGTACACCTCCTTTACAGTTGAAAAAGTCAACAAAATAGCAATTAATTGATGCCGATAATGCACAAATTAAAAATTAACTGAAAAACCAAACACTTACATTAGTGATGCCAAATCAGCACCAATAAATTGCTTTTTAGTTTCTATTTAGACATAAAAATAACGCGCACAATAACGCAAATTCTCTATTGAACCACGCGTTATGAAACACTTATCAGGCTTACTTTTATCTATGGTCATGTCAGGATCAGCCTTGGCTAGCTCACCTCATGGTTACGGAGTACATTATATTCATGGAGAAGGTGATGTACGGGGCGTAAAGCTTGCCTATCAGTACCATACAAAATCATGGCTGCCCGACAATTGGCATCATGTTGATATGTATTTTGAGTCAAGCGTCAACTTTTGGCGTTTTGGTGACAGCGGCAAGTACGACCAAAACTTTGTCTTAGCCGTATCTCCGGTGCTCCGATACCCAGTCATGACACTCTACAACAGACCTCTTTCCATAGAGTTTGGTATAGGTTTGGCACTACTTGAAGATACTGAGTTTGCAGGAAAAAACGTGAGCACCCATTACCAGTTTGAAGACCGATTAGGGCTCGTTTACAACTTAGGAGAAGCCAATATCGCGATGCGCTATATTCATTATTCTAACGCCGGCTTTAAAAGCCCAAACCCGGGCTTAGACTTTTTATCTCTTTCTTACTCATCCAAATTTTAAACATAAAAAAGCCACAACCTAGGTTGTGGCTTTTTTTATACGTGTTCGATTTTAATCACTGGCCGCTTTTGACACGACGCGGTGAGCAAGCAAGATAAAGTATCCTTGACGGCCTGCGCGTTAAATTCAATGAGTTCTATGTCAGGTACTTTGATCTGACCTGATTTAACATCAGCTAGGAGCTTTTGCCCCATAAAGCATAAGTGCTGCTGTGCACAAAGGTTATTTGCTAGCCAAGCACCACCAATTGACACAACACCAATGTTTGGCGACTTCTCAAACAACAGCTCTTGAGGAATTTCACTAAACCCGTTCAAACAGGCTATGCGGCCACAAAAACGTAAATGTTCTAAATCTGTCACAAACGAGTCGCCGCCAGAGGTATTTAAAATGCAATCAAAACCCTCTGGGCCAATCTCGCGCTTAATTTGGTCGCACACGTTTTCTGACTCACAGTCAAAAGCAAAGTCAGCCCCTAACTTACGCAGTCGTTTATGATGCTCTTTTTGTGCAAAAGCAAAGACTTGTGCGCCCTTTTGCTTTGCGTATTGTATAGCGAAATGCGATACGGCCCCCTGTGCGCTATTGATGGCGAGAGAGTCGCCCTCTTGCAACTTTAACTTCTCAATAGCGAGTAACGCAGCCATGCCAGCATTCGGTAAGATCACCGCCACTTCAGGGCTAATATCGGCTGGCAACTCAGAGACTGCGTGATTAGGTACCACGGCAAACTCTTTTAACATGCCTTTTTGTGCCAAGTTAGCATTAAACAACACTCGGGTGCCCGCTTTTGGAAATACCCCTTTACCAGCTTGGATCACAGTACCAACGGCATCCAACCCTAAAATATGCGGATATTCCCATTGGCTAAACCCATCTCTTGCCATTTTTGCATCTAAGTGATTGAGCGCGACATACTCAATGGCCACGAGCAATTCATTGCTTGTAGGCTCAGGCATGGCGTGTTCACTCATGACTAAGTCAAAATCAAGCCCGTGCGAACGTAATTCAAGGGCTTTCATCTTAGTGTGTTCAATAGACATAGTATGTTGTATCTCCAAAAGTGGCGCTGTTGCAGGTATTAAATACTTGCAACCAAAGCCTTAGACCATTGTCCGTTTAGTTCACCATATACACTTACCGACGAGCTAAGTAGCATATTTCTCATGGCCATTTGCGATTGTTGCGCTATTAAAACATCTTGGCGCGCATCCAACAACTCAAGATAGCCCAATTGCCCTTCTTTATATGCTGCGGTTGCTTGCTGATAAGCACTTTCAGCTGCAATCACTTGCTCATGTGCATAATTTAGTTGCACTTTAGCTTGTGACAAGGCACGTAATGAATACTCTGCCTGTGTCAAAACATGGGTTAAGGTTTGGCGGTAGTCATAGTAACTCGCCTCGCTCAGCGCCGCTTGCCTATCTAACTGTGCCAACAACTGAGGGTAACTAAACAAGGACCAACTCAAGGTTGGGGCTACCTGCCAGCTAGATTGGGTGTCATTAAAATTAACCCCTGTTGGGTTGAGCACCCCAGCAAATGCCGAAAAACTAATGTCTGGATATAGCGCTCGCTCTGCACTTTGCGACAGGTAGCTTTGCTGTTTAAGCTTGGCAATTGCACTTTGTACATCACCGCGTTGCAGCAATGCATCTGATGCCGAGTTTACGTTAATGGCAATCGCTAACGCTTCATAACGCGCTTGCTCTAATGCATGTAGACCTAGCTTGTCAGTCGACTTGTTGCTCAACACGGCCAATGTCTGCTCGACTTGAGCCAACTCTCTGGCAATGTGCGGTAAGCGTTGCATGTGCTCAAAATATTGCGACTTGGTGCGATTGAGCTCAAGCTCCGTTGCCACGCCTTCTTTGACACGGATCTCAATAATGGCTATCGACTCTTCCAGTGCTTTAAGTTGCGCTTGAGTTAAGGCCTGCGTTTGCTTCAGCGCCTGCCATTGCAGGTAACTCTGGATGGTCGTTGTGACTAGCTCTCCAGCCAAAGCTTGATACTGACCTTGCTGCGCCTCTGCAGCGGATGCTGCTGCATCCGCCAACTTGGCAATACGACCTGATAAATCCACATCCCATGTTAATGCACCGCCACTATTTAGTGATTCATTAATTGGGCCTTGCAGTCCATTAGTAAGCACTGTGGTACCGCGCTGGCCAGCAAGATTAATATTACCTTGTGGTAAGCGAGCGCGCTGAGCTTCACTTAACCCCGCCATTGCAGCGCGCAAACGCGCTGCAGAGGCTTTGAGGTTTTGGTTGGCAGACATCACATCCACCACCAGCTGATTTAAGTGCGTGTCCTCAAGTTGCTGCCACCAATTGGCTTCGTCAGAATGCGCTACTGTGTTGAGTACCGCTGTGCCGTCAACTTGCGAGTTAAATGCCTGCTGACTTGCAACCACATCTTGCTCGTAGGAGGTGCTTGTGCATCCTACCATTGCAGCAACAGCCAGACTTAAAATAGACAGTTTAATAATGCGCATGTTTATTGCTCCTTTGGCGTTACTAGACGATAAAATACAGGTGTAAATAGTAAGCCAAACACGGTTACCCCTATCATGCCGAAAAATACTGCGTTACCCATGGCTTGACGCATTTCTGCACCCGCGCCTGATGCCAATACCAGCGGGATAACACCTGCGGTAAACGCGATTGAGGTCATCAAAATTGGACGTAATCTTAGTCTACAAGCTTCAATTATGGCCTCTAAATGTGTCGCACCTTGTACGTGCTTGTCTCTGGCAAACTCTACCATCAAGATGGCGTTCTTCGATGCCAGTGCCACCAATACAATTAAGGCAATTTGCGTAAAGATATTGTTGTCACCACCTAGCATATACACACCAGCAAGTGCCGAGAATATCGTCATTGGTACGATTAAAATAATCGCCAGTGGTAAGCGCAAACTCTCGTACTGCGCCGCAAGTACCATGAAGACTAAAACCACAACCAATGGGAACACATACACCATGGTATTACCTGCCAAAATCTGCTGGTACGTGACTTCAGTCCACTCGTACGCCATGCCTTCAGGCAGAGTGTTTGCCAATACTTTTTCAATGGCTTGCTGTGCTTGATCTGAGCTATAACCCGGCGCTGGGCTGCCGTTCAATTCTGCTGTCACATAACCGTTGTAGTGCATCACACGATCAGGGCCTGTGGTTGCCTCAACGGTAACAACTGAACCTAATGGCACCATGTTGCCCGCGGCATTACGCACTTTCAGGTTATTAATTTGCTCTTTTTTCGCTCTAAATTCAGCATCAGCTTGCGCTTTCACTTGGTAAGTACGGCCAAATAAGTTGAAGTCGTTAACATAAACAGAGCCTAAATATACTTGTAAAGCATCAAATACTTCCTGTAATGGAATACCTTGAATGAGCGCCTGCTCGCGGTCAATATTAATGTCCATTTGCGGCACTTGTACTCTAAAGCTGGAGTAAATGCCGGTCAGTGCTGGATCTTGCTGTGCCGCACCTATGGTCGATTGTAGCGCTGCAAACAATGCTTCAAATCCTTGGTTGCCTCTATCTTGAATTTGCAGTTTAAAACCACCGGTTGTGCCCAAGCCTAAAATTGGCGGCGGTGGGAATACCGCAACAAATGCCTCATCAATGGCTGCAAAGCGCATATTCAGCTGCATCGCAATTGCCTGCGCTGACAAGCTTGGGTCATTTCTGTCTGCAAAGTCATCCAGTGGCGTAAACACAATGCCGCTGTTGGTGCTATTGGTAAAGCCGTTTACAGATAAGCCTGGGAATGCAACCGTGTGCGCAACACCCGGCACTTGCAGAGCAATTTCTTGCATCTGTTTAATGACTTCTTCAGTGCGGTCCAAGCTTGCTGCATCTGGTAATTGCGCCACGGCAACCAAGTATTGCTTGTCTTGCTGCGGAATAAAGCCACCTGGTACAGACTGGAACAAACCAATGGTTGAGCCAACAAGTGCAAGGTAAACCACACCAACAACCACACTCATACGAATAAGCTTTTTAACGATGGCTTCGTAGCCTTTTGCACCTTTATCAAATAAGCGATTGAATGGCTTGAATAACCATGCGCCAAATAGCTTATCAAGTATGCGTGTTAATCTGTCTTTTGGTGCATCGTGCGATTTTAACAAAATGGCAGATAGCGCAGGTGACAGCGTCAGTGAGTTAAATGCTGAGATCAACGTCGAAATCGTAATTGTAAGCGCAAATTGCTTGTAGAATTGACCCGATAAACCCGTAATAAATGCCGTTGGAATGAATACGGCACACAGTACAAATGCAATCGCGATAATTGGGCCAGTGACTTCCGTCATGGCAATTTTAGTGGCTTCGTATGGGCTGTGGCCATCTGCAATATTACGCTCTACGTTTTCCACAACTACGATGGCATCATCCACAACAATACCGATTGCGAGTACTAGACCAAATAAAGATAAGGTATTTATTGAGACACCTAACATTTGCATCACAGCAAACGTACCAATCAAAGATACCGGCACCGCAATCAATGGAATAATAGAAGCGCGCCATGTTTGCAAGAACACCACTACCACTACAACTACCAATAGAATTGCTTCCATCAAGGTCATGATAACCGCGTCGATTGAACCGCGAACAAAAACAGTTGGGTCATAAGCGATTTCATAAGTCATGCCCGCTGGAAATGTTTTCTCAAGACGTGCCATGGTCTCACGCACATCATCAGACAGTTCAATGGCGTTGGTGCCCGGACGCTGAAAAATCGGCATTGCAAGGGCTGGCTGGTTATCTAACATTGCACGCAGTGCATAGTTTTCTTGGCCAAGTTCAACTCGAGCAATGTCTTTTAAGCGTGTCAGTGCGCCATTGTCGCCCACTTTAATGATCACACTTTCAAACTCTTCAATGCTTTCTAAACGGCCTTTTACATTTAATAAAATTTGAAATTGGTTTTCTTCAGGTGTTGGCTGTGCGCCCAATGAACCCGCTGCAACTTGTTGGTTTTGCGTACGCAGTGCGTTGACCACATCTGACGCCGTTAAGTTACGTGCAGCCAAAGCGTCTGGGTCTAGCCAAACACGCATTGAGTACTTTGCACCACCAAATAGCTGCAAGTCACCCACACCCGGTAAGCGTTTTAGCTCATCTTTGATATATAAATCAGCGTAGTTTGCCATGTAAGCAGTATCTTGCTCACCATTGGGTGAGACTAAGTGCACTACCAAAGCAAGGTTGGGTGATGACTTTTGAGCTGTGACACCTAAGCGCTGTACCTCTTGCGGCAAACGCGGTAATGCATTGTTCACACGGTTTTGCACCTGTACCTGCGCTTGGTCAAGATCAGTACCTAGCGCAAACGTGACAGTCAACGTTAAACGCCCATCACTGGTGGCTTGCGAGCCGTGATACAACATATTTTCAAGACCATTGAGCTCTTGCTCAAGTGGCGTTGCCACAGTCTCTGCAATGACTTTTGGGTTAGCACCTGGGTATGTCGCGTTAACAACAACCGTAGGCGGCACAACTTCTGGGTATTCACTGACCGGCAGTTGAAACAATGAGATAGCACCTGTGATGATAAAAATCATCGACAGCATGGCCGCAAAAATGGGCCTATTGATAAAAAAGTGGGAAAATTTCATAACGCTCTCTTAGTTTGCCGCACTGAGGAATAAAGAAGGGTCAGACTGTTTTAAAACAAACTGAGTATTTTCAAAAGCTAAACTGACAGAATTCGGGGTAATTGGCATACCTGGGCCGACACGCGCAGGACCATTAACAGCAATGCGATCGCCCTCTTCTAAGCCCGACTTAATGGCACGAAACGCACCATAACGCTCGCCAAGCTCAACCAACCTGTACTGCAAGACATTGTTTTCGTCGATGGTCAGGACAAAACGATTTTTAAGATCTGTACCAATTGCACGTTCAGGCACAATGGCCATTTGCTGTGCATTTTGCGCACCGATTGAAACGCGAGCAAATGCGCCCGGCTTTAAGTGATGCTGCTGTGCATCAAATACTGCACGCACTCGTAATGTGCCAGTATTGGGATTAATTTCGTTATCGATAAAATCAAGTTTACCCGCTACTTGCTTGGTTTCGCCTAAGCGCTGAAGCTGTACTGTGATCTGATCTTGTACAGAGACACCGGCAAATTGGCGGCTCCATGTGCGCTCATCCACATCAAAATATGCGTAAATTTCATCGTCAGAAACAATGGTCGTCAGCTCAGTTTCACCCGCTTTAACATAGTTACCTGTGGTGACAACCGCACGAGAAATAGTGCCGCTGATAGGCGCGGATACTTGGCTGAACTCTAAATCTAACTGCGCGTTTTGCAGACGTGCCTCAATGGCATTTTTGTTTGCAATCGCACTGCGAAGGGTTGCACTGCGCTGCTCTGCCTCTTCTGTTGAAATGGCATTTTGTGCAACCAAACGATTTGCACGCTCTGCTTCACCTCGCGCTTGCTCTAAGCTTGCCTCAGCACTTTTTAACTGGGCGTTTAAAGTATCAATCTGAGCTTGGAAAGGTCTTGGATCAAGGCTAAATAATAACTGACCTTTATTGACGCGCTCACCTTCAGTGAATGCCATACGTTCAATTTGACCGGATACACGCGGCTTAAGTAAAACGCGTTCAGGCGCTTCTAAACGCGTGGTAAATGTGTGCCAAGATTGAACTTGTTCAAGCTCAACGCTTGCTACGTCTATGGTTAAAGGTGGCGGCTGTTGTCCTTGCTGTGCATTGGATTGACCACATCCACTTAAAACAAGGGCAAGGGCCACAGCACTGAGTGTAAAACCTAACTTTTTCATTTGTTGCTCCGCAGAAAATTAATATGCGGACATCGTACGCCTGTTATTAATGACGAAAAATAGTAGTTTTTTAAAAACATTAATGCCAGAATGGCACCAATAAACATTTATAGTGATGCCAGATATGGATACAACCAGTCGATTGATCATGTTATTAGAAGTCGTTGAGCAAGGCTCTTTTTCAAAAGCTGCCGAAGTCAGAAACATAGATCGCTCAGTTATATCTAAACAAATCAGTAAATTAGAAGAGGAGCTTGGTGTACGTCTGCTCAACCGGACTACCCGTTCGTTTTCATTAACTGCCGCTGGCGCTGAAATGGTTAAAAAAGCTGCTGAGCTGAGAGTGCTGCTGCAAGACACAGTGCAAATGGCTGAGAACTATCACCAAGAAGCCCGAGGTTTATTGCGTATCACCTCATCAAGTTACATTGGCAAATACTACCTGCTACCCGTGATCAATGATTTTCAAAAACGTTTTCCGCAAGTCACCATTGAGCTAAGATTAGATGACCGCGTCATCGATATGGTATCCGAAGGCTTTGATCTGGCGTTTCGCGTTGGTGAACCGAGAGACTCCTCATTGATCGCACGTAAAGTGGCACGAAACCGTATGTTGATTTTAGCCACACCTCAGTTTATCGAGACCTATGGTGAGCCAAAAGAAATGTCTGATTTGGCTGAGCTGCCAGCTGCTGCCTACTCAAGTAACCACATCCGTTTTGAGTCCATCAGCTACATTGATGACAAAGGCAAACCTCAAGAGCAGCCTATTACGCCGGTGTTTAAATCTAACGATGGTGAGGCATTACTTGAAAAAGTGCTCTCGCATACTGCATTTTGCACCGCGCCTGCCTTTTTCTTTGCCGATCATATCGATCACGCGCAGTTAGTGCCAATGCTCACACATGTCAACTTACCTGACTATAGCGCCATGTATGCCGTTTATCCGCACCGCGATTTACCGGTTAGAACACGCTTATTTTTAGATGCAGCACGGCATTATATTGGTGAAGCAGTGCCTCGTTGGGAGCATAATATCCCGGGTCTAGATAAGATGTATCTGCCGAAATAAGCTCAATTGATTTATCACAAGTTCACCTTAAAAAGGCTCACTTGTGATAAATGAATCTAAATCATGCTATTCAATCAATACAATTTCTTTTTTCTGAGAGATGCGCTTTACAAACAACAACTGAGTGTCATTGATATCTGAAATCGACGTAATACCGTTATCGACTTGCTTAAGCACTTGGTAAGTATGTTCTTTTAAATTATAACGCCACAACATATTGCTTTTTGTCAGCCCAAATAAACTACCATCTCGCTCAACAAAGCCAGCCTTATGCGTATGCTGATTTAATAGCGCCAAAGCCACCACCTGGCCCTGATTTAAATGCCAAAATTGACCATTTGAATCTTGATAAACTAGCTCATGAGGCTTCAATAGCACTGCATCTTGTATTGCCACTTTAAGCAAATTCTCTATTTCCCCCTCTTCATTTCGAGTTGATAGATGTACTATTGCTTTTTCCTCATAAGCCAATAAAGTATGCGTAAGCAGGTTCGACTGATATACCCCTACGAACCTTTTTTCAGATAACAAGCTTTTATAATTTCCAGTTAAGTCAAAGAGGTACAGCCCTTGGTTAGTCGCAACATATAACTTATTTTCATCAGCGCGCCACTCCACAGACAATGGATATTCCGCACCATTAAATTGTGTCAATCGCCTTGGCTCTCCTCCACTCGACAACCAAACTTGTTTTCTTCCTGAACGCTCAGAGATAAACGCAAGGTGTGCCGTGTTTTGACTCCATTTCCCTTGTGCTTCTCGCCTTGTAGAGCGAACACTGGGTTTTGACTCACCCAGCACTTGGCCATCAACATAAGGCATAGTAATTAAGTCCGAGTCGTAAGTACCGTAAGTGCCCACAATCGCATTGGTATGTGGGTGGAAATTAATGCTGTAAATATCCTGATAAAGGGGCAAGGTGATAGGCTTTACACTGCCATCGAAGTCCAGTTCAAACAAGGATTTACCACTCCCATAAAGCAGCCTTTTTGAATCAGGGTCAAAATTGGGATAAATACGTGAACTGCCATCAAATGACGCGGGAAAATCAATGATATTTTGCGCAACAAGCTCACCGGTGGGTTTTAACAAGCTCAATACTTGCCCTCCTTCTTTGTTAAACCCTATCACGGCCAATAATTGATGAGTGGGTGAATACCTTAATACATATAAATGTAAGTTTTTATCTTCAAAGAGCGTGGCGACTGGATGGTTATTTATATTGTGCAACGCAACACGTAACTGATTGTTTTGCAAATCAAGAGTGGCAAATGAATCTGAAGTTAACCACTGCGGATGATACATTTTGGTCGGCTTACATGCTTTTAGTACATGAGGTGTTTGCGGGCTTTTCAAAGCTTCAGCAAAATTGATTGCCACCAAATCCCAGCAATTTTTTATAGTGCTTTGGTATTCATTGGGCTCGTGCTCACATGCTCGGTTTTGCAAAAAACCCAGCTTTTCTCCATCTGGTGAAAACGTGAACCCCGTGAATTTAGCCCCGCTCAGTGTCAGCTTCATTGATTGCTCACTTGCAAGGTTTTTAGCCCACAGCTCACTCTCGCAACTCGCCAAGTGACGGTAAAATACCAAGTATTTACCATCAGGTGAAAATACCCCCGCACCTTCTTGTACATCACTTGCAGTCAAAGAAGTCAGTTGAGTAAACTCGAGCGTCTCACTCTGCGGCTTTGCAAAATAAAACACACCAATCAAGCTGATAATAAACAATACGATTGCCAAAAAAAGTACAGGCTTTGTGGCTTTCTTTGCATGTGTATGCGCCTTTATTGCTGGCTCGGTTTGTTGTTCGCTCCATAAAACGGCGGCTTCTAAGCTATAGCCTTGCTTTGAGTGCGTTTTAATGATGGCCTGCGCTTTACCGTCATCGCCAAGTGCCTTTCGCAGTTCAGCAATAGCACGCTGTAGTGAATTAGGTGACACAACGACGCTTTTCCAAACCTCGTTAATCATCTCATCATGACTGACCACTTGCCCCTGTCTTTTGGCCAAGCAATATAAAACCGCAATCACTTTAGGCGGCAAGATCTGCGGTTGGTTTTTATAGGTGATTTGATTTCTCGCGGTATCAATAACTCGCTCGTTTATTATTATTTTTTGTCGCACGTATTTTAGCCTAGCTGTTCTTATCAGTGCTCACATATACCCATAGTACAACACAAATAAGTAATAATTTCATGAAGATATCAAGAAAATTTCAGGTCGATTTCATGTTCTCCTTGCTCAGTTTGTCACACTGTAGCCTCACATATCACAATAATAATTCAGGAGCGTAACATGCAATTTGTATGGTACATATTATTTTTCATCGCGACTTTTTGTACACAAGCTAGCGTAACCCCAATCACAGAAGCACCACTTATCGTTGGCAAAACGCTCAGTATTTCCTCCAAATATATAAAGGATGCGCCAAACTTTGATGTGTATTTACCCTCGGACTATCACACCACATCTGAAAAGCGTACCTACCCATTGGTTGTTACGCTAGATGGTTGGCTAGTCTCTGAGGTAACAAATGGTATTTTAAGCCACCTCGGCGACACCGCTTCCATGCCGCAAGCCATTATCGTGTCGGTTCACTCTCATAATAGGTTTGCATGGGGACCTGAATTGTATGTAAGTAACAGCGGTTGGCAGGGGGAAAAGTCAGACCGCTTAGAAGGCTTTTCACAGGGGCGCTCGCAGGACATGATTAACTACTTGCAACAAGAGCTGTTTCCATTTTTAAAAAGTCAGTACCGCATCAATGATTTCCGTATTTTCATCGGCGCATCGCCCACAGCAGCTTTTGGTCTGCATACCTTAAATGCAGCGCCTAATCTATTCAACGCGCATTTCCTATTTGCTGCAACCGATGTACTGGGATTGGGCTATACACCTGACACCACCATGATTGATGCAATCGCTAAAAGCTTCGAGAAGACCCCCGACAGAACCGGTTTTCTCTATGTCGCGTCAGCAAAGCAAGAAGCTGAGAGAAACCCAGTTAGGTACACGCTTGCCAAACAACTTCGAGAAGCACTCGCCCCTTATTCAAAAACATTTAAGTTAAAAGTCGAACACATAGATGATTATGGTCACTACCCCATGATAGTGCCCGGATTATTAAACGCCATCGGCCTTGTATTTCCGCGTAAAGACTGGGATATAGGCGCTAAGTTCATCGAGTTCACAAATAACGGGGATCAAACACTGACAGATATCCTCGCGCATTATCAAATGCTTAGCAAACAAGTGGGTTTTGATGTCTACCCTAACTTAAACCTAAACAACAATGCAGCCTGTATTCGTGCTATCGCTCAGCGCTTACGAGGTCAAGGCCGCTATGGTGAAGCTGATGCGTTATTTAATTATTGGATATCACACTCGCCACGCTCTGCGTCAGCTGTCGCTGGACTTGCCGTCAGTAAAGAGCTACAAGGTGAAGCAAGCGAGGCACTGACACTCTACCGTCAAGCATTAACACTATCTGAGCCTGAAAACACCAAAAGAAAGGAGTGGTTGACAGGTAAAATAGAATCACTGACAAAAAAGTAAATTCTGCCTCTCATATAATGAGTGTGTAACCCATAAGGACCTGTTCCATCAGGTCCTATTTACGCGCTTAATTACACTTATAACCATTAATCGAAACAGGGCAAGAGTAATTAGGATCAGAAATTGGGCCACATCCCATTGCAGAAATACCACCTGCTATTTGGCGTGTTTTTTCTTGATTTAATGAAGCCATTGTCTGCGAAAGGTTTTTTACGCTCTTTTTGTTCATTTTTAATTTCATTATTATTTCCTTTACGTTGTTGAGCCAAGATTGGCAAAACCAGTGTGTCGCTAATTTGCACAAACAGGCACTAGACAATCGTCTAATAAACAAACAAGTTCACAAAAACGTCATATAGTCATACTCTTCTTTTATTGAGATAACATAACAATTACCAATTGATAAAGGATGCTATCATGGTCATGCCACACACACCTATGCCAAGTTATGGTCGGATACCGCTCCTAGACACTATCCGCGGGTTTGCCTTATGCGGCATCATTTTTGCTAATTTGATGAGTTTTTTTGGGTTTTATTCATTAAATTATGCGCAGATAAGCCAACTACCTTTTGCTGACAGAGCCACGTTATTTGCTATTGATTGGCTGGTTGAGGGTAAATTTTATACCGTGTTCGCCATATTATTTGGCGCAGGATTTGCGCTATTACATGAACAAAAGCAAGGTGCTGATTTTGCTTCGTATTGGCGCAGGAGAATGGGTGTTTTATTGTTCATTGGCCTCATCCACATGTTTTTTATCTGGCATGGCGATATTCTTGTTTTGTATAGCCTTTTAGGCATGACATTGCCTTGGTTTATACGTTTCTCTGCGCCTCGCTTACTTTTTATCGCCCTCACGCTCCTGTTTATACCTTTACTCATTCACCTTATGGCCATGATCAGCAAAGATACCAGCTTTTGGTCAGCTCTAAAATTGATTGCGCTAAGTTTAAAATCAAATCTCGGGTATGAGCATACCAGCTTACTGAGCATGCGCACCTCAACCGAATTTATGGACGTGTTTATTGCAAATATATATAGCGCGATCCCAAGACCCATGTCTTATCTTATTACGGGAAGGCCCTTTCAAGTTCTTGGGCAATTTTTGCTTGGGATTTATTTTGTCAAAACTTTTATAGTGCATGGTCGTATCAACATCGTTATTTCGTGGCAGGCCATCGCTTTTTTAGCGCTTATAGGACTTTTACTGAATTTAGTGTACGCCGTTATCAAAGCCATGACAGGCAGCCCGTTTTCTCTTAACTTAATTGGTTTTATGCAAGGTGTGTGTTACCACCTAGGATGCCTATTCTTGGCATTGACGTACCTTGCTTGCATCGTCAAGTTAGTCGATAAATGCCACAACAAAGTTGCACTTGGGCTTAATACATTGGGGCGTATGTCACTGACCATGTATTTAATGCAAACCACTTTCTGCGTCATGCTGTTTTATGGGTATGGCTTAGCACTGATGAATACTTTGCCGTTTTATTTGATTGTTGTATTTAGTGCTATCATTTTAGCTGCGCAAGTATCTTTTGGGCTATGGTGGCTCAATCAATTTCGACAAGGTCCTGTAGAAATGATGTGGAGAAAGGCGTTGTAAATATGTAAAAAAGGGCCGGTAAATCGGCCCTTTGGTCAATTTCAAGAGGAGATTATTTACACTCGCCTAGGTGTTTCCAGACAGCCCAACGACTAGAGTATTGCGCGGGGTTTTGATTACGTGTCCACCACTTCGCTTGATATAACTGCCCATCAAGGCTGGCTTGCTTACCAGAGGTATATACGCTACTTGCCTGCCATGCTGGCACATCACAGCTCGGTTTACTGCCATTCACCTTAAAACGGTTTGTCGAAGACTGTGTACTCAGACCTTGTGCATCCGTTGCAATGGCAAATACACTGTAACTCCCAGCGGATGTCGCTTTAAAGTTTGCACTGTATGGTGCCACACTAGATACTGCCACTTGCTTGCCATTCACAAAGTAAGCGATTTGCTTTAAATCGTTGTCTTTGTCACTGGCCACAACTGAAAGCGCAACTTGCTCACCAACATTAAATGTACTGCCATTCGCAGGACTTGTTAAGCGTACGCTTGGTGCCTCTGGTGTTGGCTGTGGCTCAGCATTTGTCACCGTTATGGTGCGACGAACAGCCGCTGATTGTGCATCATCATTATCATAAGCAACCGCTGATAGTTGATAGGTACCTACTTCAAGTGGTTGATAGTTAAATGCATAAGGTGCACGCGTTAGCTCGGTTAGCGCTTGACCATTGACACTCACTGCAACTTTAGCAATCTCACCATCACTGTCATTGGCAGCAAATCTCACTGACACAGATTCACCTAATTCAATCGATACATTATTTGATGGTGAAGTGAGTGATAAGCTTGGTGCTTGATTTGGCTTATCAGCTACACCACCACACTCTAGTCCCTTTTTCCATACACCCCAGGATCCTGAATTGCTCGCTGGGTTTTGGTCTCTGTTCCACCACTTCGCTTCGTATTCAAATCCATCATAGGCGACTTTATTACCCTGAGTATAGACTTTGCCACCTTGCCAAGGTGCAGTTTGACATTGACTTGGGTCGATCAGGCTAAACGACACCGGTGCAGCGTCTGTTGATAGACCTTCATCATCGGTCACTTTGGCTGTTACCGTATATACCCCTGTTTTATCTGTGCTAAATTGCGTCTCAAACGGCGCTTTCAGATCGGTATTGTACAATGCCCCATTGACAAAGAACTCGACCTTCTCAATTGCACCATACTCATCTTTAGCATCAGCTTTAAACGTAACGTCACTGCCAACCAGATAGCGTCCGTTACTTTCTGGACTGGTAATAGAGATGGTCGGCGCTTTATTTTCAGTACAAGCAAAAACACCTACTGCTTTAAACGCTTCTCCCACAGCCTTCGTATCGTAGCCCAAGTCAGCCGCAGCATCTGTAACGCCACAAGCAAGCGATTCGAACTTACCATTGTAAACCCAAAAGTTTTTATTGGCATGAAGCATCACTTCATAAGCTTTTTTAACGCCCCAACCTTCACTGTTTGCGAGCAAATAAAAAGCGCGATTAAATACACCCGAACTGTGGTGAACACCCATGCCTATTTCAAACTTGCTGGCGTGACCGATAGATCGGCCATCTCGCTCTGGATTTTCCATATAACGAAGCGCCGTTCTATTTTTAAATATGCTTGCGCCAATCAGCCAATCGACCTCACAAGTGCCATCTGGTTTTTGATTCATAAAGCATTCAAGTGCTTCAGAAGTCATATCTGAAAAGGATTCATTCACGCCACCAGACATATTGCTATAAACCAATTTAGAGTTTTGATGCGTCACACCATGACCGATTTCATGGGCAACAACCCCTAAAGACGTAAATGGATAAACGCCGTAGTTATCTAAGTCACCATCACCAAAAGTGACCTCTTTACCATTCCAAAACGCGTTCAAATAATCTTTACGATAATGGATTCGCATAACAAGGTCGCCCGATAATGCACGGCTATCGAACCAATCATTAAACATGTCTATGGTTGCTTGACCATAAAACATCGCGTCGTTGAGTGGTGAATAAGCACCATTTACATGCTTATGAGTATTTTCGTGACATGGAAATTGATACGTTTGCGTATTGGTTGTGCCATGCTCCATGTCAATCACACGTATATCTGTATGAGACATTTCACAATTTCCATTACCGAGCTCCTTTGCATGGAACTTTGGCATATCATCACCATAATAATGCTTGCCAATTTTCTCATTCCCGCCCGGACCCATACCAATTTTCGAGTGATTAAGTGTTTCAATGCGCGACAACACTTCACCTGTATGTGCATCAATTGCAAACTCTGGGCGCATTGGTGCATGCTCAGTTTCAGCAAATAAGGTCACTAAATAAGCGAGTTTTGCCTTGCCTTGATGAGGGTAAATAACCAGCTCAACCTGTTCATCTGATGTTGCAAGCAGCTCAGTAATTTGCTCTTTTGCAAACTCAATGGCTTGTTTATCCGAAATACTTGCTTTAACCGTATCAAGCGAGATATTTGGAACCACAGAGCCACTGATTGACGTAATTTCACCCTCAGGTTGAAACCAAACACTTAAAAAGTTTTGTTCATTATGGTGAGTGACAATTTCACCGCCGTACACCCGCACACCTTTGTAGTATTGGCTGCGGCGCATATGGCGTCCGTCTTGCGTTTGTTGGTGCGTGATAAACTCTAAATCTTGCTGCTCGTCACTTGAAGCCACTCTAAAAAAGCTGTGATGTTGTGACAACTGCGACTTGATATTTGCCTTCAATTGTTCATTGTTGTGCAGGCTTACAGGCTCGCTGGCCAATGCCGCGAACGTTGAAAAAACACCAACACTTGCCGCGACCAGTAGTGCTATTTTTTTTGCTTTTAACATGGATATTTACTCTGTACTTGTTGTTATAGTAAGAAGGTGCATCCATGCACCAGAATGAACTCGGTTTGAATGAGCTCGACTCAAACGAGCTCAGTTAATTAACCTGTTATAGCTTGCGCCATACTGAGTTGCTGCCCGGAGTTTGACCACGAGTCCACCAGCGAGCTTGGTAGGTCTCACCATTGTGAACCACTTTGTCACCACCGGTATAAACTAGGTCACTACGCCAATCGCGTACTTTGCCATCATCAGGAATGATCTCAGCCCATACACCGCCATTGCTTGGCACAGCACCACGGGTCCACCAACGCGCTTTATATTGAACGCCTTTGTACCAAACCGTATTTCCACCAGTGTAAACCTTGTTTGCATCCCAAGTTGTCTTGCCATCATCTGGCGTCGGCTCTGGATCCGTTTCCACATTCTTAATCGTGACATTAAACTGACGCGTCACGCTGTGCTCGCCATCAGATACCACAACGGTGCCTGTGAGTGTCTCTGTTTGTGTTACTTCACCTGCTTTTACCGTGACAGTGCTGCCTGTGCCCACAATCGTGTGACCCGGTAATTGCCATGCAAAGCTCAGTACTTTACCTTCAGGATCCGTTGCTGATACGCTGATTGACTTGCTGGTATTTTCATCGAGTGAGATCGCTGAAATATTGCCAACTACTGGTGCTTTGTTTTCAACAACAGGTGCTTTAACAATGACTTTTACCGTGCGATTAACGGTGTTTGCACCATCACTAACAGCTAAGTTGACGGTGAACACAGAATCACTTGTGACACTTGGTGCAGTCACGATAACGCTGTCATTTTCACTTTGTAGATTTAAGGCCGCATCACCTTGCCAAGAAAAAGTAAGCGCTTTTCCTTCAGGATCGATAGCTTGAGCCGTCAAAACATCAATATCGCCCGCATTTAACGTAATCTGGCTCGTCAGTGTCACAACAGGTGCTTTATTCACAGGCGTTGGGTTTGTTACTTTACCTGCAAGACCTTCGTGCATTGCATTTAAGATGTCACCGTTATCCGCATCAATTTCCCATGCAAATAGACCCGCTAAATTATGCTCACGTACATAGCGACCTTTTGCGCGCACAGAGCGAGGGCTGTCATAGGTAACCAAGGTGCCTTTTTGGCGATTCCAAACATATGCTGCTTCAGCTTGCTCATCGTACCCTACTTCAAAACCATTAATACCTTGCTCATCATGACCAATCATGTGTGCTTTTAGTCCCTTGTAGTCGATAACGCCTGCTTCCCAAACACCTTGCGACGTCGAACCGCGTAATTTACCATTTGCTGGCGCAGTCATTGGGTTATCAGCAATTTGCGCATTTTGTGGGTATACACCTTCCCAGCCACGGCCATACATTGCTGTGCCTACGACTAACTTTTCACTTGGCACACCTTGGGCTAAGAGCAATTTAATGGCATTGTCTAGCGTATATGCAGGGCCTTTTCGCGCTTCGCCTTTATCATCAACACCCGTGCCATTACACTCATCTGTAGACATATGCGAGCCACAGTAAATCGCAGTCTGGTGACCTGTTACATTGTTCCAGCCACCTGCAAAGTCATATGTCATGGCAAAAATGTAATCCATGTATTGTGCAGCTTGCTGATAATCAACATCTTCAATTTTGTCGTAGCCAGTACCAATCGCTGAAGTCAGTTCAAACTCACGACCCATCTCAATCTCAAGTTCATCGAGCATCTCGCGAAGCTCTTTCATAAGAATGATATAAACTTCGCCATCTTTGTCTGAACCTAAGTCTGGGTTTGCACCGTCACCGCCTGGGAACTCCCAGTCAATATCGATGCCGTCGTAGAATTTCCATGTCTTGAGGAATTCACGCATTGAATTCACAAAGGTGTCACGGTTTGCTTTCACATCAAAGTCAAAGAACGGATCTGAAAGTGTCCAACCGCCCACAGAAGGTAGAATTTTCAGATCGGGATTACGCTGCTTCAATGCCATTAGCTGTGCATATGTACCACGAATTGGATCTTTAGAACTGATCCCCGGTAATGCTTTTTGCACCGCAGCCCAAGGGTCATGGATCACCACTTCGTAGTCTTTTGAGCTACCACAGGCCAGCTTAAGTGCTCTCAAGCTATTGCCGTTTTCGATTTCCGCCAGCGAGTCATTTGGACCACATACTGGGATAAATCCATAAAGTAAGTGGGTTAAGTTATCCGCAGGAATTTGTGTCACATCGAACTTACGACCATAAATACCCCACTCAACAAAATAAGCACCGACAACTGTATTAGGATCCGTGTCAAACTTCTTATTGTTTGGATTCACATTCAGTTTAAGTGGCTCTAAGTGACCGCCATCTGTATCGGCGATCACGATTGGCTTTGACGCAGACATTGAACAGCCGGATGCATCACACAATGCGATTCTTAATTCATGACGACCAGACTTGTGATATGGAAAACGGATCGTACCACCGGTTGTGCCCTCTGCGAGTGTGCCTTCATTCACCACTTCATTGTCAAAATACACTTTATAGCTGTTGCCGCCTTTACCTGACCATGCATTCCATTCAATTTGAATGTCCACCACGTCTTTGGCTTGGATCAGTTGCTTGTATGACCCACGGCCATAAATATTCACGTCAACAAACGAGTAATTTTGTGGTTTCCAGTTAATACTTGGTGTTGATGGCGCAGCCACAACAGCGGCACTCGCAAGCGCTGCACCGACAGCTGCAGCAGTAGTTAAATATTTAAACATTTTTGAATTACCTCTATGATATTTTTATAGTTTTTTCCAAACGGAATGTTGGTCTGGTTGCTGATTACGTGTCCACCAGCGGGCTTGATAACGCACACCGTTAAAAGTCACGATTTCACCGCCACGGTAGGCTTTGCTTGACTGCCATGATGTATTGCCTGCGTCTGAATCATCACCACTTGGCACTAACTCCCATGCATGGCTCGACGTTGGTAGCTGACCACGTACCCACCATTTAGCACGGTAAGTCTTGCCTTGATAAACCACAGTATCGCCAGCTGTGTAGATTTTGCTGGGCGCCCAAGTATCGCCTGTTGGCTTATCCGGTGTGCCCGGATCGGTATCGATGTTTTTAACATTCACAACCAGTGGGACTGTTTTGCTCAGACTGCCATCTGACACGGTCACTTTGCCGTCAAAGCGCGTATCCGCGTCCACCTTTGGCGCAGTGATCGTGATGGTTGAACCAGAACCGGTAAAGCTCAATGCACTTGGTAGCTGCCAGTCAAATTTAAGGGTTGGCTGCTCGTCATCAAATGCATGGACATGCAAGTGCTTGCTCTGCTCCTCATCAATGGTGATGGGAGCCGGCGTATGCACTGTTGGTGCGGTATTTTTCGGCTTTGAGATCACCGATAAGTTGTAGCTATATGATTTGTCAGATAAAAAGACTTGGTTGCTCGAAACCGCCTCAGAGTTAAACTCAATGTTACCCGAGCTGTCTTTCACACCGATGCGCACAATATCAGCAAATTGCGTGCTGAGATTTAAAGCAAACTGACTTTGCCAGTGTACTTCATTGGCTGAAGTGACATCGAACCGCTCTTGAATAAGCTCATTGCCATTACCGTCGAATACTCTAACCCACACCGTGTCTCCAGCACTTGCCTCTTGACCCTGCTTAACAAAATAATCAACTGGGAACCAACTATCTGGCGTCGGTGTTGGCTCAGTGCTGCGCACAATGGTCACGTCACTACAGTTATAGAAGCCTTCACCCACCACATCATCACGCTGCCAACGGCTGTATAAAATCGCATCACCAGAAAACTTTTCTGGGATCGCTACTTCCATCTCGTAATAGCGCTTGCCATCTGGTGCCATGAAAAATGCAATATTTCCATGCTCTTGCACCAGCTCTAAGTCATGCCAAGCAAGTGGTTTTTGCTTAAAATCAGTACCCGGCTTGGTTAAATAAAACTGCCAAAAGCTGGGGTTATGCGGTGTTGTAGCACGGTAGCGAATTTTCACTTTGCCATTGGCATTCGGTTTTATCTCCGTTGCCTGCCACTGCGTTGAGGGAATATTCATCCCCGCTTTTTGGCTATCACCCGCGCCACACAAGGTGCCATCTGGGATATTTGCTTCAACAGCAGCTTGGTTGCGAAAATCAGCTGTGTTTGCTGCAAACTCATGCTTTTGAATAAATTGCACGTGTTCTGACTTAAGGTATGCAGTACGGCATGCGGCATTGGGGATTTTTGAGCCATCTTTTGGCCACCAAAATCCACCTTGCTCCTGACAGATTGCCTGCCTCGCTTTGGGAAAGTCCATATAGCCATGCGCGTTCACTTTACCAATGACGCCCACACCTATGGCTACGCCAAGCGCGCATAAGGTTACTTGTTGTCTCATAGTTTTCTCATTTATTGATTGTAAGAGTGATCCGCAGATCACTCCGGTTGGGAATAAAAGTGGCCGTTACAGGCTACATACTTTTTGCCATGCGCCACCGTTGCTTGGTGTGCCATTTGTCCACCATTTGGCTTTGTAAACAGCGCCGTTATGGATCATCATGTCGCCGCCGACAGCATGACTTGGATCACCTGCCCAGTTGGTGCGAGGCCAATTAGGGTACGTATTGATATTTTCAATTTTCACGCCTTCACACTGCTGCCCATTTGGTGGGGTTTTATCGCCGTCACCTGGATTTGGATTGTGTTTTTTAGCGACTGGCAGCTCTGGATATTCAGAGGCAAATGCATACTGCTTACCGTCTTTTTCAACGACAAAGTTCACAGGACCTGTGATAGGCATGTAGTACATAACCTGTGCGTTCACAGTCTCACCTGGTGCAAAAGACTCAAGCTGACCACCCCACTCATTTTTAAATGTGATTGAAAAACGGTGGAATTCATTTTCAAAACCGCCGATGTTATTGCCAGCAGAATTTGACGCATCATGCTCTACACGCATACCCAGTTTTTTGCGCGCATTCCAATTTGACTTGAAAATTGCGGAGGTAGAAGTTGGTACGTTGAACGTAATCGTTGCACCCGTCAGGTCAATCTCAGAATTATTAGTAAAGGCAAAGGTTGGACGAATTGGATAGTTTTGGTCACCCACAGGGAAGTCTTTCGCTTCAAATGCAATATCAACCGCTTCGGTTGGTACTGCAAATGCACTATCACCAACATGATTGTCATAGGCAACACCACTTTGGTTAAATGTGTTGTATGCCAGCGCTGTCATTGTTGAGCCCATGAAGTACTCGCCCTTATCAGCGTGATAATCAAAGTCACCAGCAAGCTCCCAGAACATCACACCGCCCAGGCCCTTATCAACGACATAGTCTAATTTGGTTTTCATAGACTCAGTGTCTTCCATCGATAGGAATACTTTTTTCTCGGCGTTATACAGCCATGGCGCAACAGCAACGTCATCGTAATGGCGCACATAGTCACCACGCAGTACATCATCTGCATCCGTTTCAGGGGTTAAGCCATAAACTTCTAAGTAACTTGGGTTGATCCCATGCTCAAGGTTTTTCGCATGCCAAAGTGGGTTTGAACCGGCAGCCACTTCTTGACCGTTTTCAATGTCATGCCACAGGTTATCAATACCAATTGCGCCGTTACCGCATTTGTTCTTCTCACCAATACCTGTGCCTTTTGGACAATCGCTTTGGTTTGGCAAAGGTGCGCGACCCCATAAGCCATTTTCACCACCGCGTACGTCTTTAAAACCACGGGTGTAATATGGAATACCAATGTTGATACGTCCTGCTGGTAATGCACCGCGGAAATAGTTCACTGCCCAGTCGGTATTCAAATAACCAATGCCACCGAACTCTTTAGTGCCGTATACATTCCACACCTTAAGCTCTGTGTCTTTGCCCGTATCGTAAAGCGGCGCATTGTGACCAACATGATCGTTCCACGCACCGTGCAAGTCGTACGACATGATATTTACAAAGTCTAGATACTGTGCTGTTTGGAAGGTTTCCATGCCACGCAATAAATAGCCTGATGACGGAGACGCAATGGTCAACATATAGTGTTTATCGTCTTGCTCACCTGCTTTATCAAGCGCTTCACGTAATTCTTTCATCAGCACTTGATAAGATTTATTTAACCCCGCACGTCTTGCATTACTCACAGGGAAATCTTCTGGGTGACCGGAGTCTTTCATTGATGATGGGTATTCGTAATCAACGTCTAAGCCATCAAAACCATAGGTTCTTAAGAACTCAACCGAGCTTTTCACAAATTGAGCAATACCAGCATGGTTAACGCTGCCATCAGCATTCGTGGTCATCGTATAGAAACCACCGTTATTCACGCGTTTACCCGTTTCGTCGAAATAGCCACCAGTTTCAGCCCAGCCACCAACCGAGATCATGGTTTTCACGTGTGGATATTGCTTTTTGTATTTATTCAACAGGTTGAAATGCCCTTTGTAAGGCAAGCTAGGATCCATTTCAGCACCAGCAATACCAGGCCAAGTCATATTGGTTGCCGCATTACCGTCTGCATTCGGGTTACCAATACTGATCTCATTTTTATCATTGACGTGTGCAAACGCGTAATTAATGTGCGTA
Organism: Pseudoalteromonas luteoviolacea CPMOR-1; assembly: GCF_001625685.1. Classification (GTDB taxonomy): domain Bacteria; phylum Pseudomonadota; class Gammaproteobacteria; order Enterobacterales; family Alteromonadaceae; genus Pseudoalteromonas; species Pseudoalteromonas luteoviolacea_K. The sequence continues at coordinate 2,722 of NZ_AUYC01000030.1, read as the reverse complement.
ATTTTGTCCCATGGAATGTCTTTAACAAGGTAGCTTGGCTGATCGTTTTTGCCATGACGCCAACTTGTGAAGTAACCAATCACACGTCTTGGGTGGTCTGCGCCCATTTTTTCACGCCCTTCACTGTCATAAATATCACAGTAAGACGGCGTTACACCGGGTGTTTGGTATAAACCCGCAGGGCGACAATCGTCATGTGAGCTTTGACCATCATCTTTCGCTTTCACCGTAAAGGTTCGGCTTATTTTTTCTGATTCTAGACCGTGTTCATCTTTCGCGACTAAGACAAATGTCTGCGGACCTTTTGCAGTAGCCGTCCATGTATATTCGAACTCATTTTGTGATGTGCTCACTACTTCGATGCCATTCACAGAGAGTGATTGAGTCAAACTATCTGACTCTTTATCATTTGCAATCAAAGTGAATACTATCTGACTACCGACTTCTAGTTCACTTGGCAATTGTGCAGCTAAGCGTGCGATCGGTGCTGTATTTTGATCTTTTGGCGGCAACGCTTCAACCGTCACTTTTCGACTGACAGATTTTGCAGTAGCACCATCATCATCTAACGCAACACCGTGAAATTCATGCTTGCCTTGTTTAGCTTGCCAGGAAAAGTTATAGGGTGCCTGACTCAATACTTTTACCAGTGCGTCGTTGTGGTATACCGCAACATGCTTCACTTCACCATCACTGTCGCTCGCAGAGAAATCAATAATGACTTGCTCATTTTCAGCCACAGTGATATCCGCGATTGGCTTAAGTAATTTAATTGAGGGTGCTTGGTTGATAGGCTCTGCACTACTACACTCACCCAGCTTCGTCCATTCTTGCCACTGACCAGATTTTAGTTTTGGTGAAGAACGGTTCCACCAATTTGCTTTATATGCAACGTTATCTTGTTGCACCTGGTTACCACCAACATAAATTTTGCCTGCTTCCCAATTGGCTAGATTGTCACAATTTACCTCGGCAAAAGCCGACGCACTGATCAAACCCATTGTTATGGCGCTGAGCTTAAGCACCTTATTTGAGGATTTTGACACGCTCATTTGATTATTTCCTAATTTGTATGATTTTTGTTTATAAAATTACATTAAGTAACATATTTACCCAATGTAATACTGAGCAGCGGCGATTGTACCGATCCAAAAACACACCACAAGGGATTAGCAAAAATTAAAAATAACCAACCAAAGAACCAGAAAAAAGGTAATTTTAGACAAAATCATGAGTTACGTAACATATTGATATTGATTGCTTTGTTGATAAATAAACAACAAACAAACAGCAATGAATGTTAACTAAATTAACATCAATATTGTTTACTTTTATTTACAATATACCGAGGACAAACCAGAAGATAAACCATTTTTATTATTAAAAAATACAAATCTAATACTTTTATTTGTATCATAAGTAACCTAATCGGTACGTTGAGATTTCATGAATAGAAATAAAAAAAGAAACAATTACAGTTAAAAAAGGAATACTTTAGTATTTTCATACAATTACTAAGACACCATACTTTTACACATGAAAACTCAATTAATACGCCAAATGTCAATCATCATTTATCATTACAAAATACATTTTCTTGGAATATTTTTTCCTTAACAATTAAGTTAACACAAATAAAACATACAACAGTTTGACTCCTCGAGTGGTCAAGCTAAGGTTAAGTTACATTCATTTACTAGAGCATATAGAAGATGCGATTTTTGTTTAAAGTTTTGTTTACTGTGTTTATTTTTTGTGCCGGGTTTGCACTGGGAGTTTACTCTTTGCCCATCATGATGGCTCCGCCCGCCCCCACACAGACAGCGCTCTCTACTGTGGCTAATCAGGCAAAATTCACTGCGATGTTTAATAAAAACCTAAAAGGCTCAGACTTTTTGCATTTTGGTGAAGGCAGTGTGTTTATCGGGAAGCAAAGTATCGGGTTTGAAGGCAGGCTTGCACCAGGTCCTGATTACCGCCTATATCTCTCGCCGACATTCGTAGAAGATGAAGCCGAGTTTGAGCAACATAAAAATAATATGCAATTTGTCAGTATGGTTTCGAGCTTTAACGGCTTTATTGTCGATGTGCCAAACGGCATTGACATCGAAAAGTTTACAACGGTTGTCGTGTGGTGTGAAACATTTGGTGAATTCATCACGGCTGGTAAATATCAGTAACCGAATGATTAAATGACAAAGTTTAGGGGCCAAACAGGCCCCTATTATTAGATAATTTAGTAACTACCTAAATGAGAGTCACAGCCCTCATTCCAATATGCATCTATTCCTTTATAGTAGCCTCTCACTTGACCTGCGTAGTCCTTGCCCCTTTTTGTGCTACCATAAAATTCGAACCTGGACTCATAGATCTTTTCTAAGACTATTCTTTCCTTTTTGCTCTCATAATAATGCTGCAGCGTTAAATGAAGACGACCATAGTCATCACCACCTTTCCAAGTTGGCTTGAAAGATCCTTTACCTGCAAAATTAATATTTTTGTACATGCTGTCGTATCGAGAGTTCGATGCGATGACCATACGTTTACCCGCTTTCACACACACCTTATAGTACTCTTGGAACTGGCTATGGATATCAGGTCGATGCTCTAGGTACAAAACACCTAAATGCATTCGGTTGAAGTCGACTGGATTAAGCTCATTGGTTGGAAATGGTACGAAGTCATCAGGTCTTGCCCCTGTTGAATCGCCTGCGCCGTATGA
>NZ_AUYC01000029.1:0-143690 GCF_001625685.1 Pseudoalteromonas luteoviolacea CPMOR-1 | reverse complement strand
CGCTAGCCTTTTGCACGATAATCACCTTGCGCAAAAGAAGCGCACTCACTGCGTTCGCTGTCGCTAATCTTTTGCACTAGGTAGTTCAGACGACACCTATATATTAAATATCCCTAGAACTATGGTGTGTTTAGTAGACACAATATGTGAGACTATTATTCATAATGATGTTGTAACTAATACGATAGTGGGGAAATCTTGACTCGATTTAATGAAATTTATGACAGAGCATGTGAACGAAAAGGTGGAGAATCTAATTTACGTCTTTTATTAGCTGAGCCACGTAAAGCAAGCACATTAAGCGCACTGTGTGACGATCTGTGGTTAGAAGAGTTTACTCGGAAAATTTTCCAGTCTGGATTTTATTGGTCTGTGGTTAATGCAAAGTGGGATGGATTTAGAGAAGTTTTTTGGGATTTTTCTGTTGATAAACTTCTTTATATGTCTCCTGAAATGTATGAGCAGCGTGCTCAAGATGAACGTATTATTCGCAACTATAAAAAGGTACAGAGTATCGCTATTAATTGCCATATGATTTATGAGCTTCAACAAGCGCATGGTTCATTCAGCAAGCTTGTAGCAAACTGGCCAAGTGATGACATTATCAACCTATGGTTACTACTTAAAAAGCAAGGTAACCGATTAGGCGGTAATACGGGGCCATTTGCCTTGCGAGCGCTCGGTAAAGATACCTTCCTATTAACAAAAGATGTAGAAGCCTACCTAAGAGCAAACAACATTATTGATGGTGGGCTACAATCATTAAAGTCGTTAAAAGCGGCACAGCAACATTTTAACGAGCTTCAACATCACAGTGGTTTTTCAATGACGGCGCTTAGTCAGTTAATTGCCTTCAGTGTTGGTGATAACGCAATTCAGAGTACTTAATTTATGTTTTATTCTAGGTATACACCAATTGGCGAGCAGTTTGCAGTTCCTGCTGCACCAACTGCTTTTAAAGATGCAGAATTAGTGCTGTTTAATTTATCGTTAAACACGCAGCTTGGCTTAAATTGGGATGCTGCGACAGCGTGTTTATATTTATCAGGCCAACAACCTTTGCCAAATACACACAGTGTATGTTTGGCCTATTCAGGGCATCAGTTTGGTCAATTTAATCCAACCTTGGGGGATGGCAGAGCACATTTAATTGGGTCATTTTTAACGCCTAATGGAGAAGCTTTTGATCTTCAGTTAAAAGGGTCTGGAGCGACTGTTTTTTCCCGAGGTGGGGACGGCTTATGTGCATTGGGTCCTGCTGTGAGAGAGTTTGTAATGAGCCGTGCTTTATCAAGCTTGGGCGTGCCTTCAACAGACTGCCTTGCTGTGTTATCAACGGGTCAAGCGGTATATCGCCAAGGGAGCCTGCCAGGTGCCGTTGTTGCTCGAACGGCGCGCAGTCACATTCGAGTTGGTTCCTTTCAATACCTTGCTTTACAGCAAGACGAAGAAGCGATGACTCAGCTATTAGAAATGGCAATGAAAGATATGGGTCTACAGCTGAGAGAGAGCCGTGAAGAAAATATTTATTCATTCTTTCAATCTGTTTGTGATGCGCAATGTGATTTGATGCTGAAGTGGCTACAGGTTGGTTTCATTCATGGTGTGATGAACACGGATAATACTTTAATTAATGGTGAAACGATAGACTATGGCCCGTGTGCTATGATGGAGGCTTTTTCATTTAATCGGGTATTTAGTTCTATTGATAGGCAAGGGCGTTATGCATTTGGTCAACAGCCCAATATGGCAAGTTGGAACTGTGGCCGTTTAGCTGAATCGTTATTGCTTTTATTTACGGAAGAGCAGCCTGCCATTGAACGATTTTCAGCGATTTTGGTGAATTTCTCGGAACGTTTTAATGAGGGTTACCAACAGCTGTGGCGTAATAAACTAGGTCTACTTCAAACACATAGTGATGACCAAACATTAGTCACTGAGTTGCTTGAACTCATGACTCAGCATGAGCTGGATTATACAAATACGTTTGCCTCTTTAACTGCGCTGAAATTGCATAAGCTACAGGAACAGTTTCCAGTAGCGGCCGTATTAGAGCCATGGCTTGTTAAGTGGCAAGCAATGACAGAACAATACGATGATGATCAGGTTGCAGCGATGATGACACGTTTTAATCCTGCAATTATTCCTCGCAATGACTTAGTTGAAGAAGTTATTAGCGACTATTATCAACAAGGTAAAAGTACACTTCTCGATACTTGGATAGAAGCGCTAAGCACACCCTATCAGTATGTGGTTTATCCTGAAAAATGGTTGAAGTCACAGCCTGATCCTAATCACTATCAAACTTTTTGTGGTACTTAAATGCAAAACACTGAGATGACAGGGCCATTGACGTGGAAAGAAATTCAGAGGCAAGTGCTAAAGCATAAAAAGCCACTTGTTTACGCACATATAATTGCACTATTAGCTGCACTGGTTAGCGTGCCAATACCTTTGATGATGCCACTTCTTGTAGATGAAGTGCTGCTAGAAAAACCGGGTGTTGCAGTAGAGTTCATGAGTGGGCTGTTACCTGATAATTGGCATGGCCCAACAGGGTATATATTAGCGATTCTCGTTGCCGTTATGCTGATGCGCATTGGCGCTTTATTACTTGGTGTAGCACAGTCTCGACAATTCACGATTATAGGTAAAGACGTTTCCTTAAATATTCGCCGACGCTTACTTGGACACCTATCTCAGGTGCGGCTGAAAGAGTTTGAAACACAGGGCGGGGCTGCGATCAGTTCTCGATGTGTGACTGATATTGAGACGTTAGACAGTTTTATTAGTCAAACGATGTCTCGCTTTCTGATCGGCTTACTGACAATCATTGGCACCGCGATCGTGTTGTTGTGGATCGACTTTACACTCGGGTTAATCATTTTAACCTTGAACCCTGCTGTCATTTATTTCTCTAGGCAATTTGGTAAGCAAGTTAAGCATCTGACTAAAGAAAAAAACAATGCCTTTGAGGCATTTCAAACGGCACTGGTTGAGACATTGGATGCCATTGCACAACTTAAAGCCATGCGCCGTGAACATGGCTATTTTGACAATGTGCTCAACGCGGCAAAAGACTTGAGGTATCACTCTGTGCAGTCCCAGTGGAAAACAGATGCGGTAAATCGCTTAAGCTTCACGGTATTTTTGCTTGGGTTTGAGGTTTTTAGAGCCATTGCCATGTTAATGGTGGTGTTTTCTGGTTTATCTGTTGGACAAATCTTTGCTGTATTTGGCTACCTCTGGTTCATGATGGGGCCGGTTCAAGAAATTCTCAGTATTCAATACTCATATTATAGCGCTTCAGCTGCATTACAAAGACTCAATCAAGTGTTGGACTTTGAAACGGAAACATCCCATGTTGGTACGACAAAAAGCGCAGCAGAGGCGTTCAATGCAGACAAAATTGGTATCGAGTTCAATCATGTGAGCTTTGAATACAATGAAGGTCAACCTATTTTGCATGATGTCAGTATGCAGATTTCAGCGGGAAAAAAAGTCGCCTTGGTTGCTGTGTCGGGGGGAGGAAAGTCAACGTTAGTTCAACTGTTACTTGGTCTCTATGAAAAGTCTGCGGGAGAGATACTCATTAATGGCATAGCAGCCGAAAAGATTGGTTATGACTTAATAAGAGAGCACGCTGTCACCGTTTTACAGCAGCCTATCTTATTTAACTCTTCCATTCGGGAAAATTTAAGTTTAGGTAAGCCATGTACCGATGAGCAGTTATGGCACGCGCTGGAAATTGCGGAATTGGCAGACAATGTAAAAAGTATGGATGGGCAGCTTGATGCAATTGTTGGTCGCAATGGCGTAAAACTATCTGGTGGCCAAAAGCAGCGCTTAGCGATTGCTCGTATGGTTGCGGCAGATCCTAAGGTGGTGATATTGGATGAGGCTACCTCGGCGCTGGATGTTGAAACAGAGGCACGTATTCATAAAAATTTAAATCAATTTTTAAATGGACGTACTACTTTGATCATTGCACACAGGCTGAGCGCGATTCGCCAAGCGGATATTATTTACGTATTAGACGATGGATGCGTTACCCAATCAGGCGATCATCGTACCTTGTTAGAAGAAGATGGCTTATATCAAGTTTTATTCGGACATCAAGGCTAGGTTCAGCTTTAATTCTTAACTAAAAATACTTATTTTGTGTTAAGTAATTATTAAGACATCGACTACTATTATCTTGCTATCAAAATAAATAAGTCTGGATTTTAGAGGGAAAAAACGATGAAACTTAAAATGCTAAGCGTAATTGTAGCAATGACTGCGGCTGCTTCTTTACATGCGAAAGAAGTAGAAGAAGGTGTTTACCTTGGTGTCTTTGGTGATTACTACAATGCTGATTGGGAAAACATCAGGGGTGTTGGTAATGGCGGTGTAGGTATTGATGACTCCACAGGATGGGGCGCTGAACTAGGCTATCGCTTTAACAAATATTGGAGTGCGCGTATCGAGTATGCGGATATGGATTTCGATTTGGAAGGGGCAGGTATAGGCTCTCAAGATGGTGACCGTTTAGGTATTGATGGCCTGTATCATTTCAATGGCGGTCCGTTTTATGCCTTGGCAGGCCTTAAGTCGATAGATATATTTGATAGCAATTTGTTTGCCAATGTAGGTGTTGGTTATCGCCATCACTTTACGGATAACTTTGCTGCTAATTTTGAGACTGCGATTTATCAAGGTCTAGAGCGCAGTTATACCGATGTCGGTGCGAAGCTGGGTATTAACTACATGTTTGGTGCTTCACAGAGCCGCCCCGCAAAAGTAGAACCTGCACCGCAGCCTGCGCCTCAACCTGTGGTCACTGAACAACCAAAAGACAGTGATGGTGATGGCGTGTTAGATAAAAAGGACCGTTGTGCAAATACACCAATGAGTGATGCGGTAGATGCTGCTGGGTGTAGCTTATATGAAAATAAAGAAGTCACAGTTAGTCTATTGGTGCGTTTCCCGAATAATAACTCTCAGGTGTCTCAGCAGTATTTGGATGACATAAACGCGGTGGTTGAATTCTTGCGTGCGCACCCAGAAACCTCGGTAGTGCTTGAAGGTCATACCTCAAGCTTGGGTAAGGCTGATTACAATATGTGGTTATCTAAAAAGCGCGCAGATGCGGTTGCTACACAGTTAGTTGAAAAAGGGATCGCTCAATCACGTATTTCAACCATTGGGTACGGTGAAGAACGTTTGATGGATAGCCGAGATACACAAGAAGCGCACACTGCTAATCGCCGTGTTGAGGCGAAGGTGATATCTGTAGAGAGGGTAAAAGTGAAAAGATAGCGTCTTTTTGGGCTGGATAACCCCTTGTTGTCCAGCCATAATTTAAACTTAAAAATAGTCACTTATCTACCCGCACCAGCCTTCTTTTAATATTCACAAAATAATAATCGGTATCTTTTGAGTCCACCACTTGCAAGACTTTCATCTTAGTGGCAAGTTTTCATAATCAAATGGTTAGATTAAAAGATAAGCAGTTATCAACAAACCAACTAAAATGCTTATTAAAACACGTCACCAAGAGGATATTACCGTGCTTCAAGAATATCGAAACCATATCGAAGAGCGCGCGGCAAAAGGGATCGTTCCTAAGCCGTTAGATGCACAGCAAACAGCCGATTTAATTGATTTAATAAAATCTCCCCCCGCAGGAGAAGAGGCATTTGTTTTAGACTTATTGGTGAATCGTGTTCCTCCGGGCGTAGATGATGCCGCCTATATTAAAGCTGGTTTTTTAGCTGCGGTAGCAAAAGAAGAAGCGTCAACACCGCTCATATCAAAAGCCTATGCGGTTGAGTTATTAGGCACCATGTTAGGGGGGTACAATATTGCGCCTATGGTGGAGCTGTTAGATAAGCCCGAACTTGCCCCCATCGCGGTTAAAGGGTTATCCAACACATTGCTCATGTTTGATGCGTTTTATGATGTAGAAGAAAAGGCTAAGAGCGGTAATGCATTTGCGCAACAGGTGCTCGAATCCTGGGCCAATGCTGACTGGTTTATACGAAAACCTGCAGTGCCCGAAAAAATTTCTGTTACTGTGTTTAAAGTCAATGGGGAGACCAATACCGACGATTTATCGCCGGCGCCTGACGCCTGGTCTCGCCCAGATATTCCACTGCATGCGCTTGCGATGTTAAAGCTGGATCGAGACGGAATATCACCGGATAAAAGCGGTGAAATAGGCCCTATATCTCAATTAGAGTCACTGAAAAGTAAAGGGCTTCCTCTGGCATATGTTGGAGATGTGGTTGGTACAGGATCGTCGAGAAAATCTGCCACCAATTCAGTGTTGTGGTTTATGGGTGAGGACATCCCTTATGTGCCGAATAAACGGGTCGGCGGTGTTTGCTTAGGGGGGAAAATCGCGCCTATTTTCTTTAATACCATGGAAGACTCTGGTGCGCTTCCTATTGAGTTGCCAGTTGAAAAGCTCAACATGGGCGATCAAATTGATATTTATCCCTATCAGGGGGTGGTTAAACGCTTTGGCACGGATGAGGTACTGTCACAGTTTACCTTGAAATCAACAGTTATCTTAGATGAAGTTCGTGCGGGAGGTCGCATTCCCCTGATCATTGGCAGGGGTTTAACAGACAAAGCTCGTGCGTCGCTTGGTTTAGAAGCGGAAACCATTTTCAAAAAGTCAGCGCAAGCGAACGACACAGGCAAAGGGTATACGCTGGCACAGAAAATGGTAGGTAAAGCGTGTGGAGTTGTTGGGGTTAGGCCGGGACAATACTGCGAACCGACGATGACCACAGTTGGCTCGCAAGATACCACGGGACCGATGACACGGGATGAATTGAAAGATCTCGCTTGTTTGGGCTTTTCAGCGGATTTAACCATGCAGTCTTTTTGTCATACCTCTGCTTATCCAAAGCCCATAGATGTCAATACACACCATACTTTACCGGATTTTATGATGAATCGAGGCGGGGTGTCATTGCGCCCAGGAGATGGTGTCATCCATTCTTGGATCAACCGTATGCTCTTACCTGACACAGTGGGGACAGGCGGCGATTCACATACTCGCTTCCCCTTGGGGATTTCTTTTCCTGCAGGTTCTGGGGCGGTCGCCTTTGCTGCCGCGACAGGTGTTATGCCATTGGATATGCCTGAGTCTGTTCTCGTGCGTTTTAAAGGGGAGATGCAAAAGGGGATCACATTACGCGATCTGGTGCATGCTATACCTTATTATGCAATTAAACAGGGGTTATTGACGGTTGAAAAAAAAGGCAAAGTCAATGCGTTTTCTGGCCGCATTCTGGAAATTGAAGGTGTGGAACATTTAACGGTTGAGCAAGCGTTTGAGTTGTCGGATGCGTCTGCTGAGCGCTCTGCAGCTGGGTGTACTGTGAAGTTGTCACAGAGATCAGTTGAAGAATACCTACGCTCAAATATTGTGATGTTGAAGTGGATGATTTCTGAGGGCTATGGTGATGTTCGAACCATAGAGCGCCGGATCTTAAAAATGCAGGGATGGTTAGAAAGCCCACATTTAATGGAGGCTGACCAGGATGCTGAGTATGCACATGTGCTCGAAATCAATCTAAATGACATTAAAGAACCCATTTTATGTGCGCCCAATGATCCCGATGATGCACGGCTATTATCGAGGGTGCAAAATGAAGAGATCAACGAAGTGTTTATTGGCTCTTGCATGACCAATATAGGTCATTTCCGTGCAGCTGGTAAGTTGTTAGACAACTTCAGTGGACAGATCCCTACTCGGATGTGGATAGCCCCGCCAACCAAGATGGACAGAGATCAGTTAACCGATGAGGGGTATTATGGGATTTATGGTCGTGTAGGTGCGCGAATAGAAACGCCGGGCTGCTCTTTATGTATGGGTAATCAGGCGAGAGTGGCAGACAAAGCCACTGTGGTATCTACTTCTACACGTAATTTTCCAAATCGTCTAGGCACGGGGGCCAATGTCTTTTTAGCGTCTGCTGAGCTGGCTGCGGTTGCTGCTATTATCGGTAGGCTTCCTACGCCTGATGAGTATCAAACTTACGCGGCAAAAGTGAATGCCACGGCTGCGGATACCTATCGCTATTTGAATTTCCATAAAATGTCGCATTACACCAAAAAAGCGGACAGCGTGATCATTCAGCAAGTTATCTAATTCCTTAAAAAGGCTCGTGATTTGCGAGCTTTCTTAGCCTGTTTTAGGTGTTTCAGCGCATCTTGTTTTTACGGTAAATCCCTATCTATGTCCTTGACTATAAAGACGTCTGTACTAATGTTTATATCATTCATTGATGTGAGCCATCAGTGTAAACACGTCTCTATCGGCCTGTAAGCAAGGGGTAGTAATGTTGTGCCTTGTGATACAAGACAATAACATTATCGGGGAAAGCCATGAAATACACACTTGCCTTGCTGGGTTTGTTTAGCAGCTACTCGCTTGCCGCTGCACCTCTTCCTTCCTTCAGTGAAGTTCGTTTGGGGTTTGAAAGTATTGATTACAGTGAATCGTTGGCTGATGTGGCTGGGTTCGGTCAGCTATCTCAGTCTATCTCCGTGTCTAATCCTGCAGTACGTCAGTTATCCTATACTGGGATCGATGAAGATTGGGGCTTCTACATTGGAAGCGCCGCGACTATCTCAACAGAAATAGACCAAGAAACCTGGTCGTTAAAAGACTTTGGGGCTATCCAGCAAAATGATTTTAAGGTCAAAGCGAACGAACTGGCTTTTACCGCAGCGTATAATTATCAGCGTGCAGTGCAGCTCACTGTCGGGATGAAAATTTTTACTTCGAGTTTTACACGATCAAACTTTAAGTTTGTAAATCCAGGTGCGACGCAGTTTGACGACGCGTTAAAAGCATTGCCTCGAGAAGAAGGTGACCCTGTCCCGCGTTTTGATTTACCCGGACAAACAAAAGACGGTGATGATGTATTGCAAGACAATCCTGCATCTTTGGTGCCTGTCATTTCGGTCACAGAAGATCAAATGGGTGTGTTGGCAACATTAGGTGCGCGATATGACAGCAAGTTGAGTCGTCCGTCAGACAAATTAAGTTGGTATATTGAAGGCGAGCTCAGCACCCCCGTATATAGTCGTATTCAGAATACCCAGTTTGAGACAACCACATTAACAGACAGCTTTAATGGTTGGGGCGTGATGGCAAGAACTGGTGTTAGATATCAATTGGTTGAGCATATTGCAGTTATGTTTGGGGTCGATGCTTATTACAAAGAAAGGGATACTGTGACCGAAGAAGTGAATGGTCGACGTTTGCGTGTTCCTGAAATAGAGTATACTAATGTTTCTTTGACCGCAGGATTACAATGGAGCTATTGATGCGCATGAAGTTTGGCATAGTCTTTGGGGCTTTGCTGTTAAACATGACAGGGTGTAAAACGTTAGATTCAGTTCAATCATTTGGTGGGTCCTCACCTTCAAATGAGCAAGTGCAAGCAGCATATGACCGTGCCGATGCGGCATATCAGGAAGCGCAACAGGCGATGTATTTAGCCAATGTGGAATCGTTGGTGGAATACGATCGTATACGAATTGAAAAAGCACAAAAGGAGTGGCGTGAACTTGAAAAAAACTTCGCAGGCTTGAAAGCAAAACCATTTGAAGCGCTTGATAGCGCCTCTTTTTTCTCTTCTCAAACGGTGAGTGGTGAGATTATTACGCTTAGCCAAGAAGTCGTAGCGCTGGTCGCGGGTGCGCAAGCGGCAAAGCAATTAATATTATCAGTACTGGAACCTGTGCGCTCTCACTTTGCAGTGCTAGACAAGTTTGCTGCCAAAGAGCACTTTCCTAAGCAATATCGCAAGCTTAGTGATACCCATAAAAAATTTAAAGCCATGTTGGTTAATGGCCAGCAACCTGAAGTGGAATCACGCTTAGAGCAATTCAATGCGCACATGACTGCATTAGAGATAAGCGCGGTTGAGCGCCATTACTTAGGTAAAATTAAGTCGCAATTACGTGTGATAGAGACATCACCGAAGGCAAAAGTTTTACCAAGTGTTGTACAGGATGCAGTTAATACCAGTGAATATGCCAAAGTGTACATCCAAAATAATGTACGTGATTACGAGCAAATAGAAGATAAAGTCCGCTTAGCTAAATTACAGGTATTGAGAGTGGAAAGCCTGTATCAAGAACATGTGATGCGTAAAAGTGCACTAAAAAATAATCAAGTGGAAGCGCAGCTTCTGACATTTGAAAGTCAATTATTAGCGTTGACCGAAAAAGCAGGGTTGGGCGATTTACGTCATCTTAGTTTCGTTGAGCAATTGGCTGCGGTGAAGGGGACACTTTAGCGTATTAGGCGTACGATTGTGCGGGAGTTACGCTATTTATTCTTACTAAATACAGTTTTTGCAATAAATAATCATGCACAGCTTATGCTTGATTACGCAATCTTGAGTGGCTGAGGTCTGGATACCTCAGTTACTAAATTTAAAACAAATGGCATTTTTAATCTAACATATATTTTTATAGGGTATATTTATTCTTGTTTTTTGATAAAAACAAGTTATTCAAAATCAAAATTTCCATCCAAATAGATTAAGATCTCTGCCAATTTTACATCTACAGGCAAGAGTAAGCATGACAGCAGTAAACAACCAGAATTTGCTTCAACTTCGTTTTATTCAACAATCACATATTGATTCAGTTAAACCGTTTTTTTCGCGTTTGCCAGATAACCCTTATGCTGATGGTGCATTTCGTAAACGCCGTTACTCCGTATTGAAGTTTGCCGAAGGTAATGTGTCTATCCAGCCAACAAAGGCATTCGTACAAGATGATTCGATTAACCACTTTCAAGGCAATGTGGAACGCGTGTATGAAAACTTAGAGGCGGAGTTATTGCAGAGCGATGGTTTTAAGCATCTGCTGTCTGAGTTTAAAGCAATGACCGGTGTTGCAGACGATACAGATATTGAAGTACATCAGTTTAGAATGTTGGCAATAGAGAGCGATACACCTCCTGCACCAGAAGGCATTCACCAAGATGGTTTTGACCATGTATGTGTATGTGGCGTGTCTCATGAAAACATTGCTGGTGGCGAGCTTCTTGTTTATGAAAACAAAGAAGCGGAGCCTTGTTTTAAGATGGAAATAAAAGATGGCCTATTTGCACTTGTGAATGATCGTGAAGTTTGGCATAACGCCACACCGATGAATAAACTCAATGCCGACCAAGTTGGCTACTTAGATTGTTTTGTATTTACAGCATAAAGAGGTCCACATGAACTTAATGCCAATCCGCCGTCAGTTTCCCGCTTTAATGCAGGAAGTTTCTGGTGTTTCACCAATATTTTTAGATGGCCCGGGTGGCTCACAAGTACCGCAGTCGGTCTTAAGTGCAATGTCTGCATATCTAGGTTATTTTAATTCAAACCTAGGAGGTGCGTTTTTCTCGAGCGATAAAACGGTTGAGCTAATGAGCCGTGCAAGGCAGTCAGTTGCACAGCTGCTTAATGCGCCAAGCAGTGAGCAAATTGTTTTTGGTGCGAATATGACGAGCTTAACATTCAGTTTTAGTCGTGCAATATCAAGGCAATGGCAAGCTGAAGATGAAGTAATCGTGACCAACGCAGATCACTATTCAAATGTTTCTTCTTGGCGTCAAGCAGCAGAAGATAAAGGTGCCAAAGTGCATGCTTTGCGCATCAATGAATCTGATTGCACACTGGATCTGGATCACTATGCGTCGTTACTTAACAGTAACACTAAACTTGTTGCGGTGACGTATGCATCAAATACCACAGGCTCTATTAATGACATTAAGAAGATCATTGCTATGGCACACGAAGTGGGTGCTCTGGTATATGTGGATGCCGTGCATTTTGCACCGCATGAACTGATTGATGTACAAGCATTAGATTGCGACTTCTTAGCGTGTTCAGCTTATAAATTCTTTGGTCCACATGTCGGTATTGTTTATGGTAAGCGTGAACACCTTGAAGGCTTTACACCCTATAAAGTGGAGCCTGCAAAAGATGTGATCCCGGGTCGCTGGGAAACGGGCACACAAAGCTTTGAGGGGTTAGCGGGCGTAATCGCCGCGATTGAATACATTGCCTCTTTGAGTGCATTACCAGAGTCTGAGTCATTAAGAGTGAGACTAGAACAAGCCTTTGCTCATTCCAAAGCGCATGAGATGACTTTGAGCCAGCATTTCTTGACTAGACTTGCGGAATTTCCGCAGATCAAATTATTCGGTATTGACGATATAACACGTCTTTCTGAGCGCACCCCGACTTTTGCATTAACATTCGAAGGTCTTGAGCCGCGTAAGGTATCAGAGTTCTTAGGGCAACATCATGTGTGTGTATGGGATGGCAACTTTTATGCGCAGGGCCTATGTGAGCAATTAGGTGTGATGGACAAAGGGGGTGTGGTGCGTATTGGTTGTATGCATTACAACACCATTGAAGAGTTAGATAGACTTTTTGATTTGTTCGGTGAACTTCTAAACTAAAAAAGGATGCGTCAGCATCCTTTCTCTTTTGCGTGTAAAGCACTTCAATTTTTCACGGCATAACATTTCACTATGTCATATCTAGCTGCACGTGCGTAATGAAATAAAGTACAGATTGAAATCATTGATTTTAAACTGTGTTGGTGGTTATTTATTGATCAGGTGGCAATGTTCACCTGATAAAAATAAGTACAACATAAGAAGGAAACAATGATGAAAATCACACTTAACAAACGTTCGGTTAAGCAATTATCTACCAATGGTAAAGTATTGAAAATTGAGCAAACGCCTAATGTCGCTGGTGGAATGTACGCAAGTTCACCACATGTGCCTGGCTGTATTTCTTATAAAGGCAGAACATGTAATTCCATGTATAACTGTTAAAGCGTGATTGACGACAGGGCGATAGTACGTGCTGTCGTCAAATACAGTGGATTAGAGCTTTTCTTCGATAAAATGGTTGAGCTTATGAATTCGCTCACTCATGCCAGCGATGATCTTATCTTTGATTTTTTCTCTAATCACCGCTGGTAATTTGGTCAACGCTTCAGAAGTAATGGCCAGCACAATGGTATCAGATATGGCTTGGGCACTGGTGCTGCGCTCTCGGTTAGATATAAAAGCCCCTTCGCCAACAAACTCACCGGGTCCTACATGGCCAATATCGATATGATTTTTTTCCGCGAAAATACGCAGTTCGCCCGTTAAAATGATATATAAGCGACTATCTTGTTCAAAACGTTTGAATGCATAGCGATCTTTACTGATTAAATATAGATGGCTAAATGATTCTAATAAAACTTGCCTCTCAGCCAGTGTGAATTCTGAAAAAAAATCTAAGCGGTTGATGATCTCAAGTTGTTTTATCGTCGTGACGTTTTCTAGCAGCTTCATGCTCGGCCAATCATTTAGTCATTTTCTAGCATATTGCGCTCTTTCAGCTTTCTGGTCAACGTATTGCGACCCCAGCCTATTTTAAGTGCGGCGTCCTGTTTATGGCCATGACATGCTGCTAGCGCAGATTTAATTAACCTCGTCTCTAACTGTGCTTGTACTTGCGGCCAAATATGATCTTCACCAAGTCTCAGTTGTTGATCAAGCCAAAGCTGAAATGCATCAAGCCAGTCGTGACTTTCTTCAAGCGTAGTTGTATTACTGGGCTGTGCAAGTTCAGGGGGTAAATCTTGCGGGCCAACCATGTCGCCAGGTGCCATGACAGTCAACCAGCGGCAAGTATTTTCAAGCTGTCTGACGTTGCCAGGCCAATGGAAAGCACACATTTGATCGAGTGCTTTATCGGTAAGGATTTTGCTGGGCACTTTAAGTTCCTTGGCACTTTTTGCCAGAAAGTATTCGGCCAACTTAGCAATATCGACACTTCTTTCTCTAAGTGGTGGGATCCGCAACCTCACGACATTAAGGCGATGAAATAAATCTTCTCTAAACTTCCCTTCACTGACCAGTTTTTCTAAATCCTGGTGAGTTGCAGCAAGGATCCTCACATCGACTTTGACACTTTGGTGACCGCCGACACGATAAAATTCACCATCGGCCAGCACACGCAGTAGTCGAGTCTGCACATCCAGAGGCATATCACCGATTTCATCTAAAAAGAGCGTGCCCCCATTGGCTTGCTCAAATCGCCCCCGACGCACACTATCTGCGCCTGTGAATGCCCCTTTCTCATGGCCAAAGAGTTCTGACTCGACGAGATCTTTGGGGATGGCAGCCATATTTAGCGCGATAAAGGTATTGTCTTTACGAGGGCTGTGATTGTGTAGGGCACCCGCAACGAGTTCCTTACCCGTGCCGGATTCACCATTGATCAGCACGCTCATACTCGATGCTGACAACTTGCCAATCGCTCTAAATACTTCCTGCATTGCTGGGGCTTCACCAATGATATCAGGTTGGTCAACCGTCGCGTCTTGAGGTTTACTTTTGGCGTTTTGCTGGGCAGCTCGATAGGCTCTGTCAGCAAGCGATGTCGCTTCCTCTAAATCGAACGGCTTGGCGAGATATTCAAATGCGCCTTTTTGAAATGCATTTACCGCTGAGTCCAGATCTGAGTGAGCCGTCATGATGATAACTGGCAGTGAGGGGTATAGACGGTTTACTTCTTCGAGTAGTGCCATACCGTCCAAACCAGGCATACGTACATCAGACATTAAAACTGCTGGCTGGCCGTATTCAAGTGCTGTCAATACATCCTGTCCGTTGGCAAAACTTTCCGTAGCGAATCCCGCTCTGGATAAAGCTTTTTCCAACACAAATCGGATAGAGGCGTCATCGTCGACTAACCACACACTTTTCATTATTTGCTCCCTAGCTTTCTTCAAAGGGTAAATAGATACAAAACTCTGTATGTCCTGGCCAACTGTCACATTCGATAAATCCATTGTGCTGTTCAACCAAAGTTTGAGCGATTGATAGGCCCAGCCCCGAACCGCCTTCTTTATTTGTGACCATCGGATAGAAGAGCGTGGCTTTTATTGCTTCGTCTATGCCTGGTCCATTGTCAGCAACTTTGATCAGCAGTGCTTTTCTCAACATTAACTTCCCGCGTCGAACTCGATGGCATATGCGGGTCGTGACACGGATCTCCCCGTGGCCTTTGAGTGCCTGTTGGGCATTTCTGACGATGTTGAGCACCACTTGCTGTATTTTCGACTCATCAACACAAATATCCGGAATACTTGGGTCATAATCTTTATGCAGTGTGATCCTATGTTCCGTTTCCAATGTGCTGAGTTTCAATATCGACTCAAGTACTTTATGGATATTGCACAATGTGCGTTTGGGTAACTCATTTGGACCCAGCAACCTATCGACAAGCTCTCTTAAGCGATCAGCTTGCTCTATGATCAGCTGCGCACATTCATTGCGCTCCTGTTGGTCTACTTCATACTGCAATAATTGCGCCGCTCCCCGTATTCCACCCAGAGGGTTTTTTATTTCATGAGCTAAACCACGAATGAGGTTACGTGCAGCTTGATATTGATGCGCTTGGTTGAATGCTTTGTCAAAACGAAGTTCTTCATCAATTCGACGGCATTCTAGCTGAATATACTGGCGTTGATTATGGTTGAGTTTACGTGCAAATAAATTGATAGTGCTGGCGCGATTGTCAATGAATACAACGTCTACCTTGTGTTGCTGACAATCAATACCATCTTCTAGCACATAGCGTTTGAGCCTTTTTAAATCGATTAAATGATGATGAAAAATACTCTCAAATGGTTGCTCAATCAACCGCTTTTGTCCTAGCCCTAACAGCTCGCTGGCACTGTTATTGGCATAGTGAATTTTAAAGTCTTCGTCGAGTAAAATAATCGAGGTTGACAGGTTTTGCCACAGTTCAGGCAATATTGCAGAATTGAGGTGTTCCATTGTGGGTCGCCTTGCACCAATTTGGTGCATGTTAATCTAACACAAAAATTTAAGTTGCTGTAGTTTTGCTTGTTATTGTCATAAGTACATGTGGTTGTAATGATTAGTTAGCTCTGGTCGCCTTATGCAGATAAAAAATGGTCTCATCACTTTTAGTCACCACTTTTCCTTTTGAATCAAATACCATGAGCTGCAGTGAATGCTCACCGCGCTCTACATTTCGAAGCGCAAAAGTAATCGTATGCTGCTTTGGCCCGGTTGGCTTGCCATCTAAAAATAGCTGTACAGTAAAGTCTTTGGCAAATCTCGGGGTTATTTGGCCACTGACATACACACTGCCAGTGTTGTCGCGCAATGTTTGTTTGTGATTGGGGGCAATGATGGCTGCTTTGTACTTGGGGGTTGCGGTGTTTTGTGCATCACTGCTTAAAACGGATGTGTCTGCGGCAGGCATGGTTAAAAACTGTGTATTAATTTTAACCTCTGCTGCGCCTTTTTTAGGTGTGTCGGAATATACCCAGTTGCCATTCTCATCTTTCCAGCGATACACTTTTTTGTCTGCATAGGCAGCATGGCTTACTACACATAATATAATCACTAACCAGAGTCGACTCACAGCAACCTCACTTTACAAAATAGCACCGTCCAAAAGTGCACTGCCATTGTGGCATTTTCACCATTGTGCAAGTGTTAACACTACACAGTTTAACTGTAGAGCTTTTAGCACGGTTTTGCCATTAAAAAAGCCCGCAAAAGCGGGCTTGAGAACACATATGATTTAAGCGCGCATTTACACTATAAAGTGCAGTGAATAATGCGCTATGGTAGTTAACTACCTCTATTCACTGCAAGTAATTTGCGAATTAAACGCTGTAGTACATTTCAAACTCAACTGGGTGAGTTGTCATGTTAAGCTTTTCAACTTCTTGAGATTTAAGTGCAATGTATGCATCAATTAGGTCGTCAGTGAATACGCCACCTTGTGTTAAGAACTCGCGGTCTGCGTCAAGTGAAGCTAGAGCTTCTTCTAGAGATGCTGCAACTGTTGGAATTTCAGCAGCTTCTTCAGCTGGTAGATCGTACAGATCTTTATCCATTGCATCACCAGGGTGGATTTTGTTCTTAATGCCGTCAAGGCCTGCCATTAACATTGCAGAGAAAGCAAGGTAAGGGTTTGCTGTTGGGTCAGGGAAACGTACTTCGATACGACGTGCTTTCTCTGAAGGTACAACTGGAATACGGATTGAAGCTGAACGGTTACGCGCAGAGTATGCAAGCATAACAGGTGCTTCGAAGCCAGGTACTAGGCGCTTGTACGAGTTAGTAGACGCGTTTGCAAATGCATTGATTGCTTTAGCGTGCTTGATGATACCGCCGATGTAGTAAAGGGCATCTTCAGATAGACCACCGTACTTGTCACCTGCGAAGATGTTTTGACCATCTTTACCTAGAGACTGGTGGCAGTGCATACCAGAACCGTTGTCACCAACAACCGGCTTAGGCATGAAGGTTGCTGTTTTGCCATAGTGGTGGGCCATGTTGTGGATAACGTACTTCATCTCTTGGATTTCGTCCGCTTTGATAACCATGGTATTGAAGCGTGTTGCGATCTCATTTTGACCTGCTGTTGCTACTTCATGGTGGTGTGCTTCTACAACTTGACCAAACTCTTCAAGTACCAGACATGTTGCACTTCTCCAGTCTTGTGAAGAATCAACAGGTGCTACTGGGAAATAACCGCCTTTTACGCCAGGACGGTGGCCTGTGTTGCCTTCGTCGTAGCTCTTATCTGAGTTCCAAGATGCTTCTTCAGCGTCGATAGAGTACATAGAACCTGACATGTCAGTTTTGTATTTAACATCGTCGAATAAGAAGAATTCTGGCTCTGGACCAAATAGTACAGTATCAGCGATACCTGTTGAACGCATGTAGTCTTCAGCGCGCTTAGCAACTGAACGTGGGTCACGCTCATAACCTTGCATAGTTGCAGGCTCTAATACATCACAACGTACAATCATCGTTGTTTCTTCAGCGAACGGGTCAAGCTTTACAGTGCTTGCGTCTGGCATTAACACCATGTCAGATTCGTTAATACCTTTCCAGCCAGCAATTGACGAACCGTCGAACATTTTACCGTCTTCAAAGAAGTCTTCATCGGCTTGATGATGAGGGATTGAAACGTGTTGTTCTTTACCTTTAGTGTCCGTGAAACGTAAATCTACAAACTTTACTTCATTCTCTTTAATAAAATCTAAAACCGATTGTGACATGTGTCCTCCGACTCGTGGGTTATTTTTTTGCTGCAATAATTTGCTTAACTGCGCTGTTATAAGCGTGATCTGTGCCAATAATATAACTTATTGTAAAATAGTGTTTATTTAGTTTTTTATGGTGATAAAAAGCGTGATTGACCTAATTGAGTGCACCATTTGAGTTCGCGTTGCACTATTTTGGTGCAATGCGTTAAAGGCCTGACTGAGTGGTCTATTCCAACCACTCTAGCATGCTAAGCGAGTGTAAAAATGCAGGACTCGCATCGCTGGATTGTGACAGCAACACGAGCTCACAGGTTAAGCATAGTCCATTTATATTACCGAGGGGCAAGATAAATAAACCAGCCGCCATGACAAACCAGATACAACATCTCAGGAAGGAAATTATCATGATATTACATGCTGATTGACGGCTGGTTTGAGACATGGTTAAGCGCCTTTTAACGCGTATTGTGCTGGCTGGCGAATAATGCTCCACGCTGACAGCAAGGTGATGCCCACAACTAGACTTGCTATCAGGACCACAGGGATCAACCAACTCCATATATTCATCATTTGCATGATGGGCGCAGACGCGGCACTAAAGTAGCCGATTAGTAATGCACTGGTGGCTGCAGCAGCTGCGATTATAAATGGCTGCATATTTTCTGTCAGTACCAGTTTAAAAATTGCCATAGGCGTTGCACCAATTGACATTCTAATACCTAGTTCATAGCGTCTTAAGGCAATGGCATAGCTAAATACGCCGTAAATACCAATACTTGCTAATATCACCGCGACCACTGAAAGTACGATAGTAAAGATACTGGCAACGCGCTGTGATTTAAGGTGTGAGGACAAAATTTGCTCCGTGGTTTGCAAATCATAAACACGTATTTGTGAGTGTACTTGTGTCAATATATCATTGATACTTTGTCTAGACAGTTGCACGTTAGGTTTACTTTCGACGACAACAATAGGGTATCCGGTGTTCACACGGGGGCGATAGGTTCTAGAAATTGGTGGCTGGTTTGGTAAATTCAAATTACCGACGATGCCCACTACCGTGGTCGGGTCACTGGAGTTACGTCCATACAGCTTTGCACCGATCGGGTCTTGGCCAGAGGCTTTTATCATGTCAGCCATAAATTCATTGATGATCACCACAGGCGCTCTATCCCTGGCTTCTGCATCGGTAAAGTGACGTCCTTGCGTTAATCTCAAGCCGAATGTTTCAAAATAAGCGCGTGTTCCCCAGACCCGTTTGTGTGAGACAATAGGCTTATCCATACCTGGCTGTAACTGCGAGTGATATGTAGAGAACTGTTCTAACCAATAGGAGATAGGTGGATAACTTCCAACACCGGCACGTACGATGTCACTGTGTTGGTTTAGTCGTTCTGTTGCTTCTAGTATCAGTGTGGCGCGTTGTTCAGGGGTCATTTCAGTGAGTAAGGTGCCAACATTTAAAGCGATCTGTGAAGTATTGTCAGTATTGATATGCGTGGGGGCTGTGAGCTGAGACCAACTTTGCTTGAAAATACTCATACATAGCACTAGCAAGGAGAGGCAAAAAAATACTTGTACCGATACCAACACTTGGCGCGTATGCTTGGAGACCTGTACACCTGAGCCCTTACCACTGCTTTGTAATGCACCAATAATGGCATTGTAATTCAGCTGCTTACTAACCACCCAAGCGAGTGCCAAATTAAGAATGAGTGTTAAGACAAGCGCAAATATCACTGTGTTGGTATTGAGGCTGAGTTCATCTAAGCGCGCAAGTGGGCCCGCATATCCAGCTTTTAATAAGCCTAAAATAAGGCTCACGATACCGGTAGCAACGATAAGTGCGACGGCAAATAGCAAAGATAATTCAACCAGTACTTGCTTGAATAAGTGATGAGGCTGTGCACCTAATGCAGCTTGAATGGCAAAGGCACGTTGTTGCTCCACAGCACGAGATAAAACCAGGTTACCGATATTACTGAGGGCAATAAGTAGCAGAACTACACTGCCTGCAAACATCATGATGCTGGTATTGCCTGCATCGCCAATAATACGCGTTTTGTACGTTGTAAAACGCCATTTAACATCGGTATTTGCTAAAGTGGGATCATCTGCAACCGCTGCTGGGTAGCGTGCCATCACCCAGTTATTGAGTGCGAGCTGAGTACGGTTGATATCAGCGTCTTTGGTTAATTTCCCGACCAAGTGAACCTGAATAGAAGAAAATGTCCAAACTGGATCTGGGGTATCGCGATAGTCGTAAGGGAGCCATACATCGGTGCGCCAAGTGGGGGTTGCTAATACCGGTTCAGCGAAGTGTTCAGCAGTGACGCCAACGATGATAAAGCTGACACCTTTGAAAGTCACTGAGCGGTAAAGCACTTCACTGCGCCCACCAAAGTGTGTTTGCCAGACATCGTATGAGATAATTGCAACAGGTTGATTACTGTTGAGTCCTTCTTCTTTCGTAAAGTGACGCCCTAAAGCCAAAGGCGCATCGATGATCTGCATATATTCGGGTGTAATCGCACCCATATTAAAGGTTGGGCTGTTTGGTAAGCTTTGCTCAACATCAATACTGATATTGTGTAGCGCAAAAGTCTCTATACCAGGGTGCTGATCTTTATAGGCTTCAATTGCGCCTAAAAAAGGCAGGAAGTTTTCACGCTTTACTTCACCGTCGGCCAGCAGTTGGCCTTGTACTAAGAATAATCTGTCCTGATCAGGGTAAGGCAGTGGGGCTGCGATGATTTGATAGTTTAGATTGTACATTGCCACCATCACTCCTAACGTGACTCCCAAGGTCATGATGATGGTCAGTGCATAGCTTTTCACTCTTGCTAGGCTCTTGATAGCGATTAATAAGTTATATTTCAACATAATGGCACCTACTTACTGTGCAACTGGAGTTTCAAACGTATGCTTAGGGTCGCAGTGCTCTTCACTGTCAATGATTTTGCCATCGAGCAAATGGAGCTGACGAGTCGCCATATCGGCGTAGCGCGGATCGTGCGTCACCATACATAAGGTGGTGCCTTCGGCATTGAGCTGTTGCAACATGGCCATTACGGCATCGCCGTTGATTGAATCTAGGTTACCTGTTGGCTCATCGACCAGTAGCATGCTTGGCTGTCCAACCAGCGCTCGGGCAATGGCAATGCGTTGTTGTTGACCACCGGAAAGTTGGTTGGGCTTGTGGTTCGCACGGTGGCTCATATCTACTTTGGCAAGACATGCTTCCACGGCGTGCTTGATCTGCGCTTCTGGCATAGGCTCTTTTCGATATCTAAGTGGGAGCGCTACATTGTCATAGACCGTCAGTTCATCAATCAGGTTAAACGACTGGAATATAAAGCCAACTTTCTCATTGCGAATATATGCCGACTGCGCCAATGTTAATTGGCTGACCTCTTCTCCTTCAATTTGATATTGCCCAGAGCTGGGCATGTCTAACAGCCCTAAGATAGAGAGCAGCGTTGATTTACCACAGCCGGACGGGCCGCAAATGGAGACAAAATCGCCGCGATAAATGGTGAGATCTATGCCTCTTAATGCATGGGTTTCCATTTCTTCGGTGCTGAATACCTTGGTCACGCCCGACATTGTTAATACGCTTTCTTTCATGTCTAAATCCTTTCTTTTAATTCTTGTTATTGGGTTCACAGTAACGTGATGGCTTTATGCTCACTGTGCTGTGTCATATCAGAGAGAATGACACGCTGGTTTTCTTGCGCACCTTGCAGAATTTGCAAGTGTCGACCCGCGTCTTCGCCGAATCGTACAGTGGTTGCAACCGCTTGATCCCCGTCGATGATGAACAGCTCGGTTGCGCTATGGGCTTGCTTATTAGCTGGTCGCTCGACATATAATGTGTTGCTTAGTTGGCTTGTGAGTATTTCAGCTTCTACGCTGAGTTCTGGTCTGGCAGACTCAGGTACTCCCTCGGTAAAAGACAGTTCTACTTCGATGGTGCCATCTTGCACTTGTGGCATGATCCGAGTGATGGTTGCGGGAGCGTGTTCACGGCGAGTATCTATCGTTGCGGATTGTCCGACTTTGATTTGCTCTGCTTTTGATTGCGGTACGCGGATCAGCGCTTGTAAGTCATCATTACTCCCGACTTGCGCAAGCTCTTGACCAGCTGAAACGCTTTGACCAAGCTCTACAGCGAGGCGTTGTATGGTACCGCTGATCCCCGCAGTGACTTCGAGTTGTTGAGCGCGCTGCTCCAATCTCGCCAAGTTTGAGCGCGCTTGGTTTACCTGTTGTTGAGATATTTCGATGTCCTCTTGGTGTAATTGTGCCAGTTGCGTGATCCGCTGGCGTTGTAATTCGGCTCGTGCACCAAGCTGCTGTTCCTCGAGTTCAGCGGTTTGTACATCAATGGCTGGAATAACACCCTGCTCGCGAAGTACTTGCTGTGCTTGGCGACGCAGTACCAGCGATTGATACTCACTCTCCAACTGTGCTTGTGTGGCTTTTTCTGACAAGCGCTCTCGCTGGTTGGCAAGCTTTTGACGACGCAAATTAGCTTCTTGTTCTTCAAGTGCCATGCGTGCTGTTTCAATTGACTGTTTTAGGTCGGGATCTTGCATTCTTAAAATCACAGAGTTCGGCGTCACAACTGCACCTGGGCGCAACAGTATTTCACTGACCGTCGCACTGCTCTGTGCAGTTAACAGCTTTTGTTGATTGGAGCGTAGGACACCATACCCATCTACTCGAATAGCGAGATCACCTCGCTGTACTGTTGCGACAATCAAGCTGTTCTGTTGCAAGCTGGTGGAACTCGATGATGAAGTGAAGTGAAATACACCGCCTAGCACAGAGGCACAGACGACCATAGCCGTGACTTTTCTCTTGAGCGAGTGTTTTGGCGTGGCTGTTTTTGATTTTGCGATGTCCATATTTATCTTTATATTTATTGATGATGTAAATGATTGAGCAAGCCATGTGCCAAATTGTAAAGTTTTGTTTTTAAATGGTTTTATTTTTTCTGTATGGCTAAATTAATAAAGCAAGGTCCGAAATCGGACTTTGCTTTATTAAATTCGGACACTTAGCAGGGGGGTTGCGCTAATGTGATAACGGCACTGGCACCTCGTTGGCCATCAACGCGATTAATTAATTGCAATTGGCCATTCATTTGCTCCGTCAGGTGTTGGCATAACATTAGGCCAATACCTTCACCTTGCTCTTTGGTCGAATAAAAAGGCACAAACAAGTTATCGGGGTTAATGAGGCCATGACCGTTGTCTGTTAGGCAAATTGTCGCAGTGTGATTTTTCAGCTTTAGTGATAACGTAAGTTGCGGTGTGTCCGAGCAGGCTTCCAATGCATTCTTGGTTAAGTTGATAAGCACTTGCTTGAGTAACGTGACATCGCAATTGAGCGTGAGGTGTTGACCTTCTAGTTGCCAATTTGCCTGAGGATATAAAGCGCTCAGTTCCATACAAAGCTGAGAAAAAGGCTGAATTGTGGCCTTGACGGTGACACTTTGCTGTAACTGTGCATAACGTTTTACGAATTCAGCTAGGTGTTCACAGCGTTCTACAATGATATCAAAAGCTGCGCTATCTCGCTCATTGCTTGCCCTATGCCTCAGTCTTTCTAACATGGTACTGACTGGGGTTAAGGAATTGCGGATTTCATGGCTTATGACCCGTATCAAACGTTGCCATGCCTTGAGCTCCTGCTCTCTCAACGCTATTTGGATATCCGTCATTACCAACAAGTGATAAGTATGGCCGTTATGATTAAAGTTACTGTGGCGTACTTGCCAGCGCTGTTGGCGTTTTTCATCTTTAAAGTGCCAATCAGGCTGGTTGCCTAAACCGAGTCGTGCAGCGCTGGTAAAGCGCAAGGATTGCCAAGGTTGATTGAATAACGTCGTGCACGCTTGATTGCCCAAGCTCAGTTGCAATCTTTCATCAAACACCAATATCGGCGTATTTAATTGCTTTACAAGACGAAAAAGTAAGATTGATTCCTTATCTTCATTGGTCTTTATTGTTAGTAAATCATTACTTAATTCGTTTAGTTGATGATGGAAGTCACCAATGATACCTGTGGTAAAACGGGCTTTTGCGCGCTGGCTAAAGTCTTGTTGCCGGAAAGATTCAAGCTGGGTTGTACTGCGCAAATATGAGGATTTTACTTGTGTGACAACACGGTTGAATATCCAAATAGTTGCCCCCAGCCAAGTGATTAAACAACAGATTGTCACAGCATTGAAAATGGGGTGTGGCTGAGAAAAACCAAATTGCCAGCAAACCGTGAGCAAACTTATCTGTACTAGGATCAGCAGCAGACACTGTCTTTTCCAAAAGCCCTCTAAGCTATTAGTCTTCCAGCGCATATTTTTCTAACCGTCGATACAGTGCCTGTTTGGTGATCCCAAGCTGCTGTGCTGCTTTATTTTTATTGCCTGCAAATTTACTCAGCGCTTGTTCAATTAAATGTCTTTCGGCTTGCTCTAGTGTCATCTCTGGGAGCGCGTCGATGACATTGCGATCTTGTGCATTAGGTAGATGCAAATCGGTGGCGAGAATGACACCCGCTTGGCAAAGTAGCACGGCTCTTTCCATTAAATGGCTTAGCTCACGCGTATTACCGGGCCAGCTGTATTGCATCAATGCTTGCTTCGCGCAAGGGCCAATCGTGACATCGTGCTTGTTATACTTACAGCCATGTTTTGCCAGAAAGTGCTCGGCGAGAGGTACAATATCATCGACTCGCTCTCGCAGTGCAGGAATGGTAAATGTGAATGTATTGAGGCGGTAGTAGAGGTCTTGTCGGAATGCCCCTTTGGTAATGAGTTGCTCAAATTCAGCGTTGGTTGCGCTGATAAGCCGTACATCACTGGTTAGGGTTTTGCTCGAGCCCACCATTTCAAATTCGCCCGTTTCGAGCACGCGCAGCAGCTTGGCTTGCTGCGCAAGTGGCAGTGTGCCTATTTCATCTAAAAATAAGGTGCCTTTGTCAGCTAATGCAAAGCGGCCTGCGCGCTCAGCTTTAGCATCCGTAAATGCGCCCTTCACATGGCCGAACAGTTCGCTTTCGAATAACTGTTCAGGAATGGCAGCCATATTGAGTGAAATAAACGGCTGTGTATTGCGTAAAGACTGTTTATGAATCCAAGTGGCAATGTGGCTTTTCCCTACGCCGTTTTCACCAGTGATGAGGATATTGGCATCGGTCTGGGCCACGGCGCTAAGTTGGGCCATTAATTGCTGCATGGTCGCGCTCTGCCAAATAGGTTCATCCCCGTTTGGTGCGAGGGCCTGGCTGAGTGCAGCGTTACTTTTTTGCAGTCCTGATATCTTTAGTTGCTGCTGAATCACTTGTTCAAGGCGTTGGTTTTGCCAAGGCTTTTCAATAAAATCGACAGCGCCTAGCTGCATGGCCTGAACAATTAAATCTGTGTTCGACCACGCCGTCATGGCAATGACTGGTATGTCGATGGCATCTCGTTTGAGCCCGCGTAAAAAGCGCAGTCCCTCTTCCCCTGATGTCGAGTCGAGATCAAAGTTCATGTCGAGCATGATCAAAGCAGGGTGAGTATGGGAGAGAAATTCATGTGCTTGTACGGGGTTTTCGACTTCTTCGACTGGATAGCCGAAATCTTCCAGTACAAATCGTGCCGCGAGTCTTACTTCACGGTTATCTTCCACAATCAAAATCAGAGACTGTGATTTCATATATCGTTCCTTTGTTTTTCTTTTTACCCATTTTGCTAAGGGCTTGTGACGCAGTGTAGTACTTTGTACAGGAACAAACAACAGGCACAAAATCAGCGAATTTAAGCCGTAAATTGCAGTAAAGAAGAAAAAAATCCTCTGGATAAACTTTCATCTGTCACATTATTAGGGGATAATACGCGACCTTTAATTGTGGAACGGTATCTTAGGTGCGCAATTTTGCGTGGATCGACTAGGATCACTGAAGGCCAACTTCTCTGAGTAACAGTAATGAGCATTGAAAAGTTAAGAAATATTGCGATTATCGCACACGTTGACCATGGTAAAACTACCCTAGTCGATAAGCTGCTAGAACAGTCTGGCACATTAGAGACACGCGGTGGCAACGAAGAGCGTGTAATGGATTCAAATGATATTGAAAAAGAGCGTGGTATCACAATCTTGGCGAAAAATACCGCCATTGAGTGGAACGACTACCACATCAATATCGTAGACACCCCGGGACACGCCGACTTTGGTGGTGAAGTAGAACGTGTACTATCAATGGTTGATTCTGTACTTCTACTAGTAGATGCACAAGAAGGTCCAATGCCTCAGACGCGTTTTGTTACGCAAAAAGCATTTGCGCTTGGCCTTAAGCCTATCGTTGTTATCAACAAAATTGACAAGCCAGGCGCACGTCCTGACTGGGTTATGGATCAAGTATTTGACCTATTCGACAACCTAGGCGCGACAGATGAGCAGCTTGATTTCCAAGTTATCTATGCATCAGCTATCAACGGTTGGGCGACACTTGATCTAGACGAGCCGTCTGACAACATGCAACCTATGTTTGAAGCGATTGTTGAGCAGGTAGAGCAGCCAGACGCAGATCCAGCTGGCGACTTCCAAATGCAGATTTCTCAGCTAGACTACAACTCTTACATCGGTGTAATCGGTGTTGGTCGTATCAAGCGCGGTACTGTTAAAGTAAACCAGCAGGTAACAATTGTTGGTGCTGATGGTAAAACACGTAACGGTAAAGTTGGCCAAGTACTGACTTATTTAGGTCTTGACCGTCACGAAGCGCAAGAAGCGCAAGCGGGCGATATCATTGCGATCACAGGTCTTGGTGAACTGAAGATCTCTGACACAGTATGTGATGTGAACGCTGTTGAAGCACTACCTGCACTGTCTGTTGATGAGCCGACAGTAACAATGACGTTCTCTGTAAACACATCACCGTTCTCAGGCCAAGAAGGTAAGTTCGTGACTTCACGTAACATCCTTGAGCGTCTTCAAGCTGAACTTGTACACAACGTAGCACTTCGCGTTGAAGAAACAGATAACCCAGATAGCTTCCGCGTATCAGGTCGTGGTGAACTTCACCTAGGTATCCTAATCGAAAACATGCGTCGTGAAGGTTACGAACTAGCTGTATCTCGTCCAGAAGTAATTCTTCGTGAAGTAGATGGCCAGTTAGAAGAACCGTACGAAACAGTAACAGTTGATGTTGAAGAAGAGCACCAAGGTTCTATCATGGAGCAACTTGGTCTTCGTAAAGCAGAAATGACTGACATGGCACCGGATGGTAAAGGTCGTATCCGTATGGACTTCATGATGCCTTCACGTGGTCTTATCGGTTTCCAAACTGACTTTATGACACTGACGTCTGGTTCTGGTCTAATGTACCACACGTTTGATCACTACGGCCCACACAAAGGCGGTAACATTGGTCAACGTAAGAACGGTGTACTTATCGCAAACGCAGCAGGTAAAGCACTGACTAACGCACTATTCAACCTTCAAGACCGTGGTAAGCTATTCATCGGTCACGGTGTTGAAGTATACGAAGGTATGATCATCGGTATTCACGCACGTGATAATGACTTAACCGTTAACGCGCTTAAAGGTAAGCAGCTAACGAACGTTCGTGCATCAGGTACTGATGAAGCGCAAAACCTTGTGCCACCAATCGTCATGACACTTGAGCAAGCACTTGAGTTCATCGATGATGACGAGCTGGTAGAAGTAACGCCTGAAAGCATCCGTATTCGTAAGAAGCTATTGACTGAAAGTGAGCGTAAGCGCGCAAGCCGTCAAGCTAAATAAAGCTTAATTTCGAATATAAAAAACGCCGCGTACTACGCGGCGTTTTTGTTTATGTTACTTTACTAAAATAACCCGTATTCTTCCGTTTCTATTGGTGCATAATCTTTTAAGTGCTCCGGCCTAAAAATCGCACTTGGGTCTAATACCAAGCTGTGATTATCACCTTGCTTAATCAGCCCTTTCATCATTTTTTTGGTTTGCGGGTCAATATCAAAACCGACATTGGTCATCTCGTGTAGTGGTTTAATATCTGATTCATCACAATGAATATTGTCTTCCACTTTATCCACTAATAGTCCTATGTGAGGCTGCTGACCATTTTCCGTGGTAAAGACGATAATCGGCTTGTGATCAAGAATAATTTGATCTCTGGCAGACTCAAACAGTCGTATCAATTTAGTAAAGGTTGTGAGCTTTTCTTTTTCTAGTAAGGCGATTGCTTGCTCTTTTTGGGCCTTGCTGGACAAGGCGAGTATTTCATCGGCGATAGTATGTAAGCGAGTATGTGGCTCTTCAAAACGCGCTAAAATTGCTTTTAAGTCTTCATTATCTGTTTTGAAGTTATAAAACCATTTGCCAAACTCTGATTGCTTGGGGTCCCTGGCTTTCGTGAAAGGCACATCATTGTGCACGCTGATCTCAAGCTCTGAAAGCCACGCTTTTTGATCTTGCTCTCTTTGCTGTAACAGCTCAACCAAAGATTGGTTGGTGTCGGACGAAGATTGGTTGTTCAGGATAAGGCCCAAATCAAAGATGGGCGTGGGTGTGCCCATGTAATCTTTCACCCCCAAAAAGCTCGGGTTGTCGTTGGGCAATGAAGTGAGGTTTCCTTCATAGCGTTCGGTCAATAAGATATCTAAAATTTTGAGCGATATTGTTTTTTTTCCTACTCGAAAATTGATCAGGTCCATGTTTGCCTCAAACATTAATTGCTTGAGCTAAGCATAGATCAATATTTTAAATAAGACCTAAATACCGGGCGCTGTGAGGTACTTTTTTGTTGCTGGTTTAACAGCGATTGTAGCGATTTATCTGTGCTCAAAGTACGTGGCATCGCGGTGGCGATACACGCTGATAGCTTAGTATAGTCACAGTGCTGAAGCGATTTCGAAAATAAGTAGGCATTTACAAACCCTTCGAAGGACTGATAAGTCATGGTTTGCTGATGTGCTTTTGATAAGTTGCGAAATAAGTTGCAGATGTCTCCATGACACGTATTGGGATCGGGCAATACTTCGGTCACCATCACATGAGCGGGCACAGTGATGTCAGCAAACAGAGAGGCGGATGATACAAACGAAACGCTGGTATAGGTGCCTCTAAAACCACCTCTATGGGCTTGATTGATAAACGCAGCAAGCGGCTCGTAGGTGCCAATCATGGCAATGGCTGTTGCTTGTGTGGTTAATATCTGTGTCAGCGCTTTTGCGATATCATTGGTATTGCGACGAAAACGTGCGATGACAACGGGCTCAATGCCTTTGTTTTTAAGCGCTTGACGGTGACTTTTTTCTAATGTGAGGCCAAATTCATCTGCCTGAATAAACAACGCAATTTTTGTGTGCCCAAGTTCATCGACAAGATAGCGAACTTGCTCTTGGGCTTCATCTAAATAGCTTGCGCGGAGTTTAAAAATAGGGAAGCCTGGGTTTTGATATAAGAATTCGGCGCCAGTGTAGGGCATTAATAATGGCAGCTGGTGGCGTTTTAAAATCTCTTTGATTGCATGTGTGGTGGGCGTCCCCATGTTACCGATCAGGGCATCGATGTGCTGATGCCTGATAAGGTACTGCGTATTATCAACCGCGCGGCTCGGCTCATAGCCATCGTCGAGTGCAATGAGTTGAATATGGGGTTGTTTAATATCTGATTGCTGATTGGCGTAATTAAAGTAGAGCTCATGGCCTTGCTTAAGTTGTTGGCCAATATGACTGGCAGGTCCGCTCAATGCGACGCTCATGCCTAATTTAATGTGTGCTTTGGGCTGTGCCGCAATCTGCGCGGATCCAATGAATAACGTGCTAATAAGGGCCGTTTTTACGAGTAATTTCAGCATAAACTTCCGATAACAGTGACTGATAGGCCAGCTGTAATTGTTTTTTAGACTCTAATTTAAGTGCTTTGGCTAATTCTTTTGGCTGATGTCGCTGTAATAATAGTTGAATTACCTGCTGTTGAGCAATCCTTGAAAGCGAATTTATGATGCTGGGCTGTGTTTTTATAACTTGCTGTATTACTGGTGCAATTTGTTGCTCTGTGGCCGTTTTACTGGCCAAGTATGTCACTTGCTTATACAGCTGTTCAGGTAGCTCTTTGTTGGGGAGTGTAGTCACTAAGCTGCGCACAAGCGTCCACGGTAACGTGGCGTACAGACTGCTCAGTGCAAAGAATAATTGATCAGCAAACCCATCTCGCTCTGCGCTGAGCGCAATTTTGCTATGACTATGTACAACCAGTACTGCAAACTCGCCGCTGGCTTTGTCTTGCTTAAAACCTAACTTTATTGGTTTAAAGCCCAGCTGTTGCCAGTAATTGAGAAGCTGAGACTGCGCGCCAAAGCTGCTGCCAAAATAACTCACTTGGCTGTTTAACTGTGCCATGACAAAGCGAATTAGCTCGCTGCCAATGCCTAGCTTTTGGTGGGATGGTGCCACCGCAATACGTACGATGCGTGCGCCTTGTGCGGTGCAATACAGGGTGTTACCTAAGAGCTGAGTAAGCTGTTGCGCCATTAAATGCCCGGCTGGTCGGCGTTCACCGAGTGCAATTTTACTGGCAAGCTCAGGTGTTAAGTTACCCTCTAAACCGACTAAACACACTGCGACGGGCTGCTGATTTTGGCTGACGACAAACAGTCTGTTGCTGGGGCTATCCAATAGCTGTCTCAAGTCATTGACTGACGTTTGATAATGCGCCAAAACCAGCAATGCAAAGATTTGCTGCAACAAGGCTTCATTGTGGATAAGGGTCTCGCGACTCACTTCGCTGTATTCAAGTATGCTCTGCGCAGGCTCTATCGCTGAATATTGACTGTCGAGTGCCAGTAGTTGGCGCATATGCTGCTCTAATGGATCACCCGCGCCATAGCGAATAGGTTCTTGGAGATGCAAGTCTAAAAAATGTGGATGCTCGGCTTTGAGATGCGCTTTAAAACGCAGTGTATAGCCGCGACCATTGCCTTCATAGCCTACTAAGGTGCTGGCAAATATAGTATTGGGATATAAAGTGAGTAACTGTTTTAAAATTGGTACCGGTATCGCAGCAGCCTCATCGATGAGCAAGAAGTCGCACTGTGGCTTGGCTGCAATCACAATATCAGGGGGCATGTAGGATAATGTCTGGCAGTGGTTTTGATTCACCGCAGGTACAGTGAGATCAAGGGCCTGCGCATAGTGTTTAAAGCCATTTTGTACTGCTCGGCGCTGCTGTGCGCATAAGATAATCTGTTTGTCAGCGAAGGCAGCAGCAATTAATCCGAGTGTTGCTGACTTGCCGCGTCCTCTGTCCGCACTGAGTAATATTGGCGTATTGGATTCGCGTTGAAAATGTCTTGTGATCAGAGCGACTAGGTGTGCTTGAGATTGTAGGTCTAAAATGGATTTCTCTGCGCAGTATTGAGCGGGAAGATTTGCTTCGCCTGATTCATTAATTATCCAGCAGTTCTGTTGTTGGACTTGGTGTGCAAAGCGTTTTAAAAAGGGGCTTTGTGTCGCCTGTTCGCCTTCAGAGAGCCAGCGTGTCAGCGCTGGATCACACCAAGATACTAGATTTGATAATTCTGGCAGCAACAGTACTAGCAGCCCACCGGATCTGACTGTGCCAGTGCATGCTGCGAGTTTATTGGGGACTATGCCGCTGTAGCCGTCATACAGGACAAAATCGAACTCCTGACCTAAGATTTGGTGCAGGTGCTGTGGCCAAACAGCCTTGTCCAAGGCGCTATCATCACTCAGAATAAGCTGCTCAGTAGAGTGGGTAAGACGTTGAAAGTACGCTTGCCCCCAGCTTCTGCTGCCACAAAGTAGCAGCAGTTGGCGGTGTCTTGCGTTTTGCAACGCAAGGAGTAATGAGTCGAGATTAAATGGCTTGCAGTCTTGCATAAGCTGTGACCAGCCACTTAGTACCGACGTCGTCAAAATTGACCTGGATACGAGATTGCGCACCAACGCCTTCGTAATTGAGTACGGTACCGGCACCAAATTTTGCGTGTAGCACACGTTGCCCAAGGTTGAAGTCGCTGTCTTCAAATGCAGCATGGCTGACCGATGCGCTGAAGCGATTGGTGGTAGCCGGTCTAGATACTTGAGTTTTAATGCGGATCTCTTCAGTACAGTCTTCAGGTAGTTCACGCAAAAATCGAGATGGGCTGTGGTATTTCTCTTGGCCATACAAACGACGACTTTCAGCATGACTGATATACAGCTTTTGCATTGCGCGAGTCATACCGACATAACACAGTCTGCGTTCTTCTTCTAAGCGCCCAGACTCTTCATGGCTTTGCTGTGACGGGAACATGCCTTCTTCTACACCCACCATAAAGACCAGTGGAAACTCTAGACCTTTGGCCGAGTGCAGCGTCATCATTTGCACTGCATCTTCGTGTTCATCAGCTTGACCTTCGCCAGACTCTAGCGAGGTATAGGCTAAGAAGCCTTGCAGTGGCGAGCTAAACTCTTCTTCTACTGGCAGCTCAAATTGGCCACAGGCATTGATTAATTCTTCTAAGTTCTCCACTCGCGCACGGCCTTTTTCACCTTTTTCAGCTTGGTACATGGCCAATAAGCCCGAATGTTCAATTGTGGTTTTGGCTTGTTCAGCCAGTTCGAGTTCAACCAGCTTTTCATCTAACTGTTCAATTAATTCAATAAATCGGGTGACCGCTGTGGCTGCGCGACCGGCTAAATGTTTTTGCTCGATCACTGCTTTGGCTGCATACCATAGTGGAAGAGACTCATTGCGTGCACAGTCACGAATATGACTCAGCGTTTTGTCGCCAATACCGCGAGTCGGTGTATTGATCACACGCTCGAATGCAGCATCATCGTTACGGTTGCTGATCAGGCGCAAGTAAGAGAGTGCATCTTTGATCTCTTGACGCTCGAAGAAGCGCATACCGCCGTAAATGCGATACTTTAGGCCTTCTTGTAAAAGGGCTTCTTCCAGTACACGAGATTGCGCATTGTTTCTGTACAAGATGGCGCAGTCTGTCAGTGCATTGCCATCTTGCAGCCAAGATTTAATTTTGCCGACGGTAAAGCGCGCTTCATCTAATTCATTGAAAGCGGCATAAATGGAGATGGGTTCCCCCTGTGTGCCATCGGTCCAAAGGCTTTTACCCATTCGTTCTGAGTTATTTTGAATGAGGGCATTGGAGGCTTTCAAAATGGTGCCTGTCGAGCGATAGTTTTGCTCAAGGCGAATGGTATCGGCATCAAAGTCTTTTAAGAAGCGTTTGATGTTTTCAATTTTCGCACCACGCCAGCCGTAGATACTTTGGTCATCATCACCGACGATCATGATGTTGTTGTCGCCACCGGCAAGTAGGCGGAGCCATTGATATTGAATGCTGTTGGTATCTTGGAATTCGTCTACCAACATATGTTTGAAGCGCTGTTGATAGTGTCGCAGAAGTGTCGGTTGCTGCTGAAGCAATTCGTAGCAACGCAGCAAGATTTCCGCAAAATCAACTAAACCGGCTCTGTCACAGGCATCCTGATAGGCTGTGTAAACGTTCAGCATAAGTTGCTCACTGGCGTCATAGGCTTGAATGTCTTTAGGGCGCAATCCTTCATCTTTTCGGGCACTGATATACCAGCTAAGTTGCTTGGCAGGCCATTTTTTCTCGTCAATATTCATTGCCTTGAGTAGACGTCTGATCATGCGCTGCTGATCGTCTGAGTCTAGAATTTGGAATGACTCAGGTAAGTTCGCTTCTCTATGATGGGCGCGCAGAATACGATGTGATAAGCCGTGGAAGGTGCCGATCCACATTCCGCCAACTGGACTTTGCAGTGTTTCCTCAACACGGGTACGCATTTCTTTGGCGGCTTTATTGGTAAAGGTTACAGCAAAAATGCTGTAAGGAGAGGCATGCTCTACCTGCATTAACCAAGCGATACGGTGCACCAGCACTCGTGTTTTACCAGAGCCTGCACCAGCCAGAATAAGCATATTGCTGAGCGGTGCAGCAACCGCTTCACGCTGCTTGTCATTCAAGCCGTCAAGTAATTCAGATACGTCCATCTTTGCGCCTATTTCGAAAAGTGAGGGCAAAGTATACCTAGCGTCGCATTTAAAGCCCAGTTTTCAGCGAATATTTCAATGGTTTAAAATATAACTGATTGAAAATTAGGTATATTTAATTTTTGTTTTACTGTCTTTTTATACAGTTTTTAGCCTAGGATCTGCTTTAAACGTTTTTGCATTTCTTGGACTAACAAATCAGGCTGAAACTTAGATAAAAAAGCATTACACCCGACTTTCTCCACCATGGCTTGGTTGAAACTGCCGCTCAGTGACGTATTGAGTATGACATAGAGGTCTTTGAGTCTCTCGTCATTGCGTATTTCATAGGTCAGTCGATAGCCGTCCATGACTGGCATTTCTGCATCGGTGATCACTGCCATCAGTTCTTTGTTAACGTCAATGCCCTCATCAGCCCAGTGCTTAAGTAGATTAAGCGCTTCTTGGCCATCTGTCGCTGGAATGATCTCTATACCTATTTGCGCCAAGGTATCAGAAACTTGACGGCGCGCGGTCGCGGAGTCATCAGCGTGCAGGATCTTGCGTCCTTGAAATTGATTTAAGATGCTTTGGTCGAGCACGCCTTCAGGGATTTCGATGTCATAGTCAATGATTTCAGCGAGTACTTTTTCCACATCGATAATTTCTACAATGTGTTCGACCCCTTCACGGTGTACTTTCGTCAATGCCGTTAAATAATGATTGCGACCGACTGTTTTCGGAGTTGGCATGATGTCTGACCAAGTGGTATTGACAATGTGGTCCACTTTACCGACTAAAAACGCTTGGACAGTTCGATTATATTCGGTGATGACTAGGTTGCTGTCATCATCATATTCAGTAGGGGGCATGCAAATCGCTTGTCGCAAGTCGATAACGGGGATAGATTCACCGCGTATATTGGTGACGCCTGCGACCTTTGGATGGGCGTTGGGCATTTTGTTTAAATGAGGTAGTTTAACGACTTCTTTTACTTTAAATACATTCAGTGCAAACAGGTGTCGACTGTGTAAATGAAATAGCAATAATTCAAGCCGGTTTTCACCTACCAACTGTGTGCGTTGATCAACTGAAGCTAACACACCCGCCATACTTTCACCTCATCATCTTGCTGCTTTTCAAAGTATACACATATAACAGTAAAAATTACGAGTTCTTTACATCAGTCAGAGTATAAAAGCAGTATTTACTGAAAAATATAGGATAAATCAAAATTTTCCGTGTAAAGCATTGACTTGTTTATGTACTCATAGATGATGTCATATAGGGATAAAATAGAGGATCAGGAAAATCAATGCCTATCGTTATGAAGCGCATGCTGTTACAAATTCAAAGCCATATCAACCGAGCCAGTTGGCAAGTCTTAGTCTTGGCGACGGTCAGTCATATGTTATTGACTTGGGGACTATTATGGCTGGCGCAAGAACAGGCGCTATTACCGTTTAATACATTTGTTTATTACTATGTGGTCACCACTTCGACAGTGGGGTACGGTGATTTAAGTGCTGCATCGGAGTTTGGTCGATGGGTTGTTGCTTTGGTGCAAATCCCGTTTGGTTTAGCGCTCTTTGGGGTTTTATTAGGGAAAGTTGGACAAGAAATTACAATATGGGTGAAAAAAGCAATGAAAGGCGATAAAGATTTCTCACATTTACATGATCACATCATTATTTTTGGCTGGCACGCAACCAGAACGGAAAAAATGATTGAATTTATCCTCGCTGACAACAAGCGTATTGAGCGACGGATCATTCTTGCCGTACAAGAGGAAATGGAGCACCCATTATTACGTTACCCTCAAGTAGATTTTGTGCGCTTAGCAAGCTTCACAGATGATACAGAGTTATCTCGCACCGCCATTCAGGAAGCCGACAAGATCATTGTGGATGGTAAAGATGATGATCATACCTTCACAACGGCATTAAAGCTCAGCCCAATGGTGAAAGATACAGCACATATCAGTGCCCATTTTATCGATGAAACCAAAGCGCAATTACTACGTGTGCACTGCGCGAATGTTGAGTGTTCAACCGCCATGTCTGCCGAAATATTGGTGCGTTCTATGCAGGATCCCGGTTCTAGTCGCATACAGGAAGAGCTGTTATCGACGTTGCGAGGAGATACCCAGTTTAGTTTGCAAATGCCGAGCTCACTGGCCGCATGTGAATTTGGTCAGTTATTTATGTTTTTCAAAGAGCATCACAATGCAACTTTGTTGGGGGTTGCCCATGACCGAAGTGGTCAGGATATGGATTTAAATCCTCCGCTAAATTATGCCCTTAAAGGTGGTGACTTTATTCACTATATTGCGCCTCAGCGAGTGTTAGAGAAAGAGGTAGCTTGGGAGCAGTTATGACCGAGTTGATGTTAATGGTTGGGATGGTTTGTCTTTACTTAGCGCCAATTGCTATGGTGGCTGGTAGTAAGCGCTCTAAAGGCCATGAGAAAAACGGCTGGTTGATAGGCACCTTGTTTTTCTCATGGGTTGCATTACTACTGTACGTGACAATGATCCCAAAAACTGGGCGAGTGAAAACTCGCCGCAAAAAACACAGTTAACTTACCTTTTTGACATCGCGATAATGTGCTGCCACTCAGTGTCTGTGACTGGCATGATGGAAAGTCTACCGGCTTTTTTGAGGGCCAGTTCAGTGATGGCGTCCTCCGCTTTAATCGCTTTTAGGGTCACCTGAGCGGGCAATTGTTCGACATATTGCACGGTGACACCTATCCACCTTGGGTTGTCAGGTGTCGATTTAGGGTCGTAATAATCACTGCTTGCATCAAATTGATACGGATCTGTTTGTGCCCCCTCGACTACTTTAGCGATACCAACAACGGCTGGGACTTTACAGCTGGAATGATAAATAAAGACCTCATCACCCACCTGCATCTGGTCGCGCATAAAGTTACGCGCTTGGTAATTGCGGATCCCTTCCCAAAATGTACTTTGCTCAGGGGCGTTTTTTAAATCATCGAGAGAGTATGCATCAGGTTCAGTTTTGAATAACCAATAAGCCATTATAAGTGCTCAATTAAAGATAGATTAGTGTATTATTATCACTAATTGCAGTAACTACAATGGTGAGGTAGCTAATGAGTCAGGTTTTACAGGATTTACTTGATTTATTGAGTTTGGAAGAAATCGAGCAGGGGATCTATCGCGGGCAAAGCCAAGATTTAGGGTTTCCACAAGTCTTTGGTGGGCAAGTGATGGGACAAGCGCTGTCTGCGGCGAAATACACGCTACCCGAGGGCCGTTACGTTAACTCTTTGCACTCTTACTTTCTGCGCCCCGGTGATGCCAGTAAACCCATTGTTTATGATGTTGAAAATATCCGTGATGGGCGCAGTTTTAGTACACGGCGTGTGAGCGCGATCCAATACGGAAAACCAATTTTTTATATGACGGCGTCGTTTCAAGGGGACGAACCGGGTTTATCCCATCAGTCTGACATGCCATCTGTACCAGAGCCTGAAACGCTGAAGTCTGCGCTGCAGTTTTACCAAGATAATGCAGAGTTGATCCCAAAAGCGCTGAGACCAAAGTTTACCCAAGAGATGCCGTTGGATATGCGCCCGGTCAATTTTCAAAATCCGTTTCAGCCGCAAAAGGCGGCAGCTAAACGTCATGTTTGGTTTAAAGCCAATGGCACCATGCCGGATGAAAGGCGGATCCACAATTATTTACTGGCTTATGCATCTGACTTTGAGTTTCTACCTACTGCTTTACAGCCTCACGGATTATCATTTATGCAGCCAAATATGCAGGTTGCGACGATTGACCATGCGATGTGGTTTCACCGCCCGTTTAGATTAGACGATTGGATGCTGTACAGTGTCGATAGTCCAAGCGCGAGCAATGGTC
Organism: Pseudoalteromonas luteoviolacea CPMOR-1; assembly: GCF_001625685.1. Lineage (GTDB taxonomy): Bacteria > Pseudomonadota > Gammaproteobacteria > Enterobacterales > Alteromonadaceae > Pseudoalteromonas > Pseudoalteromonas luteoviolacea_K. The sequence goes on along the minus strand of NZ_AUYC01000029.1, from coordinate 105,659 downwards.
GTGGTCTGGTACGTGGCCAATTCTTTAATCGCCAAGGTGAACTCGTGGCGTCCACCATACAAGAAGGGGTAATGCGCCAACGCTAACGTGGCGCATCGGTATAGCGTTAAACCGTATCGTTGATAGACTGCCAGATACGTGCTGGCAGTAATTCGGTGAGAAACCCTTGCAGCTCTTCAAGCTGAGTTTCAGCATTGATAGTTTGTTGCTCCGAAATACTGATAAAGCCTTGCTCTCTCAGTGCATTGATAAAGTTACTCAATACTTTCTTGTCAAAAAACTCAGGGCTTTTGATCCCATGCAGGGTGCCTAAACGGTTTGCTAAAATGTCGCTTTCTCTTTCTAAGTCAGGACGTTTAATCCCTTGATTATTAATCACGAGACTGCTGGTGATGGCATAACGTTCAAGGGTTAAGTGACACACTTTACCCAGCATTTCTAGCTTAGCTAGAGCGCGATTGTCCTTACTCGCAACAGCCTGTTCACCGTCAAAAGTGATCAAATCATGCTGTGCGAAGCTTTCTAAAATATCGTTAATGTAGCCGCTTGGCATAGGGGTTAAAAACCACTCTTTGGCAAACAGCGGGTATAGCGTTGCGAGTTTTTGCTCACACTCTTTAACACTCATGCTATAGCGGTTGAATAGCATTTGTGCCAGCACACTGGGGACGGCAAACAGGTGCAAAATATTGTTACGATAATAGTTGAACAGCGTACGTTCTTTTTCTTTGATGGTGATGATGTCACCTAACCCATCTTGCAGTACCTCAAATTTATCGAGCTTAAGTGCATGGGCCAGAAGGGCGTCGGCATCTTCATCTGGTTGGGTTATATGCGCATTGTATTTGGCATGTTTTTGTAGAGCCAAATAAAAGCGCAATTGCTCCAGTAGCTTTTGCTTGCTCAGTGCAAATTGTTCATTGCTGAGCAGGATGGTTGCAAGCACATTAATCACGTTCAATGCAGCACTGGCGTTGATGTTCGTCATGATCTGATCGGCGACATTAGCGACTTGGTTGTTGAGCCACTGTGGTTTTGGAGCATCTTCTGCACTGATAGCTTGGCGCCAATCAGGTTGGTGTTCATTTAAGTACTGATTGAGGTTGATGGGTTGGCCAAAGTTTAAATAACCACGTCCGTAATTACGTAGGTTCTTAATGGCTTTGAATACACCCAATACAGACTCATTTTTCTTATTATTACCAGCAAGCTCTTTGAGGTAGGTGTTGATTTCCATGACATGCTCGTAGCCAATATAAACAGGCACAATTGAAATCGGCCTGTCTATGCCCTTGAGCATAGACTGCATGGTCATGGCTAGCATACCGGTTTTGGGTGGCAGTAAGCGACCTGTGCGACTGCGCCCGCCTTCAGTGTAAAATTTGACTGAGTAACCTTTAATAAATAACTGACTTAAATACTCTTTGAACACAGCTGAGTAGAGTTTATTGCCGGCGAATGAGCGGCGAATAAAAAACGCGCCTGAGCGGCGGAAAATACCACCTGCTGGGAAAAAGTTGAGATTCACACCTGCGGCTATATGCGGCGGTACTAAGCCTTGATGATAAATGACATAAGTCAGTAATAAGTAATCCATATGGGAGCGATGACATGGCACGTAAATAATTTCGTGTCCTTTGTCCGCCAGCGATCTGACCTCATCGGCATTTTTGACCTCAATGCCGTTGTATAATTTGTTCCAAAGCCAAGTCAATACGCGATCGGCAACACGGACCATGGCATCAGAATAGTTTGCCGCGATCTCGTCTAGTAACTCTTGGGCGTTGAGTCTTGCTTCATGATGACTCAAACCTTTTGCTTTGGCTTCTTCGGCAATGGCCTTTTTGATATTGGGCGCGGCGAGAATAGAGTTAAATAAGGCCTCTCTGGATGGGAGCTTAGGCCCTGTTGCAGCAAGTTGCTGACGGCGGAAGTGAACACGGGCGACCCGAAGTAGCTTTTGTGGGAGCTCTTCGACATCGGCTTTATCATTCATTAATTGCTCTACGGCAATGGGGGCTGAAAAGCGCACTAGACTATCACGACCTGAAAACAAGACGACTAAACTTTTTCGAAGCCAACTTGGTGTCAGGGAGTGGCTCAGTAAAGTGGCCAGACCTGGTTTCTCTTTACCAGGATCTCTGCCCCAAAAAACCGAGACAGGTAAAATTTGCGCTTTGACATCTGGGTTGGCTTTGAGCGCGTAGAATATGTCTTTGCTGAGCGCTAATGCATTACTGGGCTTAGCCGATTTGGAGAATAGCGGCGTTGGATTTTGCATCGCAATAAAACGCGGTACCTCAGTACTGCCAATTTTTTGTGATTGCATTGGGCTTGGTAAACCAAGTTGCTGGCACATGCGATCAATGGCTGCGAGATCGGAATGGGAGTTTAATCTCGTCACATAAAAAGTTGGCAGGTTTGGGTCGAGGCTAAATTGCTCGATTGGGTTTTCTGGCAACAGTTTACTTTTAACTAAAAGCCAATTAGTCCAGCGCGCGAGCACGTTGAGACTTTGGGATATAAAGCGCATATACAGTACCAATAATAATTTTTGTAATAGAATATCAAGGATTCACTGGACTGACCATGGTCCAGTGAGTCCTTGCGTGGTGTCGCCTACAGCCAAGTTATGATGTTTGAGGCGCCACGGATATGAAACCAAAGCACGTTAAACGGTGTTTTAAGTATAGCCAAGGCAGGTTTAAACACAGTTATTTATTAGGACGTTAGCCTTTTAATGAACTTTAATTTGGCACTTGGTTAAAGAGTTACTAGGGCGCTGAGTTTGGCGAAAAAACAGGATATCGCAGTGCGACAAATATATTGCATTTAATTGTTGCATTTATCACCAGTATCATTATAATGTGCGAACTTTCTCGGCTTCTGGCCGCTGAAAGTATAAATGAAAGTCTGGATTTCAGACTATTAAACAGGAACTCCGATTTGGAGTTCGATGGTAGAAATAAAAGAACAACCGACTTCTTAGGTATTTTAAGATAGTTTCGGCGGTTTTTTTATGCTCTTTTTAAATGCTCTTTTAATTGAGGTTTAAGAATGTCAAATCAACGCATTCGTATTCGCCTAAAAGCTTTTGACCACCGTTTGATTGACCAATCAACGGCGGAAATCGTGGAAACTGCGAAGCGCACTGGTGCTCAGGTACGTGGTCCAATCCCACTACCTACACGTTTTGAGCGTTTCACTGTATTGATCTCTCCGCACGTAAACAAAGACGCGCGTGATCAGTATGAAATCCGCACCCATAAACGTCTGATCGACATCGTAGAACCAACTGACAAGACTGTAGACGCTCTAATGCGCCTAGACCTTGCTGCTGGTGTTGATGTTCAAATCAGCCTGGGTTAATCGAAAGATTAGAGAGGTTTTAGGAAAATGGCATTAGGTCTAGTCGGTCGTAAAGTGGGTATGACACGTATCTTCACTGAAGATGGTGTATCTATCCCTGTGACAGTTATCGAAGCGACGCCTAACCGTGTAACTCAGATCAAATCTGACGCTACAGACGGTTATAACGCGCTTCAAGTTACTGCAGGCGAGAAAAAAGCAAGCCGTGTAAACAAACCAGCAGCGGGTCACTTCGCAAAAGCTGGCGTTGAAGCGGGTCGTGGCCTGTGGGAATTCCGTCTTAACGGCGGAGAAGGTGAGTTTGAAGTAGGTTCAGAACTAACTGTTGAACTTTTCACTGAAGTGAAAAAAGTAGACGTTACTGGTACTTCAAAAGGTAAAGGTTTCCAAGGTGGTGTTAAGCGCTGGAACTTCAGCATGCAAGACGCTACACACGGTAACTCTCTATCTCACCGTGCTCCTGGTTCAATCGGTCAAAACCAGTCTCCTGGTAAAGTTTTCAAAGGTAAGAAAATGGCCGGTCAAATGGGTAATGTTCGTTCTACGACACAGAACCTTGAACTAGTTCGTGTTGACGCTGAGCGTAACCTGCTTTTAGTTAAAGGTGCAGTACCTGGCGCTATCGGCGGCGACGTTATCGTTAAACCTGCTGTTAAAGCATAAGTCCTGGAGATTTAGTGATGGAATTAGCAATTAAAGGCGCTGGTGCGCTTGAAGTTTCCGAAGCTACTTTTGGACGTGAGTTTAACGAAGCATTAGTACACCAAGTAGTTGTTGCTTACGCAGCAGGTGCTCGTCAAGGTACTAAAGCTCAGAAGACGCGTTCTGAAGTACGTGGTGGTGGTAAGAAACCATTCCGCCAAAAAGGTACTGGCCGTGCACGTGCTGGTACAATCCGCAGCCCAATCTGGCGCAGCGGTGGTGTGAGCTTTGCAGCTAAGCCGCAAGATCACAGCCAAAAAGTTAACCGTAAGATGTATCGCGGTGCGATCAAGAGCATCTTATCTGAACTAGTTCGTCAAGAGCGTCTTGTTGTTGTTGAAAACTTCGGTTTAGAAGCACCTAAGACTAAAGAACTAGTAGCTAAGCTTAAAGAGCTTGAGCTGAAAGACGTATTAATCGTGACTGAAGAAGTAGATGAGAATCTATTCCTTTCATCTCGTAACCTGTACAAGGTTGATACTCGTGACGTAGCTGGCATCGACCCAGTAAGCCTAATCGCTTTCGATAAGGTTCTAATTACTGCTGGTGCTGTGAAGCAACTTGAGGAGTCATTAGCATGATCAGTGAAGAACGTCTTTTAAAAGTAATTCTTGCTCCACACATCTCTGAGAAAAGCACTATCTCTGCTGAAGCGAACAACACTATTGTGTTCAAAGTAGCAAAAGATGCAAACAAAGCTGAAGTTAAAGCAGCTGTTGAAAAGCTTTTTGAAGTAGAAGTAACTGGTGTTCGCACTCTAAATGTTAAGGGTAAAACAAAGCGTACAGGCATGCGTTTCGGCCGTCGTTCAGACTGGAAGAAAGCCTACGTTACTCTTAAAGAAGGCAGCGAGCTAGACTTTGTCGGCGGCGCCGAGTAATAAGGGGAGTTAGAATTATGGCACTTCAAAAGTGTAAACCAACTTCTGCGGGTCGTCGTCACGTCGTTAAAGTGGTTAACCCTGATCTACACAAGGGTAAGCCATACGCTCCGCTACTAGAGAAAAACTCTAAATCAGGTGGTCGTAACAACAACGGTCGTATCACGGTTCGTCACATCGGTGGTGGTCACAAGCATCACTATCGTGTAATCGACTTTAAACGCACTAAAGACGGCATTCCAGCTGTTGTTGAGCGTCTAGAGTATGATCCAAACCGTAGCGCAAACATCGCTCTTGTATTATATGCAGACGGTGAGCGTCGTTACATCATCGCACCTAAAGGTGTTAAAGCAGGTGATGCTATCCAGTCTGGTGTTGATGCACCAATCAAAGCTGGTAACACATTACCAATGCGTAACATCCCAGTAGGTACTACAGTACACAATGTTGAGCTTAAGCCTGGTAAAGGCGCTCAGATTGCACGTTCTGCTGGTGCATATGTACAGATCCTAGCGCGTGAAGGCCAGTACGTGACTCTACGTCTACGTTCAGGTGAAATGCGTAAAGTTGAAGCGGATTGCCGCGCAACTATCGGTGAAGTAGGTAACGCTGAACACATGCTTCGTTCACTAGGTAAAGCTGGTGCTAATCGTTGGCGTGGTATCCGTCCTACAGTTCGTGGTGTTGCCATGAACCCGATTGACCACCCACACGGTGGTGGTGAAGGTCGTACATCTGGTGGTCGTCACCCTGTGTCTCCATGGGGTAAGCCTACTAAAGGTGCTAAGACACGTAAGAACAAGCGTACTGATAAATTTATCGTACGTCGTCGTACTAAGTAATAGTTGAGGAATTGCCATGCCACGTTCTCTCAAGAAGGGTCCATTCATTGACCTACACTTGCTGAAGAAGGTAGAGAAGGCGTTGGAAAGCGGTGACAAGAAGCCTATCAAGACTTGGAGCCGTCGTTCAATGATCATCCCTAACATGATCGGATTGACCATCGCTGTCCATAATGGTCGTCAGCACGTACCTGTATTCGTTACAGACGAAATGATCGGTCACAAACTAGGTGAATTTGCACCTACACGTACTTACCGCGGTCACGCTGCGGATAAGAAAGCTAAAAAGCGTTAATCGGAGGATATGATGGAAGCATTAGCTAAACACAAATTCGCCTCTGGTTCGGCGCAAAAAGCACGTCTAGTTGCTGATCAGATCCGCGGACTTCCGGTTGATCGCGCGCTAGAAATCCTAGCGTATAGCCCAAAGAAAGCGGCTGTATTGGTTAAAAAAGTACTTGAGTCTGCTATCGCTAACGCGGAGCACAACGAAGGTGCTGACATTGATGAGCTTAAAGTGGCTAAAGTATTTGTAGACGAAGGTCCTACAATGAAGCGTATTATGCCACGTGCTAAAGGACGCGCAGACCGCATCCTTAAGCGTTCAAGCCACATCACTGTTGTGGTTTCAGATAGCTAGGAGATATAAGTAATGGGACAAAAAGTTCATCCTACTGGTATTCGCCTAGGTATCTCAAAGCCTTGGGTATCTACTTGGTACGCGAATACAAAAGATTTCTCTGAGCAGCTTTTTGGCGATCACAAAGTGCGTCAATACCTTACTAAGGAATTGAAAAACGCTTCTGTGTCTAAAATCGTTATCGAGCGTCCAGCTAAATCTATCCGTGTAACAATTCACACAGCTCGTCCTGGTGTTGTTATCGGTAAAAAAGGTGAAGACGTTGAAAAGCTTCGCCAAGCTGTAACTAAGCTTGCTGGTGTACCTGCACAAATCAACATTGCAGAAGTACGTAAGCCTGAGCTAGATGCTCAATTAGTTGCTGACGGTATCTCTTCACAGCTAGAACGTCGTGTTATGTTCCGCCGCGCTATGAAGCGCGCAGTACAAAATGCAATGCGTCTAGGTGCTAAAGGTATCAAAGTTGAAGTTAGCGGTCGTTTAGGCGGCGCTGAAATCGCACGTTCTGAGTGGTACCGTGAAGGTCGTGTACCTCTACACACTCTACGTGCTGATATCGATTACGCAACTTCAGAAGCTTTGACTACTTACGGCATCATCGGTGTTAAAGTTTGGATCTTCAAAGGCGAAGTTATCGGTGGTCTTCCACTGAAACAAGAGCAAGAGAAGCCAGCTAAACGCGCACCGAAGAAAGCTAAAAAAAGTGCTAAGTAAGAGGTAGCGACTAATGTTACAGCCAAAACGTACAAAATTCCGCAAGGTACACAAAGGCCGCAACCGTGGTCTTGCTACTAGCGGTAACAAAGTTAGCTTCGGTTCTTTCGGCTTGAAAGCGACTGGCCGTGGCCGTATGACTGCTCGTCAAATCGAAGCAGCTCGTCGTGCTATGACGCGTCATATCAAGCGTCAAGGTAAAATCTGGATCCGTGTGTTCCCAGATAAGCCGATTACAGAAAAACCGCTTGAAGTTCGTATGGGTAAAGGTAAAGGTTCTGTTGAATACTGGGTTGCTGAAATTCAGCCTGGTAAAGTACTTTACGAGATGGAAGGTGTTTCAGAAGAGCTTGCTCGTGAAGCATTCGACCTAGCTGCTCGTAAATTACCTTTCAAAACAACATTTGTAACTCGGACGGTAATGTAATGAAAGCTAGCGAATTGAAAGACAAAAGCGTAGAAGAGCTTAAAGCTGAACTTCTAGAGCTTCTTCGTGAGCAGTTCAACCTGCGCATGCAAGCGAGCACTGGTCAGCTAGCTCAAACTCACGAGCTGAAAAAAGTACGTCGCAATATTGCGCGTGTTAAAACGGTTATCAACCAGAAGGCAGGTGCATAATGAGCGATAAAATCCGTACTCTTCAAGGTCGTGTAGTTAGCGACAAAATGGATAAGTCAATCGTTGTTGCTATCGAGCGTCAGGTTAAACACCCGATCTACGGTAAATTCATCAAGCGTACAACTAAGTTGCACGCACATGATGAAAACAACACAGCACTAGCAGGTGACGTCGTGACTATTCGCGAATGTGCGCCAATCTCTAAGAACAAATCTTGGACGCTAGTTGACGTGATTGAACGTCCTAAGAAAGCTTAATTTTTAATTAAGTGGACTTATAAAAACCCCGGCTTTGGTCGGGGTTTTTTCTTTTTAATACTTGCATTTATACCCTCTTAGTTTCAACCTATTGCTTTGAACTTTTCAAGAAAACTAACCTCAAAACATAAACGACATTAAAGATTAAAGGATTATGTAATGCACTCTACGCGAGTGGCTGTGTTGGGCTCTTTGACCATACATGGTGTGATTGGGGGGTTGTTATTTTTAGTCGCACCGACAATACCTGTCGTAAAAAATGATAAATCGCTTAAAGTGTATGTGGTTACTATGGATGAGCCGGACCAATCAGCTATGGAGGAAGAGGTTGTTGACGCTGATGTCGTCGAAGTAATAGATAAACCACCTATTGAAGAGGAAATAAACGAGCCCGAACAAGCTCAAGAGGTCATTGCAGAGCAAACACCCGCACAGCCGATGAGTGTGGAAGAACAACCCGTACTGGAGCCTGTTCATGAGCAAAATGCTGCAACACCTAATAAAGTAAAAGTGATTAAGGTTAATCCCTATAAAGGTATTGAACAGCTAAAACAAAAAGAGCAAGCGGCTTTTTTTGGCTCTCGTCAGTTTGATATACAGGTTGGTGCGCCAGCACTGAGAATGCGCACGCCAAAAGCGCACACACAGTATTTATCCGGTGAAACCGAGGTGATTTATCGCGGTCAAGGTAAACGTGTGGTGAAATGGAAAGGTAAATGTTATTTATTTGATGATTCTTCAGAGATGGCACAAGCAGATATGCCTTCTTCTTCGGGTCAACCTTGTCCGGGTGAACTTTCTAACAATGAAGAGATGTTAAAGCGAGCACTGGATAAATACCTTAAATGAGATAGTGTCAGCGAATTAAAGTTAACTTGAGGTAACGTAGGTAAAACCAACCTGACATCCCGCCAGCAATAGGGAGTGTAAGCAGTGCTGCCCAGCCACTGACATAAAAACTCACCAATATCATGGTGATATCATAATTAAAAAGTATGCAAGGTGTATCGGCCCGCTCATTGACGACGCACGTCAGTGAGCTGGATAAAAGTTGTGCAAAGAGCACACAGAGAATAGGCGCAATCGCAATGGCCGCAAAGACCACAGATAGCACTAAATAGCGTTTGGGTTTGAGCATACTTTTTCCTTGTATTGCTTTTTTGCCAGTGTGAAACAGTGCTACTGTGAGTGCAAGCGTTTTCGGTTGAGCGTGAGGCTATGATGTGGATTAGGGGGCCCACAGTGACTGTAGGCCGGGTCCTTTTATATCACTCGCGAAAAGCGGGTATTTTTGATTTGTTGCTGTAAATAGGCGTCAAAACACATACAAATGATTCGAATGAACAAGGTGCCTTTGGCTGTGACCGTGATGGTGTTTTGGTCATTGATCACCAAGCCATCTGTTTCCAACGGGGCCAGTGCTTGCAGTGCCTGCGCAAAGTAATCATCAAAATTGATATTAAACTGCGCATTGATAGCTGTTTTATCTAAGTCGAAATGGCAAATGAGCTGCTTTATCACGGCGGCACGTATGAGGTCATCTTGATGTAAAGCGATGCCTTTGCTGATGGCATTTTTTCGCTCCAGTACTGCTTGATAGTATGGTTTCAAATCCTTCTCATTTTGTAATATGGCATCGCCTATCTGAGAGATGGATGACACGCCTAATCCTAATAAATCGCAGTTGCCATGGGTGGTATAGCCTTGAAAATTTCTATGTAGTTGACCTTCGCGCTGTGCAATTGCAAGTTCATCATCCTGTTTGGCAAAATGATCCATACCAATATACTGGTATCCTGCCTGTGTCATACGTTCAAGCGTCGCTTTGAAGATGGCCAGCTTTTGCTCTGGCGTAGGCATATCATGCTCTTTGAGTTTGCGCTGGGCGGCAAATCTGTCTGGTAAATGGGCGTAATTGAAGAGCGAAACACGATCTGGGGCTAACTCAATAAGTTGCTCTATGGTTGCTTGGTAAGTCTCGGGAGTTTGGTGTGGTAAGCCGTATATCATGTCCATATTGATGGACTTGAACCCAAGGGCTCTTGCCTGTTGTAATACCGTGAGGACTTCATCTATTTGCTGCGGACGATTCACCGCAGTTTGTACTTGGTCATTAAAGTCTTGAACGCCAAAAGACACACGATTGAAGCCAAGTGTTTTGAGAGACTCCAACATACCATTAGCCAAAGAGCTAGGGTCAATTTCAATGCCGCGTTGTGCAGTGTGAGTAAAATCAAAATGTTGCTCAAGGGCCTCGATGAGTCGCGTCATTTGCTCCGCGGTTAAAAACGTTGGTGTGCCGCCTCCTAAGTGCAATTGTTCAACTTGGTAACCTTGAAACAAAGGGGCTTGTGCGGCAATCTCTTGAAGCAGATGATCAAGGTAAACGTCGGCTTTAGACTGGTGGCGCGTTATGATTTTATTGCAGCCGCAGTAATAACAAAGTTGATGGCAAAATGGGATATGAATATACAGCGACAGTGCACGATTAGCTGAGCTGGCAATGGCACGGGTCAAGTCACTTTGCGAATACCCAGAGGTTAATGACAAAGCGGTGGGGTAAGAAGTATATCTTGGACCAGAAATATTGTATTTCTGGATCAGGGAATCTTCCCAATGAGGTAGTTTAATCACGATCGCACTCACATAAAATTACACCACACAAGTATAGGTGTTAGCTAAAAAGCAGAGTTTGATCTGACGCAATGGGGTGTTTATTAGGCAGTGCAATTAAACTGCACTGCCTGCTTGTTTACTAGAGTTGATAGCGTTTGGCTGTGGTGGCCAAGTTGTCTGCTAAAGAGGCCAATAACGCAGCGTCATTTGAGGCTTTTTCCGCGCCTTGGGCAGTTTCTTTGGCCGTACCAGTGACATCACGAACGCCTTGAGACACCTGCTGTGTCACCGCATTTTGCTGTTCTGTCGCACTGGCTATTTGGATACTCATATCTCGGATCGCAATAACGGAGTCAGATACCTGTTGCAACGTTTCTCCTGCTTGGTGAATTTGAGCTGCGGTGGTTTCTGCATTTTCAACATTACTGCCCATCAGATCGACCGAGCGCTGCGCTTCTTGTTGCAAGCGTGAAATCATCGCTTGGATCTCTTCGGTGCTCTGTTGTGTACGACTGGCTAGGCTGCGTACTTCATCGGCAACAACAGCAAAGCCTCGACCCTGCTCACCAGCTCTCGCCGCTTCAATGGCTGCATTGAGTGCAAGTAAGTTGGTTTGATCGGCAATACCGCGGATGACGTCTAAAATAGAACCAACGGACTGCGTTTCTTCAGCCAGTTTCGAAATTGTTTGACTGACGTTGTCAATATCGGCTTTCAGCGTTGTGATTGACGTGGTGGTTTGCGCAACCGCATTTAGCCCGTGTTGCGAGGACTCCTCTGCGGTAGTGGCGGTATCCGCTGCAGATTGAGTGCTTTGGGTAATGTCGGCTACTGTTTGTGCCATCTCATCCATTGCTCTGTCGGTATTTTCTAATTGTGCCATTTGCTGCTCAGCACCTTGCATGGCCTGTGTGGTGATGGCACTCATGTTGTGTGCCGTGGCGGTGAGTGTGTCAGTAGATTGGTGAATTTGTTCGATAAAGGTTCTGAGATTTGACACCATTTCTGACATCGCTTGATAAATCCCGCTATTGTTTTGATGTTGCTCAAACCGAACGGTAAGATCTCCTGCTGCAATTTTTCTCGCCATTGCCTCAATTTCACGAGGTTCGCCACCTATCGGTTGTTTGATGATTCTGCTTATGAACCAACTAAAAAAGACACCACAGACGACGATGAGTATGGCAAGTGTGATCACAGTGAATTTGGCATTGGCACTGGCTGTCTGCACAATTGGCCCAAGCTCATCTTGAGACGCTTTGATATCGAGCTTGATATTCTCAACTTGGGCGGCAACATCAGGGCCTATTTTATCAAGTACCTGAGTGATTTCTGTATTACGCTTTATGATGACTTGATAGACTTCTTCTAAACCAGCTTGGTACGCCTCAAGTGGAGTGATAAACCCTTGGAGTTGGCTGGTTTGGGATGCCCGTAAAAACTGCGTCGCTTGGCTATTTAAAGTGCTCAAAGTATCTTTGGCCAATTGATAATCACGCTCAGCATTGGCGACTAAAAATTGGTTTGTGGATAAGCGCCCTTGCTGTAAAAGGCTTCTCAGTGCACTGATCTTATTGACTTCCTCAATAGATTGGGCGTTGTCCATCATACTGCGTAGTTTACCGTCTAGCTCGGGCCCATACTTATTGAGTGTGTCATTGACAATTTGGTGTCGACGCTCGTACAAGCTAATCACTTGCCTAAAACTGCCTTCATATCTTTCTATTTGTTTCTGACTATCGGTGATGATGTTTAGTTGGGAGGAGTTGGTATACTGTGCTTTTGCTTTATCGAGCAGGGTTTCAAGGAGGTCTAAGCGCTGGTCGAACTGAGCTATATTGGCATCACTTTGATGTTTTAGATATTTTATTGCTTGTAATCTTACCTCTAATAAGTTTGCCTGAATTCGTCCTGCTAAGTTACTGTCTCTGGCTTTGGTTCGATAGTCAACGAAGTTGTTATATCCATTACTTAAACTCCAGAATGCGGTGATGGATAATACGATTATCATCAATATCATAACGCCAAATGCGCTGTTTAATTGTTGGCTCAGCCGCCAGTCTTTTATCATATGACACCCTTCAAGCTACATTGAGCTATGAGTTAAATTGCACAAAATCTATTCGTGCTTGTTATTAATATACTCGGTTTTCTAAGATTTTATTATTAATTTTACGAAAAAAAATACCCAAGCAAAGCACTTAAGATGAAATTGTTTGATTGTGATCAATAATCTGAATGGATTCATTACCCACTGAAAAATAGTGGTTTTTATTGTTTTTGTCGGGATAATTTCCCAGTTTTGTGCGTTATTTATACGCAATAGTCGGGGGGAACATGAAAAAAATTTAAGTTTGGTAAGTACGGTGCAGTTTATGCACCGTACCTGGTTTGGTTATAGTTTAAACTGATTAACAGTGGCATTGAGTGCTTTGGCAAGGTCGTTCAGGTCTCTTGCTTCGTCTGCTAATAGGTGTGCATGGTTTGCGGTGCTATTGACCAAGTCATTAATCGAGTTGAGGCTATTGTTAATGTCTTCTGCTACCACGGTTTGCTCTTCTGTTGAAGTCGCAATTTGATGGCTTTGGTCTTGTACTGTGTTAACCGACTCTGTGATATTACGCAATGCATCTAATACTTCTTGAGTTTGCTCTACCGAACTTTGTGCTCGCTCTTGACCTTGCTGCATCATCGTTGAAGCTTGCTGTGCGATTTGTTGTAAACGGGAGATCATGTTGCGAATATCATCTGTCGATTCCTGTGTGCGGCTTGCCAGACTTCTTACTTCGTCAGCTACAACGGCAAACCCTCGGCCTTGCTCACCTGCACGAGCAGCTTCAATAGCGGCATTTAATGCCAACAAATTAGTTTGCTCAGCAATGCCATTGATCACATCAATGACCGCGCCGATATTACTGGTTTCTTGCTCTAAGCCAGCGACTACTTTTGCAGCTTCACCAATGTGACTAGCCAGTTCTGTCATCACCTCTTGAGCTTGGCTAGAGCGCTCTGCACCATCGTTAGTCATGCTTTGTACTAAGTCGGAAGCACGATTTGTTTCATGGGCATTGCGAGAAATTTCAGTGACGGTAGCCGCCATTTCAGTGACTGCAGCAGACACGCTGTCGACCTGCTCTTTCTCTTGCTGTATTTCGTCGTTGGTGTTATTCGATACGTCACGCAGTTGTGCTGATGCACCACTGAGTTGTTCTGCTTGTGCTGCTGTGTCGAGCATCATGGCACGTAATTTGTCGATAAAGGTATTCATGTGTAAGGCCAATTGACCGACTTCATCTTTACTTTCAATATTAATGCGACGTGTTAGATCACCTTCACCTGACGCAATGTCACGCATGGTGTCTGTTAAAGTAATAATTGGACGTGTGATCATTTGTGTGGCAAGTAAAATCATGGCCACAATAATAGACAGGATCACGATGACAGCTGTCACGGTGCTCATTACGGCTTCGTTCACGGGTTCGTCAATCAGGCTAACTGGGATCAGAATACCGACATGCCAATCAAGTACCGGCGAATCTAGTTTTACGCTGTTGAAGACAACATAGTACTCTTGGCCTTGCAGAGTAACAGTGGCGTTACCTGCGTCTTGGCGATCGATTAGGCGTGTTAGCTCAGTAAATCCCTGTGTCTCTGAAAATTGTTGTTCAAGCCCCGCTAACCCTTCTTTGCCGCGAGGTCCTGAGTCTGTTGTCGAGAGGTTATGCCCTGTGCGTTTTGATAGATGAACGACTTTTAATTCGTTATCCAGCAAAAAGCCGTACCCTTCGCCATCAAACTGAATATCTTCGACCATTTCGTTGATTTTATTGATCTGTAAATCAACGCCGCCTACAGCAACGAGTTCACCCTGCTTGTTATAAACAGGTTGCTGAACAACGGCAGACACATCGCCGGTATTAATATCAACTGAGAGTGCACCAACATAAAGCTTGCCATGGTTCAGTGCATCTTGCCACCAAGGACGTTTATACGCGTAATAAGGTCGCCCATCAGAGAAGTTTGAAGTACGCTCATTTTCTTTAAAATATTCACCTGTTCTGGCAGAGGCCATAAACGCAGATAAGATATTTTCATCGCTTTTGCTGATACGTTGAAAGTCTTCGTTGACTTCCTCATACCCCTTGTCCCCCGTTAGACTCTGCTCTCTGACTGAGTAGCTGTCAAACCAATTAACGTTATGGGGGTTGGTGACAAAGGTTTCTACTACCCTGCCGTACTGAGCAAAAAATGACTCCATAGATAGTTTTTCAGAGTAAATATAACTCTGTGCTTCACGTTCAATACCTTGGCGTGAAATTGTTGCGATATGATTAACAAAATAAGTGGAAGCCAGCATCAATAACACCGAAATTGTGCCACCGATCAGTATGAGAATTTTTTTACGAAGAGATAAGTTTTCAAACATGACGTATTCTTTTTATTGGGACAGCGCTAACGTAATAAAACCATATCTCATTTGATATATCTAGCAAATTTGGGCAAGGTACAGACAAGATGAGATAAGCTGTATTCATCATATCGTTCCTAAAAACATAAAAAAATAGTAAAGAATCATCATATTGCAGTTGCAAATTTATAACCTAAAGCTGAGTAATTGTTGATGGTGTTTTTTATTATGCTGTACTAACATTATGACCTGATTTAGGTAAAAATAAGAAAATATGATGAATAATAAGTTAGTCATTTTAGGTGCTGGTTGGCTTGGCTGTGCGTTACTTCGTGATGCAAAATCGAACGGTTGGCACGTACAAGCAACGCGCAGAAAAGAGGACTTAAGTGAAGACATCAAAGCGTTTTGTGTGACTGATTCTGTGCTTCATCATACATTAACGCTTAATGATGCCTATTGGGTATGCGCTATTCCACCGCGTATGCGCCAAAGTGAGAGTCTGTATTTAGAAACGCTTAGGTTGGCGCTTGAAACGGCCAACTTGATGCAGTGTCGTGGTTTTTTATTGTGCTCGTCAACCGCGGTGTATGGCACCGAGTCAGGTCATTTTGATGAGCAAGCGCCATTAGCACCAAAAGAAACGAAGCGTCAGCAAATATTACAAACGGCGGAGCAAATGGTCTCTGAGCAAGGCGGTAAAGTGGTACGCTTGGCTGGTTTAGTCGGTCCAGATAGAGAGCCTGGCCGGTTCATTGCCGGTAAACATTTATCGAGCTCTTCGCAAGCACGAGTGAATATGGTACACCAGCAAGATGTGGTTGATGGGCTACTACGCATATTGTCTTGCTGGGACGATGCCAAACCTGTTTATAATTTATGTCATCCATCTCACCCTACAAAGCAGCAGTACTACCAATCGCACTGCGAGCAATATGGCAGTGAACAGCCAAGTTTTGCCAGTGATGAAGTGATTTCTAGAGTGATAGATGGATCAGCAATAACTGAGCTTGGATTTGAATATCGTCAGATGATTTAAGTGCAGTGACCTTACTTTTTGAAGGTCAGGTGACCTCCGAGGCGGTATTTACTGCCTGGAGATATCAGTCGCGCAAAGCTCACAATACCATGAGAAGACCAGGTTCTTCGAATTAACTGCAGACATGGCTCTTCATTAAACATGTTGAGCCACTGACACACCTCTTCGTTGGGCATAATGGCTTCAACCGTATGTCTCGCTTCGGTGAGTGGGGCGACTTGAGTCAAATATTCGTGTGGCGTGAGTAAAGTGAAGTCCTGCTGTAAATACGCGGGTGCTAAAGCAGGATTAACAAAGCGTTCTTCAACTTGCAGAGGTTCATCGTTCTCATGGTGGACAATCACACTGCGATAGACATGACTATCAATTTCTACACCGAGTGCTATGGCGATGGGGGCGATAGCTGAGATAGACTCTAGCGATAAAACCACGCAAGTATAGTCACCACCTCGCTCAGCGACTTCATCGGCGATATTGCGAATTTCAAGTAAAGACGACTGAGATTTAAAGCTGGCGACAAAGGTACCTAAGCCTTGGCTACGGGTTAATATGCCGCCTTCGGTTAACTCACTTAGTGCACGTCTTGCCGTCATACGGCTCACCTTAAATTGATCAGAGAGCTCATTTTCAGAGGGGACGCGCTGGTGCTCCATCCACACACCTGCACGAATTTGCTCAATAATGTGTTGTTTGATCTGTGCAAATTTAGGCTGAACTGTCACTGTCTGCTACCGTGTAATAAAAGGTTATTCATTAAAGGTGGCATAGTCATCTTGTATATACAAGTATTCTTGCTAAACTTGTATTAATTTTCTCCAACTGAGTGTAGACAGTGATTGAAGTAGATTTAGTAATAACTGATGCAAATATTGCCACGATGGATGAGCAGGTCGAAGGTGCTTATGGCATGATTGAAGATGGGGCGATATTGCTTAAAGGCGATACCATTGCATGGCTTGGTAAGGCGTCTGAAATGCCTGAATTTGATGCCTTAGCAACACCCGTTACGTCGGCCAAAGGCGCTTGGTTGACGCCAGGTCTTATTGACTGCCACACCCATATCTTATTTGCAGGCTCTCGCGCACAAGAGTTTGAACAGCGTTTGAACGGAGTTTCTTACCAGCAAATTGCAGAGCAGGGCGGTGGTATTGCAACAACGGTAAAGGCGACACGTCAGGCCTCAAAAGAGGATTTATTCGTTGTTGCTAAATCGCGATTAAATGCACTCTTAAAGGAAGGTGTGACCACAGTTGAGAGCAAGTCAGGTTACGGCTTGGATACGGAGAGTGAAATTAAATTGCTTGAAGTAAATCAAGTACTGGATGAACATCATCCAATTCAAATTCAGAGTACCTTCCTAGGTGCCCATGCTCTACCGCCAGAGTATAAAGGTGATAGTGACGGTTATATTGATCTGGTTTGCAATGAAATGCTGCCGCTCGTGGCGGAGAAAGGCTTGGCAGATGCTGTGGATGTGTTTTGCGAAAATGTCGGCTTTAGCCATGCACAAACAAAGCGCGTATTTGAGCGTGCTACCGAACTGGGCCTCAAAGTAAAATGTCATGCTGAGCAGTTATCTAACCAACACGGCAGTGAACTCGTTGCAGAATTTGGTGGCTTATCAGCAGATCATATCGAGTACTTAGATGAACGCGGTGTGATGGCAATGGCCAAATCAGGTACGGTTGCAGTTATTTTACCAGGGGCTTTTTATTTCTTGAGAGAAACTCAGCACCCACCTATCGAGTTACTGCGAGAGCATCACGTGCCGATTGCGATAGCCAGTGACTTTAACCCAGGTACTGCCCCGCTTTGCTCATTGCGTTTAATGCTGAATATGGCGTGTACGCTCTTTAAAATGACGCCAGAAGAGTCATTGTTGGGGGTGACTAGACATGCCGCTAAAGCATTGGGTTTATCAGACAGAGGTGTGCTCAGAGTCGGGGCCAAAGCGGATATTGCAATGTGGCAAATTCAACACCCGTCAGAATTAAGTTATCAGTTTGGCGTAAACGATCTGTTAAATCTGTGGATATCGGGTAGACTTATTCAATACTAAAGGTCAGTCGTGGTCGTGTGATGGCAAGATTTTCGTTGTTAAAGTATTTACTTGTATTGTCTAACATATGCTGGATATTTCCATCTTGGAGCGCGACCACACTTGGCGATTTCTCAGTGACTGACACGCTACTCTCCCCACTCTCTATTGCATTTTTTGCCGGGGCCGTAGTGAGTTTGAGTTTGGTGGCGATTGCACGGTCGCATTTTGCGGTAAATCGAATTTTACATGCTTTACTTGGCGCGTGTGGACTAGCAGTGCTTGCTGCGGTGGGCGATATTGCACTTTATGGCCTAGTGTTCATTTTATTAGTACAGATATGGCAAAGTGATAGGCTTGGACAAGGTCGGCATCTTGTCATTAGTGCATTGTGTGCAGTGTTAGCGACGTTATTGATAGTTAGCCACTTTTGGTGGCATCTACCCAGCATCTATGTCATTTTTACTTTGCTGCCCATTTTTATCAGTGAGTTATTTCTTGATAAACCACAGATTTATGAGCGAGTGCCGACAGAGCCCAATACGTTATCCAATACAGATATTCTAGGTCTGCCTGACCGTGCAGGTATTCGTGAGGCTTTTAATGACTATCGCACAAGAGAGCCAGGCACCGCAATGCTGGTTATGGTGCGGTTAGAAGGATTTCAGCAAGTAAACTTTCATCTTGGCCGTGAATTTGGCGATTTACTGCTAGCACAGTCAGCCAACCGCATGAAACAGCATTTACAGAGTCACGATGTGATGCCCATTGCAGTGGGCAATGATGTTGAGCGACTAGCACACCTTGGCGGGCTCCATTTTGTATTTGTCTGCAGTTTGGCGCACCAGCAACACCTTCATGAGCATTTATGTGCGGAAATTATTGAGAGTACGCTCAAGCCGTTCAATGTTGGCAATTGTATTATCGAAGTCAGTGCCAGAGCGAGTTATGTCAATTGTGATGAAGAGCTCGGTCAATTCGATGAATTGTTGACGTGTGTCTTTTTGGCGTTGGACAGCAGCCCAAATAAAACCATTGCTCCCTATCAGCAAAAAATGCAAATTGACAGGCTTGAACAGCAAGCGCGTTTAGCTGAACTGGCGCATATCGATTTTAAAAATGAGCTAGAGCTCTATTTTCAACCTGTCGTGCGCAATAGCGATGGTGATATCGAGTATGTGGAGTTGCTACTACGTTGGCAACATCCTAAGCAGGGTATATTAGCCGCAAGTAAGTTTATTGATGACATTCGCATTGCCGGACTTGCTTTGCCTTTAGCGCAATATGTTATTGAGCGAGCTGCGGAAATCGCATTGGCATTACGTGTGGAAGGGATCCAAATGCCATTGGGGATTAATTTATTTGGCCCTGAAATGCTGCACGAGGAGTTCATTGAATTTGTAGACCGAATTTTAGTTGAACACCAACTCATGCCGCAAGATATTATCATTGAGTGCCCATCACAAATGTTCACAACTCTAGATCAGCAAGGTGTGGCTATGGTTGCGAGGTTACGCACTATGGGAGTGAGATTGTGTGTAGATGGTTTTGGTGAGTCTCCTTTATTGCTTGCAAAGCTCCCGAAATTAGAAGTCGATTATGTGAAGCTTGGGCGCTCATTAACCACCCCAAATCAAAATCAAGGCAACTTTAAAGCGGTGGTAAGGGGCATTGTTGAAATGCAAAATGTACAAGATTGTAAGGTGATCTGTGAAGGGGTTGAGTCTCAGGAACAATTGCAATTTTCCCAAAATCTCAATGCGTTTGCTGCACAAGGTTATTTGTTTACTCGACCGCTGAGTAGTATAGGTATGATTAGTTGGCTCAAGCAATGGCGCTGGGAACATCCAATTGAAGAGAATCCCAGCCGCTCTGATATAAACTAGGTTTGTCTCGCTTTTAAGTAGCTACACACTAGGCCTGACAATACCTGCCCGGCTTCAATAATACCTTGTTGCTCACCTTGTGGATGGTTTCTGGGTGCCGCTTCACATAAGTGCAAGTATCGCGTATTGGCTTGTTTGGCACTTTGGTACACAAAATGTTCAGCATCGTTCACGCTGAATCCGCAATTAGTGTATGCACTTACTGGCATCCCTGAAATTGCATCCACATCTACTTCAATGCCCAATGGTAAACTGTGTTTGAAGCGCTTGGTTGCTACTTTGATCGCATCAGTTAATGAGGTTTCTCTTGTGACTAAAATATCTTGGTATGTGGTGTAGGTAAAACCCGCATTTTGTAGTGACGCGACGATCGTGTCATTATTTTTTTGCTCATGCATACCGACGACGTGGTAGTCAGCAAGGTAGCCTGCTTGATGTGCATAGCTGAACCCGTTTCCAGAATGTCTCCCTTCAATGGCTCTGAAATCGGCATGCGGGTCGAAGTTGATCGCTTGGCATGGGCCCTGTGTACTGGTAGACAGCGCTTGTAATAGCCCAAAACTATTGTTGTGCCCACCCCCGATTAAAATCGGCTCAAGACCCGCATCAAAAATGGCTTGAAGGACTGCACTGACACGCTCATCGAGCGTTTCACACAGTGCTCTGAGTTGTGCAAGGCCTGCTGAGCAAGTGTTGTCTACAGACTCACTTTGCGCTTGTAGGTCATGTGTAATGATTTCTCCTAGTAACAAAACATTGTTAGGAGTGAGGAACTGGTTGCAGGGTAAATTGAGAAAGCGCTTTAAAAATGCGAACCAGCCATCAGTTGCGCCACCATTACCGCAGTTGCCGCGAGGACCAATGTCTTCATTGACCGCAATCAAGACGTATTTAATGCCAAACTCTGCTGCATCATGTAACGCTTCTGGCAGTGCTGACTGTGATTTTAAAAATGAGAGAGATTGCCAAAAGCGCGTTTCATTATCTCGTGTTGCAGTGAAATCGCTGATGTTTGATTCAGTGTAAATCTTAATCCAATTGTGTGCGGTCATGGTGTTTCGAGTATTACTGTAGGTTAGAAAAAATAGCGTCAAAAGGGCGCACTGTGAATGCACCCGTTTGATGATGGAAAAAGGATGCTGTTATGCGTCGTCTTCGTCTACTTCGAGGAGTAGTTCTTCGGCAGAGATAATAATGCCAGTTGAGTCTGCATATAGAAAATCATCATCGAAAAATGAGACACCAGCAAAATTCACTGGAATACCTTGCACCCCAGCTCCTTCGCTGTCGGCACCCACAGGGATGGAGGCAATAGCTTGTATGCCTATTTCGCATTCTTCGAGCTCTTCTACATGTCGAACAGCACCATATACAATGATGCCTTGCCAATTATTCTCTAGAGCCAATTCTGCAAGATCGATGTCAATTAGCGCGCGTCGTGTGGAACCGCCGCCATCAATTAATAACACCTGCCCAGTTCCATCTTGTTGCAGTACTTCAGCTATCACTTCATTGTTTTCGAAACACTTAACCGTTTTAATACGGCCGCAAAATGCATGCTGTCCGCCAAAGTTGATAAACATTGGCTCAAGTACGTCAATGGCATCGGCGAAGTGATCACATAGATCAGATGTGCTGTAATCCATCATAGTATCCTCAGAGAATGGCTAAACTGTTGTCAGTATACTCCCATTAATAAGCTGCGCAATGCTTTGAATCAACTTACATAATTGTGTCACAAAAATGTCGCGTTATTGTTATTAAGCTCTTCTAAGCTGAAATTGTGAACAAATGTAAGCAACTACGATGAAAACACAAATAATTAAACTCGATACAGCGCTTTATTTTGCATTGTATAAGCCAAAAAGACGCAAGTGGTTTAACTGGTTGATGTTAATGCTATCTAAAAGTGGCAATGGTGGGTTGTATGTCATATTGGCGTTATTAAACGGATATTTTATGGGAAAGGTCGGCAGCATCTTTGTGCAAACAGTACTGCTCGCTTTTGCGATTGAGCGACCGTTATATTTTTTATTGAAGAAGTATTTTGCCAGGGTTAGGCCATGTGACTGTTTAGCTGTCAAAGCCATGCTTACACCTAGTGATAAATTTAGTATGCCATCGGGACACAGTGCGGGGGCATGGCTTTATGCAACGTGTTTAATGGAAGTTTATCCCGTACTGACCATCCCATTATGCATATGGGCGACAGGGGTATCCTTGTCTAGAGTGCTGGTTGGGGTGCACTATCCAATTGATGTCATACTCGGAGCGCTAATGGGCAGTGGGTGCGCATTGTTAGCTGTTGGTGTGTTAGGAGAATTATGAGAATACTTTACGGGATTCAAGGGACGGGTAATGGGCACATAACACGTGCGCGTGTTATGGCTGAGTGCTTTACGAAACTTGGCATTGATGTTGATTATTTATTTTCTGGACGTGATGAAAACGCCTATTTTGATATGGGGGTATTTGGTCAATATCAAGTACGGCGCGGATTAAGCTTCATCACGCAAAGTGGCAAACTTGATTATCGTCAGACAGCAAAGCAACTGAAGCTGGGCACGTTTGTCAGGGATGTCAGGCAGCTAGATATTAAACAATATGATCTGGTCTTTAATGATTTTGAACCGGTATCTGCGTGGGCTGCTAAGTTAGCCAAAGTGCCTGTCGTGGCGATGAGTCACCAAGCTGCATTCTTATCTCCAGAGGTCCCCTTATTTGGCGCTGGGTTTATGGAGCGTGCTTTGATCCGCTGGTTCGCACCTGCTAACGTGCATTTGGGTGTGCATTGGCAACCTTTTGCAAAAAATATTCTCCCGCCATTTATCTCATTTCATGGCTGTGTCAAAGCCTCTATTGCAAATAAAATTTTGGTTTACTTACCTTTTGAAGATTTAACTAGCATTGTTGAGTTGCTCGGTGATTTTCCAGATAGAGAGTTCTATTGTTATCACCCAGATGCCCGAGATCAGTCATTGAATCATATCCACTTACGTGCTCCTTCACGCAGTGGCTTTTTAGACGATTTAGCCAGTGCATCGGGTGTGGTGGCCAATGCGGGGTTTGAGTTGTCAAGCGAGGCATTGAAGTTTGGCAAGAAGTTGTTACTGAAGCCGCTACAGGGGCAATTTGAGCAGTTAAGCAATGCGATGACATTGCAATCTCTTGGGTTAGCGGAAGTGATGAATTACCTTAACTCCGAAGCATTAGGAGAGTGGTTGGAACATCCAGAAGGCCAAATAATCGATTTCCCTTCCGATGCAACCCCATTAGCGAAATGGTTAGCTAACGGTCAATGGCAAGATTTCGACAGCTTACACGATAGTTTATGGCAACCAATCCTCTATAACAGGAACAAAGTTGCATAATATGTAAATTCTTTGAAATATTTTTGCTTAAACATGTAGATTCGATTTCGGCGCAAGGTGAGTTTGGCTATACTGTATTGCAGGTTCTGTAATAATTAGGTAACTGTATGGCTCTACTTGAAAATCTAACCATTAAAAGGCGTTTGCAATTAAACGCAGTTGTTGTTGGTGTGGCATTGCTGGTTATGCTGGCGGTGATCATCACCGAAGCCAATACAATGCGCCAGTTGAATGAAACCATTCAATATGCAGAAGAACTGGATGTTCATGAGTTATCCATGCGTAAGTATGAGAAAAACTTTCTGTTTTACAAAGATGTAGAGGCGTTGGATAAATATGAAAAAGAATATCGTCTACTGAAAGAGAAAAAAGCCAAGTTAGAAGCGGTTTTTATTAATTTTAATATCGATCTAGGCCAGTTAGACCAGTTTGAGGTCCTTGTTACTCAGTATCACAAAGAATTTAATCGGGTTGTTGAGTTACAAAAAACCATCGGTTTGCATCCAAAAGATGCGCTGTATGGTGAGCTGAGAAAAGCCGTGCATGGTGTTGAAACGCTATTAAAGCAAAAAGAAGATTACAAGCTTTTGACGACTATGCTGCAGTTAAGACGTGCAGAAAAAGATTTTATGTTGCGTCTGGATACAAAATACCTAGGTAAATTCAATAAGCACATCGATACTTTCGAGTCTCAAATCAGAGAGTCAAGCCATGATCGCGCCTATCAACAGGAGCTGATCAACCTATTGAGTGTATATCAAACGAAGTTTAAAGGGTTGATCGATGCACAGGTTGAGCTTGGGGTAGATTTGAACAGCGGTGCATTGGGCGATATGCGCAAAGTGGTCAAAGAAAGTGATGCGGTTGTGCAAGCTATCGTACAGCAGACCAAACAAGAAATTGCTGACAATGCGGATTTTGCGAAAACCGTTGCGATATTTATCTTTGTTACCGCCGCAGCAATTGTGATGATTTTAGTGTGGTCCACGAGCCGCTCGATTATTCGTCCGGTAGAGCGTGTGTATCAAACGATTGAGCGCATTCGACGCGATAATAATCTGGGCATATTGATAGAGCAAAGTGGTAATGATGAAATAACCATTATGACCCGTGATTTCAATAGCTTAATCGAAGATTTCAAAAACCTGATTTCTGATGTAAATCGTGCGTTGGTGACCATCAATGATGCAACAGAGCATTTGTCGGCAACAACGGCGCAAACCAGTGCAGGCATGAATGAGCAATTACATGAAGCAGACATGGTAGCGACCGCAGCGACCGAAATGCAGGCCACCATTCAAGATATTTCCCACAATACTGAAGCGGCTGCGCAAAAAGCGGAATCAACTAATAATAATGCACAACAAGGGCGCAGTGAAGTCACCTCAACCATTGACCATATCATGGCATTGTCTCATTCGTTGAGTGGTGCATCGGAAGTTGTCGGGCAGCTAGAGCGAGATGGTGAAACCATCGGTTCAGTGCTAGACGTGATCCGAGGTATTGCTGAGCAGACTAATTTACTTGCATTGAATGCGGCGATTGAAGCTGCACGTGCTGGTGAGCAAGGCCGTGGCTTTGCGGTTGTTGCTGACGAAGTAAGATCACTCGCTCAGCGCACCCAAGACTCAACACAAGAAATTGAAAGTATCATCTCTACACTGCAACAGCGCACGCAGGATGTGGTGAGTATAATGGAAGAGTGCCGCAGCCAGAGTAATGAAAGTGTGGAACAAGCAGAACGCGCAGGTGAGTTGTTAGGTCTGATCACTGAGGATGTACAAAACATCATGGACATGAGTACGCACATTGCAACGGCAATTGATGAACAAAATCAGGTCGCATCTGAGGTGAACAAAAATGTAGTGAAGATCAGAGACATTGCGCAAGGGGCGTCTGAGCACGCAGCATCAAATGCACAAAGTAGTGAGGAGCTTTCTGAACAGGCCCGTGCATTACATGACGCCATCGACAAATACAAAGTATAACCTCTCAAGCGCCTAAAGCGGATTTAGGCGCATCATCTTCGAGCGTGTCTGATGATGCGTCGAGTTCACAAGCTCTGATTTAAGGGATAAATTTAATAGGCACACTGTCTTGGCTCTGGTGATGTGCCGCTACCTTGTCCTGATATTGTTGCCATAGCTGTGCGTGGTGATCACATAACTTACGTAAATACTGCCAGCTAAAAAGCCCTGAGTTATGGCCATCATCAAAGCACAGCCTAACGGCGTAATGGCCAACTGATTCAATGGTCACGATGGTGACGTTTTGTTTATTTAAGACCAGTTGAGCTTGCTCTGGACTATGACCCTGCACTTCGGCAGAGGGGGAATGGGTTCGTAAAAATTCCGCACTGACAGAGGTGTGAAGATCATCGTCAAAGGTAATGTCGAGCAGTTTGCTTTGGCGGTGATAGTGGAGCTTGGTTACTTGATACATAAACATGGGGCCAGCTTAGCTGGCCCTGTCTCCAAATTATAGGATGAAGCGACTAAGGTCTTCATCTTTAACCAGCATATCTAAATGCTGTTCAACGTATTGAGCATCAATCGTCAGTGCTTGACCTGATTTCTCTGACGCGTCGAAAGAAATTTCTTCCATCAGCTTTTCCATCACAGTGTGAAGACGTCTAGCACCGATGTTTTCTGTCTTTTCATTCACCTGCCATGCGGCTTCAGCAATGCGTTCGATGGCATCATCAGTAAAGTCGACAGACACTTGCTCTGTTTTTAACAAGGCCTGTTGCTGCTCAGTCAGTGAAGCATGCGGTTCTGTCAGAATACGTTTAAAGTCTTTTGCTGTAAGCGCTTCTAGCTCTACACGGATCGGCAAGCGACCCTGCAATTCAGGAATAAGATCCGATGGCTTCGCCATTTGGAATGCGCCTGATGCAATAAACAAGATGTGATCGGTTTTTACCATACCGTGTTTGGTACTGACCGTTGAGCCTTCAATTAAAGGCAGTAAATCACGTTGTACGCCTTCACGGCTGACATCTGGACCTGACGCTTCACCACGCTTACAGATTTTGTCAATTTCATCAACAAATACAATGCCGTTTTGTTCCACAGCAAAGATGGCTTGCTCTTTTAGCTCTTCAGGGTTAACCAGTTTGGCAGCTTCTTCTTCAATGAGTAACTTGAAAGCTTCTTTGATTTTCAGCTTGCGGTTCTTTTTCTTATCACCAGATAAGTTTTGGAACATGCCTTGTAGCTGGTTGGTCATTTCTTCCATACCAGGAGGTGCCATGATCTCAACTTGCGGCGATGTCTCAGCGATGTCTATTTCAATTTCTTTATCGTCTAATTGGCCTTCACGCAGCTTTTTACGGAAAACTTGGCGAGTTGAACTGTTTTCAGCTGGCTGTGCTTCGCCCCAAGCGTCTTTTGCTGGTGGCAATAGTGCATCAAGAATGCGCTCTTCAGCCGCTTCTTCTGCACGGTGCTTATGCTTTTTAGTTTGCTGTTCGCGGGTCATTTTAAATGACACTTCTACTAAATCGCGGATAATGGTTTCAACTTCTTTACCGACGTAACCCACTTCGGTGAATTTGGTTGCTTCCACTTTGATAAATGGTGCGTTGGCAAGTTTGGCAAGACGTCGTGCGATCTCGGTTTTACCAACACCCGTTGGACCAATCATTAGAATGTTTTTTGGGGTGACTTCAGCGCGAAGATCGTCATTAAGTTGCATGCGACGCCAGCGGTTACGAAGTGCGATGGCCACTGCTTTTTTAGCCTTGTCTTGACCAATGATATGTTGGTCTAATTCATGAACGATTTCTCTCGGTGTCATTGCTGTCATGGATTTTCCTATTACAATTCTTCGATGGTCTGGAAGTTGTTGGTGAATACACAGATGTCACCGGCAATCTTCAAGCTTTTCTCGACGATTTCGCGTGCACTTAAGTCGGTATTTTCAATCAGCGCAGTTGCGGCTGCTTGCGCAAAGTTACCGCCGCTACCAATTGCGATTAAATCGTGCTCTGGCTGCACAACATCACCATTACCAGTGATAATTAAAGATGCAGTCTCATCTGCAACGGCAAGGAGCGCTTCTAGTTTTCTCAATGCACGATCCGTTCGCCAATCTTTGGCCATTTCGACAGCGGCGCGCGTAAGGTGTCCTTGGTGCATTTCTAACTTTGTTTCGAAACGCTCAAATAGTGTAAATGCATCGGCTGTACCGCCAGCAAAACCTGCCAGTACTTTACCGTTATAAAGACGACGTACTTTTCTTGCGTTGCCTTTCATCACCGTATTGCCAAGAGAGACTTGGCCGTCACCGCCGATAACCACTTTGTCATCGCGACGAACACTTACGATAGTAGTCATAGTATTCCTTAAAAGAGGCCTTTGCCTCGGATAATTATATCAATAAATGCATAGATGAGGGCGGCTGGGCTAATTTCAAGTCCAGCCCCAAATTCCGCAATCAACGATTTTGATGCGTTGTAATCTGTTCTTGTCGCTTTCGGCATCACGCTTTTTATCATAAGGCCCTAAGCGGACACGATACCAGACTCCATTACTTCCCTCAGTACGACGGATTTCTGATATCAAGCCTGCAAATGCGATACGTGCCTTACGTTTTTCTGCCTGTTCGTAAGTTCGAAATGAACCACATTGCATTTGAAAAGGGCCTCTTGATTTAATGACCTTAACCTCAGCTTCTACCTGAGCTGTTTTCATATCATGGATAAATGTAGGTGGACGCGGTAATTCTTTCTTTTCTTCTACCACCGCGGCAGGCTCTGTGGGTTTCTGAGCCTGTTCTACCTTGGCGGGATCTGCATGTTCCTTGATAAACCACAGTCCATAGCCAAACCCCCCAGTCAACAGTATTGCAAAAGCCGCGAGGACTTTTGGAAAAGGTTTTTGTGCTTTAGGCTGCTGTTTTTTTTGGCCCTTTTTTCTGGGCGTTTTATTTATGTAATCGTGTTGTGCCATAACTGTTTAGTAGGTGTCCATAGGATCAACATCAATATTCCAACGCACGCGTGTTGCAAGCTTGTGGCTGCTGATATATTCCTTTAATTGCGTGAGATATTGATGCAAAACATTACGTTGTGTTGCTTGTATATGTAATTGATAGCGATACTTTCCTGCAAGGCGCTCCATCGGCGCCGGGATCGGTCCCAGCAATTGTATACCAGAGAATGGTTGTGCAGGAACTAGATCAGATAAAAATGTCATGACCAGATTGGCAGATGTTGCTTCTGCCCTGATGAGCGCCAAGTGGGTATAAGGTGGCAGCATGGCCTCTTGTCGTTCTGTGAGCGCATAGCGGGCGAAGTCTTGATAGCCATTATTTACTAAGTCTTGTAGCAGTGGATGTTCAGGAAAATGTGTCTGCAAAATAACAGTACCCGCTTCACCGCTTCGACCAGCCCGCCCTGCCACTTGGGTGATTAGCTGTGCCATATGCTCTGTAGCTCTAAAGTCACTTGAGTATAAACCACTATCAACATCTAAAATGATCACCAGTGCAACATCGGGGAAATGGTGACCTTTGGCTAACATCTGAGTGCCAATTAAGACTTGAGCGCCGCCTTGATGAATTTTTTCAAGCGCACTTTCTAAACTGCCTTTACGGCGTGTGGAGTCTCTATCAATACGACTGACGGGGACGTCAGGAAAGTGTGATGTGACAAATTCCTCTAGTTGCTCGGTCCCCAGTCCTGTAGGCATAATTTGTGTACTACCACAGTCAGGGCATTGATGGGGGACATACTGCTGTTCGCCACAGTGATGGCACACTAAGCGCTGCATGTTTTTATGATAAGTCGCGCTGGTACTGCAATGATGACAATCACTTAGCCAGCCGCATTCGTGGCAGATCAGTGTCGGGGCAAAACCTCGGCGATTGAGAAAGATCATCGCTTGCTTACCCATAGAGAGGGTGCGCTCAATGGCTTTTAAGCTGGTACTGGCGAAGCCGCCTTGTGTCTGTTGCGCTTTCATATCAACCAACAAAAATTGATTGTCTTGACTGGTTTGTGCGCGCTTGCTGAGCGTGAGCAATTGAAATTTGTTGTCTAACGCTTTTTTTAAGGTTTCAAGAGCCGGGGTGGCAGTGCCTAGTAGCAATGGACACTGAGTTTGATGTGCTCGGTAAGCGGCTAAGTCACGGGCATGATATCGTAAACTATCCTGCTGCTTGAACGAGTGATCATGTTCTTCATCCACTATGATCATTGCAAGAGACTGAAATGGCAGGAAGATACTAGAACGAGTTCCAATGACCAGCGCTGTAGTGGCTTGTTGTGCTCTGCGCCATGTATGAAGGCGCTCATTATCGGTTAAATTTGAGTGCCATAAGTCAATTGGCAGTCCAGGAAAACGTCGTTTAAATCGGTTTACCGTCTGAGGGGTAAGGCCAATTTCTGGCACTAGCACAAGCGCCTGTTGACCGGCACTGAGTACTTTTTCCAAACACTGTAAATAGACTTCGGTTTTGCCGCTACCTGTCACGCCTTCAATTAAAAAAGTACGAAACCCCTCAGTATGATTGATGGCACTGCATGCGGTCGCTTGTTCTTCATTTAACATTGGTTTGCTACCCACAGATAACGTTGCATGTTGCCAAGAGGTATCGGCGCGTAGCTCTTCGCGAATTAGCTGCTTTTCCAGCAAGCCTTTTATTTGTGCTTGCGTAAAGCCTAGGGTTTTCAGTTCTGTATGCGTGGCATCGCCTGCGGTGCGCAATTGCTCAATTAACGCGAGTTGTTTCTTCGCGCGTAGCTGTGAAGTGACTTGTCCTTCATCCGTTAAAGTGAGCATAGGGACTTGAGTCTTATCTACATCTTGACCATCTCGCAGTGCGCCAGGAAGCGCGGTAAATAAGGTTTCACCGAAAGGGTAACAATAATAGTGACTGATAAACTGTAAAAAATTTAAGTGCGCACTGTCTAAAATGGGGCGCGTATCGATGACGTCATCGATTGGTTTTATTTTATCAACAGGGACATCACTGTGAGACTTCAACTCTGTGACAACAGCCACGCAGCGTCGATTGGCAAATTTGACCCAAACACGGCCCCCAACACAAGGCGACATAGAGGTTGGATAGGTATAATCAAATGTTTTGTGTAAAGGGACTTTTATTGCGACAGCT
The DNA here is from genome assembly GCF_001625685.1 of Pseudoalteromonas luteoviolacea CPMOR-1. Classification (GTDB taxonomy): domain Bacteria; phylum Pseudomonadota; class Gammaproteobacteria; order Enterobacterales; family Alteromonadaceae; genus Pseudoalteromonas; species Pseudoalteromonas luteoviolacea_K. Next base: position 75,160 of record NZ_AUYC01000029.1, on the reverse strand, counting down.
GCAAATGGCATGTGTGCTCCAAGTGATCCGCCTATTGCGTAAAGTATAAATATGAAGTGGAGTGAGTATACCTCATCACTCCGCGCATGTGAGTGTAAATTGCGGACAGCCAACAGGAATAATAAAAATCTAATGGAATACTAATTTATTGCTTGTAGTTTGAGCATGAAAGACCTAAAATACGCGTCCAATTTATTTGTATAACGACGTATGGTGCCAAACTTCGGGTTTGGAGAGCGATACGGCCTTAACTAGAGGTTTCCTATGAAAGACGGTATTCATCCTAAGTACGAGACGATCTCAGCAACTTGTTCTTGTGGTAACAAATTCGAGACGCGTTCAACACTTTGTAAAGACATTCACCTAGACGTATGTTCTGAGTGTCACCCATTCTACACTGGTAAGCAGAAGATCCTTGATACTGGTGGTCGTGTTGATCGCTTCAACAAGCGCTTTGGCGCATTATCTGCTAAGCGTTAATTTCGCCTTAGTTGATAATAGAAAGCACCTACGGGTGCTTTTTTTGTGCCCGCGAGGTTGTATTTCACCCTTGAGTTCATGTCGCAAGTCCCATCTCTCACTAATAAAAATCATTTGCAATTTGGTATTGTATTAAAAAGTTGCCATATTTGTTTTATAGCATAGTCAGCGAAGTAGTCTGAATTTATAATAATCCATTGTGTGTGATCTAATGCATTGTTTGTGGTTTAGCATGAGTTGAGTGTTTAAATTTATCTTTGTTTTGAATAGTTATGCTAAAAGAATTTGCAATTAAATTTATTGAAATTCATCCAAATGTCACTAAATGCTTTTATTTTGCAATAAAAGCGGTTTATTTATATAAAGATGATGGTCATGTGCCAAAAATGGATTTTTTGCATATAAATTAACCTGAATTGGCCATGGTTAATTTGTGTAAGCGTTAATTTATTGCAGTAAATATTGATGAAAAGTGGCTTAAAAGTCGCTAAATTCCAAAAAATATCGGCTAACAGGATAGACCTGATAGTGCTTGAATTAATTTTCAAAAAAGGTATTGTTGAAAGCAGTTAGCGAATTTTTATCTCACTCTCACTTTTAACTTCTCGTAGGAAAAAATCGCGTCATGTCAGATTTACGTGAAAAAGCATTACATTACCACGCTCACCCCGTCCCAGGTAAAATCAGTATCGAGCTGACAAAGCCAGCTGAATCAGTTAAAGATCTTGCATTAGCATATAGTCCAGGTGTTGCAGAGCCTGTACGTGAAATTGCAGCAGATCCTGCCAATGCCTACCGCTACACAGGTAAAGGTAATATGGTAGCTGTTATCAGTAATGGTACTGCTATTTTAGGTCTGGGTAACTTAGGCCCATTGGCTTCTAAACCCGTTATGGAAGGTAAAGCACTTTTATTTAAGCGCTTTGCAGGTTTAGACTCTATCGATATTGAAGTAAAGCACAATACAACTGAAGACTTCATCAATACGGTTGCAAATATCGCAGATACGTTTGGTGGCATCAACTTGGAAGATATTAAAGCACCTGAATGTTTTGAGATTGAAAAAGCCTTGATTGAGCGCTGTGATGTGCCTGTTTTCCACGACGATCAACATGGTACAGCGATTGTAACAGCTGCGGGAATGTTGAATGCGTTGGAGATCCAAGGTAAGGACATCAAAGAAGCAATTATTGTTTGCTTGGGTGCCGGTGCTGCTGCGATTGCATGTATGGAGCTGCTAATTAAGTGTGGTGCTCAGCGTGAGCACATTTACATGCTAGACCGTAAAGGCGTGATCCATACGCGTCGTGATGATTTAAACGAATACAAAACATTATTTGCGAACAATACGGATAAGCGCACTTTACAAGACGTGATCGCAGAAGCGGATGTATTTGTAGGTGTATCTGGTCCAGACTTATTATCGCCTGAAGATCTGAAGTTGATGGCTGATAAGCCAGTGGTATTCGCATGTTCGAACCCAGATCCAGAGATCAGCCCAGAAGTAGCGCACGGTGCACGTGATGACTTAATCATGGCAACAGGTCGCTCTGATTATCCTAACCAAGTTAATAATGTCCTGTGTTTCCCGTTTATTTTCCGTGGTGCACTTGATGTACGTGCAACAGCAATTAACGATGAAATGAAGATTGCTGCTGTGGAAGCTATTCGTAGTATTGCTAAAGAGCCTGTGCCTCAAGAAGTCTTGGTTGCTGCCGAAGTGGATAGCCTAGAGTTTGGCTCTGAGTATATTATTCCAAAGCCAATGGACCCACGTTTACTGCCGCGTATTGCTAAAGCAGTTGCACAAGCGGCAATTGACTCGGGCGTTGCGCAAATTGATTTGCCAGACAATTACATGGCCTAATCACTGAATACAAAAAAAGCCTCACAATAGTGAGGCTTTTTTTTGCCAGAGTGATATGTGCTTAGTCTTCGTTGATCTCTGGTATATCTAATCCCATTTTTTCCATAATATCACGGACTTCTGCTGGGATTTTTTCTGGGTTATCTTTTCTTAAATCTTCATCGTTGGGTAACGGTTGCCCAGTGAAGGCATGTAAAAACGCTTCACACAATAATTCGCTGTTTGTTGCATGGCGCAGGTTATTGACCTGTCGACGAGTCCTTTCATCTGTGAGTACTTTAAGTACATTCAGAGGAATCGAAACCGTAATTTTTTTTACTTGTTCTGACTTTTTACCGTGTTCTGCATAAGGGTGAACATATTCACCGTTCCATTTAGCCATAATTGTGTACTTGCCTCAGTGTTTACCTTGAATGCAAATAAGACTGTATTTTTGCGTGCTGAGTGTGCTGCAGACGGTTTGTACTTTGCACCTTATAAATAGACACAGATTGTACAGGAAATTGGCAGAATACTCGGTCTTTTGCCATATTTGGTCAAAGATTCAGTCTTATTGGCATCCTTTATCGCTTTCGTGGCGAAATTTTATCGGTTTGAATAAGATAGTCAAATACTAGTTATTTAGCCATATAGAAGGATAAATGTTTTGACATCTTTCGATTGTTCATCTAACCTTTTAGACGTCTAAACATCCAAGTATCTAGGTGACCTATGAGCCAAAGTAAAAAGTCAACGATTGCCGTAAGAAATGGCATTGATGCTGATAAGCATCATGGTGCAGTTGTGCCTCCTCTTTATCTTTCAACGACCTATTCTTTTGCTGATTTTGATAAGAAGCGAGACTACGATTATGGTCGTAGTGGCAATCCAAACCGAGACATTTTAGCTGATACGCTGACTCAGCTTGAGGGCGGTGAAAAAGGCATAATCACAGCAACAGGCATGGCTGCGGTTCACCTAGTTACACAATTATTAAATCACGATGACACCTTGGTCATCCCGCATGATTGTTATGGCGGCAGTTATCGTTTGTTTACCTCTTTGGAAAAGCGAGGCTTGTTGAAAGTCAAAGTCCTTGATTTAACACAGCCAGAGAGCATTGAACAAATTGCGGCAATTGCGCCTAAGATTGTATGGATAGAAACACCGAGTAATCCAATTTTACGTTTAACAGATATTGAATCTGTGGTTAACGCTGCACATGGCTGCGGCGCATTGGTGGCTGCAGACAATACGTTTTTATCGCCTGCATTACAAAACCCCATCGCATTTGGTGTCGATATTGTGGTGCATTCAACCACCAAGTTTATTAACGGCCACTCTGACGTGGTTGGCGGTGCTGTCATCGCACGTACACAAGAGCTAGGTGATGAACTTGCTTGGTGGGCAAACAATATTGGGATCACCGGTTCTCCTTTTGATAGTTACTTGACGTTACGTGGTTTAAGAACGTTGAAAGTACGTTTAAAGCAACACGAGCAGAATGCACTGGCAATTGCGCAGTATTTAGAAGCTTCACCTTATGTTGAGCAGGTATATTACCCAGGCCTTGTATCTCACCCTCAGCACGCACTTGCGAAAAAGCAGCAGCATGGTTTTGGCGGCATGGTGAGCTTTGATATAAAGGGCACGCTTAAAGATTCTGCGACATTCTTAACTTCACTATCGCAATTTTCACTGGCTGAATCTTTGGGAGGAGTGGAAAGCTTAATTTGCCACCCAGCGACAATGACACATGCAGGCATGGATCCTCAGGCACGCCTTGAAGCAGGTGTTGGTGATACCTTGATCCGTATTTCTGTTGGTATAGAGGATGTTGAAGATTTATTGGCGGATTTAGAGCAGGCGTTTCATAAGGTGAACAACCCTTCAAACGGCGATTCAGATAGTGCCAAAGATTTTAAACTCTCTCCAGCACACACGGTTTTATGGTAATAACATGACAAAAGTAGTACATAAATTTGGTGGCTCAAGTTTGAGCTCTGCAGCGCGTTACCAAGCGGTTGCGAATATTATTTTGGGTCAATGCCAAGTTGGTGATTGTGTCGTTGTATCTGCAGCGGGTAAGACAACGAATACCTTGGTGAAGTTGTGGCAAAGTTATCAGCAAAGAGATGACAACGCTTTTAACGACATTTTATTGCAAGTAGAGAATCATCAAAACCTTTTGCTGACGGAGTTGTTTGATGCGCAACAGGCGAGTGCACTATCAGAGCGCTTGAAAAGTGAATTGCAAAGTATTGCAAAAGATGCGGCTAATAATGTGCTTCACGAAGCCTCTTTACTCGCTCATGGAGAGTTGTGGTCTGCGAGGCTGCTGGCAAATTTACTGTCGACGTTTAACATCAGTGCTGTAGATATTGATGCCAGAAAACTATTCACTCAGCATCAGGGCCAGTTGTTGCACGCACAGAATAAACAAGCGTGTTTGGCGCAAATTAAAACAGACAAAATTTACGTTGTGACTGGGTTTATTGCCTCTGACTGTGAAGGCAATACCATCACTTTGGGCCGTAATGGCAGCGATTACAGTGCAACTTTATTGGCCAATTACGTTGATGCAGATGCGGTATCTATTTGGACTGATACACATGGTGTGTTTAGTACGGATCCTCGTAAAGTCAGCTCAGCGATTAAATACCCAAAAGTGTGCCGTATTCAAGCTAACCTACTTGCTCGCTTAGGCAATCCGGTCTTGCATGCGAAAACACTGTCACCACTTAAAGAGACCAATATTAAACTGCAAGTACGCAGTAGCTATGATCCTGAAGCGATTGGAACAGAAATCGTGAAGCAGGGGTATAGCAAAGACAAGCGGTTTATCACCACATTTGATGAGTTAGACCTGATCCGTGTTGAAGGTTTATTAGCGGGTGAAGTACGTACATTAAGCCAATTAATACAGCATAGTATCCACCATTTTAACAAAGGTGGAGAGGATTATTTATTGGTGCCCAGCAATGACACACATACCGTGGCAACGCATTTGCAAGGCCGAGGTAATATTGTTGAATCTCACCTAAGAGGACTGGCAATTGTTGCCCCGAGCTTTGAAATACAGCAACTCACCCAGCAAGCTGCTGCGATTTTAGAGCAACAAGATGTGGTCGTGCGCTTTACGCACAGCGATGGCAGTTACGCGTTGTTTTTAACCGACCAATCAATTGACAGCGATGTATTGGCGATCCTGCATGACAAACTGGTAAACAAAGGCCGCGAACTTGCGGTGATCATTGCCGGTCTTGGTAATGTGGGTGAGGTTTTTGTTGAGCAATGCCAGAAACAAGTCGAAAAGCTGCAGACGACATTTGATTTGAAAGTGGTTGCTTTGGTTCGCTCTAAAGAGATGCTGTTTTGCCCAAGCGGGATTAATATCGATAATTGGCAGCAGCACTGGCGCAGCGAGGCGCAAAGTTACCAACAGGCTGACTTATTAGAGCGCATTGGTGAGCTTGATTATGAACACAAGGTGGTGATTGATATTACTGCCAGTGATGAGTTCAGCGGTATGTATCCGAGTTTTGTTGCTCATGATTGCCATTTGATCAGTGCTAATAAATATGCAGGCACTGCTGAGCAAGCTTGGTACGCAAAACTTATTGATCAGCTCCAAGAGCGCAATTTGCATTGGCGCTATAACACCAGTGTTGGTGCCGGTTTGCCAATTAACTTTGCGCTGGCTGATTTGCAAAACAGCGGTGACACGGTAACTCGAATAGAAGGTGTTTTCTCTGGTACATTGTCTTGGCTGTGTAGTAGCTTTGATGGTTCTAAACCATTTTCTGATTTGGTACTAGAAGCGCAAGGCATGGGGTATACCGAGCCTGACCCGCGTGAAGATTTATCTGGCCGTGATATGCAGCGTAAACTGCTAATATTAGCGCGAGATCTTGGCTTGCAGCTAGATGTGGATGATATTGCGCTTGAGCCGTTGATGCCTGAGCATTTAGCGCTGGGAGATTGGGATTCATTTTTGGCTGATCGTGCGTCGTTAGATGCGTTCTATCACCAGCGTTATGAGGAAGCTAAATTAGCCGGTAAGTCACTACGTTATACAGGTGCACTGGATATTAATGAACAAGGTAAAGTCAGTGCAAAAGTAGGTATTGCTTATGTTGAAGCTGGCAGCGCCATCGCCAATTTGACACCAGGTGACAATATATTTGTTATCACCAGCCAATGGTATGACAGTAATCCGTTGGTAATACAAGGGCCTGGTGCGGGTAAAGAAGTAACGGCTGCCGGTATACACTCTGACCTGTATTGGTTGACGCAAAAATTACGATAAAGTTGCTATGACGTACTGGTTAATTTAATCAGTAAGGTAAAAAGTTAAAGGCCATGCAATGCATGGCCTTTTTTATTTTCAGAACAGCTCTTCTTGAGCCGGTAGTTGGTCATCAAATGGCGTGCTACTACCTGAGTCTAAGACATATTTTGTTGGCGCTGTTCCGCGTTTAAAATATTCAAATCTACTCGTATAGTCATTCTTTTCACTCAACAGACCCGTTTTTAAATCAATGCGGATCGAAACTAATCCCGGTGGAGGCTCAATCGGAGCCAGTGGGGCATCTTTGAGAGCATGGCGCATGAAGCTGACCCAAGCAGGTTGTGCTGTGGTGGCACCTGCTTCACCGCCAACAATTTGCTGCTTACCTAGGTTGCTATTATAAGCTGAGCGACCTAGTGGTTTGCTTGCATCATCAAACCCAACCCACACAGTTGTTAATAGATCACGGTTAAAGCCTGTGAACCAGGTATCAACTGCATTATTGGTGGTGCCTGTCTTACCTGCTAAGTCTTTTCGCTTGAGCGTTTGAGCCCTCCAGCCTGTGCCCGTCCACCCCGTTTTATGGCGCCAGCTACCGCCACCCCAAATAGCACTTTTCAACGCATCTGCGACCAAGAAGGCATTTTTTTCGGAGATGATTCTGGGCGCGCATGTATAAGGGTCTACTTCGAGCTCCTCTTCGCTGCAAACACGTAAAGGGCTGGCAGTACCCAGCTCATTACCAAATGCATCTGTGAGTTTGTCTATAAAGTAAGGTTCAATTAAATGGCCGCCATTAGCAAATGCACTCATGCCTCTAGCCATTTCGAGTGGAGTCATGGCTGCGCTACCTAAAGCAAGAGATTCACTGCGTACAACATCCGCATCATCGAAACCAAATTTCAGAATATGGTCAGCGGTATTTTCTAGCCCGACGCCACGCATAAGGCGCACAGATACCACGTTTTTAGACTGTGCAAGTGCCCTGCGGATACGAATTGGACCACTGTATACATCTGGACTGTTTTTTGGGCGCCATGCGACGCCTAGGCTTTTGTCCCAATGATTGATAGGTGCATCATTGATAATCGTTGCTAGTGTATAGTCTCCCTCTAAAGCCGCCGAGTAAATAAATGGTTTGATGTTTGAACCTACTTGACGTTTTGCCTGTACTGCACGGTTGTACTGGCTTTGTTTAAAACTGTATCCGCCTACTAAGGCTTTAATTTGGCCACTTTTTGGGTCGAGGGAAACTAAGGCACTGGCAGGTTGCGGCAGTTGGCTTAACATCCACTTTTGATTGACTGCACGTACCCAGATTTGCATTCCGGGCTCTAATATATCGGCCGCTGTTTTTGGTGCACGCCCTTGGCGTCGCTCTGTTATGTACGTTCTTGCCCAATTTATGGCAGGCCAATCTAAATTGATCACCTCACCGGTTTTGAGCATAACTGACGCGGATTGTTCATCAATGGCAGTGACCACAGCAGCATGTAAAGGGGCAATGGCTTTGACTTTTTTAAGTCGCTCAGTAATTTTTTGTTTATTCCATGGGGCTTCGTCTTGTTGCCAATATCTGGCACTTGGGCCTCTAAAACCATGGCGCATATCGTAGTCATGAAGGTTATTAATCAAAGCTTGCTGGGCAGCCGCTTGGGTGCTTGCATCAACGGTTGTATAAACGCGAAAACCTGAGTTGTAAGCTGTATCTGCACCATATGTGTCTACCATATAAGCACGCACCATCTCGGAAATATAAGGGGCATATAACTCAATTTCAGCACCATGACGCTTGGCTGTGATGGGTGCATTGATGGCATCTTGGTACTCGGCTTGCGTAATGTACTTTTCAGCAAGCATACGGCCTAACACGACATTACGCCTTGCTTTAGCACGGGTTGGGTTACGTATTGGGTTGAGTGCTGATGGGGCTTTTGGCAATCCCGCGATCATAGCCATTTGTGGTAAGGTTAACTCACTAAGCTCTTTGCCATAATATACTTGCGCAGCGGCACCAATACCAAAAGAGCGGTGGCCTAATTCGATTTTATTCAGATATAGCTCAAAAATTTCGTCTTTGCTCAGCAGGCGCTCAATGTGCAGCGCAATGAAGATTTCTTTTACTTTTCGTATATAGGCTTTTTCGCGGGTTAGGAAAAAATTCCGTGCAAGCTGCATCGTAATCGTACTTGCCCCTTGCTTCTTTTGTCCTGTACTGACAAGGACAATAAATGAGCGAACAATCCCGATTGGATCAATACCGAAGTGCTCATAAAAACGGTTGTCTTCGGTGGCCAAAAATGCGTTTAGCATCGGTTCAGGCACATCCGTAATTTTTACAGGTATACGTCGCTTCTCACCAAACTGGTTGATGAGCTTGCCATCGCGAGTGAATACTTGCATTGGGGTTTGTAGTTGCACATCTTTAAGCACCTTGACGCTAGGAATATCGGATTTCACATAGAAATACAAGCCGATCAAAATCAGTACGCCAAAAAGGCCAAAAACGAAAACAGTCTGTAATAATCTTTTTAATAAATTCACGAATTTATCCCTACTGAGACTCCCAATTACAAGTGGACGCTGTTAGTATATCCTGATTAAAAAACGATTAATAACTTTTGCGTAAATTCTTCAACCCGAACAGGTGTAAAATAATGCACCGTTGTTGTTTGGTAAGTATAATGCATAATACTTAAGGCGTATCAAATGTTAACTCCCAAACAAGAACGCCAAGATAACGACTAAAACTGATACTTGGGTAAATTGCATGTTCGATCAAATATTTAAAAAGCACGCGCCGTTGATGGTTGGGGTGGATATTGGTTCACACTGTGTGAAAGCCGTACTCCTAGCTGAGTCTAGTGCAGGATACCGAGTAGAGGCTGTGGCCATCGAACCATTGCCCAAAGGCGCGATGAAAGAACGTGCTATCCAAGATATTGAAGCCATAGGGCGCGTTATTGCTAAATTGAAAAAACGTCTCCCCAAAGGCACTCAATTTGCATCTGTTGCAGTATCAGGTCAAACCGTTATCACCAAAATGATCTTTATGGATGTTTCGTTAACCGATGCTGAATTAGAATCTCAAATTGCCATTGAAGCCGACAGCCTGATCCCATACCCATTGGACGAAGTCAGCTTGGATTTTGAAAAGTTATCAGTCAATGAGGCGGATCCTTCCAAAGTAAATGTTTTACTTTCAGCTGCACGTACAGAGAGTGTTCAAGCACGTGTTGGTGCACTTGAAGAATCCGGATTAAAAGCAAAAGTTGTGGATGTAGAAAGTTACGCGTTAGCCCGCTCTGTGGATGTATTATACGAGCAGCTACCGTCCGATGCATATGATAAAGTCGTCGCTATTATTGATATCGGTGCGGTTGTCACACTGATCAGTGTGGTACAGTCAGGGAAAACACTTTATACGAGAGATCAAGTATTTGGTGGTGAGCAATATACTAATAGCATCGTGGCCTACTATAATAAAACTTTTGATGAGGCGGAACTCGCAAAGACCACTGGTGACTTGCCGCCAAATTATACCTTTGAGGTACTCGCTCCCTTTCAAACATCTCTTTTACAGCAGATAAGGAGAGCGTTGCAGATGTTTATGACCACCAGTGGACATGACCAAGTTGATTACATCATTTTGACTGGTGGGACGGCACTTGTAGAAGGGCTGGATAGGCTCTTGGTTGATGAGTTGGGCGTACACAGTATTATTGGTGATCCATTTGCGAATATGGAAATTGCTCCTAAAGTAGATAGAAGTGTGCTGAATCGTCATAGCGCACAATTCTCGATTGCGACTGGACTGGCTTTGAGGAGCTTTTCTGCATGCCACATATAAATCTTCTTCCTTGGCGTGAGCAACAAAGACAAGCTTCACAGCAAAAGTTCTTAACGATTTTGGCTGCCATCGTTGCTACGAGTTTGGCGCTTATGTATCTAATGGGGACGTTTTACGATGGCCTTAGGCAAGGGCAAGAAATTAAAAATCGCTATCTTCAAGGTGAGATTGTTAAGTTGGATAAGCGAATAGGTGAGATTGAAGGACTGAATAAACAAAAAGAAAACCTGCAAAGAAGAATTCGCTTGATTGAAGTTCTACAGAGCAACCGGAATTTGGGCACGCAAATTATTGATGAGGTCGCTCGGGTTGTGCCAGCAGGCGTGTACTTAACAAGTCTTGAACGCACAGAAGACATGATCAAAGTTGTGGGACGCAGTGAATCAAATAACCGCTTATCGCAAATGCTTAGAGCGGTTGAGTCTTCTTATTTGTTAGAAAAGCCGGTGATCCAAGGTATTGTGGCTGGCAGTAACGATGATAGGTTACTCAGTGATTTTATGATGCATTTTTATGTGAAATCATTTGAACAAATGGAACAGGAACGTCAACAGGCTGGCAATGCTCAGTCAGGAGTACCTAAATCGTGAAACTTGACATCAAAGCATTGCAAGAAATCGATTGGAATGAAGTTGAACTAGACAACATTGGCGAGTGGCCGCTCCCAGTTAAAATCTTATGTTGTGCTTTGGTTGTGCTGATCATGCTAATCGTTGGTTACACTATGCTGGTATCCTCTTCGATTGATCGATATGAAGCCTCCGTGAATAAAGAAGAAGAGCTGCGTAAGAGCTATAGAATAAAATATGGTCGTGCAAATAACTTAGAGTTATATCGACAGCAAATGTTAGATATGGAAGATCAATTTTCTCAGTTGCTGAGAAAGCTGCCTACTTCAAATGAAACCCCTGGTTTACTTGATGACTTAACGTATGTCGGGACTTCGAGTGGTTTAACGTTCTTGAAAATTGGTTGGTTACCTGAAGTTAAAAAAGAGTTTTATACTGAGCTGCCAATTAACCTTGAAGTGGTAGGCAGCTATCACGAGTTTGGTGAATTTGTCAGTAAAGTTGCTCAATTGCCTCGGATCGTGAGTTTGCACGATTTCAGAATTGAGAATGCCGGCAATAATTCATTGGTCTTCGGTGTCGTAGCAAAAACGTATCGATATGAGCAAGGAGAAAACCAATGATGCGGTTAGCTCCGGTGTGTTGCTTAATGCTGTTTTTGGCAGGGTGTAATGATGATACAGCGGAGCAAAAGGAATATATTGATAGAGTGCAGGCAAGTGCAACTCCTTATATAGACCCGATTCCTGAAATGATGAGCTTTGAACATTTTCCATACCAAGCTTCAGATCAGCGTAGCCCTTTTGTTGCTCCACAACCTGAAGTGATTGAAAATAGATTAGTACAAATAAAAAACTGCTTGCATCCAGACCCGGAAAGAATGCGAGACCCGCTTGAGAAATTCCCGTTGGATAACCTTGTTATGAAAGGCATAATTGCCACGACTGCGACGACGTGGGCATTGATTAAAGCCGCAGATCAAGGGTTATATCGAGTGAGAGAAGGGCAGTATATGGGGCTCTATCATGGTGAAGTGGTAGGTGTACACTCTGATAGAATTGAGTTAATGGAACTTATCCCCGATGGTTCTGGTTGTTGGAAAGAGCGACTTACAACAGTTGAGATGCCAGAAGCTGATGAAATGGGCGCGAGTGAATAATAAAAAGGTGATGTGACTATGACGCGCAACTTAGCAAATAGTTTTGCGAAGACACTGATTGGCGGTGCATTTTTAGGGGCTTCAATGCTCTCTTATGCAGTCCCTATGCTCTATGATGTACGTTATAACCCGATTGATACTGGTGAAACCGAGTTACAATTGGTGTTTGACGAGCAGTTAGAAGGTGAACCACAAGTACAGGTATTAAATGACCCAGCGCGTTTGGAGTTATTTTTTTCTGGCGCAGAGTTTGAAGAAAGTCTCAAGCAAATGGATATCAACACTGCTGGGATCCGTGCGATAAATAGCAGCATGGAAGCCGATGGATTTAGAATATCGATTGTACTTGAAGAGCTTAAACTTTATAAAACCACGGTTAAGAATAACTTGGTTTACTTACAAGTATCAGATCAGCCCATACCTGATCCTGAGACACCAGAACAAACCAGTCAATATATCAATGGCATTCAAAGCATCGACTTTAAACGCACCAGTGAAGGCGCTGCACAAATTCTAGCATTTTTAGATTCAGCTCAAAGTGCCATAGATGTGCAACAAGTCGGTGATAAAATCATTGCTGATTTTCATCATATAAGTATTCCCGATGAACATTTGTATGAATTGGACGTAACCGACTTTGGCACTGTGGTCAGCAGGATTGAGACTTTTAGAGAAGATGGCAAAACACGTATTGTGATAGAGCCGAATTCAGCGTTTAAGTTTAATTATCAGCAGTTAAATAATATTTTTACCCTGACCGTGGAAAAAGACAGTAATGAGTTTAATTTTGGCGAGAATAAGTCGTACCAAGGCCAACCTATCACGCTGAATTTTCAAGATATTCCTATAAGGTCGGTATTGCAGATCATTGCGGATACCAATAACTTTAATTTGGTAACCAGTGATTCTGTATCGGGAAATATCACTTTGCGATTGGATGGAGTACCTTGGGATCAGGCGCTGGACGTTGTACTGCGTGTAAAAGGGCTTGATAAGCGCATGGAAGGCTCGATCTTGATGGTGGCGCCTTCTGAAGAGTTAAGTGCGCGAGAAGCTAAAGAATTACAGGCGAAAAAACAAGTCGAAGAACTGGAGCCTTTATATACGGAGTATATTCAGCTCAACTATGCCAAGGCACAAGAGTTTTCTGATTTACTGAAAACAGATGTGAATTCGATAATTAGCTTACGGGGTAGTGTGTCTGTTGATACAAGAACAAACACTTTGTTGATCAAAGATACCGCTCGCAGTATCGAAAGCATTAGACGCATGGTAGAAAAGCTGGATGTGCCGGTAAAACAAGTCCGCATTGAATCTAGAATGGTCACCGTGACCGACAATATCCAAGAAGATTTAGGGATCCGTTGGGGATTTAGTGATCAGCAAGGTAATGACGCACTTTCAGGTAATTTAACTGCCGCTGATTTATTGTCTGGAGGTACTATCCCAGGCCTAGAAGATAGGCTCAATGTTAATTTGCCTGCACCCGCTACTGCGGCGAGTATCGGAATGCACATTGCCAAATTATCAGATGGAACACTCATTGACCTTGAGTTATCTGCGCTAGAGCAAGAAAATAAAGGCGAAATTATCGCCACACCGAGTATTACGACGGCGAACCAAAAAACCGCGCGTATTGAACAAGGTACGGAAATCCCATTTGTGGAGGCTTCGTCAAGTGGTGCAACAGCGGTAGAGTTTAAAAAGGCCGTGTTAAGCTTAGAAGTGACGCCACAGATAACGCCTGACAATAAAATTATTTTAGATTTAATTATCACTCAAGATACACGAGGTGATACAGTACAGACCGCAAATGGTCCCGCGGTTGCAATTAACACTCAACAGATCCAGACTCAAGTATTAGTTGATAATGGTCAAACAGTTGTACTCGGTGGTATTTATCAGCAAGAAACCACAAATGCAGTGAGTAAAGTCCCGTTACTTGGGGATGTACCATACCTAGGTGTGTTGTTTAGAAACACCAAAGAGATTAATGAAAAGAAAGAGTTGTTGATTTTTGTCACGCCCAGAATTATGAATGATAATTTGTAATGGCGATTAATTAACAAATAAAGGTGGAATTTACGCCTTTTGACTTGAAATGTTGAATAGAATACTGAGATAATCCCCTCCTTAATTTTGGGGCCAGGTCGTTAGGCGGGGTTTTATTTCAAATTTTAGAGTTCGTTTGTACTAAAAAGATATGGCTGAGAAACGTAATATATTTCTAGTAGGCCCTATGGGGGCTGGTAAAAGCACAATTGGTCGTCACATTGCCGATCAGTTACACCTTGAGTTTTTTGATTCGGATCAGGAAATTGAGCGCCGCACAGGTGCAGATATTGCTTGGGTCTTTGATATCGAAGGAGAAGAAGGTTTTCGTAAGCGTGAAGAGACTGTCATTTCAGATTTGACTGAAAAGCAGGGCATTGTGCTGGCTACAGGCGGTGGTTCTGTGATCAGTAAAGAAGTGCGCAACAAACTGTCAGCTCGTGGGATTGTAGTGTATTTAGAAACACCCATTGAAAAACAAGTGGCTCGAACACAGCGAGATAAGCGCCGTCCTTTGTTGCAGACTGGTGAAGACTCAAGAAAAATTTTAGAAGATTTGGCTGAGCAACGAAACCACTTATACAGTGAAGTGGCAGATATTGTTGTACGCACTGATGAGCAAAGTGCGAAGGTAGTCGCAAATCAAATTATCGATAAGTTAGATTTTTAATTGCCAATATAAATAAGGAGGGTGTAGTGATGCTTGAATTGAATGTGGATTTAAACGAGCGGAGCTATCCCATCTATATTGGACAGGATCTGCTATCAGACAAAGGGCGATTGATTGAACATATTGGTCAAAGTCGCCCTGTTATCATAAGCAATGACACCGTTGCTCCTCTGTATCTCGAAGTGGTCGAAGCACAACTAAGAGACTTATCCCCCTTACACTTTATTGTTCCGGATGGTGAACAGTACAAGTCACTTGAATGGTTTGAAAAAATCTGTGCATTTTTACTTGAACACAATTGTGGCAGAGACACTTGCTTAATTGCGTTAGGTGGCGGTGTAATTGGTGACTTAACCGGGTTTGTGGCGTCAGCTTACCAACGTGGTGTGCCATTCATTCAAATACCGACGACGTTACTTTCTCAAGTAGATTCATCAGTTGGTGGAAAAACCGCGGTTAATCATCCCTTAGGGAAGAATATGATTGGTGCGTTTTATCAGCCAAAAGCGGTATTTATCGATACAAATTCACTAAAAACCTTACCTGAACGCGAGTTTGCTGCCGGCATGGCGGAAGTGATTAAATACGGCTTGATATACGATGCAGACTTTTTAAGTGTTCTGGAAGATGACGCGGGACTTTTAAAATCGCTAGACACAGCGAGCTTGAATCAAATAATTTATCGCTGTTGTGAGATTAAAGCTGAGATTGTTGCTAAAGATGAAAAAGAAGCTGGACTTCGCGCGCTATTGAATCTTGGTCATACATTTGGCCACGCAATTGAAGCACAAATGGGCTATGGTAACTGGCTGCATGGTGAAGCGGTTGCGGCAGGTATCATGTTGGCGATGTCATTAGGCCAGCAGCGTGGCGATATGTCTGAGCAAGAGGTTAAACGAGTGAGTGACTTGCTTGAGCAGTATGACTTACCAACTGCCCCACCTAAAGAAATGACTTCTGAACAGTTTATCCATCATATGCGTAAGGATAAAAAGAATAAGAAAGGCAAGATCAGATTTATCCTGCCAACGTCGATGGGGGAATGTGCATTAGTAGACGACGTGACTGATGACAATGTAGGTCATTTAATAGGGCAGTAATGCAGTCACAAATATTGCCAAGTCGTGCAGCCTTGGTTGATAGAATTGCGATGCAATTTGAATATGGGCAGAGCTTAATTTGCCTAGTAGGCAGTTCTGGCTTAGGAAAGAGTTATTTAGCGGAAAGCTTTATCACTGATAAATATAGCGACTTCTCTAAGGCTTTTATTCAATTAAGTGCGCATTCTAAAGATGTCGATGTGGTGCGCCAACTTATGGAGCACACCTTTCGTGCGCCGTTAGTTGATCAAAAACTTTCTTTGACAGAAAATTTCTTTGTCCTGAATAGTGAGCAACCTGCGGGCCCTTGTTTATGGGTACTGGACGGCGCAAGACACCTCAGTGATGAACTGATTGCCGAACTGCAAAATTTAGTGGTGCGTGCACCTAACACCCTGTATGTGTTAGTGACTGCACAAGCTCCGAACATGCTGCCAAGTGCTTTGGATATTCATTTAGAGCCACTGTCTCTTTTTGAATCTAAGCAACTGATGAAGATGTTTTTTCCAGAATTGCCATCGGATGATGACCCTATTTTTTCAACATTTATCTCAGAAGCGCATGGTAACCCAAGTGTGTTACTTGATTGGCAGCAAGATGATCAGCAACTGGATCTGCGAGCGAATATGCCGTCAAAGGGGAAGCAGAAGCACTTATTCATTGCTGCTTTTTCACTGATCTTAACTTTGTGCTTAATCGCCGCTTTATATAATAAACAGTTACTCGATTTATTCCAGACAAAACAAGCAGTATCTGAGCAAATCGCTGTTGTCGTTGCAGAGCCTACAGTATTAGAGGCCCAACAGGTTTTGGATGGGCAATCAGGGCAAAGTGCTAGTTATTCTCCGCCGACATTGGGAAAGCCGCTTGAGGACAGCAGGGGGGAGCCACACAGTGAAGAGGTACCAGCTATTTTAGGTGCTTTACTTTCAACCCCAGCACCGAGTAACTTGAAAAAAGAACAAGAGGCAGGGGCGGCAGAAGTCATAACGTCATCTGATGTACAAAGTCTCAAAGGTAACCGTAAACCAAAGGTATCTGATAAGCCTGCTATAGCTTCTATGCCAAGCGATTCAAAAGTATTGTTGAAAGAGTCGCAGCCTAAACCTTTATCTGAGGTTGAGTCCTCAGAGAAAAAACAGCCTGATGAGGTTACTGTGCGATCCCTCAATGATAATAACTGGTTCTTAGCAAGGCCTGATCAGGAGTGGAGTATACAGTTACTTGCTGTGACCGACGAAAAGGTAGCGACTGATTTTATCAATAAACATGACTTGCAAAATGTGAAAGTTGCGCAAGTAATGCGAAGTGGACGCACATGGTGGTTTGTGACAATCGCACCATTTGCGCAGCTTGATGATGCACAGCAAGCACGTGCTAATTTAAGTACGGATTTACTAGCTGCAAAGCCTTTTTTTAAACGGATCTCTCAAATAAAGCAGCAAATCCAACAGTCACAGTAAAAAAAATAGTGTAAAATCCCGCTACTTTTGGGTAATTAGATCGATCATGCAAAAAAAGACCAGAGCCTTTCTTAAATGGGCAGGCGGAAAATATAGTTTAGTGGAAGAGATCACTAAACGATTACGCAGTGCAAACAGTGAGGCAGATACCTTAGTTGAGCCTTTTGTAGGCGCTGGCTCTGTGTTTTTAAACAGTGACTTCAAACGTTATATTTTGAACGATATCAATGCCGATCTGATCAATCTGTACAAAGAAATTCAGCGTGCGCCTGATGAGTTTATCAGCGATGCGAAAAAGTTATTTGTCGAGCAAAATAATTGTGCTGATGCATACTATGAGTATCGCAAGCAGTTCAACGAATGTGTTGATGTGTATGAACGCGCAATCCTGTTTTTATATATGAACCGCCATGGTTATAATGGTCTGTGTCGATATAATTTGAAAGGTATTTTTAATGTCCCTTTCGGTAAATATAAAAAGCCTTATTTTCCAGAGAATGAACTGTATCACTTTGCAGCAAAAGCCCAAAACGCGACGTTCACTTGCTTAAGCTACGAGCAGGTATTTAAGCGTTTACCCGCAAACTCCGTAATATATTGTGACCCACCTTATGTACCTCTGAGTAAGACTGCGTCTTTTACCAGTTATGCAAAAGGGGGATTTAACCTTGATGATCAGGCACAACTGGCGAACTTAGCAGAACGTGCTGCGTTTGAGAGCAATAAACCGGTATTAATTTCAAACCACGATACTGTGTGGACGAGAAAGATTTACAGTGAAGCGTCACTCGATGTTATCCAAGTCAAAAGAACCATCAGCCCTAAGGGCAATGGGCGAAATAAAGTGAACGAGTTGATGGCTTTATATAATAAGTAAACATCATGGTGTGATTAGCTTCGTGATGCAGAGATAACGCCATTAACCAAGATGATGAGACCAATCACCAGTAGTACAACGAAAATTGTACCAACAACGGCATAGGGCCAAAAGTGTGTTTTATTGAAGTCGTGGTGATATTTTTTGTCGCTTTGTACACCAAACATAGCGGCAAGGACGCTCTGAAAGATGCTTAGAAAAGTCATCATGATGCGTCCTGTTACTTAGATTAGATATCAGAAATGCTTGAACTGTCTTGTTGATCATCAGAGCCGATCAATAGCTCTAACAAATCGAGGTAGTGAAATTGTGCGTTACTACTACCACCAGTTAACCACGCATACCAACTCGTGTGTGCCTCGCGCTTACAATGTTGTTCATTATAATTATACATTGCGTCGATGCATTCACATTGGCTGGTTTGTGTAACTTCGATATCGTCATTGCCAAACGAAAATACCCCTATCGAAACCACAGCTGCGATTGCCAACAATACTGTCCGTGTTTGAAGCCATGTTGCCATAACTATCCCCTCAGCGATTAGCTATTACTAAATCTTACACTATGGATATTTATTAAACAATCAATTTGTCTATTTTCTCTGTTTGTTGGGCTCAATTGGTCCCGAGCTTAGTCGTGTATTTCTCGACTATTTGGGTTAAAGTAGCGACGACAGCAAACTTTAAGGGGATCTCATGTCATTAGCGAATGCACAATCTGAATTTTTAATTGCGCCATCTATTTTATCGGCTGATTTTGCTCGTCTGGGGCAGGACGTAGAAAAAGTGATTACAGCGGGTGCAGATGTGGTGCATTTTGATGTAATGGACAATCATTATGTGCCTAATTTGACCTTTGGTCCGATGATTTGTGAAGCACTGAGAAACTATGGCATTACTGCACCCATAGATGTGCACCTAATGATTAAACCCGTAGATGCTTTGATCCCAAGTTTTGCAAAAGCTGGTGCAGATATTATTACTTTTCATCCAGAAGCCAGTGAGCATGTTGACCGCAGTCTCGCACTGATCAAGGAGCTAGGGTGTGAAGCTGGTTTAGTGCTGAACCCTGCAACGCCACTGCATTGTTTAGATTATGTCATGGATAAAGTCGATCAAATTTTATTAATGTCGGTCAACCCTGGATTTGGCGGACAAAGCTTTATTCCGAGCACACTGGATAAATTAAAGCAGGTGAGAGAGCGTATTGAAGCCTCAGGCAAAAAAATTCGTCTTGAAGTAGATGGTGGTGTGAAAGTTGACAATATCGCCGAAATCGCTGCAGCGGGGGCAGATATGTTTGTGGCAGGCTCTGCTATTTTCAATCAACCTGACTATAAAGCCGTGATTGATGAGATGCGTCAAGAACTAGCGAAGGTACGTTAATGAGTGTATCAGGCGTTTTATTCGATTTAGATGGCACCTTGGTCGACAGTGTAACAGAGATGCACTTGGCGTTAAATTTAGCACTTTCTGACGTGGCTTTTCCCGTTGTATCTCACGGGCAAGTACAGCAATGGGTAGGCAATGGCATTGATGTACTGGTCAAGCGCGGTCTGAGCTGCGATCTTGAGATCAACCCAGATCTATCTGATGCCTTGGTGACACAGGCCATCGCACGCTTTAAAGTACATTATCAGGCGTTAGTTGGCGAGTATGCTGCACTTTATCCTGGCGTTGAAGTCGGGTTGTACGAACTGGGGGCTTTACCAAAAGCACTTGTGACTAATAAAAATAGAGCATTTACCTTACAGCTTTTGCAAAAGCTTAACATTGCCAAGCATTTTGATGTTATTGTATGTGGAGATGATGGAAACAAAAAGCCGGATCCATATTTGCTTAAGCTTGCATGTGAACAGTTGGGCATAACAACTGAGCAAGCGATTATGATAGGGGATTCTAAGAGCGATATTTTAGCTGCACAAAGCGCTGAGATGCCTGTGATCGCGGTGAATTATGGATATAATCAAGGTGAACCGCTCTCACAGTTTAATCCACAGTACCTCTGTGAGCAGTTCTCGGATATAATTCCCATTTTAACAAACCAGAATTGATATAAAGGAACAAGATGACAAAACCAGTAGTATTAAGTGGCATTCAGCCAACCGGTGGTATGACTATAGGCAATTACGTAGGTGCCATAAACCAGTGGCTTAAGCTACAAGAAGATCACGATTGTTTCTTTATGTTAGTAGATCTTCACTCTTTGACGGTACGTCAAGATCCAGCGGTATTGCGTGAGCGAGTATTAGATGGGATCGCAATGTATACTGCCTGTGGTATTGACCCGAATAAATCTTCGTTATTTGTACAGTCACAAGTACCAGAGCATGCTCAGTTAAGTTGGGTATTGAACTGTTATGCTCAAATGGGCGAATTAAACCGCATGACACAATTTAAGGATAAGTCGGCAAAACATTCTAACAATGTCAATGTTGGCTTGTTCTCATACCCTGTGCTGCAAGCAGCAGATATTCTTCTTTATAACACAGATCAGGTACCTGTAGGCGAGGACCAAAAGCAGCATTTGGAGCTGACTCGTGATATCGCCACTCGTTTTAACAACATTTATGGCGAGGTTTTTAAAGTACCAGAACCTTACATCCCAGAATTGGGCGCTCGCGTAATGAGTTTACAAGATCCGCTAAAGAAAATGTCTAAATCTGATGACAATCCAAATGCGTTTGTGATGCTGTTAGATGAGCCGAAAAAGATAGAGAAAAAGCTGAAAAAAGCGGTGACTGACTCTGATGAGCAAGCACGTATTTATTTTGATCGACAAGAAAAACCAGGTGTGTCTAACTTATTGACGTTATTATCAGTAGCAACAGGGCGTTCAATTGACACGCTAGTACCTGAATACGAAGACAAAATGTACGGGCACCTGAAGAAAGACACTGCGGCCGCAGTCGTTGAAATGTTAGAGCCTATCCAAGCTCGCTTCCGCGAAATCCGCTCAGACCAAGCTCTGCTAGACAATATTATGCGCAGTGGTGCGGAAAAAGCGAGTGAACGAGCAGAGAAGACACTGAAGGCTGTGTATGATGCAGTCGGTTTTATCCCTCGTCCGTAGCATTCAACGCTGATCGCATATAAGAGCCAAAGCCCATACATGCTTTGGCTTTTTTGTTTTTAATGCCATTGCCATATAAGGGTGCCATTGAGTAAATCCCGCAGTTTTTCATGCAAAGCTCCCAGTTGAACTGCACCTTTAAGGCTGACAGCTGATAGTCGGTAAACCTGAGGCTGTGGGACTCCCTTAGCGCGTTGTTTACGCTGCCAGTACGTTGGTAATTTAACACGCGCTCATGCGTTTAACTATATAGTGAGACAGTTATCAAAATGTGTACATTGGCAGGGGTATAAGTGCGAGAAGCACTGTCATCAGAGGGGTAAAAAAGGGGAATGACAAGTCATCCCCCTTAGCAAGTAAGTCTGAGACCTACCTACTCTCACGCAATTTTTTATAGTTCAAAGTAGTTGGTGAACAATTTATATAATTCTGTCCCTTGGTTCACACTGGCAGAGGCAAAATGTAAGATGGCGATTGCATCTTGATCAAATGTGATTGGGTTCAATGCTTCACCTTGTGCGTATTTATCCAAGCGTAAAATATTCACCAATGTGTCACCTGCTTTTATGTGCCCACCAAGTGGTGCTTGGTATTCCACCATGCCACCCATAGGTGCATAAAACGCCGTGTAATCTTTTAAATAGCAGGCATAACGTGTCATAGGTTGAGGCTGACATCCGCCCTCTAAAATCACTTCTTTATGCGTCAGGTAGCTGAGAATACTCTCTGCATCATACTGAGCTTCGTTGAGATCAATGTGCTCTTGAGAGCCCAATTCCACAGTAAATGCTTCAGTTAATACGTCTAAATGCTTGCCATGTTGCGCAAGCGCTTCACTTAATTTCCACCAAGGGCAAAAACACGCTTCATCCATTGCACCATCAAATTCATTGGGGATCAGCAAGGTATGCGCAATATTAAAATAGTGTGCGCTTGTTAGTGCATACTCTGGACAATACAAATGTTTGGAAGACACAGGGCCAGTATGCAAATCCAAAACAAGATCTGCTTCGTGGGCAAGGCGCTGTAAATTGACCGCGATCCGTTTGCCTGTTTTCATTGTATGCATTGGCTGGGCAAGCAACGCGTCTGTTTGCTCAATTAACAGCTTTTTAAACTCGTTGCGGATCTCCTGTTCAGATGATTGAGCATGGCGTAATGCAAAGTCTTCTACAAGGTGCCCATGATCATGGTACAAGCGGTTCCAATTTTCACCAGTGATTGGGTCAAAGCGGCCAAGCGTAAATTCCCCTGATTTTTGGTTGCACCCTATAGGGTTTGCATAAGGGACTAAGGTGATTGAGCCGGATATATTCGCTGTTTTTAGTTTTTCTAATAAGGCATAAATAACGGCATTACCCTGTACTTCAGCGCCATGCATATTGGCTTGTATGTAAACTTTGGGACCTTGATTTTCATTTCCAATAGTAAACACCGGAATTGACATAGCTTGTCCATTTGCCAGCTCCGCAACTTGAATGGATGTTTGAGTGATCTGATTCATAGTTACCTCAAGTAATTCTCTGGTGTTAATGGTGGTCTGACACAGCGTATTTGGCCGGACTGATAAATGTATTCGCTCGGGAGGGTATGGCATAAAAAGTAAGGCATGCTTTCTGTAAACCCATAAGCGCCGCATTGGCCAAAGACCACCCAGTCATGCTCATCGATATCGTTGGGTAAGGTGTGCTCCCCTAAGTGATCCAGTGCAGTGCATAGCGGACCATGTAACGTGTAGGGCGCTGTGGTGCTCGTACTTTCACGCAACAATGAAGCCGGGAAAGCTTGTGATGTCACCGCTGGGCGAAGTATATGATTGATGCCTCCTGCTAAAATGAGTTGATTGCTGCCATAATTTTGCTTTTGTTCGACAACTGGGTTGACATAATAACCACATTCACCGACGGCGTAGCGACCTAGCTCCATCCAGAGTTCGTCAATATTTGTTTGTGTTTTTATATGCTCTAAGCTGCGTAAAATCGCCGGCCAATCAATATGAGGCTGCCCGTCAGCGTATGGGATGCCCAATCCACCACCCAAATCTAATACACGCAGATTTATCTTGAGTTGTTCAGCAAGCGTCATTAACGGGTCAACCATTTGCTGCCAAAGTGAAGCAAGTTTTTCGGCTTCAAGCATATTGCCCCATTGGAAAATGTGTAAACCGACAAAGTCTAAGTTAGAGTAGTCGCTTACTGTGAGTGCGCCCCATTCTTGTGTGCCTAATCCAAATGGCGTTAAGCTATCTCCTCCAAGCGGGTTTTTTTCATTGTCAGGCCAGCGTAACTGCACGCGTAATAAGATACGCAGTGTCATGTTATGTCGCTTAGCTGCTTCTTGCAGCCATGCGACTTGATTGAGGCTTTCGGCAACAAAGGTATTTACACCTTGATCTAAAAAAGCCTCAATTTGGCGTTTGGACTTGGCAGGTCCAGTGTTGAGTACGCGCTTTGCATCGATGCCTTGAGCCAATACTTGCTGTAGCTCACCGCTACTGGCAACATCAAAGTTGAAACCTGCTTGATCTAACGTTTGGATAACGCTGGACAGTGGGTTTGCTTTGACAGCATACCAAAGCTTTACAACAGATTGCTCTGTCAATCGCTTTAAATGATGGCTCAATGCATCTAAATCGTAAAGATAAAATGGCTCATGCTGACTCTGTGTCAGTGCTGTGATGGCATTTTTTACTGGCGTACTCAAGGTGGACATTAGCGAAGCACCTCTTCAAGCTCAAGGGCTGCATCACTCTGTTCGTCACGATATTTTACAATCAACGCACAGGATAAGCTTAGTCCCTGTTGCTGAGCCCATTCGCCTTTAGCTGGACGTGAACCAGGGATCACGATGGCATTTTCAGGGATCGCCTCACCTTTGTCTAAAGTACGTTCATTGACGCAATCATAGACAGGGACACTAGCAGACAAGCGAACGCCAGGTGCAAGTACAGCCCCTTTTTTGACAACAACGCCTTCAACAAGCACACAGCCTGCGCCAATGAACGCATCATCTTCAACAACGACTGGGCTGGCACCAACAGGCTCTAACACGCCACCTACTTGCACAGCGGCACTGAGGTGCACATTTTTACCAATTTGGGCACATGAACCAACCAATGCATGACTGTCAACCATGGTGCCTTCGTTTACGTAAGCGCCGATATTTACATATGCTGGAGGCATGATAATGGTGCCAGGTGCGACATATGCGCCACGACGAACACTACTGCCACCAGGTACCATACGTACACCAGCTTCTGCGGCAAAGCCCTGTGGTGCTAAGTTATCTTTATCAACGAAGCCACCAGGATATTCGGTATTTGTGCCATTTCTAAACGCTTCTAAGATACCTTCTTTGACTTCGACATTTGCATGCCAGTTGCCTTGTTCATCTTGCGTTGCTGCGCGAACAGTGCCGTTTTCTAGATTGTTTAATAGGGTTAACCAGCTCATGATACTTCCTTAACTCCAAGATAAAATTGTTGAATTTGCGGTTTTAATAAATGTGGTGTCACTGAGTTCTAAGTGAGTCAGTGGTGGGCGCAGACGCGGTGTTTCTAGCTGACCTTGTAAATGCATTAAGACTTTGACCGGGATCGGGTTTGCTACGCTAAATAAGCTATTTACAGCGTCTGTCCACGTGGTAAATAAATTAGGGTAAGTCCCTGCTAATGAGCGCTGGACAAACTCTGCTGTTTGCTGTGGCCAAGCATTCGCTGCAACAGAGACCAAACCTGCGGCACCTGCTTGTGCAAAATAAGGCATCAATCCGTCATCGCCGCTATAAATTGCAAGTTTGGGAGACGCTTTGCGAAAAGACTCAAACGTTGCGATATCGCCACTGGCCTCTTTAAGTGCCCACAAATTAGGGTGTGAAGATAAGTTTTCAATGACATTTGGGCTTATCGCGACCGCGCTACGTCCCGGTACGTTGTAGAGCATACAAGGATACTCGCTGGCATCCAAAAGCGTTTTGAACCAGTGTGTCAGACCCACGTTCCCAGGCTTTGCATATAGTGGAGAGCCAACTAAAAATGCGTCGATTGGCTGAGCGTTACAAAACTCAACCCAATCTAGTTGCAGGGCAAGATCATGTCCGCCAATGGCAACCATTAATGGTACAGTCGGTGAAAGCTCACAGACAAATTGCACAATATCACGCTGCTCTTGCTGCGATAAAGCAAGGCCTTCGCCGGTACTGCCAAGCAAAAGTATGCCATTGCCCGCCGCTTGTTGTGCGCGTACAAGCTGCGCCAAAGTGGCGAAATCAACATGATTATTATCGTCGAACGGCGTAACAAGCGCAGTCCATAACGGGTAGTCAGATAAGTTGTATTTAGGTTTCATCTCTACCGAACTTAAATGCTGCTCGGCGACATGGGGTATGAAGTGCTAGCCCAGCTTCCGAACAATTAAAATTCGAAGAGCAATGGACTTAAAATAGAAAAAGGCTTGGCCTTATCTTTCTAAGACCAGAAGCTCTCCACCAAGTGTGTTGGTGACAGTCGTTGGGATTCAGCCCAAGCGCCCGAAAAAGTCAGTTAGCAAAAGTGACTTCTTCTCGGCGTTAATTCCCCTCGCTAGTTGTCATCGGAGTTTGCTCTCCTCGTTCTAGCTACCTGAATAACGCACCTCTTCCAGCCCTCAAAACAGCGTATGATGCTATTTTGCGATATTAGGGTCAGCGGGAATTGAAACATTTCAGCCATCTAGGTGTCAAGCTTCAAACTGTAAAAGATGAAAATTAAGCTACACTTGATTATGAAAGCTGCGTGCTCAATTACTGTGTTTTTGCATCCAACAAGGAGGCAAGCGGTTGCTTAAAATACTGAAAAACTTTCGTTTTAGATACATACTTGCGATTTCGATTATGGTGATTGTGATCACCACAGCAATGGCAACGATGCAGATCTTATTATCACAACAATCCGCCAGTGCTCGGGTCATTAATACCGCAGGTATGCAAAGAATGTTGTCGCAGAAAACGGCATTATTATTGGGGGCTGAGTATATTCGCCAGCATCCCGGTACATTCGATGAGCAGCAAATGCTGCGTGATGCTTTGGCGATGATGGCTGAAAATCAAGCGTTTTTGTTGCAGCAATCAGATGAGCGCTACATGCATTTGTCTGCAGATCTACTCTCTTTTTATTTTCAACCTCCCGCTTTATTGGCTACGCGAGTTAATGAGTATATTGCATTAGTCACCACAGCACATGAGCAAGCTCTGTTGGGACAGTTAAAAGTAGAGAAGTTAATACAGGTACAGACGCGAGCGAATGAACTGCTGGTTTTGTTAGATCAAGCAGTGACATTGCATGAACTCGTCGCGACGGATAAGGTAAAAAAATTACAAAATGTAGAGTTGTTAATTTGGGTATTTGGGCTGCTGATTTTATTTCTGGAGGCGAGATGGATTTTTTACCCGATGGAAAAAAGTATCCAGAAGAAAATTACACACCTGCAGAAACTGAGGCTGGAAGCAAATCGATTAAAGCGCAGTAAAAGCGAGTTTTTAGCGCGCGCTAGCCATGAAATGCGCACACCATTACAAGCCATTATGGGCTATCTCACTTTGTATAAAGAGTCGGGCCATGAAGCGTATTTAGATGTTGTAGAACATGCAGCAAAGCAATTAAATATCCTGCTGTCCTCAATCGATGATTACAATGTATTGTCGGAAAAAAAAGAAATTAAACTTGATAGCAAAGTGGCGTGTCTTTCAGAGACGATATCTCATGCGCTGGCAATATATAAACCACTATTACAACATAAAGCACTGTTATTTAATACTGAGTTGGGAGAGGGGTTATCACTGCCAGTTGAATGTGACCACAATCGTATTGCTTGGTTGGTCGGTCAAATTTTAGATAATGCGGTGAAGTTTACAGAATATGGTGAGGTCAGTCTGGAAGCAAACTGTGTGGTAACAAAAAGTGGTGAAGCACTGTTTCGTTGTGTGATCGGTGATACAGGTCCTGGCATAGCGCAGTCACAAGCCAATATTGATGAGGAAGAGAATTACCAAGGTATGCAGCTCGGTCTAACGAGGGCACAGCTGATAGTGACCATGTTGGGAGGTAAAATTATTTTTACTGACAATGAGCCTCATGGCACGCGTGTTTTATTAGAGTTACCGGTGACAGTTGCAAAGCAACCGATGTCCAATGGGACTGAAATTCAACGAGATGCGCCTGCATTATTGGTCGAAGATAATTTGCTTAACGCCCGTGTGGTGGTGACGTTATTAGAAAAATTAGGCTTATCTGTTATTCATGTTGTAAACGGTCAAGAAGCACTTTCTGAGCTGCAAAAGCAGGATTTTAGCCTCATATTAATGGACTTAAATATGCCGATTATGGATGGCTTTACAGCGATAAAAATGATACGTCATAATCTGGGGTTAGAGGTGCCTATTTTGGTACTTACTGCAAATACATCCGAGCAAGCTGTGAGTCGTGTGTACGAGTTAGGTGCCAATACACACCTTTATAAACCCGTAGATATGAAAGCACTGCAAGAAAAAGTCGAAATGTTAATCATGCCCTCTGCTGTGAGCAATACATTGTGAAATCTGAGTGCTGGTGAGTGAGCGGTGTAAATGTATGTGGTGAGACAGCGTAGTCAGGACTCACCACACAAATGCTAGATACGCTTAACGGTGAATCCTTGTGCCTTTAGTAGTGCTATTAAGCCATGTTTTTCAGGTAAGTGCAGTGCGCCTACGGCGATAAAGTGAGACTTCTTTTGCATTTCAGGCAGCAGAGTTCGAACCCATGCATGATTTCGTTCAATCACTAATATTTGTTCTGCAAGTCTTGCGTATTTTGAATCGTCAAAGCTCAAGTCATAGTATTTATTTAATTTGCTATCATCACCCGTTTTCCAAGCGTTAATCATATCAGTAATGAATGCATTGGCATCTTGCATTTGAGCCAGCGTTTGAGACACCATTTCATCACTCAAAATGGCAACTTGGCTGAACATTTCTAACTGCTGCTCAAATAGTTCCAACGCTTGGATATGCTTGTTATGTTTCTGTGCATAGGTAATTACTTGCTTATCTATACCATAAGTATCTGTAAACCCAGCTTGTTGGTATTCTAACTGCACGACTGTGAGTATCACTGCCCATACTGGCATATTATCAAACAGTACGATATTGATATTACGTTTTGTGAAGTAGGATTTTAATTGTTGGTAAACCTCTTTTGATAGGGCTTTTTGTAGCGGGCGGCTGTTCGAGCTGGTGATGAACGCTGCCGTTTTATGCTGAATTTCTAAAGGAGATAGGGCACTCACATTGATTTCTACCACCGTGTTTTGTGATTTTTTTATGGCACTTTTTACCTTTTCAGGTAGCCCTTTCATACTTGGGTCGCCCACATGGACGGTACCAAAAAGATAAGATGTCACACCATTTTTTTCTACACTCCAAAGCGCAGGAGATGCATAGCTTACGGCGCTGAAAAATAGTACAAAGCAAAGTGATAAAGGTAATTTGAAGAGCAATAATTGTTTCACTGCTGTGATCCTTTTATATCTTAGAGTGGACATCATAATCAATTAAAGTTGTAAATCACAAAAATTTAATACAAAAACATGATGTGCATAATTGTCTTCATTATTCTGAAGGCGTTTACCCTAAACGGAGTTTATTTATACTGGTTTGGATTAATAATCCTAAAATGCCTTTTTTTAAGGTTTTTTATTCTTTTTAACTCACTTTGAACTCTGTATTTGGCATAGTTTTTACTGTTGACTTGTCGGCTCAAGCGGGTTACTAATAGAATAAAGCACGAGCAGAGAGTTATTGTCTGCCGTCTAATGTTAATAAATGCAGTATATTTTTTTAGGTTCAGGTTTATGTTACTAACAGCAAAACTACTAGTCGTGATTATCAACGTGGTGATTATTATTACCGCGGGGGCTTCGTAGTGCTGTAGGAAAAGAATCAGCTAAGAGCCCCCCGCACTGAAAAGTTCGGGGGGCTCTTTCGTTTTAGGGCAAAAAAACAGAGCAAAGGGTAATGAGCAAAACAATGACAGGCGCACAGATGGTGATTGATATCCTTGTTAATCAAGGTGTTTCAGATGTATTCGGTTACCCCGGCGGGGCCATTATGCCGATCTACGATGCGCTTTATGGTGCACCACTGAAGCATTATTTAACTCGCCATGAGCAAGGCGCTGGATTTGCTGCTGTGGGTTATGCGCGCAGTACTGGCAAATTAGGGGTTTGCTTTGCGACGTCAGGACCAGGCGCCACGAATCTCGTCACCGCATTGGCAGATGCCATGATGGACTCAGTCCCATTGCTGGCAATCACAGGTCAAGTACCAACCGCGGCGATCGGATCAGATGCATTCCAAGAAGTGGATGTACTGGGGATGTCGCTTTCTTGCACAAAGCATAGCTTTATGGTTGAGCGTCCAGAAGAATTAGCTGAGGTACTGCAACAAGCGATGCATTTGGCTGTTTCTGGTCGACCAGGTCCTGTTTTGGTTGATATTCCAAAAGATATCCAACAAGCACTTGTGCCGTTTTCGCCATGGTCTGCACACAATGAAGAGCAGGTTGCGCCTCTTTTACATGAGTTGAACTTAGCAAATGAGCTGCTTAGCAGTGCGAAAAAGCCCGTTGCCTATGTCGGTGGAGGTGTACAAAACGCTGATGCACAGCCGGCCTTAATGGCATTTTTAGAACAAACACACATGCCAGCGGTATCGACATTGAAAGCCCTAGGTAGTGTGTTACCTGAATATGAATATGACTTGGGTATGCTTGGGATGCACGGCACAAAAGCCGCTAATTTGGCGGTACAGGAGTGTGATTTATTGGTGTGTATCGGTGCGCGCTTTGACGACCGTGTAACCGGTAACTTGGCTAAATTTGCCTCAAAAGCAAAAGTGATACACCTCGACATCGATGCGGCAGAAATCGGAAAACGTAAACCCGCGGCAGCGTCATTGGTTGCGGATTTGAATGCCTCTTTACCTTTGCTCAAAGGTGTATTGGCCCCCCAAGCGTGGCGAGCACACATCAGCCGCATGAAACAAGAACATGCGTGGCGATATGATTACCCAGGGGAGAAAGTATTTGCACCGTATTTACTGAACAAGCTCAGTCAGGATGTGCCCCGCGATACCGTGGTGTGCTGTGATGTTGGTCAGCACCAAATGTGGGTCGCACAGCATATGAAGTTTGCTCATCCTAGTAATCATCTCAGTAGCGGTGGTGCAGGTACAATGGGGTTTGGCTTACCTGCGGCCATTGGCGCGAAAATAGCACGTCCAGACAATATGGTGATCACCGTATCTGGTGATGGTTCAATCATGATGAATATTCAGGAATTGGCGACCATCAGAAGAAACAACCTTGCGGTTAAAATTGTGATCTTAGATAACCAGAGGTTGGGCATGGTGAGGCAGTGGCAAGAGCTGTTTTTCTCAGCGCGTTACAGTGAAACAAATTTATCTGACAACCCTGATTTTGTGCAACTTGCTGCTGTATTTGGCATTCCAGGGCAAACCATAGCTCATGCATCAGAAGTGGATGATGCAATTGAACAACTCGTAAATAGTGAAGGGCCTTACATCTTACATGCGTGTATAGATGATAAAGAAAATGTATGGCCACTGGTTCCGCCGGGCGCGGCAAACGATGAAATGTTAACGGAGAGTACACAATGAAACATCAATTAACTGTAGCTGTAAAAAATCAAAGCGTGGCTGTTGAGCGTTTCTTGCGTGTGGCGCGTCACCGTGGGTTTCGTCTAATGCAGCTTCAATTAGAAGGTCACGATGAACTGTTTCACGTCAAAATGACAGTAGATAGTGACAGGCCCATCTATCTATTAACGTCACAATTAAATAAGCTAGTGGATGTGCAATCAGTTGATTTGCATACATTACAGCAGCAGGCAATATAACAAAATTAAGGTTTAAAAGAATGACACAAACATCTGAATTAATTTGGCACAACGGCGAAATGATCCCTTATCAAGAAGCAACGACGCATGTATTGAGTCACGCACTTCACTACGGGAGTTCCGTTTTTGAAGGGATCCGCGCATATGAGACGCCGAATGGCCCAGCCATTTTTCGCTTAGATGACCATATTCAACGTTTATTTGATTCAGCAAAAATTTATCGTATGGAGATCCCTTTTTCAAAAGAAGAGATCAAAACAGCGTGCAAGCAAGCAGTAAAAGAAAATGGTTTTAGCAACGCATATTTAAGACCGTTTGCCTTTTTAGGGCATGTTGGTTTAGGGCTTAATCCAAAATCGCATCGTGCGGATGTCACGGTAGCGGCAATGGAATGGGGAGCATACTTGGGTGAAGATAGCTTGGCACAAGGTGTTGATGTCTGTGTGTCTTCATGGAGTCGACTTGCGCCAAATACTATGCCGACTGCAGCAAAAGCCGGCGGCAACTATCTATCATCTCAGCTGATTTCAGGTGAAGCAAAGCGCAACGGTTATGTAGAAGGTATTGCGCTAGATGTGAATGGCTATCTGAGCGAAGGTGCGGGTGAGAACTTATTTGTGGTTAAAAAAGGTGTGCTTTATACACCACCCACAACCGCGTGTATTTTGCCTGGCCTGACGCGCGACACGATTATTCATCTAGCCAAAGAGCGCGGTTATGAAGTTCGTGAAGAGCCGATTGCCCGTGAAGCACTGTATCTTGCTGATGAGTTTTTCATGGTAGGGACAGCAGCAGAGGTGGTACCTGTGCGCAGTGTTGACCAAATTCAAGTGGGTGAAGGTCAACGCGGTCCAATTACAGCAGAATTACAGCAAGCCTATTTTGATTTAGTGAAAGGGCAGTCAAGCGATCCTCAGGGCTGGTTAGATTACGTAAACAGCTAGTACTGAGAGCATATATTTTTGGGAATGAGGGTTTACCGAGCATCGGTATTTAAATAAAAAGGGGTCAACATGGCTAAGTTACGTAGTAAAACAACGACTGAAGGACGCAAACGAGCAGGCGCAAGAGCGCTTTGGCGTGCGACAGGAATGACGGATGAAGATTTTCACAAACCGATGATCGCGGTCGTCAATTCGTACACACAATTTGTACCTGGCCATGTTCACCTCAACCAACTGAGTGATTTGATGGCGGATGCCATACGCGAAGCTGGAGGCGTTCCTCGTGAATTCAACACCATCGCGATTGATGATGGTATCGCCATGGGTCATGGCGGAATGTTGTATTCATTACCATCACGCGATCTGATAGCGGATTCGGTAGAGTACATGGTGAATGCGCACTGCGCAGATGCCATGGTCTGTATTTCAAACTGTGACAAGATCACGCCGGGGATGTTGTTAGCCGCTTTAAGGCTAAATATTCCCGTCATCTTTGTATCGGGTGGACCAATGGAAGCGGGTAAAACTCGGCTTGCAGACATCGACTTAAAGTTGGATTTGGTCGATGCCATGGTAAAAGGTGCAGATCCGACGGTCAGTGATGAAGATTCTGAGCAGGTTGAGCGTTCAGCGTGCCCAACATGTGGCTCGTGTTCAGGTATGTTTACCGCTAACTCAATGAACTGCCTGCTTGAATCGCTAGGCTTGGCATTACCAGGCAATGGCACAACCCTTGCGACCCATAAAGATAGGGGGCAGTTATACAATGGTGCAGCAAAGCGTATTGTTGCGCTATGTGATGAATATTACCGTCAAGATAATGAAGCGGTTTTGCCGCGTAATATCGCCAACCAAGCGGCGTTTAATAACGCAATGACACTCGATATCGCGATGGGCGGATCTTCTAATACGGTGTTGCATATTTTGGCAGCTGCACAGGAAGCTGGTGTCGATTTTGATATGGCGGACATTGACCAGTTATCACGAAACACGCCGTTCTTATGTAAAGTTGCGCCAGCAACGCAGCAGTATCATATTGAAGATGTGCACCGTGCTGGTGGCATCATGGCGATTTTAAATGAGCTGGCAAAAGCGGGTAAGTTAGACCTCAATGTTGGCCATGTGGCGGGGGGGACATTAGGTGATGTTTTGGCTCGTTGGGATGCCAATGATAGCAGCAATGAAAGAGCGCAAAAGTTTTATCGTGCAGGTCCAGCTGGGATCCGTACAACGCAAGCAATGAGCCAAGAATACCGTTGGGATACATTAGATTTGGACCGAGAAGGCGGGTGTATTCGCAGTGCTGAGCATGCATTTCGTCAAGACGGCGGCCTTGCGGTCTTAACCGGTAACCTTGCGCCAGATGGCTGTATTGTGAAAAGCGCTGGGGTAGTGGATGAGATGCTTGAGTTCACGGGGCCTGCGGTGGTGTATGAATCTCAAGACGATGCGGTTGAGGGGATCCTAGGCGGTCAGGTGAAAAAGGGCGATGTCGTGGTGATCCGTTATGAGGGGCCAAAAGGCGGTCCAGGCATGCAAGAAATGCTTTATCCAACCAGTTACTTAAAATCTATGGGCCTTGATAAAGACTGTGCGTTACTTACCGATGGTCGCTTTTCTGGGGGCACCTCTGGTTTATCAATTGGTCATGTTTCACCGGAAGCTGCGAGCGAAGGCACATTGGCATTGATTGAAAATGGCGATTTGATAGCGATTAACATACATACACGTGGCATTGATGTGTTACTCGATGACACTGAGCTTGCTCTGCGCAGAGAGAAGCAACTTGCGCGCGGCAAAGAGGCGTATAAGCCTGTGGATCGTGAGCGTGTTGTGACCCCCGCACTAAAAGCTTACGCGTTGCTGGCAACCAGTGCAGATAAAGGGGCTGTGCGTGATTTAGAGAAATTAGAGGAGCTCAGTTAGCGATGGTGGCACAAGAGCTAGATTACTTTCGGGCAATTATTCAAGCGAATATGGCCCCACTGGTGAAACAAACGGATGTGAGTCACTTAAAAGGGTTATCGGAACGGCTCAATCACCAAGTTTGGCTAAAGCGGGAAGACCAACAACCTGTTTACTCTTTCAAACTCAGAGGCGCATTTAACAAATTGCGCCAATTACCTGCTCACTCTCATGTCATCACTGCGTCAGCAGGTAATCATGCACAAGGGGTGGCACTGAGTGCTGCCCACCTAGGTCATCAAGCAACCATTGTTATGCCTGTAACGACCCCTGAAATAAAAGTGAATGCAGTCCGTAATCTGGGCGGCCATGTTGTATTACATGGTCATCATTTTGATGCGGCGAATACATATGCGCAATCGTTATGTCAGCAAGAAGGCGGGGTGTTTGTACCGCCATTTGATGACAAAGATGTGATCGTTGGTCAGGGGACTGTTGCACGAGAAATGATGCAGCAATTAGACAAGTTAGATGTGGTGTTTATCCCAGTTGGCGGCGGCGGGCTACTAGCCGGCATGGCGGTATATATTAAATCTTTGCGTCCAGATATACGTGTGATTGGCGTCGAAGCGACGGAAAGCGCGTGTTTGCATGCCGCAATGCAGCAGGGTCAACCGGTAGAGTTGGATCAAGTAGGCTGTTTTGCTGACGGGATCGCGGTGAAGCGGATCGGTGAAGAAACATTTCGACTTGCGCAGACCTATTGCGATGAAGTGATATTGGTCTCCACCGATGAAATTTGCGCAGCAGTACAAGATATATTTGTAGAGACAAGGGCAATCGCAGAACCATCAGGCGCAGTTGCATTAGCTGGATTAAAAAAATGGAGCGCTCAGCATGATGAGTCTGCACTGTCTTTGGCAGCTGTACTCTCAGGTGCTAATTTAAACTTTGACCGATTGCGGTATATTGCTGAACGCACCGCGTTAGGTGCTAAGAGTGAAGCCTTATTTGGGGTGACGATTGATGAGCAAAAAGGCAGCTTTAAGCAGTTTTGCCAAACCCTAGGTGGTCGCTCTATTACTGAGTTCAATTATCGGTTTGCTGGTGGTAGCCGAGCGCAAATTTTTGTTGGTGTTGGGCTTCGCAATGCTGAGCAGGAACTTCAAGATTTGAAGCAGAGCCTCACTGAAAGTGGGTATGAATACACGGATTTATCCGATAATGAATTAGCGAAACTGCATATTCGTTATATGGTCGGTGGAAAACCGCCAGTCGAGGTCCAAGAACGATTGCTTCGTTTTGAATTTCCTGAGTATCCAGGTGCTTTATTAAGATTTCTCGAGACTTTAGGGTGTGAATGGAATATCACCTTGTTCCATTATCGTAATCATGGCGCTGCAAAAGGTCATGTCCTTGCCGGGTTTGAAATGGCGCCACAAGAATATGCCAAATTTGAAGAGCATTTAGGCCGGCTGGGTTATGATTATCGTGATGAAACCGACAACCCATGTTTTTCACAATATTTAAAATCCGATCAGGACTATGCACTTAAAGTGAGTTAAGTGACGCGATGTAATTGTCTTTTCTGTCCTTGGAGTTCTATATTCAAAGATGAATATACTAAGGACAGCTTATGCTCCGTTGTTTCATTGTTATTTTGTTTGTCTTTTTTTGTACATGTGCAACAGCACTTGAGCCAGTGACACTGCAGTTAAAGTGGGTGCATCAATTCCAGTTTGCTGGTTATTATGTTGCCAAGCAAAAAGGCTTTTATCGACAAGTTGGTTTAGATGTCAATATTGCCCCTGCGTTAAAGCACCAGCCTGATGAACAGTTTAAAGTGCTCTCAGGGCAAGCTCAGTTCGGGGTTACTCACTCTGGTTTGCTCGAACAGCGCATGCAAGGCAAGCCTTTAGTTGCGCTTGCGTCAGTATTTCAATCCTCTCCTTATTGCTGGATGGTCCGTGCCGACAGTGATATATATTCACCAAAAGATTTCCAAGGAAAAAAAATAAGTCATTTGGGGCGAACTGAAGGGGCTGAGTTAGTGCTTATTTTAGAGCGTGCTGGTATCAATGTGAGTCAACTGCCTATTTACTCGGGGTTGTCACCTCTTGAAGATTTTAAAGCAGGTAAATTTGATGCGCTGCAGGTGTATGTATCGAATGAGCCATTCAAAATGGCACAACAAGGGATCGCAACGCGACAGATCTGCCCCAAGCATTATGGCATCAATGTGTATGCAGACATTTTGTTTACTTCAGAAGATGTCTATAAATATCGTCCAGATATGGTCTCCAAGTTTCGTAGTGCAAGCCTCAAAGGGTGGCGTTATGCGTTGGCCAATTTGGATGAAGCGCTACAAATAACAAAGTTATATGCTACGGAAAAGAATTTTGAAGAGTTAGCCAATGAAGCTGATAAGTTAGTACCTTTTATTAAAGCGCCAGGGATCCCAATTGGGAATATGTCATTGGCACGCTGGCAGTGGATCGCCCAGCTGTATCACCTAGACATTACCAGTTTTCATGAGCATAAAGGCGCATTTTTATATTCTGAGAAAAGCCAAACAGAGATTAACTGGTCATGGATGCTAATCTTAGCCATTGTGATGAGTGTGTTATGCATTCCCATGTATGTGAGCTTAGTACTGCAAAGAAAAAATTATCGTGTGATGGATTAGTGTAGCGTTTTCTATCATGATGTAGATAGCATACAATGTAGCGAATTGCAGTAATCAATAAAGCTTATGATCTCGTCTTACATCACGCATTTTCAGTCACTTGATAGGCTACTCCATGAAACACGTCAGTATTGGCAACTGATTGCCTTTGATCATCTTGTCACACCATGGCCTGAATTGGACGACTATCTATCGGGGTTGGATGAGGCGACTTTGAGCGCATTAGATATGGATCAAAGTGCGTTGCAACAGACTCTGTCAGATTATATCCCGCAGCTTGCTGAGATAAGCACACTGACACAGATACACTTAACTGAACGTCATCGACCTGAGTTACCCTTTTGGCTGAGCAATGGCATAAAAGGGAGAAAAGTAGGGCAGTTACAAGACTTTGTATCTGCTTTAAATGAGCGTCAATTGCCAGTATTAGAATGGTGTGCAGGTAAA
This sequence comes from Pseudoalteromonas luteoviolacea CPMOR-1, assembly GCF_001625685.1. Taxonomy (GTDB): domain Bacteria; phylum Pseudomonadota; class Gammaproteobacteria; order Enterobacterales; family Alteromonadaceae; genus Pseudoalteromonas; species Pseudoalteromonas luteoviolacea_K. The sequence continues at coordinate 37,820 of NZ_AUYC01000029.1, read as the reverse complement.
GGGCACTTGGGTAGGATCTTGGCTTATACGGGGGTGCCTCATGTGGACAGTATTGAGCTGCAAGCACACTTGTGTGAGCAAGGTGCACAAAGTGCTGAACAACAAAAATTAGATATGACTTTTCACTGTGCTGATGTATTAACAGAACCGGTGAGTCATCACTTTAAAGCTCAGCAACATGCGGTGGCATTACATGCATGTGGCAAGCTTCATCAGAACTTTATGCGTGAAGCTGCGGCTGCAGGGTGTGAGAAAATTAGTTTATCGCCCTGTTGTTATCACTTGTTCACGAGCGATGAATACCAGCCGATGAGTGAGGTAGGCAAAGGCAGCACAGTACGTTTAACGCATAATGACATGAAATTGGCACTACAAGAAACCGTGACAGCACCGTCACGTGTTGCAAAAGTGCGTAAAAAAGAGGTGTTATGGAGATTAGCTTTTGATGCACTGCGCCGTGAGATCACACAAACAGATCTCTATGTGAGCGTACCATCCGTGAATAAGGCTGTTTTTTCTGGTGAGTTTGCAGACTTCTGTGCATGGGCTGCACAAAAGAAAGGCATCGAATTACCAGATGAGATAGATTATCCGCGGTATTTGGCGCAGGCTGAAAAAAGGCAAAAAGTGACTGAACGCATAGAGTTAGTTCGCCATGGTTTTAGGCGTGCCATTGAATTGTGGCTTGTGTTAGATAGAGTGTTATATTTACATGCTAAGGGGTATGACGTGACACTTGAGCAGTTTTGTGAAAAGTCACTGACACCAAGGAATTTACTGATACAGGCGACGAAACGTCGGTCGCTATGAGGAAATAGAATGTGCCATCAACAGACCAGTCATTTAGCACATTTGTTGGAAAATAATCGCCAATGGGCTGAGCGTACACAAGCTCGTGATCCTGCGTTTTTTAAGACGTTGTCGATGCAGCAAAATCCTGATTATTTATGGATAGGTTGTTCGGATTCTAGAGTCCCTGCAAATGAAATCGTTGACCTCTTACCCGGCGAGTTATTTGTACATCGCAATGTAGCCAATGTGGTGGTGCACACGGATCATAATTGTTTGTCAGTCATGCAGTATGCCGTTGAAGTATTGAAAGTGAGCCACATTATGGTCGTAGGGCATTATGGGTGTGGTGGGGTCAAAGCGGCGCTGGATGGAGCCAAATTCGGCTTAATCGATAATTGGTTGAGACATGTTGTTGATATCAAAGAAAAGCATCAAGCACTTTTACGCGAAGTCTCAGTGGTTGAACGCAGCGATGTATTGTGCGAACTGAATGTGATTGAGCAAGTCAGGAATGTATGTCGCACAAGTATCGTCCAAGATGCTTGGCAGCGCGGTCAGCAATTGGAAGTACATGGTTGGGTGTATGGGTTGGCCGATGGGTTACTCAATGAGCTGGTGCCTGCGGTTGACTCAGAGGCATGTTTATCATCCAGTTATGAGCAAGCGATTTTGTCACTGGTAACACGTCATCTCGATAAATAAAATGGCAGTTTTGGCACACAAGCACGGCGTGTCTGTGTGCTTATTCCTGCAGCAGATCATTCAGTGTCGTTTTGTTGCGCTAGCTTGGCTTCAAGTTCTGCTACTTTGGCTTCTAGTTCAGTCAATTTTTCGCGCGTTCTGATCAATACTTTGCTCTGAATATCAAATTCTTCACGACTAACAAAGTCCATTTCTGTCAGCTTAGTTTGAATGGCTTGTTTGGTCTTTGCTTCGAACGTTTCTGCTAAATTACGCACACCTTGTGGCATGTTGCTTGAGATCTGTTTTGCGATCTCTTCGATTTTTGCTGGGTTTATCATGTCAGTGCCTTATAGCTAGTTAATGCGCAATATCTTACCGTAAACCGCCATGTCGATAAACGCATTTTAGTTTGTCTTACGTATCTAACCGTCTTAATGTTTAATCATAATCAAAACATTGCAAATTGGTATTGTGGCATGAATAAGATAAACTAGGCGGCTCCAGTTACTCAGGGTACTCACCTTTTATGAAACTCAATCCCAAACAAGATGAAGCCGTTAAATATATTAGTGGTCCATGCCTCGTATTAGCAGGAGCAGGCTCAGGAAAAACCCGTGTGATCACCAATAAAATTGCATATTTGGTTCAGCAATGTGAATACAAAGCGCGCAATATTGCCGCGGTGACTTTTACTAATAAAGCGGCCAAAGAAATGCGAGAGCGTGTATCGCAGACACTTGGGAAGCAAGACGCAAAAGGCCTATGGATCTCGACATTTCATACCTTGGGATTGAACATCATCAAAAAGGAAGTGAAAACTTTGGGGTTTAAACCCGGCTTTTCACTGTTTGATGACCAAGATACCAATCAGTTGCTCTCAGAGTTGACTGAAAAAGAGCTGGAAAAAGACAAAGACTTGCTTAATTTGCTGAAGATGCAGATCGGTAACTGGAAAAATGATCTGATATTACCTGAGCGTGCCATTAGAGAAGCCCGTGAACCGCAAAAAGCACTTTTTGCGCAGTTGTATGCTCGCTATCAAACACAGCTGAGAGCCTATAATGCGTTAGACTTTGATGATCTGATCATGGTTCCAACGCTATTGTTAGGGAGCTCAGCGCAAGTGAGAGAGCGCTGGCAAAATCAGTTTAGATACTTGCTGGTGGATGAGTATCAAGATACCAATACCAGTCAATATCAACTGGTTAAATTACTTGTGGGTGAGCGCGCACGGTTTACGGTGGTCGGCGATGATGACCAGTCGATTTACTCATGGCGTGGTGCAAAACCGCAAAACTTGGTGTTGTTGAGCAAAGATTACCCTGGACTGCGGTTGATCAAGCTGGAGCAAAACTACCGAAGTGCAGGTCGTATATTGAAGTCTGCGAATATCCTGATTGCCAATAACCCCCATGAATTTGATAAAAAGCTATTCAGTGAATTAGGCTATGGCGATCCTTTGCGTGTGATTGCTACCCGTGATGAAGAGCATGAAGCTGAGCGAGTGGTGGCAGAAATCATTTCGCATAAATTTATGAAGCGTACCAGCTATAAAGATTACGCCATTTTATATCGAGGCAACCACCAAGCGCGCGTGTTTGAAAAAGCCCTCATGGCTAACCGCATTCCTTATAAGATCAGCGGTGGTATGTCATTTTTTGCGCGCAGTGAAATTAAAGACATCATGGCCTATCTGCGTCTACTGGTAAACCAAGACGATGACAATGCATTTTTGCGTATCGTTAACACGCCAAGGCGAGAAATTGGTCCTGTGACACTCGAAAAGCTCGGCAGTTTGGCAAATGACAAACATATTAGCTTGTTTGAGGCGTGCTTTGATAGTGACCTAACACAGCGTTTGACTGGCAAAGGGTACAATGCCTTGGCGGGCTTTGCGCGTTGGGTGGTGGAGTTGAGTGATCGTGCAGTACGAGGAGATACGCTCGAAGCGGTGAAGGATATGATCCGTGAGATCAATTATGAGACCTACTTATACGAATCTTCAACCAGCGCAAAAGCAGCAGAAATGCGCATGAAAAATGTCTCAGAATTATATCGTTGGATCAGTGACATGCTTACTGGGGATGCTGATAACCCACCGATGACCTTGTCTGAAGTGGTGACTAAGCTTACCCTCAGAGATATGTTAGAGCGTAATGAAGAGGAAGATGAGAGCGATGCCGTACAGTTATTGACTTTACATGCTTCAAAAGGTCTGGAATATCCGCATGTCTTTATGGTGGGAATGGAAGAGGGGTTATTACCACACCAAACCAGTATTGATGAAGACAATGTAGAAGAAGAGCGGCGGTTGGCTTATGTTGGGATCACCCGTGCCCAGCAGACACTGACGCTTACTTATGCAAAAAGTCGTCGCCAGTTTGGTGAGCAGATAACACCAGAACTAAGTCGCTTTGTACAAGAATTACCGCAAGATGATCTCCAGTTTGAAGGCAAAAAAGCGGTGGTGTCGCAATCAGAAAGAATGGAAAAAGGCCAAGCGCGCGTGGCCAATTTGCGTGCGATGTTAAAACGTTAGAGTTTCTTGCTCGTCGATACCAGTGATGTTTTGACGAGCACTCTTTAAATTTTGCTGTTTGCCAAAAAACAGTTTTAACCCATGTTTTTCTAGTAAACTTCTAAAGTTCAAAATAGCAGGCCCTTTGGCGATAACCTGAATCGATTTTAATTTGGTGATCGCTAAAATGCCTTGTAATTGAATATCGTAACTGTTTTGCTGTAGCACGCGCTTACTGAATACTGAACTTAGTAAAACATATTTAAAATCAATACTACTCAAAAAAGCCAAATCACATCGCTCTTTGGCGAAATCATTGAGGCCAATATTTACGCCTAATTGTGGTAGCTCTTTGAGGTTTTCTAACTGTACGCTCGATGCATAGCGTACCTCATTTTCATCAAACATCAGGCATAGCTGCGTATCATTGAGGCTGAGCAACTGTTTTAAAGTTGAAAAAGCAGAAGATTCTAAAATGACCGTTGAACATGCGAAAAGCACGTCTTGATCATAGCTTTGGGCAATCTTTAAGGCTTTTTCTAACAACCCTAGTTCTATGTCTAAATGCTCATCTTTCGCGGCGGCGAACTTCTTCAATACATCAAAACTGGTGCTCCCTAGTACGGGGTGCTCGCCAAACGCTTCTAAGGTAATAATATGTGACGCGTGATTGGTAAAATCAACGATGTCGGTACTTCTAAAGTGCGTCGGTAAGGCCGTTAAATGGTGTTGCTCTTCCGGTTTATTTGTACTTCCTGCAGAAGCGGTGAGTAGCGGATGATAAAACTCATAACGACCGCGCCCAGCATTTTTTGCATAATACATCGCGGCATCAGCATCACGAATAATTTCATCGGTATTTTTGTAATTTTTATTGCTGTAGGTAATGCCAATACTGGCACCACTTTGCATACAAACACCTTTCATGCAAAAAGGCTGCTGCATCACTCGAATGAGTCGTTTTGCCACATCTTCCGCTTGTTGTTTGTCCGTGAGGTGATCGAGCAAAATGACAAACTCATCACCGGCGAGGCGTGCAAGCAAGTCGTGCTCGCGGATACACTCTGAAAATGCCGTGCTGACCCAGATTAAGAATTGATCGCCAGCTTGGTGCCCCAGTTCATCGTTGATCACTTTAAACTTGTCTAGATCAATAAAGAGCACCGCAAAGTTATGTTCAGGGTATCGTTGGTATTTTTGCAGCGTTTTTTCAAGCTGAGTTAAAAAGAGGCTGCGGTTTGGCAATGACGTAAGTGGATCGTGGTGTGCATCATGATAAAGCTGCTGCTCAATTTTCTTACGTTCTTCAATTTGCATTTGCAGGTGTAAATTTGTCTGACGCAACGCTTTGGTTTTTTCGGCTACGCGATGTTCCAATTCTTGGTTGCTCGCTTTGAGCGCTTGATTCGCTAAATGCGTTTGTAAAACAGATGCAATTTGGTTGGACACAAACGAGATCAGTTCAACATCTTCATGATTATATTCGTATTCATGGTTATAAGCTTGGCAAGCTATTAACCCAATAACCCCTTTGGCGGTTTTGAGTGGCGCACCTAACCAGCTGGTGGCCGTTTCCAAATCATCATAGTCAGGAGGGCGTCGTACCACACCACCGTCTATCAAAATTGCAGCACGCTGTGTGTCTATCAGCTGACTGCGCTCTGTGGTGATCACCAGTTCACTGTAGCCTTTGGCAAAAGGCCGTGGTCGATACTCAGTGACTTCATCGACGCAATAAGGAAAGCTCAACCAATTAGAGCCTGTATCGTGCAAAGCAATGTAGAGATTATTCGCAAAGGTAATGGAGCGAATTATTTTATGAACTTGTTTATATACATCATCGATATCGCTAAATTGGGTTGCCAATTCAGAAATCTTAAATAATATTTGTTGCCGCTCTAGTGCCCGTTTACGTTGTTCTATTTCTTTATTTAGTGCGTCGTTACTTTGCATTAATGCTCGAGTACGGATCTTAACTTCAGACTCTAGCAGTTCACGTTTTTTGACGCGCTCAATGGCTGTTGCTAGGTACAAAGACATCACCTCAAGAAGCTCAATTTGATGTTCACTATAAGCTTGTTGAGGTCGATAACTTTGCGAGACCATTACGCCAATAATATTTTTATCCCGGAATATTGGTACGCCTACCCAGTGTTCTGCTGGGCTACCCAAGGCTTTGAATTTGCAGTCGTCTATCATTTTCTGCATTTCACCCTTGGTTAAATACAAAACCTTCTTGGTATTAAATACATACCCTGTGACACCCTGATCAAAATGATGCGATTCATGCAGTGGCACGGAGATTCCGTCTTTTTCGTCGACGAAATAGGAGAGCTCTAAGGTTTGGGTAAACTGGTTCTGCAATACAACATAAAAGCTTTTGCTTGGTAAATGTTGCTCTAAAATGCTGTGAATAGCAGGGTATAGAAGGGTTAGCTCGGCAACTGTGCTAGCCTGCTCAGAAAGCTGTATCAAGGCATGTTGCAAGTGATAGTTTTGTTTGTATTTTTTCAACAAGGACTCTAAGCGGCGATTCTTTCGAGTAAGCTTGCGAATTGCAACGTCGTTTGGATCTTCCAATGATTAAACCAAAGGCTATTATTGTTTATTTATTAAACTTTATATTTTCACTTTTGACTTTAGGGGTCAAGTGTAAAATGTTAATTCAATTCTATGATAAACATTTTGCCTTAATAGAGACAAATAAGCGAGTATTTGTCTCTGTTTTTTATACGACTTTTATTTGAGCATAAAGTCGATAGCGGCTTGTATTTCATCGTCACTACAGTCCATACACGTGCCCTTTGGTGGCATCGCATTGAATCCATTTATAGCGTGATCAAGTAATACGTCAGCGCCTTTACTTAGACGGGTCGCCCATTCATCTGCTGTTTTAGGCGCGCCAAGTGCCCCTGTACCGTGACAAGCAAAACAAGATGCTTGATATACTTGCTCACCAGAGCGAGGGCCTGCTGGGGCTGCGGCAGCCGTATCTTCTGCACCAGCTAAGTAGACTGAACCTATTGGGGCTAAACGCTTTTTGATGGCTTCTTCGGTTAGAGAATTATCATACGGCTGGGCGACGGTGGCCGTGGATAGCATTAAGAGTGCTGCTGACAGTTTCTTCATTTACCTTGCTCACTTCAAATTTAATGTCTTCGATCACGAAGCACGACGGATGACGGTTCCTAATTGAGTATAACGTCACCACCTAATTAGTTAAAATTTAAACTTGATCTTAAGCGTATAAAAAACAAATTTTATTGCGTTAGGGCAAAGATTTGGTCTTTTGTGCTTAAAACCAAGCAAATTTTTTGGAGCAGATGACTGACGTGTTAAGCGATCAGTTGAGCGAGACGTGCAATCGCTTTTTCGATACCCGCAGAAGCTTCACTGATGTTGCTTGCTAACATATAAGCGGGCGTACTGATAACTTTTTGTTGCTCGTCTACAACGATATCCGTAACGGCGCAGTCTATGTGTGTGGCACCGAGTGCATTCACCGCTGCGGCGGTATCAGCATCATTACCTATCGTGGCTTTGGTACCTGTTTGGTGAATATGGCCTATGAGTGCGGGTGCAATGCATAAGTAAGTAATTGGTTTGTTCTGTGCATTAAATTGCTGGCATACAGACTTGAGCGAGTCGAGTACTTGAGATTCAGCGCCTTTAAAAGCAAAATCCGACAAGTTTTTAGCGACGCCAAAGCCTCCAGGGATCACTAATGCAGCAAACTCATCGACATTGAGCTGCGCTAGATCGGTGATATCACCTCGCGCAATGCGTGCAGCCTCGGTCAATACATTGCGAGACTCAGCTTGCTCTTCACCTGTGATGTGATTGATGACATGGTGCTGGTCAATGTTTGGTGCAAAACAACGATAGGCGATGTTTTGTTGCTCTAGATGCAGCATAGTTAAAACTGATTCATGGATCTCTGCACCGTCAAATACCCCACAACCACTAAAAATGATTGCTACTTGTTTCATTTTTTATCTCCTAAGGCTTATTGTGCCTGCTATATTCAATGTAAGAATGCCAACTGTGAAAAAAAATATAAAGGATCTGCTTTGATCTTTGATCAATTATGTTAGTATACGCCTCCGCTCAAAATAACGGGTCGTTTTATCACCAGTTTTCTAGGGTGAAAAATACATGAGTTATGATATTTCCACAAATTGATATTGTGGCGTTCAATATTTTTCTTTTGTATTTTATTTTATTTATCAGTTGTTTATATGTATTAGGCCACTAGCTTTATTTTATTGCTGGTGCTTTTCTTGTGTTTATCTACAAAGTTATCCACAGTTTTTCCTTGTTAAGTTTCATTGCACTCCTCTCGTTTTATGCTATGCCTTGTGGCATCCTTAGCAAGTTATTAAATTTCATTTATTAGGATCCAAAATATTATGCCTCAGATCCCAGAAAACCCATTAATTTTAGTGGATGGTTCTTCCTATTTATTCCGTGCTTATCATGCGCCACCCCACTTGACGAATTCTCAGGGTGAAGCCACTGGTGCAATCTACGGCGTGATCAATATGCTTAAAAGTTTGCTCAAACAATTTGATCCTAGCCACATGGTGGTTGTGTTTGATGCAAAAGGGCCGACGTTTAGAAATGACATGTATTCTGAGTACAAGGCAAATAGACCGCCTATGCCGGATGATTTGCGTACGCAAATTGAGCCAATTCATGAGATCATAAAAGCAATGGGTCTGCCACTGGTGAGCATCGCAGGGGTAGAAGCGGATGATGTGATTGGCACATTCTCGCGTATAGCGTCAGAACAACAGCGTCATGTTTTGATCAGTACAGGTGATAAAGACATGGCTCAGTTAGTCAATGAGCATGTGACTTTGATCAACACGATGACAGATACGGTTTTAGATCCTGCAGGGGTGGTCGATAAGTTTGGTATTGGTCCTGAGCTAATCATTGATTTCCTTGCCTTGATGGGTGACAAAGTCGATAACATTCCAGGTGTACCGGGCGTTGGTGAAAAAACGGCGTTGGCAATGTTACAGGGCTTAGGCTCAATTACAACGCTGTACGACAACCTTGATGAAATTGCACCACTCGGTTTTCGTGGCTCAAAAAGTATGGCGAAAAAGCTAGAGGAGCATAAAGCTCAGCTTGAGTTGTCGTATGAGCTGGCGACCATCAAACTAGATTGTGAAGTTGAGGAAGATCTGGACACCTTTAAGATCCAGCCAATGGATAAAGATCGATTGGTTGAATTATATGGCCAGTGTGAGTTCAAGCGTTGGCTTGCGGAGTTATTAGATGGCAAAGCAAACAAAGATAGCTCAGCATCAGCTGCTGTGGAAGCACCAGAACCAGTGGTTAAAGGCAATTACGAAACGATTCTGACGACCGAACAGCTGGATATTTGGGTTCAAAAGCTTAAAAGTGCAGAGGTGTTCGCTTTTGATACGGAAACGACCAGCCTAGATTATATGCAAGCGGATTTGGTGGGGATGAGCTTTGCTGTGGAAGCGGGTGAAGCGGCATATTTGCCTCTGACGCACGACTATATGGGCGCGCCACAGCAGCTAGATAAAGCCTTAGTATTTGAGCTGTTACAGCCGATCCTAGAAGATCACAGCATTAAAAAAGTGGGACAAAACTTAAAATACGACAAGAGCGTGTTGGCGCGCGCTGGTATCTCATTAAATGGCATTGAGTTTGATACTATGCTTGAGTCATATGTATTTAACAGTGTTGGTACCCGTCATGACATGGATTCATTGGCACTCAAGTACCTAGGTCATAAAAATATCAGCTTTGAAGACATTGCAGGCAAAGGTAAAAAGCAGCTGACATTCAATCAAATAGAGTTAGATAAAGCAGCGCCATATGCCGCTGAAGATGCTGACATTACTTTGCGCCTACATCAGCATTTATGGCCTTTATTAGAGCAAGAAAGCAGTTTAATCAGTGTGTTTAAAGAGATTGAGTTGCCATTGATCACTGTACTCTCTGATATGGAGCGCACCGGTGTTCAAATTGATAGTACGATGTTGGGTGAGCAAAGCTTAGAAATCGAAAAGCGCTTGGCTGAGCTTGAGCAAGAAGCGTATGCGCTTGCTGAAGAAGAGTTTAATTTAAGCTCTACTAAACAATTACAGGCAATTCTATTTGAAAAACAAGGGTTGCCAGTGTTAAAGAAAACGCCAAAAGGTGCCCCTTCAACTGCTGAAGAAGTGTTACAGGAGCTTGCGCACGATTATCCATTGCCAAAGCTAATCATCGAGCATCGAGGTTTGGCCAAGTTAAAGTCAACGTATACAGACAAGTTACCTAAATTGGTGAATGCGGATACGCAACGTGTGCATACTTCGTACCATCAAGCGGTGACAGCGACTGGGCGCTTGAGTTCTAGTGATCCAAATTTACAAAATATTCCAATTCGTAATGAGGCAGGACGTCGGATCCGTCAGGCTTTTGTTGCGGATGAAGGGCATGTCATTTTAGCAGCTGATTACAGTCAAATTGAGCTGCGTATTATGGCGCATTTGTCTCAAGATAAGGGCCTATTAAGTGCATTTGCTGAGGGCAAAGATGTACACAGTGCGACGGCTTCAGAGGTGTTCTCTGTGCCGCTTGAGGAAGTTACGTCAGATATGCGTCGCAAAGCCAAGGCGGTTAACTTTGGTCTGATTTATGGTATGAGTGCATTTGGTCTTGCTCGTCAGCTAGATATCCCCCGTAATGAAGCGCAACATTATATGGATAAATACTTTGAGCGCTTCCCTGGTGTATTAGAGTATATGGAAAGTACGCGTGAGAAGGCCGCTGAGCAAGGCTATGTTGAGACCTTGTTTGGTCGCCGTCTTTATTTGCCTGATATCAAAGCACGTAATGGCGCACGTCGCAAAGCGGCTGAGCGTGCTGCAATTAATGCGCCGATGCAAGGCACCGCTGCAGACATTATTAAAAAAGCTATGATCAAAGTGCACCAATGGTTGCAAGCGCATAGCCAAGATGAAATTAAGCTGCTTATGCAGGTGCACGATGAATTGGTATTTGAAATCAAAGCTGACAAAGTCGTTGAATTTAGTGAACACATTTGTCAATTAATGAGTGAAGCGGCGAAGCTTGATGTACCGCTTGTGGTTGAAGCTGATCACGGTGAAAACTGGGAACAAGCACATTAATTAGTCAAAGAGCTTAAGTTTGAATTTGTGGGCATGGCGGCGCTATGCCCTTTTTGTTTTTATTGTCTATTTGTCCTCTACGTCCCGAATTTACTGGCTTGGTGTAAAGTTAAAGTAAAAATTATCACTTCTTTGTTTATTAATTATCAAATTGGCTCGTTATTTGCTTTGTGCTGTTTATTTCTAGATGGCTATTTGCTAAAGTTCGCGCCGTCCTCATCCTGTAGGACATCCTGTTGATGATGTATCTCTCGAAAGAGGATACTGTGTATTGATAGCTTCTCCCCAGATTGCTATAACGGCTCGTAAAAGGTTTATACGAGCCGATTTTTCATTTCTGATTACCCTGAACGATATGCTTACATAACCCTGTTCAAGGCGTGCATTATAATTTTTCAATCGACTCATGGCTGGCCTAACTCTCTCCATATTTATTTGTTAAGATGTGAAAAAATTTATAAATAGGAATGTGTCATGCTTAAGCCTTTTTTAGTGGGTAGCTTGTGTTTTATGTCTCAGGCTGTGTCTGCTTGGCAGCTGGATAATGAGTTGAGTGATCTCAGTTTCACCTCAATTAAGTTGAATAGTATTGCTGAAAATCATCACTTCACATCTCTATCAGGCGCGATAAATGATGCAGGTCAAGTGAGCATTGATATCGATTTAAGCAGTATTGAATCTTTGATCCCAATTAGAAATGAACGTATGAAGAAGGTGTTGTTTGAAGTGTCACAATATCAAACTGCCAGTATTGTTGCGGACATCAAGCCTTGGTTATCCCAGCTTGCATCGGGCCCACAAGTACTCAAAGCGGTACCTGTGACGCTTAATTTACATGGGAAAAGTTTGGTTTTGAAACTTGATTTGATGGTCAATAAGCAAGATAAGATATTGCAGGTTTCACCTCTGCGCGCCGTGTTAATTAACAGCCATGACTTTGCAATGACGGATGGTATCGAAGCGCTGCGTAAACTGGCTGGGTTGAACAGCATTGCGCATACGGTCCCTGTGACATTTAATTTGGTCTTCCATGACAAATAAACTAGACAAGCTGATAGCGCACTATGTGTCAGCGCATTCTCCCACTGAGCATTGGCATGCCACTGAGTGCGGTGTAGGCACATTTTTAATTGATAGTGCAGGTCGTTGGTTTCATCAAGGCGATGAGATAAAACGTCCTGCGCTGGTGCGTTTGTTTGCCAGTGTCTTAAGTTTTGAGCAGGGTAAATATGTTTTAAAAACCCCTTCTGAAACTTGCGCGGTTACGGTGGAGGAAAGCCCTTTTGTGATTGTCGCTTGGCATGTGTCTGAGGTCGCTGGGCAATATGGTTTCGAACCGACAATTATTTGTGAAGATAATTTGGGTAGGCTGTGGCCTATTTGCCAAGTGTTTCCCTTGCATATGGCGTCATATAAAGGACAAACTATCCCGCATTTGCAGCTTAATTATGGATTGAGCGCCCGCGTGGAACGGACTGTTTACTATCAATGGGCGGAAATCGCGAAGTACAATGAGCGACAAGGGTCAATGACATTATACTCCGCAGGACAGGGGTACGAATTGACTTAGTCGTTCGGTGCCTCTTCGTCTATTTCCTCTTTCACATAGGGTCCCAAGAACCAGTCATCTAATTTCCAAGCAAGCTCTTTTAAACCCAGCCCCTTTAATGATGAAAATGCATGTACCGTAATATCGCCGTCTAGCTCGGAGAGGGCTTTGCGTACTTGCAGTACTTCAGCATTGCGTTTGCCTTGTTTTAATTTGTCCGCTTTAGTGAGTAGCGCGAGAACAGGAATATTACTGCCTACAGCCCAATTAATGAGATCCATATCTAAGTCTTTCATAGGGTGACGGATATCCATTAACACCACAATGCCTTTTAGGCTTTGACGTTTTTGTAAATACTCGCCCAGTGATTTCTGCCATTTCTTCTTCATTTCAATGGGTACTTTGGCGAAACCGTAACCTGGTAAGTCGATCAGCCTTTTGTCTTCGTCTAGCGCAAAGGTATTGATCAGCTGTGTACGCCCTGGTGTTTTACTCGTACGTGCAAGCTTTTGGTCAGTTAAGGTATTTAATGCACTAGATTTGCCTGCATTAGAGCGCCCTGCAAATGCGACCTCTATGCCACTGTCTGCGGGAAGGCGGGAAATATCTGGTGCGCTGGTAATAAAGGTAGCGCGATTATATGGCATGCGAGATTTTAACACTCTAACTCCTAGGCGGATTATTGATTCTTAAATTCATACGTATTTTATTACATCTGCCACACAATGCAAAAGGAGAGAAAGTCTACAATTTTAAGCAGCGTCAAGAGAATTTCTGGACTAAGTTTAATCTATGTCAATTACCGATAATTTAGCAGTTTTATAATAGGGGCAAAGCATGGCGGTGCTGTTTTTATTGTGTAGTATTTAAAAATAGCAAAATAGTGCGAAATAACATTGAGCGTCACTTAATACACATTAAGTCAATGTGCATAGATGAGTATCTGCCCAGCATTGTGAAGTTTAGCGTATTTCACTGGGTTGATAGTTACAGGGTCGGAACAGAGAATTTACCATGAAAAAAATAGCATTATCTTTAACTATGCTGCTGAGTACGTTGTCATTCAACAGCGCAATAGCATTCGATGGGGACGCCGAGGCAGGTAAGGCGAAGGCGGCAACATGTGCAGCTTGTCATGGACCGAATGGCAACGCCCCGATAACTATGTATCCGAAAATAGCTGGTCAGCACGCTGATTATATTTACAAGCAGCTCAAAGAATTCAAACTAGGTATGACTTCAGGTGGCGCTAAAGGCCGCATGGATCCAGTTATGAGTGGTATGGCAATGCCGCTGTCTGACCAAGATATGAAAGATTTATCAGCTTATTTTGCAAAGATGCCAATGAGTGCAGGTACCACGCCTGAGAGTGCGGTGGTACAAGGGCAGCAGCTATATCGTGCAGGTGACGCTGAGCGTGGTATACCATCTTGCATGGCTTGTCATGGTCCAAGAGGCAATGGTACTTCTTTGGCTAAATTTCCTAAAATATCTTTTCAACATCCTGAGTACATCAAAGCCCAACTTGAGAAGTTTAGAGATGGCAGCCGCAACAATGATGCCAATGGTATGATGCGTGATATTTCAGCAAAATTAACCGATAAAGATATTGAAATTTTGTCTAAATATCTCGGTGGTTTGCATTAAAGTCGTATTTATTTTTGTGCTATAGAGCATCGACTTTTGACAGTGAAAAAGGCAACAGGATCGTTGCCTTTTTTTGATCTGTTGAATGTGAGATATATCTTACTTTAACTGTAGGATAATGTCGTTCCTAATTTGTAGGACTTAACGCAAATTGAATTTGTGTTTTTTTGTAAGTGTATGTATTTAATTTGTTTTTATTTTAAACTCTGTTGCAGAGGTAATAATTTTGTTATGGATTAGTTGTAACTGTTTAAAATAAGCGTAGATTAATCCCTGTCGTCAAGACAATACAAAAACAGGGACAATTCGAGACGGAAGCGTAGACGACATGATTGAGTATTCGGTTGAATACATATAAACAAGGATGAGTACAAAAGCGTTAGGAAGACCGAAAATAAAAAAGGCAATGGAAGTTTGATAACAAAAACAATATGGAAAGTGTCACGGAAGTAACAATAAAAACAAAATGGATGATAAATAATAAAAAAAATAATGACTAAAAGTCGAAGGGAGAAGTGTCCAGATTGAGACGCTCAGATTAGCAGGCGGTAGAGAGAAATCTCTGCCGTCTTTTTATTTGTACACTTTTTAATTGCTGGTACAATACTCTTTTTAAGTACGTTTGGTTCATCACCTTTGCAAAATCCACAAGCGCTTCACTGTGGCCTCTGTGACTCAGAGTCGCTCGAACATTATCACCGAGACAAATTTCGCGATTACTGGCAGTGTCAGAGCTGTAAATTAGTCAGTGTAGCGCCATGCGACAGGCTGTCACCACAAGCAGAAAAAGCGATTTATGACAGTCATGAAAATGACCTTAATGATAGTGGATATCGGCGCTTTTTATCACGTGTATTTGACCCTGTTAATTCGCGTTTGCCTAGTAATCGACAAGGACTTGATTTTGGCTGTGGACCCGGTCCACTGTTAGCTAAAATGTTTGAGGAAAAGGGCCATTCAGTTGCACTGTATGACTTATACTATGCAAATGATAGTGCGGTGCTGGATAAGCAGTATGATTTCATTACATGTACAGAAGTGATAGAGCATATTGGACAGCCTAAAGTGGTGTTTGAGCAATTGATTAGCATGCTAAAACCACAAGCGCCACTTGCGCTGATGACCAAACTTGTAATTGATCCGGAACGTTTTGCATCTTGGCATTATAAGAATGACCAAACCCACATTTCATTTTTTAGTCGCGAAACGTTTGAATATGTAGCAGAGCAATTTGGCACCAAGCTAGAGTTTATTGGAAATGATGTGATCATCTTGAGTAAACATTAGTCGGTTAGAGTAAATGGTAGAGAAGCATGACTAGAAAGAAAAAATCACGCAAGTTAGGTGAAAATGGTACACCGAGATTAAGTAAGGAAAAGCTTCGTGAATTGCGCGCAATGAAAGAGCAGCGCACGAAAAAGAATAAAGGAAATAAAGCGGGTACTCGTAATGCCCAAGAAGCAAAAGTTGAAGTGACATCTCAATCTGGGATGCAAAAAGATCCGCGCGCGGGTAGTAAGAAAAAAATTGCGTTGACACCTGAAGTGCAAACCCCGAAAGCTGAGCCGCAGATGAAGCGTCATTTAACACCACAAGCAGTGTTAACCAAGGCTAATGAACCAGAATTAACGCTGGAACAAGAGCTTCAGCAGCTAGAAAATGATGAGCGTTTAATGAAGCTATTGGAGCGACATGAACGCGGTGAGCTACTGACAGGTAAAGATGCTAAATTCTTTAACCGTGCGATTGCTCGTCACCAAGAGCTATGTGAAATTCTGGGCATCGATGATGAGTTCGAAGAAGAAGATATGATAGACGCTGATCCGTTGGCCGATATTGTCAGTAACGATTTAGCGGACGAATGGTTAAATGATGACGAGGATGAGCGATGAGCATGATTTGGGTGATCGCATTAGTCGTTGGCGCACTAATTGTCGCAGGGCTGGCTTTTTATGCTGGTAAATTACTGTGGCAGTTAAAAGTTCAAAAAGACACGATTGCTAAATTAAAAGAAGAGCAGGCGAAAAAACTGGAGCAATCCAGGCAAGAGCGCAATGGAAAGCTTGCAGATAGCATTAACTTAATTGCAAAAGCAATGAAGCAAAAGCAATGTGAGTACTCTGAAGGGTGTTTGCGTGTTTGGGTGTTGATATCTCAGTACAGCTTTGACTCTGAAGTGGCATTAGAGCAAATCTACCCTGGGGTGTTTGAGATGTACGATGAAGTTAAAGAGATGCCAACGCATGACGCTCGTAAAAAATATTCAAAAAAGGAAATATTTAAAATGGATACCCAACGTTGGCGTGCTGAAGAGCGACTTGAAGCGCAAATATTGAAAGATTGCGACAAACTTTTGGAAGAGTTTAAAGCCTTGCCAGGCAGTGAGAATGTTGTCTTTCAATAAGGACTAATGACAATCGCTGGGCCTAGCGGGCCCAGCTTGATTTGTGTTTATGCTGTTTTACAGGTGTTTTTTTGGTCGAATGAAAATTCAGATCAGGTACTTGGAAGGCTGCACCGCCAGCGATGTATACTGGCTGCTATGTACTGATGGCCTGTTCAGTAGATAGCTTATTGATGCGTTTCTTTTTGACTGTGAGCTTCATTTTTTACTCCTTTATTGTGTGAATGCACTTTCATACTATTCTCATTCTTCCCTGTTGTTTAGTTACTTATAAAGTCGTATCTGTTTGTATTTTTGTGCTTGTAAATTTGCAGTGTAAGAGGTTTTGCCAGTGAATTTATAAATTGTGTTATCATGCTCGGCCAAAAGCCGCGCTTGAGTGAACGTTACTGTCGTGATGGTAGCGCAGTAGTACTTTGACTTTAATGTAGTAAAAGAATGGTGAGTCTTAAAAGTTTAGAGGTAAAGACGGAATGTTATTAATGATTGACAACTATGATTCGTTCACGTTTAACCTCGTCCAGTATTTTCAAAAGTTAGATCAAGAAGTTTTGGTCAAGCGAAATGATGATCTTTCTATCTCTCAGATTAAGCAGCTCAACCCTGCGCATATTGTGATCTCCCCAGGCCCGTGTAGCCCGAATGAAGCGGGTATTTCTTTGCAAGTTGTACAACAGTTACAAGGCCAGTTTCCCATTCTGGGTGTTTGTCTGGGCCATCAAACCATTGCACAAGCAATGGGTGCCCGAGTAGGCAAAGCAAAGTCAGTAATGCATGGTAAAGTGTCACGTATTTTTCATGCGAATAAAGGCGCGTTTTCAGGGTTGCCAAGCACGTTTAATGTATGCAGGTACCATTCACTGGCTGTGGATGCTGAGAGTTTACCTGATAAGCTTGAAGTGACCGCCTGGACGCAAACTGAAACCGGTGCGCTAGATGAAATTATGGGCATATGTCATACTGATCTAGCACTGGAAGGGGTGCAGTTTCATCCTGAGGCGATCTTAACTGAGCATGGTCTAGAACTACTTGATAACTTTATTGCTCGCTTCTAACCTTTAAAGAGCTTTCTTTCAATATACCAAAAAAGATGATAATTGATGACACAAGATATTAGGCAGTCGCACATTGCTCAAGCAATCGCTCAGCGTGCACATGACGTTCTAATTAGCCATAACTTTGCACAGCAGCAAATAGGTTATATCCATACTTTTGATATGAACTTTGGGGAGTCTATCCCACAGCGCACTATGCTCGAAGTGGAGCTGGCTGCGGCAGCTAAACGTCAAGAAAAAAGCACCAGTCATCACAAGTACATTGCAAAAGCGAGTAATCACTTACATCAAGTTATTGAAAGTGGAATTGAAACTCAGCTAAGTGATCTGGATTCCATTTATTCCGATGTGGTTGGCATTCAAGATGCGGTGCCAACGGTGTTGGATATTTTAGCTGTAAAGTCAGCGTCAGTGGGCCGTCTAGAACCTTTAGTTAATGACTTATCATGGCTTGGTCGTGATCTGGTTTCTTTAGTGAATTTACCTCAGTATCGTAAAGTGAATAGTAAAGGGACATCGGTCAAGGTGGATACTCCAGCGTTAGCATTGCGCTATCTTGGATTAGAAAACCTGCAGATGGTCATCCCAACATTTGCTGTACGGCATTGGATGCCACACTCAACAGAGCCATTTCCTTTACTAAAAAGAAAACTCAGAGATATCAGTATGGCCAGTGCGATAGCTGCCAAAGCATTAGCACCTTTATATGATGTTAAAGAGCAGCATGCATTTACTCTGGGGATGTTATTAGATTTAGGTAAAATCGCGTTGACCCGCTTATATTTGCGCACTTATGAGCGAGTTTGGCAGGGCAAAGTTAAAATTGCGCGAGATAAAAATCAGAAAGACTTACATACAGCATTATTAGAGCTGGGCCCCGATCCATTATTTTTACGAAATTTGTTAATTGAGCACGCGCCCGTTGTATCGCAGCGCTTAATAGAGCAAATGTCTTTTAAATACTTACCATTTAGCGCTGCTATGTCGGAGTTTGCGCAAAGTTATCTGCCGAACGTGAATAACAACCCAGCGGACTTACTCCCATTGACGCAAGTGTTGAAGAAAGCGTATGGCTATGCACAATATCAACTTCTTAAAGACAGTCATTTAATTGAACCGGATGAAGCGAAAGATTGGTTTGCTCATCTCAATTTGACTGAGCAGGAGCAAAAATTGTTGTCAAAAATGTCTCTGCAGAGCCTTCAGCTGACAATTTTGTAAAAAAACTGGAAATTTTTTCTCGCTTATTCATTCATTCGCCCCATTGCCAAGGATCGACTAAAATCCTTGTATGATGGGGACGTATCCAATCACGACGCTAATAGTTATTCACTGTTCTTGAAATAATATACTAAAGCCTTGAATATCAAGGGGTCCAGGAATGTTTTCTATGAGACATAAAGGTATTTTTTTGGAATAATGTGCGTATGAAATTTGCGCCGATTTGGGTAATTTCGGATCTTTTACAGTGTTGCTGAAGGTAATTCTTTGTAATTCCGAGCGCCCATATGTCAGTGCTGAACTCGCTAAAATGAGGATTTAAAATGACTATTAATCGTGAATTATTCGATCAAGTAATGGTACCTAACTATTCACCTTCTGCTGTTATCCCTGTAAAAGGTGAAGGCTCTCGCGTTTGGGACCAAGAAGGTCGTGAATACATCGATTTCGCAGGTGGTATCGCTGTAAACTGTTTGGGTCATTGTCACCCTGCGCTTGTTGCTGCATTAAAAGAGCAAGGCGAAAAAATCTGGCACTTATCAAATGTCATGACCAATGAACCAGCACTTAGATTGGCTAAAAAACTAGCTGATGCAACATTTGCAGATAAAGTTTACTTTGCAAATTCTGGTGCAGAAGCGAATGAAGCGGCACTTAAACTTGCTCGCCGTTGGGCACTAGATAAGTTTGGCGCTGAAAAATCTCAAATTATCGCATTTAACAAAGGTTTCCACGGCCGTACTTTCTTCACGGTTACTGTAGGTGGTCAAGCTGCATACTCTGATGGTTTTGGTCCAAAGCCAGGCGATGTTGTCCACTGTGACTATAATGACCTAGCGGCATTCGAAGCGCTTATCTCTGACAAGACTTGTGCTGTGATGATGGAACCTTTACAAGGTGAAGGTGGTATCGTTTCACCTGAGACTGAATTTGCTAAGGGCGTTCGTGAGCTGTGTGACAAGCACAATGCACTGCTTATTTTTGATGAAGTACAAACGGGTGTTGGTCGTACTGGTGAGCTATATGCATACCAAGGTTTAGGTGTGACACCTGACATCTTAACGACAGCAAAAGCGCTTGGTGGCGGTTTCCCTATCGGCGGCATGATCACGACAACTGAAATTGCACAGCACCTTAAAATTGGTACACATGGTTCAACATACGGTGGTAACCCACTGGCTTGTGCGGTTGCAGAAGCGGCATTCGATACAGTGAATACACCTGAAGTATTAAATGGCGTAAAAGAAAAAGAAGCGCTTTTCCGTGAGTTACTAACTGCAATCAATGACAAGTACAACGTATTCTCTGAAATTCGTGGTAAAGGCTTATTGATCGGTGGTGTTGTCACTGAGCAATACGCTGGTAAAGCAAAAGAGTTCTTAACTGAAGGTGTTAAAGAAGGCGTTATGTCACTGGTTGCTGGTGCTAACGTAGTGCGCTTTACACCATCGCTTGTTATTACTGATGCGGACATCCGCGAAGGTATGGCACGCTTTGAAAAAGCAGTTGCTCGCGTTGTAGAAAATAACGCATAAGTTGTCGCACAAACCAAGCGATAACCAACGTGACGCTCGATAGAGCGTCACCTGTCTAAAGGTTTACTGAGGAGTAAGCGGGCTCATGATGATCCTTCGCCCAATCCAAAAAAGCGATTATCCAGCGCTTTTGAACATTGCCCAAGAGTCGGGGCATGGTTTTACTTCATTACCTCTAAATGAAGAGTTGTTACAAAACAAAATTGCACGTTCTATGACGTCTTTTGCTAAAGAAACTGATGTACCTTTTGATGAAGGTTACCTGTTTGTGCTTGAAGACTCAGAGACGGGCGAAGTTGTCGGAACCAGTGCTATTGAAGCCGCAGTGGGGTTAGATGACGCGTTTTATCACTATCATTTAAGTAAAGTTATCCATTCTTCTCGTACTTTAAATGTTTATAAAGCAGTGGATATTCTGACGCTGTGTAATGACTATACCGGTGCGACAGAGCTATGTACTTTATTCTTAAAAGATAAGTACCGTAAAGGCTTCAATGGTAAGCTTTTATCTAAATCTCGTTTTATGTTCATTAATCAGCATAAAGCACGCTTTGCAGAAACAGTGATTGCAGAAATGCGTGGTGTTTCTGATGAACATGGCAGTAGTCCATTTTGGAAATGGTTAGAAGAACACTTTTTCTCAATGGATTTCCCAACAGCGGATTACCTCACAGGTATTGGCCAAAAGGTATTTATTGCTGAACTTATGCCAAAATACCCGATTTACGTCAATTTATTAAGCAAAGAAGCGCAGGCTGTAGTCGGTGAAGTACACGACAATACGCGTCCAGCGATTGAATTACTGAAAAGTGAAGGCTTCACGTTTAACGGGTATGTCGATATTTTTGATGCAGGCCCAACAGTAGAAGCCAAAGTCGATAATATTCGCACAATTCGTGCAACGCAGTTCTTTAAGGTGCGCCTTGCCGAAAATGTACCAGCACAGACAAATGGTTCCCCAGTGCTTATTGCTAATGATAAACTAGCAGGCTATCGTGCTACGGCAGTTGAGCTTGATGTGCCACAAAGTGGTGAAGAAATCACCATTTCGGCTGAATTGGCAAACGCACTTCAGGTCACTGAAGGCGACACTGTAAGCATCGCAACTCTTTAATCGGGAAAGAATTATGACAACACATGCAGCACAATTTATCAATGGTAAATGGTCAGCGGGTGAGGGTGCAGAGTTTGCATCTGTAAACCCAGCAAACAATGAACAGATTTGGTCTGCAAATGCAGCAACTGCGGAGCAGGTTGATAGCGCAGTAAAATCAGCACGCGAAGCGTATTACCTGTGGAGCGACCTGAGCTTTGAAGCACGTTTAGACGTAGTGAAACGCTTTGCTGAGGTTTTGAAAGAGCATAGCGAAGAGCTTGCAATCGCAATTGCCAAAGAAACAGGTAAGCCACTTTGGGAAACGCGTACTGAAGCAGGTGCAATGGTCGGTAAGATTGCCATTTCAGAAAAAGCATATAATGAGCGTACCGGTGTTGTAGAAAATGCAATGCCTGTAGGTCGTGCTGTTATTCGTCATAAAGCACATGGTGTTGTTGCGGTATTTGGCCCTTATAACTTCCCAGGTCACTTGCCTAATGGTCACATTGTGCCTGCGCTTATTGCTGGTAACACTGTGGTATTTAAGCCGTCTGAATTAACGCCATATGTTGCTGAGCTAACATTAAAGCTGTGGGAAAAAGCGGGTCTACCAGCTGGTGTTATTAACCTAGTACAAGGTGAAGTAGACACAGGTAAAGCACTTGCATCGCACAAAGGTATCGATGGTTTATTCTTCACCGGTTCATCTCGCACAGGTCACTTCCTGCATGAGCAATTTGCCGGTCAACCTGGCAAAATCTTAGCGCTTGAGATGGGTGGTAATAACCCATTAATCGTTAAAGATGTGACAGATACTAAAGCGGTTGTACACGATATTATCCAGTCTGCATTTATCTCAAGCGGTCAGCGCTGTACATGTGCACGTAAGCTATTTTTACCGCATGGTGAGCAGGGTGATGAAATTCTAGCCCAGCTTCTGCGTGCGACTAAAGCGATTAAGATTGGTCACTTTGACGATGCTGATCAGCCGTTCATGGGGTCTATGATTTCTGAAGCGGCGGCGGCTGGTATGGTTGCAGCACAGCAGCAACTTATCGACCTTGGCGCAGAGAGCTTACTTGAGCTGACACATACAGCGGGTACAGGTTTTGTCACACCGGGTATCATCGAATGTACAAAGGTTTCTGATTTCCCTGATGATGAGCACTTCGGTCCGCTACTGAAAGTATTCCGTTACACTGACTTTGACGCAGCTATTGAGCTTGCCAATGATACCAGCTTTGGTTTATCAGCAGGTCTATTAAGTGACAATGAAGCAGATTATGACCATTTCTTACGTCGTATTCGTGCGGGTATTGTTAACTGGAACCGTCCAATCACGGGGGCATCAAGTGCTGCACCATTTGGTGGTATTGGCGCATCTGGTAACCACAGAGCAAGTGCATATTATGCAGCAGATTACTGTGCATACCCAGTTGCTTCTGTTGAACTTGAAAAAGTTACACTACCAGGAAGCTTGAGTCCAGGCCTATCATTAGATTAAAATTACCTGCATTAGGTAATTCACAACATAGCTAAACGCAATGTTGTGATGCGGAGATTAAGTCTCACGCTTTATTCTTAAAAAGCAGCATTTGCTGCTTTTTTTATTTTTCTGGGCCGCTCAAAAGTAGCAATCAGATCGAGTTTCTGCTTAAATCAATAGGAGATGTCATTGGTAAACTCAGGTGGGCAATATATGGTTTTAGATAAACAAGGATATGATGAGTTAGTCATGTATCTGACACAAAATTTAGCCTTGTTTGAAAAGCCGGGTGTGGTAAAGCCAAATGCACCTAAGGTCGTTGAATTAATTGAAGACGTTATCGCTGAACACGTGATCCGTTTGTGTGAACAGCACACTGGCTTATCAACCGAACAGCGCGGCTTGATCGTACGTGAAGTTGATGGCATTGTGTACGACCTACAGGAAGTGTTATCTAGTGTTGTTGATCAACGTGTAACAGAAGAACAACAAGAGTTTATCGAAGAGTTTGCTGGTTTGGTTAAAAATTTATTTGATTCTGCCATTCAGTAAACTGGAATAGATTTATATTTTTAATAGCACCGCCTTATGGCGGTGTTATTGGTTTTAGAAGGTGTACTATGCAAGCAAGTGTAAAATGGGTTGGTGGCGATACGTTTTTAGGTCGTTCTCACTCTGGTCATAATGTGGTATTTGATGCAGGTGCTGACAGTGCAGCGCCTAGTCCGATGGAAATGGTATTAATGTCGGCGGGCAGTTGTGCATCTGTGGATGTTGTCAGCATTCTTAAGAAGGCAAAGCAATCTGTTGAGAGTGTGGAAGTCAAACTTTCTGCAGAGCGTGCAGAGTCTGCGCCTAGAGTATTCACCAAAATCAATCTACACTTTGTTGTTACGGGTGACAATGTGTCTGAAAAGCACCTTGCTCGCGCCGTTAATTTGTCTGCCGAAAAGTACTGCTCAGTTGCCTTAATGCTTGAAAAAGCAGTGGAAATTACGCATACCCACGAGGTTGTACAAAGCGAAGAAAAATAACGCTTTTTAAGCTGTTACTTTTCGTATAAAATCCGCGAACTTTTAGTTCTGCAGCGCAGATTTTCTTGTTTTAAGGTGGGTCTATCGTGAACAAGCCCTTTAATAAAATTAAACTCCATGGCTTTAACAACTTAACAAAGAGTTTAAGCTTTAGTATCTACGATATTTGCTACGCCAAAACTGAGCAACAGCGAAAAGAATATATCGAATATATCGACGAACAGTACAGCGCTGAGCGTTTAACGGATATTCTTAAGGAAGTTGTCGATATCATTGGTGCGAATGTCTTGAACATCGCGCGTCAAGATTACGACCCGCAAGGCGCAAGTGTAACTATCTTAGTTTCAGAAGAGCCTGTAGAGGGCACCATGCCACATTCACAGGAGACGCCTGGGCCTTTACCTGACTCTGTGGTAGCACATTTGGATAAAAGCCATATTTGTGTGCATACTTATCCTGAGGCGCACCCGCACGATGGGATCTGTACGTTTAGAGCGGACATTGAGGTGTCTACGTGTGGGATTATTTCTCCGCTTAAAGCGCTGAACTTCCTCATTCATTCACTGGAGTCGGACGTGGTCACGATTGACTATCGTGTGCGTGGCTTTACTCGTGATGTAAATGGTGTAAAACACTATATTGATCATCCAATTCACTCAATTCAGAACTTCATGACCGAAGATACGAAAGACGCTTACCAAATGGTGGACGTGAATGTGTATCAGGAAAACTTATTCCACACGAAGATGATGCTCAAAGAAACCGATTTAAATACGTATTTATTCGGTATCACTACGGATGAGCTGACTGACGAGGAAGAGGAAGAGATCCGCAACAAATTAAATCGTGAAATCCAAGAGGTATTTTACGGTCGCAATTTACCTGATCCAGAATAAGATAACAGGCAGTGAAAAAACGGCGCTTACAGCGCCGTTTTTTATTAAAGCGTATAGTTAAACGTTAAACCATAAACGCGAGGTTCTCCATACTGCACATATGTGTCAGTGACCCAACCATTTCTCGGGTCATTACCGAATTGGAAACCACGTACGGGTACGTCTCTGTCCGCTAAGTTTCTTCCCCATGCTGTTAGGCTCCAGTTATCACTGTAGTAAGAAACACTGGCATTGATCAGATTTTGGTTCGGTGCTTGAGAATCATGACTATCAGAGAAGAAGTAGTCATCTTTTCCTTCAAGCCCCAGCTGTGCACTTATGTTGTCTGTCACGTCATAGACAAAGGTGAAGGCATATTGATATTTAGGGGACTGCGCTTGTTCTCGGCCATCAAAATCATCGCCATTGACGGTAATGAAATCTTCAATCTTGGTATCTAAATAACCCAGGCTGTATTGAAGTGAGAGCGCATCAAGTAGCTGGCTAGTACCTTCGATCTCGAGACCGTAATTTCTGCCTTTGCCCGCATTGCTGATGAAACCGGCAAATTGCACGCCCTCTAGCTGCCACTGCTTTAATTGCATGTCTTCTCTGTGCATATAAAATGCGCTGAGATTTAAAGTATGGCGTTTGTCTTCAGATTGGCCTTTAACACCAAATTCAAAGTTCCATAGGTACTCTGGGTCGAACGTGAAGCCTGATTGTGGAATCGTGATGCCATCATCTTTGGCTTTAGCGAGGGCTTCACCGTTCACACCACCCACTTTGTAACCGCGGTTTAAGCTGGTATAAATCATTGTTTGGGGTACAACTTGGTACTCAAGTGCAACTTTGCCGCCGACCATGGTATCGTCTGTATCCAAGTTGAATGCATTGCTATCCATGTAATCGCTTGAGTAAGATTCAACGCGAATACCTGTGATTAATCTGACATCGTTTTGTAGCTCTGTAACCTTGTGGGCAAAAAGTGCGTGGTTTTGTGTTTCAAAGTTAGATTTAAACTGTGCAGGGAGATCACCATGTTTGCCTCTTTGGCGGTCCAAGTCGACATCATGTCTGCGACTTACTACGCCAATGACCCAAGATTTATCTTTGCCTTTCACTCTGACTTCCACAGCGCCTCTTTCATGATCTCTAGTATATGCATCAAAGTATTGACCATAATAAGCGATATGATCTGGGTGTAGACCTGCTTCACACAGTGTTGGCTGCGCGGTATCTGCACAGACCCAGTCTTCATCATAGCTATATACAGTATCTGCTTGCAGGCCACTGGTGAGTATTTCAATGTCGACAGAAGATAAGCCTGTGTAGTCAGCTGTGAAAGAAAATGCATCACTTTGTTGTGTATCTTGTCCTGGCTGGCTTGCAACGCTCTGACGTGTGTTGTCTAAGGTAAAGCCATCATAACCATTTTCAATATCAATGTGATGATAGACAAAACCAAAGGTTAAATCCTCGCTCGCGGTATAGTTGAGCTTGAATCTAGCGATGCTTTCATCTAAATCTTGCGTGTCATCGCTTAAATACACATTATCGACAAAACCGTCGGATTGTTTTTGATAAATACTGGCACGTGCCGCAATCGTGTCAGTTAGACCTGCACCGACAGCAATTCCTGCTTCGTGTGTACCGTAATTGGCAGCACCCAACTTGAGGTTGAGACTTGGCGTTTGAGTTGGCGAGTTTGAATGAATATCAATAATTCCGCCCATGGCATCCGCCCCAAACTTGGTACCTTGTGGGCCGCGATAAATTGCTACCTGATCTGCATCAAATAATAATGCGCTGCCACCTAGGCCCGAGTAATTAATATTGTCGATTAATACACCGACACTTGGGGTGATTGGGTCGACAAACTGTGAACGAAGGCCAACCCCACGAATTTGCACAAAGCGGCCTCGAGAGGCACCCGCAGTAAAGTTCACATTTGCGGCACTGTTTAGGATCTCATCTAGGTAGCTCGCACCACGCGTTGAAATCTCGGTTTCACCAAAAACGGATGCACTGGCACTCAATGTTTGTAGAGATTCTTGCTGAAAATCGCCAGTCACCTCGATGGTTTCAATGCTATTTTTTTCCGTTGAGGCTACGTCGTCAGCTGAGCTAGAAAATGCCACCATCAGACCCATTGTGAGTAAAGAGAGTTTTAATTTCATTCGTTTATATATGTCCCGTGTTATTTGCGCACTAGTTTAGCAAAAGCCCGACCAGATCACTGAAAATTTGTGATATAAACTTTTGCAATCTAATTTGAGGACGAATGATGACGTTTAAAGTTGACTTTAAAGTAAGAGATTATGAATGCGATCTCCAAGGGATCGTAAATAACAGTGTCTATTTTAATTATCTAGAACATGCACGACATGAGTTTTTGGCACATAAAAATATTGATTTTGCTGCATTGGCTGAGCAAAAAATAAACTTAGTCGTTATTCGTTCGGAAATGAATTACAAAGACTCACTGCGTCCTGGTGATGCGTTTTATGTTGAAGTTGAAGTGGAAAAAGTCGGTAAACTGAAGTTTGCATTTCATCAAAAAGTACTAAGAAGCCGAGATGATAAATTGATGTTGGATGCTATCGTAACAGGTACATCTGTCAATGAGCGCGGTCGTCCGTTCCTACCTCAGGAAATTGAACAACTATTTTCGTAATTTTTAGCAAGATAGGCAATTTATTACATATTTTTACTGCCTATTATGGTGAGCCAAGCGTTATAATTAGCGCTAATTATCAAACGATTGGTTTACCATGAAATATTCCTTTTTATTATGCTTATTGAGTGTGGTGTTGATGGGATGCTCAAGTACAGGGACGGTAAACACAGATGCACTCAAATATTCAAGTTGGCAGTTTGTATCAGAAGATATAAGTGCCGAAACTCAGCCTATACAGTTCGAATTTTTAGATGCTTTTCGAGTGAACGGTTTTGCCGGTTGCAATCGCTTTTTTGGTCAGGGTGAAATCAGGGAAGGACAATTGTTCGTGTCGAATATTGGCATGACTAGAAAACTCTGTGATGAAGTGACGAACAAACACGAAGCTGCATTTCTTAACTTATTGCAAGTGGGAGCGCCATTGCAATATAGCGAAAATGAATTAATCCTCAGTGGGGACGTCAAGTGGCGTTTTAAATCGGTGAAAGGTCACTTTGACTAATGGGGTGACATTCAGTAGACTTTGTCTCAATTCGTTACTTGTCGGAGTGCCCTAGCGGGCTGAGATCGCTGTATTGCGGGATCCGTGGACCTGATCAGGTTAATGCCTGCGTAGGGAACAAGCTGCTTTAATGGTTGTACCAAAGTGTGTATGGATGTTAAAGCTGCCAAGTTTGTTAGCGTCGTGCTAGTAAATTTATCCACCAATTTCACTTTGCTGTCTGCGTATTATTACGCCGTCATGTTCAGTGAGCCCTATCTCTTCCAGTTTTTGGAATTCTGACAAGACACCTTAACTAACAATGAGGCATGTCATGTCAAATAACAGTAGCAAGTTGTCACGTCGCGAGTCACGCGAAGCGGCTTCAGAATTTATTTATAACCTTAAAGGCCAACCTTTTCCAAATTCAAAGAAAATCTATGTTGATGGAGAGCAAGATGGTGTTCGTGTTGGGATGAGAGAGATCTCATTGAATGACTCTTTTGTTGGGGGCACAGAAGAAGAACCTGTCTATGAAAAAAATGAGCCAGTTCGAGTGTACGATACATCAGGCCCTTATACAGATCCTGAGTTTACGTTAAACGTCCGTGAAGGTTTACCAAAGTATAGAGAGAATTGGATCGTCAACCGTGACGACACAGAGTTGCTTGATTCAGTAACCTCAAAGTTTTCTCAGCAACGTATGGCGGATGAAGGTTTAGATCATATTCGTTTTGAAAACCTACCTAAGATACGTCGTGCAAAGCCGGGCAAGAACGTCACGCAAATGCACTATGCGCGTCAGGGTATTATTACACCTGAAATGGAATTTGTTGCGATCCGTGAAAACATGGGCCGTGCAAAAATCCGTGAAGAGTTACTTGCTGAGCAGCATGAAGGTCAGTCTTTTGGTGCAGAGATCCCAGACTTTATCACACCAGAATTTGTTCGTTCAGAAGTGGCGCGCGGTCGAGCGATAATTCCAAACAATATCAACCACCCAGAATCTGAGCCTATGATTGTAGGGCGCAACTTTTTAGTGAAGGTGAATGCCAATATTGGTAATTCATCGGTCACGTCATCAATCGAAGAAGAAGTAGAAAAGCTAGTTTGGTCAACGCGTTGGGGCGCTGATACCGTGATGGACCTCTCTACAGGCCGTTATATCCATGAAACCCGCGAGTGGGTAGTACGTAACTCGCCAGTACCAATTGGTACCGTACCTATCTACCAAGCGCTTGAAAAGGTAAATGGGGTTGCAGAAGATCTGACATGGGAAATTTTCCGCGATACCTTAATTGAGCAAGCAGAGCAAGGCGTTGACTACTTTACCATCCATGCAGGTGTGCTTCTACGTTATGTGCCTATGACGGCAAAACGTGTCACCGGTATTGTGTCGCGTGGTGGTTCAATTATGGCGAAGTGGTGTCTTGCACATCATAAAGAGAATTTCCTTTACACGCACTTTGAAGACATCTGTGAAATCATGAAGCAGTATGATGTCTGTTTCTCATTAGGTGATGGTTTGCGCCCAGGTTCCATTGCAGATGCCAATGATGACGCGCAGTTATCTGAGCTACGCACTTTAGGTGAGCTGACAAAAATCGCGTGGGAGCATGACGTGCAGGTCTTTATTGAAGGTCCAGGCCATGTGCCAATGCACATGATCAAAGAGAATATGGATGAGCAATTAAAGCACTGTCATGAAGCGCCTTTCTATACACTTGGCCCACTGACAACGGATATTGCCCCAGGTTATGATCATTTCACTTCTGGTATCGGTGCTGCGCAAATCGCTTGGTATGGTACAGCGATGCTGTGTTACGTAACACCAAAAGAGCATTTGGGCTTACCGAACAAAGAAGATGTAAAAGAAGGCTTAATTACCTATAAGATTGCTGCACATGCTGCTGATTTAGCCAAGGGTCACCGTGGTGCACAGATCCGTGATAATGCGTTATCTAAAGCGCGCTTTGAATTCCGCTGGCATGATCAATTCAACTTGAGTCTTGACCCGGAAAGAGCCTTGTCTTACCACGATGAAACGCTGCCACAAGAGTCAGGTAAGGTAGCGCACTTCTGTTCAA
This sequence comes from Pseudoalteromonas luteoviolacea CPMOR-1, assembly GCF_001625685.1. Taxonomy (GTDB): domain Bacteria; phylum Pseudomonadota; class Gammaproteobacteria; order Enterobacterales; family Alteromonadaceae; genus Pseudoalteromonas; species Pseudoalteromonas luteoviolacea_K. The sequence continues at coordinate 7,516 of NZ_AUYC01000029.1, read as the reverse complement.
TGTGTGGACCTAAGTTCTGTTCGATGAAAATTACCCAAGATGTGCGTGACTACGCAAAAGAACTAGAAGCGCGTGGTATTGACCCGAATAACGTGGGTGATGCAATTGAAATTAAAATGGTTGATGTTGAAGCTGAAATGAAAGCGAAATCAGAAGAGTTTAAGAGCACTGGTTCTGAGATTTATCACAAAGCTATTTAACTTTATAGCGCTACAGCTTAGTGCTGTAGCGCACAACAACTGGAATTCTCATGACAGAGTACGGAGCAAAACCATCCGTTGCTATCGTTGGGTTTGGCTTAGTTGGCAGGGTCGCAGCATTGGCGTTGATGGACCGTTATCAACTCACCATTTTTGAAAAAGATCCGCAAGATGCGCAAACGGGGGCCGGTACTTTGGCCGCCGCCATGCTAGCGCCTTTGGCAGAGTCGGTGATTTGTGACCGAGCACTTGCTGAGCAAGGCTTGAAAAGTATTGCTCTGTGGCCAAGTTTACTCGAAAAGTTAGACACCTCAGTGTTTTTTCAGCAACAAGGGAGTTTGATTGTTGCTCATCAACAAGATAGAGGCGATCTTCAAAGTTTTGAACAGCGTTTAAAACCTTTGGGTGAACATCAAGCAAAACGGGTGAGTCAACCTGATATTGCCGCATTAGAGCCTGAGCTTGGCAGCAAATTCAACCAAGGACTGTTTTTACCCTGTGAAGGGCAATTAGATAATTTAGCTTTCTTTACAAGTAGTTATGAGACACTGTACCGTCGCGGTGTCAATTTTCAGTTTACGCAAACTGCCGTAATTGAAGCAGGTAAAGTCAATGGTCACGCATTTGATTGGATCATTGATTGTCGAGGAGTAGGTGCCAAGCAAGATAAACCGGGACTGCGCGGCGTGCGTGGTGAGGTGGCGCGTATATTTGCACCAGAGGTAAATTTACAACGTCCTGTGCGCTTAATGCATCCGCGTTACCCTATCTACATTGCACCTAAACCAAATCATCAATATGTGATCGGTGCAACTGAGATTGAATCTCAAGATGCGAATGAGATCACTGTACGCTCTACCTTGGAGCTATTATCAGCGGCCTATACGGTGCATAGCGGTTTTGCAGAGGGGAGAGTGATGTCCTTAAATGCTGGTTTGCGGCCTGCATTTGTCGATAACCATCCACATATCGAAGTTCAAAATAATGTTATTTCAATTAACGGTTTATATCGACATGGGTATTTACTTGCGCCCGTTGTTGTACAGCAAGCACTTTCAAAGGGGCTACTATGAATTTAACTTATAATGGCGAGACTATTTGTGTTGAAAACGCACAGTCTTTGCAGCAAATCATCGTCAGTAAGGGAGCTAAGCCGCCATTTGCAGTGGCACTCAATGGGCAGTTTGTACCCTCAGCTAAGCTTTCTGATACCATGCCTAATCAGGGTGACAGCATTGAAGTGCTTTCACCTATTCAAGGAGGCTAGGTGAATAATTCAAACTCAGAACAACTTAATATCTACGGTGAATACTTTAATAGCCGTTTATTAATAGGCTCTGCACTATATCCTTCACCGCAAATTATGCAGCAAGCGATACAAAGCTCAGGGGCGGATATCGTGACCGTGTCACTGCGTAGACAAAACTCAGTTTCAGCGGGCGAAGACTTTTGGCAGTTGATAAAAGAAACTGGACTGAAAGTGCTGCCTAATACGGCGGGCTGCCACAGTGTGCAAGAAGTCGTTACTTTAGCGCAGATGTGCCGAGAAGTTTTTGATACCGATTGGATAAAGCTAGAGCTGATCGGTGATGAATATAATTTACAGCCGGATCCTTTTGGTTTGCTTGAAGCGACGGATATTTTACTGAAAGAAGGCTTTAAAGTATTACCCTACTGCACTGATGATCTCGTGCTATGTCAGCGATTGGCAGATCTTGGCTGTGAAGTGTTAATGCCATGGGGGGCACCCATTGGGACTGGTAAAGGGCTCATTAATGCGTATAACTTGAAGACCATTCGTGAACGTTTACCTGAGCAAACCTTGATTGTGGATGCCGGTCTTGGATTACCTTCGCATGCTTGCCAAGCTCTCGAATTAGGTTACGATGCCGTGTTATTAAACAGTGCTGTTGCCGGTGCCGGTGATCCGGTCAAGATGGCGGCGGCATTTTCTCATGCTGTGGAAGCGGGTCGTATGGGCTATGTTGCACAAGCAATGCCTGAAAAAGAGGTTGCAGCGCCTTCAACGCCTACTATGGGCATGCCTTTTTGGCATCAAAATTAAGAAAATTAGGAGTCCAAGTGTCAAAAGTTGTATGGAGTATTGCTGGTTCTGATTCCGGTGGTGGTGCAGGTGTGCAAGCAGATTTAAAAGCGATGCACAGCTTTGGCGTACATGGCTGCACTGCGATCACGGCATTGACCGCACAAAACAGTCTAGGTGTAGAGTCTTTAAATGCGGTATCAACTGAAGTCATAGAAGCGCAGCTATTGGCGCTTGAGTCGGATATGCCTGCTGCGGTCATAAAAATTGGTATGTTGGCCAATGTGCAGCAAATTCAACTGGTTGCAGAGCATCTAACACGCTATAAAGCACGTTGGGACACGCCACCTGTGATTGTATATGACCCTGTAGCGATTGCGACCAGTGGTGACTCGCTCACAGAAGAAGATACTGTTGAGGCTCTAAAAACTCACTTATTGCCTTTAGTGGATGTGATCACGCCAAATACCCATGAAACGCAGTTATTGACGGGCGTCTATTTGATCGGACCTGAAGCGGTGCGGGAAGCGGCCCAAAAGCTGTTGTCATTTGGAGTGAAGTCTGTGGTGATTAAGGGCGGACATTGGGATTACCCTAAAGGTTACTGCATTGATTACTGTTGGCATCAAGAGGAAGAATATTGGCTGGGCAATGAGTCTGTCAATACACCGCATACACATGGTACTGGATGTAGCTTGTCCTCGGTAATTGCGGCCTGTTTGGCAAAAGATTATCCACTCAAAGATGCTTTTATTTTGGGTAAAGCGTATATCAACGCAGGGCTTAAAGCGGCTAAGCGCTATGGCGAGGGAATTGGGCCCGTCGCACATACTCATTTCCCCGAATCTATCGAGGATTATCCTCAGGTGATTGAGCCTGGCAGTTGGCTGGGCGATGAGCTTGAATTTTTGGTACCTGATGAGTATAACTACGCCGCTGGGTTTACACCCATTGAAGGCGAGTTAGGCCTGTACGCGGTGGTGGATACTGTTGATTGGGTTGAACTTTGCTTAAAGAATGAGGTTAAAACAGTTCAATTACGGATAAAAGATGCTGACTCTCCTACCCTAGAGCAGGATATTGCCAAAGCAATTGAGCTTGGCAACACCTATGGTGGTCGCGTGTTTATTAACGATCACTGGGCGCTTGCGATAAAACATGGTGCGTACGGTGTGCATTTGGGTCAAGAAGACTTAAATGTCGCGGATTTAAATGCCATCAAACAAGCTGGTTTAAGGTTAGGGCTCTCGACGCATGGTTTTTACGAAATGCTACGCGCACACAACTATCGCCCAAGCTATTTGGCCTTTGGCGCAATTTACCCAACAACCACAAAAGATATGACTGGCCAGATCCAAGGCTTGGAAAAACTGCGTCACTTTGTGCCTCTCATGCGTTCTGAATATCCGACAGTTGCTATTGGTGGTATTGATTTGGTTCGCTCCAGCGAAGTTGCCGCGACGGGCGTTGGCAGTGTCGCTGTGGTTCGTGCCATTACCGAGGCGCAGTCACCTGAACAAGCGATTATCGACCTTAAGCAGGCTATAGGCGAGCAATGAGCGAAGAATTAAGCGATAGAGAGCGGCTGAGATATAGTCGCCACATCTTGTTAGACAAAGTGTCAGAAACGGGTCAAAAACAGCTTAAATCGGCGCATGTAGCAGTCATTGGCTGTGGAGGGCTCGGTAGCCCGGTGTTATTTTATTTGGCAGCCAGCGGCGTTGGTACCTTGTCATTTTATGATGATGATCAGGTTGAGCTGTCTAATCTTCAGCGTCAAATATTGTATAAGGTTAATCATTTAGGGCAGGACAAAAGTCTTGCTGCTAAAAAAGTGTTGGCCAGTTTGAACAATGATATTCAACTTAACCCGCATAATCTTCGCCTTTCTAAAGACAACATTGAAGCGCAATTGAAAGAGGTTGATTGGGTGGTGGATTGTAGTGACAACTTCACCACACGTTATTTACTCAATCAATATTGCTTTGATAATGGCAAAGTGTTGATCTCGGGCGCAGCGCAAGCCACCAGTGGGCAATTTGGCTTTTTCGATTACCGTGAACAAAGTGCGTGTTATGCATGTTTATTTCCCGAAGCTGAGCAGGGCAGTGAAGGGCTTAACTGTCAGAATGCAGGGGTGATGAGCCCACTACTGGGCATGGTTGGTTCAATGCAAGCACAAGCGGTGTGTAATGCGATATTAGGTTTGCAAAAAAGAGAAAGCTTTTTTGTGAGTATTGACGCGTTAACGCTGATGCAAAGACGGTTTACTCTAGCGAAAGATCCCACTTGTAAGGTGTGTAATTAAACTCATTTTTGCGAAGTGTAGGTGAAGATAATAAAAAGGCCCAGAGCGGGCCTTTTTAGTTGTTATTGATTAATGGTGGCAAATGGCGTGCCCATTCTTGTTACTGTTTCTGGCTGTTGATCTGCTAGGAATTCCGCAGTGTCTGCACCCCACGATAAAATCACGGTTGAGCCCAGCTTAAAGCGGCCCATTTCATCGCCTTTTTTCAATTTAATGGCTTGCGGCCCTGTCGTTGGGTAATCCCAACTAAAGACATCTTTGCCTGCAGGTGGCGTGACGGTGCCTGCCCACACTGTCTCAATGCTCGCTACGATGGTGGCGCCCACTAATACCATTGACAATGGGCCAATGTCGGTATCAAAAATGGCGACTACACGTTCGTTGCGTGCAAATAAGTTTGGTACATTTTGTGCCGTTAGAGGGTTAACCGAAAATAAATCACCAGGCACATAGATCATCTTTTTTAACACGCCATCTACTGGCATATGAATGCGGTGATAATCTTTTGGTGCCAAATAAATAGTCGCGAACTTACCACCTAGGAAAGGTGCAACATCTTGCTCGTTACCACCTAATAGCGTTTGCAAGCTGTAATCATGGCCTTTTGCTTGAATGATCTGACCATCAACTACATCGCCAAGTTGGCTGATTGCACCGTCAACAGGATGGGCAATGATATGCTCTTCAGTGGCTAACGGACGAATACCAGGCTTTAGCGGGCGAGTAAAAAACTCATTAAACGTCTTATAATGCGCAGGATCTTCGTGCAATGCCTCGGTCATATCAATTTTATATTGCTTGATGAATAGCTTGATCAACTGAGTTGTCAGTGCGCCAGCTTGGGCTGCAGCGAGTTTACCCACTAAACGTGATACTGCATGTTTAGGTAGCGCATATTGCAGAGCAATTTTAATTTTATCCAAATTCACATTATTTTCCTGAAGTCTCTGCCAAGTGCACCGTCGCTGCCATTGGCGTTATTTACATAAATTATCTAAAACCGGTAACGGATAATATCAAACTCTTGGCGCGCGCGCACCTGCACGGCCATCGGCCATTGACTCTAAAATACGGTGATAGCTATCAAAACGCAGTTCACTGATTTTGCCCTGTTCAACAGCTTCTGTGATCAAACAGCCTGGGTCGTTAAGGTGTTTACAGTCTCTAAATCGACAACCACCGATGAATTCTCTGAACTCTTTAAAACACCAGGTAACGCGTTCTACTTCCAAGTGCCACAGGCCAAACTCACGGATCCCCGGGCTGTCGATAAGGTTACCGCCAGTTGGTAAGTGATGAAGTTTAGAAACTGTGGTTGTATGCTGTCCTAAGCCACTGTTTTCTGATACTTCTTGAGTTAAGATATCTGCATCAGGCAAAACTGTGTTAACCAGCGTAGATTTGCCGACACCGGATTGACCAACAAATATGTTGTTTTTGTCCTTTAATAACTCTTTAAGCTCGTCGATACCCTCCCCTGATTTATTACTGACAAGCAGCACGCGGTAACCTAATTCACGGTAGATATCGAGCACCTCATCGACATATTCGAGACCTTCAGGGTCTAAAAGGTCAATTTTATTAAGCAGTAAAATAGGCTCGATACCCATATCCTCACAGGCAACTAAATATCTGTCTATGATCTGCGGGGTGAATTCCGGCACGACCGCGGAGACCATTAATATTTGGTCGATGTTCGCGGCCACGACTTTTACACCGTCATAAAAGTCTGGACGTGTTAGCTGCGTGCGCCTTTCTTCTACGGCTTCAATTACGCCGGCTAAGTCGCCTTCACTGACTTTCGCGCGACGGAAAATGACATTATCACCGCAGACAAGACTGTTCACGGTACGGCGGATATTACAGCGCAGTACTTCGCCATCTTCTACTTCAATATCTGCGTGCTGACCAAAACGGCTTACAACGATAGCCGGCTCGGTGGGGCCGAGGTTGTCTGATTGCCACTGTAATTCAGCGGTTTCATTATGTTTGGCTTTAGCCAAACGCTTCTGTTGGTTGGCCTTAATCCGTCTGGATTGGCCATGACTGAGTTTTTTTCGTTTTGCCATATCTGTAAACTCACGAGACGAATTATTGCGAATGATTGGTGTATAAGCCATTCATAGGCTATAACTCAATAAAAATGCCCCGCTTTGTAAAAAAAAGCTTTTGGTCGAGTGATGAAGCTAATATGATATATCTAATTGCATTGGATCTAAAGGAAAGTACCGTTAAGGTAGTGTATGTCTTTTCATGAATCAAACTTGGTCTGGCTCGACCTAGAGATGACAGGGCTAGAACCTAAAACAGATAAAATTCTCGAAATTGCAACTGTGATAACAGATTGCGATTTAAATGTGCTTGCTGAAGGTCCAGTGATTGCCATTCATCAAAGTGATGAGTTGCTTGATAATATGGACGAGTGGTGTACAAACCAACATGGCCGCTCAGGGCTAACCGCGCGTTGTAAAGCGAGTACGTTTAGCGAAGCAGACGCGATAGCGCAAACTCTCGACTTTTTGAAGCAGTGGGTGCCACCGGGTAAATCACCTATGTGTGGTAATTCCATCGGGCAGGACCGTCGTTTCCTTCACAAGTATATGCCGGAACTTGAGGCATACTTCCATTATCGCAACCTTGATGTGAGCACGATTAAAGAGCTTGCAAGGCGTTGGCGACCTGAACTTTTAAATGATATCAAGAAGAAAAGCTCGCATTTAGCATTGGACGATATCAAAGACTCCATTATGGAGTTGAAGGTTTATCAAGAAAAATTCTTCAATTTATAAAAAAAGCTTGCAAAGCATTTTGTATCTTGTAGAATCCTGCCCCGCTTGAAACGACAAGCTTTTAAAACTAAGAGCGGGTTTTTTTGAGTGGGTTTTGTTAAGACAAAACTATGAAGCGGCACTAGCTCAGCTGCTAAAACGTTAGACGCGACCTGTCGCGCTCCAGCGGACAATT
>NZ_AUYC01000028.1:0-159598 GCF_001625685.1 Pseudoalteromonas luteoviolacea CPMOR-1 | reverse complement strand
CATGGGATATTAACATGGGATGTTAAAGTGGGTTATTAAAGTGGGTTGTTAATGTGGTAAATAAAAATTCGGCGTTAGTGGTTGATGTTATTTTTTATTTTGTTTTGTTTTTTATTTTATTTTTTTTGTGTTTTTGTGTTGACAATGTTTTTTTGTTTGGTAGATTGGGTTTCAAGGTTTTATTTGTTATTTGAATTATTATTATTAAGTGTTGTTTATTTAGTTTGAGGTTTTGCTTCCTCTTGGCGGAGAGAGAATACTTCAAGGTTTAAATTGTTATATTCTTCGGTGGTGAAGTTTAAATAAAATTGTAATAAGGGTGCGAGAAGGTAATCTTCAAATTTATCTTCGTATACAGCTTAACGGGCTTTTATAGTGTGACTTACTCTTGGCGGAGAGAGTGCATTATTACTGTATTTTAAAGTAAGTTCATACTCTTTTTTGTGGTTGGGTAGCTTGCCCTCAGTCACCATATATAAAAGGTTTAGGGATTTTATTTTTACATTAAATGTCAGATAGGTTTTTATGTTTATCTGTTTTGTTCGGTTGTATTTTTTGGTGTGTCTGGGTGTTGTACTAGGCTGGGCATTAATATTTGGTTTGTTTTTATGGTATGTATATGAAAGTTATTTCAATAAAAGATGTTGAAAAAATCAGTGGTGGAAGTGTGTTCGGAGTAATAACTTTGGGTCCAGCTTCAAGTTTATATTTAAATTTAAATAAGTAGTTAACTAGGAGAAAGAAATGAGAGAGTTGACAGTAGTAGAAGTGCAAGATGTAAACGGTGGTAGTGAATCAGTAGATTCAGCTTTCATAAGATTGGGTGAGGCCATTGGGGAATGGCTTGTCGATGTATTTTTAGGTCTTTTCAACTAGAGGGTGAAAAAATGAAAGAATTAAGTTTATACGAAGTACAAGAAGTTAATGGTGCAGGATTCTTTGACCTAATTATTGATGGTATTGTTAATGCTGTTGCCAATATTGTAGTTGATAAATTAATTGGTTATTTCTTTGACTAGGAGATTAATGATGAAAGAATTGAGTTTATACGAAGTGCAAGAGGTTAATGGTGCAGGGTTCTTTGACCTAATCATTGATGGTATTGTTAATGCTGTTGCTAATATTGTAGTTGATAAATTAATTGGTTATTTATTTAACTAGGAGATTAATGATGAAAGAGTTAAGTTTATACGAAGTGCAAGAGGTTAATGGTGCAGGGTTCTTTGACCTAATCATTGATGGTATTGTTAATGCTGTTGCTAATATTGTAGTTGATAAATTAATTGGTTATTTATTTGATTAGGGGTTGATGATGAAAGAATTAAGTTTATACGAAGTGCAAGAAGTTAATGGTGCAGGATTTGCTGAGTATTTTTTAGCTAGTATTGTTGTTAGGCTTTTAGAAGAAGCTTATGATCGAATTTTTAACTAGGAGATTAATGATGAAAGAATTAAGTTCATATGAAGTACAAGAAGTGGCCGGTGGTGATGTCATTGACAGGTTTTTAGATGGTGTTTCTAATGGCCTTCCCTGGGATCAAGCTCTCATCGAAGCACTTTTCCCTAATCCTTTTTAACTCTATTATATCGGTGGCGGCTGAATATTAGAGAATAGTAAGATGAATAAGGAGCGTTTGCTCCTTTTTTTCGTCTGATATTTAGATAACTATACTAATGCGTGAAGTGTATTTTTAGCTGGTAAAATAGGGGTAAGGTGATTATCTACTTCTTCTCTTAGTCGTCTAGCTTAACTTTCTTTGTATCTACCTTAACCTGTATCCACTTCAACCTGTATCCACTTCAACCTATATCTACTTCAACCTGTATCTACTTCAATCTTTACCTACCTCACCCTGTATCTACTTCAATCTTTACCTACCTCACCCTGTATCTACTTCAACCTTTACCTACTTCAACCTGTATCTACTTCAATCTGCATCTACTTCAATCTGCATCTACTCCAGCCTTTAATTTATACATTGCAGGTTTAGCGTAGCTCCCTCTAACGATATAAATGGAAACCTTCTTATATGTCATTATACTTTGTGATGGTTTATTAAATGGTTAATAACCATTTTTATGTTGTTTTTGACTGGCTTAAAGTCTGTCTTTTTTTATTTTATATCTTCTCTGTTTTTTTCATATCAAAGCCATAAAAGAGTGTTATCCATGCCTAATTTTTATATGTAGGTTGTTGTTTTATATGCTTATTGTTGTTTTTTGTTTGAGTTTGATTTTTAGCAGGTTAAACATCATGATGGGCTCATGTTAATTGCTTGTTTTATACAGGTTGTTAACTGAATAAATATATTTAATTTGTTTAAATTGTTTTTCTCATTGTGGTTTAAATTGGGTTGATTGTTGCCAATTAATAATTGGTAAGAGTGGCGGAGTTATATAACTAATTAAACGTTATGTATATCCGTGTTTTGTGAAGAGCCGATAGAACATGGATGTTCTATTTTTAAATTTTATAACAATAAGAGTTTGCTATGAAGCTAATGCTTAAGAAAAAAAGCATCAAAACACTCTCTAGTTCGACGGTGAGAGTGATGAATGATGTGAAGACCGTGGCCGTTGCTGGAGGGGGACAAACGAGTGAAAACATAGCGCCGATTTTTACATCTCCGCATAAGCATTGCCAGATAGACAGTCTAGAGTGCATCAAGCCAAGTGTGATGGCACAGCACTGTATCGTACCAACCTTAAAGTAAGCGCTGGCGGCTCCATTTTTTGGTGTGGCGTGGTATGTGAATGAGTAAGTGGACACGCTGAGAAGTGCTCACTTAAATACACAAAGTAATGAAAGTTAAGTTCAATAAACAAAGCGAGAATAATATGAAATTAAATCTAAAGAAAAAAAATGTAAAGATGTTATCTAAAAATGCCAACGCCATTGGGCATGCGCAGACAGCAGCGATTGCGGGAGGGGCCTTTGCTTTGCCTGGTAAGGGTCACGCGAATACGGTGCCGGAAATATATTGCGTTGCGCCAAGTAGTGATGTGTGTAACCAGTATTTTTCACTGCCATGTCACCATGAAAGTGATGTCACACATTGCCGACCTTCAGCCTTAGCCTGTATCTAGTCTAGTAGTTAGGGATTAGAAGGGACAGGCACCTATGGTGCCGGCTTATGTAAGTTCTTGCAAGGTAAACACATTACAGTTTTTGAAGTTAACCGTCCTAATCGAGCAGTTAGAAGGCTAAGAGGAAAATCCGATCCTACTGATGCTGAAAATGCAGCTCGCTCTGTCTTGGCTAATGAATCTACTGCTATCCCCAAATCTCATGATGGAAAAGTTGAAGCTATGAGGTTTTTAGTTGTAGCAAGGAAAAGCTCAGTAAAGTCTAAAACACAAGTAATCAACCAGATTAGAGCTTTACTTGTTACTGCGCCAGAACATATTCGTCAAAAATGCTATGTCCCTTCGAGTTACCAATGCATTCTTGCCTGTAAAGCACTAGAAATGAATTCAGACAGCATACTTGAAGAAACACTAATATCAATTGCTAGCAAAGCGATGGGAAATGCTGTCACACGAGCTAAAAACAATTGATAAACGACTTAAAGCATTAACCAGCTCAGCAGCTTCTACATTACTAGAGCAATATGGTGTAGGAAGTTATGTTGCAGCGACTTTGCTTGTTGCTGCTGGTGACAACCATGAGCGGCTAAAAAAAGAATCATCCTTTGCAGCCTTATGTGGTATTAGCCCCTTGGATGTATCATCAGGTAAAAAGCAACGGCACAGGTTAAACAGAGGTGGTGCAAGAGATGCTAATAATGCACTTTGGACTGTAGCTTTAATTCGAATGCGTAATGATTCTAGAACAAGGAAGTATGTAGAAAAACGTTCATCAGAAGGCAAATCAAATAAAGAAATCCAGCGTTGTTTAAAACGCTACATTGTAAGAGAGTTGTATCCCATTATCGTTTCTGATTTATCAAAACTAAGTTGACCTTGACATAGGAGCGTCAATGCGGTCGTTGAACGCTTCTTCGGTAGCTTAAAATACGATTGGTTGTTGAAAGTACCTCAGCCAACTCATGAACATATGAGAGATGATGTGACAGCGTATATACGCTATTACAACTTGGCACGACTTCGTACGGCGAATGGAGATCTGTCGCCAATTAAATATGAGCAAAGCTCCTTAAGATAAGTGTCCTGATTTAGTTGCGCAGAACAATTGCTTATGCGATTGATGGGCAGCTGATATGACTTACCACTGCATAGTAAGTAGTGGGTGATATGTTGAATAGATATTTTATTTTGGCGAGAGTGCATATTAAGCGCAGAGACTGTAGTAAAATCATGTGATACAGCCTCGCTTTTTACATACTGCTATGCCTTTAGACGCAATTGTGCTTCGTCAGATACTCTTACTTTCGCAAGTAACTGAGCGGTGTAGTCTAGTACTGATGAAGGAGGTATTGTTTTAAGATCTAAAACTAAACGTTTTGATATCCTTTTTGCATTAGGCGCACACTCTGCTAGTTGAGAGAGTGTTAAGTCACATTGTCGATCGATGTCTTCGAGAGACTCACAAATCATGTCGACAATCCCATATTGAAAAGCTTGTTCACAGCTAAATATCTCGGCTGTTTGAAATAGTTTCTTGGTTTTCTTGCTACCAATACAGCCAATCACATAGGGGGCAATAGTTGCAGGGACTAGGCCTGACTTTACCTCTCTAAAACAGAAATTTACGCGCTTGCTAGCTAACACTATATCCATACAGCATAGAATGCCAATTGCCCCGCCAAATGCAGCTCCTTGTACTTTTGCAATGGTGGTTTGCGGCATATTTTGAATGAGCTGTAGTAAATCAGCGAGTTCGCGACTTGATTTATAATTGTCTGCATCATCTAATGTGGATGCTTCTTTCATCCAGTTTAGTGAGGCACCAATAGAAAAACAGCGTCCAACTGTTGAGAAAACAATTGTTTCGCACTGCTCTGAATCATAAAGTGCCTTTAATACACGGGTTAACTCTGCGATGAGTAAGCTATCAAATGCATTATGTTCCTTCTCATTATTAATTACAATACGAACAACTGAGCCATGCTCAGTCATACTAACATGTGTTAATGCTGGTGGAGTCATTCGTAATCCTTCGTTTAATAGTATGTACGTTCAATCAATTCAACCTCACAGGCTTTGATTGGAGCATTTTCGTTTGTTTCGATAGATGCCTTTAGTGTTATATTTTCGAATTTTTTATACTTTTGGCATGCCACCACCGTTAAACCTGCTCTAATCTTGGCTCCAACTTTAATTGGGTGTAAATATCTTAGATTATTAGCGCCTAGGTTTACTCGTGTTTTTGCATTATCGAAAAGGGGGTGTGTTTCACGCATTATTTGTGTTAAATGTGGAATAAGAGATAATGTAAAAAAACCATGCACTATGGTTCCACCAAAGCTCGTATCTGAAGCTGCTCTAATAGGATCTGTATGGATCCATTGTTTATCCTGAGTAATATCAGCAAATTGATCCACCATCGATTGTGAGATTATTAACCAGTCACTATACCCTATAAAAATAGGCAAATCATATGCAGCTGGTGTTCGTTGTACTGTTTGTGAGTTCAAAATAAGTTACACTGCCAATTTCTTTGTTAATTCGCACTGCGGCCAATAATCTCTACATAATTGATTGCAGCGAGTACTTCTGGTCGGCGCGACTCCTCTTTTAATTTCTGAGCAATCTTGTCTCTTTCTTCGATTGTGATCCACTTTAAGTCTGTTGCTTGGGTAGTGAAATTTGCTTTATTCCACAATGAAAGCATTGACTTATAAAACATCATTTTTCCCATTGGCTTTGTGGGTTGAGAGTAGGAAGCTGCGCACTCTTCGAGTTGATATCCCGCTTCACCGATTAATTTCGGTAAATAACGTCCTATATTTGGATTGCCTTGGTTATGCTTTATTGATTTGGCGAAGATGTCCATCAGGCTTTTTATTGCTGACTGTGAGCTGTGATAAAAGTTCTGACCGAGATCAACTTCTCTGAAGGCGATAATACCGCCGGGTTTGAGCACACGTTTTATCTCTGTTAGCGCATCATGGACATTGCTAAATTGCATCAAAATTGTATGGCCATATACGGCATCAAAATAGTTATCCTCGTAGGGGAGATCAAAAATGCTTGCTGTTTTGAAGTGACAATTCTTTATCCCTTTTTGAGCTGCATCATTCGCTGCTATTTCGATTTGGCCTTGTTCTATATCGATGCCGTGTACTTCTGAGCGCGCAAAGCGCTCGGCAAAGTCAATGGTAATTGAACCTGGACCACAACCTACATCTAAGATCCGATCTCCATTTTGGACATAGTCTAAAAATAAAGATGCGTTATCTTGTGCTGAACGAGATTGCATGATCCCTACTGCCGCTGAGTTATAACCAAAAGGGTATACTTTTTCCATCTATCATTCCTTTATATAGAATATATACAGAGAACTAATCTCTGTATATATTATTGAATTTTGTTGTTTGTTGTTTGTTGTTTGTTGTTTGTTGTTTATTTTTTTATGTATATTAGGTTGTCTCTTAACCTTGAGTTTTCAGGTAGTTTATTGATAAAACCTTCTGTTAAGCCTACTACAGTATAACCGCTGGGTTTAAATAACAGATCGACAACTCGATATTTATCTTCTATTGATAGTGCGTTATATCTTTCTTTTAGTAAATCAGTGTTAATAAGGTTTGATACATTTGTTATTTTACAGTTTAGAGGAGTTTTATCTGATAAACGAGTGTCATATAAAAATGCATCTTCCTCTGACGTTACACCAGAAATGACATAAGCTTTAAAGCCACTATCTTTCATTAGGTTGCCGATTGAGTCACAATCATACAATTTCTCATTGATATTTAAGTATGCATCAACGATTAAGCTATTTAATTCTTTTTCAGTAATATTAGAAAGGTTCCAACCGAATTCAAACTGGTCAAATTTTAAATCTTTTACAAGTTGAATACCCGACTCATAATCATTGTTATTACCTTGCATTAGCAGTCGTACAGCTTGCTTTCGACGCATTCTTTCTGCCCCACCAAGCTCTCCGTAAAGCCACAATAAAAGTGCGCCGTCTTCTTTTAGAGTTTTAGTTAGATTCGCAAGCCCCGTTGCAGGGCACTCGAGATGATGTAATACACCGATACACATGATCAAGTCAAATTCACCAAGACCTTGTAGATCTTCCATTAGATTAACTTGTTTATGTAAAACATTTTTTAGTTCATTTTCTGTAGCTAACGACCTTGCAATTGATAATGACGTTTCACAATAGTCTACCGCAGTGAAATGGCTATCAGGGAATGCTTTTGCTGCCTGCGTTAGACGGTGGCCCGTACCTGTGCCTGCATCCAAAATATGCTTGTCGGTTAAGTTGATATTGTTTTCTATTGAAAATATCTTCAATAAATATGCTAATTCTTCTAGCTTTTCTCGACCCGCTTCAGGAGATGGGTATGGGTATTTATTATACATTTCCATTACTTGTTCTGTAATACTGCTCATTTAACATTCCTTAATTTCATACTTGTTACATAAAAATCATAAATTTGAGATTCTAACTTAAATAAAATTTCAAGCTTTAAAATAATTTCATTTTTAAAATGTAATATTCTCTCTTCATTTTTTGAGAAAATAGCCTTGTAGTAAAGTGATTTTAATTCTGATACCTCTTTAACTATTGAAGATGCTTTTTCTTTAATTTCAACCTCTTTTCTCTTATTAGATTCTGTGGTTATATAGTCTAAGTAGCAAAATAAATATCTAGATAACCTTTGGAAAAAATCTAAATTAGCTTTAATTTCTTTTGTCGATGATAGGTGTTCTTGAATTTTCTTTGATATTGACCATTCGTTACTTTTTGTTTTTTCTTGGGTGTGTTTTAATATTTTTCTTCTTATGTTTGTTTCTTTTTCTTTTACGTTTTCCAAGGTTTTTATTATGTTGTTGAAGTAAATGTAATATGGTTTTTTAGTGTTAAAAATATCTAAATTAAAGCTGTTAACTTGCTTTAGTTCTGTATTTTTACTTGTTTTAGCGATGTCGAATACTTTTATTTTTTGTAACTTATGGCAATAACTAGCTATAAAGTAATGATAATGTGATTCTTCAGCATCATTTTTTAGATCTTGACGATGTTTAACGAAAGATTCAGGAATAGATATACCAAAAACTTGCGACTCGTATTGTTGTTTAAATGCATTGGCTAAAAGTGATTCGAATCGATCTACTGACATGTGGCCATCGCAATATTGTTGACTCCACTCACTCTCTATACCGAAGCAATTAGAAAAATAATGGTCAATAAAATCTACTCTAGAGTTACTCGTTATCGTCTCATTTTCTCTATACATCAAGTGTAGAGCTGAAAATATAATGTCTGCATCATCATAATAAGATAGACAAAAAGCGTACAAATTTGACAAGTAACAATTAGAGGGCAGTCTTGTATCGACTTTCTTGATAAGTTCAATGTTGTACTTATTCACTGAACAAAGTTCCTTTTAATATACGCATTACTCTATCTAGCGTTTCATTATTTGAATCAAGAGAAGGGTTAAACTCAACACATTCAAATATCTTGATTTTAGGGTTTGCAACCAAGGACTTTAATATGGACATGGCTAGTTGTTCGTTTATTCCACCTGAGACAGGTGTTCCTGTACCTGGTACCAGAGACTGATCTAGCGAATCAATGTCAAAGCTGATGTATATATGATCGCAATCGTAAAGTGCTGATGATATTCGCGTGACTATTTCATCAACTTTCAATTGTTGTAGCTGCTCGGGTGTTAAATAATTAATGTGATTATTTTCGAGTATTTGCCACTCTTGAGGTTCCAGATCTCTAATTCCCAAATAGAACATATCATTAAAGCTCACAGCCTCATTGCAGATAGACTTGGTTTTGTTCCACAGCTTTGAAGTCGTGCTACAGACATCCCGTACTTTTAGATCTAAATGATCTTCACCGACGACAGCTGCCAGTGGCATGCCATGTATGTTACCTGAAGGACTTGTATATGGTGAGTGTATATCTGCATGCGCATCAATCCAAACCACGCCTAGGCGTTTATCTGGATGAGATGCTTTTAATCCTGCGATGCTTCCTGCGGCGGTACTGTGATCACCAGATAAGACAACAAGCAAGCTACTTTTCTGATTGTCGAAATAGACTTGTACTGCGCGAGATATATTCTCAATGGTTAAATTTATAGCCTCTAAGCACGTAGGTAAATCTGAATTATGTAATTTACTATCGGTATGGATTTTTTCTAATACAGTGAAATACTCTTCCATATGATTATAAATTAGAGGCGGGCCTTGTTCTGCACCTAACATTCCAGCCCCAATACCACATTCAACCATGAGCAAATCTTTTTTTTTCATACATGCACCTCGCCCTTACAGAGTGCTTTTCTATCAATTTTTCCATTAGATGTTATTGGCCATTCTTTTACGATTTTAAACGTCCCCGGAATGGCATAACTAGGTAAGAATTGCTCTAAATAACCAATTAACTCTTGAGAAATTAGCTTGTTTTTTTCAATTGGTTGTATAAAGGCTGTTAAATTTTTTGAAGTACCATCTTGGTTAATCACAACAGTTGTTGACACCAATTTTGAAGCAATAATTACTGATTCTATTTCTTCCATTTCAAAGCGATAACCATTTACTTTTGACTGATTATCGATACGGCCGCAAAAAACTAATTCGCCAATATTATTGAAGTAACCTAAATCGCCTGTTTTATAGATAATAGAGGGTAGAGAACTCCCCGTTGTTTTATCTGTATGGATAAAATGCTTAGCGGTTAGTTGAGTGTTGTTATAGTAGCCTAAACTTAGCGCATCTTTGCCAATGTAAATTTCACCGACTTCCCCTTGTCCAACAGGAAGTCGAGTCTGTGGATCAAGTATCAGGACAACTGAGTTGCGCATTTGGACACCACAAGGTAAGTTATTGCCAGAGACACTTATTTCTTCTTTATATTGATAAAGTGTGCAGCCTACGACGCATTCGGTTGGGCCGTAGTGATTCCAAATAGTGGCGCTAGGGAATACTTTATTTATTTGTTCTGCAAGTGAAGTTGCAAAATTTTCACCTCCTATGACAAATGTATGGTTGTTATCATTAGTTTTTTTCCCAGATGCTAACAAAATTGACTTCATTCCGGTTGGAGTGATTCTGATTAATAGATTTCCACTTTGCTTGGAGTTCAGGAATCTTCCTGCGCGGATAGTGATGGAAGTCATGTCCATTATGACAATTTTGTGGCCTAAACACAGTGGTATTAAGATACTTGTGATACCCATATCAAACGATGGTGAGGCAACCAGTAGTGTGCCTTCCAATTGGGTATGGTAGTACTGATTTATCGCCGTTTGAAGGTAGCTCATTATACCTTCGTGACTAATTAAAACGCCCTTAGGGGTACCTGTTGAGCCCGATGTGTAGACCATATATGCCAAATCATCGAGTGCCAATTTAGGATAAGCTCTAGCTGATAATGATAAGTCAGTAACACTTCGCAGGGAGTCTGCACTGAATTTCTGTCCAGAAAAGTTTAAGTCGCATTCTCCTTCGGTAATTAGTACTCGAGTATTACTGTCGGACAAAATTTGTTCATTTCGAGATTTTGTATTGTTTTGATCTAACAATATAAAATGACATCCAAGCTGCATCACTGCTAGTAAGCTGGAGATCATTTTAAAGCTAGGTTTCAGATTAATAGTGACACATTCTTTTGGCTTCAAGTTAAGTTCGTTTAACTCATACGCAATGCTTTCAACCGCTTGACGCAGTTCTTCATAGGTATACTCTATATTTTTATCAACAATGGCGACGTCATTGGAAAACCGTGCCATATTGAATGAAAATAAGTCTGCTAAGGAACCAAACTGCATGATATTTATATCATGTTTATATGTATGAGCAGGGGAAGTTAATGTCTGCATCGCTTAAGCTCTTTCTAGCTGAATGTTGACGTTGTCTTCTATTGTTTTTAAGTCAGCTAATACTTCAGAATATGAGTGGCCTTTTAATATAAATATGGATGCGTGATCTTTCATCATTGCGAAGCCAGAATTGATTGTGCTGCCAATATTTCTAGTCTCTCCAAAAACGACAGAGTTTGGTATCTTATCTAAGCCAGAGAGCCCTCGTACCTTTGATCGTTCACGGGTCCCTGTTTTGGTATAAACTCTACCAACAGTAAACTGTGAGCCAGGCCACGTAGACCGATCAACCTCTTTTATATTAGAGGGTTGGTGCATATCCGCTAGTATTGATTCAATGAACAAATCGTGACCACAGGTTTCTCGATACATATCATTTATATGTGCCCCTCCAGCTCGACATCCAATTTCAAGAAATATAAGAGAGCCATCATCGAGTAAAAAGGCTTCTAAATGAAAAACACCATTCTGTAAATTGATTGCTTCTAGTACGTCTTTTGCTAATTGTTCTGAAGCAAGGATTTGGTCCTCATCTGACAGCGAAATTGATGGAAGTGCTGTATTTTCATGTTCGTAGGCATAACATGTTTCTAAGTATAAACAAGGACAGAAGAACCTTAGTTCGCCATTTCTGATCACACCATCTATGTGTAGCACAGGTGCAGAGATAAAAGACTCGATAAGATGTTTCTCGTTTATTTTATTGTTTGCTGCATATTCTAAAAGTGCAGCTTTATTATCAAATATCTCAACCCCTTTGCTGCCCATGCTAGAGATAGGCTTCATGACTATCTGGCCATCATAGTTAGCAAACTCGGACTCAATTACATTTGTATCTGATAAAGTATCAACCACAATGCCCGGTACGACACGTACATTTGTGTTTGCAAGCGCCTTTTTCATCTTAAATTTGTCACGGCAAATAAGGGCTGTGTGTTTAGAAATACCTTGTATTCCATACTTACTTCGTAAAAAACCAGCTGCATACGTTGCGTGTTCATATGGCGCAATAATGGCAGAGAATTGTCCATACTCTTCAACTAATTCACAGAATAGTTTATCTATATCGGATAAGCAGTCAGTATAATAGTCAAACTTTGGAGTCAGTGTTCCTCTAAATATTTTTATATCTTTTAAGCACTTTAAAGTGACCTTAGACAAGCTCATATAGGTGAATCTATCAATCACGACATGAACATCAAATTTTTTAAAATCAATATTGTCAATAACCTTGTAAGGGCTACCTATTATTAAAACGTTTTCTTTCATGGAAACCTACTTAGTTAAAAACTTTATATGAAATTTAATGTAACCATTTGATTTGTTTTTTATGTGTGGCTTTATTTCTTTGTTTATAGTTCTTAGTTTATACCAAGGTATATCTGGATAAAGGTGGTGCTCAACATGGTAATTCATATTCCAAAGGAAAAATGAAATAATTTTATTGGTATAAATGGTTCTTGTTTTTTCTATCACTGTACCTTCATTTGGCAATCCAAAATGTTCAGTTGCTAACCAAAATGAACAAAAAACATGAAAGAAAACAAGGCTTAAAACTACGAATGCCATTTGGCTGAAAAACGCAAATGAAAATGTTAAAAAAACCATCCAAATTGATAAAATTATACGGCTTTCACGTATATAATCTTTGTCATTTGATTCTATTATCCATCCCATGCTTTTTTTTCTATTTTCATAAGATTTAAACGAGAATATAATTAATTGTTTAAACTTGCTGATAAGTAGACTTTTACCTACTAGCAGCTTAAGCCAAAACTTAAACTTGGTGGCTCCTGTTTCAGTGAACTGACCATCTCCCCAAATCTCTGGATCTTTATTAATTACATGCGTATACCGATGGTGTTGAAAATGCAGGAACTTGTATATTGAAGGAGACATACCAAACAGGATACCGGAAATCCAAGCAGCATATTGGTTAAGTGCTTTTGATTTAAAAGCAGTTTTGTGAATACACTCATGAAAGGGGGCTAGGAATCCAGCCCAAACTCCACCAAGGGCAATTGAACACACGATAAGTAGTGCGGTGTTGTCTCTGTAAAAGATTAAAAATGTAAACAGACTAATAAACAGGGTCAGGTGAATAGAAAACCTGATAGAAGATTCTGTGTCACTTCTTTTTCTATAAACCTTTAGCTGATCAGACGGTATGATTTTTTTGACATCTTGCTGAGTTTGCATAACTACTCCACTGCTCTAAAAAGTGCTGAACTATTCAGCACTTTCCACCAATTTCAAAATATCTAACATGTACTGTTCAGTATCTTGGCATGCAGCGTCAAAGCCCTGTTTGAAAAGTTCAAACTCTTCATCAGATTTTACAATTGCTTCTGCCATTTCAATGGTTTGTCTCGCATGTTCCTCTTCACCATCTTCATCTAAATGCACTTCGAAAAACAGGTTGTTATTAATTGTTTCTTTGTCGAAGTGCCTTTTTATAAAGTCGTAGACAATGGCCATTTGGTAATCAGCTTCAACTTCAACAGCTAAAGCATAACCACTGGCTTTAATTGGGCATTCGGTATAACCAAGCACACTTCTTTCAATGAATTTCTCAGACGCTGCTTGGCGCTCCTTAATCGATACGCCGATCTCTTCAAGCATTTCTAAATAGAGCTCAGAGTGGCATTTAGGATCAAACTCTTCTTTACGAATATGTGTTATATATTCACGATAAAATGGATTTTTAATTTCTCTTTGTGCCGCTGGAAGTACATCTTCGATAAAACCTTTATTTGAGCCATAAAAATATTCAGATAGAAATACTTCACATTGCTCATTTGAAAGTTTATCTTCCGCTAGCGTTCTATACATCTCATTAAATAAAACGCTTTGGTCTTCTATATAATGTCGATGTATATGGTCTAGCCTGTCTTCCTTTGCAAATCTAGGTCTATCTCTTAAACGTTCGGATACATAGTTACTTAGTGTTTCATTTTTTATCATTGTTAATTCCTTTAAATTTATAATGTCATTAATTCCAGAGCTTTAAACTTGAGCCTGGAGATATTTTTTCAGAACCATTGACAACTACTTTGTCATTAACAGCTATTTTACCTTTTACCTCTACATTATCACCATAGTAATTTCCTAAAGAAACTGAGACTCTTTGAGCTTTAGAGTCCTGATCGACTAGATATATAAAGCTTCCTTCTTGCCTATGAATTATTGAATCGCGTGGAACTAAAAATTTATAATCTGGGTTTATTTCTTCTATATATGCTTTTACAAAAGAGCCAATTAAAAATCCTGATTTTGACATGTCAACAACCAATTCAAATGTCTGTGTCTTTTTGTCAACAAAGTTAATTAATGATTTTATATCTGCTTTATATTCTTTTTTATCAGATTTCATTAATATTTTTTTCATTTCTTTAAGTTGGTCATACTTTTGTATTGGGATTTTTACTTTCGATATTAGCCTCTCTTTTCCTACTATTTTAGCAATTGCTGTCCCTTCTAAAGCTAGCTCTCCTTCATTTATATAACGGTCAACAAATATTCCATCAAAAAGAGCTGTAATAGTTGATTTCTCAATCTTGTTTTTAACTGTTTGTCTTTTTGCTTCATATTTATCAATTTTTATTTTAGATAGATTATAGTGATTCCTTTGTTCCAAGTAATCATTTTTAGAGATACTCTTAGAATAAAAAAGATCTTTTTTAAACTGATAAAGTTCTTTTTTGTGCTCGTAATCAACTTTTAATATATTTAGCTCTGCTTCAATCTCTCTTAATTTAGACTCTAGCTCAATAGTGTTGATCTTTGCGATAACATCACCCTTTTTAAACTTATCACCATAATCTAATATAAATTCAATTTTCCCGGTATTTTCAGATGATATCTTAACATCTTGATTTGTTTTAACCTCTGTGATGTAACTGCTGTAATATGCATTGTTGTTGCTTAAAACATGGCGAATTTCTACTGGGTATTCTTTAGCTTTAACTTCATTATTTAATGAGTTTAATGTGGATAATGCAGCTAAAAAAATTAAAGTTTTTTTCTTCATGTTAAATTATCCTTTTTCTGATTTTATGGAGCAAAAGACCATGATAATTGAAAAGATCATACTGAAAATCATGCCGCTAATAATAACAACAGCTAGGCCTTTGTATAAACTGCTTCCTTCACCGCTTATAATCACTAAAGGTAACATGCCAAATACGCTCGTTAAAGTACTCATCATTATGGGTTTGGCTCTTTGCTCAAGTGCCATAATTAAGGCTTCAGTTTGTGAAGTACAAAAAGCAGATACTTCTCTAAATCTACTAATTAGCATGATTGAGTTATTTACAACTAGTCCGACTAAAATGACAAAGCCGATTATGGTGATAAGGTCTAATGATTGGTAGTAAAATTTATTTGCAATATATAATCCTAATACACCACCAAAAATTGAAACAGGTAGTGTTAACATAACAATAAAGCTGTCTTTTATAGATTTTAACGCAGCGCACATGAAAGTAAATAATATTAACACTGCAATAATCATGTTCTTTAATATAGTGTCAATTGCTTTCTGTAAACTGTCGGCACTTCCTTTATAGAAAAAGCCGCCTCTGCCATTTAATAATTCAAGAGAGTATGGCTTAACTTCTCTATCGATTATATCTATTACCTCTTCTACAGATTGACCAGGTTTAGGGAATATATTAATCGTTATAGTTCTTTCTTTATTAACTCTTACAATGTTTTTATAACCCACTTTTTGTTTTATTTTTAATACATCATTTAGTTTATAGGTTTCTCCATTTTCACTGATAAAAGGTATTTCACCAATTTCGGATGGATTGTAAACTTCTGTAGTCCTTAGATACATTTTCATGATGTCTCCGTCGGCATAGTACTCTTTGATATAAAGACCTGTACCAGACGTCTTCAGCGCATTAACTACCTCATATTCTGATAACCCTCGACGATGAATACTTTCTAGGTTTGGGGTGACAATTATCTCAGGTTGAATTGATGGGACTGTTGGTGAAGAGTAAATACTCGCGCCCGGTAGTTGTTCTCTGGCTTTGATCAGGACTTTAGACGTTACATCAGAGATGATGTCGTAATTATCACCATATATGTTGAGCTGTATCATGCCGTTTTCACTGAACGCACTGAGCAGGTCGGTTTGTCGCGGGTATGCATTAGTGTCAGGAATATCAGCTAGAATCTCTGTTTTTAATAATTTTGTAAGCGCTGCAATGTCTTCATTATTTACTGCTCGCGCACCTATTTCAGCTCCCCATGTCCCTGCCAAGATATAGTAGTTCTTGATATAAGGTGTTTTTTCATGGTTCATGTAAGGCTCAAGACGATCGGTGATCACATCCAAAATATGTTTTCTAGTGTTTTCTAAGGTGTTATTAGGTGGCAAGCTAATATAACCTGTGACCGAGTCACGCTTTAGGCTGGGTAGGTAATCCAGATGTGGTTTTAAATATACCGTACCAACAATAGAGCTCACGATTATGGTGCTTAATATTGTGATTGAGCGTGTTTTTGTCCCTGTTAGAGTATTCACTTGATTGGCAAGCTTGGTCCAAAGTGATTTATATGGATCTTTTCCTTTCTCTTCTGCAAGCCAGTTATTTACGATTATTGGTAGAATCGTAATCGATATAAAAAATGAGACGACAACAGAGACCGTGACGGTAAATGCTAAGTCTCCAAATATTTGTCCTTCAATCCCTTCCATATATATGACTGGTAGGAATATGGCTACAGTTGTTATTGTTGAGGCAACGAGTGCAACCCAAACACCGTTAACACCGCGATTTACGGACTCCGCAAAGTTTCCTCCTTTGTGAACCCTGATAATATTTTCGACCACAATAATTCCGGCATCTAAAAGCAGTCCAACTGAAAGGGCGAGACCCGCCAAACTGATTATATTGATTGTTCGGCCGCTGAGGTAGATAACTAGAATTGTCGTTATGATACAAATAGGAACAATGGCTGCAATTGCGATGGTTGATTTGAACGAACGCAAAAAGAACCAGAGCACTAGCACAGCTAGACCGATCCCTGTCAACAAACTAGAGGTTAGTTGTGCAATGGATCGTTCAATAAATATGGTCGAGTCGAAAGACTGAACTAATTTGACATTTTCCCTCACTCCGAGCCCCTGGTTTATTTGCTCTATTTTTTTATTGACCAGGTTGAGTACTTTGAGTGAATTAGCATTATCGTCTTTATATATTTGAAAATAGATTGCAGGATTGCCATTTTGAATTGCAAACCCTTGTACTTCTATATGCTGAACGTAAACGGAAGCAAAATCCCCTAATTTAATTGGCCTGTCATCGATCCATTTAACAATTATATTTTCCAGTTCGTTAAGCTTCTTTCTGCCTTTATATTTAAGGCTGAAGTTACGTTTCCCTACTTGTATAGTGCCTGATGAAGCGTCTTCAGCACTTTTTATCGCAAGTGACATATCAGCAACGGTGATCCCAAGTTTAGTGGCTCGTACTGGGTCGAAAACGATATCTAATTGTTTGTCAATATCACCGGCTTTGAGTTTAACGCTAGCGACCCCTGGGATAGTTTCAATCTCTTTACTAACGTAATTTTCTAATAGCTCCACATATTTTTGAATAGACTCTGTATTGCCTGGTAATTTTTGCAAATAAAAGTTTGTTAATGCTCTTTTTCCTCCGAAAAAACCGCCCATGTATATTTGCGGTGGTACGACATCTCTAGGTAATGAAGGCACTCGGTTTAATCTAGCGACTAAATCAACTAAGGTTTCGTTCATATCGGTACCTAAGTTGAAACTTAAATCAATAAAGCCGTAACCCTGATTAGCACTGGAACGCATTTCTTTTAAGCCAAATAACCCTTTAATCACATTTTCTTGCTGAACAAGTATTTCAGCTTCTATTTCTTCTGGGCTAGCTGCACCCCAGTTAGTGACTACTGTGATTTTTGGCTCTTCTAAATCGGGTACCAACCTTACCGGTATTTCAAACAGGCTGTATGCCCCGAAAAGCATCAGCGACACAATGACAAACAGTATGTACTCAGGCCTTTGTAAAGAAAAACTTGTAATATTCGCTCTCTTAGACACTGAGACCTCCATCTAGTACAACTGATTGACCTGTCATATATGAATTCTCGTCAGATAATAGAAAAGCAGCCATGTTTGCAACCTCCGCAACGGTGCCAGGCCTTGACATTAAAATTTTCTTGAGGACTTGCCTACCTTGGGGGCTGCTGTCAAAGCCATCAGTCATATCGGTTTCGATAAACCCGGGAGCGATAGAGTTGACGGTAATGTTATAACTACTAAGCTCTTTCGCCATTGACCGTGTCATTGCGATAATTCCCCCCTTACTGGCGGAGTAATTTACTTGCCCAACTGTACCAACAAAACCGCATGTCGAGGCTATATTTAAGATTCGACCAAACCGACTGCGGCACATCGCACTTGCAGCTCGCTGAGACACTAAAAAACAGGCTTTCAAGTTGGTATCGATAACCTTATCCCAAGCTTCTTCTTCCATGTTGGTCAGTAAGCGGTTTTCTACAACACCAGCATTGTTGACCAACAAGTTAACTTGCCCAAGTACGCTTTCAACCTCTTCAAATAAGCGTGAAACAGCTTGGCGGTCAGAAACATCCGCTTTAAATACTTCTGCAACTCCCCCAAGTGCCGTGATCTCATTTTTCACTTGCAGCGCATCTAATTGGCTACTGTTATAGTTGATGGCTACTTTTATATTTTGGGAAGCTAGTTTTTTAGCAATTGCAGCGCCAATGCCTTTTGACGCGCCAGTTATAAGTGCGACTTTGTTGTTATTCATAGTTGTTATTTTTGTTCTTTATTTTCTAAAATCACGACGCCATTGTTGCCACCAAACCCATAAGAGTTACACATTACATACTCGACGCTTTCAGTAGTTAACGTTGTTTTTAACAAGTTGATATTGAGGTTTGGGTCCATGACTGTATTCGCTGCTGTCGGTGGGAGTATCCCGGCTTCGAATGCCAGACATGCGGCTAACGTGTTCGCTGCACCTGCAGCTGCCATCATATGACCTGTCACCCCTTTTATTGCGATAATGTTGGGCTGATTGTCGCCAAATACTTCATTGAAAACGGCATTTTCTGCTTTATCATTGGCGACAGTGCCAGTCGCATGCGCGAAGACTGCGTCGATTTCATTACTACTTAGCTGTGCATCGAATAATGCATTTTCAATCGCATTTTTAATCCCTTCTGGACTAGGGTTTGTAAGATGAGAGGCATCGTTTGATGTACCTACACCAGCTACATAAGCATAAATTTTTGCACCACGCGCTTGCGCGTGTTCGAGTGATTCAAGGATAAATATCAATGCACCTTCAGAGACAACAATGCCATCTCTATTTTTATCAAAGGGCTTGCAAGAGTTTTTACTGATCGCATTAAGAGAATTAAAGCCTGCTTGTATTTTGTTCGAGAAAGGATCTGAAGAGCCACAAATGATAATGTCTGCATCACCATGTCGAATATCTAAAACAGCGAGCTCGATCGCGTTGTTCGAAGAAGAACAAGTATTATGAATTGCGACACAGCTACTACTTAACCCGAGCTTGTCTCTTATCGCAGCAACTATGGAGTGGCTTGCAAAGCCAGCTGAGTTTACGGGGGCGTCATTGGTGTCAGAGAGAGTATAGTTTTGATAGATTTCATATTCTCCCTCGCTATTACCAATAAAAATAGGAATATCACGCTGCGAACCAATAAAGTCGGTTAAACCGGCGTCTTTGATTGCTTCCAACGCAGCATAAGAGGCCATTAAAGCACCAGGTCCCAGCGTCTTATCATTAACAACGTTTTGAGCAAATTTTAGGTCGCTGTCGGTTATTCTTGAAGACATTTTATCTTGGCCATGACCTTTAAAAGCGTTCTTTTCAGGTGCGATATTGGCTGTTCCTGAAGTTAAACAGTCAAAAAATTCTTCTTTACTTTTAC
Organism: Pseudoalteromonas luteoviolacea CPMOR-1; assembly: GCF_001625685.1. Taxonomy (GTDB): domain Bacteria; phylum Pseudomonadota; class Gammaproteobacteria; order Enterobacterales; family Alteromonadaceae; genus Pseudoalteromonas; species Pseudoalteromonas luteoviolacea_K. The sequence goes on along the minus strand of NZ_AUYC01000028.1, from coordinate 139,646 downwards.
CTATTGGGCTGATGACACCAACACCGGTGATTACAACTTTTTTAGTCATTGATTTCTTTCCCCAATTGGATGTAACCAATTTTCCCATTTTCTAGTGGTGTAATGAGTACACCAAAGTCATGCTCACTTGATGTAAGTTTTGATATTAAACCTTCTAAAAAAAACAGTTCTTTATTAACTTTTTCGGCACAGTGTGAAGCTGCATGACCTTCGAAATACTCTGAAACAGAGCCTGTTACCTCTTCATCTTGATAAAACCACAGTGTGTTCTGGGCTTTAGACTCTTTAATACTTTTTACTAATGCGTTTAAATTTGAGAACCCTTTCACTGTGTTTAAATAAAAGCTGTAAGGAGCGTTTTTACATGATGTACTGAGTTCAACTGCTGACATGAATGCTTTCAATGGCAGCTGACTCTCAGCGAGAGAGTTCTCGTTTGTAAATGATGTTCTGTCATCACCAACTAAAGTGATAACACTATCAAGCTTCTGGCTTTGAACAAGTTTGAAAGCCTGTTTGATACTTTCAAAGCCTGTACTTAATCCTGCACTTAAAGTGAGATTTGTGCCTTTGGAATTTGTTGCGATTGAACTTAAAACGGAAGCCGAGCCAAAAGTGGCGTTGGGAAACAGTTGTGCGGATAGCTTGGTATCGCTGTCGCCTGCTTCATCGATCATACGCGCATGATTTTCAAAATTTCCGTATTGTGTGCCTAATATCAAACCTGCCCGATTTGGGTCGGAGTGTCTAGCTTTTGCAACGCTTAAAGCGCAATATAGAGTACACTTAGAAAATGCATCTTTGAAAAGATGGCCTTTTTTTCCAATCACCTCATGAAGGTCATTCGGAAAACAATCAGATAGAGAGCTATCAAGCTCTCTATTGATATTGCTTATACCAATAAAGGTAGGTTTATGAATATATGTCTTATACATAGGTGCTAAACCAATTCAGAGATCAGTTCGACAATAAATTGTTTACTTTTAAAAGCGTTGTCTGAAATGTGCTCAACGTCTAAGTAAATATCAAATTCTTCTTCAACTTTCACAACAAACTTAATGACATCTAGCGAGTCATTTAATAAACCTTCAAGAGAATCTTCTTTTAGATCATAATCTTTTTTGGTATCTGTTATGATTGAATTTAAACGGTTTAAAATATCATTGCTCATGTTAACCTCTTCTAATTTTTATAATGTAAATATATAAAATGATGGCTGCTAAAGCTTCAAATGCAGCTCCTAAATACCAGGCTGTTGACAATAAATTGCCTGTATCACTGAATAACTTTAAGAATAAATATAATGTTGTAATGTTAAATATGGTTGATATATATAATCTTACTTTGAATACAAATTTGTTTTTTTTGTAAGATTCAAGGTGTTTTGCGAATATGGTTGAGTAGCAAAATGCAATTATATAAGAAGCCATAGGAAGTAAAGACTCATTGAATATACTAACGAGAGATTGGTTGATATTTGACGGTGTGAATAGGTCAAATAAAAACTTATCGCAGTTAGATATTATTAAATAAGTAATAAATAAGTATAGCGTTCCAACTAAAATTGAAGCGTTTAAAAACACGGATGTATTCTTATCTTTGCCGATTTCATTTGCGACGACGGCGTTAATTGCAATACCAAGAGCCACGATGGGGATCACGAAAATATAATTGATAGCTACTAATATATTATTAGAGATTAAAACTGCTGTGCTAACAGAGCCTACTAGCCATACAAAGCATGCGTTGCCTATTACTCTAGAAACACCAGATGCAGATAAAGGGATTGCATGACTGAAAAAGCTTCTAATCTGTGAAGAAGATACTGATTTAATTTCTTGATAAGATACCAATCGATTCTGCAACAGCAGTATGACATATAAGCATGTACTTACAGCGAGAGCAATTGCTGTACCAATCGCTGCTCCTTTGATACCAAGCTCGGGCAGGAACCACAACCCATAAACTAACGAAACGGTCAGTGCGGCGTTTAAGGCGTGTTCTACAAGACTAACATAGAGCACGAACTTACTTTTTAAAAGGGCAACTAATATGGAAGAAAAACATGAGTTGATAGCAGCAAAAAAGCCAAATAAGGGAAAGAATAATAAATAGGCTTTTTCTTCTTGTACTGTTGCAATGTCACGAGAGCTAAAGTCAGGGATAAAATAAGCAAGTGAACCAACTGCGATCACTATTAATGATATAATGAGAGAAGAAGCAATAGAGGTTGATATCTCGCTCTCAATTGTTTTTTGCTCTCCTTGTCCATTCGCGATAGCGACTTTTGTACGAGTATAGGCAATACCTGTGGTAAACAAGGTTAGCAAAACCATGGAAGTATATGTAGCAGGACCAGAAGCCGCGAGTACCGTTTCAGAGTAATTTGAAAGACTAATCCTATCAATGGTAAACAATAATAAGCTGGATAGAAATGTAAGCAATATAGGGAAGTAGTTCTTGATAATTAGGCAACAAGCATTTACCAATGTGGTTTCATTGGGTACAGCTTTATCTAAGGTGTTCTCACTCATAAATCACCTTAAAATTCTGATCTATTAACTCAATGACATTCATTGCACTTTCTAAATTTTCGATACTGAAATAAAAAATTGCGACAGACTCAAAGTTGTATTCTGAAGGAGCTATGTAGTCTCCTGGACTTTTGAATAAGCGATATTTAGAAAATCCACGTGTTTGTGTGATGGTATCAAGGCCATCAAATGCAGTTATCGTGCCCCCATTCCCTGTTACAAACTCATACTCAAGAGAGCCACTTAGGTAGTCCACATTGAGTCTTAGGTTAGGTTCTTGGACTCGCTGGCGTAAGAAAAATTGGTATAAGTCAAAAGACGATGCGGCATTTATCATACACTCAATAGTTTCGCCCATTCCTGATAATCTAGGAGCTGCTTCAACAACGTATAACTCACCAGTTTGATATTCTTGTCTGATCTCTATATGAAATGGGGAATTTGGGAGCGCCAGTGAATCAATAAGATTATTTGCTATATCATTGAATTCTTTATTTATTTCTTTATTGTGGAAAACAAGCGCATTTTCCTGGAATCTCGGCCCGTGTAAATCAGGGTATTTTTCACTTAACATGAGTGGATGCCACTTTCCATTGATTGAAAAGCCATCTAAATTAAATTCTTTACCGTGGATATAGCTTTCGATAAGGATGTAATTCTTGTCCGTTTCTGGCCTCGAAAAAGATTGAGTCAAAAGCGCAACACGTTTTGTTTTAGGGTAAGCTTTTCTAAACTCATCTCTATTGTTCACTCTTACAACGCCAACACTAAAAACAGCATTACAAGGTTTGATAACGAATGGGTAAGGAATTTGAGACTCGATTCGCTCACATTCTTTTTCAAAATCTAAGCTCAGATCCATACATTCAAAATGCGCAGTCTTTATGCCATTTTTTTGGAAGTGATGCTTCATAAAATATTTATGAGTTAGCACCTTAATACTGTTTAAGTCTCGTGATGGCAAACTGAGGTGGTTAGATATTAACTCAGCTAAATATTGGGTGAAGTCTCGATGTGATAGAACGATGTCGAAGCCAAATTTGTTATGCAACTCTGAGCATAGAGAAGACACTTCTTTATAGTTATTTAGATCGCACTTTATTTCTTGATTAACTTCAATACTGTCAATCGTCGACTCTGTTTTTTTGCCACTGTTTAATATAATGAAATCTATTTCATTTTTTCTAAGGTAATTAATGAAGCTGTCATGGCTTAAAGGGTGGCTAATTATAAGTACTATCAACTTTTTACTCCCAGTATTTTGGATAATGCTGACCAAAAATCTATTTCTGCTTTTTCGGCGAGAGCGAATCGTTCACTTATGCGATCAATATCTTCCTCAGATAAGGTAATTGAGCATTTAATACATAAGTTACTAATAGCTTTCCATTGAAAGAAAACTGAGTCGAATTCGTTTTTAATCTGTTCATAGTCGTCACCCATTATTCTTGTTAAGGAGCGACTTAAGAGCTTTCTATTTGGTACGACATATAGAGTGTTTATATTGTCCACAATTCTTCTAAGGAAATTTGCCTTTTCATCATCCTCCAAATCGCGCATGTACTCAGTGATTCTATTTGAGTATTTTTTAATGCTTGAATCTTTTTTGTAATTATCTGTTATTGATAAACATGATTCTTTAATTGATTCTAAAAGGAGGTTTTTGTTTATGTTTGATGCTCCTTCAGCATCTACAATAACTAAGCATTTATTTTGATAATATGCATAGCCTTCGATCGTATCTGTAATAGCTTGTTCTAAACGTTTAGGCTCCATTGTCGTTTTGCATGCCGAAGGTGTTGCACTGATCACAAGAGAGTCAATAATGTTATAGTTGTTATTACTATCTTGGCCTTCAATGAAAATTGCATGCAAATAACCTTTACTGGAGTAATATAAGTCACTATAAGATAAGTGTTTTGAATTTGTCCATTGGACAATGCCCTTATAATTTGACATTAAATGATTTAGTGTTGATTTTATTTCTTCTGTGTTTAAGTCAATGTACTTATATTTTATATTTAATTTTTTAAAGAATTTCTGTGTTATATCCTCCATTTCAAAACCAAATTCAGGCACACCATACTCATTATCATAAGATGAGAAGTAGAAACCATTCCCTAAAACCCAGAGATCATCTTCCAGTAAATCATAGTCATGAACTTCAATGGCTTTTTTTACACTACCGGTATAGCAGTTAATAGATACATCTGAAATTTCTATCAGTGGAAAATTATAGTTTTCAGAAAAACACTTTGATCTAGGCATACTTGTCTCGAGTGACCTGCTCCAAAATGGAGCAGGTAATGATTAAATTTTGCTTTTAACTTTTTCTACTAAGTCATTAACAACTTGCAGATTAAATACTTCTTCTTCGCCAATTTTAATTTTGAATTTTTTTTCTACATCAACTACAAGGTCAATCATCATTAGGCTATCTAAGCCTATATCCTCAAGGAATCTTGACTCTAATTTAACTTCCTCTGCACTGTCTAATTCTGCAATTAATACAATACTGTCTTTGATATCTTCTAACATAGGTACTCCGTTTTAAATGTGTGATTTTAAGATGGATAAACTTGCAATCTCTATTAAGATAGGTTCTAAAAATCTCTTTTTTTGCTCGTCAGAACGATTGAATTCATCTAATATAACTGATGTATTAAAGCCAAGAGATTTAGACGATGATACTAAGTCCATAATTTGCATGTAAAACCGTGACTTTGTATCTCTAAGCACTGAAGGCGATTCAAAGTAATGTTTTTTTCTTGAGTATATAGAACTTGGTAAATACTCTTTCATTGCTTCTCTTAATATATACTTTTCAACTCTGTCTTTAACTTTTAACTCTGTTGGTATTTTTAAGGCAATGTCAGCTAATTTATGATCTAAAAATGGAAGTCTGGCTTCGATACTATTTGCCATTTCCATCCTGTCGCCAAGTGTCGATAACACAAAGTTGGGGAGCATGGTCATATTCCAGTAATATGGTGAGCGCTCTTTCGCATCGGCATCGAAAGCTTTAGCGAACTGAGCAAATCTTTCTTCTAATGAGTTGGAAGATATAACATTAGTATCTAGATAATTATTTACGATATGAAGAGATCGAGAATATTGCGCTTGCAGCCAGCTGATACTTTTTATTATTTCGCTATCTGAGTATGTGTCATTTACAAAGTCTTTATCTGAACGAATATTGAGAGCAAGATCTTTTCTAAAATGCGAATAGCCATAGAAAATTTCATCAGCGCCTTCTCCAGTTAAAACAACTTTATGGCCGCTTTCTCTGACTTTTTGACTTAATATATATTTTGCGACAGAGTTTGAATTAAATATAGGTTGCTCGTTATGTAAAACTGCTTTTTCAAAATATTCTGAAATTACTTCTGAGCTAACTTCTATAGTGTTTAATTGGGCCTTGTTATGTTTTGCAACAATGATAGCCTGCTCATTTTCATTGAATGCGCTATCATCAGTGAAAGCAATGTTAAATGCTTCTAAAGTTTGATCAGTGAGCTTTGATGCAACGCCCAATATGATAGAGGAATCAAGCCCGCCACTGAGATAGCATGCCACACCGACATCGGAAATCATCCTTGTTTCAACACTATTTAATAAGGCTTTTTCTATGCGTTTCTTAGCTTCTTCTTCACATTTAATCGCTTTCTCTTGATGCGTTACTTTAAACAGGTTGTAGTAACTATAATACTCACAACCTTGTTGTGTTATTTTCAAGTACTCACCAGGGGGAATTGAGTGAATATCGCTATATACAGACTGGTTTTCGAGGTAATAGCTTCTGTCTAAGAAACTTTTTACACTGATATCTAAGGAGTTGAGATTACAAGAGATACCTTTTATTTCTGAGGAAATAAAGTAAGTGTTATCCTCTTTACACACAAAAAGCGGCTTTATTCCAAATCGATCTCTGGCCGCAAGCACTTCATTTTTTTCATGGTCAAATAAAATGAATGCAAACTCCCCCCTCAGTTGGGCAAATGCATCAATACCGTATTCAGCATAAAGGTGTACGATGATTTCGCTGTCTGAATTAGTTGCAAAGTGATAGCCTTTACTTATTAAAGATTCTTTTATATGCAAATAGTCATAGAACTCGCCGTTAACAACAGCAGTGAACTTGCCACAGTTACTGTGTATCGGTTGAGTTCCTGATTGGCCACCCATTATTTCCAGCCTTGCATGTCCAAAGACTATATTCCCAGACTGGTTACTCCAAGTATTGCTTGAATCTGGCCCCCTGTGATGAAGTGCTTTTATTGAAGCGGAGAGCTGATCTAATCTATGTGATTTGTCGACTGGTATATTATGTTCTAAAGATATAATTGCTGAGACACCACACATACAATTACTGTCCTTTTACAAAAGAGTAATATCGGTATCCAAACATGCCATTTTGCCCGTCGCCGATAAAATCAAGCTTGAACTCATTGTTTGGTTCACATATTGAACCAGGTTTTGAGGTAACTTGAATTGTATATTCTGATTCAATATAACCTGTGACTGGTGAAGAGGCCGTAACATCTTTGTCTTTGTGATAATAGAAATCACGACTATTATGAATAGATTCATAGTCTTGCATTGAAATAGCTTGTCTTTCCCCCCCATCACAAACATCAGCAAGGTTTAATGTTTGGTATTTAGAAAACTCTTCGTAAGCATGTTTTGAAAACTGAGCACTAAAGACTTTGGCACTTGCACCGCTGCCATAGGCGGTCATTAATATGTGTTGATTATTAACTGATCTGCCAGTGTTTTGGTTAGTGTGTAAAAGGCTGTACAATGAAAGATATAAAGAGCCAGAGTAGATGTTTCCGATACTTTTTGATAGTTGAAGACTCGGATTAACTTGTTCAGCTAAGCATACTTTAAACTCTGGAGTTCTTTTGAGCATTAACTCTACTCGAGAAACGTCATCGGGATGGGTTTTTTTAATTTCGCCAACATTTTCTTGGATGAGTCTATATATTCTCGCAAGCCCATACTCTGCCATTTTTGGAAAAGGCACGTGGAATAAAAAGTGTTGATATTGAGTTGGTGCTGTTCTACTTTTCAATAAATTAGTTTTAAACGCACTTTCAGCACAGTCACAATATATTGAGATTGACTTTTTTCCATCTACAATGGGTGTTTGTGAAATATTAGGTCGATAAAAATCACTTTCATCCTTTGTGCAAGTGCCAAAAGAGAAGGGATCCAACTCAACTAACCTTGGGTTTTCAGAGAGCACCAAGGCGATAGCGCCTGCCCCTTGTGTTGACTCACCTGCACTTTTTAAAGGGTATAGTGCATGTTCTGTAGAGACAACGATTTGGTATGGTTTATCACTTGTTTTTGCCAGTAGTGAATTTAAGCCGTTTTCAATTGCATAAGTTGAACCTATACAAGCAAACTGTATTTGAGAGCAGCTAATTGAATTTAGCGGTTTGGCAAAGTAACTTTCTAATAGTCCTAACAAATATGCTGAGATTGGTTTGGATTGATCGATTGATGATTCGGTAGACACTACGATAGAACTTACATCATCAATATCAATCGCCCCGTTTTCTAATGCTCGTATCACCGCGTTTGCCGCCATAGTTACGGGGTCTTCATGATGGTCAGGAATTGCAATTTTCTGAATCCCAATGCCTTTTTCAACTTTACCAACAAGGGCATTGATTGATTCTTGAGATGCACTTGGTGCTCTATTAATGGCCCACTCTTTAGTTAGGTCTAAATACAGCTTAGGCACATAAACGCCCATAGCGTCAATTCCAACTTTCATTATTATAATTTCCTTAATTAACAAACTAGAATAAAAATCATGCCAGGTGTACCCTACAAAGTTATAGGATTCCTATAATTAAGATTAATATATTTATGTTACAGGTTTTTATATCGTTGAGGCTTAGATTCAGTGACACGTTATATTTTAGTTTTTAAACTAAAATTTATGCGGTTAAGTCTAAGTCGTCTTTTTACGATATTGTGAAGTTGGATATTAAACTTTGAAAAACAACTTTGTTAAGTAATGATTTTTTCATTCTTTTATGACGGGTTTCTACTTGTTCCAAAACTCATTTCCTTGAAGTGCTAAATTTAAAAAATCGAGATTTAAAATTTTAATTTATTATTGCCCTAACTAATTACTCGTGAAGAAGAGCACTTAGCTATATCTTGTTATCTGACCCCGAGCATTCTCGATGAAAAGGATTAAAACAGATTAATAAATTAATTTCAAGAATGTAACCACACAAAAAAAAAGTGTATATTATGTTAAAAAATGCAACTATTTTTTTTGGTTTTTGTTGTTGGTTGACTTGTTCAATTTTTTATGGATAAAAAATCGTGGTTGACTCTTTTTGTGTGATTTTTTATTAATAATCAAGCATTTGCTTTTTTGTTAATGGAGGGGTTAATAAGGTGTGCTTCGAGTTTCTTGGTAAATCAGCTTGTTCTACTAAGTGGAATAAGTATTTTACTCAACCATTTGTTAGCGAAATATTAATTATTAATGCTTAAATTAAAATAATTGAAAAAGTGTTTTTTAGGAAAATTTTTTATGCTTATCCTTTAAAATGTAATAAATGATGGCTTTGATTTTTATTCATTGTCCTTAGCTGCTAGATAAGTCGCTTCCGATAATAATGTTTAATGCATTGGATTTTTGTGTTGAAATTTATTTTGTTTTTTATGTATTATTTATATTGATTCAACTTTCCCAGTTGAATTTTTAAATTTAAAAGGAGTATTTTATGGTGGTTTCTCTAAAGAAAAAGTCATTCAAAAACCTTTCTAGTAAGGTGGTTCTGTCTAGTGAGAATACAAAGAATATTGGCGGCGGAAGCTGTGATATGACTTGTGATTGCTTCGCTAACGCCCAATTGGTAAATAATAACAAATAATAGAGCTCTGCAATGAAAAAAATATTAAAAATAAAGAAAAAAAACTTGGCAAACTTGTCAAATGATAAAAATAAATTACCTAATGCATTAACACCAAATGTAGCAGGTGGTGTTTGTTCGAACTGTGCAAGTGGTTGTCATGAGTTTCTTCAAGCGAATGTAACCCCAGAAAATCACTAATTTTAGTGCTTAGTTAATTTTAATTGAGCTTATGTGGCTATATGTCAGTCATATAAGCTTTTTATTGTACGCCTCTATTTTCACTAATCCTTAAGAGTAAATAGGTACTTTGTTTCTAGACCTCTATATATTGATGAGCGCTCATTGATAATGTGGAAAAGTGGTGTTCGTGTATAAATGTGTTTTATGATAGTCTAGCTGTATGGCCTATCATCGTTGAGTTTGTCTGTTGTTGTTAGGGCTGTGGTATTCCAGTACATGTATATATGGATAATCTATAACAGTCCCATTTGTAGTGAAGCTTGTTAGTAGGATTATACTGTCTTAAGATGGTCTATTGGTGTCTTTCAGAGTTTCCATTATTCTAAAACAATTGATGTAAATTTTTGACCATCATTATTTCCCCCGAATTTGTTTAAACTTTCCTCCCCCAGCATTTGGGTGGCGTTTTTATCCCATCATATTCAGAAGGTCACTCATGGCCAACATTTATTGAGTGTTTGCAACATCAACCTGAAATGAGAGTCAATCGCTTGACCTGTTATAGTTACGTCATAAATAGGCTCAGCTTCCTTGCAAAGCCTGTTAGGACACTCGGGTCTGTTGTCTGCCATTAGGGCGACAAAATTAATTAGTCCCTATTTTAACGTGATTGCGCACTTGATCATTGTGTATGTGCTTTAGAGTAGGTCATTGCACTTTGGACTAATGTGTTTTATTTAAGATAGCGACATACTAACTGGTTTTTGTTTAGAAAAAAGCCGTTAAATGTTACAGGTTTACAATTAGAAAAAGTGATAAGTGCCGAGTAAAAGGCGTACTTGAGACGTGAAGAGAATAACAAAGTCATTCGGTTTAAGCGGCAACAGTAAAAAATGGGAAAGATATGCAAGTATTTTTATACGAATTATGAGAAGTAAAAACATTTTTATGACTATCAATTTGGATAAATCGAGTTAAAATATCGTCAATTATTTCTGCGCATTATTTAAACCTGCGGTTGAGTCTGGTTGGGCACACGGAGTGACAATCTTAAAGTAAGAGATAGGGTGCAGAAATCGTAAGTTTTAAAAAAGGATCCATCACAGATGTCATTGAATACTGTCATTCTTGCTGCGGGTAAAGGCACTCGTATGCGTTCAAAATTACCTAAAGTGTTACACCCTATTGCTGGAAAACCTATGGTTCAGCACGTAATAAATAACTCGAAAGCGCTAGGGGCTAAGTCGACCAACTTAGTATATGGGCACGGTGGTGAGCAATTAAAAGCTTGTTTGTCTCATAATGACGTGAACTGGGTGTTGCAAGAAGAACAGCTAGGTACTGGCCATGCGGTCGCAGTTGCAAAGCAGCATTTAAGTGATGACGATACAGTATTAATTTTGTATGGAGATGTACCATTAACCAAGCAGTCAACATTAGAGAAGTTACTCGCAGTGACGCCTGAAAAAGGCTTAGCGGTGTTAACCGTAACGTTAGATAACCCGACTGGCTATGGCCGTATGGTGCGAGAAAATGGCAAATTAGTTGGGATAGTTGAGCAAAAAGATGCATCAGCTGAGCAGCTTAAGATTCAAGAAATCAACACCGGCATCATGGCGGCAAATGGCGAGCTTTTGAAAAAGTGGCTGGGTCAACTTTCAAATAACAATGCACAGGGTGAGTACTATCTGACGGATATTGTTGCGATGGCGCACCAAGAGGGCATTGAAATCACATCAGCGCAACCTGATGATAAAATGGAAGTGGAAGGGGCAAATAATCGTGTGCAACTGGCTGCGTTAGAACGTGCCTACCAAGAGCGTGAAGCAACAGAGTTGATGCTCAACGGTGCGAGTCTCGCTGACCCTGCAAGAATTGACGTGCGTGGTGAAGTGACAACGGGGCAAGATGTTGAAATTGACGTCAATGTGATTTTCGAAGGCAAAGTCACTATAGGCAATGATGTACGTATTGGTCCCAACTGTGTGTTAAAAGACTGTACCATTGGGGATGGCGTCGTCATTAAGGCCAACTCAATTATTGAAGAAGCTGAAGTAAAAGCAAAGTGTACATTAGGGCCTTTTGCACGACTGCGTCCAGGCGCCGTGATGGAAGAAAACGCCCATGTTGGTAATTTTGTTGAGATGAAAAAATCGCGCCTTGGTTCCGGATCAAAAGCCAATCACTTCACGTACCTTGGTGACACCCAAGTGGGTGAAAAAGTGAATATTGGTGCTGGCACCATTACTTGTAATTATGACGGAGTAAATAAATCGCAAACTATCATTGGGGATGGTGCATTTATTGGCTCTAATTCTTCATTGGTTGCGCCTGTTAAAATTGGTGCACAGGCGACAATTGCTGCAGGTTCTGTGATCACAAGTACAGTACAAGACGAGCAGCTGGCGGTTGCCAGAGGCAAGCAACGTAATATTGCAGGCTGGCAAAGACCGGTGAAAAAATCGTAACTTTTCAATAAAAAAGGGAAACACGTTTCCCTTTTTGTCCCTGATTCCTTTCTTTAGGCTAAAGTGATACATTATCGTTGAGGTTAAATAAAATTTAACAATAAAAACAATTCATTCGAGTGTACAAGTTATTATGGAAAATCTCTTTCGCAAAGAAGTACTTGAGAATAAGCGACACCGATTAGAAGGCGCTGTGAGTTTAGTTCAGCCGCCTGTGTTTAGAACACTTACCTTTCTGATCTTATCTGTAGTGATCATCAGTATCATTTACCTTACGTTAGGCAGTTATGCGCGAAAAGAGCGCGTTACGGGCGTGCTCGAGCCTAATACTGGGGTATTGAGCATGGTTGCATCACAAGAGGGCGTCATAGCGGAAGTGCTCGTAGAGGAAGGGCAGCTCGTTGAAGCAAATCAAGCTATTTTACGTATAGCATCCGCCAAACACAGCACGCAAGCCCTTGAATTAAATCAGGCTTTACTCAATCAATATGCATTTCAATTACAAAACCTTGAGCGCTTAATTGCGCAGCAGGAGCAACAAAACCAACTTGATCTAACAGAGTTGGAACAACAAAAAGCGACGGCACAAAAACGTTTGATTGAATTGAATAACCAGTCGAAAACCTTTACTAAGCGACTTGAGTTAAATGAACAAATGGTTAGCCAGATCAGCACCTTAAAAGGCACTGGTTATATTTCAGAATTAGAGCTACAGCGACAAAAAGACACCTTGCTGTCGCTACAACAACAGTCTTCGTCGATGCGCGCTGAAAAACTCAGTTTGCAATCGCAAATCGCTCAATATGATACTCAGCTGGAAAAGTTACCCTTGCAACATGCGGAGCGCATCAATCAATTGAATTCACAACGTGCTGAGATGAAAATGCAATTGTCGTCGGTCGAGCAGCAACGATTAGGGGAGCTGAGAGCGCCAAAAGCGGGGGTGGTGACCGGTTTATTGGCCAAAGTCGGTAAAAATGTGGTGACCGGAGAGCGGTTACTGAGTGTGATCCCAGAAAATAGTCAGATGCAGGCTGTCATTTATGTCCCGACATCGGCGTTTGGTTTCATTGAATCTGGGCAAGAAGCAAAATTGCGCTATCACGCTTTTCCATACGAAAAGTTTGGTATTTATGGTGGTGAAATAAAGCAGATCAGCAGTTCTTTGATCTTACCTGAGGAGGCAATTATTCCTGGCATGATCAGTGAACCGGCTTACCGCGTCATTGTGTCTTTGTCTGAGCAGCATATTCAGGCGTATGGTAAATCGACGCCGTTGCGAGCAGGGATGATGTTGGATGCAGATATCATTATCGAGGAGCGATCATTACTACGTTGGTTGTTTGATCCCGTATTTAGTATTAAAGGACAGCTGTAGCTGCAATAACGATAATAAAAAGGCTTTATATGCACCAGGAAGATAACTCACCGGTACAAAAATTACAGTTTTGGTCAAGGAATTCATTACCGGTTATTTTGCAATCAGAAGCGGCTGAATGTGGTTTGGCCAGCTTGGCTATGGTCGCTGCATACCATGGCTACCACAGTGATCTGACGACACTGAGGCAAAAATTCAGTATATCGATTGAAGGCGCGACATTGCTCGATATCATGCATTTCGCCGAGCAGTTAGAGCTGAGCTCGAGACCACTCAGAATTGAGTTGGAAGATCTTGATGCACTGCAAACACCGTGTATTTTACACTGGGATATGAACCACTTTGTGGTGCTCAAAAAAGCCAATGAAAAGCGCATTGTGATCCATGACCCAGCCTACGGCGAAAAAACCTTTACGATTGAAGAGGCATCTAAGCATTTTACTGGCGTAGCGCTGGAGCTGACTCCCACAAAGAGTTTCGAAAAGAAAGAGAAAAAGCCCAGTTTAAGGTTCGCTGATTTCTGGAGTCGGATCACGGGGCTCAAACGCTCTTTACTGTTGATATTTCTCTTGTCGATATTGTTGCAGGTATTCACGCTTGCTGCGCCCTATTATATTCAGTTAGTCATCGACGACGTGGTGCTGACGGGGGATACTAATCTCTTAACGGTATTGGCCACTGGTTTTTTCCTTGTGTTAGTATTTGAAATTGCCACCAATGCACTGCGTGGGTTCACGTTGTTGCACTTTGGCAATCAAATGAATATTCAACTGGGGGCGAATCTATTTCATCACCTAGTCCGACTACCGATCTCTTACTTTGAAAAACGCCACATGGGCGATGTGGTGTCTCGATTTGGGTCATTACAACAGGTCAAACAGATCTTAACCACCGGAGTCATAGAAGCCATAATCGATGGGCTGATGGCTATCATTACGTTGGCGATGATATTCTTTTATAGCCCAACCTTATCTGTGGTGGTACTGACCGCGGTGATTGCCTATGCTTTGGTGCGCATTGCAATGTACAAGCCGTTTAGGAATATAAGTGAACAAGAGATCATGGCCCGTGCAGAAGAAAACTCTAATTTTATGGAGACGGTACGCGGGATTCAGACAATTAAGCTATTTGGTTCAGAGGTGAAGCGGGAAGGGCAGTGGCAAAACCGCTATGCCAATGCCATCAATCAAAGTATTCGTTTGGGTAATTTCCAAATTGGTTATGATGCGATCAACCGTGCTTTATTTGGCATTGAAAATATCTTAGTTGTTTATTTGGCTGCGCATTTGGTGCTGGAAGGTGGGTTTAGTACGGGCATGCTCTTTGCGTTTATGTCGTACAAGCGTCAGTTTATGGATAAGACCGCTAACCTAATAGAAAAACTGATTGAATTTAAGATGGTTGGTCTGCATTTCGATCGTATCGCAGATATCGCATTAACAGAAAAAGAAACATTGCAACCTGAGCAACTTAAGAAACATTCAGTTGAGGGTAAAGTTGAACTAAAGAATATCTGCTTTTCATACTCGGATGCGACACCTGATGTATTACATAACTTAAATTTGTCCATCTCACCGGGTGAGTCAGTGGCGATTACAGGGCCTTCTGGTTGTGGTAAATCAACACTCCTTAAAATTATGCTGGGATTAAACCAAGCTAAAAGTGGTGAGGTATTGATTGATGATGTGCCGATTGATCAGATTGGTGCTCGTCAATATCGTCAGCAAATCGCGGCGGTGATGCAAGATGATGAGTTATTGTCCGGCTCAGTCGCAGATAACATTGCATTTTTTGATACGCCCATAGATATGGAGCGTGTTGTGTATTGCGCGCAACTTGCTGCCATACATGATGATATTAGCCAAATGCCAATGGGTTATGACAGCTTAATAGGGGATATGGGATCCTCGTTATCAGGGGGTCAAAAACAGCGTATTATCCTTGCGCGTGCGCTGTATAAACAGCCTAAAATCTTATTTATGGATGAAGCAACGAGTCACCTAGATACCACTTTAGAGTCTGATATCAACGAAGCGGTGAGTCGTTTAGACATGACACGCGTGATCATTGCTCATCGTAAAGAAACCATTGCCTCAGCAGATAGAGAGATCCGCTTGCAAAAAGTACACGCAGAAGAATTAGCTCAAGAGAGTGAGTAATGGGCGAAATGTGCAATCACCACCGCTTTTGAGTTGGTGATTGCAGAACAGATTAGGAAACACATAAAGAGACTATATAAGCGGCGAGAGGATAGTGAGTGGTGACAGCCTTATTGAGCTCGCACATGAATTAAGATAGCTTTTATTGAGACAACAAAAAAAATAAAGCTTTATTATTAAGGAAGACAATGTCAGAGCAACTATTGATCACAGATAATCAGCGCCAAGAGATTAGTAGCATTATCTCCGTGCTTGCACAAGAAGTCAGCAGTCATCTGCAAACAAACAATGAGTTAAAAAATGGCTTACTGAGCGGGCTTGCAGGCCAGCTATTATTTTTGTTTAAAGCCCATCAGATTGACCCAAATACCGTTGATGAGGCCCTGTTTTCAGAGAAATTAGAATTATTACAAGAGCAACTCTCAGAGCAAAGTTTTGAATTAAGTTCAGGCTTAGCGGGCCAAGCTTGGGTGTTGGAGTTTTTTAATCAGGCTGATAGAGAAGAGTACGATCCTGAGCTGCTTGAAGATGTCGACGACTTATTTGTACAAGCATTAGATTACGACCCGTGGCCAGGTGAAATAGAAATGGTACTCGGATTGTCAGGCTATGCACCTTACGCGGCAAGACGCAGCCTGTTTTCAGATCAATCTAAGCTGTACGCTGTGATTGTTAAAGGGCTAGAAAGCACCGCGACGTATTTTGATAATGGTCATATAGCGTGGTCACAGCCAAAAGAGTCCGTTTATCGTTTTGAGACTGATGATCGAGAAAAAGCAGAGTTTAATCTCGGTCTTGCACATGGTGTTCCAGGGATCATAGCCGCATTATTACCCGCACTGACCATTCCTTCCTTAAAAGAACGCGTTGCTAAGTTAGTTTTGGGAGCGTGTGACTGGTTATTAGCACATCAATCCGGGCATGAACATGCTCATTCTTGTTATGGCACGTGTGCAGAAGAGAGTGAACCAACCTCACGGTTGGGTTGGTGTTATGGTGACATCACGATTGCGCTTACTTTGGCTCGGGCAGGTCACGCATTAGACAGGCCTAGTTATGTAGAGCGCGCACGTGAAATCGCGATTCATGCCGCTAAACGAGATGACAAAAGTGGTTCTATCAATGATGCTGGTTTATGCCATGGCTTTGTTGGTTTAGCGTTGATATTTCAAATCGTCAATAAAGTGATCCCCGACCCCAAATTGGCTGAAGCCGCTAAATATTGGGTTGATTACAGCTTAACCGCTTATCGTGAGCGAGGTTTGGCTGCGTTGCATTCCTACAATGGGATGAGTAAAACACACGAACAAGATTTTGGTTTCTTAATGGGGTATGCAGGGGTTGGTTGTGGACTGATCAGCTTGTTGAATGATGATGTGAGTTGGACTGACTGCTTGTTGATGGCTTAGGAGTACTGAAATGTCTAGCAAACAATTAAAAAATGATAAGTTCTTTGTGATTCGCACACCGCGTTTGGCGCTTGAGCAGCTGGTCGCATTTGGTGATGAGGAGCAAGATACAAATACCTTGCTGAGTGCATGGTTGGCGACTCCAGGGGTTGAGGAAGCGATTTATCTTGCTAGCCCTTCGCTCTTAGAGCGCATTGAGCAGTGGCGTACCAAGCCTGAGTCTAAGCAGGGTAAAAAGGTTGCCCATGCGTTGATTAAATACATGGTGCGTATGTGTTCTCGTCCGACGCCCTTTGGCTTATTTTCAGGTATCCATCAAGGTCAAAT
This sequence comes from Pseudoalteromonas luteoviolacea CPMOR-1, assembly GCF_001625685.1. Taxonomy (GTDB): domain Bacteria; phylum Pseudomonadota; class Gammaproteobacteria; order Enterobacterales; family Alteromonadaceae; genus Pseudoalteromonas; species Pseudoalteromonas luteoviolacea_K. The sequence continues at coordinate 122,304 of NZ_AUYC01000028.1, read as the reverse complement.
TGAAGCTCAAACAGTATTAACGCCGGCAGCGCATGTAAAAGACACTCGCAAAACTCGCCTTGATATGTTCTATTTATCTGCACTAAAAGAGCATTTTATTAAACACGCCTCGCGCTCTGAGCATCTGACTTATAAACCAAATTCATCACATTATTTTATTGCCGAGCAATGTCGTTATATAGAGACTTACCTGTCAGATGACGCGATGCAATATCGCTTGAGTGCAGTAGAAAGTGACGAGTACTTTAAGTTCGCTTTGGCGCTTGCTAAACCGGGTTTAAGTTTTAATGACTTAGTTGCGGGATTTTGTGCACAGTATGATGAAGCGAATAAAGAAGAAGTCGAAAATTACATTCAAGACCTGATTGATGAAGGCGTTTTGTTAGCGGATATTCCTTTACCGCTGACCGGAGACTCTCCAGATCTTGCGTTGCTCAAATCGATTGAAGGGATCAAAGAGTTTGATGCCGCAGATAAATTAGCAACCGCGTTGGCGCAAATAGAGGAATTGGACACTGCACGCAGTGGTGAAATTACTCCTTACAAACAGTTATTGTCTCATTTTGAAAGCTTGCCGGTGAAAGCCCAAGAAAACAAACTATTCCAAAGTGATATTTACCGTGCGTTTGAGCAGTGCCAAATTTCTGAAATGGAAATCAAGCGTGTCCAGAAGCAGATTGAGGTCATCGCAGGGCTTTCCATTTCGAACTCAGGCTCGGGTTTAAGCCAATTTATGACCCAGTTTAACAGTCGCTTTGAAGGTCAGTTCGTGCCACTAGATGTCATATTAGATGATGAGTCTGGGATTGGTATTTCGACAGAAACCGGATACGAAGCGCCTTTGGTTGCAGGGTTAAATTTGGCGCGCAGTAGCACTAACCAAGGCACCGCACCTGAGCTTAGCATGATTGATAACCTGGTAGAGCGGGCTTTAAGTTTGCCTGAAAACCGTGATAAAACCTGTGTTGTCTTAAAGAGCAAAGAACTAAAAGGCAAAATCAGCAACCAAGATGCTGTAAACAAACTCCCTTACTCGTTTGCAACCATGTTGAGCCTATATCAAGATGATAGAGGCAACCCAGTTTATAAATTCAATGGATGTTATGGCCCCTCTGCCGCCAATTTGTTAGGCCGTTTTTGTCACCTAAACACCGAGCTAAAAGCATCGGTGATCCAGCATTTAGAGCAAGAGCAGGCGCACAATGAAGATGTCATTTTTGCGGAAGTTGTGCATATGCCAGAGGGACGCCCGGGCAACGTGATCGCGCGACCGCACTTGAGGCAGTATGAGATTGTATTTATGGCGGACAGTGCACTTGAGGATGAGTATCAAATTCCGCTCAATGATTTACATGTCTGGGTTGAAGGGCAAAAGGTGAAGCTGTGGAGTAAGCGCTTGAACAAACAAGTGGTGCCGCGTTTATCGAGTGCACACAATTACTCCGCACGCAGTCTCAGTGCATATAAATTTTTATGTATGTTACAACACCAAGAAGGTCGTGCGCCGCATTTCAGCATGCCAGCTAGCACTCAACGTGCCGCATTTGTGCCGCGAGTGATGTTAGATAACCTGATCTTAAGCGAAAAAACATGGCGTATTGAGCGCAGTGAACTGGAAGCGATCAATAAAAAAGGCCAGTTTAACCGCGCACAATTAGACGTGCTAATGCAGAAGTATCAGCTGGATGCACAAGTCAGTTTTGCCATGTCGGATAATGTATTACAACTGGATATCCGCAATCCAGATATGTTTGCTATTTTGTTGAGTGAAACCAAAGGGCAAACGAATGTTGAGTTAAAAGAAGTATTGACCAGTCACTATCGCTCTCGTGTGGTGGACAGTGCAGGACATCACTACAGTAATGAAGTGATTGTGCCATTTTTGAACGATCATGCACCTGTGCATGCGCATTTCTCTGATGACCCTTACGCCAATATCACGGCGGCGCCGATTAAGCGGCGTTTTAGTGCAGGCTCTGAGTGGTTAAGCTTAAAAATCTACTCGGGGAATTCGCTGGTGGAGCAACTCTTAACGGAAGAGTTATTACCCTTAATTGAGCAAAATGGTGAGTTATACGATAAGTGGTTCTTTATTCGTTATGGGGATCCAGATTGGCATATTCGCTTGCGTTTTTATGGTGATCCGCAACAATTGTGTGGTCAACTGTTGCCGCGTTTGAATGCGCTGTTAGACCCAAAAATTGAGTCAGGCGAGTTGCATAAAGTTGAACTTATGACGTATGAGCGTGAAGTTGAGCGGTACGGTGGTCCTGAGTCGATGAGTTTAGTTGAGTCACTCTTTATGTTTGATAGCCGTTTGATTGCGCAAACATGTGGTTTAATTGATGAGTACGGTGAGGATGTACGTTGGCGTGTTGCCGTGGCGTGTACACATCGATTACTCAACCTCTTTGAGTACACTGATGAAGCACGTTTTGCTTTGGTAAGCCAGCTGAGAGAGGGCTTTGGTCGCGAGTTTAATGAGACCAGTGTGCTGCGTAAACAGCTCGGTAATCGTTATCGTGAATATCAAGAAAAGCTTGATGATGATCTCGCGAAATTGGTCCCTGAGCAAGCAGAACACTGTGATGAGGTACAAACGGCGATATTAACCATATTAGAGCAATGGCAACATAACGCGGCACCTGTGGTTGAAAAGTTGAATCAACAGATCGCAGCGCAGCAGCTTAATTGTACTAAAAATTCGTTATTGGGCTCATTACTGCACATGCACAATAATCGTATGTTTAAAGCATATGGTCGTGAGCAAGAGTTGGTAATACACGACTTAATGCGTCGTAAGTATTTCTCGGCAGACAAAAAAGCCTGATAATCATAGACCTGAAAAAGCGCTCATCTGAGCGCTTTTTTTGTGCTTTGTGGATGCACACACTACAGTTAAAGCACACTTGACAATATAAGGGGAAAGAAGATGGATGTGCTGCGATGGGGGCTATGTTTAATATGTATATACAACCCAATTGCTTGGTCGGCGGATTTAGCTAAAGAGCTGAAGGTATTCGCGCCATACCTAGGCACTTGGGAAGCCAGTTTTAGTATGTCCACAGGGACGCCTGCAGTGCAGGATGTGAGCCGCTGGGAGCGGGCATTGAATGGTACCGCGATCCGGACAGTACACTCTATCAATAATGGTGATTACGGTGGCGAGTCACTGATTTTTTGGGATAAGCAAAAGCAATCCTTGGTGTTTTATTATTTTACCACAGCTGGGTTTTACACCTCTGGACGCATAGAAGTGCTCAGTGACCATGAATTTGCAGCTTATGAACAGGTGGTGGGTAATCAAGATGGGATCACACAGGTAAAGTCGACCAGTCGTTTTAAAGCAGGCCAATTTAGCGTTGCAACTGAGTATTTTAAGCAAGGTAAATGGACAGCGCCGCAAACGCGAGTGTACCAACCTAGTCATAAAACAGTGGTGTTTAAATAATGTCGGGTAAACGGCTGTTTTTTGGTATCGGGCTGGAAGCGAGGCAGAGGGCGCATATTGAAAGTTGGCTCACTCTACATGTGACAGCGAAAAAAGCGCCGACGTTGTCTCGTAATTGGCATATGACGTTGGCATTTCTTGCACAGGTAGATAGCGAGCGAGAAGATACATTGATCAGATGGGCGAGGGAGTTGGTGTTACCGCCTTTTCAATTGCGTTTTGCGGAGTCTGGATATTGGTCTAATAACGGGATATTTTATTTGCAGCCCGATCACATAAATCGGTCATTGGGCAGTCTTGCAGACCCTTTACGAGAGTATGGGGAGCAATTGGGCTTGTATCGTAACCCTTATCCATTTTCACCCCATATTACCTTGTTTCGTGGTGTTAAGCCGGTGCCTCACGTTGATGTGCCCATCGAGCCTTTCTCGCTTGATGTGACGCACTTTCATTTATACCAGTCACACACCCTAGATGACGGGCTCCACTATACGCCAATCGAAACATTTGCGCTTAGCGCTTAAATCGAGAGAGTGCTTTGGCAAGGATAAAGTGACCGAGTCTTTGCAATAAACTGGCGGTACCACTTTGCTTGAACAAGCGCGCTGTGGCGTTATTTCGGGCTTTACTCACGTGTTTTCGGTGGCATTCTTTGGCAGCGAGCTGCCAATTCTCAGTGCGAATGGCATGTAGTAGCTTTGGCCATGCACGACTTAAATTAGGTGTACCTAAATTGTATGCCATGTCGAGCAGTGCGAGTTGCACATTGGAAGGCATACGGTGAAAGGGGATATAGCCATTTTTCGTACTGAAAAGGCGGCTAAGTTCGGCTTCAAACTCCTCGACCTTCTTTTCTAATAATTTGATGCACGCTTGCTGTGGCAAGTACAATTTGCAGTGTGACTCATACCAACTGGCCAGACGCCCTGCAGGTAGGCGAGAAATGGTCTCAAACTCTTGTATTTTAAGTGCTCGACTTGCCGCTTTGTGGGTGGATTTTTCGCGCAGGGCAAATTTATTTAGCGCTTTGGCGCTGGTAATATGAAAGCCAGCGCCTAAGGTCACATTGCCGCGTGTATCGACATATAAATGTGCAATGACCCCTTCGTATAAACAAATGTGTTTAGCCGCTTTTCGACGATTTATTGTGTTGAATTGGAACAATTCGCAACCTTTTTTACTTCTGACGCTTTATTCACTGTGTAGCATTGCTTGAGCAAGGAGCAATAGCAAGTATTGACTTCAATATCATGGGCTATTTCACCGATTTTTTCCCATAAATTGTTATTAAATTTACTTCTTACCATGGAAAATAAGACCAAATCATTGCCATCGGCCAACAGCGAGTTATTGGGGTTACTGGTAACATACCAGCCAAATTGCTTCAGGTAGTTGATATCACCATTATCTGCTTGTAGCTCTTTAAGCGCAGTTCGGTAAGCATCGAGGTTACAGCAATCATTCAACAGTGCGACGAGGGTATCGTACTGTGTATCCTGATATTCAAATTGCATGGATTTTATCAGTGCAGGTCCTGTGCCGGAGTTTTTCACTTTGACCGTCATGTGGGACCGCTCTGCTTCAATATCATAGTCGCTATAGCTGACTTGTAGCCATGGCCAAGTTTCCGCATACAGCTGCCTTTCTGCGGCAGTGACTTGCTCTTGTGCGGCCTTTGCTTGCATATATGTGGCATAAAAGGATGCTGCAGAAATAAAGATGGCACACAGTGCCAAGATGCTGTTCATTTTAGAGCGTGATAAACGCAATTTAAACTTCGGCTGCTGACTATGCTGCGATTCTGTGGCGTCAGATTGTTCCACTGTGTCGTCTTGCTGTGAAGACATGTTCACCTCCTTTGGATATGTCTAGGGCGCGGCTAAAAAATAGTCAGTTGCTTGCCAATTTGCAGTGTAGAGCCAGAGAGTTCATTCCATTGCTTCAATTTATTGACAGAGACATTAAATTGCTTGGCAATGCGCCATAAACTGTCACCTGATTTAACGGTATAGGTGTAGTGTTGATCTGCCAGTACCGGTAATACCAAGTGTTGCCCTATGCGTATTGTGTCTGAGCGTAATTGATTAAATGATTTAAGTTGGCTCACACTCAGTTCGTAATTAGCTGCAATGACACTGAGGCTATCGCCTCGGCGTACTGTGTAAGTTTGCCATTGATTGCTTGGCATTGTGGGCAGGTTTTTGGCATAGCTCTGCCATTGCTGGGCTTTGTCGAGTGGCATAATGAGTCGATTGGGGCCGCCAAGTAAAGCGGGAAAGCGCGCATACCCGGTGTTAAGCTCGGCCAACATAGACCAATTTGGATCTCTGTCTAAAATGGTTGCTGCTGGCAATGACACGGTGGTGATGGCCTGCGTATTGGCAATGGCTGGAAATGGCATTAATTGTTGTTTGAGCAATTGCGTAGCAGCGATGAGCTTAGGGACATAGTGACGTGTTTGGCGTGGCAGTTGTAAAGCAAAGAAGTCTGTCGATTTCCCTGCTTTGCGATTGTTTGCTATGGCTCTTAATACGCGCCCTTCACCTGTATTATAGGCCGCGACAGCATGATACCAGTTACCGTCAAAGCGTTTGTGTAAATAGGTTAAAAAGTCCAGTGCGACGCGTGTTGAGTCAATTAAATCTTGACGTCCATCATACCAAGGGTTGATCTCAATACCGTAGTGTTTGGCTATCAATGGAGTCAATTGCCAAAGCCCTGAAGCATGTTTATGTGAATAGGCCTGCATATCGAAGTCAGTTTCGATCAATGGCATTAATGCTAACTCGATAGGCAAGCCGCGCTTCTCAATCTCAGTGACGATGTAATACAGCAAAGGCTGTGCGCGTTGGCTGATGGTATCCATGTAATTCGGGTGCTGCAAATACCAATTAACGCGTTTGAGTACCCTAGGGTGGCTGGAAGGCGCAAAGCTTATTTGTTGGCGGATCCGCTGCCAGACATCTTCAGCATGGATAGGGGCAGTAGGGAAAGGTTGCTGCTCTATATCATGGTGTGGCTGCATCTGGCTTGGCACAGTATGCAATTCGGTGACTTGCGAAGTCAGCTCACCTTCTTGAGTTAGCTCACCTTCTTGAGAGCCTTCTTTGGTCGACTGACAGGCGGTAAGAGACAGCATACAAGCAATGAGAAAAGCGCGTTTGAGCATAGCGGCACCGAGTTATTATTATTCTGGTTGCGCTATTTTATAAGTTAGTGAAATAAATACACAAGTTAAAATAATTGGGACATAGAATATGCTCAATATAGAGGCTGCCTGTTTTTTGAACTAAACTGGGGTTGAGTGCGTTTATATAGGTAGTTCCATTAAGAGAGGTGTTTTTTATGGATCGCACAGAATTGAAAGAGCAATTTGAACACAGTTACATGGATCCGGTGATATTAAGCTATGCAGATTCAAACCATTATTTAGCAGGCGGCCTGGATGTGTTGGGCAATTATCATTTGATCACGGATAAACATGGCAAAATCGTGACCTATAACTCTTTGCGAGAAGCAGAAGTTGAATTGGCCGATTTGGGAGCCAAAGAGGCGACGTTAGATATGGAGACCGCCTATGATGAAATGGTGGGGAGTGTCAGTGACGGTCATTGTCGTTTTAAATTACCTTTAGTGCATTAGCGATGAGAGGGGCGAATGCCCCTGTTCAAAGTTGCCCTAAGATAGACAGTGTAACGACTGGGTCGATGCGCTCATCGAAGCGAAGTGTACCAGTGTATGCGCCCCTTCGGTCTGTGTCGTAAAAGTGTTGTATATAACTGTACTTCGCCGTATTGATGGTCGCAATTGATGTGCGAACCCGCAATGTATGGGTAAATTGATATTCCATAAATGCACTGAACTCAACGTTATCTTCTTCGACATACAGTTCGTCAACAAAGTAGTTGGTCTCTGTGAAGGGTAAATAGACATCGATGCCCCAGCTGTAGTATTGACGGTCTTGTCGGAATTCAATCGTGGCATCATGTGGGACCAGACCATCAATGGGGCGTTGTCCGGTCAGTGGATCTTGATATCGAGCACTGGCGAAATCATAGTTGAGCGTTAACTGGCTATCGGACAGCCATGTCGCTGTGTCCCATGTTGCGCTCAGTGAGCCTCCTAATTTCTGTGCGTTACCTGCATTACCAATCATCGCATCGCCGTTTGGTCGTTGTATAAACTCGTGAACGTCCTTTTGCCATTGATGATAGACATTGATGTTTAAAAATAAGCTCTCAAACAAATGGAAATTAAACTCAGTGGCCAACTCACTATATTGACTTGGTTTGAGTGATAAGTTGCCAGATTGGGTGCGATTGAACTCGGCATCTTGGCTCTGTACAAAATCATCGAAATCTAACTGAGCAACTTGGTGTTGTGCGGTAATCGTCAAACCCCAATGAGAGTGAGGATCATAGCTAAAGCGAATGAGTGGCTTAATGAATCCCAGTTGGGTTCTATTGCTTTGTCGATCTCCACTTTTAAGTACGGTATGTTCTGCATTTAAGCGGGTATAAAGTTGCCACTGTGCAGTGAGCTGAGTGGTCATGGCTGCGTATGGTTGATATCTGATTTCGCTAACGTGGGCGTGTTCAAAGTCACCGTCACTGTCGGTTGCTGCCTTTAGTAGGTTTCGGCTGATCTCTATCCCGAGCTCAGGTGAATAAGTGCGACTGGGCAGTGAGGTATTGAACTGCACAACCTGCTCTTGTTGCGTTTTGTGTTGTTGATAGGGTACTGAAATCAGCGAGTGCTCAAAGTGATCACTGTTAATATCCGAGTGCTTTCGATTGTGCAGCACAACCAATTGAAACAGGCTATCGTTGTTACTGGTTTTTTGCCAGTCCATACTCATTTCATATTCAGCATGAGACTCGGATTCATTTAATTGCCATAATAGAGGCATGCCATTTTCTCTGTTTTGCGAGAGCTGAAAGTCATCCAGTATGGCTTTGGCTGAGAAGGTAAGTCGATTATCAACCAGCTTAGGCTGGCTGGTGATAGATAACAACCGACCATTACGTTTTTCAAACAATGTTTCGTGACCTTGCTCTACCATCCTCCCTAAGGCATCTACTTCTTGAAATACGGAGGTCGACTGACTGCGATCATCTTGGTAATGCATATTGAGTTGATGTTGCCAGCGCTCACCCGGTAAAGAGATCTGCGTCGCTAATTCACTAGGACGGTAATCATCATAAGCGGAAGTTAGCTTACTTCTAGCTTGCCAATGCGCACCGAGCTTAGGCGTGTGGGTAATGATATTGACCAGCTGATTAAATTGACTTGCTGTACTAAATGGGTGACCTGCACTGTAGAGATGAATAGCGGCGATTTGGTCACTGGATAACTGTCTTAAAATATCAGTGAGTGATTCAGACTTTGATGCCGCATTGGCGCCATTAATAAGCACATTGCCGCCAGCTGCACTTAGCCCTCGTTGATTGTTGCTTTGTGTGAGTGTGAACCCAGGTAGTTGATTGATCTTGTCTAGTGCATTTTGTCCATATAATGCATCAAGAGTTTCATTTTCATAGTGCGTTGCAGCAAATTGTTGTTTATGTGTTGTATGTGCATCAGTTACTGCGACCGTGGCGTTGCTGAAGGTATTGGCGCATAAACCAAGCAAGGTTATCACTGAATAAGCGGGTACTTTCATTGTGGGCGGATTTCCATTTTGAACTTACTTGCGATGGGTATTTAAATAAATCAATCTATTATAATCAATCACCTAGTGATGATTGGTGGGGTTTTGGGACGAATGGCATGATGCTGTTCACTCGTCCCTGCAGGGCTGGGACGAGTATCGTATTGACGGTTAAGCAATGTGCTTGAGTTTGGCTTTAACGATGGGCTTAAAGGCTTTGCTCAGTGCCACCACTTTACCATTTTTGAGCAGTACTAGACCGCTACCAGAAGGCTTTATTTGGATACGCTGAACGAAATCTAAATTAACCAAATGTGAGCGGTGTGTTCGAGTAAAGAGGGAGTCAGGGAGTTGTTGCTCTATTTGCTTTAAGGTGATCCGCTTGAGGTAATGCTGTTGTTCTGTGTGGAGTTCAACATAATTACTGGCAGAGTTAATGTGGGTAATATCATTAAAGCTCAGTTGTGTCGTGGTGTTACCTGATTCGACTTCAAGCGTATTATGATGAACGGATTTATCAGGTCGTAAAAAAGTATGCCAAAGATAGCTCAGTACAAACAGCACCACAGGGTGGGTGGGCGCGAAGTACAGCACGGTATAAGGGATGGGATCACACAATATCCAAAAATCAAAAATGGCTTGATAGGTCATTGAAATGCATAACATCAAAGCAAGGATATGAATAAACTTTTGCTTGGTCAGCTTGTTTGCTAGGTGATGCTGCGTGAGCAGGCGAAATACCACGGGAGTTAATAAATACCAAAGCCCCCACTCTTGTAAAGCCCACCAAGGGCGATTATTGATCTCTTCTGCTGGTGGCACAGACCAATCATAAAGTACATAAGTGGCAGACATGAAGAAAATAAAGGCACTCCAGCCTATGCAGGAGATAAACCATTCCTTTTTAAGTTGTGCTGTCATCATGAAACCCTAAATCAGAAACGCAGTGATAGTGTACGCGAATAATTTAATTTGCCTATATACATTGCTGCTATTTTGACCTAGAAGCTAGCCAAATACACAGCGAAAATAAGCGCCTTGTGGCTTGTGTAGGTAGATTATCTCTCCGCCATAATTTGCTTAGATAGGCTCAAGCCTATCTCTGAATCTGATTGCTTAGTTGTAAAAAATGGCAAAAATATCATTTTGTGGACATGAGCGAGAAGTTGGGTAGGACGATACGATGTCTGTAACAGAGTTGTCTAAGCAATTCAGAAGTTTAGTAGCAAGCCAGTTGAAATTACATCAAATATCAATCACCTGCATTTAGTACGAATACGAGTGAACGAGGTATACAGTAGTTAGTGCTATTTAGGGTGGATGTGGGCTGACTTTTAGAGCTGCGACAATACGACCCTCGCAGATTTTACGTTACGAATAACATAAAGGAGCCAGCGCTAAGCGCTGGCGACTCGGTTTAGAGCTGTTCTTTTGGCACGCCAACATGTAGGTTGCCGCTTTTTAGATCCATGGTCATCACAAAGTGTTTAAATACTTCATAACCTACGATACCTCTGACTCTCACGCCTTTCACATGACTACTGGAATGGCTATATTGGCTAGTTATCTTCACTTTACTGCCTTTTGCAGGGAAAGCGACATGAACATTAGATAGCGTATAAGGCCCAAATTTAACTTCTTTGGCTTGTACGTTTTCCATTTTTTCTGAGGTATTAGCGCCTGAAAACTGGGCTGTTTGGTTTTGTGTTTCTAACCAGCCAAACTTTTTCGCAAAGCGACGCTCTATCATAATGCCCCCTGAATAACCGGTATCTAGTAGCATCCAAACAGAATCTCCCTCTAATTCTAGTTTGACGATAGGCCTTTCAAATCCTTTTTGTAGTTTGAATTCGATATTCTCATACTTTTTAAGGTCGAGGTGATCGTGTGTAAGTAGGCGCATGCGTTGATTTGGGTAGTCTATTTGGGTATTGAATAGCTTAAAAAAACCTTGACCAAATAAAACGGCGTTATCAGGGTTATTTAGCGTAATAGTTGGGAGGTCTTCTAGTTGGGTATTTATGCCAAAAAAGGAGACGGGGACTTTTTGGTATACTTTGTTGCGCTTCGTATCAAATGCACCTTCTAGTTCCATATTGCCACTGTGCGTGTATGTGAGTTTGTGCTTGGCCACAAAGTTTTCATTGATGGCATTAATATTAGCCCCAGTGTCTAGTACAGCATAGCTGTCTATACCAGAGACTTTAACTGGAATCGTGATCAATCCATTTTGATAGGTAAAGTCTAGCCAAGGTGTCATCGCGGCGTGTGAAAATGTGTTGAATAGTAGTCCAACCAGTAATGTTATGTATTTCATAAAATAATGTTTCGATAAATTATGGGGAGGGTTAATTGTTGCTATTTTAGGAATTCTAAAAACGCGTAGCAATGTAGTTTTGTATTTATTTTGTAAAAATGTCATATACATTTAATTCCTTTTTAAATGTGTTGTTGATAAGTAGAGCCTACATAAAGTTTGCTAAAGGTGTTAATTATTTAGCCAAATTTACACTTGAACAATCTTCAATGTTTCGACTAGAATACACATAAATTTCGAATCGAAACTTATGTGAAAGATAAATGACCAAACGAAATACTCAACAGCGTCGCCATACTATAGTCAGCCGGGTAAACAGCGAAGGTGAAGTCAGTGTAGAGGCTTTGGCTGCTGAGTTCGAAACATCAGAAGTTACGATTCGAAAGGATTTAACCGCCCTTGAAAAAAGCGGCCTATTACTGCGTCGTTACGGCGGCGCTGTGGCGCTGCCCAAAGAGATTGTCGCAACGGGGATAGACAAGCAAGACCCACAGCGCAAAGTGGCGATTGCCAGTGCAGCCGCTGCGCTTATTCGTGACCATAATCGTATCATCATTGACAGTGGTAGAACCACCGCAGCCATGATCCCCGAGCTTGCGACCAAGCGAGGCTTAGTTGTGATGACCAATGCCATTAATATTGCTAACCGCTTATTATCACTAGAGAATGAACCCACCTTATTGATGACCGGGGGAACGTGGGATCCACATTCTGAGTCCTTCCAAGGCCAAGTTGCCGAACAAGTGCTACGCTCATATGACTTTGATCAACTGTTTATTGGTGCTGATGGCATTGATGTGGCGAGGGGAACCACCACATTCAATGAGTTGATTGGATTGAGTAAGGTGATGGCGGAGGCTGCAAGAGAAGTGATAGTGCTGGTTGAGTCTGAAAAAATTGGTCGCAAAATTCCAAATTTAGAGCTGCCTTGGCAGCAAGTCACCACCTTGATCACCGACAACACCTTGGCACCAGAGATGCGCCAAGCGATCGAGGCACATGGCGTAAACGTGATCTGTGCAGAGATCACACAAGAGTAAACACACAAACGTGCAACGAATGGAGAGATTATGTGTGGCATCGTAGGAGCTGTGGCAGAGCGCCCGGTTAACCGAATTTTAATTGAAGGTTTAAAACGTCTAGAATACCGTGGCTATGATTCAGCCGGTGTAGCCCTGAGCAGTGCAGGCACACTAAATACGGTTAAAGCAGTAGGTAAAGTTGCTAATTTAGCCAGTGCACTAGAGCGTGCAGAAGTTAAAGGTACAACGGGGATTGCGCATACACGCTGGGCAACACATGGTGGTGTAACCGAAGCGAACGCTCACCCACATTTGTCAAACGAGCAAATTGCGCTTGTACATAATGGTATCATTGAAAACCATGAAGCGCTGCGTCATGCGTTAAAAGAAGATGGCTATACGTTCTTATCGGATACAGATACAGAAGTGATGGTGCACCTTATTCACCAGTTACGTCAACAACATGGTAGTTTGCTTGAGTCAGTACAAGCCGCGACAAAGCAGCTTGAAGGTGCATATGGTACGGTTGTTTTTGACAAAGAAAACGACAATGAAATCATCGTCGCACGCTCAGGCAGCCCATTGGTGATTGGTCTAGGATTGGGTGAAAACTTCATTGCGTCAGATCAGCTTGCGTTGTTACCTGTGACACGCAGTTTTATCTTCTTAGAAGAAGGTGATGTTGCACGTATTACCCGCGATACCGTTGAAATTTATGATGTGAATGGTAATGAGGTTGAGCGAGAAGTCGTTGAGTCGAACATCACGCAAGATGCATCTGGTAAGGGCGAATATCGTCACTACATGCTAAAAGAGATTTATGAGCAGCCATTGGCTGTGCGTAATACCCTTGAAGGCCGCCTTGAAAACGACCGTGTTACAGTGGATGCGTTTGGTGACAGCGCAAACCAGATTTTTAAGGATGTGAAGCATGTTCAAATCATCGCATGTGGTACGTCTTATCACTCAGGTATGGTAGCGCGTTATTGGCTTGAGCAGTTTGCAGGCGTCAGCTGTAATGTCGAAATTGCCTCAGAATTCCGTTACCGCGAGTCGTTTGTGCACGAAAACAGCCTATTAGTCACGATTTCCCAATCTGGTGAAACTGCGGATACATTAGCGGCATTGCGCTTGGCGAAAGAGCAGGGTTACATGGCGTCTATGACCATTTGTAACGTACCTGGCTCATCACTGGTACGTGAATCTGATTTGGCGTTTATGACCAAAGCGGGCGCTGAGATTGGTGTTGCTTCAACCAAAGCGTTTACCACGCAACTTGTTGGCTTATTAATGCTCACTGCCTCTATCGCGCAAGAAAAAGGTCGCGATCAGAGCGTGATTGTTAATGCTATTAAGACTTTACCAAACAAGCTAGAAGAAGCGCTAAGCATGGCTGAAGGCATTGAAGCACTGGCAGAAGAATTTGCAGACAAGCATCACTCTCTGTTCCTTGGCCGTGGTTCACAATACCCAATCGCAATGGAAGGCGCATTGAAGCTTAAAGAGATTTCGTATATTCACGCAGAAGCATACGCAGCAGGTGAATTAAAGCACGGTCCGCTAGCGTTGATTGACGCTGACATGCCAATCATTGTTGTGGCACCAAACAATGAGCTACTTGAAAAGCTGAAGTCTAACGTCGAAGAAGTACGCGCACGCGGCGGCATCATCTATGTATTCGCTGACAAAGACTCTGCATTTGCATCAGATGATACGATGCGTGTCATGAACGTAAATCACGTTGAAGACATCATTGCACCCGTTGTCTATACTATCCCACTACAGCTACTGTCATATTATGTCGCTGTGATTAAAGGCACAGACGTTGACCAACCGCGTAACCTAGCAAAATCAGTGACAGTTGAATAATTAGGTTTCAAGGGTTTTATACTTATGTGGGTGAACAATAAAGTTTCACCCACAACAATAAAGTATCATCTCAAACAATAAAGTTTCATGCTGGGTGTGTTCTTAATGGGTCCAGCTTTTAAAAGCTGGACAGTCTCAAACTACAGGTGGTCAAATATAGAACCTTTGCTAGGGGTGAAAAGCTTTTCATAGTACTTTGTCGCATATTCGTCTGTCATTCCAGAAACGAAGTCACAAATTACCCTCATTTGCTTACGTTTTACTGAATCTTTAATTGATTGTCTTTCTTGTTCTTCTTCCGATAACCCATCAAGTACTGATTTGGCTGCTTTCTCCCAAACTTTTTTGGTCTTATTGGGTAGGAATCTCTCAGGATCTGTTGCCAATACCTCAAAGAGTTCAATTATTAGTTTTTGGCCCTTAAACTCAAGCTGCTGTACATTTTCATTGTTGATAACAAGTTCCTTAACTAGGTCAAATATTGCTTTTCTTATCTTCTCAACATCTCTAGTGAGCTCAACATTCAATCTTAATAAAGGCTCTAAGCACTGGGAATCATTTTCGACTATTTGGGTGTTACTAATCATGAGGTTTACTAAGGAACCTATAGCGTCTTTGCGTGTATAGCTTGACTCAAAAAGATCTTTTGTAATTTTGTCATACGCACAATCTGGTCGCTCAGTACTAATTTTCGCAAATAGCTCTTTTCTTTGCCTGCCATCTACTTTTTCTTCAAAGTAACGCTTCCAATCACTCTGGCGGATAAGTTCCAGAGACAAGGCATCTTCAAAGTCATGCAAACTGTATGAGATGTTATCAGCTAGGTTCATGATTGAGCAGTCTAAAGATTTATATTTTGTAAGTTTATGCTCGGTTTCAGGAGAACGATGATCATCATTCTTTGGTTTGTATTCCATGCTTGCAGTAAACTTTTCTCTCTCTTCTTGTGAGAAAGGTTTGAGGATGAACTCTACAATGGCTTCATCATCATCATGATAGCATTTAGGAGGTTTTTGTTTCGCGGCTTTAAATAACCAGTTCGGTGTTTCTTTAGTCTTTGCTTCATAAGCCATATCATTAAGTAAAGAACTGTATGCTGCTGGATATTTCAATACGCCAAGTAGCATTCTACGTGTTGGGTTTAAGCCATATCCTTCAAGATATTTATCTAAAGTCCCAAGAATTCTTAAAGTCTGTCCATTTCCTTCAAATCCACCATAATCTCTCATACAGTAATTTAAAGCTACCTCACCGCCATGTCCGAATGGTGGATGCCCAATATCATGTGCTAGACAAATAGCTGTAATTAATTCACTAGGAGGGAGTTTATCGGCATTTGCTACATTTTTCTCACGCAAATGCTTTACAATACCTCTTCCGATTTGTGCCACCTCCATAGAGTGAGTTAGCCTCGTTCGATAGAAGTCGCTCTCTCCTAAGCCTAGAACTTGAGTTTTTGATTGAAGCCTCCTGAATGCTGATGAGTGAATTAACCGAGCTTCATCTCTGTCGTATTCGCTACGATGATCTTCTTGCCTCAGTTCTTGTGGGTACTGACGTTCTTGCCAAGTTGAGTCTTCGAAACTCATAGTTCCTCCTAGCTGTTCCTTGATATTAAAAAATATATTAGCATCATACTTTGGGTTGAATGTAATAGTTTATTTCAGTCAGGTTGCAATGGAAAGTGCTGATAGGCTATGCTGAAATTTCAATCAGTTATAGCGGTATATTATGTCTAGGAAGATTGGCCATACTGAGGCTCAGTATCGTAAGTGGATCAAAGAAGGACGTGGTGCAGGTGACAATCAAGATTATAAGCCTTGGTTGACTGTTTACGATGCACCTTCAGACGGTCGTGTACATCGGGTTTTTGGTTATAAATCAAAACGCACTCATCATTTATTATCCGATCTTGAACTATCCGTGTTCTATTTGCTTGAGTGGCGGGAGGATGTGCTGCAAGTCAAAGAGCAGTTCCCTCTAGAACGCGAGATAACGCTTGAGTTAGCGGAATCTGCTGGTATCAAGCACCCAAATGTTCGTGGTGTTGACCAATACCTTTCAAGTGACTTTCTTGTTGAAACAACCTCAAGGGACCTTCCTTACTTTGCGCTACAAGCTAAATATGTCAGTTCATTTGAAGATCAGCGAAAAATAGAAATACTCGAGCTCGAGAAACGCTTTTGGCGTGAAAAGCAAATCCCCTGGAAAATAGTCACTGAGCAAGAGATCTTATAAGTGGTAAAGATCGAATGCTAAATGAACTCACCTCCAGCAAGGCGTGTGAGCAATAACGTGTCACCCGCCATTAAAGTTTCATTGAAACTTGGGCTTTTGGTAATTTTCTAATTGAAAATATTCCCTGCTGGAATGAAGTACATTACCTATCATAAATTATCACTCTGGTCTTAACATGCGGGTGTGACATAAATGACAACTTATACTTATCGGCGCCTAAAAATGCCGGGCCATACACCCCATTATTACAATCTGGGTGCAAGTAGTTACGAGCCCAAGCCCAACCCCAAGGATCAAAAATATGGTATCTGTGTCCAGCACTTAACCCTAAATTAAAGTAATATTCTCCACCGCCTTCTTGTCGTGTGAAGCCTGCAACCCCAGTATTGTTGTTATTTGAAAGCGCGCCCTCTAGATAAATATGTTCATCTATTGTTCTCACTTCATCAGTACCACTAATTTCATGCTGCAACAATAATCGGATAGTACACCCGTCACCATCAGCACAATGATTTCTAATATCTTTTGTTACACAGGCATAAGTGGTTGTGTCATTGTTGTAGACATCAAAGACCATAGGCTGGGCTTGTTGAATAATACCTGCTGATAGGGCGGCTATTTTGCTGTCAACGTAGGCTTTGTTGGCGGCATCATTATTTTGTGTCGGAGGCGCTATCCCTGTGATTTTTTGATTATTGGCGTGATTACTGCTCGCTAATATTTCTGCCAAGCTTTGGCTAACGACGACGGTGTCTCCTTTTTCACCTTGAGGGTCTTGCGGACCAGTCGCTCCCTGCGGGCCTTGGGCGCCCTTGTCACCTTTGTCGCCCTTTAGCCCTGGAATACCTTGGGGGCCTCTCTCTCCTTGCACACCCGCAATGCCTTGTAACCCTTGTGGTCCTTGTGCGCCGACATCACCTTGTCGGCCTTTCTCACCCTGAGGCCCTCTAAATTCGCTCCATTGCTGACCGTTGCAAATCATGGCAGAGTCTAGGTTTTCATCATAATAAATACTGCCACGGCTGATCTGTGAGCAAATAAAAGGTTCCGCCAGTTTTGGTGATAACAGAATTGCCCCATCAATGGTTACATTGCCAGTAAACGTATTTTGTTCAGAAGAAAGCGGTGGTACCGAGTTTATATCGAGGGGGTCAAAGCCAGTTTTAATTTCGTATAGATTGGCAAAACCATCACCATCACTATCAAAATCCGCATCGTTTAAATGACCAGTCGGGTCTTGACTAAATGGGTTGTTTGGATCGGAATTTAATAGTGTTATTTCGTCGTTATCGACAATGCCATCATTATCAGAATCTGCAAGCGGCTCTTGCAATACAGCTTGTACGGCATCAGCAATAATAAATCCGTTGGCATGCTGATTTGAAAGTTTTACGACAGAGGGCCTATCAAAAATACCAAGCGATACCCACTCGCCATTTCGATGTTGCTGGTTAACCTGTATCACGTGGCGACCATTGGTATCTGTGACCTCATAACTGGCGTTACTGGCTCGATTAGGATGCGTTGTCCATCTGGCAAATACCTCATAAGTCGCGTTAGTGCTAATGCCTAAATGCCGAAATGCCATTGAACTTCGCTAACGGTGTCAACATTTCCATCATGCTGATAATAGTTACCTTGATATCCTGCTACTGACGTACTCTTAACCCAGTCACCGGAAAGCACTGAAAAGTGTGTAGATTCATTGTCTATGACAATGGTTTCAGCCTTCGCTGATAGCGTAGTTAAAGAGAGCAAGCTTATATAAATACAAGATGTGAGTGTGGCAGTATGCTTCATAAATCCTCCATGCATATTTTAAAACAACCAAATAATTAAAAAGTAATTCGGTCAGTTAATTTAGATCCTTTGGTCGGCTTTGGTAGTCTTTCAAACCATCGATAATTTCTCGTGACCGAAAACACCGCTTCTTACGTTAGTGGGTGGCGCTTTAGTCGTGCTATAGGCACATTTAATGTAGTTCATTATCTCAACAGCGTCGCTATCATGACTATTACCAATTCGACGTATATGCGTTATTCGTTGCTTTTGAGTGGCTACATTAATGTCAGTGTCGAGTTGGAGCACATTACTGCTTGGCATATTGGCGTGACCGTCTTTCGCTGAGCTGTCTAATTAGGTAAAGAGTAATGCGACTTGTACCAAGCGGCTATGACATATTCGATATACGGGAGAATAACCCCTAGAGATATAAGGAGGCTGCAGGCGTTTATAGGTAAATTGTGTGGTGCAGGTATGTCACTTTAGGTCGCAAGAGGAAGCTGAGTTAGTTATCGCAGT
The DNA here is from genome assembly GCF_001625685.1 of Pseudoalteromonas luteoviolacea CPMOR-1. GTDB lineage: Bacteria > Pseudomonadota > Gammaproteobacteria > Enterobacterales > Alteromonadaceae > Pseudoalteromonas > Pseudoalteromonas luteoviolacea_K. Next base: position 103,456 of record NZ_AUYC01000028.1, on the reverse strand, counting down.
TTTGGCGCTCATTTTCTGTGCTCGATAACTTGAGATGTATATCTTTGAGTTATTTAGTTTGATTGACATTTGAATAGGCAATGTCTGAAATGACTTCGGGGGTGACATCTTCTAATTCTCCCAGTTTATCAAGAATGTCTCGAACCTCTCGTGAAGATGCGTTTAATGCGTGTATAGTCTCTTCGCCAAGGTCCTCTTTGAGCTTTTCAGAGTGATTAATGATTAAAAAGTTGCTCTGTAGGTTTCTGACGAGGTGATTCACACCCGCTATGGTCTCACGATAAATTTGGATTTTCTCCAGCTCTTTTTCCAAAGCCACCTGTTTGGTTAGCTCGCTAAAGTACTTGATGGTGAGTAATGCACAGGCCCAAATTGCGACTAATGCAATGCCACGATTAAACATGACCTTCCAGAGCTCTCCGCCGCTTGGTGAAATATAAAAGGCGAAAATGGTTAAACAAGAACCAAGTACGGCTAAAGTAAGGGTAAATCTAGTATTTTTTGCCCATAAAGAGATTAAGATTGGAATGATATGCGGGACGCCCCCTGCAACGCCCAGTGGGATTTGCGCATCAATCGCAAACACCATGGCCATGGCCAAAAAAGAAATAACAATAACTAAAATTTTATGATTGCTCTTTTGCATGATCCAGTCAATCTATCCGTATAAAACTTACCATCATTTGGGCAGCTAATGAGGCAGTGTCTGCCTACATTGAATGAAGAGATAAATTAAGGTTAGTCTAATTATTACAAGCTTGCCGATTTTCAATTTAATCATTTGTCTATACAACATAAACAAGTGCTGCGTGGCTGAGATTTTTATTTTGTTATTACTAATCAGTTTTTTATAGGTTTTAGTTAATGGCGAATTTGATATCTTTGGTAAGTAAGTCTGAGTTTGATGAAGGGTAAGTAGATGACTTTTCAAGCCAGTTGGCTAAGGCGATTTGCCCCATTTTGCTTTTACCAAGGGCGATCTACAGGGCGCTTTTGTAATTTAGGTTTTTGGTGCTCTGCGCTTGAATTGTTATCGATACAATATGGCCTAGGCTCTGCACATTTATGGCCACCAAGCGCCCTTAGACACTGAGTGTGTCCATAGTATAAAAAGTAAGGTGTTACCCAACACGTAAGGACCGTTTACTGGTGGCTTTGAATCAATGGAGTGCACCATACTCAAAGGACTTCCAAGTGCCTTTTCTGAGTGTGGTTTCCTTACAACTTATTCTTCATTGAGTATGATTGGCATGGCATGTTGCTAAACAAAGTAAAAAGGTGATGTTTTTGATGGAAGCAGCACAGGCTTTGGCGAGTTAGTTTATGACGTGGTGAATGACCAGAGGCAGCAGGGCGATGTAGGGAGCACTAGCGTTTGAAGAACCTTGTTAAGCTTCTGAAATTAAATAGAAATTGTTCTGTGTGCGACTAAGGTTGGGGGGATACGTTTTCGCCGCAGAGGGTTTGTTCTTGAGGTATTGAAAAGTGGGCAACAAGTCTAAACACAGACAATTAAAGTCGTACATGAACTTAATTAGTAAGTGCCAGAGGATCTGGCACTTATTTGTTAAGCTATTTTGCTAGTTGATCGCAACAATGCATGTAAATATTCATTTTTACAGAGAAAAATAAGTGAGGGTTTAAGTCAATTGCTTATTTTTTACTTGTATTATCAACATGGTGAGTAATAACCCACAGGTCACAGCAATAATTGCATACCCAAACGTTGTATAGATGTCGTAGATAAACCTTAAAGACTTCCAGTTAAGACCATTTCTTATCGCATTTTCAATCAAGGCCAATACATTCATAATACCAGCTGCAATGAATATCCAATGGAAAAGGCCATCAAAATCAGTCAGTATAATTTTTCCTGAACGTGAGAAAAATCGTGATACTTGTACCCGGAATATAAATAATACAATCGCAAATAAATTGATTAAAAGCTGTATGCCAAATATTTTGGTGCCAACAATGAGGTAGTTATCGTCTGGTGCTCCTAAATCTATGAGGCCGGTACCAAATAAAATAAACTCAATTAATATAACTACAGCAAGCATGATGGAAATGTGGCAAATATTAGGCTCTTTCTGTACTAGACCAAATAGAAAGCAGAAGATTAGTACTGAGAAATAAAAATGAAAAACATAAACAGGATTATCTACTTGTATATAGAAAGCGATAAGCGCAATTATTGTAACAAGTATCAAGTGTATCATTTTCATATGGTTAATTACTTATGTGCGAGCTTTGATCGAGAATGTATTTTCTATACTCATATAAATTCTTGGCTAAAGAAAATACGACAATAAAAAGTTATATTTGACTTTAATCTAAGGGGTTTACAGCTTTTACAGCATTAGGATGGTTTGGTTTCCACATTGAGCCGCCAATGACTTTTTTGAGAGATGCTGAATTGAGTGGTGTCATAATTATTCCTTATCTTTAATATCTTTTTGATCGGCCAATTTGTTCGATACATTGTTAATTTGTATCATCAGTGGGTTAATGTCAATTTTACAATAAGCAAGCCATTTGAAAAAATGACTAATCCGTGGCTCACCGACCCCAAGCTCATAATTACTCACGGTTTCCCTGGTGATATTGAGCTTATCGGCCATCTGCTTTTGCGTGAAGCCTGCTTTTTTGCGCATAGCTTTGAGGTCGTCACCGCTTATCACATTTGATTTCCTTTTGGATAAATATCAAAGGTTTTGTCTAATAAAACTATGTTGGTCGTTACCTATGTCGTAGAACCGCTCTAGTTAGAATAGCTATATCAAGCCTTGAATTTTGACAAAAATGCTGGAGGTAAGAAAATTTCTCATAAATAGTCCTTTTTATAAAATTCGAAGATTTTTCCACATTAAGCTCTTTATATTATTAACAATGCATTTTCATAAGTAAATAAGAAAACAGTTGTGAACGCAGCTTTTCGGTGATGTTTTCGAGGGAAACGATGAAGAATAATGTCATAAGACGAAAAATTAAAGTAAATAACTTAATGTCTGAGGTTCAGCATAACTTACGTGGGCTTAGAAAAAGAAATAATCTGACTCAAACTCAGCTTGGTGCAAAGTTAAGTGTAGATCAAGCGACTATTAGCAATTTTGAAACTGGCAGGACTGTAATGACCGTAGCCCAACTTTATGAGATCTATTTAATTTTTGGTGATGATTTTGATTGCCCGTTTATAAAATATACTGGAAAAGAAAATAATATACCTTCTGTTTACTAGTATTTTAAATAGGGGGTAATGTTGCATTTTGGCCTGTTTAAGATATGAGTTGCGTATTTTATTATATCGACGTGTTTCTTACTTGTTAAAGTAAATAAAACCTGACGGGCACCATAACTTTACTGTTTAACATATTCTCGGGTGGTAAGGGCAGAGGTTGTGCGCGTTTAACGACGCTTTTTGCTTCTTTGTTGAGGAGTGGATAGCGAGATGCCTGTACCACTTCTATGTTTTGCGCTTGTCCTTTGTCATCAATGACAAAGCTCACCATGACCGTGGCTTCTTGGCGTCTTTTACGTGCCATTGTAGGATAGCGCTTTTTCTTTGCAAGGTGAGCAATCAGCTGAGCTTGCCAGTTTTGTGCAGCTACCAAGGCCAGCTGGGTGTCTTGGCCTTGCTGTTGGGCTTGATTTTGCTGTGCAGTGGCTTCGGCTTGTATTTCTTTTGCGGCACTGGCGATACTCTCTTGCTGTTCAGGTTGATCAGTCACGTGTTTTGGCATGTCAGGCTGCTGAATCGGCTGGGGATTTTGAGGCGCTAACTCGGCCGTTTTTTTAGGCGCACGCTGTTTACGTGTTTGTGGTTTTGGTGCCGGATCTACCGCTTTTGGCTCTGGTTTTTTAGCCATGTCGAGCCGTCCATCATGTGTCAGTCCAATATTATTCGCCGTGGTATTTTGGGGCTCCAGCGGTGCAGGTATGCTGGCTGATTGCGCTTGCGAGCTGTGCAGCTCTTGAGACTCGCTGGTTGCCTTGGCCAAGGGTGCTAACTTGACGACAAAAGGCGCTTGAGAGATCACAGGCTGGGCTGGTGTATGTGGATGCCAACTCCACATGACTGCACCCAATACAGCGAGATGCAACCCGACTGCCCAAATAAACCCCCATAACCAATCACGCCGAGTGAGCACCTAATTTAAATCCTCTTCACCGACCAAAGAGATGTTGAGGTAGCCAATGTCTCTGAGAGTATTTAACGTGGACATCAAATCGCCATAATCAACCTGTTCATCTGCACGAATAAAGACGATTTGTTCTGGGTTATGTTGGCTTGCAGTATTCAGTGCAGCTGCTAACTCAGCGTGTGACACGGCTTGGTCGCCTAAAAAGAGGTGTAAATCTTTATCTAAGGACAAAATCAGCTGATTTTGATCTAAGGTGTGTGCTTCGGCATTGGCACCTGGCAGTTCGAGTGGCACTGACACCGTAGATAATGGCGCCGCAACCATGAAGATGATCAGTAACACCAACATGACATCAATAAAAGGCGTCATATTGATTTCATTATTGAGCGCAAATTCGTCCTGTTCATCGTCGTTCATCATCGCCATGTTAACGCAGCTCCAGTTGACGACCGGCTAAGACCAAAAGTTGGCTTGAAAGTGCACCGAGTTGCTTGCGATAAAGGGCAATGTGGCGAGTAAAATGGTTATACATGAGTACCGCAGGGATGGCAGCCACTAGGCCCAGTGCTGTGGCTAGCAGCGCTTCTGCGATGCCTGGGGCGACCACGGCCAAGTTGGTGCTATTGGTTGCGGCTATGCCGATAAAGCTATTCATAATGCCCCAAACGGTGCCGAACAAGCCGATAAATGGCGCGGTTGAACCAATGGAAGCCAAAGAACCTGTGCCTTGAGTTAGGCCATCCGTGAACTCGTCGACACGGGTTTTCATGCGCTGTAGAGATCGTTCCTTAACCCCTTCAGCTGTGGCATTATTTTTTGCGCCCCAGTCCATTTCGATTAACACCTCTTCGACGAGTTGCGCTTCTAAAATATGTGACTTGTTTAATTGAGAGAGGTCATCTTGTTGACGACTTTGTGCTAACAGGTGCGCGAGTCTGTCACGTGCGGCTTTAATTTGCTTTTGCTTAGTGATGAATACGGCCCAGCATGCAACAGATGCAGCGACCAACATCAACATCACACTTTTTACGACCCAGTCTGCTTGAATAAACATCGCATAGGCAGTCAGAGAGCCTGTTCCACTGGCTGATGCATTAAAAGCGAGTGACAGTGCTAAAAAAGCTAAAGCGTGTTTCATTGGTTCTTAACCCCTGATTTCTCTAAAAACGAACCCCTATAGTTAAAGAACGCATGAGATTAAAAAAACAGTAATGCTTTTTTAACTTTTTATTATTTGACGAGAACATATCCGCTTTGGGTCGGTCACGGTTTGATTATATTGAATTGGAGTTTTGAGCTTGGCGGTGGCTGTATATGATGTGTTGGTAGCTGCCTTACCGAAAAAGCGCGCGATCAAAATAGGCCCGCCTATGATACAAAATTGCATCGGGGAAACGGCGGGCACTATGACCAAGTTCGATAAGTGTATCAAAACAGGTACAAAGATTAAATATCTGCCATGGCATTTGGAATGCGATCGGTGAGTGGTTTGAGCAAATAACTCAGCATGGATCGCTCGCCATTTTTGATGAATGCTTGCACAGGCATGCCCGGTTGCAGCACTAATTTTTCTGTTAGTGCATCTTGGTTTACGCGAATGGCAACTTGATAATAAGGCTGCCCAGTGCGCTCATCGTTGATGGTATCTTGCGCTAAGCGTTCAACCTGTCCTTTCACCTTCGGTGTGGTGCTGGTGTTAAATGCACTGAACAACAGGTCCACATCTTGTCCTAACGTAACACTGTCGATGAGATTGCTGGGGATCCGTGCATTGACAATCAACCTTTGTCCTTTGGGGACAATTTCCATCAAAAGCTGCGATTGCGATACTACATCACCGAAGGCGTCTAAGCCGATGACTTGCCCTGCGACAGGCGCTCGAATTTCACTGTTGTCTAAGCTAAATTGTGCAGCCGTCATTCTTTGTTTAAAGTCGCTGATGCTAGATTGATTTTTCGCTCTTTGCTGACTGACTTCTTGACGATAGCCTTTGAGTGTTTGTTGGTGCTGCGTATCTAGTTCTAATAGACGAGCTTGTTGAGACAATAGTTCTGAGTGCGCATTGGCTAAGTCTGCACGGATCTCCGCGGCTTGCGCTTTGAGTTGGTACAGTTGTTCTTGCGATTGGAACCCTTTTTTAACCAGTGCTTGGGTATCATTGACCCAATTATCATAGACATCAGCGCGTTGCTTGTGGCTCGCTACAACGTGTTCAAGACCCTCAATACGTGATTGGGTCGTGTGTTTACTGTCTTGCATCAGTTGTAACTGTGTTTGCAATGCGGCGCGGCGTTGCTCAAATAACTGTTGATTTAGTGCCATTGCTTGGGTGGCTTGTGGTAAATGGACCGTGGTGAGTGCGTCTGAGTAAACCAGTGCGTTTGCGTCTTGCAGTTCAGCATCGAGTCGCTCTTTTTCAGCCAGTGCCATGTAATACTGTGTGGTTGCCGCGGCAAGTTGGCTTTTTGCCACTTTGCTATCTAGCACCAGCAAAGGTTCGCCTTGATCGACCCATTGACCATCTTGCACCAGCAGCGCTGAGATCACGCCGTGTTGTGGTGCCTGTATTTGTTTTTTATGTCCGGATACCGCGACCTGACCATCTACAACAACGCCTTTGTCTAGCGGTGCGAAAGCGCCCCAAACTAAAAATATACCAAGGCTGAGCGCGATCACCGTCCAGCCGAGACGAATGTGTTTGCTGCCGGCAATGTGTTGTTTTGTACTCATGCTGCAACTCCTCTGTGGCTTTGCTTAGCTTGCTGCATGGCACCAAGGACATTTTCTCTGGGCCCAAAGGCCTGCATATTGCCTTTATTCAATAGTAATATTTTGTCACTTAAGCCTAAAATGCTGGCTCTGTGTGTAATGAAAATTACGCTGCAACCGGACTGTTTGAGTGTTTTAATGGTGATAGCAAGCGCCGCTTCTCCGGCATCATCTAAATTTGAATTTGCTTCATCTAAAATCACTAACTTAGGGTTGCCATACAGTGCTCTGGCTAAGCCAATGCGCTGCTTTTCACCACCAGAGAGCCCCATACCGCCTTCACCAAGTATCGTGTTATACCCTTTAGGTAATTTTAATATCATGTCATGCACGCCAGCCAAACGGGCGGCTTTGATGATGGCTTCATCATCCATGCTGCCAAATCGTGCGATGTTTTCACGAATGGTGCCAGCAAATAAGCCCACATCTTGCGGTAGGTACCCCAAGTGTGGGCCTAGGCTCTGCTTATTCCATTGAAAAATATCGGCACCGTCTAGGCGTACTTTGCCTGCGCGTGGTGCCCAAATACCTGTGATAAGGCGTGCAATTGATGATTTTCCTGCACCAGAAGGGCCGATAATTGCTAATACCTCACCGGCATTTAATTCAAAATTGATATTGTTGAGCACGGGAGTGTGTGACATGGGTGGGATCAAAGTCGCATTTTCGACGGTGAGTTTTCCGTTTGGTGCCGGTAAATCAAGCCCAGCTTCTTGAGCGGGGTATTGGTGCAATAACGCATCAAGTCGTTGACGAGATAACTTGACGCTTTGCCATTGTTTAAATGCGCCAACAAGTTGTTCAACAGGTGATAGCATACGTCCGGCCATAATTGAACCTGCGATCATCATGCCTGCGGTGATCTGGCCATCAACAGCCAACCAAGCACCCGCACCTAAAATGACAGACTGTAACGCGAGACGGAGAATTTTACTGATGGCGGTTAATACCGAGCTTAAATTACTCGCCTGACTTTGATGACTGATACTGGCTTGATGTTGTGCTTGCCAGCGAGATTGTAAGTTGTGTTGCATGCCCATGGCATGTGCCACTTCGGCATTATTAATGATCCCGCTTGCTAAGCGCGTGGCGATGGCAGTGGCGTTTGAAGAAGCTTTCAGCGGCTTTTTAGCCCAGACTTCATTAAGCAGTGCCAAGGTAAAAAGAATAACGGTACCGACTAACGCAATGGTGCCTAGTATCGGATGGAAAAAGAACAGCAATAGCAGAAAGAGGGGGGCCCAAGGGGCATCAAAAAAGGCAAAGACTGCGGTGCCCGTCATGAACTGACGCACTTGATTTAAGTCGTTAATTAGCTGGCTTGGGTTGGCGTTTCCAGCTTTGAGTTGATGTTGATAAACAGCATCAAATACACGGGCATGCAAATCATTGTCAAAGCTTTCGCTAATACCGATCAATACGCGGCTACGTATCCACTCTAAAGCACCCATCAGCATGAAAAATCCAGCGACGATGAGGGATATCATTAATAAAGTGTCTAAGTTTGAAGAGCTTAAAACACGGTCATAAACTTGAAGCATATAGATTGCAGGGATCAGCATTAATAAGTTAATCACAGCGCTAAATCCGGCGACGTGTATTAAGCTACGCTTTTGTTTGCTTAATGCCTGTTTCAAGGCTTCATTTGGGACTGTAAAAGGCTTCATTATTTGGCCTCTTTACGACGCGATCTTGTCATGCCCAAGGCGCTTAATAATGCCAGTATACTCCAGTGCAACGTACCGCCATTGCCATAGTTGAGCGTTTCACTTTGTGTTACTTTTGGCTCTGCATTGACATATAAGGTGGCCAGTGAGCCTAATCGAGCGCCAACATCGACATCGTTGCAGTTGATAGAAAAAGTGTACACGCCAGTTTCTGGCGATATTTTAATGCTGCCTTGTGGCGCAATTACTTGATCAGGTACCCAATCGCCACTTGCTACCCCGCCGGTTGCAACACAGTCTTCTATGTTATTACCTGCCCAAGTGACTTCTGCTTCTTCACCCAGTTTGATGGTGCCTGGGGTAATGCTCAGTGTCACCGAGCCGGTTGGTTTCATGCCACTTAGGTCGACTTCGAATACAGTGCCAAAAATATCGTTTTCCCATTCCCAACCCGCTTCATCAATAAAGCTGCGGCCACCGTGTAAGGTGGTGCCATACATACGCCCATTTTCGGCTAATTTTAAACCTGTGGGCACTTTGCCATCGACATCTTCGCCGATGCCGCCTTTAAAAGAGTGCACATGTTCAAAGCCACTTTGTACCACAGCGCCATTTTCAATCTTAATCTTGTTTAATTGAATACGGTATAAGGTCCCATCTCCTGACATATTTTGCGCTTGGGATGGGTATGTATCGCCTTTACGTACTTTGATTAGCTCACTTTTATGCGCGCCCCCACTCATGGTGGTGCCATACAGGAAGCCTGTATCTGTGATCACCATAGGCCCTCTGGGCTGGCTGCCATCTTGGCCGTTAAATGTATGCAGTAGGGTAAACTCTGAACCGTCTTTTTTTAGTCTAAATAGTGAACCATGTGGGTTACTGCCATCGTAATGAGGAAATTCGGTATGGATGAGCTGAGCGGCATCTTGCATGCTTGAGTAATGCATATATTTACCCCCGCATAAGCCATTGGCATAGACGATAGGTTGTCCGGTAAATGTACTTATACCCTGTGTTTTACAGGTGCCAACTGAGGTTGAGCCATATAAGTAACCAGCTTGATCTTCCGCTAAATAAGTTGCGATTCGGTTCTCTGCATGGCCACCTGTATCCCAAGGTACTTCGCCTTGGTTGAGCGTGAAGTCGTGAATTACATTGATATCAACACTTGAGTCGTCACTGAGCTCTGCGGCATAAATCGCACCCACAGCAAAATTATCATCGTTCGATTTCGTATTGAAATATGGATAGCCTCTGGGGTAACCCAGGTAGCCATAAAGGGTATTACCACTGAGGAGCATGCCACCTGCGGCAGTAAAATCACCGTGAGGATTTTGCGTGAATTGGTGTAATTCTGTGAGTGTATTATCGCTTTCAAGACGCATCAGTCTTGAGTATGTTTTGTGGTCTGTATCGATAAACAAGAGGCGTGCTTGGTCATCAAAAATAGGATGGACGTTTGGGTATTGATTGAGCGTGCCATCAGCATTATCGAACACAATGGTTTTATTGCTGCCATCCGAGTGCACGTAAAATATATTACCTAAGTCATCAATGCTATAAAGTCTATCTAGCGTTGGATGCTGCACAAAACCAACGAATCCTTTGATGTGTTTTGCCAATGCAAAATAATGTCCTTGTACTGGTGCTAATCCCCACATACTGGGCGCTACAATGTCACTGTCATACCGCCCCACGGTTGAAAGACCGATTAATTGATCCCGCTGTGCATTGTAAATAGGGGGAGCATAGGGTTTGCCTGCACTTGGCCAACCCTCTGGGCCGGTGTAGTGAAGTGAAGTGAGGTAGTTTACGCTGACGCCATCGACAGCCGTGGTCGCAAGGCTAGAGAATGATAGGGATAACAAGCAGATACAAAGTTTTTTCATAGTAGACTCGATAGATTGCAGATAGCACTGCAGCGAAGCTGCAGTGCTTTATGGGTTAAGCGACTAGGTCAAAATCAGCCAAGCCTGCTACACCAACTGTACCAACAGTGTCGTTTTGAGTGAGATCGATGCCTTGTTGTGTGAGTAGATCTGTGAAGTAAGTGAACTCAGAGTCTTTTAAGCCATCAACAATGTTGTGGGTTGTGTTCGTGCCTTCATGGCGACCAATGACACCACCAGTTGCATCAAAGCCAGCATTTAGGCCGATTGTGTCTAGGCCATCGAAGCTCACTAGATCTTCTGCGAAGCTGTATTCACCATTTGCATTTTGTGTTAGGCCACGACCGAATGAAATCGAAGCAATTTCACCGTACATTGTGTGTGAAGGACCTGCGAAGAATGTGTAGTCTACGTATGAACCGTCAGCTGCTTGAATGATAAAGCCTAGGCTCTCAGTACCGACTTGGCCTTCTTGAACATATTGAGTACCAGAGAAAGTACCAAATAGTCCCCAGAAGCCCAGATCTACAGTTGGATTTGGGTTCTCTGCACCTGCAAAGCTACCGATGTTTTCATTGTAATCGGTGTTTTTGAAGAAACGAGTTGCATCTGTGAAGAAGTCGTTTAGGTTACTGAACGTGTAGTTTGCACTGTAAGTTACTTGTATTGACATGGTAATTCCTTAATCGTTAATTATTTAATATTGTTGACCTAAAGGTCGTTGTGAGAAGTACCTGCTGCGCGCCATGCTGATACTTCCGTTGTTATTGGCAAGGGCATGCCCTTGCAATTCGAATTTGGTTTAGTGCGTTTTTCTGCGTAAACGGCGACCTATCACCAATGCACCTAGCGCAAGCATGAAGCCGCCAAATGAACCACTGCTGCCTTTGTCTGCTTCAGGCTCAGGTGTAGGCTCAGGGGTTGTGCTGGTATCAGGCTCAGGCTTTGGTTCTGGCTCTGGCTCTGGCTCAGGCTCTGGTTCTGGTTCAGGCTCTGGTTCTGGCTCTGGCTCTGGCTCAGGTTCTGGCTCTGGTTCTGGCTCTGGTTCTGGCTCTGGTTCTGGCTCTGGTTCTGGCTCTGGTTCTGGCTCTGGCTCTGGTTCTGGCTCTGGTTCTGGGTTGACTAACACTTCAAGTGTTTGGGCATAAATCTTTTGATCAGTATCCTGACAGGTCAACACATAGGACTTTTCGCCCTCAGAGTCCGGTTCTATAGACGCTTGCCCATTGCTCTCTTTTAGACCTTCCCAATCACCACTGGCGGTACAGTTACTGATATTGATCGATTGCCAGCTTAGCTCTAGGCGCTCTCCAACCGTCAGTTCAGTTGTTGCAGTGGTAAAACTTAAAGCATGTTGTTTGACGGTAAATTCAAATACGCCACCAGATTCTGTGGTGTTATTACCGTTGGTGGCACCATAGATAGTCTGCTGCTCTTCTACGAGTGCGCCGGGTGTTAGACCAACAGGTCGGATAGAGGCTTGACCATCAAATTGTTGAACAATTTCAAAGCTATCTTTTGTTTTATCAAGATCTGCCGTATCTGCGCTTAAGTTGATGCGGAACAAAGTACCTGCTCCCGTTTCGTCGCCGCCATTGGAGCGCGTCGTACCGTAAATGTTGCCATCTGCGGCGAACACCAGTGGGCCCGCTGGTAAATGACCATCTTGTGCTGCTGTGATGCCATTTTCTTCGTTGCCAAAGGTATGAAGCAGACTGAAGCTGTTCGCTTTATTTTTATGGAGGCGCCATACCGTTTTGGCTGAAGTACCGTATAGCCAGTCTCCATGTTCAACAACGACGTTGGTTGTCAGCGAATGGTCGTCAATTAACCCATGAAGCTTATTGGAGAAGGAATGAAGTACTGTGACTTCTGAGCTGCCATCTGTCACAACACTGGCCAGATCGAGTTTAAATACGGTGCCACTGGCAAAGTCGTCATTGTCCAGTCCGTCATGGCTGCCTGCACCTGCCGAATTCGCATTTTTGTGTGCAAGGCCGTAAATGGCATTGTCGGCTGCACTGAAGATCAAGGCTGCGGGAGATTGTCCTTTGGTATAGATAAACGAACTGCCTGCAGCTTGTTTATATTCATCACGACCGAAGTTGACCAATATGTCTAGTTCACCTTCCGAGCTTAAGCGTAACAAAGCATAAAATTCATCATTGCGCTGTGATGCTGCAAAATAAATATTGTCTTGTGTATCGACGGTGATGAGGCCGTTTATTTCGAAACTGCCACCATTGATATGGCTAAGATCTAGACCCGATAGCGCATCCTGCATACCACCTTCTTCGGTCCATACAAATAAGCTTGATTTTGCACCACCAAAGGCTGCACCTAGGCTGTTTACCACGATATTGGTCGTAAATGCACCGATATCATTATTTACGGTATTAATTTGAGTATTAAAATCAGTCAACTTTCCTTCACTCAATTGCGGAGTGAAGTAATAAATCCCTGATTGACCGAGTGTTGTCATCGTGTTGCCAGCACCAGACATCATGCTACCGATCAACTTGCCACTTTTAGGGTGCAATACTGGTGGCTTGGTGGGCAACATGCCTTTGTCTCCGCCGAACATAATGGTCTGTGGGTTGCCAAACACATGTAATTGTTGCAGGTTTATTTCAGCGGCAGTTGCCACGTTCGCGCTCATTACAGCGCTACTGATAAGCGCGAGCCTAAAAGCTTTTTGCATGATTTTTACCCTTATCTTAAATTAGAATTTGATGTTGATCCGTCCAATCACACTGCGCCCTGGTGCTACCCAATATGAAGTACCATTGGCCTCGGCATAATTGAGGTCTTTAAGGTTGTCGACAGACAGACGCAGTTGGAGCTGTGGTGAGTACTGGTAATCTAGCCATAGATCGTAGATTTCCCAGTCAACAACATCTTTATATGCTGAGCCACCTCGACCATCGTTATCTTCTACACGCACGCGCGTACCAAATTTCAATTTGTCTTCGAGTAGCTTGACGCCAATCGTTAAGGCAGCGCTATGCTTTGCAGGCTCGATATAAAGTAAGCCTCCAGATTTTGTTTGACCTAGATTTGTTTTCGGGAACCCAACTTGGCTGCCCAGTGGAAACGGGTCATAGTCGCCCTGGCCTGGGTTAAAGTTCATTTTGGTGTAGTTCAGCTCGGCAAAAATATGTTTTGACTCATAGTCGGCTTGTAGTTCAAGCCCTTCAAAACGAACCTCATCGAGCAAATTGACATAGCTGCGAATATTGCTTCTATCACTGACAGACGTTGGGCTCATGACGGTACCTTGAACAATAAAGTTATCAACCGTATTGTTAAACCAGCCCGCTTTAATCATGAGGTCATGCTCATTGGCTAATTGCATAAACTCAAAGTTGATGCCAACTTCGTTATTGAGAGACTTTTCAGCTTTTAAACCGGGGTTTGGGTAAAATGGGAAGCTATTACCGGCGTGCATACCAAAAAGCAGAGTTTCCGTGATTGCAGGGTGTCTCACCCCTTTGGCCGAGCTTACATACGCCTGTATTTCATCGGTAAAGCGATAGGCTACACGTACATTAGGCGATATGTATTCGTCATGGCGTGCCACGTCAAAATGAGTAAAAATAAGCGTTTTAGACGGTGTTACGCCCGGCGGGTTTAGGATTGATCCTGAGTTGATTTCTCCTTCACCTTCGATTGAGAAGTGCTCGTAACGCACGCCTGTTTCAATGGATAAATGCTCCCCATATTGCCATTCTGCCTGAGTAAATACGCTGGCAACGGCACGATCGCCACCTGGTGTTGCACCTGTGAACCAAGTTGGATCGCCTGAACCGGGTGTTTGCTGAATCGCTTGAGGTTGTGTCCAATCTCTAAAGTATTCGGTACCGGTATTAAGGATTAATAAAGAGTCAGCCTCTGGCAACCATTGATGTTCGAGACTGAAAAATGCATAGTTTTCTAGCGCCATGCCAACGGTATTGGTCTCAAACTCAAGCGCAAACTCACCGTACGGGTTGGTGTCTTTTCCTGACTCAAAACGATGCTGACGCATGTTGGTGCGGTTGTAATAAATACTGGCACTTAAATCGAGGTAATCAGAATTTGGATTCCAAGTATAATCTAACTTAATGGTGTCATTTTTCAGCTTACTGGTTGCACCTGGTGCGCTGTCGGTGTTGGTTTGAACCGTGGTTGAGCCCTCCTCAAAGTCGGCGTAAAAGCCGATATAGCTCAACTTAATTGTTTGTTGGTCATCAATTTTATAACTGGCTTTGAGTAGAGAAGACCACTGATCTTGTTCGGTAAATGCGCTTAACGCATCGAAGTATTCACTTTTACCTGCATTGCCACCATTTTGACCTGGTTCAAATCGTCCTACGCTTTTTCGGCCAACGGCTGCTACCAGTTCTAAATTCTTTCCCACACGAACACCCGATGCTAACAGCCCTTGCAAGTGATAGGCATTACTGCCTGTTGCTAAAGAAAGCTTGCTACCATGTTCTTTCCCTTCGATTGCTAGATCTGCAAATTCAAGCGTCTTGAAGTTGACTACGCCACCTATGGCGCCTGCACCACCGGCATCACCCACTGGGCCTTTGGATATATCGACACTGGACAGTAATTGTGGATCGAGATAAACCGTGCCATTTGCGCCGTGACCACTGCGTTGAAAGTTTTGCCTTGCACCATCTATCATCACATTTACGCGGCCAAAGTCTTGTATACCGCGCACGTTGACGGCCACACCTGGCTCTTGGCGTGATTGTGAGGTGGCCACACCGGGCACATTATAAAAAATATCGGATGTATCTCTTGGTGCGACGCGGGTAAGCTGTGCTTGCCCTAACTTTGTGTCGGAAGAAGCCGATTGATAGATCTCAGTGCGCGCATTATTACTGGCATAAACATCAAGTGTATCAAGCACAACGGCTTGGTCATCAGTGATTGAACGGATGATGAAACTGCCATTCGCTGTTTTTTCGGCATACAACCCAGTACCTGTGAGTAGCTGATCGAACCCATCTCGCAATACAAACTCGCCTTTTAATCCAAGAGTCTGTGTGCTGCCAACTTGGTTGGGGTCGAATTGTAGTAAGACGCCCGTTTGCAGTGCTAACGTATTCAACGCGTTAGCTAAGCTGCCTTTTGGAATATCAAGTAGGTGTGCTTGTTGTGCCAAGGCTGCGCTTGGTAAAGCCAGTCCAGAGCACAGCAATGCAGTTAAAATTGAGCGAGGAGTACGAACGCCTATCATAAATGGTTCTCATTATTATTTAGAGCTACATATAGGACGGGGCAGTCAAAAAAAACAGTACCCAAAAACTAAAAAAATTCAGATTTTTTTTAGTTTTTGGGTTATTTCAATTATTTCAATGAGATAAAGTGGAGGTGATTGGCTACTGATTGGTGCTTTATGGTTGGATCTGATGCCAACATTTTCATCGCAAGTTCGATATTGTCAGTCGGGTAGACGCCAGATACACGAATATGGCTGAGCTCTGTGCTTTGATACATTAATACGCCTGGGTAATGCGCTTCGAGCGATTCCAGTAACACGGTTAGACTAATATCATTGGCGACCAACCTATGGTTTAACCAAGCTAAGCGGATGCTAGGGTTGGTTGGGTAAGGGCCTGTTAAGTATCTATCCTCTACTTCCATGGCTTCGCCTTGTTTTCCTGTTACACAGTTATTTTGTGGCAAATAGCACAGTTTTACTTTGGATTCCGTGACCACAACGTAAGTATCTTGTCCGCGTGCTTTGACCGAGAAGCTTGTACCCAGTGCGGTTGCGCTGGCATCTTTTGTTTGCACCACTAACGGCCAGGATGGATTGGTGGTTGCATCGATATGTACTTCACCTTGATGTAGGCGAATTAGGCGGGTTTGGTCATTGAATTCCACATCAATTTGGGTTTGTGCATTTAGGGTTATCACACTGCCATCTTGAAGTGTAATCGTTTGAGTTTGCCCTTTGAGGGTATAGTGATCAGCGGTGATACCGCTAAAACCAAGATGGTTTAATAACAGACCAAATCCCGAAAATAAGGCGATACTGAGAAAGGCTTTTGCGGCACCATGACGCTTTGGCGGCTTGTTATCTAACACGTTATTTAAAACGCGCCCATTTAACCCCGTATCGGGAGTATTAAACTCACCCCACAACGCAGTTAATTCATCATATGCTCTTTGATTGTCTGGGTGTAAGTTTAGCCATTGATGATGTGCTTGAATATCTTCGTCAGTTGGTGCGTCCGAATGTAATAAGGCACACCAATCTGCGGCTTGTTTGAGTTTATGTTGGTAGCTAGCGTTTTGTGCCGACATAGTGATCTCTGGGACTTAATCCATCAACTGGCTGTGGCAATGTAAGAGCGTTTGAGCAATATACTTTTGCACCATGCTTTCAGAGACATCAAGTGCTGCGGCGATTTCTTTATATTTCATACCATCTAAACGCGCCATTAAAAACGCGCGTCTGGGCTTATCAGCTAGACCTTCGAGTAAACGGGACAGCGCTTCCAACCTTTGCATCGTTTCTAAAACTGTTTCACAAGAGGGGGCCTGCGCTTGCGGAAGTTCACTTTGCGCCTCGATATAAGCCTGCTCGATACGTTTTCGACGTGCTTTATCTATGATCAGGCGGTTTGCAATTGTCGCTAAATAAGCCCGAGGTTCTTTGACCTCGAGCAGATCGGTCGATGAAGTCAGGGCCCTGATAAAGGTGTCCTGAGATAAATCTTGTGCATCGTGATGCGAGTGCAGTTTCAGCTTGTTCTGTAAGAACCTCACCAGCCAAAATTGATTATCGCGAATAAACAGATCTATACCAGCGGAATTTGACACCGTTTGTTCCTTACTGTAGTGCATAAATGTAAATAATTATCATTAACAGTACCATTAATAAAGTATTGGAGCAAGTTTATTATGTCTAAGATAAAAGTTGGCAGAGTAAAAAATTAGCAGGGTTTAAAGTGCGAATTGCCACGATAAAAATTAAGTAAAGGTGGTTGATTTTGATACCTGCATTTACCTTTTAATATAGATTGTATCTGTGGTGATTTGATACTAAAAGTATTGAAAAGTTTAGAAAATTGCTATTTAAAAACGTGCTGATATTGATGGGATGTGGTCTTTGTTATTTTTATACATTAAGCAGTCATAATTGTCTAAAGATGTGTTTTTGTTGTCGCCAATTGAGCCCCAGTACAATATTAATTATTTAATTTTATACAATATATAAATGCCTTTATACCGAGGTAAGTGGCAAGGCTTTCAGACACTATGTTGATTTGTTCTGAAAACCAAACGTGTAATGTTATCCTTGATCTTCGAGCGACGTTTTACTCGTCAATACTTTCTCAATGGCTTTAAGCATGGGTTGGGCTGTTCGTTCACTATAGCCTGCTTGAGCGTAGGTTACCTGGCCTTGCTGATCTATAACGAGGGTGAAAGGTAATCCAGGCTTTTTTAACTTCTTATAGAGCGTATGCTTTTTGTCGAAAACAAAAGTGACTTGCAGACCACGCTTTTCAAATTGCTTTAAGAGGCTTTTATACGTTCTTCTAGTTTGCCCCAGATTGCCTTCCTCCTTGGTGTTAACAACAATCACGCTCACTTTATCGTGACCTAATTTGCGTTGTAACCCCTCTAGTAATGGTAATAATTGTTTACAGTATGGGCACCATGAAGCCCAAAAGGTGACAATGGTAGGCGTAGTACTGCTTCTGTAAATCGGTGCTTCGTGCTGATTTACCCCGAGTATTTGATCAGCACTTATATGCTCTACATCTGCGTTTGCTGTCGTTGTAAAACACAAAATAAATAAAATCACACTATACCTTAGCATAATTCGCTCCTTGTCATTTTGAACCTGTTATGTTTATGAATTGTAACGCGTTATAGAAGTAGAACGATATTTTTTTGACAAGATAACAGGTCGACTGTGTTTTGTTTGTTTATCTCAGTGACAAGGACTACATGGAGGTGTAGTTGAAGCGCTAAGGGGGTCAATTTATTGATAGACTATTGGTGAATATTCAACGATAAACCAGTAGCAAAGTAATACGCAAGAAACCGCGCTGAGCGCGATATTAAAGCGTTTCTCCTGTTGAGGATTGCCTTGTGAGTTTGGACAGCTGGGTTTGGCAAATAAGTAGTTGCAGATAAAGGCAAATAGCAAAAATAAAGCGACTTGTAACCAACCAAAAGAAAACAGCAGACCAGATATTATCAGGCTGGCACTCATTCCCGCTGCGGCAAAGAACTTGGCGGGTTTTGGTACAACTTGATGTCGTTGCCAATTCCTAAGTATTTGGCCGAATCTGGGGTGTGTTAGCAGCCAGTGCTCAAGTCGAACAGAGGATTTTGAAAAACACCACAATGCGATGATCAGAAAAACTGTGGTTGGCATAATTGGCAAAATCGCCCCAATGAATGCGAGCCCCAGTGAAATAACTCCACCGAGTAGGTAGGTATATTTCACTAGGTTTTGACGAATATTATGCGACATGCGTATTTTCTGGTTGTGCATAACTTAGCTCAACAAGCGCATTGGCAAATGTGAACGCGGCTTGTGCGCCTTCTAGCATCGCTTGTTCTTGTTGTTCGTTCAGTGGAGCATCTTCAATGCCTTGCATAAACTGGCGCCAATGAGACCCTCTACTTTTTTCTGAACCAGCTAAAAAGCGAGCGCCAAATTCACCATTTAAGCCTAACTTTTCAGCCTCTTTTGCCAAAACAGCCGCGCCGAGTTTTGAGCCCTCGATGACATACAGCCAACCTAAACTAGCATAGTGGCAATGTGTCACAATGGTTGTATTGGGGAGTGGCTCAGGTTGTTCTAGATTGAGATCTTGGAAATCTTGGCTGAGTGCTTTGAAGCGGTTACGTGCAAGCAGATCAGGGACCAGTTTGGCGAGCTGAGTGTCTAAGTAGAGTGACTCAACATGACGCATTAGGTGAAATTGGTAACGTAAAAAATGACCATAGTTTGTTTTGTTATCAAATGGCGATTGCGCCATGATTTTTTTATCTAATTGGTCATGGACACTGGATGTGGATGCCCTCAGTTTGCTCATTCTTGGGTAGTTAGCAGATCGTAAGTTACTCATTTTCTTTCAATTGAATTCATCATATAAGTAAGAACGCTCGAGTGGCTAAAACCCATAATATAATTGGTTTTTATTTTGTAACTAGCTGATTGAGTTGTTTTATATGCCTGTCATTGCATGTTGGAAAGCCTGGCCCCAAATAACGCGATTGGAAAAAAGTGTATCAGTGATGATTTTCAGCACATTTCAATCCTTTTTCAATACTTTACGATCAATTTGGCGAAAAATAATAGCCATTTAGGTTGGCAACCTCTATATCTCAATCAGGAACAACTATGTAAATAATATGTAAAGGTGAAAGAGATGAAAAAACACGATTTGAGTGCTGTCTTATTGGCAGTCGGACTGATATCAAGTCAGGTTTATGCTGCTGATTGCAGCACCGTAAATACCTATCCAGATTGGCCACAAAAAAACTGGCAAGGGCAACCAAGTCATGCTGGTGCGGGTGATAAACTGGTGCACAATAATACGCTTTATCAAGCAAAGTGGTGGACAAGCTCGGAGCCCGGTACTGGGTCCGCGTGGCAATATTTAGGTCGCTGTGACACAGGTGTCCATATTACGCCGGTTGAAAAGTATGGCCGCTTGCAAGTGTGTGGCACGGGTTTGTGTAGTGAAGCAAACCAGCGTATACAATTACGTGGCATGAGCAGTCACGGATTGCAGTGGCATGGCTTGGGCAAATGTTTGACTGATAAAAGCTTAGATGTACTGAGTTATGATTGGCAGGCTGATGTACTGCGATTGAGTCTATATGTTCAAGAAGGCGGCTATGAGACGGACCCGATTGGTTTTACCAATCAAATGCATACGCTCATTGAAATGGCGAGTGCGCGTGGGCTTTATGTCTTGGTGGACTGGCACCAGCTTGACCCAGGTGATCCCAATTATAATGTTGAGGCTGCCAAAACGTTTTTTACTGAAATTGTCACCAAACATAAGCACCGCAATAACCTTATCTATGATATTGCCAACGAACCTAATGGCGTGCCTTGGTCTGCGGTGCGTCACTACGCCGAGCAAGTTATTCCGGTGATCCGAAATATCCAGCCTAATGCTTTGATCATGGTTGGTACACATGGTTGGTCAACGTTTGGTGCCTCCATGTCGGATGGCGATTTACAGGATGTAATCGATGACCCAGTGCCGTTTGATAACATCATGTATACCTTCCACTTTTATGCTGCCGCACACACGGATTATCACCGCAATATGCTCGATAGAGCGTCGGATATTTTCCCTGTGTTTGTCAGTGAGTTTGGTACACAGCATTACACAGGTGGCGGTGCAAATGACTTTGTGAGTTCGCAGAAATACATTGATTTAATGGCAAGAAAAAAAATCAGTTGGACCAACTGGAATTACTCAGACGACCCACTCAGTGGTGCGGCGTTTAAGGTAGGAAGCTGTGCGTCGCAAAACTTTGCTGACTCTGAACTTAAAGAAGCCGGTGCATGGATCAAAGCAAAAATATTAGACGGGCGTTAGTCGTTTCACAAGCCGTTTTAGCTGTGGCAAAAGAGCACGGTCACGCTCTTTTGCTGCGATTTTCTTGGTGACGCGTCAGTGCAGTTAAGTTTAAAGTTATCTTATTCAAATTATTGCTATATTTGCACTTTTTTACCTTTTATCGGTATTCTTAGTGTCTTTTGATTAATTCATTTATTTTCATTTAGTTAATAATGAAAGATAAATAATTTTGCAATCTGGTGAGCTGTACTATAGTTTAATTCGTAAAAAAAATGTTTAAGAAAAATAGTGGTGCAGTGATGTTACAAGCAATTGCTCGATTGGTTTCTAGCCATATGACAACCGTTGTATTACTACCATGTTTACTCTTAAGCGCAGTGATTTTTTACGATGTATCCATGTCGGCTAAACGGATGAACGACGCCTATGATGCAGAGTACAACGCGTTTTTGAGCCATATGGTATTAAGTGTTATCCACGAGACGCAAAAAGAGCGGGGGGCCTCGGCGGGGTTCATTGGCTCTAAAGGCACTAAATTTAAAGATAACTTGCGTCAGCAGCGCACACAAACAGACAGATTACTTTCCACACTGAAACAGGAAAAACTAAAGTGGGATCTGATCCCAGAAATGGCCAAAGAGTTGGCCGAGTTTGAACGCATGTTTGGTAACTTGTCGCAAATTCGAAATCGTGTAGATGCCTTGTCTATCCCGCTGTCTGAAGCATTGAAGTTTTACACGGATATCAACCTCAAAGCGCTGCATATTGTAATCACCGCATCGCGGCTGAGTAACGATCACACCATCGCCACTGAATTGGTGGCCATCTACAATTTTTCTAGTGCCAAAGAGTCTGCGGGCATTGAACGCGCCGTTTTATCTAATGTATTGAGTCGAGATAGTTTTACGCCAGCACTCAAAACCAAGCATGTTGCGCTGATGACAAAACAAGATGTGTATTTAGAAGAAGCCCTTGAAGCATCTCCTCTCGCAATGAAACGCATCTTAGAGCAGGCACTCAGTGGCAATGCCTTTCGTGAAGTGGCCCGTTATCGCAGTGGCGTTGAAAGTAAAAATGACAATTTTGGCCTGGATGCGGAGAGTTGGTTCAAAGCGGCCACAGATCGTATTAACGCCCTGAAAAAAGCAGAAGAAAAAGCACTGAACTTGGTGGATGAAACGGCCATTAAAATTCAGCAGCATGCGGTGTGGGTGTTGGTCATTGAGTTGATTATTTTAGTCGTCGGCTTGGCTATCACCGCGGCATTGTTTTTTGCGATCCGGCTGCGCCGCCGACAGTCAGCAAAAATTGCTGAAGGCATAGACATTGCCATGCTAAACAAAAACCTAGGGCATGAGATTGGCGTGATTTCTAAAGACGAGTTGGGAAAGTCTGCAAATAATATCAATAAATTAACCCGCCAGTTTGAAGACGATTTGATTGAGTTTGCCAGGGTATCCTCCAGCATTGCGAATGCCTCTCAAGAAACGGCAACGGCGATACAGCAAAGCCAAGAAAATTTAGTCAGCCAGCAATCTGGTATTCAAACGATTGCGTCTGCTTCTGAGCAGATGAGCGCCAACATTCAAGTGATCGCCAATTCGATGAACGAAAATGCGGCGGCTGCAAAAACCGTGACCCAAGAATCATTACAAGGTCAGCAAGTGGTGGCTGATGCAGTGCAAGTGATCCAGCAAGCCTCAGATGATATGGCACGCTCTGCACAATCGGTGGATGCACTGAATGAGCGTGTAGGCAGCATTTCTTCCATGGTTGAAATGATAAAAAGCATTGCAGAGCAGACCAATCTATTGGCATTGAATGCCGCCATTGAAGCGGCTCGTGCCGGTGAGCAAGGGCGTGGTTTTGCCGTGGTGGCTGATGAGGTACGTAGCTTGGCCAGCCGCACCCAAAAATCGACAGAAGAAATCTCAGCTTTGGTGAGTGAATTACAAACCAGCTCCTCAGAGGCGTCTGATGTGATCACACAAGGTAAAGAGAATGCGCTGGAAGCGGCGCAGCGTGCGGAAGAAATTAAGCGTGCCCTTGAGCAAATAGTTGAACAAGCTCAACAAGTTGAATTGGTGACCGAGTCTGTATCGAGTAACACTCAGCAGCAAAGCAACGCCATTGATGAAGTGAGCAAAAATATTAATGGCATATTCCAAAAAGCCACGGAAAATGTCAGTGGCGCCGAGCAAATCAATATTGCCGCCACAGACATTGCCAGAGCCGCACAAATGATGGATAAATTGATCGCTGAATACACGGTGAGTCAGTCAGTGCGTTAATCTCACATGGGCATACCATGGGTGAATGGTATGCCTGTTGCGGTTTTGATCTGAGATGATAAATTGGACGTATCAAGCGTTAAATCAATCTAAAACCGTTTTTATGCAGCATACACTCACTTCTAAAAAGTTGCTCCACAGTAAGTGGACGTCAGTTAGCCCAGCACACAAAGAAAAGCATTTTATGGTCACGTCAGTTGAGTTTGATGAAGATGGCAAAGTGATCGAGTGCGTGATTGAAGCGCTGATGACTAAACGTGAAATTGCCATTAATTGGCGTACACTTAAAGACTCTAAAATATGGAAGATGGGCTGGAAGTAGCCCTAATCCGTGCTGTCTTGTTGCCGATAGGCACTGGGAGTCATACCGGTGTGTTTTTTAAAGGCGGCATAAAATGCAGATTTAGAATTAAAGCCAACCAACATGGCGACATCTAATATGGTCTTATCACTTTGTACGAGCGTGTGTTTTGCCGCATCGACACGGTGCTGATTCACAAAATCGAAAAAGCGGATATCCAGCGTTTCGTTTAAGGTTTGAGAGATATAATGACTCGGTGCACAAATGTGCGCTGCGAGCTTTGGCAGTGACAAAGCAGGGTCTAAGTAGAGCTTATCACCTTGCATGGCACGCTGTAATTTTGTGGCAATTCTTTGCGCTTGCTGGGCGTCCAAAGCGGAGCGCTGATACTTTTCATCACGGCTTGCAGGAGGGTCAGTGATCGGTGGCTTATTAGGCTCAGGCGCTTTATCAAGATCGTAACATTCCACAAAGCCTGGTTTTTGTCTTAAGCCCCACAGCGATAAGCTATATACGAGCAACAAGACTAAAGTGGCATGTAAATGCGGGCTGAGTGGAATTGGGCTCAGCAGGTTGTCAAATACTAAGTTCGTGGCGATAAACAGCCATACCCCGCCAACTGAGCTTAATAACCAAACTAACCAGTGCAGCTCTTTTTGCTCGGTTGATGCAAAGACATCTTTGAGTTTGGCATGATAATCACGCAGCTGTTTAATGATTTTGTAAAAGTACCAAGCAGATTGCAGCACCCAGCCGAGCACACTGATAAATGTGATGATTAATAAGCCATAGATTAAAATTTGCAGTAGGCTTGGGGCTTGCTCAATCAACGCGAGATTGTCGTTGACCAAAATTGCATGCTGATAGGGTGCGGGTAAACACAATGCAATAAGTGTAATGGTGCAGCCAATGCATACTGGGATCAGATGCTTTATATCATGACGTGAAAGCTGCCAAGGTGTATTGCTGGTGAGTGCTTTGGTGTATAGCCATAGGCTGGGTGCAATCAATAATAAGGCAGGCAATGACACTAATAGGTTGATAATTTGCCACTCGATTGGGAGTAATACTTTGCTGATGGGTAACATAGCAATGAGTCCAATGGAGAGCAAACAGACAGCCAAAGGACGGTACACATGTTGCGAGTGCATCCGCAAAATCAGCTGATGTGCACTGAAAATGATGACACAGAGCGTGGCTACATTAAGGGCAAATAGGGCGGGTTGCTCAACGATCATCCGTCTGACAACATGTTTTTTATTAAAATAAAAATAAGCATATAAAACAACATATTAAATGGTTTTTTACGTATTAATCAAGCCGGGCAGTCCCGGTGTTTTTGTCCTTCCCAATCAGCGAGGACGACCTTTTTTTAATCATCTTACATAATCATCGCATCCTTCACCAGATGAGTTAAGTGAGTAAAATGAATAGACACAATCAACCCATTGCGTTTAACTGGCCGGTGGTCAGTGGCCTGCTTGTTATTATGGCGATCCCCGGTTTACCGGCCATCATCATTATTGCGTTAGTGCTGTTGGGTCAAACTGGTGTTTTTGGCATGACTGATGTCATAAACCCTCAGTACATAGCAGCGCCTGCTGCGATATTAACCCATGCTTTAGCGGGGGTAATCTTCTTTTTAACTATGCCTTGGCAGTTTTCTCCTCGTTTGCGTGTGCGTTACCCGCGTTGGCACAGGCTGGCTGGACGCATTGCGGTACTTTCTGGCTGCGTGTTGGCGCTATCGGGAGTTTGGTTACACCTTGTGTTGTCTCCAGATGAGCTTGATGGGCGCTTTATTTCGTTGGTCGTGATGAGTATCGCCATTGTGGGGGCATTCTCTGTGGCTGTTTGGCAGATAGTGCGCGGCCAAGTGACAGGCCATAAAAAGTGGATGATGCGTGCAGTGGCGATAAGCTTAGCTGCCATTACGCCGCTATTTATTGGTGCGATAGTGCATTTGGTGTTGGGCCATTGGCAAGACACATTTGCACCTCTACTGACGATTTACCGTGACTACGACAGATTGATTGCCATGTGTATTAACCTAGCCGTGGTTGAGTGGTTAAGTAAACCGCCACATCAAACGGATGAAGCAAGCGCAGAGCTTAGAGCTGCGTCATCGCTCGACAAATAACGAGGTCCCGTTTAAAAAGTGATTCTGAGCGTGTTTTGATACTTATTATCAATTTATTTTTGAAACTGATTTAAAAACATACACTATTATCAATATGAGTTAGGTGTATTAAAGTGATCCGCAGACATTATTGACACGGTTAATGGGCAAAGGGGAGCGCAATGAGCAAAACCATTTTAATTACTGGATCGACAGATGGCATTGGCAAAGCCTGTGCAATGACTTTGTTGATGCAAGGGCATCGTGTGTTATTACATGGCCGTAATCAAGCAAAGTTAGATGCATTGCGTGATGAACTATCCACACGCTTTGGCAGTGATCGTGTTACCGGTTATTGTGCGGACCTATCTGTGTTGGCCGAGGTCTGTGCTTTGGCTAAGGCGGTTAGGGCAGATCATGCGCAGTTAGATGTGTTAATCAATAATGCGGGTGTGTTCAAAACCACACAAACGCTCAGCAGTGATGGGTATGACATGCGCTTCATGGTTAACACTATTGCGCCTTATATTTTGACGCAAGCACTGCTGTCTATTGTGCCAAAGCAGGGGCGCGTTATTAATTTATCATCTGCAGCCCAGTCGCCATTTGAGGTCAGCGAACTATTAGTACCTAGCAACCTGTCATCGGGGACGGTGTATGCAAAAAGTAAATTGGCGTTGACTGTGTGGTCAATGAGTTTGGGGGCACAATTAAAAGCAAGTGGCCCATGTGTGATTGCGGTCAACCCCAAATCTTTTTTAGGCAGTAAAATGGTGCAGGAAGCCTATGGCATGCAAGGCAGTAGCGTGCAATTGGGGGCGGATATTTTAGTTGAAGCGGCCTTGGGCGAGCGCTTTGCTGATGCAGGCGGGTTGTATTTTGACAATGACATTGGTCAATTTAGCCCGCCCCATCAAAGTGCTGAGGAGCAGGCGTTACAGACGAGATTAATGGAGACCTTGGCGCAGTTAAATCAACACGCGAATTCAATTTAATCCCAATAAGGGACCTCTCCGATATACGCTTTGAGGTAATCAATAAACACCCGCACTTTGGGCGCTAACATGCGAGAGCTTGGGTAGACCGCCCACAGTGCCGTGTCGTTTACGAGGGGAGAATCCTTTAACACTTGAACCAGCTTGCCTTCTTGTAGCGCTTGATAGGCACACCACATTGAGCACAGTGTGATCCCCATACCGCGTATGCAGGCATCACGAATGGCTTCCCCATTATCGATATGCAAGCCACTGATGGGTTTGAGCTTAATGTGCTGCGAGTCACCTTCAAATACCCAGTGATCGATGCCAGTTAAGTTAATCAGCGGGTGGGTGTTAAGCTGCTCTATGGACTCGGGCGCACCATGCTGGGCGATATACTCAGGCGATGCGCATAAAATACGCGTATCGCTGGCAAGCTTACTGGCGATCAGTGAAGAATCACTCAGCGCGGCATTACGGATAGCCACATCAAAGCCACCTTCTACCATATCAACGATACTGTCACTTAAGCGGAGGTCTATCTTCAGTTCTGGATAGCGCTGTGTAAAATCTGCCAATGCCGGCACGATGTGCATCCGTCCGAATGAGGCCGGTGCTGTGATCCGCAATGTCCCTTGAGGTGTATGACTGCCTGCGCCAATGGCGGCTTTGGCGACTTCAACACTTTCGAGAACGGATTCTGCATGCGGTAAAAAAGCCAATCCCTCTTCCGTTAATGCCACTTTACGGGTGGTGCGATAGAGCAGTTGTGTTTCCAGCGCTTCTTCTAACTTATTAATATGGGCGCTGGCAACGGCTGCAGAGAGCCCGAGTTCTTTACCCGCAAGGCTAATGTTATGCGTGGCGGCGATGCGAGTGAATAATTTTAAATGTGCAATGTTCATTATCAATCAAATCTAAAAACTGATTGTATTTATATCGATATTATCAAAAGTATAGTTAAAAAGTAGACTGTTTGTATTCACTGAACGAGGGTTTAATCATGAAAGCAATGGTCATCAATGAATTTGGCGGTACAGACGTATTTACACAAACAGAAGTAGCAAAACCAGAAGTCAGCGCTGGGCAGGTTCGCGTTAAGGTGATGGCGAGCAGCATTAATACGGTAGATATGATGATCCGTGAAATGGGACCGGCTCTACCGTTATCGCCTGCTTTGCCTGCGATTTTAGGTATGGACTTTGCCGGTGTGATTGAGTCAGTTGGCGAGGGAGTGGACGGTTATCGTGTCGGTGATGAGGTTTATGGTTGTGCAGGTGGATTAGCAGAGTTACCTGGCGCATTGGCTGAGTATATGATTGCCGATGCCAATTTAATTGCACATAAGCCGACGTCATTAAGTATGCGTGAGGCCGCAGCCCTGCCATTGGTTGGGATCACTGCATATGAAGGGTTGGTACGTGCGGGGGTGGCACAAGGTCAGCGTGTACTTGTGCATGGTGGCGCTGGCGGCGTCGGGCATGTTGCGGTGCAATTAGCGGCCCATTTTGGTGCCGAGGTGTATGCAACAGGTTCCAAACCGGATCAGCTTGACTTGATAACACGCATGGGCGCAACGCCAATTCACTATCAAACAGAATCGGTATCAGATTATGTGGCTACGCACACACAAGGAGCAGGCTTTGATCTAGTATATGACTCGGTCGGTGGAGCAAACTTGTTGAATTCATTTGAAGCGGCTGCGCTTAACGGTCAGATTGCAACAACGGTATCATTGGCTGAGATTGATTTATCCGTGGCGCATTTTAAAGGGCTGTCTTTGCATGTGGTCTTTATGCTTATTCCAATGCTCCACAATGTGAAACGCGCTGAGCATCACCATATTCTGGCCAGTATGGCAGAGATTGTCGACGCAGGTAAACTGAGCCCTGTTTTGGATGCATCAGACTTGAGTTTTGCGCAAGTGGGCGAAGCGCATGCGCGTTTGGCCAGCGGTCAGGCCATGGGTAAAGTGGTCGTGAGCAATCTTTGGTAGCCATTATTGGGCACTGTTTGTTGCAGCAATTAAAATTAGGTGCAGATTTAACAATGTACCGCTATGATAAAATTATGTATCTAAGCGTATGAGTTGTCAGTGTCTTTTTATCTACTATCGTTATTGTTGATGTTTGCGTTATTTGGCGTGGCATCCACTTATTTGTTGCGCTTTATGTATTGCTATTGGATCAAAAAGCGCTTGGTATTATCTTATCTGGGATCGGCGGGATTGTGCGTTTTACTGGTCGTCCCTTTGTTGTTACTGAACCATTTTTTAGCGGGGTAGGCAGTGAAAAACGACACTGCCTGTCAGGTTATTTTAATACGATGGATTGGCATTTATTGCTAATACACAAGGCTTGAACCGGTAATACGGGCTCGCAGATCTCGCTGGCAATTTTGTTTTGGTTTTCAGACTGCTCTGTTAAAGTGACGGCCTTGGCTGCACGCTCAACATCTTCTTCATTCACATTCCGCGACGAATACACTAGATAGCGGCTCGGTCCGCCACATGTCAATCGCTCACCAACTGCAATGACTTTACATTGAAAGCTGGCATCACACCCTTTATCAGCAATTATCTGCTCAAGCGAATCGCCGGAGCGGGTCGTGGTAGACTGTGATCCTGAGTCTGTGGTTTCACAGCCAGTCAAAAACGTCAGTGATAGACCAAAAGCAATGCCGAGTTTACACTTCATCGATAGTCCCTAGTTGGTGATTTATTAGTACCACCTAGTGTAACACAAGTATTTTCAACACATTGAGTTGTTGGCTGACGTAAATGCTCACAAATGCTGATCATCCCGTGTTTGGCATTATATTGCGCTTCGCTATCGGTCAGCTTTTTAGCCAGTTCATACACTGTGTTTTGATCTGCGGTTTTAGTGGAAAACACTAGGTAGCTTGAAGGTCCACCACATGCACGGCTGCCAACAGGGATCGCCAAACATTGGCTGTTACTGTCACAGCTTTTGTCTCTGGTGATGAAGTTTAAATATTTGTGTTGATTTTGGATCCCCGCTTGAGAAATTTCATCCTCGTTATAATGGGCGATGGGTTCCGCTTTAGTAATCATTTTAGCCGGTGCGGGCTTGCCATGACCGGTATCATGGCGTATTGCTGATTTAGTTTGTAGCTTCGCCGGTGCCAGTTGTTTTTTATTTTGCTTAGCCGGTTGCTCAGCAACTGGTAGCTGGGTTTGTTGTGACTGCGTTGTGTCAGAGCCGGCCTCTGTACTTGAACATCCTGAAATAACCAATAGGCTAGCAAGTGTTAGCTTAAGTGCGTTCATAATCTATCCTGTTTTTTTTTAACAGTGTGCCGTGCTTTGCGCAGAGATACAAGCACGGTACGCTAGGGGTTGAGCAACTAATTGTGTGATAACTGACCTACTTTAGTGGGCCACAGCTCGCCTGTATCATGGCTGAATAGCCTCAGGCGAGTGTTGCACAAACCCTGTATAAGATTAGAGCGCTTTTTGCTTATAGACCACCCTCAGTAAGTTTTTGTGGGTCAAGCAGTGTTTTGAGCTCATCTTCACTGAGCTCTGTATTTTCTGCTGCCACTTCAATAATTGGGCGACCTTCTTTATAGGCTAATTTCGCAATCGCTGCTGCTTTTTCATAGCCAATCACCGGGTTCAGTGCAGTCACTAAAATTGGGTTACGTGATAGCGCACGTTGGATGTTTTCTTCATTGACTTTGAACGTTGCGATGGCTTTATCTGCGATTAAACGAGAGATGTTTGCCAACAACTCAATGCTCTGCAAAATGTTATAGGCAATGACAGGTAGCATCACGTTGAGTTCAAAGTTACCTGACTGACCACCGACTGTGATTGTGGCGTCATTACCGATCACTTG
Organism: Pseudoalteromonas luteoviolacea CPMOR-1; assembly: GCF_001625685.1. Lineage (GTDB taxonomy): Bacteria > Pseudomonadota > Gammaproteobacteria > Enterobacterales > Alteromonadaceae > Pseudoalteromonas > Pseudoalteromonas luteoviolacea_K. The sequence goes on along the minus strand of NZ_AUYC01000028.1, from coordinate 72,876 downwards.
TGCACTGACCATAGCAGCTGCTTCTGGGATCACAGGGTTTACTTTACCCGGCATGATTGACGAGCCTGGTTGTAGTGCTTGCAGTTCAATCTCCGCTAAGCCAGCTAGGGGGCCTGAGTTCATCCAGCGCAGGTCATTGGCAATTTTCATATTCGCGACGGCCAAGGTTTTTAATTGGCCAGAAAGCGCAACAATGGCATCTTGTGAGCCAATGTTGTAGAAAAAGTTTGGACTTGGGTTGAAGCGAATGCCGACATTGCTACTTAAATGGGTGTTAAATGTTGCTGCAAATTGCTTGTCTGCGTTTACGCCAGTGCCCACAGCTGTGCCACCTTGACCTAACTGATAGACTTTTTCTAGAGATGACAAAATGCCTTCGTATGCCGAGTCAATTTGCTGCTGCCAACTGCTGAGTGTCTGGGCAAACGTCACAGGCATCGCATCCATTAAGTGTGTACGCCCTGTTTTTACATGGTGACCCACTTCTTTGCTTTTTCTTTCAATGGTTTGTGATAAATGCTTAAGCGCAGGTAGTAGTTCATAGACTGCTGACGTTGCACTGCTGACATGGATTGCCGTTGGGATCACGTCATTCGAGCTCTGTCCCATGTTGACATCGTCATTGGGGTGAATATTCAAACCACTTTGTTGGCTGGCTAGGGTTGCAATCACTTCATTGGCGTTCATATTTGAACTGGTACCAGAACCAGTTTGAAACACATCTACTGGGAATTGGTCTAGGTGATCACCATCAATAATCTGCTGACAGGCTGTCGCAATGGCCTTTGCTTTGTTTTGATCTAGGTGACCTAGTTGCGCATTCGCTTCTGCTGCGGCCTGCTTGATATAAGCCAGTGCGCGTACAAAGCTGGTTGGCATGGTTAAGTCGCTGACTGGGAAGTTATTCACTGCGCGCTGTGTTTGTGCTTGGTACAGTGCGGTTTCTGGTACTTCTAAAGTGCCCATGCTATCAGATGCGGTGCGGTAAGTGGTCATACTGACTCCTAGTTAAAAGGATTAAATTCGTGACTGATGATCCTAGCTTCGCGTTCTAGGCGGTAAAATGGCGCCATAGAACGGTGCTGTTTTTTATAAAAGCGTTTGAGTGCTAGAAGCGGTTTATGAAGCTGCTCAAAGCATTGCTGCCGAAAGCTCTGATGTACAAGCGGATCGGCGATGTGGTTAAGCAATTCAAAAAAGACACGTCGTAAATAAAGTTCTTGTAATAACACGCAGGGCTTTTTTTCATACCACTTAGCCAGCTTGAATCCATCTTCGATAAAGTTGGCCACATGCACTGGGGCATCTAAATAGGGGCGTTGACATTGTGTATCTAAGCGGGGTTGAAACTGACATAGAACTTGTGGTGTAACCATGACGTATTATATTTTAGTGTAACGATAATTATTATCATTACACTAAAATAGGAGATTAGCAACCCTTATGCGGATTGTCAGTGATGGTGTTATTGTCAGTTATAACCCAAGATAAACTGCTCTGTGGTTTGATCTTTTTCCTGCTCTTTACTGCTGAGCAGATCAGCGACTTCTTGTTGATAGGTTTGCTTAGACTCAGCGGCTTGTTCCTCTGGGATATGGCCTAAACTTTGATTGGGCATATGTGTCACTTTTGAGTACTTCATTTTTGGCATCTCCATACAGGGTTTTTGAACGGGTACACTAGGTACTTATAGTCAATACCTATGTTTTTTGCATACCATATACCAAAATTTTTTTATCTATATTTATCAGTACAGTAAATAGACATTGCGAATAACTCGTTGCAAAATGGGAATCACATTGCGCCAACTCGGCGCGTAAGTGGTCTATTTAGGTGCAAAATGACAAAGCCATACTCTCAAGCATGTGAAAATAATAAGGGGCCAATTTTAGCCCATTTAGCACCCTTCATCGGTAAGGCACAGAGTGTGTTAGAAGTGGGCTCTGGGACTGGTCAGCATGCGGTGCACTTTGCCAAAGCACTCCCCCATGTGATCTGGCAAACCGCTGACTTGCCTTGCAATCACGACGGGATCATCAGTTGGTGTGAAGAGGCGGCGCTGGATAATTTGCGCCTTCCATTAGCGTTGGATTTAAATCAGCAATGGCCTGTGGCACAAGTGCCCGTGATTTATACGGCCAATACTTTGCACATCGTTTCTAAAGCGCTGGTCGAGCGCTTTTTTACAGGTGTTGAGCGTCACCTCGATACGGATGGGAAAGTGATAATTTATGGCCCTTTTAATTATCAAGGTGCATTTACGTCGCAAAGTAATGCTCAGTTTGATGCTTTTTTAAAGTCTCGTGACCCTGACAGTGGGATCCGTGACATTGAATGGATCATGACCCTCGCGACAACAGCAGGCCTTAAGTTAGTGGCTGATCATGCCATGCCAGCCAATAACCGACTACTGTGTTTTAAACGGCAGTAATGTTGTGCACTGGCGTGCATAGTGAGCAATTTGGCCTCGCTCGGTATTGATAAAGTCGTCAATCGCCTGGCTGAATAAAGGGTGGCAGATGGTGTGAAACGAGCGCGTAAACACCGGCTCAAATCCTCTTAGTAGCTTGTGCTCCCCTTGTGCGCCAGCGTCAAAACGCGCCAATTTATGCGTAATGGCATAGTCGATCCCTTGATAGTAACAGAGTTCAAAGTGTAAGTGCTCACTATGCTCAAGTGCTCCCCAATACCTGCCATACAACGTGTCTTTATCTTGTAGATATAAGCTGGCAGCAATCAATTCCTGTGCATTAGATTGGTCGTGTTTTCGATAGGCACAGCAGAGCTTTACTTGCTCTGGGATGGCATTAAATAGCAGCTCAAAAAATGCGCGAGTTAAGTAGCCATTGTGTCCGGAACGTTTTCGATAGGTCTGACAGTAACATTGATAAAAAAGATCTATGATATTTTTATCAATGTGCGTTGCTTCCAGCCAGACAATGGACAGCTCTGAACTTTTAACCTTGTCGCGTTCTTTATTTATCATTTTGCGCTTACGTGCTTTCATCGTCGCTAAAAAGGCATCAAAATCCGCATAACCTTGATTATGCCAATGGAATTGCACACCATGGCGTTCAAGTAACTGCGTACTGGACCAAGCTTCCTCTTGGCGCGGGAAATTGACATGCCAGCCAGACCAAGCTTGTTGCGCCGCTTCGTCATCGAGAACAGATTGAATGAATGAGTACAGTGTCTCTGTGGGTGCTTCACATAAAAGTCGCGCGCCGACTACCGGCGTAAACGGCACACCAGATAACCACTTGGGGTAGTAATCTAGGTTGTGTCGCTCATAGGCTTCTGCCCATGCCCAATCAAATACATATTCCCCGTATGAGTGGCTTTTAATATATCCAGGCAAAATGGCGACTGGGTGCGCGGTGTCTTGCTGGTATATCACCAAGTGATAAGGTTGCCAGCCTGTTTGGTGGCCTACACTGCCACTGAGTTCAAGGGCTGATAACCACGCATAGCTGGTAAATAAACTATCACCTGCTAAACGCTGCCAATGCGATTGCTCTACGGCACTGATACTGGTCACAAATTGATGACGATACGGCTTAATGGACATGATGATTTAAGAACTCACGGAGTTGTTTGACTAAACCGGTGTAGTCAGGGTTAAAAGTGACTCTGGCAAGTGGCGTGTGTGTTGCTTTATTAGTGCTGTGGTGTTCGCCAAAGGTAATTTGCTGTGCAGATTTACAGGCTTGGTAGGCGGTTGCATCTGTAAAATAGCTGCCGCAGTGGCGATACGCGCCCTGCTCGCCATAGTAGGGGTGATGTTGTGGTATCAGCAAACCAACGTGCGACATATCAATGACCTTGTCCAGTTTATCAATGCGTGTGAGTGCAATACGTTGGTCAAGCTCTATGGGATTATTGGCATAGAGCCGTAATGCCAAGGGGGCGCGGTGTGTTTTGGCCCACCGAGTTAGCAAGTTCAGTGTGGCTTGGCTATCTATGGTGGTATCAACATCGCTCATTATGGTTAAGATGGGCAGATCTGTTGGCACGTTACTCTGCATCATATCAACCATAACATTATGTACTAAGGCTGCTGCGGCAAGGGGGAAAGACTCATATTTAGCAAAATCGAGATCGGCATCTTCATCCAGCCAATTCATCAGCGGTAGCCAATCAACCCATTGTGCCATCCAGCTGTTTTTGTTATGTGACTCTGTGGCTGGAGCAATCAATGCCAAGGCTTTGAGGTTAGGCGGTCTGCGTTTTTCTATCTCAAGGGTTGCTAATGCCGCACCGGTCGAGAAGCCCATGACGGCAAAGAGCTTGAAATCTTTGCTGGTACGCTCAATTGCGTAACTGACATGACGCTGCCAATCGCGATTGGATACACGTCGTAAATCATCTGCTGCGGTACCATGGCCTGGTAACAGTAAGGTTCTCACATTGAAGCCCTGGCGATATAAATCTTGTGCAATGGCATTAAAAATATAAGGAGAATCGGTCAAACCATGGATCAGTAAAATGCCTTTGTCTTGGTTGTGATGTAAAAGCTGATAAGGGACTATATGATCAATGACTTGAGTTTGCTTCGCTTGTACAGGCACAGCAGTCGGCAGTGGACAGGGCAGCGTTGCGCGTTTGTTGCGCTTTAATATCAGGGCTCTGGTGGCATCGATATACTCAGCGTAAGCCATATTTTTTGTTAGCGTAATGGTGGCGGGACCTATGTTGTTCGCATTGCGGTATTCGCCAGTTTTTATGCCTTCTAAGTATTGTTGATGATCTGTGGGCAGTGTTGTGCAGTCGTGTGCAGAGGCACTGACTACCCACAGTGTTGAGATTAAGCCGATGAATTTTTTGAGCATATTTGAGCGTAATGAGCCAGACATGCTCCTAGCTTATCGCGATCAAGGGGTTTTGCAAGATGGCTGTTAAATCCAATGGCCAACGCATAAGCTTTGTCCTCAGGCATGACATCTGCGGTGAGCGCCACAATGGGCAATGCTTTTTGATCGTATTGCTGACGCAGTGTTGACGTGGCCTGATAGCCATCTAATATTGGCATTTGGCAGTCCATTAAAATCAAGTCAAACTTGCCTTGTTGTGCGGCGGCAATAGCTTGCTGACCGTTGGCAACCAATTCGTAGTTTACGCCAAAAGAGTCTAGCATAGACTTGATCACGATTTGATTCACTGGGTTGTCTTCGGCCACCAAAATGCGGAGCTTGGCAATGTGCGTGTCATCGAATTTAGGCATCGCTGGACTGATGGCTTCACCAAATGGGCAGCGAATTGAGAAGTGGAAGTGACTACCGATATCCACTTGGCTATCTACCTGCAAACTCCCGCCCATTCTGTCTGATAACTCTTTACTGATTGCTAAGCCCAATCCTGTGCCACCAAAACGCCGTGAGGTGGAATTATCAGCCTGTACAAATGGTGAAAAGATATGGTTAAGGTGGGCTGCATCAATGCCTATCCCTGTGTCTGAAACGCTAAATTGTACGCGATAATCAGACTCACTTTCCGTTACTTCACAGTGCAAACTGACTTGACCACTTTCAGTAAATTTAATGGCATTACTGCATAAATTGATCAGGACTTGCTCTATTCTTAGTTCATCACCTTTGAGCCAGACAGCATGATCGACATTACTGTAAATCCGCCAACTTAACCCCTTTTCTTTGGCACTGCTAGAAAATAGGTTGTCCATGTGCTCAAGCAGCTTTTGTAAGTCAAAATTGTGCTGTTCGATATGCAGTTTATTGGACTCGATTTTGGTGATATCGAGAATGTCATTGACCAAACCCAGTAAGGTTTTGGCTGACATATTGATGTGCTCAATATATTTTTTTACAACGTCTAGAGAGTGTGAAGTTTGCGTCAAAGAAGCGAAGCCGATCACCGCATTGAGTGGCGTACGGATTTCATGACTCATATTGGCAAGAAAGCGGCTTTTGGCTTGGTTAGCTTGTTGTGCGTCTTGTAAGGCAACATTGAGTGATTCTGTGCGTTCAGCAACCAAGTGGTTAAGGGCGATATTCTGATAATTGTAGAGCAATACAATAAAGGTGATCAGGGCACAAATACACAGCTGTAACGTCAACAGCCAAATCGTTTGCTGGTGGTTCAAGTGACTAATATAACTGTCTTTGATAGCTAAAGTTAGCCGCCAGGATTGACCTGCAAAGCGAATTTGTGTGCTGTAGTGGGTATCTGCATGATACGGTTTTTGCGCAGTATCATAGTTGCTAAAAAAAGGTGTTTCGCTGTTGCCATCGTAAAAGGCGAGATCGTAATTGCCGGCCTGTGTCATTTTGAGTACAGAGGTCAGTAAGACGTCGGTTTGTACCACGCCAATGGCATATCCTATGATATCGGCGTTGAGCGTGTGTTGTTGCGTGTCGTTCTGGCGAAATACAGGCGAAAATAGCACATAAGCTGGTTTTGCAGGTTGGGTCTGCACTAACTTGACGATATTAGTTGCTCTTGGCTGCAAAATAATTTCAGGGTCTTCCAAAGCGGCCTTGCGATTTGCTCTGGAGTAAATATTAAAACCCAAAGAGGCAAAGTTTTCAGCTTGGGGCGACACATACTTCACCACCACCATGGGATCGGTGTCATTGAGCGACGGGCCATGCAATAAGACTTCTTTGCGATAGAGTGTATCGAGCTCCGTTTGCAAGGCCGCTGCGTCTGATTGTGGTATACGTTGACCCCAAGAAACGGCAAACAAAAATGGGTAACGTGACCTTTGTTGCTGCGCAATTTTCATAAATTTGTTGTGATCAAACTGTGGCTGTGACTGTAACTTAGCCGCAACACCTTGTACCGCAAGCATGCTGAGATTGACATGTCGTAATACCACATTTTCGATGATATTGACCTCGCGCTGCGCTTCTCTTTGTGCAGCTTGTAAATTCCCTTGGTTATATAGGTAAGTGGTTGCTGTCACTGAAATAAACAGAATGGAACAAGTCGCTAATAAAATCCGTTTATGTTGGTAGCCACGCGGAGTAAACACAGTCATGTTCAGAAGCATTAGTAGCAAAGGCGTGAAAATTAATATGCCCAAGCTGTCACCTAACCACCAAGCAATGACATTTTGCCAATGCTGTGAAAAGGCATATTGTGGATTAAACAGACTTAACGCGAGCATGCCGATATTGGCTGAAGTGACATTGGCAAATATACCAACCAAAAAGACATAGTAAGCAATGTTCTTTCTTGAACGCATTAATAGTGGGTCGCCAAGCCATAACCGCATTAAATATCCGCCGAGCAAGCCCTGTATAACCGCGCCTAATGCAACCACAGTCACTTGAATAACGTCGCTGTAATGTGCAATGTGTGTTTGCAGTCCAAAATAGGTGGTCCAATTGAACAAGACTGAGGCAATAAATATGGCTGGTGCAAAACGCCAACCCCATAAAAAGCAGCCAACCAAGGCGATGCCTGCTGGCAGCCAAATGGGCAAAACTTGGTCTTGAAATGCGATGAGTGTGAAGAGTTTTCCAAAGCCAAAATAACCCAGCGCTAAGCCGATGTAGGCTAAAGCATGATGCAGTGGCGAGCGGAACTGAATGTGCATAAGTTAAATGCCTTTAAAATTCATAGTGGCACTCCGCGCTTGTTAAAGGTCTGCTTCAACACAATGGTTGATTCAACAGCTGCAATAAACTCTAAAGAGGCGAGACTATGCTTAACAAAATGCTCATAACTAGGTAAATCCTCAGCGAGGATCTCCAATAAGTAATCATGGCTACCTGACACGACGGAGCAGCTTCTGACTTGTTGTAGTCCATCGACATGATTTTCGAAGCTTTCTGCTGCTTTGACTGAGTTTTTGGTCAAGCGAATAAATGCATAAACCAGTACAGAGTAGCCGACAGCTGGCGGCGATATATCGGCATGATACCCCAAAATGACGCCATCTTGCTGAAGTTTTTTAACTCGGCGCAAGCAGGGGGTATCAGACAAACTGGCTTGCTCTGCAAGTGCGGCATTACTCAGGCGGGCATTTTGCTGTAATGCGCTGAGTAAAATCCTATCTTTATTATCAATGTCAGACATATTAGTTAATTCTGCTACTTTTTTGTATTTAAAGTTGGTATTCCACTAATTGAGTTTAACGATTAATAAATAATTGGCAAATATCCCTTCTGATGTTTTGTTAGCCTGTCTCTGATGCATTTTTCAGGATTTAAATCATGACAAAAAAAACAAAAAACTTTGATGACTGGATAAGAACTGAGTTTGTCATGCTAAACGATAGATTAGAGGCACTCTATCGAGAGCAAGCCGATCCGGCCAACGTGGTGGGCATTGGTGATGAAGTAAAGCAGCAGTTGCTGTTACAGGGTCAACAGTATATTGAAGCGTTACTGAAAGAGGGTAATACCGACGAAGGCTTTGACAATGCGTTTGACCTACTTGGAAATGTTGGCTTGTATATGGCTGCATGTCGCCGTCATGAGTTGACAGAGCCAAGTAGAGAGCGACATTCTCCATTAAAAGCAGCTTCTGCATTAGCAATGCATATTGGTTCATCTATTGGTGTGACACCAAGATTTGCTACTGCACACCTTACAACCCACAATACGGCTATTGATGGTGTGTACAAGCGTTTTACCAGCGATCCGGCTGAAAAGCTCTTTATTGACTATAACACCCGCGGTATTTTGGCTTATAAGCGTGCAGCAGAGGCGTTGTTAAAATTACAACCACTGGGCATTTCACACCCCATGGCACCGGTGTTATTGGAAGAGGTGAAACGTGCATTAGTGGATGTGATTAAGTCGAATCAGGCGCTGTTTCAACAATTAGATACTGCCGCATTTTTCTATGTTGTAAGGCCATATTATAAGCCATATCGGGTGGGCAAAGAGATTTACCGGGGTGCGAATGCCGGAGATTTTGCAGGGATCAATGTCATCGATATGATGTTGGGATTATGTCAGGCAAATGACGTCGATTATGCGCAAATTTTAGTTGAAAAGTTGCTTTATATGATGCCAGAAGATCAGGCGACATTAAAAGAGTGTATGCGGTTGCCAAATCTACTCGATGCATTTTTGGCCGCGCAGCAGCACAGTCATGAAAGTTGGTATCAAGCGTCCCTGAAAGTGTTTTTACAAGCGTGTAAATTGCATGGCGATACCGCCATTCAGCACCACAATCAATTAGTTGAAAAATACATTTGTGGCCCGGCTAAAAACTTAGCTAATCAGCATCTTGATAAAGTAACTGCCAGTGGACCGCCATTGCAGGTGCTATTGGCTCAGCTTGAAACCCTACGAGATAAAAGAGCTGCTGCGAAACGCAGTGATCTTGATACACGATATACTGATTTAAAGATATTACGCCAGTCTTTGAAAAACGCTGAGGTGGATCATGCAAGCTGATGACTTTTTTATGCCACAGGGGACTTATCTATTGAGTCATTCTGTGGGACGCATGCTGAAAACCGCGCCTGCGCATTTTAATGAGCAGTTTGTTGCTCCGTGGCAGCAGCAAAATCGCGAACCCTGGGCTCAGTGGCTGGAAGGCGTGATGCAGTTTAATCAGGCATTGGCACAGTTATTCAATAGCCATGCAGATAACTTTTGTCCTCAAGCTAACTTATCCAGTGGACTGACAAAGTGGTTAATGAGCCAAGCATCGTTACAAAATCGGCGAGTGCGGGTTTTGCTTAGTGAAGATGATTTTCCGAGTATGGGATTTGTATTGCAACAAGCATTGGATGAGGTTGAGCTATGCTTTATACCCATGGGACAAGACATGAGTGATATTGCGAGTTGGCAAGCGCATTTAAACCAACACTATGATTTGGTTTTTGTCAGTCATGTCTACTCTAATACCGGTCAGCAGGCTCCCGTGTCAGATATTATTCCGATGGCGAAACAATTGGGGTGTAAAGTGGTTGTGGATATTGCGCAATCGGCGGGCATTTTGGCGGTAGATTTATCCGCATGGCAAGCGGATTGTGTGATTGGGTCTTGTGTAAAATGGTTGTGCGGTGGCCCTGGGGCTGGTTTTCTTTGGGTGTCTTCTGCGTCTTTGGCTGAATGCCAACCAAAAGATGTGGGTTGGTTTTCACACCAAAATCCATTTGAGTTTGATATTCATCATTTTGCATCACATGAAACGGCACTGCGTTTTTGGGGGGGAACACCGTCAGTTGCGCCCTATATTATGGCGGCCAACAGCATTGAAAGGTTGGGGCATTTTGGGGTTTCCCATATTCGCCAGCACAATCTACAATTACTGGCGCGTATTTGGCAGGCACTACCACAATATTGTAGATCACCAACAGATGCTGAACTGTGCTCTGGTACTGTCATAGTGAATACTGGAGACAATCTCAACCCGTGCTTAGCCGTGTTGACTGAACAGAATATTGCCGTTGATGCAAGGCGATATGGTTTGCGCGTGTCACCTCATATTTATAATACCGAGTTTGAGATTGAGCAGTTTATCCATGCCGTGAAATCAACTACTTAATCTTGATTGGCTTATTTAATCCCAGTGCTTTTTTGGTTTTAGCCTTAACAGATCGCCAGTGTGTCACGGGCTCTGTTGGTGCTAATTGCTCTAAACGTGCAAAGTCGATTTCACCGAAGGGGATCTCTCCTTGGTGAGCCAAAATGATATGTGCGGGTTTGATCTGTTGGATCCGTTGCAATGAGTGGCGATAGCGATTGGGATAAAAAACGGGGTAAGGCGGTATAAATTGGCCCCTCACTTTGACAAAGAGGTCGGCCACATACAGCTGTTGTGTGGCCTGATTATAAAGAGAAAGATCTCTATCTGTGTGTCCTGGCGTATGCAGGGCTTGCCATTGCGGAAATTCAGGTAGGTATGCCTTATCACAGAGGTAATAATCTGCTTGGAGTTTCCTGTCATACCATAAGTTTTTACGTGCCTTGTTTTTTCGTCCCGCAACCCACAAAGCAAGAAAAATATCAGACCAATGCATCAAGATCCCATCAATACCGCTATACCAATGTCCGTCAACTTTGGCCGCGGCTATTTTAGCCCCTGTGCGCATTCTCAATATATGCGCACCGCCAGCATGATCTGGGTGCATGTGTGTGACGACGATCAGTTTAAGATCGGCCAATGATCGTGAAAGTTGATTACGGATATAGTCACAGACAACATCGACATCTGCTCGTGTACAGCCATCAAGCAGGAGTAATCTGTCTGGGTACTCAACCAAGTAGATCTGTTGAATATAGCCTTCGATAAAATGGATCTGCATTTGAGCTCTTCAGTTCGCTAGTCATATCTATATACATAACACATCTGACCAGTTTGTGCAGCGTAAACATGATTGGGGTGATAAGGTATTTGAACAGGGGTAAGTAAATTTTGGGCATAAAAAAACCGTCCAATGGACGGTTTTTTTACAAGATAATGGCGGAGGGGGAGGGATTCGAACCCTCGATAGGGCTACAAACCCTATACTCCCTTAGCAGGGGAGCGCCTTCAGCCACTCGGCCACCTCTCCGACGCAAAACTTTAAATATGGCGGAGAGATAGGGATTTGAACCCTAGATACGCTATTAACGTATGCCGGTTTTCAAGACCGGTGCTTTCAACCACTCAGCCATCTCTCCATGGGCAACGATAATACTTATGGAATGGGTCGCTGTAAATAGTTTTTTAACCGTTTGCTGAAAAAACAGCCAAAAAAGCGAAGTTATTGAATTGTTTGCCTGAAATTTATACTTTTTGATATGGTGAGGTGAGTCTTTTGGCGGAAAATCAACCTTGATAACCGTGGCTTCATGGTCATCAAGGTGAATGGAGTCACTATTTACTTATACATCACCGCATGATTGAGGCTAAGTGCTCGTCCGATTTTACTAAACCATGCCATCCACTGGATCTGAGGCTGTGTTGTCATGGTATTCGTCGTTTCGGGTGCGGTCTGTGTATTGCCGCATGTTGCAGCTGAATTAAGCATAGTTGTACTCCAAGTAATTGACGTATTGATAATTTACTTGGCTATTTTGCATCCAGTATGCGTAAAATTAAAACGATAAAAATTGCTGTCGAAGCATTAGATAATCTAATGAATAATTTATTCAATAAGATTTAAATTTGTTCTAGTGAATATTTATTCAATGGTTTAATCGCTGTTTTTTGGGTTTTAGTGGTTTTAAAGTGATCTAATGAATAGTTATTCAGACAAGTTATATTTGGGGTTTTGTTTTGTTGGTTGTCTATAGGCCGCAGCGCGGCAAACAATTTTTGTCACACAAGATATGGCTTGAAAAAACCGCCATGGAACGGAAAATAACATTGCAATGGTATGCAACGTGTGGCTGTTTTGATGATGATGTTGCGCAATTAAAAAGCTTGCTGATACATCACCAGCAGATCACTGTATTGGGGGGAGATGGCACGCTAAATGTCGTGGTGAATGCGCTCTTGGGTGGAAATGAGGTGGCTCACGCGGCAACACAAAAGCGGATGGCCATATTACCATGCGGTACAGGCAATGATTTTGCGCGCGCATTTGGGTATTCAAACAAACAGTGGCGTGAATCTGTTTTTTCGGGTGTTGCCCGTCATATTGATGCCGGTAAAGTGAATGCGCGGTATTTTATTAATATGGCTGGGGTTGGCTTTAATGCTGAAGTAGTTGCTGCGATGGCGGGTAAAAAGCGCTTTGGCGCATTGAGCTATACATTATGTGGCATAGTAAAGTTATTGAGTTATCGAGGCATGGAGGTCATGCTAGATGGCACTAAGCTGCAAATAATGATGTGCTTATTCGCCAATGGGCGACATTTTGCTGCCGGGCTTACCCCTACCCCCAGTGCACATGTAAACAGTGGAGTACTTCAGGTGCTCACGATATCTGCGGTATCCTTGCCCAAGCGATTATTGTGCTTTACCTTGATGTTAGTGGGTTTACATACCAAGTTACCCTGGGTAAAGGTCAGCAGTGGGCAGTGTTTTGAAATCAAGACCAAAGGCGTCAGTATTGAAGCTGATGGAGATGTGATCGCAGCAACACCCGCGAAGATATCCGCACTAGCGGCATCGCTGCGATTAAATATACCTAGTGCGGGTGAGCGTACTTAGCCGCAGAAAATGGCATGTATTTCGTGACTAGCTGTTTGGGAAGCAGTACTAATAGATTCCCTGCGCATATTAGGCCAAAGCCGATAAAAGTATTGACCTGCCAGGTGAACCCTTCAAATAAGGTGCTGAGTATCACCGCAACAATAGGAAATAAAACAATGATATAACTGGCACGCTCTGGACCGATGTTCTTGAGCAATGAGAAATAACACGCAAAGGCGATCACCGTGCCAAAAATGGCAAGATAAAATAGAGAAACCCAATAACTGGTATCTGCTTCAATAACAAAAGACAGTGGGCTGAATAGGGTATATGCCCCTAGCAATAGACTGCTGTAAAGCATGCCCCATGCATTGCCCTCTAAGACACCAATCTTGCGATTTGAGTTACGAATACTCACCATATTGCCGAGTGAGGCGGCAAGCGTGCCCAGCAGGGCTAATGCTAATCCGATTAATGTAGCTGAAGATAAATCCGCCCCCCCAATCTCATGCCAAAATAGACTGACGATCCCTGCTACGCCAAGGCCTGCGCCGATGTAGCTTTTGAATGCGATGGGTTTGGCAAAAAAGAGTCGTGTATTGATCATATTTAATATCAACATAAACGAGAATGCGATTGAGGCCATGGCAGAGGATAATGTGCCCTGCGCCCAATATAGCAATAAGTAATTGAGACCAAAGTTGCCAATGGCTAGGAGAATAAAAAAGCCATGATCAATGAGGTTGAATTGCATGGGTAATTTTCGCCACAGCACAAACCCCCACATGCAGATGGCCGAAATAGCAAAACGGTAGAAAAGGGAAACAACTTCATTGACTTGACCTAATTGGAATTCGATTGCCAGCCAAGTTGAGCCCCAAATAAGAACGGTCATAATGTATAACAGCCAATTTCTCATTATTGCTCCTTGTGTGATTGGAATATTGCAGCAGGTAGCAGTTTACTCGGATAATCTGTATATAATAGATACAGAAAAATGTATTTTTAACCTATACAGATGGGGTGGATTATATGCAAAATGGACAGTTTCTCTACCAGCGTGTGATAGAAGTCATCAATGACATGATCTCACAACAAGTGTTAAAGCCAGGTGAAAAGCTCCCATCCTTGCGCAAACTGGCGATGCAGTTGTCAGTGAGTATTCCGACGGTGAAGCAAGCTTATTATCATTTAGAGGGGCAAGGTCGAATATACTCGAAAGAAAAGTCGGGGTATTTCTTATCAGATGCGGAACAAAATGCTTTACCAAGACGCTGTCAATTGCCAATTAATCCAACTGAAGTGAACAAGCAGTCTTTAATAGAGCAAGTTTATGAAGGAATACATGCGCCGCATCAGGCCCAGTTTGGGATTGCTAATCCTGTCACGGCGATGAGTAATGAGGCCGTGCTGGCAAAAATGATGCGCAGTGCGTTAAAGCAAGCTGGTGAGCAAATTCTACACTATGGTGCGATGGACGGGCTGATGAAGCTCAAGCAGCAAATAGTGCAGCGTTATTTGCGCATGGGGCTATCGGTTTCGTTAGACGACATGGTGATCACCAATGGTGCTCAAGAAGCGCTGGCCATCGCATTACAGTGTGTGACACGGCCAGGCGACGTGGTTGCGATTGAGTCTCCGTGTTACTTTGGCATTATAGAGTTGATAGAAAATCTGGGCTTGAGAGCGCTGGAGATCCCTGTGTGTCCTGATGATGGTCTGTGGCTTGAGGACTTAGCTGATGCGCTCACTCAGCATGAGGTCAAAGCCTGTGTTTGCTCTTCCAGTATTAATAATCCAATTGGCAGTGTCATGCCTGAAGCGCGGCGTCAAAGTTTGCTGAAGATGCTGGTAGAGCACGAGGTGGTACTTATCGAAGATGATGTATATGGCGATTTACATTTTACCAAGCATCGTGCAAAGCCCGCTCAGTTTCATGCACAGCCGGGCCAGGTGATCACCTGTGGGTCATTTTCTAAAACGGCAGCACCGAGTTATCGTATCGGCTGGATGTTAGCACCTAGATACGTGCAAAGAGCAAGGCGCTTTAAACGGGCTTTGAGTTGCTCTTCTTCATTGATAAATCAATGGGTACTTGCAGAATATTTGGCATCAGGCGCATATGATCGCCATATAAAAAAGTTACGTTTAAGGTTACAAGAAAATAAACAGAAGATGCTGTGTTGCATTCGCCGTTATTTTCCAGAGCACACACGGATCAGCGATCCCCGAGGGGGCTGCGTAATTTGGGTAGAATTAGACATTAAGATTGATGGTGGCAAACTGTTTAATAAAGCGATGGCTGAGGGGATCAGCTTGACGCCTGGGCAATTATTCAGTGCATCAGAGCGGTTTCAAAATTGTATTCGATTGAGTTATGGATTGCCTTGGCAAGAAACGCATGAGATGAGCTTAAAACGGTTAGGCGAATTGATTGCGACGATGCATGACGAACGCGAGCCGTAATAAGCACTCGCGTAGCGGGTTGGAAATGACTTGTTAATGTTGATTTTTGTGCATTAATGCGTACCCAGATAAGGTAGGCATTGAGAGGGATAATCGAGTCTCTTGTTGCGCAATGTGCGTAAATTGTTGGCACAGTGCATCTGCACGTGCTTCTAGTTGATCTGCGTGTGCGGTGACATGTTGCTCTATGTTTTCACCCATTTGCTCCATACGCTGCTCAAAGGTGTTGATATCGCCATTGGCATTTTTCATTTCAGAGCCCAAAGAAATCAGTAATGTACCAATCGATTCAAACATTGCGCTCTTTACCGCACTTTCTATCCGAGATTCAAATTCATGACTAAAGTGCTCCCCAAAACTCTCCATGGTTTGCTCTCCCATGACGAAGCTACCTTCTTGATAGAAAGTATTATGAACTTCCTCGTTTAACTCTTCTAATACAACCGACAGCTCATCAAGGCTTTGTAAATTGAATGTGGCGGCAACTTCGTCTAGTGCGACGCCTGCCAGTGTGACAGCGTCTGTAGCTACTTCGGCAACTTTAGGGAGTTCTGCACGTAATGTGTCTGCATAGACAGAGAGTGCTTGCTGTTGCTCTGGTGTCACCGTGATTGTCTGACCATTAATAAGTAGATTACCATCGGCCGTGATCAGCATATGTTGATTGTTTGCTTGCGTAATTGATACCTCTTCTGGGGTGATTTTTACGTCATTTTGAAATTGAAGTTGGCAGTCATCATGGGTAATAGAAAATTGATGATCAGCATGGGCGTAAGCAGAAACTGAAGAAAGCATAGCGATAGATAATAATGTCGTTTTCATGGCTTGGGTCTTTTTTATGTTGATGATACATAGTGATAACCAAATATGATGCCAATTATAAAACCGTCATGATTTCAATAGCTTAAGTTTTTTGGTTGGTCTGTGCTTTGAATTAGTACACTGTATTTAACTAAATTTTAGTCTTTCTGATTAATAGTTAGCATGATTAGTTTATTGAATCGTGACGATAAAAATCATTCACTGTCAAAGTGCTCTATTTCAAGCTAAATAGTTTATAAGCTTCAGTGTGTCGTTGTACGGCGAGTGCTTATGCTACAGGTAACGACCAGTAGGCTCAGATATCCGTGTTTATAAAGTGAATCTCTTTATGTAAATAGGAGCTTATCATGGGTAAAACATATTCCTATGATCCATTGGATGATGAATATCAAGATGACTTGGGCGCGTTAAATGAGAAAGATGTGAATCAGCAGCGGCAGAAAGTCAGGAAAAAGTTAGATGATTACTTGGAGCAAAAAAGGCTACGGCGGCACTTAGGTGATGATGACTTTGATTTCTTAGACGATTAATTCATGTATAACAGAGCGCATAACCGTGCGCTCTGTTAGATCGCAAGCATCTTGTTAGTCTTTGAATGACTTGTGGCAGTCCTTGCATCCCTTTGCCCAATTTCTAAAGGCGGGTGCAATCATTTTTTTATCTCCAGACTTTGATGCGACGGCCAGTGCTTGCGCATATTGAGCAAAGTCTGCCGCTTTCTTATCAAAGGTGGCTCTGTCGCTCCATACACTAGGCAGTGCGCTAGTATCCCCTTTATCTGAGCCTGCGATGAATGCTTCCCAAGGCATACTCGAAAGCTGCGCAGCATTGTGAGCACGTTGCTTGAATCGCTCAGCGTCAAACGGCACTTTTCCTTTTAGCATGTCACCCATATCGCCTATTTGATAGCGGATCAATTGAAAGGTTGCTTTTCGATATTCAATGGCGTCTTCCTTCTCTTCGAACATGGAGTCCGCCTGTACTTGGAGGCTGATGCCTGCAAGTAGCGTTAATAGTGTTAATGATTTCTTCATTAATCGCCCCTTAAATAATTAATTCCATACCTTTTTAAGGGTTTCTTTCTTATTTAGCAAGGTTCTGAGGTTAATGGGAGGGGGATTTTTAGTCATTGAAAATGGTTTGTTGCTTTTTTAGGTCCTATCTGGAGTTCCTGTTTACAGTATATTTATTTTAATTTCATTTACTTTCTTTTACATAGTAGTTTTTTTAATAAAAACAGTTATTTAAGAGTATGAATAAAATTAAAGTTCAAAAAATGTAACTTAATTGTATTTCCATTATTGCAATTAACCATGTAGTCACATTATATTGATGAATGATTCTACTCTCTTAAATATAAATAAACACCAAATTAAACAACAAGTCCTAGGGGAAACTATGGCCAAGTATTCATTTAAAGCGACAGCGGTAGCTATGGCTGTCTCAGGTGCGCTAACTGCTGCAGCAGTTAATGCTGCAACGGTAGATACACATCATCGCGCATTTAATACAGAAATCTCTAACGTTGACCAAGCAACATTAAAAGAAAATCGCGCAGAAGCGTTCTTAGTGATCTTAAAGCAAGAGACAGCAGCAGATTTAATGGCGCGCGGTAACTACTCTGTTAATGACGCACGTACTATGGTTGCCGATGTTGAGTTGTTACAGACGTCTGTTAAACGTGATTTAGCGGCGTTGAATGCAGACATCAAAGTAGTAGGTTCAACTAAGTTACTCGCATCAACACTTATCGTAGAAGCTTCTGATGAAGCGCTTGCTCAGATTAAAAAGAATAAAAGCGTAGAGCGTGTCCTTCCGCTATACGATTATGAGCTGCATGTAGCTGCTGCAAATGATTACATCAAGGCCGCACCAGTTAATGTTGCTGGTTTCACAGGTAAAGGTCAAAAAGTAGCGGTACTAGATACTGGTATTGATTACACACACCAAGTTTTCAACCCAGCAGGTGGTACTAAAGAAGCTTATGAAGCTGCACAGGCAGATCCGCGTGCAGTAGAATGGCCACAAGGTCAGGTGAAAGGCGGTTATGACTTTATGCGTAACGACCCGGATCCAATTGAAAATGATCCAAACTTCCCTGATCCAACAAGCCCAGACGACGGTGCTTCTAATCACGGTACGTCGGTATCTCATTCAGTAACAGGTATCGCACCAGATGTTGAGCTATATGTTTACTCTGTATGTGGTGGTGGTTGTCCTTACGCTGCTCAGCTTGGTGCTTTAGAAGCAGCAATGGATCCAAATGGCGACGGCGATATCAGTGACCGCGTAGATGTAATCAACATGTCACTGGGTGGTGAGTTTGGTTCAACTGATCGTGAAGAAGGTACTCAATTCCTTATCCACCAAGCAGTTAAAATGGGCACAAACGTGGTTATCTCTGCGGGTAACGATGGTAACCACCCATTCCGTATCGGTGGTCCAAGCACAACGCCAAATGCACTTTCAGTAGGCGCAATGGGTCACCCAACACTGAATGAGCTATTTGCACTAGGTACTATCGGCGGCGAAGCGGTTGAAGTAGGTACAGCTAGCTTTGGTCCACAAGACCCGTTCACGTTCTCAAACGAAGACACTGAACTTGTGTACCCTGAGACTAACCAAAATGGCTGTGACTTGCCTGATCCGAATGATGCAGATGGCGCGTTAAATCCATTCGACGGTATGGACTTCACTGGTAAGGCTGTACTTATCGACCGTGGTGCGTGTGCATTCACTGAAAAAGCACTTAATGCACAAGAGAAAGGTGCTAAGTACGTTATCATTGCGAACAATGTCGCGGGTGGCGCACCAGGTCTTGGTGGTTCAGATGATAAAGTGACTATCCCGACAATCTCAGTTACTTTAGATGACGGTGCTAAGCTTAAAGCAACACTTGCTGCTGGTCAGCAACCAGTCTTCAAGTTCGGTATTGAAGCTCACCTTGCAATCGACACGGTCGCTGACTTCTCTTCTCGTGGTCCTTCAATGGATGGCCTATTGAAGCCAGAAATTACAGCGCCAGGCGTAAACATTCAGGTTGCAGCAACAGGTACATACACTGAGCTAGACGGTGCGACGGGTACTTCATTCTCTGGTCCAATTACTGCGGGTGCGGTTGCACTTGTACGTGAAGCTCGTCCTGAACTAAGTGCATCACAAGTTAAAGCGGTACTGATGAATACAGCGAACTTGAATGTATTCATGGAGCCTAAGTCAATCAATGCAGATGCGGCATTAGCGCCGATCAGTATCATTGGTGCGGGTCTAGTTGATGTTGAAAAAGCAGTGGCTTCACAAACGGTTGCTTGGGTTAATCAAACTGATTATGACACAGCACAAGCTGCGCTATCATTTGGTTTTGATGTACTAGATGAAACAACAACTTACACGAAGACGGTTCACGTTAAGAACTTCTCTGCGACTGATAAAACGTATAACCTTCGCACTGAAGCACGTTTTGATAATGACGCAGCATTGGGTGCAACAGCTTGGGAATTCCCAGCGTCAATCACAGTGCCTGCAGGTGAGCAACTTGCATTTGAAGTTAAGCTAACCATTGATCCAAGCAAGCTACCTGCGTGGAGTCTACCTAACCCACAAAGCGCGAATGACTTAACGGCACGTGCAGATGCACTGACCTTGTCAGAGCTTGATGGTGCGCTTGTATTTGATGATACATCGCTTGACGGTGACCACGACCTTCACATGGTTTACCACGTTTTACCGCGTGCAGCAGAGAGCGTCGCGCTTGAACTTATCGAAGATGAAGGCCGTATCAAAGTAACTAATGACGGTTTCACAACGCTGAACGTGTATCCTGAGCAACTGATTGCAACAGGTGTAGAAGCAACGAAAGAAGACAAAGCGTATAACATCATCAGCTCTTCATTTAGCCTATTCGCAAATGAATTCTGTGACACTGGCCTATTCTTCAATGCATCTATTGAAATGCGTGATGAGCTAACAATTCACCGCCGCGCTGGTTACCAAATGAACCTAGATATCGATAACGACGGTATTTATGACTACGCACTAGCTAACTACTATGATGTAGGTCGTAGCGCAGCAGTTGTTGGTCGTGCACGTACAGTGAGTGGTCCAATTGTTGACGGTGAACCACAGTGGAGATTCCTAACTGCGATGTACCATGAAGGTGGTTCTAACACAGTTAAGTTCTCAGGTTGTAGTGATATCATCGGTCTAGACGGTGCTTCACTGGGCCAAGACATGATGATCCAAGCGATGGTTGGTCACAACAACTATCAGCTAGGTATTTACGAAGTGACTGACTCAGTAACTGGTTACGCGAGATTTGATGGCACAGCTTCTGCGCTTGTTGATGACGCAGGTAACCGAGTCACTGAACTTGCACCTGGCGCGTCTGCATATGCAATGAGCTACATGCCGATGACGGTTTCATCTGATAACCAAATCCTTGCAAGTGTCACTTCAGACTTACTACCAGAAGTCGTAGTACCACTGGTTGCTGATGTTGAACTTGAAGTATCTGAAGATGCTGAAGTGGGTCATGTCATTGGTCAGCTAGCACTGGTTGAGCAAGATGGTGGCGCGAACCTTGATATGTTTGAGCTAGTTGCTCAGTCACATTCAGGCATTACGGTTCACAAAGATGGTTCTGTAGTTGTTGCTGAAAGCGATACTCCGCTTGATTACGACGCAGGCCTAATGCATGTTGAACTTACCGTGGTTGCACATGATGAAAAAGGCTTCAAATCAGAGCCGACAACTATCATCGTTGATATTTTAAATGCGGTTGATGAAGACTCTGAAAAAGCACCATATGTTGCTGAAGGTCAGGAATTCGACGTTGATGAAAACGCAGAGCTTGGCACTGAAGTAGGTCACCTTGAGTTTATGGACCAAGACGACAACGTTGCAGAGTTTGTGGTAGATGGCTCAGACGTCATCGCAATTGACGCTGATGGCCTAATCACAGTGGTTGGTGAAGTTGACTTTGACCTAGGTGCGTCTTTTGAAGTGACTATTAAAGCAGTTGATGAAGATGGCTTAGAGTCTAAAGCAGTTACTGTTGTATTCAATGTTGAAGAGGATGAGTACGAAGGTAAGCCAATGATCGAAGAAGGTCAGAGCTTCAACATCGAAGAAAACAGCCCAATCGGTACGGTTATCGGTCAGTTAACTTTCTCTGATTTCGACAATGATGTTGTTGAGTTCTCAGTTGCGGGTACTTCGCTAGTTACAGTGAATGAGCAAGGTCAATTAATTGTTGCAGGCAACCTAGACTTTGAATATGACCGTCAGTTCAGCTTTGATGTGAAAGCAAAAGATGCACAAGACAAATACTCAGATGAAGTTCGTGTAGAAGTTCGCTTGGTGGATGTTGATGAAGACAATGGTGATGATGATGACTCAGGTTCACTAGCTTGGTTGACATTACTTGCTGCACCATTTGCTGCATTACGTCGCCGTAAGCAAAAATAATCATATCGATATCAGCTCAGTCTGATAACGACAATATGTAATAAACACCGGCTTGAAGCCGGTGTTTTTTTATATCTAAAATAAGCGGCGTAATAGCCTTGGCATTGGTGTCCATAGAAAGGCCTGTTTAGTTAGCCAAATTAGGGCTATGGCACATATTCTGTCATTAAGCGATTGGGAGTATCGCTATTTGAGTTGCTGGATTTTAGCCTATGTCTTTAAAAATCATACCGCGGCGCATACTGCGTGTCGCTAGCATGACTTCAGTTAACAAGGCGAGAAAAGCCCCGATGAGCAGAAACATTGCTGCGATAAAGCAACTTGAAACAGTGATCCCAAGCGGCCATGTATATAAATGAGAGATAAATAAGAAGACCACGACAGCACATACCATCAATGCACTGAGCACACTCATACTAAAGGCGATATGGATACAGCGAGAGCGCTTTAGCAAAGCACGCATTTCTTGCGTGAGCGTAAAGTTTAATGGTTCATCTTGATTGGCATTCAGTTTTCTATCTAGTAATCGAGCTCTATCTGTAATACGTGCTAGTCGATTTGATAAAACCCCTAAAAACGCAGCTATCCCCGTTAATAAAAAGACTGGTGCAACAGCGGTTTGAATAACCTTAGCCATGGTTAATATGCTTACTACTTCAGAATTTAGTTCCATTTAATTTGCTCAATAATATTATCTGTCTCGCCAATTAAAGTGTTGACCACACGGTTATGTTCATCAAGTAAGATTAATCGAGGCACCCCTTTATTCGCATACTGGCTGTAGATAATGCGCTGTTCATCGCTGATAAGAGGGAAGGTCAGCTGATAATTCTTAGCAAACTGCGCCAGTGATGCATTTGTTTCTTCTCGTCCAATGGCGAGAATGGTGAGTGTCTTGTCGGTGATTAAAGAAGAGGTATTGAGTTGGTTAAACATACGCTGTGAATCCGAACACCATGTAGCGAAAAAAATCACCAGTTTTTTAGAGTTAATTTTTGATAAGTCATATGTTTGCCCATGAATATCAGTCAGGGATAAATGTTTAAATGTGTCCCCTTGATGAATATAAGTCTCGTAATCTTGAGGGGCTGTATCCATTGTGCCACAGGCACTGAGTGTTAAATTGAGAGTGGTCATTAAGCTGATTGTGAGCAGACTTTTTATCATTGTGTATTTCCTTATGGTAGGCTGGCGTTATTTACGCGTATTTTTAATTACATAGCAAGCTTCGCGAGGCGTGTTTTCACTACAGTTGATGTTTATTTATGGCCTATCTCAGTCTTTTTCTCAGTGCGTTCATTGCTGCTACATTACTTCCTGCGTCGTCAGAATTGTTGCTCACGGGCATGGTTGCCAACCAGTCAGGACAGCTGGGGCTGTTGTGGCTCAGTGCGACTCTGGGCAATGTGCTTGGGAGTTGCGTAAATTACTATTTGGGGAGGCAAGTAGAGCGGTTTAGCCATCATCGCT
Organism: Pseudoalteromonas luteoviolacea CPMOR-1; assembly: GCF_001625685.1. Classification (GTDB taxonomy): domain Bacteria; phylum Pseudomonadota; class Gammaproteobacteria; order Enterobacterales; family Alteromonadaceae; genus Pseudoalteromonas; species Pseudoalteromonas luteoviolacea_K. The sequence continues at coordinate 49,608 of NZ_AUYC01000028.1, read as the reverse complement.
GGTTTCCTGTATCACAAAACGCGATGGGAAAAGCGCGTGGTCACTTTCAAAAATATGGCAGTGCAAGTTTATTGTTTGCTTGGCTGCCTGTGGTAGGTGATCCACTGACATTAATTGCGGGTGTCTTTAGAGTGAAATTTGGTATTTTTTTATTATTGGTGAGTATCGGTAAAGGGCTGAGGTATGGGTTAGTGATAGCGTTAGCTCTGGGGCTATTTTAGGCCAATGAAATGCTCCAAAGCGGTGGCTTTGGAGCAGGGAAGTGTCAATCAATGTTGCGTTTTTTTTGCCACTCAAGCGTGAGTGACACTGAGTCTGCAAATCTGAGTGCATGAGGCTTATCAACACGCACGCGTGCGAAGGTCACATCAGGGTGTTGGTGACATTCGGCCAATATGTCGGCAACCAGCTTTTCAAGTAAAAGAAAATGTCCAGTCTCAACGAGCTTGATCACTGATTTGGTGATCGTTTTATAGTTCAGAGCATGGTCTACTTCGTCCAGCTGCACGCATTCCGTGTCAGCGGGATAATGTATCTCAATATTAATGACGACATCTTGTTTCTTTTCACGCTCTTCATCATTGAATCCAATAAAAGTGCGCAACCTGAGGTTTGTAATATTGATTATCGCATTATGCATCATGGCCTATCCTTGCTATTTAGCCGTGTTTGACAAGCTGTAAAAATTCATTGCGAGTTTTTGCATCTTCTCTAAAGTTACCTAGCATGACTGATGTGCGCATTTTGGAGTTTTGCTTTTCTACACCACGCATCATCATGCACATATGTTTAGCTTCGACGATAACCCCTACACCTCTTGCTCCAGTAACCTCTTCAACCGCTTTTGCGATTTGATGTGTTAGCTGTTCTTGGATCTGGAAACGACGTGCATACATGTCTACGATTCGAGCAAACTTAGATAAGCCTAACACTTTACCATTGGGAATGTAAGCAATGTGACAGCGGCCGACAAACGGTAATAGGTGGTGCTCACACATGGAATAGAGCTCTATATCTTGTATAAGTACCATATCGTCCGCATCTGATGAGAAGACCGCATTGTTGGTGATTTCATTCAAAGTTTGACGATAGCCTTGGGTTAAATACTCCATGGCTTTGGCTGCACGTTTAGGGGTGTCTAATAACCCCTCTCTGTCAGCGTCTTCGCCAACGGCTTTAATGATCTCTGTGTAACTGTTTTTTAAATCTTCATGCATAATGTGACTCACAATTTCATTATTTGAATTCGAGCTAAAAGGTGTCTTGCTCAAATTTACTTTAAGTGTCTACCACCATCTACGGCGAGTGTTCTACCTGTTATATAGTTGCTATTGAGCAATAGCTCAATGCTGGCAATGACTTCTTGGCAACCTGGCTCAATACCCATGAGAGATTTCTTTAAGGTTTTGACCTTATAATCATCATCGTCATGTTCATTGAAAATGATCAGTGATGGAGAGACCGAGTTGACTTTAATTTGAGGCGCATACTTGGCCGCAAATGAGCGACTTAAGTTATCTAAGGCGGCTTTGCTTGCCGCGTACGCGATGTGTTTTGGACTGCCTTTTTCAGCGACATAATCAGTGATATGGATAATGTCGCTGACCTCGGTCGATGCTTGTAGTAGCGGGGCAAGCGCCATATTCAGTAAGTAAGGTACTTTAGCGTGGATACGCATCATGTTGTCAAAAAGCGCGTTATGGTCAGGGTTAAGCTTTTCGCAATCCCAGCTCGAGGCATTGTGTATGACCGCACGCAGCGTGGAGGTGTGTTGTTTTACCTCGTCAACCAGCGACTCTATGGCATTGTGTTCATTGAAGTCCACTTGGATACATTTTACCCCGCTGGCTTCTAATTCGTCGACGGCCTTATGTCGGGTACGATACGTGACGATCAGTGGTGCATCTGCCTTAATGAGGTGCTGTGCAAGTGCCAGCCCGATACGCTGTGCTCCGCCTGTAATTAAGATTGGGGCTGCCATAAGAATTCCTTAAAGTCTGTGTGTCGTATGGTCATAAACTTCATGCTTACCCTGATAAGATGATGTAGTTAATGCTAAAAGCGACACGTTTCCCACTGCAATACGGGGTTAGTTACCTTTATGATCACTAACTTATCATGGCTTTTCACTGGCTGTATAGCATGTTGTTACAATAATGTTAAAATCTTTGTGTGGCTTAGGTAAGATAAAAAAGGGTGCTCAGTGCACCCAATCTTTAGCTGTATCTTTCTTATTCGTCGTAGACCGTTGGGATCGGCTGTCGCTTATGTTGAGTGCGCAGATAAATAGCTGTTAGTTTGTCTTCAACGTCTTTGGGCACATCTTTGCCTTCTAAAAAGTCGTCGATGTTGTCATAACTTAGCCCTAATGCGGCTTCATCTGTTAAACCAGGTCTGTCACACTCTAGGTCTGCGGTAGGCACTTTCTCAACCAACTGAGCGGGGGCACCTAACTGTGCAGCAAGGGCACGAACTTGGCGTTTGGAAAGGCCGAATAATGGGGCTAAATCACAGGCGCCATCACCGAATTTAGTGTAAAACCCCGTGATGTTTTCTGCACTGTGATCGGTGCCCACTACTAACCCAGCGGTCAACCCTGCGATTTCATATTGTGCGACCATACGCTGCCTTGCTTTGACATTGCCTTTGACAAAATCGACGTGATTTTGTGCAGGTAGCGAGAGGCGAGCATCATTCATCGCTTGAATCGCTTGTTCATGCATAGCGTCAGCAGCAGGCTTAATATTTACAGTTAGGCGCTGGGTCGGTTGAATGAAGTCCATGGCAAGTTGGGCTTCATCTTCATCCGCTTGAATACCATAAGGTAAACGCATTGCAATAAACTGGTAAGATTTATCTGGGTGAGCTTGGTTTAGTTCATCAACTGCCAGCTGACACAGCCTGCCACAAGTTGAAGAGTCAACGCCACCACTGATCCCTAGGACAAGACTTGTGCAGTGTGCAGATAGCAATCGCTGTTTTATGAATTGTACTCGACGGGTTATTTCTTCAGCCACATTGATATTAGGCTTAACTTTCATTTCGGCAATTATTGCGTCACGCATTGAATATCCTCGGACCTATTTATTATCTTCATAAATAGTGTAATTGATCCTCAAGTCTCTGGGCAATGATGTTTTCATTGCGGTATGCTTTAAAGCCCGAGATGTTGTTTGATGACTTTCAATTCTGCTTTCAGCTGATTGATTTCTTCAAGCAAAGAATTTAACTCATTGGGATGATTAATATCGGCTTGCGGCGTTGCTTGTGCAGTCGGTGCGTCACCGAACAAATGTTGGTAACGGCTTTCTCGCTTGCCTGGTTCACGTTCTAATTTTATGACGAGTTCTTGCTCTTGTAGCTTATTGAGTGCGGCTTCAACGTCGCTAACATTGCCAAACTCAGCGAGACGACCACTGCGAGTTCGTAACTCTCCAGGTGTTTGTGGTCCTCGTAACAGCAGTAAGCAAATGATGGCCCGTTGCTGCTCGTCTAGTTGTAGGCTACTAAACTCGGTATTGCAAAAACGGTGTGTATATTTAGTCACACGTCCAGATAATGCCTCATCAGACATCACTAAGCGCTGAGTCTTAAGCTGCTCCAACCCATCTAGCACATCAGCTTCTGTGAGCGACAGTACAGGCTCCCTATTGGACTTTTGGTTGCAAGCATTAGTGAGGGCATTCAAAGAAAGCGGGTATTGATCGGGGGTTGTGGTTTCTTTTTCTAGTAGACAACCAATTAAGCGCTGTTCGATTGTGGTGAGCTTCATAGTTTCCCTCTTCAGTAATATCGTAATATGAAACGAGGCCTTTCTCTATCGACATGTAAGCGTCTGTGAACATAGAGTTATAACCAATGCAATGACCTTACTCTATGCTATTTAAAGAAATTTTCCTAGTTGAGCGAGTCCATTCTTGTAGCGATTTTATTAACAGTTCAAAATTAATCGGTTTACTCAAATACGCATCCATCCCTGCCGCAAGGCATTTTTCTTCATCCCCCTCCATCGCATTGGCTGTCAGCGCAATGATAACCGTATTTTGATGCTGCTGACCGCTCTTACCTTGGCGGATGACTTTGGTTGCGGTGTAACCGTCCATTTCTGGCATTTGGCAGTCCATGAGAATGATATCGTAGGGCCTCTCGAGTTTTTGTAGTTGTTCAATGGCTAATCGCCCATTGGCAGCACAGTCGGCTTTGATACCGACTTTTGATAATAAACTGAGTGCCACGGTCTGATTAATTTTGTTATCTTCCACCAATAATACAGAGCAGTTGAGCTGAATGTCTTGCTTGTCAGTGTGTGAGGCTTGCTTTTTCTGCACCAAGGCCAAAGCATTAGCTGGCGTTAATGGGGCAAGAATAGTATTGCTTTCATGGCTTTTCGGTAGCGCAGCCAATTCATCTGGCGTGTGGCATAAAATCGCATAGTTGAGCTGATGCTTTTTTATAAAAGAGAATAAAGCCTGAGAGATCAGGTCTGAACTCTGCGTCAGCACCGTTGCTGTAACGATGAGCGCTGGGTGTGCATTGTTTTGCGATTCACAAAAATCCAGTGCGTCGGGTATCGTCAAGAAATGCTCAGTGGGCACACGCCACGCGTTGAGCATGTGCCTTGCACTGAGCTCTGTTTGCGGGTGTTGATCTATGATTAATAAATTGTCAGTACTACTTTCTAATGCCTTGATTGGCTGAGCGTCTTGTAATTCGATATAAAAAGTAAATGTACTACCGACCCCCAATTTGCTGTATGCATGCAGCGCGCCGCCGAGTAGCTCACACAGTTGCTTGGCAATGGTCAGGCCCAAGCCCGTACCGCCAAATTTTCGTGTAGTCGAGGGATCAGCCTGAGTAAATGAATCAAAGATTTTATCGAGTTGTGCTTTGCTTATCCCAATGCCCGTATCTTCAATACTGCACCACAAACGCGTATTTTTATTACTTTGCTCAGTGTAACAAGTCAGCGTGATCTTACCGTTTTCAGTAAACTTAATGGCATTACTGATTAAGTTATTTAAAATTTGCTTCAAGCGGTGTGGATCGGTCTTTGCGAGTTGATACTGCATATTTCGGCTATCTAAAAACAGCTCTGTATGTTGATCAATGGCTTTTGGCGCGAAGGCGGCAAAGCAATCGCTGATGATTTGGATGAGGTCACATTGGATAGTATCAATTGACATTTTCCCTGCTTCGATTTTCGAGAAATCGAGAATGTCATTGATGATAGTCAGTAGAGACTCCGCTGAGCTTTGAGCCAGAGTGAGGTGGCGTTGTTGACCTTCATTTAAATTAGAACTGCTTAAAATGTTCAGCATGCCTAAGATCCCGTTCATAGGTGTGCGGATCTCATGACTCATGCTCGCTAAAAATGAGGCTTTTACTTTTGCTGATTGTTCAGCGAGTTCTTTCTCCATAACCGCTTTATGCTGCGCCTGCTGCTGCTGTTGGCTGCTAAATAAACTGGCCAACATGGCGGCAATGGCCTTAAGAAAGCGTTTATCACTTTGTGTCCACTGTGGATAGGGAGTATTAAACTCTGCGGTTAGCGTTCCATACAAAGTGTCTTTGAAAAAAATGGGGACGAATACAATGGCATCTATTTCAAAAGGTGAAAGGTATTGCTCATTGATCGCACGTGTCACAGCATGGCTTTTAGCTGACCAAGCTTCAACACTATTTTTATTCAATAACGCGCTAAAAAGTGCTGATTGTGACGTTTTTCGCCAAGGGGGATAGTGTTGCAAGCTGTCTCGTTTGGTATTGCTAAAGCACACAGGGTATAAATGTGTTTGCTCTTCACTAAATAGCCAGATACTCGCTCGCGCAGCGTTAACACCATGGCAAATGGTATCGATACAAAGCTCTTGAGCACGGTCAAGGTGGTTGTTCAAAATGGCTTCATGTGTACTGAGCTGTGCTAGTAGCTCATTGTTTTTTGCTACTTTCTCGTGTTCTACCTCCATGGTTTTACGTTGGTGTATATTTTGAATAGAACCAAACACTTCTTGCGTTTTGCGACCCACCCGCTTTGTTTGCGCTTTGATAAGCACCCAGCAGGGAGGTTTATCTTTAGGCACTATTAAAAACTCACCTTGAAAGCTTTTCCCTTTTTTAATAGCCAGACCCATGGCATCTTGAAACTTTTTCCGCTGAGGGCCTTCTTTAAAAAACTCAGTACTGCCCATCCAAGAGGGGTGGTAGTGTGTGGGGACATTAAAAATTTGTTGAGTGACCGTGGACCAGGAGATGTGGTGGTCACTTAAATCAACAGACCAAGCACCGACTTCAGCCAGTGAGCCCATGCTGGTGAGGGAGTTAGCTTGATCTTCCAATTGCTTTAACAGCCGTGTGAAAAATACAAATGCAATCATAAAGATAATTACAATGGTGAGTAGCGCTAGGCGAAATGGCCACAACGCAGAGTCTTCTCCAGACCAGCCAAAGCGAGGCGCAGCATACAACACCCATGACCCCGATGGCACATTGATTTCAAACTTCAACGGATTGAGCTGCTGAATATCACTGGAACCATAAAAGTAGGCACCTTGTTCACCGCGAGCATGCTGCCCACGCATTGCAATTTGATAATTGTCTTCTAATTCACTTAGGTTGGCACTTTGATAAAGCTTTTGCATATCAATGACCACCGAAAGTAGTCCCCAAAACTGCTTTTGTGCATCATAAACTGGGACCCTGGCGATTAATGCATCGCCTCCCTGAACAAGTCGCAATGGACCGGCTAAAACGATTTCACCGGTACTTTGTGCTCTGAGTGCTTCGACGCGCTGGGTGGGATGGGTGCTGTAGTTTAAACCCAGCGCTTGCTCATTGCCTTCCAGTGGATAGATAAATTTTAATATCATATTTGGCGCTGCGCCCAAGTTACGCAGTACCTCGTCTGACTCGAATAGCGGCGAAGCAATATTGGCAAATTTTTGTTGCGTGAGATTGTCTGTATTGCCGAGGGCGATTGCGAGCCCTCTTACCAGCTGAATATTGGCAGCCAGCTGACCTTCTATACGGGTTCGGTAAAGGTTTACCTGTTCATAGGCCCGGTTTTTTTGTACTTCGATGAGGTGTTTATGATTAACTCGATCAACATACCAGCCAGTGGCAATGATCACAGCTAATAGGATGAGTACTCCAAACTTGGATAGTATTGCTTTCCTTGGCGGCACAACATTCTCTGTTTGCATGTCTTGTCTGTCGGTTCCATGAATATCTTAACTATAGTTGCCTTGCTAAAAAGTCGCCAAATCAAACTCGGGTAAATGAACTGCAAAAAAGCATGATAGTTATTATGTCTCAAAAGTGTCTTTGAACCTGACTCAATGACTTGCTATAACTGGTGGACATATTGGGGAAGGTTGCTAGCAAGACACGCTTGCTCACGTTTAGAAAGGAACACAAAGGAACATATATGTTGAAATGGTTTAAATTAGGCATATCAGTTGTTGTCATTGGGATATTAATAGTGACAGCGACTGTTTATGGAGTACTTTCACTCAGTTTACCGGCATTAGATGGACACGCCCTTAGCGATAGAATTACCGCACCGAGTAGGTTAAGTCGAGATAGTATGGGGCAGGCGATAATTCATGCCAAAAATCGGCAAGATGCAGCATACACGATGGGTTATGCCCATGGCCAAGATCGGTTTTTCCAGATGGATTTACTCCGCCGAAATGCAGCCGGAGAGCTCAGTGAGTTGTTTGGCTCAGCGGCATTGAAGCTGGATGAGGCTCATCGTTTTCACCAATTCAGACAGCGCAGTGAGCAGATCGTTGCCGCCATGGATGAAGCAGACAGAAACCTGCTGAGCGTCTATACCCAAGGTGTTAATGATGGTCGTCTGCAAGCCGGCATGTCGAGTTTTGAATACTTACTCCTCGGTGTGGATGCGCAGCCTTGGCAGCCCGCAGACTCTTTGCTGGTGATTTTTAGTATGTATTTGGACTTGCAGTCAGTGACTTATAAACGTGATAAAACGCTCATCCATATTGCTGAACATTTTGGTCAATCGATGGTCGATTTTATGCTTCAACCAAGCAGCTATCAAGCGGCGCTGGATGATAGTCAGTTGCCAGCGAAGTCAATCTTAGTCCCTGCGCTTGAGACTCCTAATTCTGTGGTAAAACATATCTCTCACATTGAAGATACGCCACTTTATGGCAGCAATAATTGGGCAGTAACGGGGCAATTGACGGCAACTGGCGCTGCGATGGTATCTGATGATATGCACTTGGGTCTGAATGTGCCTTCTATTTGGTACCGAGCACAATTAAATTACCAAACAACAGATAACCAGCCTGTGACGGTGACTGGCGTCAGCTTACCTGGCGTACCCGCGATTGTGGTAGGAAGTAATGATCACATTGCGTGGGGGTTTACAAACGGTTATTTAGACACTGCTGATTGGGTTGAACTTACCGCACAAGATACAGTGCAAACAGTCACAGAAAAAATTCATTTACCAGGCGGCCAAACACATGTCTTTGAACTGATGATGAGTGAGTTTGGGCCTGTACAGCAATTCAATGGCAAGCGCTATGCATTACAGTGGGTTGCGCACCAGCCCTACGCAGTGAATTTAAACTTACTCGAACTAGAGACCGCCAAGACGGTAGCACAGGCGCTGGATGTTGCTAACCATGTTGGGATTCCTGTACAGAACTTGATGGTTGTAGATGAGCAAGGTAATGCTGCTTGGCAGCCTATTGGTGCTGTGCCTGCGCGGGTCTTTCCCAGTGACTTAGCTGTGCCTTCTAATCGCGCGGAACCTACATTATGGCAAAAAAATGAGCTGGTACGACCGCAAGTGATTAATCCGAATAATGGTAAGTTATGGACGGCAAACTCTCGAGTGATGTCTGCGATGGCACATCGTCGCTTTGGCGATGGTGGGTATGCATTGGGTGCCCGCGCTGTACAAATTCGAGATCGACTACTTGCACAAAATCAATTCAGTGAATCTGATTTTAATCAGCTACAGCTTGATAATGAAGCACGCTTTTTATTGCCTTGGCATGCACTCTTGGTAGATACACTGACCAATTCTGCAAAGCCAAAAGACGAATACCAGCAAGCGCTTGAGTATTTGGCAAATTGGCGAGCGTGTGCATGCAGTGACTCCGTGGGTTATACCTTAGTGAAGTATTTTAGAATGCGTGTGATAGACACCGTATTTAGCCCAATCGAAAATCACTTAAAAGCAAAAGAGGAAACGCTCAGCCATCTTAAGCGTTATTTTGAACCCGCACTTTGGCAGCTTATCGAAACTCAGCCACACAATTGGTTGGCTGGGCATCAAGATTGGCAAGCGGTACTGGAGAGTGCTTTCTCTGAGGCTCAACACACCTTACAAAGTCGCTTTGGTGAGAATATGGCAAATTGGCGCTGGGGTAATGTGAACCAACTCCAAGTACAGCACCCATTCAGTCAGCAGATGCCATTTTTGAGTCGCTTTCTAGATATGCCCTCAGTGCCGGGGTTTGGAGATAGCTTTATGCCGGCAGTCCAAGGGAGAAGCTTTGGCGCATCGCAGCGATTTATTGCTCAGCCAGGGTACTTAAACAAGGCGGTAATGACTGTTGCTGGAGGACAAAGCGGTCACCCACTATCACCTTACTACCGCAGTGGGTTTGCGGCATACGCGGAAGGGGAATTAACGCCATTACTGCCAGGTGAAACACATCATGTAATAGAATTTTCAAATAAATAGGACTTAAAACGTCAGGTACTTTGCACTGTTTTTGAGGGGGCGCTAGTCGTTCGATTACGCCCTTGTGTTTTACTTATATACAAGGCATCGTCAGCCAGTTTTATGGCCATCCGAAAAGGCAGTGCGGGGTGCCATTGGGCGATACCAAAACTCATGGTCACTTGCAGCGCATCGGCATTGAAAGTATGCGTTTCAATTTCGCGGCGTAGGCTTTCAATTCGCGCTTGTGCGGTCTCCAAATCACAATTGACAAACACCAATAAAAACTCTTCGCCCCCCCACCGAACGGCAATATCAGAGTGCAGTGTGTGGTGTTTTATTTTCAGTGCCACTTCGATTAATACATCATCACCGATGTCATGGCCATATTTATCATTGATGCCCTTAAAATGGTCAATGTCCGCCATCACAATCGTGAGCTGCTGCGATGTATCGACGCAATTTTCTTGTGCGTTTTTGATGAGCTCCTTGGCATAGCGGCGATTAAACAGGCTCGTTAACGGATCTTTGGCTGCGAGTTGTGCCAGTTGATAACGGTTAGAAAAGGTGACCTCACGAATATGACCAATGGTATATATGCTCGGTAGTGCACAGATCAAGACATTGATGAAGTGGATGTAGGGCGCGAGATGACTCAATACAAAGCTGTCTTGAACGCTGCCAAAAAGCTCAAATAAAGCGGCAAAGGTGAGGATGAGCAATAGCGCTAATGCTGACGCAATTTTTAACTTGAGTTGGTAGTCGAGTAAGATGAGACTCGCGATGGTCCATAGATAATATTGAAAGCCATAGCCCATGCCAAGCACTGCACATACGAATATGGAATGGAGCGTGACTTCAACACAAAACAGTCGCAGGGCAAGGTGGCTTTTGTGCTCATAAAGTAGCTTGATGCCCACTGCCCAAGCGATCACACTGCCAACATTGACCATCGCCAATATGGTAATGTCACAATACCAAAACAACACCAATAATAGGCAATGCAGCCCTAAGCAATAGTATGCCAGGTGTTTGAAGAGCCTATTTTTAACTTGTTCTACGGTGTCAGGTTGACTGAAATAATGTTGACGTGTTGCCACACCAACTCCAAGAATATGTGATGATTACTTCAGTATAGAAGATGGATCTCAAGCTGAACACTTGTCCCTAAGGGACAAGGTTCAAGCAGATCCCATATGGTAAAGTCGCGTGTGATAGTTGCTTAAAATACATCACCCCACATGACCATGACGGCGGCTATCGCGATTAAACTAAGTCCAAGCGTATCGCGTTTTTTAGGAGGAGATTTAAGCCAAAAAGCAGCGATCAGGAGTGTAAAGAAGACTTCAATTTGTCCCAGTGTTTTGACATAGGCGACATGTTGGAGGCTCATGGCACTGAACCAGCCAATTGAGCCGATACAGCTGGTGGTGCTGATCAACAGTACCAAGGGCAAATGCGACTTGAGTGTTCCCCAAGCTTGAGGTGTTTTGATACTGATATAAAGACTTAAAATGAGTGTTTGACAGCCCAGTACGTATAATAATACCCACCCCGCACTGTGCGGAAAGGGCAACCCTGAAGCAAGTGCGGCCTCTCTCACCCAAAGTGAGGTTAAGGCAAAACAGGTGCCGCATAGTAAGCCGATGGCGGCCGTTTTTAGATTAAACTGCTTCAAACTGAAACCGCTCAGTAGTAGAACTGCCACTGCACCGATTAAAACGCCCATCCAGCCAAAAGGCGTTAAGGTGGAACCGAAGAATAACATACCTAAGATCGCAGCCATTAACGCTTCACTTTTTGCTAAGCCCGCACCGGTTGTAAAGTTCTTTTGTTTGAACAGCACCACCATCAGGGCGGTTGCAGTGATTTGCATGAGGCTGGCTGCGAGTACATAAGCACCTAAAGTGAATGAGGGCTGTATAGCCGGTGCGGGCTCAAATGCATAGAGTAGATAGAGATAGAGTGCGGCGATAGGAGTGGCAAATAGGAACCTTGCCAAGGTGACCACACTGACGCTGGCATGATTGCTGAGTTGGCTTTGCAAGGCATTGCGCCACGCTTGACTGAATGCTGCTAAACACGTAAATAAAATCCACCCCATAGATCACCTTCATTGATTATTTGTTATTTAAATTACTATGTTAGCGCTTGTATCCATAATGAATTTTTGTGATGGCGAGTATTTCAAAGCGTGACTAGACACGAGTGCGACAATCTGTCGCAGTGTCGGCGGGGGGTAAGTTATCTATACTGTGATGGATGTTACTCATAAAGCCACAGCTATGTATTTGAGTGGCTTTATTTTCCTCAATTATGGCAATTTCTTTTGTTTTATATTTAGATAAAATGCGATTAAATAGCACTCAGCTTGAATTTCAAGGAGTGACTATGAATGTGATTATCGTGTGTGCATTAATTGCCGTGTTTCTACCGTATTTGGCCAAAGTCCCTATCATCATCGCTGCCAATAAAGTGGGTGGCTATGACAACAAACAGCCGCGCGCTCAGCAGAGTCAGTTGTCTGGGCTTGGTGCGCGTGCCGTTGCCGCCCATTATAATTGTTTTGAGTCTTTAATTGTTTTTGGTATCGCGGTGGCGATTGTGCTTTCAACAGGAACAATAAACATAACAATACTGGGGTTAGCCATCGCGCACATCATTGCACGATGTGTATATTGTGTTTGCTACTGGTGTGATTTGGATTTATTGCGTTCTATCAGTTGGACTGTGGGCGTATTGTGTCCAATCGCAATGATTGTGATGTGCCTGTAAAAATGGCGGTTTAAGTTACAAGGTTAATGTATTGATATCTATTTGGCAATAATCCCCCTCAGGTAAGGTATTAGGGTCTAGTATGATATTGGCAATGCGGGTGCGATATAAATCGACGACGCGGCGATCACAGTGTTTCGCCATTTTCCTGATCTGTCTATTTAACCCTTGTTTGAGGACGATAATAAAGGTGTTTGGGCCTATTTTTTTAACTGAACATGGTAATGTTAATTGCCCGTCTACGGGGACCCCCTGAGACATTGCAAGACAAAATGCCTCATCAATTTCTTTATCAACGGTGACTCGGTATTCTTTCTCTTGATGTTGGTCTGGATGGATCAATGCATGACATAGTTCACCGTCATTGGTAAGTAAGAGCAACCCGCGACTATCTTTATCTAACCGACCTATCGGATAAACCCGAGTTGTGCGTGGTAAGTAATGCACCAAGCTGGCAGGATCATCCGTATTCAGTTTACAGTCAATACCAACGGGTTTGTGATAGACATATAAGTGTTTAGGTGCAAGTCCCGATATCTTTTTGCCTTCGACCCATATGTCATCGTGTTCAGTCACATGGTCAATATGATTTGCAGGTCGCCTGTTTACCTGCACCAGTCCTTGCTCAATGAGCCTTGAAGCTTGTCGCCTTGAGCAAATACCACAGTGGCTGAGGTATTTTGCCAAACGCATAGGTGGGTGAGATATCGGTTTGCTCATCAGTAACATCAAGTTATAAAAATAAGGTTAGCATGATAGCAAAAATAGTATCCGTTGTGCGCAATAAACTTTACACCGTCGTGACTCGTATAACAGCATTTTTGGAGGTGAAAAAATGAAAATTACGTTAGCTGCGCTGGGCGACAAAGCGACCATAGATAAGTTTGTCGTGAATTCCCTCGATCAGGCATTGTACCAACTGACAGTTTGCCTTGGAGACACTGAGTATGTGGTGGTTGATGAGCGAGGTGAGACCCTCAGAGCACATAACCCGCTGGCGTTGCAAAAGCGAGTTCAGCACTTACCTTACCAAAAAATGACACTACGTCAGCAAAGCGCATATGACGAAATGATAGGGCAGCCACTACGTGAGGGCAGCAATCAACTTGAAGTGCCATTTGGCGATAACAAGCTATATTAGATCAAATGTTGACACTATGTATGCTTTTTTACTCATTGTGACTTAAGTACTATTTAATTAATTAAAATTTTAAAATTGTACATCTCGATTTAAAGCCATGACAAATATGGATTTTGTAATATTTTGAGAGGTGTCACCCTTGTATAAAAAACTTCATTACCAAATTTTTTTCACACTTTATTAAAACAATCATATATATTGGAGTTACACTTAATACAACTTGGGTTAACTTGGTGTTACTTGTTGTGGAGATCAATCAATTACAAAGGCATTTGAGCCATTGTGGTGATCTCGTCCGAGTAGGTGGACCACACGAACGTGGTCATTTGATCCCCGCTCGTGCGATTTCAAAAACTAAGACATTATTATCTTTGGGCGTGAATGATAACTGGCGCTTCGATAAAGCATTTCAGGAGTTAAACCCTGAGTGTCAGGTTGTTGCGGTAGATCATAACCTCAGTTTATCGTCAGTACTGAGTGAAGCACTGAGCAGTAGCATTAAGCTGTTACGTAGTGCTTTGCTGGGTAAAATAAAACAAAGTAAACGTCATGCACAAACGCTGCTTAATCAGGTTTTACTGTACCTCTTTTACAATAGCAGCAACCGTTTGCTGCGCCGTCGTGTAAGTAACCAAACCAATGAAGTCGATATTAGTTTAGAAACCTTAATTGCAGTTTATGGCACGATTGATGAAAACGCGACGATGTTGAATGTCACTATGTCTTGCCAGCAATGCGACTTGCTAGAAGACATCATTTCATTGGAGAGTATGCTGAGTGTCGTTACTATTGAACTGGCACCTTTACCAACCAACATGAATGAGGTTGAGGGTTTGATAAACCAGCTGTCTAAATGCTTTGATATTGTTAATGTATCTAGTGATGGCGTTGATGTTGATCAAGTGTCTTCTGTGGGCTGTTTGGAAGCGCCCCTAGAACTGACTTTTATGAATAAAAGGCTCTCGCGCTGATCAATACATGCTTGGCGAAGTCCTACCTAGGTTTTAATATTAGCTCAGCCTTCTGCTGATCGATTTCAAAATCGAAATGCCGTAAAAAATTCATACCCAGTAAGCCAGGCCCATAATGAGCTTGCTCCATCACACCAAATTCAAAAGGGGTCCTTTGCTTTGTGCCAATTTGAATTCCTGTACTTTGGTAAAATGGCACTTCTGTAATGCCATTGGCGGTACTGACGCGTCGAGAGTTTATATAGCTTACATCATAAGCCAGCTGCTCAAATTGCGCAGCTGTGAGTGCCGTTACGCTGGCACCAGTATCTATCATTAGCGCCATGTCCTGACCTGCGATTTTTGCTTTTAAAACATAATGCTCTCCTTGACGAACAAGGGGAATTCTCTCTACCTGTTGGGCGGTGTTATCCAGGGCTTTTTTGAGTGGTGCAATGGCTTGATGCTGGCGCTGCTGATCACTAAGTTGTGATAGCAATAATTCTGCTTCTAAGGCATTGTTAAGCGCTAAGTGTGCTTCGACCATAGCTGCGATAATAGGGATGCTATTTGGCTGCTCACTAAGCCATATCTGCCCTTGAGCAATGGTTTCATGCCAGTTGCTTTGTGTTTTTAGGTGCGCTAACTGCTGTGTAATTAAGTTGGTGATGATGTCTTGTAACTGAGTGTACTCGGGGTAAAGGTGTAGCAATTTGATATAGCGATCAATGGCTTCATTGTATTCACCTTGTGCAAAATAGACATCGGCTTCTAATTGTAGGGCTGTAAAGTCGGTTGGTGAAA
Organism: Pseudoalteromonas luteoviolacea CPMOR-1; assembly: GCF_001625685.1. Taxonomy (GTDB): domain Bacteria; phylum Pseudomonadota; class Gammaproteobacteria; order Enterobacterales; family Alteromonadaceae; genus Pseudoalteromonas; species Pseudoalteromonas luteoviolacea_K. Next base: position 34,235 of record NZ_AUYC01000028.1, on the reverse strand, counting down.
TAGATAAAACACGCTGCACGAATAACAAGGTGTCAGTTAATTGTTGGGTATTTTGATGTGCTAACTTACCTCTGAGTTGCTCTAGCCAACTGTATACCTGTTCAAGGTGTTGGAGTGGATAGTCGGTATCGATCCACTCATTAACTGCCCTTAAAATATTGCCTTGATTGAAGTCGCGTATGGCGTCAGCGAGCGGTTTGTGTGACTGTCTGGTATCTGCATGCAACTCAGCCTCTGTTGCTGGTATCGACGTGTTTGCAGTTTGCGGTACCGGCTGGGTATTAAAAAGGCGCTGTAAAATTGAATTAGGACGCTGCCACTCGAAATAGACATTCAGAGTTAAAGAGCACATCAGTAATAGCCAAGTTAAGTACCGCATCGCTGTGTGCTCCTATAATAATATTACAAAGTGTGCTTGCTCAGCACATTGGCAATGGCTGTGGCAAAGTCTCTATGATGTGCAATGCCCATGGCATTGAGACGGGTATCTTTAAGCGCGCAGTTGTAGGGTCTTGCGGCTGTCTGTGATGGCTCTGGTAAAGCAACTAGGCCTTGAGTATCTAGGTTGAGTGCTTTAGCGATAAATACTGCCATCTCATATTTCGTCATTGACTGGTTGTCTGAGATATGAAACGTGCCCGCTTGCTTTTCCGGTGGTTGGACAAACAAATCCTTCAGGGTGAGTGCAATATCTTCTACATGAGTGGGGTAGCGTATGGCCCAGTGGTCGTGTTCGCTGTGTGGATTATTTAACACATGTTCAGCAATGACGGTCACCGCAGACTCAGCTAGATATTCCACATCGCCATATAATACCGGAACTCGTACGACGGTGTGCTGTGGGCTTACCGCTAAAACGGCTTGCTCTGCTTGTACTTTACTTTCTCCATAAAAATTGACTGGCGAGGTTGCTGCATTTTCGATATAAGGTGCAGATTTGCCATTGAATACATAATCAGTACTCACCAATACAAATTGGATATCCCTGTCTTTACACAGTTGAGCGAGAAACTCAGCTGCTTGGACATTTAAAGCAATGGTTGCTTGGTGATCATTTTCACAGATATCTGGTTTGCGCTCAGCGGCTGCGTGAACCAATATGTTGGGTCGATGAGTATCTAAAAATGCGGTGATAGCCGCCTGGTCATGCAAATCTAATTGCTCAATGGGGGGAGCCGCTCGACTGAACCCTGTGCCAATGACGGTATTTGATTGGGATAATATTTTTACTAAAGCGCGTCCGAGTAGCCCCGTAGCACCTGTAACGACAATTTTACTCATTGTTTTCTCATCTTTTTTATCACATAGGTATCTTAACGCTAGGATTGCATGTAAAGAAGCGAAAATGCGGTGAAATAAATGAGAAAAATAGATACGTAGCTAGAGAGGGATACGACACCTTACCTAAGGTGCCGTATCTGGCTGGAGAAATTAAGCCGATTTTTGCTGTGTTTGGCCTTCCCAAATTTTCGCTCTGAAACTGAATAGTAAAATCAGGATACCGACACCAATACCAAATAAACTGATCTGTAGGTAAAGATTTGGGATTTGATCGACTTGCTCTGGGTCAAAGTTACCTGCTAACAACCCAGAAATGATATTACCGATAGAGTAAGTCAGTACAAATATCCCCATCATTTGTCCGGCAAAACGCTTTGGTGACAACTTACTCACTGCACTCAGTGCCACTGGGCTTAGGCATAGCTCGCCAACGGTATGTAAGAAATAAGTTGTAATAAGCCACATTGGTGCAACTTTTAAGCCTTGTGCTGCGTACTGAGAGGCAAAGAACATCACAATAAAGCCAGTTGCCATGATGATGAGGCCAACCGCGCATTTAAGGCTGTATGAGGGGGTGATCATGCGTTTGGCAAGGTTTATCCAAAGTGCGGCAAAGAAGGGTGATAAAATAATGATGAAGAATGAGTTTGAAGATTGGAACCATGCTGTCGGGACGGTAAAGCCAGCGATCACTCGGTCAGTATAATCTTGCGCGAATAGGTTTAAAGAGGAGCCCGCCTGTTCGAAACCTGACCAAAAGCACGCCGATGCCACACAGACTAAAAACAGTGCCCACAGCTTTTTCTTTTCACCTTCATCAAGGTCACCTGCAAAATAGATGTAGCCATAATAACCAAGGAAAATTACGGTAAAGGCAACCGCCACATATTGTGCAAGCGTGACCGGTTCAATCACGATTATGCCTGCATAAGTTAGTGCGACAATCGCAGCGGTCGCAGCAAGAACAGCACCGATTGCAAGCCATGCATTTTTACTGCCAGCGGGTGTCAATGGGTGACTTGGTTTGTCACCGACCCCTTCAATGTTGCCAAGCGTCATGCGGTACTGAACAAGACCGATTGCCATCCCCACGGCTGCCGCGCCAAAGGCCCAGTGCCAACCGACATTTTCCATAAAGTAACCACACACCATGTAACCAATTACCGAGCCGATATTAATCCCCATGTAGTAAATGGCGTAGCCACTGTCGCGGCGCACATCTTCACTGCTGTATAGCTGGCCGACCATGGCACTGATATTGGGTTTTAATAGCCCAGTCCCCATCGCTACTAAAATCAAGCCGATGAAAAAGGTACTTTGTGCGGGAATTGCTAGGACAATATGCCCGAGCATAATGATGATACCACCGTACCAGACGGTGCGTTGACCACCAAGCAGGCGGTCAGCTATCCATCCGCCGGGTAGGCCGAGGAAATACACTGCGCCTGTGTACAAACCATAAATCGCGGTTGCGGTGGCAACGGTGAAGGCTAGGCCTTCTTCTTGTAGGCTTGCGGTCATAAATAAAACCAGCAAAGCGCGCATGCCGTAGTAGCTCATACGCTCCCACATTTCAGTGAAAAATAGGGTTGAAAGGCCTTGTGGATGACCGAAAAAACCCGTGTCTAGCTTGTTGTCTGGTGACTCGGCAGAAGCTGCTTCGTGAGATGACATAATGACTTCCGATTCTATGTTTTTATAGTTGAAAGCCAATATTAGTACGTTATCTGTACTGTGAATGCAACTTTAGCAGACTAATGGCGAATTGACAGCGCTCAGTATTATTGCCGTTTACGTCAAATATTGCTTGGCTGAACGCGTCATTTTTGAGGTTAATAAAGTGCCTTAAGCTGGTGGATATCAGAGATTTCGATGTCTGCGAGTCCTTGATATTGGTAGGTTACCCCTTGGTTATTTAGCCATACGCTATGGCATCCGGCATGATTCGCACCTTGAACATCTGTATCTAAGCTGTCTCCGATGTGCAAGATCTGGTTTGGGTGTATTTTCAAATCTCGACAGGCGCGTTTAAATAGTGCATCACTGGGCTTTGCTTCACCATCTGGGCCCGCTAAGTACACGCGTGAAAATACACCGGCCAAGTTAAATTTGTCGACTTCAACATTCCCATTGGTGATGGCAATTAACGTGTATTTTTTCGCTAAATTATCCAAAAGAGTCAACACTGAATCTGCAACTGTGATTTGGCTGCGGGCATCGGCAAATGCTTGGTAGGCAAGGTGTGTATGTCGTGTAATTTCTTCTTTTGTTAAACCTAGCTGTGACAAGCCATATTCTAGCGCGACTTTTCTCCACTGAGTGACATCACTTTGTAAGTAGGGCTGTATTTGACTTACATGGCGTCTACAGGCTAGCCAATAGTCGCCATCTTGAGCCGCCCATTGTGGGATAGACTGCAAATAGGTTTGCATGGCATTGATGGCATTAAGAATAATGGGGTGGTTATTATAGAGTGTGTCGTCTAAGTCAAAACTTAAAACTTGAATGGGTGAAATTGATCGATTAAATCGCATAATACACAGTGAAATAGGGCAACAATTTTTCTATTGTATGCGAAAAACATGAGTTGAGTGAAGTCTATAAGATACAGTGTTAAGACTTCTTTTGCTTAGCTCTTGGGTGCGCCTGGTCGTATACTTTGGCAAGGTGCTGAAAGTCTACATGAGTGTATACTTGAGTTGCAGATAAGCTACTGTGGCCAAGCATTTCTTGGATACCACGCAAATCACCACTGGATTCCAATAAGTGACTGGCAAAGGAGTGGCGCAGTTTGTGAGGGTGTACATTAGCACTGATCCCTTGTTTTACACCCCATTCTTTCATTCTTGCTCTGACATGACGGACAGAAATACGCGATCTACGGCTGCTAACAAACATCGCAAGCTCTTCTTGGTGCGCATACATTGGGCGCAGTTTTAACCATGCAGCAATGGCCTCACGGGCTTTACTCCCCACCGGCACGACACGCTCTTTGTTGCCTTTACCTACTACCCGAATTTCGCCATCGCGAATATCGTGTAAATTGGTGTTAACCAGTTCACTGATCCGTAATCCACTTGAATACATCAGTTCCATCATCGCTTTATCACGTACAGCCAACGCATCTTCATCGTCAATATCGAGTAATTGCATCATCTGGTCAACGTCAAGATTTTTTGGTAGGGGCTTTTGGAACTTGGGACCTTTTTGGATTGCAGCTGGGTCATGTAAACCATGGGAATCTTGATGCTTGGTTTTTAAAAACTTATACAGGCTGCGAATGCAGCTGAGTTTGAGATTAATACTCCTTGGGTTGTATTGTTGCGAACGCAGTTGCATTGAAAAACGTCGGATCAGTTCACTGCTGACTGAGGACCAATTTTGACAATGTGGCGCAAAAAACTCTGCAGCTAGGCGCAACTGGGTTTGATATTGCTTTAAAGTGTGAGCGGAATACTGCTTTTCGTAGCGCAAGTAGGCCATAAACTCATTAATTGGGTTTTGCCACTGTGCGCTGAGCGATGTCTCGCTCATGCTAATTCCTTCAATCTTATTTGTAGTGAAGAGACCAATTCATTGACGAATAGGTTGCCATTATCAGGTGAAAAGTGATCGGCACATTCACTGGCAAAAGCTAAAATTGCAGTGGGTTTATCGCTCGGGCCAAGTAAGTACAAGGCAACTGAATTGCAGGCAAACCCACTGAATAGGAGTGTTTGCTCTTGTAAGTCCAATCGCCCTAAGTAGCGAGACAATTTATTGAATCGTCTGTTCACCAGCTCTTCGAGCGTATTGTCGTAAGGGATCAGCTGGCAGACAGATATTTTTGGGGACTGAGACAATGTATCTGCGAGAATGTCGGCGAGTTCTTGAAAGTTATTGCAATACCACAATGCGCGTTGACAATCGCTGAACAATTTAAAGATCAGTTCATTTTCCCTGGCCGAGTCCACCATTGCGGCAATTTGCTTTTTGAGTTTGGCATTTTCTTCACGCAATACTCGCTGCTGCATTAACGCAAGATTAGGTGCACCTTGATGCTGTACATGTAGATTCATATCCAGCAGCAAGTAAGGGTGTTCCAGCAAAAAGCCCGGATTCTGTTGTAGAAACCCCATGACTTCTTGGGCTGTTAAAGGATGCGACTTATTACTCATATGGCGATCTGTCCATCAAAAACATGTTCAGCGGGGCCTGTCATTTTGACTGGTTTATTTCCGCCGTTCCAGCGTATTTGCAATGCCCCCCCTGGCAAATCAACACGTACCGTATCGGCGAGTTTACCTTGGGCAATACCGACGGCAACGGCACCACAGGCACCACTGCCACACGCTAAAGTTTCGTTTGCACCACGCTCCCACACTCTCAACTTTACATGCTCACGGTTGATGATCTGCATAAAACCCACATTGGTGCGTTTTGGAAAGCGTTCATGGTGTTCAATAAGCGGACCTAGGGTCTCGACGTCGGCGGTGTTTATATCATCAACCTCGATAATACAGTGTGGATTACCCATGGAGACTGCGCCACAAAAAATGGTGTGCTCTTGTGCCCTAAGTACATAGGTGAGTTCACTCTGCTGGGCTTTGAATGGAATATCTTGAGGCGCAAACTGGGGGGTGCCCATATTGACCGTAACTTGGCCGTCTTTTTCTGTATAAAGCGTAATATCACCGCCTTTGGTGGAAACGTTGACTTTGTGCTTGTTGGTTAGCCCTTTCATTCTGATAAAGCGAGCAAAACAGCGTGCACCGTTGCCACATTGCTCCACTTCGGTGCCATCGGCATTAAAAATACGGTAGTGAAAATCAAGATCGGGAGAGTAAGGAGGCTCTACGAGTAATAATTGATCGAACCCAATCCCAAAATGTCTATCTGCGAGCTTTTTAATTTGATCGCGTGACAAAAAAACGTTTTGTGTGACGTTATCAATCACCACAAAGTCGTTTCCTAAGCCATGCATTTTTGAAAAATTTACAAACATATTATTTTACTATTTAGCCGCTCAATGCGATGCACTATCGCTTTTATTATTCTGAAAGTAAGGTTTCGCCCTGCCATAGCGATTCAAGTGATTCTCTGGCTCGTATCACGTGGGCGCGATCACCATCAACCATGATCTCAGCGACCCTAGGGCGCGAGTTATAGTTAGAGCTCATGGTAAAACCATAAGCACCTGCGCTGCGTTGAGCAAGTAAATCACCGGGTAAAATGGCCAAGGTTCGGTCTTTACCGATAAAGTCGCCTGTTTCACAGACTGGCCCGACGACATCATAAGCATATTCTGGTGTGCCATCATTACGTGGGCTGACAGCAATGATCTCTTGCCATGCTTGATATAATGATGGTCGCAACATGTCATTCATACCTGCATCAACAATGGCAAAATGCTTATCCGCTGTTGGCTTTAAGTATTCTACTTTGGTGACGAGCAGGCCTGCATTGGCTGCAATAGCACGGCCAGGTTCAAAAATTAATTCCAATTCACTATGCGACTCAAGTCGCGCGATTACCTGAGCTGCGTATGCACTTGGGTGAGGTGGTTTTTCACCATCGTAAGGAACACCAAGTCCACCGCCAATATCGAGGTGGTGTAAGGTGATCCCAGCTGATTTTAAGGTGTCGACCAAGTCTAATACTTTGTCCAAGGCAGCTAAAAAAGGTTCAACTTCAGTGAGTTGCGAACCGATATGAAAATCCACCCCAACCACTTGAATACCCGGCAGGGCACAAGCCAACTGATAAACGTCAAATGCCTGCTTGATATCGATACCAAACTTATTTTCTTTCAACCCCGTTGAAATATAGGGGTGTGTTTTTGCATCAATATCTGGGTTTACACGAATAGATACTGGCGCTTGTACATTCATTTGCGTGGCAATATCAGAAATACGCTCTAGCTCAGCCTTAGATTCGACATTAAAGCACTTTATATTTTGCTCAAGCGCGTAAATGATTTCTTGTTGTGTTTTCGCTACCCCAGAAAATACCACTTTTTTAGCATCACCACCGGCTTTTAATACGCGTGCCAATTCACCCTGAGAGACGATATCAAAGCCTGCGCCCATTTTTGCCAAGACATTGAGTACAGCAAGGTTGCTATTCGCTTTAACTGCGTAGCAAACCAAGTGTTTATGACTGGCTGCAGCGTCAGTAAATGCGCGATAGTGCCGCTCTAGCGTTTTACGAGAGTATACATAGCAAGGTGTACCATATTGAGCCGCGATATCTTTGATAGCCACTTGTTCTGCGTACAATTCATTATTTTGATACTGGAAAAAGTCCATTTACTTATCCTTTTCGTCAGTTTTTTTCGTTTCTTGCGATGATTGTTGCGTGGTGGAGGCGCGATTTTTATCTGCGTCTTCAGGTAAATACAGTGGACCGCGTTGCCCGCAAGCTGTTAACGTTAAGGTGCTAGTCAATGCTAGGGCAAGTAAGCTAAATTGAGTGTATGTCGCTTTCATTAGATTAATGATGTCAGTGCCTTTATAATCGCAGAGTAACAGAATTCGCGAAAAAAGCAGCTTTTGCGGTTGAAATTTATTCCCTGTATCGGGAAAGCTGGTTATCGCTTAGCCGTATTTAAGGAGTTAGTCATGACAGATAACGAGTATCATCAGTTAGCCGAAGCGTTAATGTTAACAATTGAAGAGCAGATCGACGATTGTGATGCTGATTTAGATTATGAATCTGCTTCCGGTATTTTAGAGATCATTTTTGCTGATAGTTCTAAGATTATTATCAATAAGCAAGCACCACTGCATCAAGTATGGGTAGCAACCAAATTTAATGGCCATCACTTTGAATTACGTGATGATAAATGGATAGATAACCGATCTGGCGCGGAGTTTTGGCAGTTTATGGCCGACGCGGCAACACGTCAGGCGGGTCAAAAAATAGAGTGGCAACACGACTGATGTTAGAATTTGTAGAATATGCTGCTAAAGCGCAGCACAAAGCAACGGTGATTTGGCTACATGGATTAGGCGACTCAGGTAACGGTTTTTTGCCAATTGCGCCAGAATTAGACTTGCCTGATTCACTAGGTGTGCGTTTTATTTTCCCTCATGCACCTGTACAGCCTGTGACAGTTAATGGCGGTATGGAAATGCGTGCTTGGTATGACATCAAAAGCATGGATCTTGAAAACCGTGCTGATGAAGCCGGTGTACGCGAGTCGGCGGCAGCCGTTTCTGCGCTAATTGAACAAGAAATGGCAGCAGGGATCCCGGCAGAAAAAATCATCCTAGCAGGCTTTTCACAAGGTGGTGTGATCAGCCTTCATTTGGCACCGCGTTTATCACATACATTGGCTGGCGTGATGGCATTGTCTACGTATATGTGCGCACCACAAAAGCTAAGTGCAGAAGCCACACAATCGGCATTAAATATTTTTATGGCGCACGGTAGTCACGACCCTGTTGTACCGATGCAAGCGGGGCGGACTGCATATGATGCGTTAGTTAAGCAAGGGTATGAGGTCAGCTGGCAAGATTACCCAATGGAGCACCAAGTGTGCATCGAAGAGCTTAAAGCGATCCGAGCGTGGTTAATCGCACGCTTGTCATAGTGAATAGGACATACATATGACTCAACGTATAGTGATCAAAACCAAAATGACAGAGGCTAAATCTCAGCCTCGTCGCATTGAAACCGTCGGGTATCAATATCATTGGCGGCGTATTATCAGCGCGGTATGTGTGGCAAGTTTTGGTGTGACTGCGTTGTCATATGGTGTGTTTACGTCTGTTTATGCTGATGAAGCCCAGACACCAATGAATGTGCCGATAAGCACAGTGGCCATGCCATCGTCTGACATGATTGAGTCAGCACCTATGGCAGAGGGGAGTGTGCAGAGCACGCATATCGTGGATTCAGCACCGGCGGCAGATGCGCTGACAGTACAAGCTGAAAAAGTGGTAGAGGTAACACAAGAGACTGTTGGGCTGGAAAAGTCTGCACCTACCGTTGCTCTTGAAGAACAAATACCGACTGAACCGAGAATTACAGCCCCACAAAATGCGCTGCCATCACAAACACAATTTGCCGCTGATGCACAAGTGGCCAGCGTTGCGCTCAATGCCAAGGTAGATACCAGTCATATCAGCCGAGCCGTATTGACCTCAGGCATTGAAAATCGAGAGCCAATTAACGTGCTTAAGCACTTAGTTGAACCCAGCAGATTTCAAGAAAAACTCTATTTCTTTACCGAGATCAAAGGACTTCAAGGCGAAGTGGTGCAACATTTGTGGTTTCATCAAGACCAATTGATGGCAGACATTACTTTGCCAGTCAGCACGCCGAGATACCGCACTTACTCGAGCAAAAATATTATGCCGAGTCAAACCGGAGAATGGCGCGTTGAAGTGATCACCCAGGGTGGACAACTGTTGGCACAAAAATCATTTCGAATTTTAGCGAAGGCTCCCTAGGAGCCGACAAGGCAAAACATGACAGATACAAAAAATACTGTGCGCATTGCGACACGTAAAAGCGCACTGGCACTTTGGCAAGCAGAATACGTTAAAGCGCGACTAGAGCACTTTCATCCTGGACTTGTAGTGGAATTGGTGCCGATGTCGACCAAAGGTGATAAAATTTTGGATACGCCCTTGGCTAAAATTGGTGGTAAAGGCTTGTTTGTAAAAGAACTTGAACAAGCCATGTTAGAAGGCCGCGCAGACATTGCAGTGCACTCAATGAAGGATGTGCCCGTAGATTTTCCAGACGGGTTAGAACTGCACACCATTTGCGAACGTGAAGATCCACGTGACGCGTTTGTTTCAAATCAATATAAGCATATCAGTCAATTACCAGCCGGTGCGGTTGTTGGCACGTCCAGTTTACGTCGCCAATGTCAGATCCGCGAAGCACGCCCTGATCTAGTAATTAGGGATTTACGTGGCAATGTAAACACGCGTTTGGCTAAATTAGACGCGGGTGAATATGATGCAATCATATTGGCTGCTGCGGGCTTGATCCGCTTGGAAATGCCAGAGCGCATTGCAAGCTTTGTCTCAGTCGAAGAGTCATTGCCTGCCAATGGACAAGGTGCGGTTGGCATTGAATGTCGCAGCGATGATACTCGTATTCAAGGGTTGCTAGCGCCTTTGGAGCACGCAGAAACGAGAGCGCGTGTTCTTTCAGAAAGAGCGATGAATCGACGCCTCGAAGGTGGCTGTCAGGTGCCTATCGGCGCGTATGCTGAGCTACAACAAGACCAGTTATACTTGCGCGGCTTAGTGGGCGCTGTGGATGGGAGTCAAATTCTTCGTGCAGAGCTCACCGGTGATATTGCCAATGCTGAAGCACTGGGTATTGAGCTTGCTGAAGCACTTTTAGCGCAAGGTGCGGACAGTATTTTAGCGGAAGTTTATAGAGACGCTTAATGTGAAGTTTGCCATCACTCGGCCGCAAGGAAAGGGAGAGGCGCTTGCCACTGAGTTGGCAAAATCTCACCTATCAGCACTGTGTACACCAGTGCTGAAGCTCTGTTCAGTTCAAGCATCACCTCAACAGTTACTCAGCGCCTGTGACGCTGATATCCTCATTTTTATTTCGCAAGATGCGGTGCTTAATTTTGCGTCGCAAATACAAGCAGATGGCTTGTCATTGCCCTCTACTTGCCAAATATTTGCAGTCGGCACACAAACAGCTGATACGGTGAGTGAGTATTTATCTCGTAGGGCTAAAGTGCCCAAACGGCAAGATTCTGAAGGGCTAATGGCGCTTGCTGAACTTGAAGAGGTACAAGATTTAAGTGTGGTGATCATCAAAGGTCGAGGTGGTCGAACGCACATTGCGAAAACCCTAAAAGCTCGAGGCGCGCGGTTAAGTACCTGTAATGTCTATGAACGAATTGCAGTACAAAGTAGCTCAGATGACTGGTTAGACCTCTGGCGGGCAGCTAAAATTGACGGTATAGTGGTCACCAGTAACGCCGCGGTAGATGCGATTTTCAATACGCAAGAAGCAGCCAATCAAGCTTGGTTGCAAACATGCATGTATGTGGTTGTCAGTGAACGGACAGCGCAACATCTTAAAATACAGTATAAAATAACCGATACACAGATCGTGGTGAGTTCAGGTGCGAGCAATGATGCCTTGGCTCAGACGATAGGTGATTTAATTTCCCAACAGGGCAATGCAATGACGGAAAAACAGCAAGAAACGCCGGCCTCAATCCCAGCGAATGAGCCACAGCAGGTGGAAACCCAGGCGAATAACAAGACGGCTAAATTGAGCAAAACAGCGGTACTTGCTTTACTGATAGCCTTGACGGGAGTGGGCGCTGCTGGAGGGGTCTACGTATATAATCAACAACAAATAATGCAGCAAAGTGGACAGATAGCGCAGTTAAGCGCGCAGAACTCGCAATTACTGTCGCAGTTGCAAACGGCTCAATCGACATTGAACGGCTTACAAAATCAGTGGCAAGCTCAGCAAGAATCGATGACTGCGCAATTGCAACAACAGCAGCAACAAGTGCAACAAACATTACAACAAACCCTGTCACAAGCACGTCAGCAGGTCGGTGGTGCGGTAAGCTCTGAATTGCGTGCATTGGCCCGCTATGCTGAGTTTAAAGCGGCCAGTGAGCGAGATTATTTAGGCGCTGTGATGGTATTGAAACGCTTGGATGGTGCGCTCTCAGAAGAGTCCGCAACAGATACTTTAAAGCTTGCCATTAACCAAGACATTGCGATGCTTCGCGCCTTGCCAAAACCCAGCACGGAAGCGGTGTATATGGAACTGGCGGGCTTAATTTCTCAGGTGGATAAATTACCACTTAAAACCATTGATAAACCCAAAGAGCGCGCAGTTGACAGTGCCGAACTCAGCCGTGATATCAGTGACTGGCAAGCTAACATTATTCGTAGTTGGCAAAAAATAAAGGCGGACTTTTTAACCATCCGTCAGCATGATAGGCCTGTGATAGATCCTCTGTTAGATGCACAAGAGCAACAATTGATCCGAGCCCAGCTACGCAGTTATTTACAGCAAGCACAAACCGCATTTTTAGACCAGCAAGCGAGTATTTTTGACCAAGCTTTATCGGGCGCGATAGCGACTTTGAAGCGCTATTATCGAACAAATGAGTCAGCGAGCAATATGGTGTTGGAGCAATTACAGGTGTTGCAACGAACAGAACACCCAATGGCTCAATCTCCTCAGTTAGCTACGCCTACAGCACTGAAGGAGTGGTTACAATGATACGCTGGTTATTGGTGGCCATACTGTTTTTCATTGTGATGGCTGGTGCACATATGTTGATCGATGAAAAGGGCTATGTCTTAGTATCAGCTGGTGTGTATACCATAGAGAGTACATTGGTTTCATTAATATTTATGCTGTGTTTGGCTATTGCTATTGGCGCGATTATCTTAAAAATAGGTAAAGCTATATGGCGTGTGGTTGCTGGCGTTTCTCAGCGCCGCAGCAAAAAGCGCATTGCGCGTCAGGAAGCGGCGCTAGAGCAGAGCATGTGGGCGCTGATCAATGGCCAAGAAGACAGCTTGGGTTACGCCCTGCAAAAAGCCGAGTTTCCTGATAAATGGCGTGATATGCAGTGTGCAATCCAAGCGAAAGCGGCACTGTATGCCGGTAAAAAAGTGGTGGCCAGAGAGTATTTGCAGCAACTGAGTGAACCAGCGCAAAGCAAGGTTAGCCAACTATGGCTGGCAGCAGAGCAAGAGGGACAAGCGCTGGAGAGTTTGGCACCCCAAGCACAGATGAAAAAAGCCACCCCGACGCAATTGCATGCGTATGTGAGCGCGCTGCTGCAAGCGAAAGATTGGGATACCTTACAGTCGACAATTATGCAGCGTCATAAGCAGCTACACTGGAGTGAATCGCAGTGGGATAGTTTCTTTACTGATTATTTTTCTGCCATTGCGCAGCATACAGATAAAGATCTTCAAGCATTGCAGGGGGCATTACCGCGTGGGCTTAGGGCAATGAGTTATCCTGCATTTATGGCTGTGTGTGTACGAACAGGCCAACTAGCACCAGTGCGTAAAGAGTTGATAAAGCTTTTGAAAAAAGACCAAATTAGTGAGCTTGCTGAGATTCTACAGCACCTAGATGGTGCGGATATCGAATTGCGCAAACTGGTACAAAGCAAATTGAAAAAACAACCTGAGCAACCTGGTTTGTTATTTTGTTTGGCGTGTTTGGCTAACGGTGAGGGAGATCATAACCTTGCTGCAAAAATTTTTGATACGTTATCGAGTGAACCGTGGCAAGCGTTATGGCAGTATCAAGCACAGAGGGCATTTGCCAAAACAGGGCAGTATGAAAAGGCCTATTTACTGTTGAGCGACCAGCATAACTAATGAGAAGCCAGCTATCATGCTGGCTTTTTTGTATCTCAACATTTATCTGTACGTAGACAATTAATTGTAAGAGGTCTGTTTAGTTTGTTTTTGCGGATAATTGTCCTTGTATCTAAACTTAAGATGCGTATGATCTGAAAAATTTTATCTGCAAACCGAGTGCCTTATGATCAATACCAAACTACCTTTACTTGATTTACACCGCCACTTAGACGGTAATGTGCGTGCTGAAACAATTTTAGACCTCGGTCAAAAGTTTAACATGCCGCTGCCAGCACAGGATGTTGAAGGCCTTAGGCCGCATGTGCAAGTACTCGATAACGCGCCAAACTTGATGGCATTTTTAGCCAAATTAGATTGGGGTGTGAAAGTACTGGGTGATTATGACGCATGTCGTCGTATTGCAGTTGAAAACGTCGAAGATGCTATTGCGCAAAATATGGATTACACAGAATTGCGTTTTAGCCCATATTACATGGCAAAAACACATAATTTGCATCCACAAGGTGTGGTAGAAGCCGTGGTGGATGGCATTCAATCAGCCAGTGCTGATTGCGATATCAAAGTGAATTTAATCGGTATTATGTCACGCACGTTTGGTGTCGAAAAATGCCAGTACGAGCTTGATGCACTGTTGGCATTTAAAAATGATTTAGTTGCAATTGATTTGGCGGGTGACGAAATGGGTTTCCCTGGCGAGCTATTCATTGATCATTTTAAGCAAGTTCGTGATGCCTACCTTGGAGCGACCATTCATGCGGGTGAAGCGGAAGGGGCAAGTAGTATTTGGCAGGCCATTCAAGAGCTCGGTGCAACACGTATCGGTCACGGCGTAAAGGCCATTGAAGACCCTAAGCTGATGGACTATTTACGTGATAATCGCATCGGTATTGAATCTTGCTTGACCAGTAACCTACAAACCAGCACAGTTGCAAGCATTGAAACACACCCACTCAAGCAGTTTTTAGATCATGGTATTTTGGCGACCATTAATACCGATGACCCGGCTGTGCAAGGGGTGGAGCTTGATAATGAGTTTGAAAAAGCGGCGCCATTAGCTGGTCTGAGCGCGTCAGACATCATTAAAGCGCAACACAATGCCATTGAAATCGCATTTTTGAGTGATGCGGACAAGCAAGCGCTTTTGAACAAATACGCCTAATTCATTAAGCTGCTCAGTGCGCTGAGCAGCTTAAATAATTATCTTTTAATGCTGCGATGACCTGACTACGTGTCACAATAGCAATCACTTTTTCATCTTCCAGTACTGGGTATATCTTGGGTTTGTTTTGCTGCATTTGAGTGGCCAAATCCACCACCGTGGTTGCCTTGGTGACTGACAGTGTCTCTGTACTCATTAATTCTGCAACTTGATTGCTCCCATCACAAAAATAACTACTTTGAAGAAGCGGGGCAAGCAACTGCTGCTCAGAGATAAAGCCGACGAGACGGCCTGCACTGTCTTGCACTGGGGCACCAAATAAACCAAATTGCTGTAATTGCGTAATCGCATCAGTAATGTCAGTGTCGGGTGTGATTTTTGGAAATTGCACCGACATGATGTCTGAAATAAATTGTTTTGCCATGATAGCTCTCCTGTTGACTGATAGAGCTAGTATGGGCGATGGATAATCATTTTTAAAATTGATTATTTATATTGTATCGATAGGTTTTATAGATTAAATGCGCGGTTTGGTCACCGCGCATAGGATGCATTATTTGATAAATGCAAAGGCATCCGCGAACATAAAGTCACGTTGTGCACCGTGATTGATAAAGTCATCACGTACAATACCAATCATGTCAAAGCGTCCTGCCATATAAACACTGTAAGGCTCTAACGATACGATGTCTTTCATCACGGCTTGGTGTACATAGCCAGTATGACCTGTCCAAGTGTCAGATGCATTTTCGACAACAGGAATGAATTGGAAGTTCGCTTTGCTGTTAGCCCAGGCTTCCATTTCAGCTTTCGCATAGAGTGCAGATTCTTCTTTCACACCCCAGTAGAATAAAACCGGTTGGTCGTAGTCAATTTCAGCTAGGTAATCGGCCATTGACTTAACGTACGAAAAGCCAGTTCCGCCTGCTAGCAATACTAAAGGTCTTGATTGTTCAGGGCGAACTTGTGAGATACCCAATCCCACTTCAAGATCAACTTCAACATTATTGCTGTGCGCTTCTCTCAAATGATCAAGCGCCTGCATTGCATAAGAGTCAGCACCAGATGCACCGATATGCAGCTCAAGTTCTTGTTTTCTTGAAGGGCTGCTGGCAATAGAGAAAGCACGTTTATCTTTCTCGCCAAGTACGAGTTGTAAATAGTGACCCGCAGAAAATTCTGCATCATGTTGTGGCTTTAGTAGCACTTTATGAACAAATTCAGTGAGAGGAGAAATGGCCTCTACACGCGCTTTTAGTATTTGCATTTCAAACCTTAATAATTAAGCACCTTGGCGAAAGTATGCGCACTGTAACATATTTGGTTGTCGATTTGATATATCGTCCACCGTGATTGTTTACCCAACTTGTAAACATATGCAGGTAATCAGTGCGCATCGTATGACACCGTGATTACTTCTTCATGATCCCCAAGCTATCCCAGATCTCATCGACTTTACGTTTGACTTCATCATCCATGACGATAGGCACACCCCATTCACGGTCGGTTTCACCCGGCCATTTATTGGTTGCGTCCATCCCCATTTTTGACCCGAGTCCAGATACCGGTGACGCAAAGTCTAAGTAATCGATAGGGGTACTCTCGATCATGGTCGTGTCTCTGGCTGGATCCATACGTGTGGTAATCGCCCAGATAACATCATTCCAATCGCGCGCGTTGACATCATCATCACAGACAATGACAAACTTTGTGTACATAAATTGACGTAAGAAAGACCAGACACCCATCATCACGCGCTTAGCATGACCTGGATATTGCTTTTTCATTGTCACCACGGCCATGCGATATGAACAGCCTTCTGGTGGCAAATAGAAGTCGACAATTTCAGGGAATTGCTTTTGCAAAATGGGTACAAACACTTCGTTTAGTGCCACACCTAAAATAGCTGGTTCATCAGGTGGACGGCCTGTGTAAGTGCTGTGATAAATCGGGTTTTCACGATGCGTGATATGCGTAACAGTCATCACGGGGAAGTCATCGACTTCGTTGTAATAACCGGTGTGATCACCATATGGGCCTTCAGGTGCGGTTTCACCTTGCTCAATGTAACCTTCTAATACGATTTCCGCACTGGCTGGAACTTGTAAATCATTAGAGATAGATTTCACGACCTCGGTTTTGCTGCCTCGCAGTAAGCCCGCAAATGCGTACTCGCTGAGCGTATCCGGCACTGGTGTCACAGCTCCTAATATTGTGGCAGGATCTGCACCGAGCGCGACCGACACTGGGTAAGGCTCACCAGGATGCTCTTTGCACCACTCCTGGTAGTCTAAAGCACCACCGCGATGGGATAACCAACGCATGATGATCTTGTTTTTACCCAGTAATTGCTGGCGATAAATACCTAAGTTTTGGCGCTTTTTGTGTGGTCCTTTGGTGACCGTTAAGCCCCATGTAATAAGGGGGGCTGCGTCGCCAGGCCAACAATGTTGGATTGGTAATTTAGTGAGATCGACTTGATCGCCCGACAACACAACTTGTTGGCATGGTGCTTTTCTCACTTCTTTCGCAGGCATGTTAAGCACTTGCTTAAAAACAGGGATCTGGCCAATGGCTTCTTTGATGCCTTTAGGTGGCTCAGGCTCTTTTAAAAATGCCAGTAATTTGCCAACTTCACGCAATTCGTTGACATCCGTTTGTCCCATCCCCATAGCAACGCGCTTTGGCGTGCCGAACAGATTCGCTAACACAGGGATATCAAACCCTTCGGGGTTTTCAAATAAAATAGCGGGCCCGCCAGCTCGCAATGTACGGTCGGCGATTTCGGTCATCTCTAGTTTTGTCGAAATGGGTTGGCTGACGCGCACGAGTTCACCTTGCTTTTCAAGCAACTCGATAAACTCTCTTAAGTCTTTATATTTCATTTTTGCCTTTTACGCAGTGAGTACGCTTATTGGTAAGTGGAGTATATCAATTCCCTACAACACAGCACATAGTCAAACAGTTCAACAGCCATTATTGAGACATGTCATAATGTAACTATGCGCATACGTTTACGATGCGAAGAGAATGGTTAAATTGGGTACGAATTAAGTAAGTATTTGGTTTAACACTGATCATATTTTTGTCTATGTTCTGCACTCTTAGGTTTCATTGCCCTAGTCTATAGGCTATATTCTGTCAGAGTCGACGGAGTATTGGGTGGAGGCGGCTTGAAGACAATAACAAAAATAGCGCAGCGTTTACTCTTTGCGTGTATTGGGCTGCATGCCACACAATCTCTCGCACAAACATTGCCAACAGAAGTGTTTGATAATCATAGTGCAGTCATGCTGTTAATTGAGCCTGACAGCGGAAAAATCGTGCGGGCTAATCAAGCGGCGGCTGATTTTTATGGTTATAACAAAGCGCAGCTCGAAGCCTTATATATCCAAGAAATTAATCAGTTTTCACCTCAGCAAGTGGAAAAAGAGCGGCTCTCTGCGCTCAATGAAGGACGAAATTATTTTATCTTTCAACATCGTTTAGCGAGCGGTGAAAATCGAACCGTGTCTGTGTATTCCTCTCCCTTTATGGCTAGCAATGGTGAGGCCCTGTTGTTCTCAGTGATACAAGATATCAGTGCAAGACGCCAGCTAGAGCATGCACTGTGGCACTATCAAAGTAATCTTGAGCAGCAAGTCGCTCAGCAAACACGGGAAATTAAGCACGGCAGTACAGTGCAAGTCTTTTTACTCAGCAGTGTCATTGGCATTTTTGTCGGTACGACCGTGATATTAGGCTGGGGGTTTCTCCGATTACGAAAAACCAAAAAGCGCTCTGAATTTCATCGTGCCAGACTCAATGCCATTTTTGACGCCATTGGTGACTATCTTATTTTTACTGATGTAAATGATAAGGTGCTGTCTGCCAATCGTGCGGCATATCAAGACTTAGGTGAGCTGGATAACAAACCGATAGGGGATGTGTTATCTAAGTGTGTGTGCCTTGAGCAGCTCCAGTATGAGCCCAAAGAATGTCAGATCACGACCAATTTTGGCACATTGGATGTAGAGATAAGCAAAACAGATGTGTTGGATCATAACGGGGGGCTGTATGGGCATATCTTCTTGCTCCAGAATATCACCCAACGCTTGGCGGATGAGAAAGAACAGCGTTTAGCCAGCACCGTCTTCTCAACGACGAGTGAAGGGGTACTGGTTTCTGACAAAGATAATTGTATCCAGATGGTCAATCGTGCCTTCACCGATATTACCGGATTCAGCGGGCCTGAAGTAATGGGGAAAACACCGGCAATTTTTAATTCCGGGCGTCATGACACTGCTTACTTTACCCAGTTATATGATGCGTTGAGTACGCGAGGTCACTGGGAAGGAGAAATTTGGAATAAACGCAAAAATGGAGAAGTGTACCCTAGTTGGTTGCAAGTCTCTGCGGTATTTGACCAGCATGGTGACATAGACATGTATGTTGCTTTGTTTAATGACATCACATCACGCAAGCGCAATGAGCAATTGATGTGGCAGCAGGCGAATTTTGATAATTTGACTGATCTTGCCAACCGCCATCACTACCATGCCAAGTTTGATATTGCACTGGCACAAGCGCAACGTAAAAAATCACGAGTGGCTGTGTGTTTCATTGATCTTGATCGATTTAAAGCAGTAAATGACACGCTAGGCCATCATATTGGCGATTTACTGTTGATAGAGGCGGCAAACCGGATCCGAGAGTGTACACGAAATTCAGACACTGTAGCACGCTTGGGTGGCGATGAGTTTGCCTTGTTATTGCCAGATATGGATCTGATCAGTGATATGGAAAAGTTAGCTGAAAAGATACTGACTGCATTAAGTGCGCCGTTTCATCTCGAAGGCCATGAGGCATATGTCTCAGGCAGCATGGGGATCACCTTTTACCCTGATGATGGTGAGGATCGCAAAGTATTATTGCGTAACGCAGATAGTGCGATGTATAAAGCAAAAGAAAGCGGCCGTAATTGCTATCAGTTTTTTACCACCGCAATGCACGAACACGCCAAAGCGCGCAGTCAGCTTGAAGGGGCTCTGCACCGTGCATTGGCGAATCAAGAGTTGCGTGTGGTCTATCAGCCTATTGTGGGTGAGCAAAAGCTGGGATGTGAGGCGTTATTGCGCTGGCATAATGACACATTGGGCGAGGTATCTCCCGTTGATTTTATCCCCATCAGTGAAGAGTTGGGACTGATTATTTCAATGGGCGAGTGGGTGCTATATCAGGCATGTGCACAAGCGCGGGCTTGGTTGACGAAGACCCAACGGCCTTTCTTTGTCTCGGTCAATGTGTCTAGTATACAATTTAAGCGTCAAAATGTGGTTGCTTTGGTGGCAAAAGTACTTAAGGACACCGGGTTACCAGCGGAGTGCTTGACGCTTGAGATCACCGAAACTGTATTAGCTGACAATTCAGACGATATCGAAAGACAACTAGAGCAACTGCGAGCGATGGGTGTTGGGTTGGCAATAGATGACTTTGGAACGGGGTATTCATCACTGGGTTATTTGAAACGCTTTCCGCTTTCTAAACTTAAGATTGACCGTGCGTTTATCAAAGATTTACCCGATGATGAAGAAGATAAAACGCTGATTAGCGCGATTATTTCGATGGCCAGCAAGCTGAAGCTGACAGTCATAGCTGAAGGGGTAGAAACCGAGGCGCAATTAAGTTTGTTGCAAGAGCTTGGCTGTGACTTTACCCAAGGGTATTTGCATGCCAAGCCCTGCAGTGCCGATGAATTTGAAGTATTTTTAAGACAGTATTACGATGCATCTACTCATTCGCAGATTTGATGCATCATACACAGTGACGCAAGCGCTTCTTTGGCTTTGACGTTACCTTGTTCATGAGCGGTTTTGAGCAATTCAAAACCGCGTTGTAAATCTTGCTCTCCACCTTCTGCTGCGATCAGCATGGTCGCTAAGTTATACATACCCCATTGGTCTTTATTCTTTGTCGCGATCTCAAACTCAGCCCTTGCCGCGACTAAATCACCTCGTTGATAAAAGCCAATACCTTGGCTATTGGCTGCAGAGAATACCGCGCGTTGATGTTTAGGAAAGTGCGGCAGTGCGCGCTGTTTGACAATGCCGCCCATGACATAAATGTCATTTGGACGATAGGCTGCGTAGATTGCGCCACTTTGGTAATAGGGCATGACTTGTGTTCTAGGGATATGCCAAGGCTCTGCCTGAAAGTAATCATCGACCATTAAGTTATCAAGCTGAATAGCGCGTTTTGCATCACGCTTTCGTGAGTAAGTATAACGGCCCTGCTTGAGGGTTAACTGGGTATCATTGACCGCAATGACTTGAGCGATACGAAATTGTGGCTGATAGACTCTGTCCGTTTGCATCCTGCCAATATCAACCATGATCACATCATCCACTTTAGGAGCATCTAACCAAGCATGCTGCATTTGTTGAGTGCGTTGATGTTGCACAATCCAATGGGCACAAACACCAATGAGGATAAACGCGATCACAATGGCTTTATAGCGACTCAGTAATTCCGAAATGATGTCATGAGAACGAAAAATTGCGTTTTTGATCATCGCCAGCTCCGTGGTTGATTATGATTATTGTATTACCAAGACAAAGATAGCATGCCTTTGTCTTGGCACAAAGTGGGTTTATTTCCCTGCCATTTTGGTTTCTGCATTGGCTGCCATCAAAGCAAAAACGGCATAAGCGGCAGTGTTTTGCTTCAACTTATCTGGGTCTACTTTATCCAGAGTATCATCGGCAGTGTGGTGATAGTCGAAGTAATCAGTACCAACTTGATGCAGATCGAAAATCGGTGCAGAGGTGGTTTGTTTGAGTGGAATAAGGTCAGGTCCACCTCGGGCTGCATTTTTACGAATATATTTTACCCCAAGCGGTTCTAATTGCTCTGCGATGGCTCTGACGACTGGGAGCGACGCGGCATTCACGTTTGACTCAAATGCATACACGATATCAGCGCCAAAATCAGACTCTGCGGCTGCAACAATATTATCGAGTTGTTTTTCATAGTGTTTGAAATAGGCCTTAGCACCCCACAAACCAAGCTCTTCTGCAGCAAATAACACAACGCGGATACTGCGCTCTGGGCGGGTGTGGTCGGCGATATGTTTAGCCGCAGCCATGGTTAATGCCACCCCTGCACCATCATCGAGTGCGCCAGTCCCTAAATCCCATGAGTCTAGGTGGCTGCCCAGTAAGACATATTGCTGTGGGTATTTAGAACCGGTAATTTCACCGATGACGTTGTAGCTGGTACCTTCACCAAGATCTTCAGTTTGAATATTCAACTCAACTTTGACTGGCTTTCCAAGCGCGATCAGGCGCGCTAGTTGGTCCGCATCAGGGTTTGCAACAGCGGTTGCTGGGATTTTTGTTACCCCTTTGGTGTAGTGGCTGCCACCAGTGTGCGCAAATCGGTGATGACTGGTACTGACCGATCGCATCATGTAGGCGATAGCGCCTTTTTTAGCGGCTTCAACGGCACCTTTGTTACGAGCTTTAACAGCAGGCCCATAGCCATTACCGTCGATATCACGATTCATACGATAGTTCACAAAAGCTATTTTGCCTTGCAAACTGTTAGCAGGTGCTGCAATTAATTCATCGAAAGTTTCAAACAAGACGACTTCACCAGACAGGCCTGTTTCAGGTGTACTGATACTGTTACCAAGCGCAGTTAAATGGAGTGGTTGCTTACTTGGCGTTAGAATAAAAGCGGATTCGTGGTAGCGACGCCACTCTGGAAATTTGGAAGGTTCCAACCATACTTTATCAAAACCAAGTTTTTGAAACTTCTGCTTAGCCCATGCAACGGCCATTTTATCATTTTCAGTACCCGGTAAGCGTGGGCCTACCTCGGTTGTAAGGGACTCAACCAGCTGCCAGCTGAGGTCGCTTTGTCGAGCGTGTTCGCGCACTTTTTCAACCATCTCCAACTCTGCTTTTGTAAACTCTTGGGCATAAGCGATATGGCTGGTACAGAGTGCGACAAGCGGCAGTATGCTGGATTTAATCAGCGTACGAAATGCATGTTTCATGAATAATCCTTGATAGATAAATAGAGTTTTATTTTGACATCGAAACTATTTAATTTAAACGTTAATAAGATGAATGACATGAATGTACACTGTAGGATTATTGTTGTCTTGTGTGGGATGGTAGTGTGTATTGTGCTTTGAATGCCAGAATACAGTTATATACTAAGAGTCGAGGTTTTTGGTAAAATTGACTTAATTTGATTTGTTAGGACATCCATGTGAATTTGCTATTTTCTCAACTTCCCCTGCGCCAAGAGTTGTTTACTTCTTTGTCAAACGCCGGCTTTAATAAAATGACGCCGATTCAGTCGCAGGCGATACCTGAGCTATTAAATGGCAAGGATGTTGTCGCACAAGCTAAAACTGGCTCTGGTAAGACGCTGGCTTTTAGTCTAGGGGTGTTGCAGCAATTGGACCCACATGCACAGCAAATTCAGGGGCTAATTCTGACTCCAACTCGCGAGTTAGCATCGCAAGTGGCGGATGAAGTCAGGAAACTGGCAAAGTCATTGGCGAATATTAAAGTACTAACGATTTGTGGCGGAGAGCCGATTGGTCCACAGATCAGCTCATTAGAACATGGTGCACATATTGTGGTGGGTACTCCTGGTCGTGTTGAAGAGCATCTGTTTAAAGGGACCTTAGATTTAACCGGTGTTAGTCACTTTGTTTTGGATGAGGCCGATCAAATGTTAGAAATGGGATTCATCGATGCCATTGAGAACATTGCCGTCTATTTATCGCCTACTCGTCAAACAATGATGTTTAGCGCGACATACCCAAAAGACATAGACAAGCTCGCAAAGCAGTTTATGCAATCGCCAGTTGTCGTGAAAGGCGAAACTGAAGCGCTTAACAAGCAGATCAAACAACAGTTTTATCATCTGAAAAATAATAAGCTGCGGTTTAATACTTTAAAACTATTGTTATTACAGCATAAACCGCAAAGTTGCATCGTATTTTGCAATACCAAAGTTGAGACCAAAAAGTTGTATAGTGAATTACAACAAACGGGTTTACAAGTCGTGGTATTGCACGGTGATTTGGCGCAAATTGAACGTCAGCGCATGTTACTCCGCTTTGCCAATAAAAGTGCCTCTATTCTTGTTGCCACAGATGTGGCGGCCAGAGGGCTCGACATTGATGATATCGATATGGTTGTCAATTATCATATGGCACTTGAACCACAAACTCATGTGCACCGTGTAGGTCGTACAGGCAGAGGGGGCAAAAAAGGCTTTGCGTGTTCTTTGTATGGAGAAAATGAAACATTCAAAGTTAAACAGCTCAGCGAGTTGTATGAAAGAGAGTTTAATCCTTCTCCCACGCCACCTTTGAGTTTGTTGGATAAGCCAATATATAAGCCGAGCATGGTCACCGTGGTTCTTGATGTTGGTAAAAAGCAAAAAGTCAGGGCAGGAGACATCGTCGGTTGCTTGACTGGTGAAAATGGTATCAGTGCAGCACAAATTGGCAATATTACGGTACAAGATAACCAGGCCTATGTGGCGGTATATCGAGATGCGGTTAAACCTGCAATTCGTAAGTTACAGGCGGATAAAATAAAAGGTAAGCGCATCAAAGCAAAGCGACTAGTTTAGTTATTTAAGAGCAGCTTATAGTGTGCTTTTGAGCTGCTCATATTCTTGCTTTATTTGTTTAAAGGTGGCTGCATCACCGCCTTTATCAGGGTGATTTTCGATGGCTAGCTGACGCCATCGTTTTTGCAGTTCAGTCGCAGAATACTGTGTTGGCAGCTGCCATTTTTTTTGTAACTGTTCGCGCGTTTCAGAACTGAGACTTGGGGTGGTGAGAATGTATTTTTGCCAAAAGCTCGTCAGCAATGCTTCGATCTCCTCTTCACTCGTTTCATAATTGCTCCAATCTAAATAATAATGTCTAAGAGCTGCTGAGCTTTCAACTTGAGGTGCGTTTGAGTTGGGTGTATCCACTTCGGCTTGATGAAGGTAGATATCCATATTTGATATGTGCAAGTGATGGCCATATTCATGTAGTTCATTTTGTAATTGATATAGCGCATTCATGATTAAAAAGTTTTTCTTAAACAATTCTTTGTGTGGATCAGAGTCTAAGTTAGGGAGCGCCTTATGCGAGGTGATCTGAGCTGCTAATTCATGAACTTTGTAGTGTGTTCCAGTGGAGAGAATTTCAAAAATAACATCAAGTAATGGGTTGGTCATTGTTCGGTCTGTAAACATAGTGTATCTTCATTGCATAGGATATTGTTGATTAAATATTACGCTATTGCAAATTGGGATTAGCACGGATGGCAGTTATAAAGACATGCTGTATGTTGATAGTAGCATTAGGATTCAGTTTTCACACCATGGCAACTGAGCCGCTTAGTGAGGTTCAGTCGTTACAACAGCAAATCGAAAATATTACGCAACTAGATGATTGGCAAGAAAAGAAAATGGCGACTGAGCAATTGCTTAATCACCCTATGTTATTGTCAAAACAGCGTATTACATTACTTCAAAATATGGGGAGTGCCGCCTTTTCTTCTGGCCAAATTTCGGATGGTATAGGTTATTTTAAAGAATTGGAACTGTCAGTGGATGGTGATCTTGACCCTGAACTCTTATATCAAGCAATGAAAATGCAAGGCATTGGCTGGTACCACTCTGGTGGGTTTTCAGCGGCGGTCACTGAATATGAACGAGCATTGGTGCTGGCACGATTGCATTTACCTGCCATTGAACTTGGCCATATTCTTAATAACCTTGGACTAGCGCGTTTACAAATGCATGATTTAATCGGTGCCTTGTCATCGTTTACTGAGGCATATTCGCTATATCAAACCCATGGTAACGATCAAGATGAAGCTGACATCATTCTCAATATTGCAGGTGTTTATATTCGCTTGTTGCGATACGAAAAAGCTGAAGAGTTGTCTCTTAAAGCCATAAAATTATTCAATGTGCTCTCTGATAGCTATGGTCTTGCGTTAGCTCAGGCTAATCTGGGTGTGATGTATACCCAAACTGGGCGGTATGAGGAAGCACGTACTTTTTTGCAAAAAGCCGTAGATTATTATGAAGCGACCAATGATATTAAACACCTTTCTTATGAGTATGCAAACTTAGCAAGAGTAAGCGTGGTTTTAGGTGAGGTCGAACGGGCTGAAGTGGAAGTAAACTTCGCGATATATTACGCCGAAAAATCAGGCAACTTGGCGAATATGGCTGAAGCACTTCATGTACAAGCACAAGTAGATTTAATCAAAGGTCAGATTGCAGCTGCAATGGATGCTGCTCAGCGAAGTATGGAAATAAGTCGCGATTTAGGTAGCTCTTTGCGAGAAAAAGAGTCCATGTTACTTTTTGCGCTGACAAAAGCGGCACAAGGTGAAACAGCCAATGCTCTGTCCATTATCGTGGAGTATAACAAAGCGCGGACACAGCTACTAAATCAGGCGTTATTCTCAGAAGCTGAAAAATATCAAAAGCAATTTGAAGAGAGCGAGCTTAGCCAAGAGTTGGCAAAATTAAAACAAGCCCAGCAGCTTCAAGAGCTCAAGAATAAACAACAGCAGCAGTTGATTTGGATGAGCGTGCTTGTGGTTGGGTTTGCACTGTTAGCATCCATTGCTTGGTATCGAAGAAGCCTTGAACACAAGGCCAAACTGGATTTGCGTCATGAGGTTGCATTGCGCACGGCGGAATTGCAAAAGACTGCAGATCAACTGCGCAGTGCAAATCAAATAAAAAGCCAGTTCTTAGCAAATATCAGTCATGAGATTAGGACACCACTGACCGCAATTCTTGGGTACAGTGAAAATATGTTGCGTGAAAATCAGCACAACCTTGAGTTGAAAGAGCCGCTGGAAGTGCTGCTTAGGCAAGGTGTGCATTTAAAAGAATTGATTAGTGATGTACTAGATCTGAGTAAGATAGAAGCTGAGCAACTTGAGTTAGAAATGACCGAGTTTAATGTAGAGGCACTACTCACCGACATTACGGATATGTTTCACCATCCCTGCATTGAAAAATCACTCGAGTTAATCGTTGATCATCACCTGGAGACACCCTATTGGGTGTGTCTAGATTATGTACGGGTCAAACAAGTGCTTATTAATTTGCTAAGTAACGCCATAAAATTCACCCATAAAGGACATGTCGAGCTGATAGCAGAACCTTCAGAAGGGGGGATCAGGTTTACAGTAACGGATACAGGGATAGGGATGTCGGGTGAGCAATTGGATAAAATTTTTGATTACTTTCAGCAGGGAGATAACAGTATCTCTCGCCGTTTTGGCGGATCTGGATTGGGTCTAAGCTTATCTCAGCAGTTAGCCAACATGATGGGGGGGACCATTCGAGCGATGAGTGAGCTGCATGTAGGCAGTCGGTTTTCGTTTTGGCTTCCTTGCAAACGTTTAAATGCTCCACATTGTGGGAATACGGCACAACAATCTCAGTTAAGGCCAGCGGCAATGTTTAGTGGTGAAGTATTGGTCGCGGAAGACCATGATGATAATCGCGTGCTATTTGAGCGGATTTTGCATCAACTTGGTGTGAAAGTTGAGTCGGCAGCGGATGGTCGACAGGCTGTGGAAAAGTGTTTAAGTAGCTTTCCTGATTTAGTACTGATGGATATACAAATGCCAGAAATGGATGGGGTGGAGGCACTTAAACTACTTCGCCAGGCAGGATATGAGGGACCTGTTTATGCACTTACTGCGAATGTGATGGAACATGAAATAAGTTATTACCTTAAAAATGGCTTTAGTGGACACTTAAGCAAACCGATTGAGCATAACAAGTTAGTGACCGTGTTGCACAAAGAATTACAAGAGAATGAACAGCAAAACAATCATACCGAAATGTGCATAGATATGAGTGACTTGAAACAGAGCTTTGCATCAACTTTAGAGCAAGAGCGATATAAGTTAATTGATCTCTGGCAAGACTCTGATCATGATGGGTTACAATATCATTGTCATAAAATCGCTGGTGCGGCGGCTGTGTTTGGTTTTACTGCCATTGCTGACATTGCGAAACAATTTGAGCAAGCCCTTAAAGAGCAAAAGCAGGCACAATATCAGGATTTGTTTTTGATCTTGTGTGATGAACTGAAGGTGCAAGCCTATTCAGAACAATTCGATGTCACAGGAGTCTGAGTCATCAGGTTGTGCTTTGGTTTGGCTTGTAATGGGGGCCGCTGCGGGGGTAGAGCGGCTTTTATCAACCCGAGGGTCTAAATTGGGGTCAGGTGTTTCAGTTTTGAAAATACTGAGCTTTTCATGAATGCTGGAGGATAAGTTTAATAAATCAGCACTTGAAACGGCTTGGATTTTTGAGCTTGATAATGCATCAGAGTTGAGCTCTACCATAGATTCGATACTTGATTGCGCTTCGTCTGATACCAGCTTTTGTTGGGACACTTGAGCGTGAATACTGTGCGACATTGCATTGATATCCAACATGGCATGCTCAATTTGGTCAACTTCTTTAGTAGACTCTTCCGACAGTTGCACTGTTTTATCCGTCTCTTCTAGTGCGAGCAACATTAACGAATGTGCACTGTCAGTGCCCGCCTGTATTTTACTTACCATGGAACGGACTTCTTGCGTTGATTGACTGGTACGCGCGGCTAGATTACGAACTTCGTCTGCAACGACAGCAAACCCTCGGCCTTGTTCACCGGCACGAGCGGCTTCAATTGCAGCGTTTAACGCAAGTAAATTGGTTTGCTCAGCAATTGAGTTGATCACATCGATAACGGCACTAATGGCATCACTGTCCGTTTTTAATGTCTCAATTTGTTCGCTAGTTTGGCGAATATGGCTGGCAAGACTCAGCAAGCTTTGTTGGCTGTTGTCAGTGTCTATTCGCGTTTTCTTGACAGCCTCAGTGGCACTTTCGACTGAGTTATATATTTTTTCTAGGTTTTCATCAAGCTCTCGAGAAACCACCAACATGCGATTAATTGATTCTGCGAGATCTTCGCCATGAGCATGCTGTATGGTGGCTTTTTGTGTCATTGATGCATACGTATCCCTGAGGTCATCTGCCATCGGTGCGAGTCGTGCTGAGCAGGTATACACTTCACAGATAAGATGTTCAATTGTCGCTAAGCCTGCATTAAGTGCTAAACAAGCTGGCGGGATGTGTTTATTTTGGTCGTCAAATCGATACGTTAGATCTATATGCGTTTCAGCCAATAAGGCATTCACTAAGTTATCGAGGTAACCGCCTTTATCATGATACTTTGAAATGGTGTAATAAATCATCGTTGCACTGATGACCATGAGAGCACAGAGAAGAAGTGTTGCGGTTAAAGTGAAATCAAAGTAGGCGGCGCAAGCTACCGTAATGACAATATTGGCGCACGTGGTACTAACAACACCGACGTTTAAACGCATATACTTGATACTCCTTTCTATGGGTTTAAAAACTAGACTTTTTCCAATTAGATTAATAGGTATAGTCTAGTTCAAAAAGAAATCCAAGCTGGTGTTAGACGAAAAAAAACCTGCCGGAGCAGGTTTCTTCACTATTTTCGCTTCATGGAGTCAAAGAACTCATCATTCGTTTTACTCATCGACAGTTTGTCGATAAGGAATTCCATGGCGTCTATTTCACTCATTTCATGTACGATCTTGCGTAAGATCCACATTTTTTGTAACTCATCAGGCTTCGTTAATAACTCTTCGCGACGGGTACCTGAACGGTTAAAATCAATCGCTGGGAATACACGCTTTTCAGCAATCTTACGATTTAGGTGTAATTCCATGTTACCAGTACCTTTAAACTCTTCGTAGATAACTTCATCCATCTTAGAGCCGGTATCAATCAGTGCCGTTGCGATAATGGTTAAGCTGCCGCCTTCTTCAACGTTACGCGCAGCACCAAAGAAGCGCTTTGGCTTATGTAGTGCGTTTGCATCAACACCACCCGTTAAGACTTTACCTGATGAAGGAATAACGGTGTTATATGCACGTGCTAAACGAGTGATAGAGTCAAGCAAGATAACAACGTCTTTTTTGTGTTCTACAAGGCGTTTTGCTTTTTCAATAACCATTTCTGCAACTTGTACGTGACGGCTCGCTGGTTCATCAAAGGTAGAAGCGACAACTTCCCCTTGTACCAAACGCTGCATTTCTGTCACTTCTTCCGGACGCTCATCGATAAGCAGTACCATCAAGGTTGCATCAGGGTTGTTGTAAGAGATAGATTGCGCAATGTTTTGTAGTAACATTGTTTTACCAGCTTTTGGTGGCGCTACGATAAGTGCACGTTGACCTTTACCAATCGGTGAGGCAAGGTCTAATACACGCGCTGTAATATCTTCAGTACTACCATTACCACGCTGCATAACTAGACGCTCATTTGCATGAATCGGCGTCAAGTTTTCGAATAAGATCTTTGTTCTAGAGTTTTCTGGCTTATCAAAGTTAACTTCGTTCACTTTTAAAAGTGCGAAGTAACGCTCGCCGTCTTTAGGTGGACGGATCAGACCGCTAATTGAATCACCAGTACGCAAACTGAAGCGTCTGATTTGACTCGGCGATACATAGATGTCATCTGGTCCTGCTAAATATGAAGCTTCGGAAGAGCGTAAAAAGCCAAAGCCGTCTTGGAGAATTTCTAAAACACCGCCGCCGTAAATGTTTTCGCCGCTTTTAGCATGCGCTTTCAAAATAGCAAAAATAATATCTTGTTTTCTTAGACGGGCTACGTTTTCGAGTCCCATTGACTCGGCAAGTTTTACAAGCTCATTTATTGACTTGTCTTTAAGTTCGCGTAAATGCATATTGGTGGGTTCTTTAATTAACTTTGTCTTCTCGTCGCACGAGGGATTGAGTTGATATTTGATAAAAGGTTAGTGGCTCTATAAGTTAGCAGCTAGCTAGCGAGTCGTCCAGTCTTTATACAAAAAATAAATCCATTAATCTAATAAATGGTCGCTAGTTAGTGAGCAAAAAAGCCCAAACATATCGTATTTGGGCTTTTTCGTAGAAGTATTAAACGTTGTCGTTTAAGAACTCAACAAGTTGAGTCTTCGACAATGCACCTACTTTAGTCGCAGCAACAGCCCCATCTTTGAAAAGAAGTAAAGTAGGGATACCACGAATGCCGAACTTACCAGGTGTACCTGAGTTTTGGTCAATGTTTAGTTTACCAATGCTCACTTTACCTGCAAACTCTTCTGCAACTTCATCAAGGATTGGCGCGATCATTTTACAAGGACCACACCACTCAGCCCAAAAGTCCACAAGAACAGGGCCGCTTGCATTTAGTACGTCAGCTTCAAAGCTATCGTCAGTTAATTGAATTATTTTGTCGCTCATTACGTTCTCCGATAGAAATTTGGCGAATTATTTAGTGCGTATTTAAACACTCTTGTTTCTTATTGCAAGTTTAAACGTTATGCTTTATTGCTATGACTAAGACACATTTGACCAACACGAAATTTTCAGACTTTGCTTTAGCACCGGAAGTGGTCGCCGGTTTAACAGCGAATGGCTTCGAACATTGTACGCCAATTCAAGCAAAGTGTATGCCTTACGTATGTGAAGGCAGGGACATTGCGGGTCAAGCGCAAACAGGAACGGGTAAAACATTGGCGTTCCTAACCGCGACTTGTCATCGTTTAATGCAAACGCAACCAGAGCAGCAAGCATCAGGACAGCCGCGAGCTATTATCATGGCACCGACACGAGAGCTTGCAATTCAAATTCACAAAGATGCTCAAATTATCGCACCGCACTGTAAATTAAATCTAGGATTAGTATATGGTGGCGAAGAATATGAAAAACAACGGGCGCAGTTAGAAAAAGGTGTTGATATTTTAATTGGCACAACTGGAAGGCTGATTGATTTTTATAAACAAGGTGCATTCAACTTAAATAGTATTGAAGTCGTTGTATTGGATGAAGCTGATAGAATGTTCGATTTGGGCTTCATTAAAGACATTAGGTATTTGTTTAACCGCATGCCAGGTACGCAAGAGCGCATGAACTTATTGTTCTCAGCGACTTTATCTTATCGCGTACAAGAGCTCGCTTTTGAGCATATGCACAACCCTATCCATGTTCAAATTGAGCCAGATGTTAAAACTGGCAAGCGCATTCAAGAAGAGCTGTTCCAACCTTCACAAGAGGACAAATTGCCTTTACTTCTGACTCTAATTGAGGAAGATTGGCCTGAGAAGGCAATTGTGTTTGCGAATACTAAACATAGCTGTGAAAACGTTTATGAATGGTTAAAAGCAGATGGCCATCGTGTCGGCTTATTGACAGGCGATGTGAATCAGAAAAAGCGTTTATCAATTCTGACAAGGTTTACAAAGGGGGAATTGGACTTATTGGTAGCGACCGATGTTGCTGCGCGAGGACTGCATATTCCTGAAGTGAGCCATGTGTTTAATTTTGATCTGCCAGATGACAGAGAAGATTACGTGCACAGAATTGGACGTACTGGTCGAGCTGGTGCATCGGGTCATGCGATTAGTTTTGCGTGTGAACAATATGCTTACAACCTACATGAGATTGAGGAATACATCGAGCATGCTATCCCAATTTCTCAGTATGATAAATCAGCATTGTTAGATGACTTAAAAGCGCCTGTAAAGCAACATCGTAGAAATTACCAATCAGGCCCTAGAAAGCGTGGAAATACACGACGCCAAGGTAATTTTCAAAAAGCATCGCCTAAGCACAGTTAAAAAGTAGTAAAGGTAAGTAGAGGTCACAAGCGTGGGATACAACTCACCACTGAATAATGTATATGCCGTCATAGATTTGGGCTCTAACAGTTTTCATATGTTGATTGCAAAGCATATGGCTGGAGGGGTCCATACGATTGGCAGAGTAAAACGCAAAGTGAGATTAGCCGCAGGGCTAAATGAACAATATGTTTTATCACAAGAGGCGATGGAGCGCGGGTGGGAATGTCTCTCCTTATTTGCAGAGCGATTGCAGGATATTCCAGCGCAAAATATCAAAATTGTTGCCACAGCTACATTACGTTTGGCGACGAATGCGCAAGAATTTAAACAGCGAGCTGAAAGTATACTGAACCATAAAATCGAAATTATTAGTGGTGAATTAGAAGCTTGCACTATTTACAAGGGCGTTGCGCATACATCTGCATGTCATGGCAAGCAACTGGTTGTGGATATTGGTGGTGCCAGTACCGAAGTTGTCATTGGTAGAGGTTTTGATGCCGAGATTTATCACAGCCTAAATATGGGGTGTGTGACTTATCTTGAAAAGTTTTTTAAAGACGATCGCTTAAGCGAAGAGAACTTTGCGCATGCTATTGCAGAGGCCAAAAGCACGGTAGGTCCCCATGTTCCTGCCTTTCAGCAAGTCGGGTGGGAGTTAGCCATAGGTGCATCTGGCACGGTTCAGGCAATACAGGAAATCTTTTCTGCATTAGGTTTGGATGAATACCTGTCATTGGATAAGCTTTATCACATCAAATCACTCGCTATTCAATGCAAGACAATTCCACAGCTTGACCTACCGGGGTTAAGTGAAGAGAGAAGATTGGTATTTGTTTCAGGCTTAGCAATTTTGATTGCGTTGTTTGAATCATTAGACATTGAATACATGGGATTGGCTGGCGGGGCACTGCGTGAAGGTGTCTTATATAGCATGATCGATGACCTGAGTGTGGCGGATATTAGAAAGCGTACTCTGAACTGCTTTATTTCACGCTATCATGTGGACAATCTGCAAGCTCAGCGTGTCTTTGAAATTAGCAATGGTTTTTTAAATCAACTAGAGGGTTATTGGTCTGTTGATATGCGTTTCGGAAGTGATGCGCTTAAAGCCGCATCTGTTATGCATGAAATTGGCCTTTTGATTGATTTTAAAGAGTATCATCTCCATAGCGCATATATTTTAGATAATAGTGTGATGCCAGGTTACACGCGCGCTCAAAAACAGCTTATAGCAGCATTGGTAAGTTGCCATCGTCTAGATATCGATACTGATGCATTTTCGCAATTAGGTGTTCATCAACATTTGGCTGAAGTATTAATTCGTCTATTACGTATTGGGGTAATACTATCGATGCGTCGTCAGGATGATGTGCTACCCGAATTGTTTCTGACGGCATCTGAGCCAGAAACGTTAACACTTACTATGCCTAAAAGTTGGCTTGATGCTCACCCACTGATGCGTACTGAGTTAGAACAAGAAGCACGTTATCAAGAAAAATGTGGTTGGCTTTTGAAAGTAGAAAGTGAATAGTCACTTTTGACTGAAAACCAAACAAAAAAAGGTGGTTTTGTTTGGTTTTTATTCGGTTGAATGGTTTTTTGTTTTTATCTATAAAAAACGCTTGATCAATAATTTTAACGCCCTATAATGCGCACCCACTGACACGGAGCAACACGCTGAAAAGCAAGAAGCAAAGTGAAGGTGAAAGCCAAACTGAAA
>NZ_AUYC01000027.1:0-114461 GCF_001625685.1 Pseudoalteromonas luteoviolacea CPMOR-1 | reverse complement strand
AAATTCAAACTCTTTACTCAATCAATACTCTTTACTCAAATTCAATACTCTACTCAAATTCAAAACTGCATTCAGATATATTTTGCATTCTTATCTACATATTATTTCAAATCTATAATTAAGTTGAAATAAATACAAAAGCTGGTATTTTAAAAAGAACACATCATACTTTATTGTTTAATTCAAATAATTTTCATTTGTGAAAAACTAAAAAGACCGCTCACCAATACATTAGTAATAATGACAACTTAATCGTTTTTCCGGATGATGTGTTCTATACATGCAAACAATTTCAAGCTTATAAATTAAATTAGAAAAATTGAATATATTTATATATAATATAAGGAACACATCATACATATTATATCTAATATGATATCTAAATTTGAATTAAGAAGTAACTTTGATTACCTAAATGACCAAATAAATCTTTTATGTGAGGAACTCAAAATAGCTGACGTTGTTAATTGTAGCTACTTTCAATTACCCGACGTAACACAAGAAGATGAAAAAAAAGCTCCAGATAATATTCATGTTAGCTCCCTATCTGGAACGGATGCTTTTGAAAAATGTATCACTGGCTTTAAAGATCTATTTGTAGGTGAAAAAAAAAGCAGTAAAATATTAACTCGCCATCCAGGACTTATTTCAGTAAATGATTTTGACGGGAAGTTAAAGGCTCGACTAATAGAAGTCAATAAAGCAAAAGATAACTTAAAAGAACTCATTCTAAAAATATCGAGTAACGATGCAAGATTCGAAGCAGTACATAATGCAATACCAAACTTAATTACACTAGCAGCTTACCGAAAAATACACTTTGAAGACGCAATCCCCTATTCTGTTCGATTCACATGGATGAAAAAACACTCAACAACAACACTTTCAAAAAAACAAGCACTCGAAATGCTCCATAAATCATCCGGATATTCCAATCCTAGAGTTATTGACCAGCAGAATTGGCAACAAATCGTAGAGTCAGAAAAAATCAGAGTATCAAGTTTAAGCGAAAAAAGTAAATTGCGTATAAAAAGACCAACAAGGGTAACTCCAGAGGTAAATATTCGGTTTACGGCCAAAAATCGTTACCATGTTAGTGGCGCATTACCTTTTATCTTATTAAATCCACAAAAAGAAACAAAGATAGGAACTCTTGTTAGCTACAGTGCAAAGAACATTGATGTGAGGAAAAAAGATTATTCTTACCTTATAGAGAGGATATACCTTGAGAATTTGAAAGATTGAGTTATCTCGCAGTATATTTTAAAAAAAGGCTAATTTAACATAACTAGCCTTTTTAGTTTATTTCTTAACGATTTCTTCTAGAATGTCTTCATCAATAACTTCAGCAGTTTCAACAAGCCTTTTTCCACCTTGAATTTCAATTCTCTTGTTGTGTTTGTTCAAAGCTAAAATTTCTTCACAAAATTGAGTAGATGGATGCATTTCATACACATAATCTACAATACGACCAGTGTCATCATCTTTAACATTTGAGATATTATATTCAGATATTGCACCTTTTTCGATTAAGTCTTTCATCGTAGTGGTCATATCCCGACGCAATGCTTTTAGCTTATTATCAGTGATTTCGTCTGTAGAGTATATAGAGCCATATTTTTCCATTATAGAAAGCAGTCTAAAATGATAAGTTTTACCAGGAGCGGCATATCGCCACAAATGATATAGTCTTAGCATCATCCATCTTGATAATCCACGCTTCAATTCTTGTGCACTATTGAAGTAGTAACCTTTATACTCTAAGTTATCGATCATATTGTGAACAAATGCGTTAAGACAAGCAACGCACTTAATGTTACCACCCTGACCTTTTTTGCCACTAAAATGCAATGAAGATAAGAAATTCATATTAGATTCATAAAAAGAATCATCAACATCTGTATTTTTTGTATCAGTCGCACGATACTTAAAAGACAATTTAGAACCTTGAAGTGCTTCTAATGACTCTTTAATTTGTGGATAAGGCATTGATTGGCCTACAGCTTTAAGCTCTTGGGCTAATTCATTCATAGAAAAAATAACGGCATATTGAATACCGGACTTAAAATTTATTTTTACTATCTTTCCTTTAGAAGCAAGACGAATTAGCGCTCGCTCGACCTTTTCTTCTCTATCAGACGGCCAAACCAAAAATTCTGTTTCTTCACCATCTTTCTTACTACTGACTACCGCAGGTGTAATTTTAATTTCACCATCGTATAAAATTCCATCTACTTTTTCGGATATTCGTCTTGTAATTATGGTTTTTTTAGGCGCTTCTTCTAATGGCAACTTTTTATAACCAGACCGAACAAACCTACCCCACAAATCATAATGGTTAAAAGTGTTTGAATATGCTCTCAGGCCATGATTGGTATTTTCGATTGAAATTCGTACATCTTTGTTATCTGTAAAGAGGGCTAAACTTTCGTTATCGATTGCACTCTCAACGCCATGAATTTGACCTCGTAGTGAGTCTGGCAAATTGTCAACAGAGATGTTTACCTTGCGGCTCATGTTTTTACTTCCTGATTCTTCCGACAGCTAATAACAACACATTCAAAGCAAAAAGTTAATAATTAAAGTTAGTAAAAAACTGATCTGATCTCAAGTTTTTTCTTAGATCAACATTTTACCTACTAGTGCGGTTTCATAGATCAATTTTTTACTAAGAGAAGTGTTATTTCGTGTTTTTTCGGTGCAAATATTTTCAAAAACAGGGGGTTTTACTCTTGTTTGACGTAGCCTTGTGTATAACAACAATCTGATTTAGTAAAGATCTGATCTATTCGTAGTAAAGATCAGATCCATATATACTAATATTTGTCATTTTTTTAAGATTTGTTGATAACTACTTCATTTTGCTTAGTATAATTTTGATCTCACAGCTCACTTATGTTCATAAGCCTGTGGATAAGCTGTTATTATAATAAAAACTTTAATTGTCGTTAGTATTATCTTGATCTGCAAGTAGTAATAGATCTGATCTTTACTACGTATTTTGTTGATCTAACAAAAAAATAAAAAACCATATAAAACAATAAGTTAAATAAGTTTTGTGTTCCCTTAACCTTATATACCTATATATTTAAACATACTTAAACTTCTTTATTAATCTTATCAAAATTTAGAAATCACAATTTTTTAAGATGTCTTCTATTTTATAAGTTTACCTTTTAATAAGTGGACATTATAATATTATGTATAAACTTAAGGATTATACGTATGTCTATCAATAGCAATGCACTTTCTACTTATAAATTGTTGAAAGCAACAGCTGAGGTTGCAGAACAATCTCTTGAAGGTCGAATACAACATTATCGAGCACATCTGAAATCAGATGATAAAGAACTCCGCACTTATACACAAAAAGCTGCAGCTGATTTGTTAGGTGTAAATAATCGCACATTAAAAAGAAGACACGACCAAGGTGACTTTGATCTGTTACAAATTCAAAAAGGCGCTAATGGCCATTATGCATATACCTTAAGTAACATTTTTGCTATGGCTGACATTCTCGGGATCAAAGCAGATCACAGAGATTCCAGCGACAAACTTCAAGTTATTGTGATCAACAGTCTAAAAGGTGGTTGTGGTAAAACTACTTCTTTAGTTAATCTCGCAGCTGCTCTGGCAACTACTAATATAAAGCGTTATAGGATCGGCATCATTGATCTTGATCCTCAGGGATCATCTTCTAGTTTCTTCCCTTCAAACGATCATGATCCGATCACGGTCGGCGATTTAATGCGTGACTGTATTGAGTTAGATGAAGGTGAAACATGGTCACAGCTCGTTGGTGATTCTTTTCAAAAAACACATATACCTAATATTAGAATTTTGCCATCTGGTATGGATGACTTTTATTTTGAGCACGAAACTGCAACTGAATTAAAAGAATCGAGTGGTTACGAACAAACAAGGCATTATCATAAACTTAAGGAACGTGTCATAGAGCCTGTACAAGACGAGTTCGATATTATCTTAATAGACACAGCGCCCTCTCTAAACTTTATGTTCTATAACGCACTCATGGCGTCTACAGCTATGTTAATTCCTGTTCATCCTGAAGCTGTTGATTTTGATGCCAATAACAAATATCTAAAAAGGCTTGGGGAAATTTATCACACAGTCGCTGCCCTTGGTCATGAAGGCTGGGATTTTATGCAGTTTTTAGTTACAAACTACGTTAAAGGTAATCACTCTCAACGTGACATTGTTAAAGATGTTAGGACCGCATTTGGCCGCCAAGTTATGAGCTATCCTATTAATCATAGTTCTGCAATTACAGCTAGTTCGTCTTCTTTCAATACTATTTTCGATCAAAAAACTTCTGACTCACTAGCAAGCAGGGAATCTTTGCTCCGTGCTCAAGAAAATATTAAAGATGTCGTCGATGAATTAGAAATGCTAATTCGTTCAAATTGGGCCTCAACTCAGTCAAGCTTAGATTAAAAAACCAAGGTTAAACAATGGCTAGAAAACGTAAAAATGACACTCGATTAGATCCCTTTGCAACACCTGTAGAAAATAGCAGCTTGGATGAACTTCTTGGTCAAACAAACGTAGGTGAAGTAGTGGAAATGCCATCACCTAGCGATCCAAATAGAATGATCAAATTAAAGTGTGAAGTGATCCCATTTTCAAAAATTGAGCATAAAACAGCTGTATTTGGTCAAAATCGACGAGAGCAATCTTTATTGAACGAAAAATCAGTTGCTGACATTCTCCCTGCGATTAAAAGTGACGGCCGAAATATGCATCCTGCACTCTGTTGGGAAAAAGAGGGGCAGCTTCAAGTTCTATCTGGTTCTAGAAGGCGAAAAGCCTGCCTAATAGCCAAAGCAGACTATGTAGTTTTGACTTCAGAAGACTTTACCAATGAAGATGCTAAAGTCTTAGCCGTTTCTTCAGATCAGTATATTGCTCCGAGTTTATGGGAATTAGGTAAAGCTTATGAACAAACCCGAGCAAAGCTGCAAGAGGTAGGTAGTAAGGGCTCATATCGTGAAATTGCTGCAATAGAGGGCGTTTCACATACTGCAGTTGCTGATGCTATTAAAGCATACCAACACATAAAACGTGATGTCGTGTTGCTTTACCCTACGCCAAACCATTTAGGCCGAGAGGTTGCTAAAAAGCTGATAAACGCCAGTAAAGAGCAACCCGAACAGTTTAATACAAAGTTAGCTCAGTTCCCCGAGCAGTCACTTTTTAGTGAAGAAATGAGTGATGAAAAACGAGCTATTGCCATTACAAAATACTTAACGACGTTTAATGATGAGTCTACTAGCCGCTCTGAGGCATTACTTGAAAATAAGTACGTCAAAGTGCAACGCAGTCTTAATTCAGGCGCAATAACTGTAAAAATTGATGATAAAGTACTGACAGATAAACGTTTAGAGCAGTTGCAAAAACTGTTAAGCAGTTTTAATTAGTATGTTGCGGCCTAGATCTTCTAGGCCTTTTTTATATTTTTTGACATCCAACCAGTCAATTTTTCATAATTTAGTCCCATTTGGCTCTTTAGCTCAAAACGGTAATTTCATATACTGGTCCTTTACGTTTTATTACTTGTTAAGAAATGTCCTCGCAGTTATCTAAAGAGCAACTATTAGCTTTATTTGAAGAAATTAAACAGGAACAGTCGTCACAGTTTCCTTTGTCAGATCGTTTTTTAAAGCAGTATTTTAATTCTGCTATGCTAACGAAGGCTAAAGAGTACCTAAATGATGACCAGATATCTTTTTTAGAACACAGTGAAGACTTTTCTAGAATAGATGCACAAGTTCTAGGTAATTATGGCAATACCTTTACGCAGCACATTAAAATTGAGCAAGTCAAAGGTACACCTTCTGTAGAAGCACAGTGCTCGTGTTCTAATAACCCTAAATGCCGTCACATTGCGGCAGTGTTATTAAAATTGAAGGTTGATCACTCTGGCGGTTTTGGAGAGTCTTTCTTAGTCAATGATTGGTTTAATGAGCTTTCAGCGCTTCAACAATCAACAGATTTAGATGTATCTAACGTACTTCTTTTTGTCTTAGAGCAACGTGGTAATGAAGTATTATTAAACCCAAAAATGTCACCGCATAAGCCGGATGGTCACTACCCGTTAGGGCGAGTACTCACTGAGAAGCAACTTAATGCGCATGTTCCACCCAAAGACATTCTTGAAAGTGATTATCGATTGTTCAGTTGGGTACGTTCTCAAAATACTCCTGGACATTTTGAATTATCAGGTAAGTGGGGGTTCGCAGCGCTCCAACAACTCGCCTCAACCAAGCGTTGTTTCTTTGGAAATAGTCGTAAACCACTTCAGTTTGGCCATATGCAGCATTTGCATTTTTCTTGGCAAATAGAAAATAATGACTTCAAGTTGGTCAGCCACTTATCTGAAGTTGAGCAATGGCTGTTAATTAAATCTGATCCGCCAGTGTATCTTGACACCGAAAATATGTTGCTTGGGCGAATCGAGTCGGAACTGAGTGCTAAAGAAATTGCGCATTTACACACTATGCCGACTATCCAAAAGGATAAAATTGAAGCAGTGATAAAACGTTTTCAGGATATCTTTGCTGACAACGTCATTCCACCTCCACAAGGCTATGAAAATTTAATCGATAAAAATAAATTGGTTGCAAAGTTATCAGTCAATGAACAGGAATATACACACCTTACCTTGTCGTTGTTTGACTCTGCTCAGAAATATTCAACTGAAAAGCAGTTAAATCGATGTGAAAAAATGCTGCTCGGTTTAGGCTTCGAAGCTCAAGGGGATGGGTTTAAGCTGCCCGTAGAAGATGAGGTGGCTTATCATTGGTATAACTGTGAAGTAAGACCTTATTTACAAGGTAAGATGTGGCAGGTTGAAGAAATACAACATGCCAAAAAGGTGTTATTGCCTAAAGTTACATTACAACTTAAACGTGACAAAAAGCATCATGTTATCGGTAGAGTTATGTTTGATGATAGACAAATCTTACTTGATTGGGATAAAGCGCCTTGTCATGAAGTGAATTCTATCGCCAATACATTCCAGTACGTTCAAATAGCTCAGCAATATTATGCGATTTCGAAAGGCGTGTATGAGGAGTTACTATTACTTAAATCTAGATTTAGTTACTACTTATCTAGTTCTCAATTTAAGTTCCCTTTATCGTATGCTAAAAAACTGTTCGAGTTAGATTGTGTAGAAAGTGTCTCAGATGATGCTCGACTTTTAGATTACTTAGCTGAGCTCGATAAACCCATTAACTCGAATGCCGCCGCCTTGGCTGATGGACAAGGTCGATTCACTCTAAGAGATTATCAGCTGCAAGGTGTGAATTGGCTAAAATTCTTAAACCGTCATCAGTTGGGCGGGATTTTGGCGGATGATATGGGCCTTGGTAAGACCCTTCAGGTAATCGCGTACTTTATTTCCCAGCACAATACGTTAGTAACTAAACCATCGTTAATTGTATGTCCTACCTCTTTGGTGGGTAATTGGCAAAATGAATTTAAGAAATTCGCGCCTCATTTACCTGTACTAACTGTCCATGGCAGCAATCGAGACAAACAATTAAATCAAGTTGCACAAGCGCGTTTTATTATCACAACCTATCCGCTCCTAAAACGTGATTTGGCTCATTATTCAGAATTACATTTTGATTCCATCGTGCTTGATGAAGCCCAATATATTAAAAATGAAACTGCGCAAATTTCGAAATGTGTAAAGCAGCTTTCTGCGGAGTTTAAACTGTGTATGAGTGGAACACCGGTTGAAAACAATTTAATGGAACTTAAATCTCTCTTAGATTTTGTGATGCCTGATGTACTTGGTACTAAGCAGCAGTTTAAACAAAACTTCCAACTCCCGATTGAAAAAGAGCGAGATAGTAAGCGAGCCAAAGAGCTTCAGTCTCTCATCGCGCCGTTTATTTTACGAAGAACAAAGTCTGAAGTGGTACGTGAGCTACCCGCTAAAACCGAGCTTATTAAAAAGCTTGAGTTTATGCCAGAGCAAGCATCACTTTATCAACATGTACAGGGACAAATTGAAACCAGCTTAATTGACCTATTTAAAGAGCAAGGTGTTGAAAGTAGTAAATTGGCTTTCTTAGATGCACTGCTTAAATTGAGGCAAATCTGTTGTCACCCTGAGTTAGTGGATAAAACTGGTGCACATCAACAAAGTACTAAATTTAAGTGGTTGAAAGAACATTTACCTATCTTGTTAAAAGAAGGTCGAAAAATTATTATTTTTAGTCAATTCACCACGGTTTTGGATATGATTTCCGAGTTGTGTGAAGAGATACAAATTCCGTTTACTATGCTCACTGGGCAAACTAGGCACAGAGATAAAGCGATTGCTCGCTTTACTGAAGGTGAGGTTGACGTTTTTTTGATCTCTCTGAAAGCTGGCGGCACGGGGTTAAATCTAACTCAGGCTGATACGGTGATTCATTTCGACCCCTGGTGGAACCCTGCAGTTGAAAACCAAGCGACTGATAGAGCGTACCGCATTGGTCAAGATAA
Source organism: Pseudoalteromonas luteoviolacea CPMOR-1 (assembly GCF_001625685.1). Classification (GTDB taxonomy): domain Bacteria; phylum Pseudomonadota; class Gammaproteobacteria; order Enterobacterales; family Alteromonadaceae; genus Pseudoalteromonas; species Pseudoalteromonas luteoviolacea_K. Next base: position 105,941 of record NZ_AUYC01000027.1, on the reverse strand, counting down.
GCCTGTGTTTGTGTATAAGTTGATTGTTGCCAACTCTATCGAGCAAAAAGTTTACCAGATGCAAAAGGATAAACAGGCGTTGGTGGACGCCCTATTTGCTGATACCGGCGTTAACCTTAATCAATTTAATGAAGCACAAATGCTCGAATTGATAAAAAGTTAAAATTATTTTGAACTAATGACTAAGTGGGCAGTCTATTATTATGCGCACTGTGAGAGTACATAGCAGTGAGCACATGTTGATTTCCCCCTTATTAATTACATAGCAAAATTTGTAATAACCAGCTCAATTGAGCTGGTTTTCTTTTTTCTACCCCTTAATTTCTTTTAATAAGGCGGTGTAATGCTGTGTAATGGTATTGGCCGTCATTTCTTGCTTTGTTCCACATTTGATCCACATTCTTTCACTTTAATACACTCATAGGAAAACGAAAACCAAATGAATTGGACTTAAAGGTGGGTTATTATGTTGTGCTATGAAAATACGATTTCGCAGTTAAACTTTATTGAACCACAATCACTGTGCGACTATGATCTTATTAATGAAGTTGCTGGCTCTGAAGATTTGACGAGTATTTTAACAACATTGTTATTTGACGATACATTGTCATCAGATCTTAAAAACCAAGTGAAGCGGCAACTACGAGTGTTAAAAGCCAGTAAGAGAAACTAATGGAAGAAAAAAACCACATTTTGATCGTCGAAGATGATTTTGATATAGCAGAACAAGTTATGCTGTTTTTTAAGGCTTCAGGCTTTGAAATAACGCATATTGCCGACGGTGCAGAAGTGGTGAGCTGGGTAAGAGACAACAGCCCAGATGCCATCCTAATGGACATAATGTTGCCAAATCAAGATGGTGTTGAATGTATGAAGCAAATCCGAGAGTTTTCCATGGTGCCCATCGTGATGTTGACAGCTAAGGTCTCTGAGTCGGATAGACTTAAAGGGCTTGAATTTGGCGCTGATGATTACGTGTGTAAGCCGTTTAGTGCTGCTGAACTTGTGATGCGTATCAAAGCAATTTTGCGCCGCTGTAGCGCCCCTGTGCTAGCCGATGCTCCTGATATTGAAGTGAACGAGTCGCAGCTGTTAGTATCGCTAAAAGGCCAATCTCTGAGTTTAACCAAAGTAGAATTTGACGTATTTGCCATGCTATACAACGCGCCGAATCGCGTGTTCTCTCGTCAGCAAATTTTAGACCATATACAACCAGATAACTTTGATATTTCTGATCGGGTTATTGATAGTCATATTAAAAATATCCGTAAGAAAATTAAAAATATCGAAATATCCCCCAAAATCGTTGAATCTGTATATGGTGCTGGATATCGATTTAACGAACAACATATTAATAGCTAGACTCCCTTTTTATATGTGCTAGCGTCGGTTAGCGCATTATTTTATTTCAGTTATATTGCTCTTCTAAGTGATTGAAAGCTGACTCTGAGGTATGATTTAACTAGATTTAATTGTTAGAGTCATATTATGCTTTGGACTAGTTTTTCCTCGCTGCCTTGGCAAATTGCACTTGGACTTTTCGGCTCTGGTGCAGTGTTATCCGGTTTAGTTTTTTTTATTCTCTCCTATTTATCAAAACAACAGACGCGCGCTTTACATGCACTGTCGCAAAGTAAAATTGAGGCATTAGAAGCAGCACATGATGAGCTGAAAGCGCAGCTCACCTCTGCACAACAGTTACAGCTAAAAACTCATGGTGAAGCACAACAATATCAAGCTAGGCTTGCAGAAAAACATGCCCAAGTAAAAGAATATTCTGGGTTATGGCAACAAGCGCAATCTAAGGCGCAATTAGCCCAAGACGAAGCCCATCAGTTGGCTTTGCAGTTAACAGATATGGAAACCAAACTGGCTGAAAAGCAATTGGCATTTGATGCGCAAATAGCGCAATTGGAACAAGCAAAAAATACCTTAAAACAAGAGTTTGAAAATGTCGCGAGTAAACTCTTTGAGGAAAAAAGCCAACAATTTGCACGACATAGTCAAGAAAAGCTGCAAACGATATTAAACCCAGTACAGGGAGAGATTAAAGGTTTCAGAGATAAAATGGAGGCCATTCATAGTGAGGAGTTAAAGCAACGTGCCGCGTTAAGAACAGAGCTACTTCACTTGCAAGCGAATAACCAAGCAATGACAGATCAAGCGAGTAAATTGACGACAGCGTTGCAAGGTCAGACTAAAACTCAGGGTAATTGGGGTGAGTTGATGTTGGAAAATGTCTTAGACAGTGCTGGCCTTAGGCCGGGTTATGATTATAAACGTGAAGTCAGTTTCACGACGAGTGAGGGGAAATACCGTCCAGATGTAATTGTGTATTTACCCCAGAGTCGTCATTTAGTCATTGACGCAAAAACATCTCTTAATGCATATACTCGATATGTTAACGCTCAGGATGACATAGCCGCGCAGCAGGCTCTGAAAGAGCATGTTATTGCTGTTAAAGCGAGAGTTAAAGAGCTTGGAGACAAATCCTATGAGCGATTACCTGGCCTAAATTCTCCAGAAGTCGTTATCATGTTTATTCCAGTTGAATCAGCATTTGTTGAAGCAATTAAGTATGATCCAGAAATTTATCAATATGCACTAGAGAATAAGGTGTTAGTGGCGACCCCGACAACCTTATTAACCAGTTTGAACATTGTGAAACAGCTTTGGCGCTTTGAGGAGCAGAGCAAGCATAGTAAAGAGTTAGCACTACGCGCTGAGAAGTTTTACAACAAACTCAATAGCTTTTTACACAGTTTAGAGAGCGTTGGTAAACAGCTAGATAAAGCGCAAGAAACGTATGATAAAGCACTGGGACAATTGTATTCAGGTAAAGGAAATTTGATAAAACAAGCTTCTGAGTTTAAAGAGCTAGGGGTTTCAGTAACCAAGGAATTGCCTGAAGAAATGTTAGAAAAAGCGAAGCTAGAGCTCAAATAAAAGGCATAAAAAAAGGGCTTAACGCCCTTTTTGACTTATTACACACTTTATCTGGTACACAACGCATAATCACCATTTCTTGGTTTATCTGAGTACAGATAAATGAATAGTGAGTTATTTTTAACATCATTCCACACCGTACTCTTAGGGTGTGGGCAAAGAGACTGCTTTATATAGCTTTTAATTTCGCTACTGGTCATTGCTAAGGGGGTAGGGATTTGAACAAACACATTCAACTCACCGTCACTAAAGCTAATTCGGCTAAGTTTCCAGCTACCCATCATGTATTGCTTAGAAAAGTAACGGTCAATGCGTGTTTGGGCGTCTTTACTTATTTCAGCATGCACAACTGGTTTTGAATGATTGTCTACCCAGTAGTTCCATGCAGAAGCCAGTATTAAAAAGCCAGCTAATAGCAAAGACCAAAAAGGTAATACATTCTTCTTGGATCGAACTTTGTTCTTATGCCTTTTTCTTTCGGCAATTTTGACCCATTCATTGTGTTTCATTGTACGTTGTGTCATAAGTAAATTCCTCCCGTTGATGTTGCTTATTAAAACAATGCAATGTGGATAAAAAATGGATCAATATGGAGGAGTAAAGAGCTCGGATCAGTTGGGTAAAAAACTTCCTTTTTTAATTCTTTTGTATTAGCTTTGCTTTTCGACACCCTTAATTGGAAAAAGCCACCGACATTGATGTAAGTGGCTTTGTGTAAGTCGTGTCTTATTTCAGCGGTAAAGCAATAGAAATATCTAATCCGCCTAAATGACTGCGTTTGATGTCAATTGTGCCAGACATCAATTCTATTAAGCTTTTGCAAATGGATAGGCCAAGGCCAGACCCTCCTGTTGCTCGACTACGAGAGCTTTCTACTCGATACAGGCGTTCGAAAAGTTTAGGCAATTCTTCGTCAGATACAGTCGGTGATGAATCTTCAATCCGTATATTTAAATGGCTTTTATCTTGATACATCTTAAAAACGACGCGCCCTGGACTGTCTGTATACAAACACGTGTTTTTACATAAATTATTGACGACCCTATCTAGTTTGGGTTTATCAATATTAATGGTTGCGCCTTCTGGGATACTGATCTCACTGCTAAATGATAGAGCGTGATTTTCCGTCATTCGCTTAATATCGTAGCTGTAGTTTTGCGACAAGGTTTGCACACATTGAATTTGCTCATTGAGTGCAATGGCATTATTTTCTGCCTGGGATAACTGATAAACATCTGTGATGAGAGAGTTAAGCTGGGATATTTTCTCATTGATTTTACTATACGCTTTGTTGTTATCTTCAAAAAGGCCATGCTCTAGCGCTTCAATATGCAGTTTCAATACACTCAAAGGGGTGCGAAGCTCATGGGAAATATCGGCCAGCATTTTTTCTTTTTGTTTTAAGTTTTGTTGATATAACTTAGCTGATAAATTCGCTGTGCGATGTTTTATAAAGTATATATAGGTTAGTAATGAGAAAATAAATAAGGCAGACATCCCAGCGATTAGCCAAGACTTTTGCATAAGTTTTGTATGTTTTAACTCGCTTTGTGCCAGTGCTTTTTCTTTTTCTGAGACCTCAAGTTGCTGACGCTGAACTAGGCTACCAATGCTGTTGCGATAGGTCTCAGCTTTTTGATTGTTGAACTTCTCGCTTGTTGCTTTGTGAGAACTCAGTGCTTGATATATGTGAGTATATGCCATTTCCATATCACCGGTTTGTTCAGCAAGCTCGGCAGCAACCTCATGATAATGAATGGCCAAAGGACTATGACTTTCAGCGTTGACCAACCTCTCCAATTCAAGGATATAGTTTTGGGCGACTTGTGGCTGCTTTAGGTGCAGATATACTTGAGATACGCTGATATGTGCGTAAATAAGCTGAATTTGGCTTTGTGCTTTTTTGGCAAAGTCTAAACTTAAGTGTGCATTTATAAGTGCTGCATCGCCTTGACCAAGCTTCATATAACTGCTTGCCAGCATATGGTATGCACGAGAAAGGCTTTCATTGGCGGTGGTTTGTTTTAAGTATTTAAGCGCTTCATATATGTTGTCGATAGCAACTTGGTGATTATCTTTTTTATAGGAAACTTGAGAAAGGCGCAGAGCACTGTCTGCAATTGCCACGATATTGCCGTCTTTTTTATCTTCCCCTAGTGCCCAGCGGAAAAATATTTCGGCTTGCTCATAATCATCGAGCCTGACAGAGATATCGCCTAAGTTATAGAAGTTGCTGGCTTTAATACCGTGATCACTACTGTCTTTCAAATAGCTTTGTGCTTTGAGTTGAAATTGCATGGCTTGGGCAAGTTGATTTTTGTGGTCATACAAGGTGCCCAAATTACTGTAAGCTAGTCCAATGAGCGTTCTATCTTCTAACTCTTGAGCTGCTTTTAATGCTTTATAATAATGTTCTTCCGCCTCAATGAGTCGAGACATGCGGCGGTAATTGATTCCTTTTTCATTATTAATCGTGCGTATTAGTTGAGTATCTAAGTAGTGATTTTGCTCAATATGGTTGAGTGTGGATAGCGCTTTTTCAAATAAACCTTGTTTGCGGTAAATTTCTGCTTGAATTAAGAGTACTTCTAATGCCTTCTTTTGAGGTAGGTTTTCTAATCGCCACGGCTCTATTAAGTCGAGCGCGATTTGATACTTTCCTTGCTTCTCAAGTTGCTTTAATTCCTCAATATCTATACTCGCACTAGCTGTTTTAGAAGATACTATGCAAGTTAGAAGCAAAGGCACAAATATTTTTTTCATATTTTTTCATTTTAAATCAAGACGCTCGCATCCTATGCAACAAATGTGTGACAAATATGGATCATGTAAAGGGGGTTTACAGCATAGGAGTAAGTAAAATCGTGCCCTGAAATATTTACGGTTAGTAAAAATATGATTTATAGACAAAAACACTTAGTAAAAAGTAGATCTGCTTGAGTATGGATGTTAGTAAAAAATTGCTCTGAATTGAAAAAATGGGGCGTGGTGCGTGTTACTATTGCTAACATTGCAGCAAATCCCCCACTTTTGTTGATTATGCAGACTAAAAAAGAGGAATTACTCACATGTAGCGACATTGATAATGAAAAATGCATGGGGCTAGTATTTTTCTGATCTGTAGTGAGTATAGTGGGTAAAAGCTTGATCTTGATATCTTGTGCTGAGTGGTTTTACAGGTAATAAAATCAAAAAGGGCCCTATGGGCCCAAGTTGGGATTGTGCTTGTTAAAATTGGTTCATGGTGTTGGCTGCACCACCTGCTTTGAGGGCATTGTCACCGCTAAAGTATTCTTTGTGCGTATCACCGATGTTGGAGCCAGCTAAGTCTTGGTGCTTGACTGATGCTTGTTCACGACGAATTTCTTGCCTTTGAACATCTCTTACGTAAGCGAGCATGCCTAGTTCACCAAAGTATCCTTCAGCCAATATGTCGGTGCTAAGGGCAACAGTGTGATATGTTGGCAGGGTGATCAGGTGGTGGAATATACCTGCTTGTTTTGCACCATCTCGTTGGAAACTTTTTACTTTTTCATCAGCTATTGCTGCCAATTCAGTTGAATCGAGTTCCGGAGCCATTAGCGCTTTGGGATCAGCTTCTGGGTCTGGGTAGGCGGAGAGATCTTTACCCTGCGCTTTGAGTGTTTCGTAAGCTTGTTCGCGGAACTTCAAAGTCCAGTTGAATGAAGGCGAGTTATTATAAACTAGCTTCGCATTGGGCACTTGCTCTCTAATGCGGTTCACGAGCTCAGCAATTTGCTCAACGTTGGGCTTTTCGGTTTCAATCCAAAGTAGATCTGCACCAGCTTGCAAGCTTGTCACACAGTCTAATACGACTCTGTCTTTTTCAGTGCCGGCTTTAAACTGGTATAACCCATTGTCTAATCTGATTGGCTTTTGCAGCTGACCATTTAATTTTATGGCCATATCCCCGTCTTTTAACTGACCCAAATCATCAATAAGTTGCGTGTCCAAAAATGCCGTATATTGGCTTGCAATATCACCCGGCTGCCTAGATACAGGAATCTTTTGCGTCAGACTTGCACCCAGTGAATCCGTTCTCGCGACAATAATACCATCCTCTACACCCAGTTCTAAAAAGGCATATCTGACAGCATTTATTTTTGCTAAGAAATCTTCATGGGGCACTGTGACTTTGCCTGCTTGGTGGCCACATTGTTTGGCATCCGATACTTGGTTTTCAATTTGAATCGCGCAAGCACCCGCTTCTATCATTTGTTTTGCCAGTAAATACGTGGCTTCTTCATTGCCGAATCCAGCATCGATATCAGCAATAATTGGCACAATATGGGTTTCAAAATTATCTATCTGAGATTGTATTTGCGCAGTGTCTTGCCCGTTTGACTGAGCATTATCAAGTGCCTTGTACAAGTGATCCAACTCTCGTGCATCAGCTTGTTTTAAAAAGGTATAAATTTCTTCGATTAGTTTTGGTACAGCTGTTTTTTCATGCATGCTTTGGTCCGGTAGCGGGCCAAATTCAGAGCGAAGCGCAGCAACCATCCATCCGCTTAGATAAACATAAGCCCCCTTTGTGGTCTTTTGATGCCTTTTGATCGCCATCATCATTTGCTGTGCTGTAAAACCGTGCCAGCACCCTAAAGATTGCGTGTATTGCTCAGGATCAGCATCATAACGTGCCATATCTTCACGCATTATTTTGGCGGTGTACTTGGCAATATCTAGCCCTGTCTTAAAGCGGTTTTGTAAGTGCATTCTGCTGGCATATTCAGGGTTAATAGACTGCCAGTTATGATCTTTGGTTGTACATAGGGTAGTAAAGCGGTCAATTTGAGACTGATAGTTGCTCATGGTAAATATCCTTCGAACGAGTTGTACGCAAATTTAAAGTTGGTGCGCCAAAGCGTTTTTGTGAGAGTCGCTGCGGCTTAATTAAACACTAGAACGGCTTTTAAAATTTTTTAAATTTATAGTTGTTATTGTGGTTATATTTACTGTGAATGGATAAAGGGGTTTGTTTTTGTACAAATTGCTTTATTTTTGAATAACCCGTTCAAAATAAATCGCACTAGGAACACTGCTATGAATGCCACTGTGACACATGCTGGGCTGAGCATTGATGCTGACTTTTATGACTTTGTGAATAAAGAGTTGTTGACTGGTTTGCCATTGAGCTCCGATGCTTTTTGGCAAGGTTTAGCAAACATTATTGCCATACTCTCACCAAAAAACCGTACTTTGCTTGATAAGCGCGATGAGTTGCAAGCCCAAATTGACAGCTATCATGTACAAAACCCCAATTGGGATGCAAAAAAATATCGGACATTTTTAGAGTCTATCGGTTACCTGTTACCTCAGCCCCAGGATTTTGAAATAACGACTGAAGCGTCGGATCCAGAAATTGCTCATGTTGCAGCGCCGCAGCTAGTTGTGCCTGTGAATAATGCGCGTTTTGCTCTCAATGCCGCAAACGCTCGGTGGGGGTCTTTATATGATGCGCTTTATGGTACTGATTTAATAAGCGAAGAAGATGGTGCTGAGAAAGGTAGCAAATACAATCCTGTACGTGGTTTTAAGGTGATGGCCTATGGCAGGCAATTGCTCGATAAAATATTGCCTTTAACTGCCGGATCTCACATTGAAAGTACGCACTACGGTTTAGTTAATGGCGCATTGACAGTCACCTTGAATGATAGTCGCCAAGTGCAGCTTGCAAGCTCGCCTCAGTTAGTGGGCTATCAGGGACCACAGCATAATCCTACGGTGATCTTATTTAAGCACCACGGTCTACATTTTGAGATCTGTATTGATCATGAGGATCCGATCGGAAAAGTGGATAAAGCTGGGATCAAAGATATCATTTTAGAATCGGCGCTGACCACAATTATGGACTGCGAAGACTCTGTGGCAGCGGTGGATGCTGAAGATAAAGTTTTGGTTTATCGAAACTGGCTTGGCTTGAATAAAGGCTCTCTTGAAGAGCAGTTTCATAAAGGTGGTCAGCAAGTAACGCGATGTTTAAATAGCGATAGAGAGTATATTTCACTGTCCGGTGAACCCATCATCTTGAGTGGACGGGCGATGATGTTTGTCCGAAATGTTGGCCACTTGATGACGACGCCTGCTGTTCTAGATACTCAAGGCCGTGAAGTGTTTGAAGGTATTTTAGATGCTGTTGTCACATCGACAGCTGCGCTTCATGATTTACATGCAAAGAGCCCATTTAAAAATAGTAAAACGGCCAGCGTCAATATAGTGAAGCCTAAAATGCATGGTCCTGAAGAGGTCGCGTTTACTGCCGAATTATTTGACCTAGTTGAACGTATGCTTGAGTTACCTCAAAACAGTATTAAATTGGGGATTATGGACGAAGAGCGGCGCACTTCAGTTAATTTAAAAGCTTGTATTGAGGTTGCTAAGTCTCGTGTTGTATTTATTAATACAGGGTTTTTAGATAGAACGGGCGATGAAATTCACACTTCAATGTTAGCTGGCGCCGTTAAACCAAAAGAAGAGATAAAGGCTCAGCCTTGGATCGCCGCCTATGAACGCCAAAACGTTGAAGTGGGTCTAGTATGTGGGTTCAAAGGCCGTGCTCAAATAGGTAAAGGCATGTGGCCTAAACCAGACGAAATGGCACAGATGATGCGTACAAAAGGCGCGCAACTAGAAGCCGGTGCAAATACCGCTTGGGTTCCCTCTCCTACCGCGGCCACACTTCATGCGATTCATTATCATGAGATAGATGTTCATGCTCGACAAAATGCATTGCTTAACCATCAAAGTCAATGTTTAGATGATTTATTGGCACCTCCGTTATTGACAGACCATACGGCTCTTTCAGCTTCTGATATACAGACTGAATTGGATAATAATATTCAGGGGATATTAGGTTATGTTGTACGCTGGATTGATCAAGGTATTGGTTGCTCGAAAGTGCCAGACATTTCGCATGTCGGGCTGATGGAGGACAGAGCAACATTACGAATTTCAAGTCAGCACATTGCGAATTGGCTTGAACATCAAATTTGCAGTCCAGCACAAATCAAGGCAACGTTTGCCAAAATGGCGAGTGTGGTTGATAGTCAAAATAGTGATGACTCAAATTACACGGCATTGTGTAAAGGTGGTCATCCCAACCCAGATAGTCTAGCATACCAAGCGGCTATGGCGCTTGTTTTTGAAGGCAAACAGCAGCCTAATGGTTATACAGAGCCCCTATTACATTATTATCGCAGGCTGAAAAAGCAGGCCAACTAATCTGTAACACAAAAAGTGCTCTGAGCTTTTATGTTCAAAGCGCTTTTTGTAAAGCCCCTTTCCAATTACCTATCTTATTTTTGTGGTTCGCTTTTAGATACAAATTGATACAGTTTGTTATAATCTCACACGCTATTTTTTTCATTAATTCAATACATTAGTTAGCTAATAATAAAGATAAGAAACTGCTATGTACTCTAAAAGAAAGTGGATGCCTATATGTTTGGCAGCTTCAATTTTTCATTTTCCAGCCGCTTACGCAGAAGAAGAGGCCAGCTTTTGGGAAGGATTTTCAAATAAGCGCGAAGCAGGCGGGTTTCTGTCATTAGGTTTAGGTGCTTCTTATGGCGGGGGATTACTTACAAATATTGCTACTCGGCCAATTTTAAATATCAACGGTAATTATTACTTTGAAAATGGACTTTTTGTTGAAGTGCCTGGGAGTGACAGTAAATTTGAGCCGCAATGGGCGATGGGCTATAACCTTTATAATTCTAGCGAGTGGGAGTTTGATGTCATTTTCTCTGCTGCGCATGCACACATTTCCTACTATGGATATGTATCAAATGCATATGATGAGCGGGATTTGACAGGGTATGTGGGGCTTCGAGTTACTGGTGCTATAGGTAGCTATCAAATTCAAACTATCCTTGCCCCCAAAGCTGACAATAGTGAATATGACGGAGGGGCTTACGCCTCTTTTTGGATTGCGAAATCATGGCAACACAAAAATTGGCACTTTTATAGCTCGGTCGGCTTTCAATATCGTAACAGCGCTATGCTGAATTATTACTATGGTGTGCCTTACAAATCAGCAAGAGTAGATCCTTATCAAGCCTCTGGTGGGGTGAACATTAAATTAAAGTTGGGCTTTACGACGCCAGTTGGAAAGCGCTGGGTGGTTGATGGCGCTATTGGACTGACTGATTACGCTACCAGTATTGACGATAGTCCTTATTCGTTAGATGCACTTAACACCCTCTCCAATCGTAGCAGGCTTGGTCGCCATATAAGTGTCACTATGAGCTACGTGTTTTAGGAGGCGAAATGAAAAAATATATTGCTGTTTTTTTCTTTACGCCAGCCCTAGCATTCGGAGCCTCTAACGAGCCACAGTTTATCATTAAGCCTGAGCAATGCGTTGCATTGGAGCAGGGACAAGAATGCTATGTTGATGTTTCTGTGAGCTGGCAAACGAACAGTGTCGGTAACTATTGCTTATTTGCCAACGAGCAACAGTTGCATTGCTGGCAAAACGTTGCACATGGAAAATGGCAAAACGAAATTATGATGACAGATAATTTAGCCGTCAGCCTAAAAAGTGACAGTGAAAAAATTATCTTCACCAAAACAATTGAGTATGCTTGGATTTATAAAAAAAGAAAAAGCAAAGCGGTACGATGGAGAATGTTTTAAGGATGTGTAGATGAGTCAGTGCAAGGTTGCTTTAGTAGAAGATGATATCGAGTTGGCCCAGTGGATAGCGGATTATCTCAGAGCAAAACAGTATCATGTTGATGTTTATCACGATGGATTAGTTGGCTTTGAAGCGATTCAAAAGACCAAGCCCGATCTCATTATTTTAGATGGCATGCTACCTGGTATGGATGGCTTAGATGTGTGCAAAGCGCTTAGGAAATTAACGCAAACACCGATTTTAATGTTGACGGCCAGAGATGAAGAAATTGATGAAATCTTAGGCTTAGAAATGGGTGCTGACGACTATTTAACAAAGCCGGTAAGAGGCCGATTATTAGAAGCCCGAATGCGGACCTTGCTGAGGCGTGCCACAGTGACTAAAGAAGTTAATGATGAAAAATTAGTGATCGGTACCCTTGAAGTCGATGTGGGTAATCGTCAAGTGCTACTCGGTGGTCAAAATATTCAAGTATCAAGCAATGAGTTTGATGTCTTATGGGTGCTAGCTAAGCATGCTGGGAGCGTAGTAACACGTCAGGATTTAGTGCAAGAGCTGCGAGGTTTTGAGTATGATGGCTTTGATCGTACCATCGATTTGCGCGTATCCCGGCTACGGAAAAAGCTCGGTGATAAAGAGGCGCCATACAAAATAGCCACTGTCTGGGGCAAGGGCTATCAGCTGTCTAAGGATACTTGGTAATGGACTTATTTAGAAGGCAGTCTATTTAAATGTGGCGATTTGTTGTTGCGCTTGTAAGTGTACTGATCATCGCAAGCATAGCATTGGGTCAGGTATTTGACGTTCTTTATGCCTCAGAAGAGCCTGTACAATCTGATGTATCAGAACAGCTTTCTCTGGCATTGCCAATATTAAAGATGATGGCAGCTAAAGAAAGTTTGCCCATTTTGGAAAAACAGCCTCTACAGATCACTCAAGATGACCGTAATGCTTCATTGCGGCTGCACTCCATGGATGAGTATCCCCTGCCTTTTCAATTACAGCAGCAACTTCAAAGACAAGAGCCGGTTTACCTTGAAACGCAGGAACAGGTGAAAGTTCACCTGCTGACCAATAATCAGAGTATTTTGGTTTATCAATATGACAAGCTGGCTGAGCAAGATGATTACCGCCTTTCTTTAACACTTATTTTTTATTTTCTTCTCGTCATCATTTTAGTGCTTTTCTTAACCCCTTTTGTTCGCCGGTTGATGCATTTAAGCGATACCGCCGCTAAGTTTGGTGATGGTCAATTAGAGGTTAGGTTAAAAGTCGGTACACTCTGGTATATCCGAGATATTGAGTTGTCATTTAATCAGATGGCAAACAAGATTAACCTACTTATGGATGATATTAAGCTGCTTGCGGGTGGGTTATCCCATGAGTTAAGGACGCCATTGGCTCGAATACGTATGGGGCTAGATACCATTGTCGAAACGCAAGATGAAGCACTTAGAACCAAATACGAAGCGCGTGTAAACCAGCAATTAGATGATATGGAAGGCTTACTAATTCATATGTTGGATTTTGCTAGGTTGCAGCATAGTTTAGATGAGGCTACCCCCCTGCCGCTTGATCTGGTTACGGCCGTCCCTAACTTGGTTGATCTCTCTTTTGATGGTGCCGTTGAGTTGAATATCACACCGCAACAAGCGCTCATTCATGTTGATCAACGTTATTTTACTATGGCTATTTCTAATATCATTGATAATGCGCTGAAGTATGGACATAGCCGTTGTATGGTGACGATAAGGCAAGAGAAAAATGAGTATGTGGTTGCAATCAGTGACGATGGAAACGGCATTGATGCGAGCAAAGCCGCTGAAGTATTTAAACCGTTTGTCAGGCTTAACCGCCAGCAATGTACTGGATTTGGGATTGGTTTAGCGTTTAGTGCGAAAATTATTGCGCGCTATCGAGGGGAAATCTTTGCGGGTGTTTGCACTGAATTAGGAGGCACCTGTATAACTGTGAAATTCCCCGCTTTGTAAAAGACGCCTATATTGGTGGATAATTATGCTAACGACTTCATTGCAATGATCTGCATTTGCGCTTTGATAGACCTAAAACTTCGTTGTTTTGTACACAAAGCAGTGCTTAATACACTGATATAGGTACCTTTAAAAGGGAATATTTTATCTGTCACATAAGTTTAATAATTTATAATTCCTGTTTGTACAACGGATTAGGATTTTTGCTCTAATTAATAATTGACCAATTTGGAACCTTCCTATACATTCCTCCTGAAATTTACACACACTGTAGTTACTGGCAAACTAGGTGAAAGCCTAGGACGCAAAGCTTCCGGTCTAAATGCGCTGTATATTCATGCAATGCACACGATAGCGGGGTTGCTTCATAGTTAGGGACACTGTGAATATTCACGAGGGATGTGACTGCCAGATCTACTCAATACCACTACTGAATGTAGTTATTTGAGGATAGATATGAAAACATTTTCTAATAAACCAATGCTAGTAGCACTATGCGCTGCGACAGGTTGGCTTCCAATGCAAGGCTATGCAAACGATTTCTGGCATAGCTACCTAGAGTCTAGATCAACACAATCTGATCTGAGAGATCCAAACACGCAAATAGCAGATGATCAGATCATCTCTAACTTTTCATACGCGGGCTACCAGTTTTCAAACCAAGCGATCCCGAGTGTCAATGAACTGGGTTACCGTATTTTTGATGTAACTGGTTACGGTGCTGATATCGCCCCAGGCCGCTCTGACAAGCAGGCGGTACGTGATGCCATTGCAGCAGCTGAAAAGCACATTGATGAGGGGGGTAAAGGCGCAGTTATTTATTTCCCTAACGGTACGTATGACTTGAACACTTTGTCTGATGTTGCTGACATAGATAAGTCCGATACTGTTGAAGGTCGTAAGAGCCGTGAAAGCGCAACTATTAAGATATCACGTGGCAACATGATATTGCGTGGTGAGAGCCAGCTGAGTATTTTAAAAATGGACCAGCATTTAGATTTGGTTTATCCAAACAAAATGTGGACAAGTCCGTATCTATTTGAGATCGGTTATAACTACGCTAACCGCGACCCTAAGGTGAAAAGTGTGCGTGAGTCGGTAACCTCTCCTAGCAAAGAGCGTTTTATTACTGATATTACTTCTAGCCACCCAAGACAATCTACACGCTCTGTGCAAGTTCGTGATACATCTCTACTTAAAGTCGGTCAGTGGGTACAACTGTCTCGTTTTGACCCTCGCCCAGAGACGATTGCCAAAGCATTATCACCTTATAAGTTCGATGGTAAGTGGGGCATGATCAAAAAAGGGGTTCGCTCACAAGAGTTTCATCAAATTACTGCCATTGAAGGTAATGAAGTGACATTCGCTGCGGTTATTCATCATGATGTTGAAAACGATGGGTACTGGGGCTTGAAACAAGCACGTCTGGTACAAAATATCGGTGTTGAAAACCTGACAATTCAAGGTAATTGGCAGGAAGCATTCAAACATCATAAGAGCGGTGTGCATGATGGTGGGTGGAGTGCGATTCGTTTCTCTCGCGTTGCGCATGCATGGCTTAAGGACGTGGAGTTTATCGACTTAAACCAAGGCGTTTCTGTGGTAAACAGTGCTGCGATGACCCTAAAAGACTTAGCGTTTACGGGTAACCCTGGCCATATCAGCTTAGACATTAACGCATCGACCCATGTTTTGGCACAAAACATTGATGATCAAGCTGCGCACTGGCATGCGGCGGGCTTTTCTCATAAAGCTGCGGGTAACGTAATTTCTGGTTCAACGCACTCGCCTGAGCGCTTCCATAATTTGCATGCCAATATGCCTTACAGCAATTTAATTGAAAACAGCACTGGCGGTTGGAATTATGGATTTATGGGCGGCTCTGTCGGTGCACAGCCTAACCACCTTAAGCATTTAGTATTTTGGAACATCACAAACACAGCACAAAACGAGTCAATTGATAAGTGGGCATTTATGCGCCACGACAGCAAATATGGTCGTGTGATCATGCCATATGTTGTTGGCTTAAAAGGTGCTGGATTCAGTGGTTTTGAGAGCCAGCAAAGATACGACACAAGTTTGGCTGATAAACCACAAGCACATGTGCAAAGTCACACTGATATCGAAAGTTTATACGCGCAACAGTTGCAGCAACGCCGCTGTGCAAAAAAAGTAACTGGTGACAATTTAATTGGTGCTTGGTCATTGAAAGGCAGTGTGTGTGACCTGTCAGGTCAAGGGCAAGATGGCAAAGTGTATGGTGAATATCAAGACACATTTAACGGCGTTGATCAGCGCATTGAGCTTGGTGACATCGATCAATTCAGCAAAATAGAGCTTGAGTTTAAATACGATAATTTCAGCACGAATAAAGCGGGCTTCATGTTATCGAAAGGCAACTACGGTACAAACAATGCGTATTACATTCAAGTGAATAAAGTCGGTGTGATCAGTGCGCGTATCAATGGTAAAGGCGTCAACGCAGGTAACTTTGCTGATGGTCAATGGCACAAACTTGAAATGCAGCTAGAGGGTAATGTTTTATCTCTGAGCATTGATGGTCAGTCAATGGGTAGTAAGAGCATTGTGCTACCAAAGCAAAATGACGTGCCACTTAGCGTTGGCTCTACACCAAAGAACACTTATCCGTTCAAAGGTGAAGTAAGAAACGTTCGCGTATATCGCTAATTTTTACAAGGTGCCTACCAAGCTGGATACAAGCCGTTGGCACCTAATTTCAAGATTTATTTGGCCACAATAGAAGGCCGACAAGAAAGTAGTAAGGTATTAAACATGACAACATTACCTCCATATAAAAAGTATGCAATCGTGGCTTTGGCGTTAGTTTTTGGCTGGTTCTCAACCTTTATGGTTAATGGTATTGAAGTGAACGAAACCTCTATGTATTGCTTAAAGCTGAAAGATAAAGCAAACATGGATTTATGTAGCAAAGACGTACTGTAAAGTTGATTGTGAGGCTCGGTGCATACCTAGTGTGCCGAGCATTAAATCGCAACTTTAGATGTTGCTTGTTTGAATTTACTTTTTTCAATTGAATAACTTGATCAGCCCCATCCTGCTCAATTTAAACCCTTTTTAGATATATTATTAGATCTTCAGCCCCTAAGTCGTTGGTTAAATAGTCTACACATTGTTACAAACTTTGTTTATCGAGCCTGCTATATTTAATGTTCAATTGGAATGTGTGAGAGTGTTTTGAAAAACTATATACAGAGCCTAATGTTAGTGAGTGCGTTGGGGTTGAATGGTTGTGTCTTTGCACCAAAAAAAACGACTTATTTAGATGAACATTGCGATATTGTGCGAGAAAAAACGGATATTGATGTTATCGTCTTTGCTGATGAAGCATCTAATATGACGCCATCTTATCCAAGTGATATTTATATTCCTGCATTGGTGGCCGCAACGTCTGCTGCCTTTTCAACGGTCACTTATGTATATAACAATATACAGGACTCAATAGAGTATAAAGAGCAGTGTGGTGACAGAGCACACTCGGAGCAAGGTGCCAAAAGTACGGTGGAATTAGCAAAGTCATGTGCAAGTAATGAACTGTGTGGAATAGAAAGAAAGCGATGAGTGATATTGTGTAAAGGGGGTTTACGAGAGCAGAAAAAGCCGCATATAGCGACTTTATCCAGGGGTAATCAAATAGGTTGCTTGCTAAGATTAACTTTCGTTTTCTAGCAGCTTACCTTTGCCGATTTCAATTTTTCTCGGTTTCAATGCTTCAGGCACTTCTCTCTCTAATTTGACTACCAGTAATCCGTTTTCTAGTTCTGCGCCAATCACTCTGACATGATCACCAAGCTGGAAGCTTTGTTCGAAATTACGTTCGGCGATGCCTTGATGGATAAATTTACGCTCTGCACTCTCTTCTTTATTGGCTTTTTGACCTGTTATTCTGAGCGTATTGTTCTCAGACTCTATGTGTAATTCATCTTCGCTGAACCCGGCCACAGCCATGGTGATTTGGTATTTGTCTTGGTCAAGCGCTTCGATGTTGTATGGTGGATAGCTTGCCTGCTTGCCATTATGGGCAGCTCGGTCCATAAGTGATGCTAAATGATCGAAACCAATGAAAGAACGGTAAAGTGGAGTTAGATCTACGTTGCGCATAATAATATCCTCTTAATAAGCGATAATGTTTGTTTACCCTTCTTTTGAACTGATAAACAAACTAAAAAAATAACATTTGTTTTGGTTGGGACCCTGTCGGCGTCCTCACAATACTATCTATGGACGGGGCAAATAGTTTTCAAGTAAAAAATTAAAATAAATTTTAAAAAGCCCATTTTACGGGCTTTTCCGGAGAGTTTTAGCAGAGTTTGGATTTGCCTGAATACACAGTAAAGCGCTTTCCAATATGCACTTGGTCATTTTTAAAACCGACAAAAGGCACGTGATGCCAATTGGCTTGTAATTGCTCTTCGTTGATTTCTAATGTCACAAATCCGCGGTTTGCGAGATCTACATATCGAATATGTGGGTTTTCGGGCATTAAGATTTTGCCAACATCTCCGACTAGCTGCTGTAAACCTGGCACAGGAATGGAAGGAGAGGTTACCGATGAAGTCACGATTTCTACAGCAACAGCACCATCGTGGGTAAAACGGTTGTATTTTCGCCAGTCGTAAGGGTCTTTGCAGATGTTAGCTGCCCAAGATGAGTGCACATCACCGGTCAATATCACGGCGTTATTGATTTGATTGTGTTCTATAAAATCTAATAGTCGGTTTCTGGCTGCTGGATATCCATCCCAAGAATCTGTATTAATAGGCTTACCAAGCATCTGAATTTGCATCATTTGCACTTGCTGGCCAATCAGCTGCCATGTCACGCCATTGCGTTTGGCATCCAGTAAGTTGTCCTGTAGCCACTGTTCTTGCTCATAGCCAAGTAGTGTGCGCTGCTCATCAAGGCGTGCAGGATCTTTCACATCGACTTGTTGATCCCGACCGATAAAACGAGTGTCTAACATATTAAGTTCGGCGAGATTACCAAATCGAAAACGACGGTATGCTTTTTCTCTGGTTTCATGTTGAGGTTCTCTTATTGGCATCCACTCATAGTATGCTTTAATCGCGGCATTACTGCGCGCTTGCCATGTGCCCTCACCATCATTATGGTTTTTTGCACCTTCTCGCCAAGTATCATTGGTAAATTCATGATCATCCCAAATACAGATCATCGGGTGGGTTTGATGCAGTTTTTGCAGATCAGTATCTGTTTTATAACATGCATGTCTTTGGCGATAATCCGCCAATGTGACCATTTCATGGTTTGGGGTTACTTTGCGATTCCATAAAAATGGATTTCTGTATATGTCTTTGTTGCCATATTCATATAAATAATCACCGAGGTGCAGTACCGCATCTAAGTCTGCTATTTCAGCGATGCGTGCATACACATTAAAGTAGCCGTAGCTGAAGTGAGAGCAGGATGCCATGGCTAACTTGATATTTCTGACATCATATTCAGGGAGTGTTTTGGTTTTTCCGATTGGTGAGATAATGGGGTCATCGAGCTCATCGATAATAAAACGATATACATATCGGGTATTTTCTTGCAGGCCTTTGGCATCGACTTTCACAGTAAAATCTTGTGTTTGGCTCGTTATCACGTGACCACTAGAAATGATGTTAGAAAAACTGCTATCTGCCGCAACTTGCCAAATTACTTTCACTGTCAATGTGTCGATATCAACGCGATCTTTTACTTCTTTTGGAATAGTTACCCTAGTCCACAATATCACGCTATCTGATAAGGGATCACCACTGGCAACGCCATGGCTGAAAGGGTTTTCAGAGAAGGTGCAGCCTGATAGTGAGAGACTCAGTGGTAAGCTTGAGATGATCATGCTGCTTTTAACAAACTGGCGACGGGAAATGCTCATAAGTATTTACTCTAATTTTGGTGTTTTTTGTCTATTTAACTCCGTAATCGTTAAACTTTTATTTCTGAACTGTAAATTTGTAGGAAGGTTAAATTTATAAGTGTGATTATTTAAATAGTATAAATATCGACCTTGTATTATCCAGTAGGACGATAAGTATGCTTTAAATCGCAAAAATGATAATATTATGCCATTA
This sequence comes from Pseudoalteromonas luteoviolacea CPMOR-1, assembly GCF_001625685.1. Classification (GTDB taxonomy): domain Bacteria; phylum Pseudomonadota; class Gammaproteobacteria; order Enterobacterales; family Alteromonadaceae; genus Pseudoalteromonas; species Pseudoalteromonas luteoviolacea_K. The sequence goes on along the minus strand of NZ_AUYC01000027.1, from coordinate 86,232 downwards.
AAAATAAGGTGTTATATGAAAATTGATACTTTTATACGGGTTAACTTTCGCTAAATGGTATCGTCTTTAAGCGATAATGTTACCTACTGCTTATTGTGTATTTTGTAATTTTACCGGGTTAAATATTAATTTATTGTACTTATGTTGAGGAAACATATTGTTTAACCAGTGAGTTACACTAAACTTGTGCACATGCAGTATGTAGATAGCGCTATTGTGACTTTTAATACTAAATAGGTTCGGGAATACCGTACGTTTGAGATAAATATTATGAAAAAAAATCTGCGACTCACTTTATCCACATTGTCTGTTTTGATGGTAACAAATACGGTTATTGCGAGTGATTGGTCTTCAACTATTACCGGTGCTTCAGACTATACATTTAATGGTATTAGCCAAACTGAGAATGATTTTGCTCTGCAAGCTAGCCTTGATTACAGTGACTCTGAAACAAACTGGTATGCAGGCTCTTGGGCCTCAAATGTCGATTTTGATGATGGCACAGATGTGGAAGTGGATATTTACTTTGGCAAAACGTGGTCATTAACCGATGCGGTTAGTTTAGATGTGGGTATGGCATATTACAGCTATTATGGTGGAGACGATTCTAGCGATATTAACTATCCAGAGGCGTATACCAAATTTGGTTTTGATAATGCATTAGGGACGACGGAGTTTAACTTCTGGTATAGCTGGGATTATGCGGGTCAAGATGAAGAGCATGTAATCACGACCCTCTCTCATACTTTTGAAGTGGCCGAAAATCATGATATTGCTGTCAGTTATACCGTGTCTAATTATGTGGGTGGAGATCAGACTTGGGATGGTACTGACAGCTCTTATCACCACTATGAAATAGCTTACTCCACCAGCTTGTCAGGCTTTGACTTATCGATTGCCGCTGAAGATACTTCGATCGATTCGGATACATCGGACGAACGAATTGCGTTTTCAGTGTCACGCACTTTTGATTTCTAACACCTAGACACTAAAAAGCCGGACTGTGTCCGGCTTTTTCAGAGTAATCGTGTCGATTATTTCTTCACGATAGCGTTGTGGTAAACGTTTTGTACGTCGTCACAGTCTTCAAGCATACCCATGAATTTTTCGAAGTTTGCGATGTCATCTTCGTTTTCGATTTCTACATGAGTTTGTGGGATCCACGTGATTTCGTCTACTTCGAATGTAATGCCTTCAAATGCTTCAGTTAAGGCAGTTTTTGCTTTGAAGTACTCAGTGTTAGGCGCAAACACAGATACTTTACCGTCTTCTACTTCAACATCAGTCACGTCAACGTCAGCCATCATTAATGCTTCTAGAACGGCTTCGTCATCATCACCAGCAAAACCTAAAATTGCAAAGTGATCAAACATGTGAGCAACACAGCCTGGGCTACCGATTTTTGAATCGGTTTTAGTAAACGGAAGACGTACATCTTTGATTGTACGATTTGGGTTGTCTGTTAAGCAGTCAACGATAACCATGCAGTTACCAGGACCATAACCCTCATAGCGTGCTGGAGAGTAATCTTCTCCTGCACCACCAGCCGCTTTTTCGATTGCTTTGTCGATTACATGTGCTGGAACCTGATCTTTTTTAGCTTTTTCGATCAAACGACGAAGAGATAGGTTTGTTTCAGGATCTGCGCCGCCATTTTTTGCAACTACATAGATCTCTTTACCGTATTTGGAGTTTACCTTAGTTTTTGCCGCTGCCGTTTTTGCCATGGCGTTTTTGCGGACTTCAAATGCTCTACCCATCTTAGTTCTCGTTATTTGAAATTCAATTGCACAAGATTCTAACAAGACTCGACGCGTTGGGCTATACCCTATTGGGCATGAGGCCTGCGATATGCGGGTTTATTACCATAAAATGAATTCGTCAGGCCAGTTGGTGCTGGAATTTTAGGTTATTTTGTTCTATCAGCGGTAAAAACGCTTCCCAATGGCGAAATATGATGTCTGCTTTTTGAGCATACTCAGGTGTTATTTCTGGTGAATATAAACACGATACCATGTTTGCATTATTCGCCGCTTCGATATCATACAGATAGTCCCCAACATATACGCAGGCACTATTGGGCAAGCCCCATTGTTTTGCGACGAGGTTAAGTGCTGTAGGGTTGGGTTTAGCGGGCGCATCATCTCGCGTAAGGATCAGGTCTATGGGCAAATTGCAGCGCTCTAGCTTGATTTGCGCCGCTTTTGCAAAATTACGGGTTACAATGGCCATTGGAAAGCCTTTGTTGGACAACTCGCATATAGCTTGCTTTACGCCAGGTAAAAACTCAGCTTGATGTGCGTCTTGCATTTCATGTTGGTGAATAAGCGACATGGCTTCTTCACGCATGTATGGAGATGGTAGCGCATTGATGAATTCAAGCAAATCTTCCTCTCTTGGACAGCCAAGCTGTGCTTTCATCATTGCGAAATCCAGATTGGAGGTCACTAATGTGCCGTCCAAGTCGAAAATAATTCCTTTAATCATGCGTTTCTTACCTCGTATTCCATAGCAAGATACTCTGCTTGCCTTTAACCATAGAGTACGTCAATTAAGGTTGCAAAGATCACAGTAAAAAATAATCAAATGAGGTAACAGGACTTACCTGAGCGTCATAAAAAGCGCAAAAATTACGCGCCTTAAATGTTGAAACAAAGATACTTGCATCGTGTTTTTAATACGAACTCGTTTGTATCAACATTGGCGAGCTTTCATCGCGAGAGTGTGTAAATGAAGCTTTTGAGATATGTGCTGAGCCATCAGTTCACGTATTTACTATAGGCAAATGTTTTTTAATTTATCTTAAAATTCATATCATTGACTGTTAAAGTAATAAATAAACACCACAGAATAACGACAAATAAAGGTGTCTCCCAATGGCTTATTTAATTACTACTGTCATTTTAATTGCATGTTGCACTGTATTTTTCATCCCGTCTTTAAGACGGTTTACTAAAGATAATGAATTGGCAAGTAATTTTGCATTGACGATGGTTGCAACGCTTATTGGTGTTCTATTAGCAATAGCCATCAGTAATTATGATGAAGATGAAAAAGAGCGCCGAGACTTAATAAAATTACTGTATGCGGCCAAAGCGGTGGCGACAGAAAGCTTGGAATATAGTCAAGCTGTTATGGTATTTTACGAGAGTAATGAAGCGAGCGAACAAACTAAGCGCTCGAAGCAACAATTCTTTAAAGATAACCCCTTGCCCTACCCTGAGTATCTCGATGCACTCATGTCTCAGCAATTGTTTATCAAAAACCTATCTCAAGAGTCACTGACAGAATTAAGTGAATCACTTATTTTAATGAAACGCGCAAATACGCTTAGACCTGACCTTTTTGTGTCGAATTTAAGTTTTGTGTTGTATGTCTTAGAGCAAGAGCAGCGTTATCAAAAGGGTGAGATTTCATTACATGAATTGGAAAGGACTTTGAGGATACGAGAGGCTCAACTTGAAAAAGAAGGAAATTAAATTGATTCTTACAATGCCACGTGATGCCAAAGCATATATAGCAAAGACGATTATTTATAGTGCAATGGCGGTTTCTAGTTTTAGTTTTGCAAAGGAGAGTACACAGAGTTTAACCACCCAGCAAGTGGATGAGGACATTACGGAGTTTGTTGCGCTTTTAAACCAAAGATACGCCTACCTTGACGAAAAAAACGTGGATCAAACGTCATTTGAAGCGTGTTTGCAAAAAGAAGTAACCCAAATCAAAACAGTTAATGCCTTATCAGGGCACTTGAACCGCTGCTTTGAGTTTTTTTATGACCAACACAGCGAAGTTCGGCCACGTCCTAGAGACTATTATTTGCCTATGCCGACTGCTTTAACCATGTGGGCTGAAGTTGGCAATGATACCGCGACCATTATTTCTATTCCACATAATGGGTATGCACATAAAATTGGTTTTAGAGCGGGCATGAAGATTGAACAGATAAACCAAAAACCTGTTTTTGAAGCAATAAAGGCGGCCAATATTTCAGGACAAAAAAGTGCTCAGACTTGGGTGCTTAATCGATTATTGACCGGTACTCGTCATGAGCAAATAGCACTGACTGTAAGCTGGCAAGGACAATCACAGACGCTCACGATCGATACCCGACAAGTCGTTGCCGACATCTTAAAAGATAAGCCAATCTTGACCAGCCAATGGTTAGGTGACATTGCGTATATTCGGCCTGAAAACAGCCTAGGTAATAATGCGTTGATCTCCGCGTTTGACCAAGCGCTGTCTGAATACAAGGATGCGTCTGCTTTAATTTTGGATTTACGCAACACCCCCAGTGGTGGTAACAGCGATGTGGCGCGTGGCATTATGAGCCGCTTTATCTCTGAGCGTTTTCCATACCAAGAACATGAGCTGGTGGCGGTAGAGCGTGAGTTTGGAGTGAAAAGGCGCTGGCAAGAGTTTGTGTATCCAAGAGGGGAAAATACCTTTACCAAACCGTTGGTGGTGCTCAGCAACCGCTGGACAGGCAGCATGGGTGAAGGCATAACGATCGGTTTGCATGGTATGAAGCGCGCAACTGTCATCGGTACACCCATGGCTCAGTTATTAGGTGCGATTTCTGGACATACACTGAGGCACTCCCAGTTGAGTGCAGTGATCCCTGTTGAAAAGTTATTTCATGTCAATGGCACGCCAAGAGAGGCATTTTTACCTGATATTGAGATTGATCACACTAATAATGTGGACAATGAAGATCTTGCTTTGAAAGCTGGGCTACGTCATCTGTCAAAATTGGCGCGCAAAGTAAATTAACAGAGTGATTTGATCTCTCTATTGACCAAAACAACCAGAGCACTGGCAAGACGCCTTAAGATCAATTATGTGTTATCACAGCTTGGTTAAATGCCAAGCTGCGACTTATTTAGTGCATTAGGTGGTGTGGCTATCCTGCATTGAGCCTTAACATGCTTCGCGATTGTGGGGCTGGTAATAGCTCTTGGTTAGATTGGGACTGAGTTTTAAAGCTGGCGACTTGTTGCAGCAGATGCTGTGCTTGCTGTTTCATTACTTGACTGGCATGGCTCGATTGTTCAACTAAGTGCATGTTATTTTGCGTTTCATTGTCCATTTGAGCAATGGTTGAAGACACTGCTGCGACACCTTCGGATTGTTCTTGGCTGGCGGAAGTGATTTCTGTGATCATCACATTCACCTCTTTCACCACGTGAATGAGCTGATTAAAGGTATCACCCGATGCAGAGACAAGTTCGCTTCCTTTAGAAACGGCTTGAGAGCTGTCTTGAATCAGCCCTTTTATTTCTTTTGCCGCAGAGGCACTGCGCTGCGCTAGGTTTCTAACTTCACTGGCTACAACTGCAAACCCTCTGCCAGCTTCTCCAGCTCTTGCCGCTTCTACAGAGGCATTGAGTGCCAATAAGTTGGTCTGAAAAGCAATTTCATCAATCACACCAATGATGTCTGAAATTCGATTGCTGCATGTCTCTATTTCATTCATAGCTGCAACCGCATTCTCGACCGTCTCGCCCCCTTGTTGTGCTTTTTTCATAACCTCATCTGCATGATCGGAGACATCTTTAGCACTTTTTGCATTTTGTTGCACCGTGACCGTTAACTCTTCCATGGTCGCTGCTGTCTCCTCAATACTCGCCCCTTGATTTTCGGTGCGTTTATTGAGCTCCTCGTTACCATTGGCGATGCTCTGTGCTCCTTGGTAGACATGGTTAGAAGCGTCAGTGATCTCTTTTACCATTCGACTTAGGTTATCCATGAGGCTATTCATGGCATCTTTTAAGATATTAAATTCTACGCCTAAGTCTTCATCAATCGTATGAGTGAGCTCTCCGTCTGAGAGCGCCATAATAGCGCGTTTGATGCTTGAAATAGCATACTTTCTTGCGGTGATATCGGAGGCATACTTGACGACTTTAAATGGATTGCCTTCAGCGTCAAAAATGGGGTTATAGGAAGCTTGGATCCAAATTTCCTTGCCATTTTTGGCTATGCGTTTGTATTCTCCGCTGTCGAACTGGCCCTGCCTTAGTTGTTGCCAAAACTGTTGATATGCTTGACTATTAGCGTAATCAACTTCAGCGAACATTTTGTGGTGCTTGCCTTTTATTTCCGACAACGTATAACCGGTTGTCGTTAAAAAGTTCTCGTTGGCGTCGATGATAGTGCCATCAAGATTGAACTCTATGACTGCTTGAGACTTATGGATAGCGGCGAGCTGGCCGGCAAAGTCAGCACTCTGTATTTTTTGAGCGGTAATATCTGTGGCAAATTTAACCACCTTGAAAGGCTTACCATTGGCATCAAAAATCGGGTTGTAGGTGGCTTGGATCCAAATCTTTTTGCCGTTTTTACCAAGTCTTTGATACTCACCAGAATCAAACTTCCCCAGATTTAATTGCTGCCAAAATTGATGGTAGGACTGGCTTTTTGCATAGTCTTGCTCTGCAAACATACTGTGATGTTGCCCTTTTATTTCATCCAGAGTATATCCCATTGTTTTTAGAAAGTTGTCATTGGCAGTAATAATGGTGCCGTCCATATTAAATTCTATTACCGCTTGTGATTTTCCGATGGCCTGCAATTGCCCTTCATAATTTGCCGCTTGGCGTTTTTGTTCTGTGATGTCGGCTGCATACTTGACGACTTTAAACGGTTTACCATTGAGGTCTAATATAGGGTTGTAAGAAGCTTGGATCCAAATTTCTTTACCGTTTTTCCCTTTGCGTAAATATTCTCCAGCAGAGTAGTGGCCCGCGTTTAAATCGGCCCAAAATGCCGCGTATTCGGCGCTGGCTGCATACTCAGCATCTGCAAACATGCTGTGGTGCTGGCCTTTAATTTCATCTAGGGTGTAACCCATGGCGGATAAAAAGTTGTCGTTGGCATTTATGATGGTGCCATCCATATTAAACTCTATCACTGCTTGAGATTTACTGATTGCTTCAAGCTGACCTTGATAGTCTGCCGCTTGCAGTTTAGCTTGGGTGATTTCGCTAGCGTATTTGACGACTTTATACGGTACACCGTCGGCATTAAAAATAGGGTTATATGATGCGTGGATCCATACTTCTTTCCCGCCTTTTGCCAGTCTTTTATACTCGCCGGTACTAAACTGTCCTTGATTGAGTTGTTGCCAGAACACTTTATATTCTTCGCTTTGTGCATAGGCTGGTTCAGCAAACATGCTGTGATGCTGACCAACGATGTCGTCAAGTGCATATCCCATCGTTTGTAGGAAGTTCTCGTTGGCATGAAGGATGGTGCCATCCATATTGAATTCGATCACTGCTTGCGACTTATTTATGGCGTCTATTTGCCCGAGGTGATCAAATGAAGCATGTTTATATTCGGTGATATTTGTCAGCAATAAAGTGTAATGATGGGTTCGTGAAGGCTGATCAAAGCTGGCGTATATATTGGCTCGAAACCAACTGATAGTGCCGTGTTCATATTGTACCTGTAACTCAACCGGAGTATGGTTGTCGAGCTTGAGTTGCGTTTTAATGACGCGGCTGTAATGTTGCATTTTCAAGTCAGCATTCGGGTAGCCTATTTCTCTTAAAAAGTGTGGACTTACTTGTGTGATTATCCCTTCATCATTGAGTTCTAAGATGGATTGGTTTTCAAAAAAGACGTTAAGTTTGGCTTCGAGTGAGTGTAATTTCTGACGATCTGTCCTTGATGAAAATATCATAGGGCACCTAATTAATGAATGTTGTTATTAGTCAGAAATATAGTAGATAACACCATACACGCCACTTGTTCTTATTGATGATAATAGCTTCATGAGCCATTTCTTATTTAAAAATACTCAACAAGATGATACGAAAGCGTATATTTTGATGAAAATTTCCATGTTTACTATGTTATGAATTTTACGGATAGTGGTGTTCAGTATTTAGGCTGGGTTGGCTAAATACTGTATATAAAAAACAATGAATTAAAGGAATAGTTATGAAACTTAAATTACAAAAAACGAAGCTCAAGTCATTAACAAACAAAGAAGTATCAAAAGAACAAACTGGTGCAGTTGCTGGTGGTCAATATCAGGCCCAGTATAAAACTGCCCCTTGGTTATGCCAATATAGCTACCCTGTATGCCATACTGATGGACCACATGTAAGCTGCTACAATTAATGTAGAAAAAAAAGCGCACCAATGGTGCGCTAAAAGTCTCTTAAGACAGGGAAATCAACATGTTAAATAACTACAATAAACGTCTCTACAAACAGCAGGTGTATATGTGTTTACTTAACGAAGTAAAGTCTATCTAAAACCTGTGTTGTATTCCCGACACTGTGTGCAAATCCTTGTGAGCGCTTGTTACGCTTTGTAACTTTCTTTTCAAATACAGCCTTTTTGAATACAAAACTAGCCATAGACTGAATATAGCCGCTTTGACTTAATGGTTTTTTATTCGTACAGTCATGTTTTTATTTAAGAAACATAGAGCGGACTTGCGTGCAAGGAAACGTATATATAAATGACTTTACCTAATATTCAATTAACGGCACTGGGGTTGTATCATAGCGCCGAACTCTATAGTACTGTAGAGCGCAACAGGATTAGCTTAGAGCGCAATTTGCCTTGGGTGAAGCGGGTAACTTGCGATGATAGTGCACAGCAGTATATTGAAGAGCGAATTAACAGTGGCGAGCCAAATTCAAGGTGGTTGGCTATCTTTGTGAACGGCTGCTTTAGTGGTGTCTTTGGTGTGAAGTACGTAGATCCGGTAAAAAGCCAGTGTGAGGTCGGGTACTGGCTATGTGAGGAGGCGCGAGGACAGCAAGTCATTCCACGCGTTTTAAATGAACTGATCCCTTGGATAAAATCTCAAGGTGCTAAAACACTTGAGTTTCATTGTTTAGAAGACAATATAGCCAGCATTCGAAACGCTGAAAAAGTGGGCGCGATATTGCAAAGCACTGCGCCAACCACGTTAGATATTTCAGACACAACTAGAAAAATGTGCGTTTACGCGCTTGAGCTTTAATATAACAGGGTGTCGTTGTTGCATGTCTCTATAATGCAATCAACGATATTGGCCCAAAAGGCAAGTGCTCTATTGGTACTACCTATCGTTAAAGCGTTAAACTTCCTGTAATGGCTCGTATTGATATGCTTTATGCAACAGCGCGTTCAGTGTATCTGAATCTTTAAATACAGTACTGTCAATGCCCTTTACAGTTATCCCTGGTGTCCATGAATTCATGACCGCCGCGCCGCGGAGTATGTTAAGATCGCTCAGCTTAAGTTCTACAGTGCGCTGTGGTATCTGAAGTAGTGTGAGTTGTCGTTGTAATATGCTCATCGTGGTACCTTGAAGCATTGGGGCTTTTGGCCAAATAATGGTATATCCGTCCCAAAAGACGAGATTCCAAATTGTCCCCTCACTTATCCTTGTTTGCTCGTCAACAAATATCGCGTCATCAAATCCTTTTTCAATGGCTCTATGTAAATAAAAAGTTTTACCAATTTCTCCTACATGCTTTATGTCAGGCATAGGTCGCTGGTGTTTAATTGCGGTGAGGTGTAACGGTCCTACGGGGCCGTTTGAAGGCGCACTGGTGCGCACGAGTACTTGTGGAAGCGTGTCCATACTTTGGGCGGTAAATTCACCGTGAGAAGAGTACAGCGTAATAGTCAGTGAGCAATCTAATGGGCTTTCACTCATCGCGTCTCTGATGTAAGTGCGTATCTGCTGATCTGAGAGCGTGTTATTAAATAACTTTTGAGACGCTTTACGCAGACGCGTTAAGTGTAGGTCTATACCCCTCACTTTTCTTCCTCTCACTTGCATCGCACTGAAGTGTGCAAAGCCAGAAAATGCTAAAGGATTAAGTGCTGAGTTGGGTTGATACTCACCATTGATAAAGGTATTTTCTGAAAATTCATTATTAGTCATTGTGTTACTTCCATTGAGTCCATACTTAGAAGCCAATACGATAAACCCTGACAGTACTGTGAAGGTCAAGGAGCAAAGATGAGAATAGGTGAACTATCTGAACAAACCGGTGTGAGCGTGCGAATGCTTCGGTATTACGAAGAGCAAGGGCTAATAACACCACGTCGTACCGCAGCTGGTTATCGTGACTATGATCAGCGTGAGGTGCTGGCGTTAAAGCGCATTAAGTTGCTCAGTTCAGCAGGTATGACACTAAGTACCATACTACAATTTTTACCTTGCATTAGAGGTGAACGGCCCATTTTTGAGCCTTGTGATGAGTTAAGAGTGCGATTACACAGCCAGCTAAGAGAGGTCGATGAAAAAGCCGCGCGTTTGGCAAAAAATCGAGCCGTGTTAAGTGGGTTTATACAAGAAATTGAAGCAGCTGATAAAGTATAAGTTGGGTTTTTTATCGTGCTAGCTTTAGCAGGTCGACAAATTTACGTATCTTTGGAATATGTACGATGTCACGATGTACCAATATCCAGGTGTTTACCTGCCACGAATCCCCTATGGGTAATATGTGTAGCATTGGGTTGTTTTGTGCAGCTTCTTTTGTACTAACAGAGATCCCACACCCTGCATGCAGTGCATAGTCGAGCACTTGGTGAGCATTGCTGGTGGTAACAATATGACTTGTTTCCACCTGCGTGTGGATCCACTCATTCCAAGGCAAATGTGCAATGCGCTCGGAATTGGCGATAAATTTATGTTGTGACCAATTATCTTTTGTTGGCAGGCCATGTTGCTCGACATATTTTTGATGCACACACATAACCACTTCGATGCACTGAAATGGGATCACGATGTTATCAAGTGTATGCGGCCTCTCACCCATCCGAATGGCTAAATCTGCTTCGCCATACTCTAACGCATATTTTCTTATATCACCCGAGATCTCGAATCTTACGTTTGGGTATTGCGCTTGGAATAGGTTTATCACTGGGAATAACAACTCGGATAGTTCATTGACACAAGTGATTTTAAGTACACCGCTCATCATGGCATCGAGGTTTGTTGTCTTATCGACAAACTGATTAAATTGTACGTCTGTGATCTCCCCCAACCGCATCACTTCCAGCCCTGCCTCTGTTGGGATATACCCTTTGTCATTGCGTTGAAAGAGCTTGATACCTAAGTGCGCTTCTAAGCTATCTATTTGCCGCATGACTGTTGAGCGGTGTATACCCAGATCGGTTGCTGCGGCACTAAGCGTCCCTAGCTTTGCTAATCGGTAGGCGGTTTTAAACTCTGTCCATTTATCCATGACATGTCTCTGTTGCATATTTGCACGTAAGGGTATTTTAAATGCGCATTAAAAACAAATTTGCAACGGTATATGCTATGTCTTATTCAGTGAATTGAGGTAAGAGAGATGAAAACGCAAGTACTGATCATTGGTGGTGGTTTTGGTGGCGTAGCGACTGCACAGAAATTACAGAAAAGTGGCGTACAGACCACACTTGTAGACAAGAAAGATTACTTTGAGGTGACTTATGCCGTGCTCAGAGAATCTACAACGCAGGGCCAATTTCAAGGGCAATCACGTCGATATTATCGAGATATTTTAGCTGGTCAGTTTGTTAAAAGTGCTGTGAAAACCCTTCAAGAGCATACTGTACTGTTGGAAAACGGTGAGTGTATTGAATTTGAACAGGTTGTGATTGCAAGTGGGTCTAGATATCCGACTTTGCCATTGGCTAAGAGCATGGATGCACATAGCTTAAATGACAGAGATACTGAGCTTAGACAGCATTGTGCGCAGCTCAAAAAAGCCTCAGAGATATTAATCATTGGCGGTGGTGTCGTTGGCGTAGAGCTGGCTGGTGAAATTGCTTATACCTTCAAAAATAAAGTGGTTACTTTAGCTCACAAAGATAAAGCACTACTCACTGGCTTTAGTCAAAAAGCACAGCGCAAAGCACATCAACAGTTGGAAGAGTTAGGCGTACAGGTTAAGTTAAATAGTGATTATCAGCTATGCACCAAAACTCAGGGCTTCCAAGATAAGCGCTCAACAGATGTGTTAAAGCCGGATATGGTATTGTGTGCGACGGGTACCAAACCGAACAACGTATTTTTGCAACAAAACTTCTCACATATACTGAATAATAAAGGTTTGATTGTGGTGAATGACACGCTTCAAGTCGTGGGGCAAGAAAACTTTTATGCGCTGGGTGACATTGCCGATGTGGGCGAGGCTAAACTGGGTTATTTGGCAGTGGAGCAAGGTAAATACTTGGCGAAAAGTATAGTGCGAAGGCGTCAAGGTAGGTCGGTAAAAGCGTACAAACGTAATCCGTTTATGGCGTTAGTCCCTACGGGTCAAAAAACCGGTATTGTACAAACGCCGTTATTCACCTCAACCTGCAATCACCTCGTTAATATCAAACAAAAAGATTTGTTTATTACTAAGACCTATAAAGCGTTTGCAAAGTAATATGTAGTATTGCATGGTCGTTGTGCTGTGCTTTTGATGGTTGCTAAGTCGCGTTTACGCGCCCAGTAGGAGTTTTTCAGCAATGACTCAACCTGATCGAGTTGAACGTCTTCTCGTGAATCACTAATTAGATAATTGTCTTTTATGTATTGCATGATCTCTGATGCGTATATTGTTGTTATTTTAGTCAGTAGAGTGCACGATTTTTTGATGTAAACCAAGTGCAGGATAGGTAATTAGATTATTGAAAAAGCGTTCAGAATGGCAAATTATCATGTTACTCACTAACATTGATATATCGGGTTATGCTAGTGAGTTAGCTATATAAGGAGTTATCCGCTACATGGGCTACATACGGCCCATGAGTTACAAGTGCCATCTAAATGGGCAACTAATTTACTTAGTCTGACTTGCTCTTGGCCGACAAACTCATGGGTGACTTTATTTTGTGTTGTAAATAAGACATAACCCGGTGCATCACCAAGCTCAATGTCTTCAGGATCTGACTCTATAAAATCTGCACCGTGTAATTTTTCAGATATTTCATTTTGCTGGTGTTCGCTCAGCGGCCAAGTCTTAAATTCCAGATAAAACTCAATCGTGTGTGTGGAGCCAAAATCAAAGCCTCTTTCGTCTAGTACTTTGAGTACTTCTCCATCGGCATCTGCTGGCCACGTGTGTGTATTTGTCATAAATACGTACTTTCCTACTTATCGCTCTATTAATATAAGTCGTATGGCAAGTCGATAAATTTACTTTTTTGGACAATTTATTGTAACTAGCAAGACCGAAATAATGAGTAAGGCTCTAAAACTATTAAGATTTATATACATCCTTGGTTTTCAGCATGTCATATACGCGTTTCTCTCTGACTTCATCAAAGCCGACCTCACGCACGTAATCTTTAGGGTTTGAAAATGTGCCAAACAACAAATCCCACAGGGCGAGTCCATAATTTTTTTTGTGATGCATGTGTTTGTGATGGACTCTGTGCATTTCGGGTCGTTGAATAATAAAGCCCACCCAGTAAGGCGTCTTGAGATCAGCATGGATATAAATATTATAGATGGCGGCGATAATTAAGCTGACGCCAGTGCCGTATGCATTTAATCCTAAAATAAGGTAACAACACATGGCGTTGAGTAAGGTCGCGGCAACACTATCAAAAGGATGTAAATAAAAAGCAGAGAGTGATTCTATACGACGGGGACTATGATGCAGCTGATGAAAAGTACGCCATAAGAAATCGAATTTATGCATCGCTCTATGCCACCAATACGCAACGAAGCTGGTTAATATAAACCCGATCACACCTTGGGTGAGTATACTCTTTGACCCTAAGTTCAATAACGATATGTGATTAAAGAGGTCGGTGAATATCTGCCCTGCGCCGATTGCACACATGGATTGAAAGAAGCTAATACCAGATGCAAGGATCAGCCAGCGGCGATCGCAGTTATTTTTAGATGCGGGTGCAATAACTTCTAGGGTAAAAATTCCTATAAACGTCACAGTGATGATGAGTAGTGTAAGAAGTTCCATTTTTTATCTTGTTATCTTGGCAGTCAATAATAACGACAAGGCTACAATAAATAGCTGCACGTGTTTTGTTCAAACCACATTACCTAAATTTGCCACTAAATACTAAATAATATCGAAGCTGTTAAGCTAATTCTGTTTATATCAATCATAGGTGCTTGACGTTGAGTTTAGTGTTACATACTTCTGAAAAGATCTATTTTTTACTGGGAGCGAAAAGTAAAGGGGCTTTACACCACTATTATACTCAAGTCATGCAATTTGATGAGTGATTTGAAACATGAGATTAATAGGCGCCTTCACTGTATATCAACTCATAACTGTGGCTATAAATTTCTAGGATATTGCCAAATGGGTCTTCCATATAAATCATGCGATATGGCTTTTCACCGGGATAGTAGTGTCTAGGTGCTGCCATGCGCTTTTTGCCACCCGCTGCAACAATGCGCTCCGCGAGCTCTTCTACGTTCGGGTCTTGTACACAAAAATGAAAGATACCGGTTTTCCAATACTCAAAGTTGTCATCTGGGTTAGTTTGGTTTTTGAATTGAAATAACTCTACGCCAATTCTGTCGCCCGTTGATAAGTGCGCAATTTTAAAGCTGTCCCAATTTGCACCAAATACATCGGTGCACATTTGGCCAATGGCACTGTTGTCTTCAGAGATTTCTGTGGGTTTCATGATTAAATACCAACCCAATACTTGGGTATAAAACTCAACTGCTTTTTCAAGATCTGGTACTGAAATACCAATATGGGAAAAATTTCTGGGATAAACCTTGTTCATAAAATATGCTCCTCACTGTGATATGAGCAGGTTACAAATCAAAGTTCATTAAGTAAAATTATCAGTAATTATTGATTTGAGTACAAAATGTAATGATTAATCTAATCTGGCTACGTACTTTTTGCACCTTGGTTGAAGTTGGTCACTTCACGCGCACCGCACAGCAACTTCATATGACACAATCAGGTGTGAGCCAACATATTAACAAGCTAGAGCAACAGCTTGGCAAAATATTGTTGTTGCGCGAAGGAAAGCAATTTTCACTCTCTGAGGCAGGTGAAAAGTTATATGTGCATGGGCAAGATATTCTTCACGGGGTATCTTCGTTGGAAAAGCTCATCGGGGAGGATCCTGCTTACAAAGGCCACGTGCAAGTGATGTCACCTGGTAGTGTGGGATTAAAGTTGTATCCGAGTTTACTTAATTTACAGCAGCGCTATCGCGACCTCACTATTGATTACCGGTTTGCACCCAATCGTGAAATCGAACAGGCCATTGCTAGTAAACATGTCGATATTGGCTTGATGAGTAAAAAGTCCAGTGATGCCAACGTGCAATGTGAGGCCATTGCTCAGGAGCAATTATTACTCGTGACGCCAAAAAACTTGGACTCACTTGATTGGCGGTCGCTCAGTGCTTTGGGCTATATCAATCACCCCGATGGCAGTCATCATGCAGAGTTATTACTTGGCGCTAATTTTCCTGAGTTCCAACATAGTGACTTACTAAAAAATCAAGGGTTTTCAAATCAAATTGGGTTAATTTTAGAGCCTGTCGCACGAGGTTTTGGGTTTACGGTATTGCCTGCCCATGCTGTCGCTGCCTTTGCACAGCGAGAGCTTATTACAGCTCACCCTTTAACACATCCTGTTTATGAGACTGTCTATCTAGGTACACATCGAAATACAGCCCAGCCACAACGTGTCAGTGTTCTGATTAATGAGATTAAAGGATGTTTGGGGAGCAGCGCAAATGGGTGATGCATAAAAGCGCCACCACTTACCTTGCGTTTAATTAGCACTGCGCAGCATTTTTTGGAAGAAGCTGTCGAGCTCAACGACTCTATTTTGTTCTAACGGCGGCGCTTTTTTACTGCCTTTAAATTGACTCAGTTGCGCTTCAATAAATGCGTTCAGTTCGGGGATTTTTGGGCCCAATGTTTTTTCTGTTGCGCGCTTTTTCTCAGCGACGAGCGAGCAAATCTTATCGAGTAATTTAGTGTCTTCAATCACTGCACTTGCCAAGGTTTCAAACTCGATGGGTGGAGGACAATTAAAGCGTTCTATCCATTTTACCGCGCATAGTGCACGCAACACGTAGAGGTATTTTTTATGCGATACTAAGTCAGCCCTTAAATGTTCACGATAGTTGTTTTTTGCCATATTAAAATAGTGGTAAATACCACGGTCAACTCTATAGTGCGCTTTAAATAGAGACATGGCTTGATGCTTAAAATTATCGCAATTGACATATACAATAGAGGACTGCAGCCACTCTCCGATAGCTGGGTTTGATGCGTGCAACAGTTTAAGTGCTTTTCGCACATCCCAGCCATTGATGTCGATGTCATCAACTATGGGGTATTCAATAACATCTCTTTTATCTTCTAGCATCACCGACAAGTACCAGTCTTGCTTGTGAACATAGATAAAGCGTACATCAAAGTCGCTATTTGGGGACTCAAACCCCCATGCACGACTGCCCGATTCAATGGCGTAAAGGACCTTGACATTGTACTCTCGCTCTGCGTTTTTGATGCGCTCCATGATTTCATCGTGGATTTCTGGTGCTATTTTATTTATTTTTTCAGTCATAACTAATCCAAATACACTTTCCAAAGCGTGTCGCTGAGCTGTTGCGTCTTGATACAAACTCCGCTGAGTTGTTCTATTACATCAATGTTGGTGGCAGTATGGCTACTGAGCTCATTGGTGGTAAAACTGCCTCTGCCTGCCAATGCCATGGGTAACAAAAGCTGATCAGCCAAATGTTCTTCTACCGCAGCCCCCGACTTTAGGTAGTGTTTGAGTGACTTGACTGTTCGTCTAGCGACTTGCTCTGCGCGCAGGCCAAGCTCACCCATTTGCTCGAACATGGCTATTTGGTGTTTATTTCCGACACTCAGATGAAAGCTATTGCCTTGCCCATATGCTTTTGCCTCGAGTACCTCTGTTTTTGGCGCATGCCACCCTAATAGTTGTTTTGCTTCTTCTATCTCTCGTTTCGCCACCGAATGCTTAACCCCAGCAACGATGGATAAAGCGCCGCAGTGACTTTGTTGCTGTTCAAGTTCTGCGCCCGGCTTTTCGAACATACACGCAGATAAGCCTTCGATTGGAGTGATGTCAATTTGCCAGCTCCCTCCTCCTGCAGGGAAAAAGCCTAACTTGTGAGTGCTAATTTTGCAGTCTAGCCCCATAGATTTGAGCGCAGGTAAAAATGACTGCTCAAAAAAGGTTAATGATGGCGACATACCGTTGTGTGTTCCACCGTGCAGGATGACTGTAGATGCTTCCCCTGCGAGCGCAAGAGGCAATAAAACAGTTTGGCAAACCAGTACTGTGCTACCGGCAGTGCCTATTTTAAATTCATATTCCCCGGGCCTGGTAATAGCAGGTGTAAATTTAATGTACTGTGAGCCTAACTCTGCGCCTTCAACAATCGCATCACAGATTTGCTGTGCCGCGAGCACACACGTTAAGTGCTGTCGCATCAGTCCCGGTTTTTTCCTACCTGCGCGAATATTTTGAATTTCTATGGGCTGATTTAACAGCATAGATAAGCTTAATGCAGTTCTTAAAATTTGCCCGCCGCCCTCGCCTTTAGAGCCATCAATTATTATTGTTTTTTTGTTCATTCTTAACCTTTTACACAAACTACTTGTTTTAATGTGTGAACAACTTCGACTAAGTCTTGTTGCGCCGCCATCACCTTATCTATGTCTTTATAAGCATGTGGGATCTCATCAATCACGGCTTCATCTTTACGGCACTCAACGCCTTTGGTCGCTGCCACTTGATCTGCAATGTTAAACACTTTTTTTGCTTTGGTACGAGACATAACACGTCCTGCACCATGGCTACAGCTATTGAAGCTATCTGGGTTTCCTAAACCGCGGACAATATAAGAACGTGCGCCCATGTTACCCGGAATAATCCCCATTTCTCCTCGCTCTGCACGTAAAGCCCCTTTACGAGTGACATAACATTGCTTGCCAAAGTGTTCTTCTCGAGAGATATAGTTATGGTGGCAATTAACCGCAACATCCATGGTATCAAATTGAATAGGGATCTCAGAGCGCAGTGCTTTCAATGCATTAAACATCATAATTTCACGATTTTTTGCAGCGAAATCTTGCGCCCATTCTACCGCCTCAACGTAGTCATCAAAATAAGTACTTCCCTCTTTTAAATAAGCGAGATCCATATCTGGTAAGTGCTGTTGGTGGCGTTGCATTTCTTTTTTTGCGAGTTCTATAAAATAAGTACCGATACGATTACCGACCCCTCTACTGCCTGAGTGCAGCATTATCCAAACGTGCTCAGTTTCATCAATACATAGCTCCAAAAAGTGATTACCTGTGCCCATGGTACCTAGGTGGTTTACGTGATTGCTTTTTGCAATCGCTGGATGTTTGGCACAGATTTTAGTAAACCGTGCTTCTAATTTTAGCCATTGCTGCTCGACTAATCTGGGGATATTACCCCAAGCACCTACGTCGCGTTTCCTGCGATTAGCAGTGCGTCCATGCGGCACCGCTGCTTCAAAAGCACTGCGGATCGATTTTAGGTTGTCGGGTAAATCGGCTGCTTTTAGCGTGGTGCGGGTTGCCACCATGCCACAGCCAATATCGACGCCCACAGCAGCAGGAATAACAGCGTCAACTGAGGGGATAACACTCCCTATGGTTGCGCCCTTGCCTAGGTGGACATCTGGCATCACAGCAATATGGCTATGCACGATGTCCATCGCCGCAATATTTTCTAGTTGTTGCTTTGCCGCATTTTCAAATGGCACCCCTTTTGTCCAAGCCTTAATGGGATGTTTATTGCCTGTTTGTAATACTTCGTAGTGAGACTTACACATGCGCTTCTCTCCTCCCAAGGTTTACCACGTTATTCATTAACCCATCTAACCCGCCGTAGACGGTCAAGCTCTCTATTTTGTCAGCAATCTTTTCTAGTGCCTCTAGCTCTTTTAGTCGCATTAAAGTGGGGTTGTTTTCCATCACTTTTGCGGTGTTGTGCAAGCTACGTGTGGCTGCTGTTTCTTCTCTGCGTTTTATCACGTTTGCTTCTGCCGCTTTTTGTGCTTCAACAACCTGATTTAAAATCGTTTTCATCTCTCCCGGTAAGATAATGTCTTTCATTCCCACGTGATTTAGCTCAATTCCCACTGCATTTAATCGCTCATCAACGAGTTCTTTAACGGTTTCGTTGATATAGAGTTTATCAAGCAGTAAGTCATCTAAATCTTGAGTGCCTACAGCCTCTCTGAGTGCTAATTGTAAAGCGTTATAAGCAAATGATTCGATGTCTTCAACGCTTTGCGCGGCGAGTTTGGTGTCGATAACTTTGATACTCGCACTTAAATTAATACGCAGACTCACTCTGTCTTTACTTAAGATCTCTTGACCAGATACCTCTAGCATCTGTGTTCTACAATCAAATATTTTCAATTCAATATTGTGGTTAAATTGCCATAATCCATACTGTCCCGGTGGTAACTCACGTACCAGCGTGTTATTGACATATAAAAGTCCGATATGGTCACTTTCAACCGACACATCAATAATTGGCGCACTCGCTTGTGTTGTTGGTGCTTTAAACAGTTTGCTGGCGCTATTGAGGCCAGATTGATTAATACTTGTCAAAAGGCTGTCGTCTACATATAGGTTGTTACTGATATCGAGCCTTTCCATATGGATATCACCAGCCTCTTTCCAAAGGTATAGGTGCTCTCCTGGTGGCACAATGCCTTTTAAGACTTGATTGACATACAATAGTCCCACTTCTTCAGGCCCCAGTACTTGATGAGAAATACTTGTGACTTCTTTATGTTTATCATAGATATGTGCGCCAGCTTGTGCTGAAATTGTGCGACAGTCAAAGGTTTGTAATTCAAAGTCACGATTGAATTGCCAAAGACCATAGCGACCTGCTGGTAGCTCACGAACAAGTTCGTTATCGGCAAATAAAAAGCCAATGTGTTCACGTTCGATGGTGATTTCATAAATCGGCTTACATGCCGAGGTTTTCGCGCTTTTGATCAGTTTTGAGGCGAGATTAAGCCCCGCTTTTTCGATGAGCTTTAGAGTGCTTTCTTCCACGTAAAACTGCTCACTGATGTCTATTCGCTCTAAGCGGATCTCACCTGCATCTTTCCAAAGGTATAAGCTCTCACCCGGCGCAACAACCCCTTTTAAGGTGTCATTAAAATACAACAATCCGACTTCTTGCTCGGTCAGTTTAAAATGACTGATATGTGCATGAAGATCTGGGTGCGTGTGGTACATGCGAACCGCATCAGGCGCAGCAAAATATAATGAGTCTATGCTGTAAGTGACAAACTCAAGTTGATTATTAAAGTCCCAAAAGCGGTGCTTGCCAGGGCCGAGTACTCGATCGAATTGCTTATTTTTATATACGAATACGCGCTGTGTAGGTGACACGATATGTTGTTTTCTAAATTTCATTTTTTTCCTTATACAGCATCGTAACGGCCAACTAGCTATCTACAATTTGGCTAAGTAAGTGCGTGGCTGGGGAGCATCCGGCTTGCCAACCTCGGGGTTTACTTAGCAAAAACTGCCTTAGTGTTAGCGGCGGTTACTTGCAAAGTGATGAGCTATTTAGCTCAAATATTTTTTCATCATCATGAGATGAATTTAATTTTTGGTGATTAGAGCGGGATTTGAACCCGCAACCCACGAACCTAAGTCGCTGCTCTACCGTTGAGCTATCTATCAAATAAGGGGAGTTGAACCCCGCACTTGCGTGCTATCCACTGAGGTAGCTAATATCGGAATACGTGCTTACAGAGTAAGTCGCACCGCTGTGTTATCTCGAAACACGACATCATGCTACGAGGTTACTATTCCAAGGTATGTGCCAAGCTGAGAGTAATTGTCAGATTTATTTTATAAGTTTATGTTTTTTAATAATTAAAATTTAATTTTGATTGTTTTAACTTTAATTTTTACTTGTCCTTTTTTATCCAAAATGTTTCCATTGGTATATTGGTGTATCTAGTTGGATATTTATTTTGAAGGAAGTGGTAGCGGTAAGTTTATTAGGCACTCAGTTAGACTTTGTCGGTAAGCGGGTTGATCGTTGGCAGCGTTGGAGGCCAAATGTATCCTTGGTAAGTCAAGAAAACTTGATTATTAATAAGCTGTATTTGTTACATGGTGCGCGCAGTTTGCGGCTTGCTCATAATGTCGCGGTGGATATTGAGACAGTATCGCCTGAAACATCGGTACATTTGGTTGAGGTTAACTTTGATGATCCATGGGATTTTGGTGAGGTCTATGCCAAATTGTATGACTTTTGCCAAACGATTGAGTTTGATTTAGACAATCAAGAGTACTTGTTTCATATTACAACTGGGACGCATGTGGCGCAGATCTGTAGCTATCTGCTCACTGAGAGTCGCCAATTTCCAGGTAGACTAGTACAAACATCTCCTGATCCAAGCAATGACAATAAATCTGTGGGTCAATTGCATACTATAGACTTGGATCTGTCTAAGTATGATCAGTTAGCACAGCGGTTTGATATTGCGCGCCAACAGGGAGAGAGTTTTCTTAAAGGCGGCATTGAAACAAAAAATTTAGCGTTTAACCGTTTAATTTCTCAAGTAGAAAAAGTAGCGATACGCTCAAGTGCGCCAATTTTACTGATGGGTCCAACTGGTGCTGGAAAAAGCCAATTGGCAGACCGGATCTATCAATTGAAGAAGCAGCGTAATACCCTTCAAGGCGACCTCGTTGTGGTGAATTGTGCGACTTTAAAGGGTGAAAATGCCATGGCGGCGTTATTCGGTCATACAAAGGGGGCGTTTACGGGCGCGCTGCAAGCACGTGAAGGGTTTTTAAAAGCGGCCAATAAAGGGTTGTTGTTTCTTGATGAGATTGGCGAGCTGGGGTTAGAGGAGCAAGCAATGTTGCTGCATGCAATTGAAAATAAAAAGTTCTATCCCGTTGGTAGCGATCAAGAGAGCCACAGTCATTTTCAATTAATTGCTGGTACTAATCGTGATTTGAATGCATGTGTTGCTGATGGTGCTTTTAGAGAGGATTTATTGGCCCGTATCAACTTATGGACTTATCACCTGCCTGCTCTGAGGGAGCGGCGGGAAGATATCGATGCAAATATAGACTTTGAGTTGGATAAATACAGCCAAGAACATGGCCGCCGCGTTCGCTTCAATAAAGAAGCGCGTGTAGCATATTTAAAATTTGCCCATAGTGAGCAGGCAACATGGCAGGGTAACTTTAGAGATTTGGGATCGTCAATGATCCGCCTTGCGACACTTGCAGATACGTCAAGGATCAGCACAACTGATGTGACTGAAGAAATCGCAAGATTAAAAAGTGATTGGCAAGTACATCAACCTAACAAGCACAATTCTTGCTTAATTTCTATTCTGAGCGACGAGCAAATCGCACATTTAGATGCATTTGATCGCCAACAATTAGAGTATGTCGTCACCGTTTGTTTGCAAAGCCCTAGTATGGCAGCTGCGGGGCGCGTGTTATTTGATGTCAGTAGAACGCAAAAAGCCACCATTAACGATTCCAGTCGATTGCAAAAGTACCTAGCAAAGTTTGGTATTAAGTGGCGAGATATTGCAGCCAGCAAATAATGCGTTGTCCGTGTTGGTAATTGTCTGTAATAGCCCTTTACAGAGTTTTTACTACACTAAACAAGGAATTAGTGACGCAAACTAGAAGGAAAACGACAATGCGAGTTGTGAGTATATTGTGTGGGCTGTTGGTATTGGCCAGTTGCAGTAGTCCAAAGCCAATAAAAAAAGCCGAAGTGATCACGGCTTATTCAATGCTGGCCCCCAGTAAATCAGGTGAAACACTGATTTATGTGCGTGCCATCATTCCGGGTGTTCATAGTAAAGATCAAGTGTGCCCTTTACTTGAAAGCGAAAGTGGAGAGCGCAGTCAGATGAAAATCCGTGCTTTCCATCCTGGTAAAAATTTTCCAATTACAGTGTGTGAATCTGCCGTGCAGGCCGGTATTGCATATCAGGTGGGTGGCACCGAACTGCAGTTTGATGCAATAACACTCAACCCTAAGCGTATTCAAGTCTATGGTGACTCTGGCTGTAAATCACATGTATGTGATGGCAATGGGCCTGCGGAGCCGTTCAAAACGTTGATCTCTCAAGGGTCTAAGCGCGATGTTGACCTGCTCCTACATATGGGGGATTACAATTATAGAGGTACCAGCGGCAGTATCAGTAAAGGTGTTTATGCTTACGATGCAGGAGATGGAGGCTATGGTGGAAAAACCTGTGGGTTAGAGGAAACCTACTATAGCCAAAACGCACAAGGTAGCCCAAAACCAGACACATGGCGCGCTTGGCGAGCTGATTTTTTCAGCGCTGCGGACGCTATTTTGACTAAGGCACCTTGGGTTTTTGCAAGGGGAAATCATGAGTTATGTAGCCGTGCAGGGCTTGGTTGGTTTTACTTTTTTGGTCCAGGGTCAGGTTTGGAGCAAGGCATAGCCCAACGTGCGTGCCCAGCACAAGGCAACTTTTCTCAGCCTCTTAATTCAGCAGCTTCTGCCATTGCGATGATAGATCCATACATGCTGAAGCTTGAAAAAATGAATATTTGGGTACAGGATTCGGCCAATGCATGTGATGATCGGTTTTCTAATGCACTTACTGCACAATTTCAGAGCCAGTATGAATCTTTACAGAAGTTTGCGAGTAAATATCCCGACAAGCCAATTTGGACGGTGACACATAGGCCACTGTGGGGCGTCAATAATGTAGCAACTGACAATACTCTAAATATCATGTTACAGCGGGCATTAGCAGACACACCGCTTGGACACTTACCTGAACAAGTGGCTTTGGCATTATCGGGCCATATGCATATCTATCAGTCATTGAGCTTTGATAAGCAATACAAACGTCCACCTCAAATAGTGGTTGGCAATAGCGGCGTGAGCTTAAGTGAAGAGTTACCATATACGAGCTTTGAGGCTGTTGTCGATGGGTTAGAAGCTAATGGTAATGAGCAAGCAAAGTTTGGCTTTTTGGAACTGGAATTAGATCGATATTCTGGATGGTATGGACGCTTTTTTGATGAGCAAGGAAAAGCGTTTTTACGCTGTGATTCGCAGTTTTCGGCTCGAAATGAACAAGTTTGTCAGTGAATGAGAGGCGAATATGTGCGTATAATTAAGTGTGGCGTGATGGATGGAGTTAACGTCGCGCCGACTTAATTACGGATTAGGGTGTTTAGGCGTCATTGCTTGAGCGTATCTGATAGTTAGGGTCATTAATCACTGAGCTCGAACAAGGTATAAACACGGGTGACTTTTTCAAAACCCTCGACATGTAGCGTTGCTGTTTGAGTTAACTTAACGTTGCATCTTGCAAAGGCGATCGAACGATAGACTAGGACAACAACTAAGGTTATTGAGTATGGGGTTTTTGTTCATCAAACTGAACTTTTAGCCAGTTGTCATCTTGATCAAAATACAGTGTTTTGACGGGTCCCATGCCTCTAAAGTTGACCAAATTAATTTGCTCAGGCCAAACATCCCTTAAAGTTCCATGTCGCATTTGCAAACCCTGCAGTGGCACACCTTTTTCATACTTTGCATTTTGATACACTCTAAAATATTTGCGATCAACTTCAAAGGTGGGCTCTGATAAAGCCAACGCCTGGCCGTTTAAATGTCTCAATGAGGTGTGAGTGTATACGTACTCAGAAAATTGCTGCTGTACTTTTTTGTCTTGATAAATATTTTTTTTATCACTAAATAGATGTACCACTGCATGTTCTAGGTCATGCATATGAAAACGATACTCTATTTGGATGTGGCCGCTCTCGGGCAATATTTTTGCTGTTGCTAAAGACACTTTTAACTTGTGTGCTTGCGCTGGTGTTATCCAAACTAAGCTGAGCCCGGCAAAAAGCCAAGTTCTCATAAATCCAACTCCTTAAATGGAAAGTGATAGTGTATACTCACTTACGTATAGTGTACTGTATTTTTTGTATTTATGAGAGGATTATTGTGTTTTTTTCCAATATGTTTCAAGTGGAATGATGTTTTTTTGACCTCTTTATTGTGTTGTTATATCATAATTTCATTGGCTTTATCTATATAAATTTATATATATCAATAAGCTAACCCTATTTGTAATAAATTGTATTAATGAATGCTTGGTTCAGAAATTGTTCAGTTCAATCCGTTAGGCTATAACGAGGGCCGAAAGTGATGAAAAAATGACAATTTTAATTGCATGCCAAGTGTGCATTTTTCGTATTTATTGTCTCTATTTTGAAAAAAAATTTAAAAACCCCAAGTTTACTGTTGATATTTGGCATTATTTATCATTAAAATCGCGCTCTTCCTTATTTTGGGTAAAACTGGCGTTAGTTTTGCTCATTGATTAATACCCGTTTATAGAAAAAAATGTGGTGAGCAGTATGGACTTTTACATACTAAAAAAACAAGAGAAGCTTGTAGCGATACCTGCTGACGAACAAAATTGTAAAGCGTACATAGAAGATGGCTATTGTTACGTTGATAAAGTAGCCGCATGCAATGAGCGTGCTGCAATTAAACGCTTAGAAGCAAAGCAAAATAAGTTGTATAGAGCACCAATGCTACTTCTTTTGGTGTTACCGCTATTAATTTTCGCCTGGTGGCGATTGAGCTATTAATAAATAGGCCTAAGCAATGTTATATTAGCGTTCCTAATTAGGAAAGGAACGCTGTATGAAGGTTGTACACACGTCGGACTGGCACCTCGGTCAACAATTTTACGAACATAATCGATTTGAAGAACATCAGGCTTTTTTAAACTGGCTCACTCAAGAACTGGTAGAAGTCGATGCTGACTTGCTTGTCGTCAGCGGTGATGTTTACCATACAGCTACCCCGCCAGCGGCCGCTGAGCAACAATTATATACATTTATTAAGCATGTGAAGTCTGTGTCACCGCATATACATATTGTGATTATTGCAGGCAATCATGACTCCGCTAATCGTATTGAAACCGCAAAGCCATTGTTACAGCAATTTGATACACATGTTGTTGGCAGGTATGACAAATATGCACCTGAAGATGTTGTAAAGTTAATTGAAACGCGTGCTGGTGCTGTGTATGTGGTGGCGATGCCTTTTTTACGCAGTGCTGATATGACTCAAGTTGACGGCGACGATTCTGGTTACGCACAAGCAGTGCAGCAGGCTTATCAGTCTGCGTATGAGCAGATAAGCGACACGTCACTTCCAGTGGTCACTATGGGTCATCTACATGCCAAAGGCGGGGACATTTCTTCAGACTCTGAACGTAATATAACCATTGGTGGGTTTGACTCTATTCCCGTTGATGTTTTTGGAGGGACGCCTGACTATGTGGCACTTGGTCACTTGCATAAAGCACAAAAAGTCGCAAACAACGAGGCGATACGCTACAGCGGTACACCTTTCCCGATGTCGTTCTCTGAGCGTAATTATAAGCATCAGATATTGCTGGTTGAATTTTCTGGTAAGCAAATTACTGAGATAACACCAAGATATGTGCCAAGGCACAAAGAAGTCATTTTATTACCAGAAAAAGGCGGCGCGACTTTAGAAGCACTATGTCAAGCTATAGAAAACTTGGAGTTACCAGCTGAGGGAGTCGCACCTAAGCCTTACCTAAGGCTGCGTTTGAACGCCAATGAAACCGATAGTCAATTTCGTCATAAAATTGAGCTGGCATTAGCAGATAAACGCGTCCATTTTTGCGGCATAGAGCGTGTCTCACAGGCGACAGATAATGAGAATAAGCCACTGTTTGAGGACTTAAGTAAAGTAAATGACCTCGCACCGCTTACTTTATTAGAGTTGGCATATAAAGAACAAATAGATAAGGAATCAGCCTTGCCACAAGAATTACAAGCATGTCTAGAGATGGTGTTAGTCGCATTAAATGAGCAAGGAGAACTATGAGGATCCTTACTATTGCGGTTAAAAATTTAGCCTCTTTGCCAGAAGCGCGTATCGACTTTAACGCCCCTCCTTTAAAAAATACTGGTTTATTTGCCATCACAGGTGAAACTGGGGCTGGTAAAAGTACCCTGCTAGATGCTATCTGCCTGGCGTTTTACGGTAAAACTGCGAGATTAAAATCAGACTCAAAAAACAAAGTCGCTTTTAATGGCGATGAAATCAAGCTGAGCGATCCAAGACACCTATTGCGAAGAGGAACTGTTTCAGGTTACGCCCAAGTTGGGTTTGTCGCCCAAGATGGTGAGCAATACACTGCGCGTTGGCAAGTAGCCCGCGCCCGCAATAAAATCGATGGCCGAATTAAAGAAGCGGAACTTGTTTTATTAGATGCTTCTGGTGAACAGGTGTTGGCGCAAAAGTCTAATGCAAAGCAAAAGCTATTACAGTTAATTGGCTTGAATTTTGAACAGTTTACCCGCGCAGTATTGTTGGCTCAACACGATTTTGCTGCATTTTTAAAAGCCAACGCTGACGAGCGAGCACAATTACTGGAATGTTTGACTGCGACTGAACAGTTTAGCCGAGTCGGTAAAATGATTTTTGAGTTTCATAAACAAAAGTCTGAAGCACTGACGTTATTTAAACAAAAACTCGGTGACATTGAGCTGCTCAGTGACGATGATTTGGCTTTAAAGCAAGGCCAATTGGCTGAGTTACAGCAGCAACAAAATCAGTTACAGGTAAAAGCAAAAGAACTGGAGCTGCATCTAGGGTGGTACACGGCTAAATCGAAATTAGAACAACAAATCATGGCTTTGACGAGTAATCTCTCAGATCAAGAAGCACTACTCATCAACCGCAGTGATGAATTTAAGCGTGCGTATTTAGCGCAGCTAACTCAGCAGATAGCCGATAATCGTATTCAAGCGAAGCAATTAAAGACGAATATCGCGCGTGCACATGAAGATTTAAAAGCACTGGCAGCCCAAGATTTGCAAAGTGATATTGCAGCACAAGAACAGGTTGTTCAGGCCAATATTGCACAGCTATCGAGTGCAGAAGCCTTGTTAGAAAAGCACCAGCCAGATATTGCAAAGGTCAGAGAGCTCGATCAAGTACGTAATGAACATGCTAAACTTGCAGCTCAATTCAAAGAGCAAGTTGCACAGCAACAGGCATTAGAAAAGCAATATGTGCAAAGCCAACAGACCCTGCAAACGCAACTGGCAGCACTTGAAACTGAAAAAAATCAACTTGATGCGCAGCTAAGACAATCACCCCAACTGATATCTTTGTGTGCGTCGTGGCCGCAAACTTTTGAAGTGCTTCAACAGTATTTACGCGAGTACAGTGACAGGCAAGCGCTATTGACCGAGCAATCAGCGCTTCAGGCGCAGCATCAAACGGCACTTCAAGCTGTTATGCAAGTTCAGCCGCAGTGTGCAAATATTGAGCAGAAGGTGAATGCGGTTCAGGCGGAGGTGAATCAACTACATCATAGCTTGGGCGAATTAGATTATGAAAAATTGCAGTTTCAGCGCTCACAGCTAAATAAAGCGCAACAAGCGCTCGACCAGCAACATCTGTTAAATGATGAATTAGTACAGTTACAAGCGCAAATTGATGGTCTTCGACATCAACAGCATAGTGCAGAATCGCAGCGAAAAGATGCTGAACATCAGGATGAGCTAACTCGTCAGCAATTGAACTTAACGCAGGAAAACCTGCATCAAGTAAAGTTACGTGCCAGTGATAATATTAGTGCTTTACGTGGACAATTAGAGCATGGTAAAGAGTGTATGGTGTGTGGTGCTACGGAGCATCCTTACCGGGTAGATCACATCGACAGCCACTGGCAGCAATTGATCCGAGACTTTACGAGTCAATATCAGGCCGCAGAAAAAGCACGCCAGCAAACACAAGATCGCTATCATGAAGTCGTGTCTCACCTTGAGCAAATTAACGGCCAGTTACAAGCTGCATTGCAACAAAAAGCACAGCTGATGAATAAACAGCAAGTTAATCAAGCAGTACTGGATGAATTGCCTGAATCACTTCGACATGTGGATCAACACGCAGAGCAGCTGCGTCTAATTGATGAGCATTTAGCTTTGTACAGTGAGCTGAGCAAAACTCAGCAGCAGAAATTTCAAACACTACAACAAAGTCAGCAACAGCTTCAAACTTTACAGAGTAGTTTGACACATCATCAGCAGCAGCTTCAGGTTATTGAGCAGTCACAAACCACGTTAAATCAGAGGGATAATGAGCTCATTCAATCTTGTGAGCAATTGAGCAAAAGAGTTGCCGAAGTTTACAATGATGAACAGTGGCTTACACAGTTTACGAATGCGCCCGAACCTGCCGTCAATATACTGTCTGAGCAAGTGAATGTGCTCAATACCCAACAAGAACACTATGCGCAAGTCGTTAAAAACATTGAGCAGTGTATTCCACAGCAACAGACTACGCAAACCTTACTCGATAAAGTAAGGCAACAATTAGACAGCTTAAATGTACAGTTGAGTGAGCATCAACAGCTTTCTGAACATGCAAAGGTGCAGCGTAGTGCATTATTGGCATTGGATATGACGGCAGATCAGTGGCACCAGCAGCTGCAAGATGGGGTCTCTGTTATAAGGCAACAAATCCAATCTCACAAAGATACACTTGCGCAGTTACATAAGCAGCATGACGAGAAAGTACTGCGCCAGGCTCATTTGAACCAACAGATAGACGAATACCAGAGCACCCTAGAAGAAAACCAACTGCGATTTTTAGATTGGTTTGCGCATGTACAACAGCAACATCCAGTACTGACAGAAGTTTTAGTTGAAGAACTGCTGGATTGGCAGCCTGCGATATGGCAGCCTTTGATGGAGCAAGCCAAGCAGCTAGAGCAGCAGCGTGATACGACCAAGTCACAGTTAGCGCATGTAAAAGGCAACCTCGCTGAGCATCTAGAGCACGCTAAACCCGAGCACTTGCTTTCAGAAATTACGACCGCGTTGAAGGATGTCAATGCACAGCAGGCCGATCTGCAAACACATATCGTTACGGTGTCTGTGACACTGCAAACTCATCGAGATAACGCTGAAAAGCTTCAATCGCAACAAGGTGTATTGCAGCAAATGCAAGCTGACTATGAGCACTGGCATTTATTGAATCGCTTGTTGGGTGATGCGACAGGGAAAACAATGCGTAATTTGGCTCAAACGCAAACATTGAAGATTTTATTACACTATGCCAACCACCATCTGTCTTGTTTGTCGCGCCGTTATCGCCTGACTGTCATTGGTCAGTCTCTGGAGATTGCGATTATTGACCGTGATATGGCTGATGAACAGCGAAGTGTGAACACCTTGTCCGGAGGTGAATCGTTTTTGGTGTCACTTGCGTTGGCATTAGGGCTTGCATCGCTATCTTCTAACCAAGTGCAAATCAATTCTCTGTTTATAGATGAAGGGTTTGGCACACTCGACCCAGAAACATTGAGTGTTGCGCTGGACGCGCTGGATGCATTGCAGTCACAAGGCAGAAAAGTGGGGGTGATCTCTCATGTGGCGCAAATGACCGAGCGGGTTGCAACACAAATTAGGATTAAAAAACAGTCTGGCGGTTACTCTACCGTGACAACAAAGGAAAGTTAACGAGGAAATTTATGCCAACATTCACCGGTGACGAAGCCCTGAGCTACGATAAACGAATAGGCAAACTTGTGCCAGGCTATGAGCTGCTGCATCATACGACTGCGGCACAGCTAAGCGTCATACTTGAAGAGGAAGCGACGATACTTGTGGTAGGTGCCGGTACAGGCAAAGAAGTCATTGAACTTGCTAAGCTCAATGCTCATTGGCGTTTCATCGCGCAAGATGTGTCAGCTGATATGCTTGACGTTGCAGATCACAATTTTACTAACTCGGGGTTGAATGACAGAGTGACCATTCATCATGGTCCAATTGAAGAAAATACCTATCAAGCAGATGCCGCTTTATGTATTTTGGTTATGCATTTTGTGAAAGACGATGGTGGTAAGGTTGTGCTATTGGAGCAAATTAGTACGAACTTACGTGCTAATGGGTCCCTGTTTTTAGCCGACCTTATGCTCCCCGATACAGCCTTTGAGCGCGCGGCCCAATTGCGGTATTGCCAAACTGAACTTGGGCTATCAAAAGCGGGCGCGGAGACCATGCGTCGTAATTTTCAGGAAGCATTCTATCCTGTGGGAGACATTCGATTGCATGAATTGACTCACCGCACTGGGTTTGGCTCCCCTACTCTCTATTTCAAGGCACTAGGATTTAGCGCCTATACCATGACAAAACATGCCTGATCAGTTCAAATAGGTCCTGATAAGTGTAACCAGCTTAGTGATTTTAATATTGCTGAGCTGGCGATAGTCAAAGTAAGGGCATACGATGATTTTATTGATACTATCTATGGCAAACTCCTCATCTAACCACACCATTGACTGGGTTAAATCGTGATCTTTTAAGAGTTGCTTGGCATAAGTGCGTCCAGCAATAATATGCCATTGATAGTTTTTTTGAGCCAAATCCGGTGGAGAAAACAGCAAAGCCTCCTGCGACCCTGCTTGGAGCAATGTGGAGTCTCGATATTGTTGCCATGTTTGAGCAGCACCTTCATCGTTAGTAAAATGATGATCTGGATGCCGCAGCTCAGCAATAAATTTGCTATACACGTTAAATAATTTTCGCCACCCATTACCACATTCTTGGTTGATATACTCTATCTCTCCTGGCTGTAATGGCATGACATAATTGATATTTTTGTATTTGACAAGGTTCGGTCTATTTTCGACATACACAGCCAAAATGCCATTTGAGGCGCCAAATCCGTGAGTTAGTATTTTCATGAACTGCAAAGTAATTTCAATGACTTAATATTATGCCAGCAAATAGATCGCGTGGCGCGAACAGGTCGTATAGACCACAATATTAATTGTATCAGCCTAATTAACGATATAGGAGCAGAGTGTTGAAAATGAATTATTTTTTAAAAGTGTGTGTATTGAGTTCCTTCGTTATTTTGTCCGCATGTACCGGAGTACCTGAGGGAGTTGCGCCAGTAAAAAACTTTGAACTTCAGCGTTATCAAGGCATGTGGTACGAAATAGCGAGACTCGATCATCGTTTTGAGCGGGGTATGCAAAATGTGACAGCAACGTACTCTTTGAATCAAGATGGCAGTGTTGCGGTGGTTAACCGTGGGTATGTGACGGATGAAAAAAGTTGGAAGCAGGCCGAAGGCGTGGCTAAATTTGTGTCTGACGAAAGTACCGGCCATTTAAAAGTCTCTTTTTTCGGACCTTTTTACGGCAGTTATGTGATTTTTAAATTAGACCAAAAACACTATCAATACGCGTATGTGACCAGTTATGATAAAGATTATTTATGGTTATTGTCTCGAACACCGCAAGTACCTGCCGAGGTCTTACAAGACTTTCAAGAGACTGCACACAAACTTGGCTATGCAGTGGATGCGTTGATTTATATGGAACATCAAGCTGTTGAGTCACTGTAATCCCCCTTTACAGTTACATTAATAGTGTCTTGTTAGTGACCAAAAAGATTAATATTTCATAAACTTAATTGTCATTACTTCCGGTCAGGCTAGTTGCGCTTGTAAAAACCCAATGTAGCAACAAACTAATCGGAGTAATAAAATGAAGCGCATAACCTATTCGTTAATTGCCACTGCCGTCGCTTTGGCATTAACAGCATGTGATGGTGATGATGGTGCACAAGGTGTTCAGGGAGAGCAAGGTGCTCAAGGTGAGCAAGGTATTCAGGGCGAGTCTGGTTCAGCTGGTGAAAACGGGGCCAATGGTGCAGACGGTAAAGATGGTGAGAATGCACAACCTAACCTAAACACAGGGACAGGTTTGGTGCGTATTGCAACAGTGCCTACTGGCTCAGAGGTAACTGGAATATTTTTAACTGAGCAAGGTGACTTGTTTTTTAATGCCCAGCATCCAAGCGACAGCAATACTGCTGAAGATAACTTTAACGAGCGCCCATTCAACACCGGTACTGTCGGTGTACTTACAGGGGTGAATTTCAATGAATTACCGCGTAATTTAGTTGATGCGCCGCTTCATTCTACTGATTATGAAAAGCAAACCGTGGTAACAGCAATTGGTCAATATCAAATATTGGGTCAGACTGGTGATAAGTTTTCCGACCTTGGTGATAAGGGGTTGGCTGGCGGTTTAGGCGTGATTTACGGCATGACTTCCGGTGATGAAATCATTAAGAATGATATGCCAGATTTTAACGGTTTCATTTTTGAGTCCGAATCAACAGGCTATTTATTTACTAACTGGGAAGATT
This sequence comes from Pseudoalteromonas luteoviolacea CPMOR-1, assembly GCF_001625685.1. Lineage (GTDB taxonomy): Bacteria > Pseudomonadota > Gammaproteobacteria > Enterobacterales > Alteromonadaceae > Pseudoalteromonas > Pseudoalteromonas luteoviolacea_K. The sequence goes on along the minus strand of NZ_AUYC01000027.1, from coordinate 52,973 downwards.
ATCCCGGTGGAATGAGCCGCTTAAAAATGTCGAAAAGCGACAGTGGTAAGTGGAATGTAGAAGAAGCCATGATGCTGGACTTTGATGCTGTCAAAGGCACAGCAGCGAATTGCTTTGGTTCGGTATCTCCTTGGGGCACGCCCTTAACCTCAGAAGAGTGGATCGTAAATTCAGAAGTGGATACGACGACAAACCCTGAATGGAATGCACCTGAGGTGAATTCACGCCTAACGCAATTTAGAGACTTTTTAGCACCTGAATCACCAAATCCATACCGTTATGGCTATATCGCAGAAGTTAAATCACCATTAGCTGATAAGCCTGTTGTCGAAAAACACTACACCATCGGTCGTTACGAACATGAGAACGCGGTTGTTATGCCTGATAGACGTACTGTGTATTCTTCACAAGATGATACAGGTGGTGTGCTGTTCAAGTTTGTAGCTGACACGGCGGAAGACTTAAGCGCTGGTACCTTATATGGTGCAAAATTGACTCAAGATAAAGGGTTAAATGATCCTGCTGTAACTGGGTTTGATATTGAGTGGGTGGAAATTGCCTCAGGTACGAATGCAACTATTCTGGAGTGGATTGAAGAGTATGATGGTATCACGCCTGATGCATATGTGGATGGCAAAACGAATTACATTGCCATGGCCGATGTACAAGCGTGGGCGGATGGTAAACAGACTTATCCGACTACTGAGGAAGGTGGCTCACCCGTTACTGCGGGCAAGCCAATGGATAATCGCGTGGCATTCTTAGAGTCTCGTCAGGCTGCACGCTTAAAAGGTGCAACAGCGGAGTGGCGAAAGCTAGAAGGGTTGGCAATTAATCATGACCGTGTTCTTGAGGCGATCACTGGACAGGATATGATTGAAGGTGAAGTGGTAGATAAAGCCTACCTATATATCGGAATTGCTGACATCAATAAAACCATGGTGGATGATAAAGGCGATATTCAATTGTCGTCTCGTGTATTGAGTTGTGGTGGTGTTTATCGTGCTCATATCGACAATAATTATAGCTTAACGCGCATTGAACCTGTGGTGATGGGATCGACTTATCGCTCTTCACTTGATGAAAATGAGCGTTGTGACGCCAGCTTATTGGCACAGCCAGACAATGTGATCGTTATGCGTGATGGACGTATATTGATTGGTGAAGATCACAGTGCGGATTGGAAATACAATAATACCTTGTGGATGTATGACCCAAAATCAGAATAAAAACTAACGACTAGGCGGTGCTTTGCACCGCTTTTTTGGCACTAAAAATGGAAGTCATACAAATGCAATACCGGTTACTTATTTCGACCATGGTTTTGACCATGGTATTGAGTGGTTGCTCCGATATACTTGAGCAAAGCAAAATTTTACCAACTAGCGCTGATCAACCAAACCATACAGCGCCTTATCGTACTGGCGATGAGATCCCTGCAACAGCCTATTTAGCGCATGATGAGGTATACAACCCTGAGTCGGTTATCCCGCCACAGTGTTATACGAAGACGGATGGGGTCAATAACCCGTGTTATGCTTGCCATCAGTCATATCATAACGAAAAGGCGCGCCCAAATGTGATGAAAGATGGTGATTTACAAGGCGACTATGCATTTTCAGATCTTGGTCTAAAAAATCATTGGAAAAACCTCTTTATCGACCGCACTGAGTTAATAAAAGGGATCTCAGATCAAGAAATTACTAACTGGGTCGAGCAGGATAACTACACCCCTTTCATCGAGAAAATGGCGAAGCGCAAGGATTGGCGCGGTGAAGTGACGCCGCTTGCAAACTTGGCTTTTCCAGACAAAGCTTTTGATGAGCAAGGCTTTGCACGCGATGGTAGCGGTTGGGTTGCATTTAACTACAAGCCCTTCCCAAGTACATTTTGGCCAACTAATGGCTCGACTGGAGATGTCATGATAAGGCTTCCTCGCGCTTTTCAAACGGTAAATGGCCTATATAGTAAAGATGTATACCTTGCTAATTTGAGTTTAACTGAGCTGGCTGTTAAAGGTTTGGAAGTGATCTCCGTTCCTTTGATTTCTGAGCGAGTAGTTGGTCAAGATCTAAATGGTGATGGTCAGCTAGGCCAGATAACTCGTATTACGAAACAGGCGCGTTATGTGGGTGATGCGCATGATGAGTTGGCGTATATGCTATATCCTGAGGGCACGGAGTTTCTGCATACGGTACGATATTTAGGGGTGGATAAACAAGGTAAGATTTATAACGCCCCTAGGTTGAAAGAGTTACGTTATATGAGGAAGCATAACTTCAAGTCAAAACAAGAAATTGCAGGCTCATACTACCGTGAGGCCAAAGAAAAAGAATTCGAGAAACTGCCTGTAACACTCTATATCGGTGATAAAGGCGTGAATAATACATTTGGCTGGACAATTAATGGCTATATTGAAGACAGTCAAGGTGCACTTCGTCCGCAACACGCACAGGAATTGGCATTCTGTAATGGGTGTCATAAAACGGTGGGGGCAACATATGATCAAACCTTTTCATTTGCGCGTAAGGTTGAAGGTGCAGCTGGCTGGGGTTATATCAATTTAAAAGCGCAAACGGATGTGCCTAACGTGGGTGAAGAACAAGGTGAATTCTTAACTTATATGTCTCGAGTGGGCGGTGGGGATGAATTTCGTCAAAATAAAGAAATGCTTCGAAAATGGTTCACAGGGGGCAAGGTTGATATGCAAAAAGTTGAAAAAGCCGTGAACCTTTATGAACTCATAACACCATCAAAAGAGCGTGCTTTGGCTTTAAATAAGGCGTATCTGACCATTGTCAGAGAGCAAAGCTATTTATTTGGCCGTGATGCGACCCTAGTAAAAGCGAAAAATGTACTTGAAAGAGTGGATGATTCACAAGCGCCGTTGCAGCAAGACAAGCAATTTAAATGGGATATGCAATTAGATTGGTCTAAAAATTAGTTGCTTTAAACCGCTATATCCGGGGAAGTAAATGCGCTTACTTCCCGGATGTATGTGTTGTTTGTCCCTACAGATCATGATTTTACCTAGTTCGTTTGAAATCAGCCTATATCCATCTTTAAGGTGATGTCTGACAGCACATATTTGCAGGCTCTGAAAGTGTTTGTTGCTCTAAACGTGCTTTTTTATTTTGAGATCACATTTTTACTAAGTTCTAGTCGAATAGATCACGTTTTTACTAACTTGAACACCGCTTACTTAGTAAAAATGTGCATTGATATTTAGCAGATCATTATTTTACTAACTTTTTAAGGTGTTCTGTGTTCAAGTCACATATTTAAAAACAAAATTATTACTTTTCAATGTTTTGATTTTTTATTGGGTTTTTAGAGATCAGTTTTTTACTAACATAGAGTTTATCTTCAGGTTACAGAGATCATATTTTTACTAAGTTACTTTAGACAGATCATTTTTTTACTAACTGTACATGTGGTATTTAAAATATAGATCAGGTTTTTACTAGCTGAATATGATGAAAATAGCTCTGAGATCAAAATTTTACTAACATCAGCTAAGTAAGTAGCGAGTCAAAGAGCTTGGAATGGCAGGATTTGGGGGTTGAGATAGTAAAATATTGATCTCAGCGGCTGATATTCATCTAATCAGCCGCCGAAATTGGTTAGTACAGGAGCGCTAAAATGGTGAGTACACAAGTTATTGCGGGAAGTACGTATAAAAGTGATCTCAGCCAATGTGCTCTATAGGTCATACAGAGTGAAATGATGATGACAGAGAGCGCCATTTGCCCACAAAACATCAAACTGCCATAGCCAATAGCTTGGGATAAGTTGATGCTCAAGCTTAGTAAAATAATGATCCAAGCGGAGTAATTAAAACGCTGAGTAAGTGTTTGATCTGGACGTGAGCCAAATACACTTTTGTAATGGGATGTTTTGGCCATTGCAAACGCGTAAAAGGCACTAAAACACAACAGTGTCGCTAAGCTATAAATCATGCTTTTTGCTCCCGACCTAAACGGCGGTTTTGCACTGAGCCTTGTTTGACGGTATTTGATTGAGCGCCTAATTTGTTGCCTTGCATATAAAAAACAGCAGCCGTTGCTAAAAATGTGAGATCAAAACTGGCTAAGATCCACTTTCCGTCCATGATATAGGTGATTAAATTTCCATCTGTTGTCAGCGCGTTACAGATAGGCAATAGTAGCCACACTGCGGCATTAAGATGAGCGAATCTTTGCCACGCACGACGAGATCGCCAAAGTCCTGCTGTCACTGTTGCAGCAAGCCAAATTAAAAAGAAAGCGAGTATCTCTTTATCAGCCCGACCGGTGACTTCTGCTGGCAATAACCTGTTAGCATAGAAGAAACCTGCAGTTGCTAGTGGTAACCCCATGATTGTGCCAAGGTTTAATGCTTCTACTAATTTGAGCCCAAAACTAGGTGATTGATTTGGCTTTAAACGTTCTCGAATTCGTTTGGCCCACATTATACAGCCCGTGGCAATCATCACACATCCGGCTATACCGCAAATAAAGTAAAGCCAACGTAGACCAGGGTGAGCGAGCCTGCCACTATGCACTGCTATCATACCGCCATATAGCACTTCCCCGCCACTTGGATCTAGGCGAGCTGTTTTTATAAGCTCTCCGGTTGAACCTGAGTATTGCCAGTACGGATATTCATCACGAATAAGCGTACCATTGTCGCCATAGATTTTAATGGTGGCACTCAGGTCAGTTGGATAGTCGACGATCACGCGCTTAATTTTCTGCTCTGGCCAGTTTTGATGAAAGTGTGCAAAAGCACTTTCGAAAGCAGGTGAATTGAGTGGTTGATCTGACTTTTTAATACTCTGACGCTCAGGATAAAAGTCGGCTCTAAAGCCTTTTACACCCTCTTCATAGAGTGTATTGGCAGGATCCGGAAATAGCATAAAGATTAATGTGACTAGGCCTGTATAGGTGATCATAAGGTGAAATGGCAGCGCCAGCACAGAAGATAGATTGTGTGCATCGAGCCAAGCTCTCACTCCCTTTTGCGGCCTAAATTGAAATAGGTCTTTAAAGATACGTTTATGAATAACAATGCCAGAGATGAGCGCGATTAACATAAACAAGGACGCCAAGCAGACTAACCATCGTGCTAATTTGCGGTCCATGTAGTGTAAGTCGAAGTGCAATCGATAAAAAAAGTTACCGCCCCGAGTATCAACGATGCCCTCTACTTGGGTTAACGTATTCGGGTCAAGGCGCTCGTCAATCCATTTATCTCTTTGCCCATCTGGTTGGCTGTGACGATGAGAGACATGTACTTCTGGTTGTCTGGGAGAAGGCAAGCCTATCCACCATCTATTTGCCTCGGGTGCCTTTTCATGAAGGTAATCCAACCCTGCGCTGATTAAAGCTTTTTGTTCCGTAGGTTTGTTATCAATGCTATGCACAGCAGGTTGATTCCAAAGGCTAATCTCATGACGAAAGAAGCTAATTGTACCGGCGAAGAAAATTAAAAATAGTAGCCAGCACATTAAAAGACCAACCCAAGTATGTAGCCAAGTCATTGAGCGAAAAAAACTGTCTTTCATATACTTCCCTGAATATAGGTCGTGAATAGCGCAAATACGCCAGTACTAATGATTAATGCTACCCATACTTTAAATAGGGAGCGGGCAGCAAAAACGGCAATAAATACACAGCTATAAATTAATATGCTCGCACATACACTGTATAAAACGGCATCTACTTTACTTGTAGGCAGTAAGAGACTTAAAAGCGAAACACAGTAGGCTGTGAAAAAATATCCCCCTAAAATTGCAGCGCAAAATCGGGACGCAACGCTCAACCTATATTGAAAAGTCAAAGCATTATCGGCGTGTGACATAACGTTCCTAAGTTTTTTGATTAGGTAAATTATTATCTACGAATAGTTTTGTAAATAACAGTAATTATCATTGCTAAATACACTTAAAAGTATGGTGTCGTCACTAGAAGTGAAAGAAGTTAAAGTTTTTGCTACAAGAAAGCGGGAAAATTAATTTTTTGGTAAAATTCCATCTATTTATTGGGTTAATTTATTCTTTATTCTAGTAAGTGATTCTATATCATTAAAAAAGTTAGGGCTGGCGTGAATTAATATTTGGCTATGGCGGTCTACTTAAGCAATGATAGTGTACTTTTTAAGAATGCAGAATAGCCATGAAGTTATTAGATGAGATAGCGGCATGCCGTTTGTGTCATACACAGTTTGGTCATGTGCCTTCCCCTGTTGTGCAAGGCAGTGCCAACGCTAGGATACTAATCGCAGGGCAAGCGCCTAGCATGACAGTACATAAAACAGGGAAACCTTTTAATGATGCGAGTGGTAAAAAGCTTCGAGGCTGGTTGGGTGTTACGGAGCAGCAATTTTATGATCCATCATTGTTTGCCATTATCCCTATGGCGTTTTGCTATCCGGGAAAAGGTAAAACCGGTGATAAAGCGCCACCTAAAATATGTGCTAGCACTTGGCGTGAAAAACTATTGGCGGAATTTAATCAGGTTGAGTTTACAATATTAATTGGGCAGTATGCGCAAGCTTATCACTTGGCGAGCTATACAAATGTCACCGAAGCTGTTCAGAATTGGGAAAGGTTTATGCCAACTAAGATGCCATTACCGCATCCAAGCCCACGAAATCATTATTGGTTGAAACGGAATCCTTGGTTTGAAATAAATGCAATTCCTGCATTAAAAAAACGAATATCAGACGTTTTAACGAGTTAGTCAATAAATATGTCATCTCAAAGGAGTTGCTAAAATGCCGCACATCTACCATAATCGCCACATGCTTTGGTTTACAAAATATAACATTTTAATTCAAGGGAACTGAAAATGATTTACCACCTATCGGGATGGATCTCGGTGTTAATTTCGATTTTTGCCATATACCCGAGCTATCAACCTGGCGCAGGTTCTGTGATAGGCTTTTATTTGTGCTTATTTGCATTACTAGTCTCTGCTTTTGCCAGTCACCTTGGTCACTCACTGTACTATCGAGCTGCGTTTGTGTTATCAATCATCAATGTATTGTTTGTGAATGATGGGACTAATTTATCATTGCTAACCAGCGAAAATGATTGGGTTTACATTGGATCCATGTATGGGATCTATATTGTGGTAAGCAGCATATGTGGATTTTTAGTTAGCCGAGAAGATTTGCTCGGTAACAATATGAGCAGAAAACAGACCAAGAGAGAACAAAAGCCCGCTGTATATCGGTAAGCCAAAAAATTAATATTTTTATTGTAAATAATTGTGAAAATTCAATTTTTTGCATTTGTTTACATATAGATTGTTATTCTATTGTGTATTTGCTTTGTTAAGTTAGGCATGTTTTATTTATCAACTCCGACTTCGGAATAGTCTCGATTTCAATTTACCTACTATCCTGTTCTACATTTCAATAATCGCCTTAATTTAGATCAAAATTGTCCTAAACTGAGTGTTATAGGTTTAACAATGACATAGTGAGTGTCTAAAAGTGAGATTCACACTTCGATAATAGTCCGGAAGGAGAAAGTATGTACTGGGGTCTAGTTGTTTTGGTAATACTCGCTGGGTTTTGGCTACACAATCGTTATAGCTCTGAATCACAAGACTTTCCGCCAATTGAGACCGATCCGAATGATCCTCTGGTATTGGAGGCCGTTGCGCTTGCGAAAGCGACAATCGATGAATTTCGGGTTTTGTTCTTAAGATATCCAAAGGATGCATTTGTCAAACTTGGCTTTGAAAGTGATAGAGGTGTCATTGAACATTTGGGTGCGCACGTTGAGACAATTAAGGGCAATGAAGTGAGTGTATTTTTGGTTACACCTCCGATCACGCATACCGGTAAAATGGCCCACAATTATGTCTGCCAATTGGAAGACATAGAAGATTGGCAGATCACGGATAATGCCGGCAATATTTATGGTGGGTATATTCAACGGGCCATGTTTACGATTGCTGAGCGTGAAGGCATTGCTCTTCCACCGGAGCTCAAAGCAATGCAAGATAAATACGTAGATGTTTAAGGCTGCTCTGCAAAGTCTTTAAGTGCTTGCCCGGTCAGACGATAAATTATCCATTCATCTTGCGGCTGTGCACCTATGCTCTGGTAAAAGTCTATGGCGGGTTTGTTCCAGTCTAAAACCACCCATTCAAAACGGCCGCAGTCTTTTTGTATTGCCGTTTGGGCAAGGTGTTTCATCAATGCTTTACCCGCACCTACGCCGCGCTTGTCTTGTGCAACATATAAATCTTCAAGGTATAAACCATATTTGCCTAGCCACGTTGAATAGTTGAAAAAGTATACCGCAAAGCCAATGGCTTCGCCGTTTTGCTCGCAGATAAGTGCATGGGCCCGCACATCATCGCCAAATAGTTTTTTTTCAATATCTTGTACCGTATTTTCTACCGCATCAGGTTCTTTTTCATAAATGGCTAATTCATTAATGAAGTGCAAGATAGTGGCTGCATCTTTCATTTCTGCAGGTCTTATAGATAAGCTCATGGTGGTTTATTCCTGTTTGACTTAGATGCGTATCAGTGTACTGTTTAGTAACACATGAATAAAGTGCATGGTTTGCACTTAGTATATGTATTAAATGCATGAACAATATACCCAATATAGATTTAAACTTGTTGAAGCTGTTTGCTGTGTTGTATCAAACTGGCTCAGTGACCCAAACCGCGAATATTTTACATATGAGCCAGTCGGCATGCAGTCATGCTTTGACTCGGTTGCGGTTAGGGTTAAAAGATGAGCTGTTCGTCAGAGAAAATAATCAGATGTTGGCAACGGATTATGCCAATAGACTAGCCGCGGATGTGTTGCCTGCATTTGAAGCGATTATCTTGGGACTGCAAGGGGCAAAACCGTTTGATCCGCAACAAGTGGAGCGGCTTACACTGGCCGCTACAGATTATACAGCATGGTGCTTGAAGCCATTTTTAAGTGACATATTATCTCGATTTAAGAACTTATCTATTCAAATAATTCAATTGGAAGAACGCATTCCCGTTCAGGCATTGAAAGACCTAAAACTAGATCTTGTTTGTGGGTTTGAGCACCAGCAAGAAACGTTAGAGGGGTTGGTACAGTTAAATTGCTTTGAAGGGAGTTATGTGACATTGAGCTGCGCAAAGCAGTTATTTCCCGAGCAATTGTCTTTGGAAACTTTTTTGTCGAAATCACATGTGTTGATTGCACCTTGGAATGAAACAAGAGGAATCGTGGATCGTATTTTGGCACAGTCTAAAAAGTCTCGTCATGTCGTTATGGCGACGCCGCATATGCTTAATGCGCTAGCGCTTATAAAAGACACTGATTGGCTGATCACTCTGCCTGCAAGGTATGCTGCACATGCTGCAAAAGAGTATCAGTTGTCTAGCCATATCCCCCCCATCAACGTACCAAATTATCGTGTAAAATTATATTGGCACAAAACGCGTCAACGAGACCCGAAGTTACAGTGGTTTATATCGCAGTTTTGTCAATTTTACGGCTTACATCACGAACCACATTAACTTCTCATTGGTCGAAGCGATGCCTTCCTAGATACTCCAATACACATTCTTACAAGATAGCCGCTTGCTAAGTGAACGAAACATATAATACTTGCGTATAAGCTGTTGAACATAAATGATGGATTAAAAATGAAACAGTTTAAAAATAGTGTATTGGCGTTGTTCCTTGTGGTGAGCGGCTTGGCCAATAGCAGTGAAAATATAGGACTTGATCTGACAAGAGACATGACGCAAGTTGGTCAAACGGCGCGAATGACTTATTTGTTTTGGGACGTGTATGATATCCGACTTTATTCGCCCTCCGGTCAATATGAACGCCTAAAGCCGTTTGTCTTACAGTTAACGTATTTACGCGATTTAGATGGTCAAGAAATTGCGAAACGCTCGTTGGAAGAAATGCAAAAGCAAGGTTTCGATGATCAAGCGCTGGGTGATATTTGGCTAACACAAATGCAGTCGATTTTTCCCGATGTTTCCAAAAATTACTCGCTTTATGGTGTGAGAGATGAGAAGGGAGCGACACGTTTTTATGATTCTGAAAAGTTATTAGGCGAAATCGCAGATCAAAATTTTACTAAGTGGTTTTTTGATATTTGGTTGGGTGAAAAGACCACTGAACCCAAAATGCGCATGAAATTGTTGGGAGAGAAATAATGAAGTTTGTGATTGTATGCTGCGTATTGGTCTTACTTTCTGCTTGCCAAAGTTCAGTGCAAAGCGATGAATACCAAAATATGAATCCAGAAATTGACGTTTTTCGCTTCTTTGATGGACAGGTCAATGCATGGGGTATCGTTCAAAATCGCAGTGGCGAGCTTGTTCAGCGTTTTAAAGTGAGCATAGACGGCTTTGTCAATGCGCAGGGAAAACTGGTGCTTGATGAAACGTTTACTTACGGAGTCGGTGATGGTGTTAAGCATCGAGTTTGGACCATAGAAAAGCGCGGTGACGGGTTTACAGGTCGTGCATCTGACATTGCAACACCCGCTGTTGGGACTGTCTACGGCAATGCGCTTAGATGGCAGTACGAAATGGATTTACCCGTTGATGAGAGCACCTACCGTGTTGTTTTTGATGATTGGATGTGGGCGTTTGATAAATGCACGTTAATGAACCGCTCGTATATAAAAAAGTTTGGCTTAGTGATGGCTGAGGTTACTATTTTTATGCAGAGCAATGAGGCCACTCAAGGCTGTAAAGGGGCATTACACCCCTAGCACCCAAAAATATAAAAGTAAGAGGCAGACAGTGGCATTGTGCCTCTTACTCGCATTGCGTGATGCACCTTCTTGTTGTCACACTCTATTTTTTACACTATGACTTGCGCTCATTTTTATAAAAATTATTCAGCGCATATTTATGCCCATTTTTATAATATTGTCCTGATTACGAAATCACGAGAGTATCTGAATTATAAATATTGGGAGTGAGTGCATGGCACCAGTTACTCATTTATTATTGAGCTGGACGGTATCGGTTGCTGCATTTAAAAGTCGACGAAATCGTATGTTAGTCAGTTTATCTGGTATTGCTCCAGATTTGGATGGGTTGGGGATTGTGGTCGATGCCATCACGGGTAAAACCGCTTGGTATAGTCAATACCATCATGTGTTAGGGCATAACCTGCTCGCTGCGTTTACTATTTCCTTGTTATGTGCATGGATAGCAAAGACAAATAAAGCTTGTGTCTGGTTTGCATCATTTTTTTGCTTTCACCTGCATATTTTCTGCGATGTATTGGGGTCAAAAGGCCCCGATGGCTTCCAATGGCCTATTCAGTATGCGTATCCAATGATGACTGATTATAATCTAGTTTGGTCTGGGCAATGGGCATTGAATGCATGGCAAAACCAAATACTAACTGCACTACTGATCGTTTTGAGTTGTTATATTGGGATAACAAAGCGCATTTGTTGTTTAGAAGTCTTCAGTACGCGTATGAATATAACTGTGTTTAATGTATACGATAAATATATTAGAAGGTGATCGTGTATAGATCACCCCGTGGTAAGTAGGTTGATATCGTAATGTGGAGTTTTCTGACTAAAACTTACCCTGCATGTAGGCATCAATCTCTTCGGCCATATGAGATTCAATGTCATCCTCTAAATCTGATTTAGTTGTATCATGCATAGATATAAACTTAGTGGCTTGTTCTGCGCTCAGTAATTTGTTTTTTACTCTATATTCCCACTCAGGTAGGGTTTTGTCATATCGAGGTACTACGCTCACCGTTGCAAATTGATTTTGCCAAGGAGACGCGTTTTCCTTTTTACAAAAAGCTTCAATATGGTCTTTACCTTGCGGGCCCATACAACCCGGTTCTAAGCGTAATTGGACGTAGAGTAATAAGTCACTCATAAACACTCCATAGATAGTGGTTTCTTTGAGTCTAGACGTTCATAAAGATAATATAAATACACTATCTGATCTACTTTGTTGATGTATTGATATATCGCACAGGTGATCTCTTACCCTTGAGAAGTTACACACCACTATATTGTAGCCTGTATTGTTGGGGGCTCATGTGTGTTGTTTGAGTAAACGCGCGCCTGAACTGACGGCCGCTTGAGTAACCGCAGTTTTGTGCAACAATTTCAACGCTATGATTACTGTGTTTCAACAACTGTTTTGCATGACCGATTCTGATGTGCTGGAGGTATTCTCGGGGGGAGATGCCGAGGTGTACAGAAAAAAGACGACTTAATTGACGCTGTGACAAGTGTGCAATATCGGCGAGTTGCTCGAGCGAATAGTGTTCAGTGACATTACTACAAATTGCGTCTTGCACTTTGTGAATACTGCGATGCATGTGATTACGATATTTCAGCCAGCTACTGAGCTGAGGATCTTGGCCTGTTCGACGGAAATAGACAAGCATTTCTTGCGCCACTTGAGCGCCAATATGCTCGCCGAATTGAGTGCTCACAAAATAAAGTGCCATATCGATCCCCGAACTAATGCCAGCACTGCTAATGATATGCGTATCTTCAACAAATATTCTATTATCTAATACGTGGCTTTCCGGAAATGCTGTGCGCATTGTATCTATGAGTTGATAGTGCGTTGTGCAGGATTTATTAACTAATAACCCCGCTTTTGCAGCCAGCACAGCGCCAGAGCAGATGGTGAGGACCGTGTGATCTTCGATGACGTTTTTTAGCCATTGAATAGTCTCTCGCGCATCTTGAGTTGAATATGCATCGAAAGCACGATGGCAACCAGGCAGTACTATGATGTCTTCAGGCGCTAATGTTGGCGGTAAAGGTGCTAGGTTGGCTAATTGCAACCCCCCATCGCAGCTTAGCTGTTTAGATGTACTGACATAGCTTATCTCGTAGTCTAAACCTAAGCGTTTAGCTTCTATGAACACTTGCAGAGGGCCTGCAAAATCGAGTGGGAGTGTGTCTGCAAGCAAAACAAAATAAATAGTCACTGGTTGTCGCCACATTGTAAAAGGATGGAATTGTTAATATAAAATGGCGATAAACCTCTTATAAACAAGGTGCACCGCCAACTTGAAGCACTAATAGTCTTGATGAGAATGAATGGAAGCGAAACGATTAGCAAGTACTAATTCTGTTCTGGCTTTGATGTCATCTGATGAATAATCTGCTCCCGTTATGGGACAATTCATATCAAAGGTCAGTGTGGCATCAGTAACAAACTCAACGTTGAAGCCTAAATCAAAGGCAACACGTGCAGTGGTCTCACAGCATTGCTCTGTGCGTATGCCGCTGATCACCACTGTATCTATGTTGTATCGTTTCAACCATGTTGCCAACCCAGTATCTGTAAAAGCGTTGTGTACGGATTTGTAAAACACTTTCGTAAATGAGTTTGGTAAAAAGGCCATCGGTTCAACTAAGCCTGAAGCAGGATTGAATGGGCTGTCAATCGCATCCTCTCGGCTATGTAGCACTTTAATAATCGGCAAGTTAGCATTGTTAAAATGCGTGATCAGACTCCCTAGATTTTTTTTGAATGTGGGAAAATCTTTTTCCTGCCAATAATCCGTTTTAAAAAAAGAGTTTTGTGTATCAATAATGATAAGTGCTTTGCTCATCGCGTTTGTCCTATATCGGTTACTTTGTTGTGACCAGTATAAAAATTGAAGCAAAGTAAGTAGATACCTATTCTCGACAAGCATAGGACAGATTAAGACATGTATAATGGCAGCACAAATACTGTACAGATTTATCGTTGACATAGATAGTAAATGTATATACGTTTGTATATACGCTTAGGGGAAGGTATGGCGAAGAACAAAGATGCACAGTTACTAGTGCGTATTAATAAAGACCAGAAAGATCAGTTTATTGCGTTGTGTAATGAGCTAGAAACGAGTTCATCAAAAGAAATTAGAAAGTTTATCAAAAGGTTTTTAAATAAGCATAAATCAAAGTCAATAGGAGATCATAATGGCTAAGAAAGTTGAAGTTAAAAAGCTAAAAAAAGAAGTTAAGCAACGCATTAAGAAGATCGCAAAGCATGAAGCAAAAATTAAAAAGCTGAAAAAAGCGATTAAAAAAGCTTAAGTTCAAATTTTTATCAAAAAAGGCAGCGTAGGCTGCCTTTTTTGGTTGTATCAGTATAGTAAAACGCACCTTACAAACGATGCGATTGCATCTACACTATAAGTGAAGTGAGGAAATCCAATGATGCTCAAATTCGCGTTTTATTTACTGATTGTGATGTTAACGCATTCGGCTGTCGCTAAGGGGCCTAGCCTTGTTTGGTTTACTGAAGACTACCCGCCTTTTAATTACCATGTGAATGGCCAAGTAGAAGGCATTGCTATTGAAGCGTTGAAGCTTATCTATCTTGATTTAGGCTGGGATTTTGACGATAACAACGTTATGTTATTGCCTTGGCCTAGGGCCTATCAGATGACGCTGTCTAATCACAATGCTTGCATTTTTTCTATGACTTACACTGAAGAGCGTGCCAAGCTTTTTCAATTTATTGGCCCGACCATGGATAATCACATTGCAATTATTGGCCACAAAGAAACAAGCTATCACTTAGCGAACCTGAAAAGTATTGGCGATTTAAAAATTGGTGTGGTGAAAAATGATATTGGTCATCAATTATTGCGTCAATCTGGGATTGATAAAGAGAGTTTAGTCTTTTTAGCCTCAGGTTTTGAGTTGGTACAAATGTTAAAGTTAAAGCGTATAGATTTAATTGCATATGGGGATGTGATTGCACGCTATCAGTTTAAACGAGCTGGGATCAATCCAAAGCACTATCGAATTGTGATGCCGTTGCGTTCTTCCTATTTAGGGTTCGCTTGCAACAAAGCGATAGATAAAAAAATAATTAATAAAATGAATGACGCGCTGAAGGTAATAAGAAGCCGTCGGCCAGAGATATTTGATCCCGAACACTTTTACAGCCAGACTGAGTGAGCATAGTGCTCACTCTAGGTATGCTGAAATACAGCGGCCTTAATTAAGCGCCTGGACCACACTCTAAGCAATGTTTGATAATGTCTGGGCCGAACTTTAATTTCGCATTGACGTTACGAAGTGCTGTTCTAACACCTTCTTCAATTACAGGGTGGTAAAATGGCATATCCAGCATTTGCGGTACCGTCATCTTATTTTGCACAGCCCAAGCAAGTAAATGCGCAATGTGCTCGGCAGCTGGTCCAATAAACTCAGCGCCTAAAAACAAACCAGTCCCCTGCTCTGCATACACGCGCATGTGGCCTTTATTTTTGAGCATCACGCGGCTGCGACCTTGGTTTTCGAAACTGACTTCGCCAATTTCATAGCATCCACATTCTCCATAATTTGCAGTCAACTGAGCGTAATTATCACCAACCATGCCGATTTGCGGGTCACTAAATACAGCTGCGATTGGTGTGCGGCGTAACCCATTTCGGATATCAGGGAAACGTCCGGCATTAACGCCCGCAATCGTGCCTTGATCAGCCGCTTCATGTAGTAGCGGAATTTGATCGCTGGCATCACCGGCTACAAAGATGTGGCTATCACCACATTGCATGGTATGGGGATCTGCAATTGGTACTCCATGATCTTCTAACTCTAATGACGTATTTTCTAGGCCAAGTTGATCTACATTAGGTACCCTGCCCGTTGCAGCCAGCACATAATCAAACTGTTCAGTTTGAGATTGACCTTGTTTATCGATATAGGTGAGTTGGGCTTTGCCATCAACGACTTTCATGTCAGATACTTTTGCATCCGTATCAACATAAAACTCTTCGGCAAATACGGTGTTTGCGTAGTCACGGATCACGGGGTCCGTCAGCGGGCCTATATTGCCTCCAACGCCAAATAGCTTTACATTTACCCCAAGTCTATGAAGTGCTTGTCCAAGCTCTAACCCAATAACACCAGGGCCAAATACAGCGACTGAATCTGGAAGGTCTTGCCAATCAAACACATCATCGTTGATGATGAGCCTATCTCCAAATGCTAAAAATGGTGGTGGAATGTTGGGTCTAGAACCTGTGGCAACCACAAAGCGTTTAGCGGTAATAATGGTATGGTCATCGATTTGAACGCGATTGTCATCAAGAAACTTAGCGTGACCAATGATGCGATCTTCATTTGGTAACTCTTCGACAGCTTCGACTACAAAGCCGACAAAACGGTCTCTCTCGCTGCGCACTCGGGCCATAACTGCTTTCCCGTCGATTTTTGCCGGTTCACTCATGACGCCAAATTGAGGGGCTTGTTCGACATGATGAGCGGCTTCTGCAGCAGCTATTAACAGTTTACTCGGCATGCAGCCAACACGTGCGCAAGTTGTACCATATTTACCTGACTCGACCATCAACACGTTGGGTGTGTATTGCTTTGCATTACGATAAGCACTCAGGCCAGCAGTACCTGCACCAATCACAACGACATCTGTTTCAAGCTGTTTCATTATTACCTCACTAAAGATTGAAAATGTGGTTTATAGGGGCTGTCATGCCCCTTTACAGTGCTAGGAGTTAGTTATTTTCGAAGTAGGTGGTCAAGTCATCTGAGCCGCCGATGTGTGCACCACCGATGAATACCTGAGGCACTGTCTCACGACCAGATAAAGCTTTTAAGCTGGTTAAGCTTGCCTGTTGACCAAGTACTAGCTCTTCATATACCAAGCCTTTTTCGCTTAGCAGTGCTTTTGCTTTAGCACAGAATGGGCAGCCAGGTTTAGTAATAATGGATACTGGCTCTGGCTTTTTTTGCTCCGGATTGATGTACTCGAGCATGGTGTCAGCATCAGACACCTCAAACGGGTCGCCAGGTAAGTCTGGCTCGATGAACATTTTTTCAATTACGCCGTCTTTCACAAGCATTGAGTATCTCCAGCTTCGCTTGCCAAAGCCAAGGTCGCTTTTGTCGACAAGCATGCCCATACCGTCAGTGAATTCGCCATTGCCATCTGGGATGAGTGTGACATTCTCTGCTTCTTGATCTTTTGCCCAAGCGTTCATAACAAACGTGTCGTTGACAGACATACATACAATGTCATCTACGCCATTTTGCTTAAATACATGCGCAAGCTCGTTGTATCGCGGTAAGTGTGTTGATGAACATGTTGGTGTAAAAGCACCTGGTAGTGAAAATACGATGACGGTTTTACCTTTGAACAACTCATCAGATGTGATGTGTTGAAACTCTTCACCTACGCGCACTGGAAAAGTAACTGATGGTACGTTTTTGCCTTCGATGTTATTTAGCATTTTTTGATTCTCCTCTAAAGTTGATGGAGCTATTATGTCGCTGAACATTTAATTTGTATATTTGATTGAATTAATCAAACCAATCCAAAAAATTGATGGGTTGGTTGTTCATATATCAAAACATATTCAAAATATAGACGTTAAATGACAAATTGATTAGCTGACTTACAGCGTATGGGCCTGAAAATCCGTCAGTAGGAATGAGGAAGACGTGACCAAACTGGATAGACGTGTGATCACTGGGGGTCAGTTGACAATGTTAGTGAGAGAGCGATTTGGTTAGGGCTTGATTGGTAAGGTAAATTGAATCACTACTCCCCCCAATTCACTGTGCATAGCCGCGATATGACCTTTGTGTAGTTCAATGATCTTTTCACAGATTGATAAGCCTAGACCTGAGCCACCTAAATCTCGGCTGCGAGATTTATCGCATCGATAGAGTCGCTCGAATAGTTTTTCCAGTGCGTCCGTGCTGACCCCAGGCGCGCTATCTTCAAAGGTACATACCACGGTTTGTTGCTGCTGAGACACCGTTATTTTTACTTGTCCCGGTTGATCGGTGTAATGCACACTATTACGCGCTAAATTATTAAACACTTGATTTAAACGACTGATATCGCATTCAACTTGTAACTGTTCTGGCAATTGATTGATGTATATCACCTCTAAATCAGATGAATCAATGATTGGGGCGATAGCGATAGTTAAGTCATCGAATAAAGCTTTTGCTTGGCACAGCTCAAACTCAAGTCGCAAGTTATTTGTGTCGGCTTGAGCTAATTCATAAATGTCTGCAATTAGGGTATTGAGCATATCCAGTCTGCGTTGCAGCACTTTATACGTTGTTTTAGGGTCTTCAGTTAAATTATATTCGAGCGCTTCAATATTTAGCTTGAGTACGGTTAACGGCGTACGCAATTCATGAGACACATCGGCCAGTAGTTGTTGCTTCAAGCTCAGGCTTTGGTTTAATAACTCGGCTTCCTTTTCCATCACACGGCGGCGTTTTAAGTGGTACAGATAAAAGAGTAATATGAAGTTAATTAATACGATAATGGCAGCAGCCAACACGACGGTGCGTGTTTTTGTGTCTTGCTTTTGTTGTGCTAGACCTGCCTGTAGTTCATTGACCTCCAATCGTTTGAGGCCTATCTCACTATTAAGCTTTTTGGCCTCTAACCTTGTGGTAATTGCTTGCTGACTTATGTGTTCTTTGGTTGCAAAGGCGCGCTCTTGGTAATAAAGGGCTTGTTCAAAGTCATTGAGGCTTTTATGTGCCACTGCAAGGCTTTGTAATACCGTTAAGTTATCTTCTTCATTGACTGTATCAAGTAATGTCGATAAGAGTTCAATTGCCTCTGCAGGTTGTTCATAGGCTAATGCCATGCCCAGTTTAACTTGAAACTCTTGGTAGAGCTTTTCATTATCTTGTGCATTTAGCTTGTCTAAGCCCAAGGTAATCAGTTGGATGGCTTTCACATAGTCGCCATCGGCCAGCGCGATTTGCCCTTGTACAGCTTGTGCTCTTGCTTGGTTTTTTTCATTATTAACCAGTGAAAATAATGAGCTTGCCAGATCAATGGCTGTGCGTGCAGCGGTGAGGTCTTCCAGTTCTATATATAACTTTGCAATATGGAGCTGAGTTAAGCCCATATAATTTTTATCATCGAGCTTTTTATCTATGTCGTACGACTTGTTTAGTGCTTCAATTGCGGCATGATGGTCTGACAGTTTTTCATAAATACGTGCCAAGCTATAGTAAGTAGATGAGATATGCGCAAGACTGATGTCTGGCTCACCTAGTTGAAACTCCAATTGTTGATTGAGTACATCTAGTGATTTGTCTAGCTGGTGAAAATCTCTATATACCCTCGCTTCTGTACTTAATGCAGCACTAAATAAATGTACATTGTTGATTTTATTTGCCGTGTCTTTGGCCTGAAAAACATGTGCTAGTGCGGGAAAGTAATCTTGCTTCTGAGACAGTACATTGGCTAGCATTCGATGAGCGTGACTTTTCATACGAAGGTCCCCAGATTGCTCAAATTGGGATATCGCCTGCTCAAAGTGACGCTGTGCATCGGTGCTGTTACCAAGAAGTATAGCCAAATCTCCTGCTACCCAGTGATATTTACCCAGTAAATTAGTATCAGGGAACTGCGCTAAGTGAGCTGCAAGTTCATCCAGACGCCTAGCGGCTTTTTGAAATTGATTCGACCTGACTAAGTGTAAGGCGCTGCGATGCAATACATAGGTGCGCTGTGTGTGCGTTAAAGTGGGATCTGCGAGTAAGCTCTGCGCATCTTCTAAAAGCGCGTTTCGATCTTTTTTGCCCTTGGCCTCAGACTGAGTTTTATACTGTGTAAAGTCTTCAGAGGCATGTGCGATAGAGTTGATTGCTGCAAGCGACAATAAGCACGCAGAGATAAAAACCTTAAACACTGAATTCCCATAGGTATAACAAGCAAGAGGATTATATTATGAGAACTTAAAGGGATGGGATATAGGTAATTATTATTAACAATGCTTGTTAGCTATGCATTTTTTTCCAATATGTGATCACTTTAGCATAAGCCCTAGTAGCAATTTATGGCGCTAAGTGTGCAGGCTCGGTATTTTTCAGGGCTGCGCGCGTGAAATGGGGCGCGCAGCTGTCGTGTTTTGATTAAAACAACACAGTCATTATCTATCTAAATTTAGATTCGAAACATGTGTGACATTTGAAATTTTGACATCGCCAGAACCATCTTCAGTAATTTCTAGTTTGTGGCTGTCACTGACGGCGATATCACCTGACTCATCTTCTATAGATACCTCGCCTTTTGCTTGTGTTACCCAAATATCACCAGAGCCGTCATCGATGGTTACATTACTAGCAATGTTTGAGATTTGAATATCTCCAGAGTCGTCTTTGAGTGTCACAGATTGGCCACCGACAATGTCGACTTTTCCCGAGCCGTCTTCTACTTGTATCTCTCCCACAACGTTTCTTAACGTAATATCTCCCGAAGCATCTTCAATAGACACAAGTTGAGCAGAGTTTATTAGGATATTACCGGAGCCATCTTGCACGCGAACATCTTTTGCGGCGTTGGCGATGCTAATGTTGCCGGAGCCATCGTCAATGTCGATATGGCCATCAATATCTGTTAGCTCTAGATTACCAGAACCGTCCTTTATGCGAATATCTTGAGTGGCATGAGTAATGGTGATATCGCCTGAGTTATCGTCAATCTTGATGTGTCCATCAACGTCTTTCAGCTCAATGTGGCCTGACCCATCGTCAATGGTGACACTGTCAACATTAGAGACAAACAGCGCACCTGAACCATCGTCTATATCGAGGATCATAGAGTCAGGCACAGTCACCTCAATACTAATTTGTGGGCTTTTCCCTGAGTACCAAGCGACGCCCACGAATGCGTCATGTTTTGCAACGAGTTTTGCCGTATCGCCGTGTTTATCTAATGTCAAAGTATAGCTTCTATCAGGGGCTGTGATGATGTTTGCAGTGAGTGAAATAGATGTGGCATCTTTAGCACCTTTGACAATAATATCGCCAGAACCATTATCTATGCTTAATTCAGATAGACCTGCAGATGGTAGAGAGAGGGATTTTGTGTACTGTACTAAGTCGTCTTGCGCATTACCATTGATGTGAACCACACAACCACTTAGCAATAATCCGGCGATAATTGGGGTAATTATTCTTTTCATCTTTATAATCTTTTTTAATTTTGTTTGGTTTGAGATATTAGCAGCAAATATAGGACCAAATTCGAAAATATTTTAATTAATTGATTTTTAATAAATTAATTGTTTTTTGCTGATTGTTGATATGGTTTTTTTGACTAAAATATAGTGCTTTACGTAACAGGTTCGTCAATTTCATGTCATTGCTCTGTCAATTTGATGCTGCATATTGGCTTAATAGCTTCTAGTTAATGAGGTCGATGGTGTTGCAAGATGTGACTATGCCAGATTCATTGACGCCAATGGTTGAGGCGCAATGTAAAAAAGAAATCAGGCCTGATTCAGCCTTGTTTTTAGGGGTTGGTGATGCAAGCGCTATGGAGCTGGGTAACTCTGCGTGTTTATTGCAGCATCAGTCGAGACCTTGGCTGTTAATTGACTGCGGTCATGATACATTGCATCGATATGATGCTGTGTTGCCTGATGAGTTGCCCGATAGCGTGTTCATTACACACTTACACTATGATCATGTGGGCGGTCTTGAGCAGCTTTATTTTAAAGCGACGCTATCTGATAAAAAGATCAGAGTATATGTGCCTGTTTTTTTGGTTTCGCAGTTATGTGCCATGCTTCGTTACACTAAGCTAGCAGAGTTAAAAGCAGATGTTTGGCATACCTTTATTTTGCATCCTGTCTGTGAGTATTTTTGGCATCAAGGGGTGAAAGTGTGGGTATACCCTGTTCGTCACCATGCTCCCAACTCTGCTTTCGCGTTACATATTCCTGGAGTTATGTTTTATTCTGGAGATACACGTCCAATCCCTGAGCTGCTTGCGCATGTCACATCAGAGAGTGAAATTATTTTTCATGACTGTGCTGTAAAGGGCAACCCCAGTCACAGTGGCATAGATGATTTACTTCGCGAATACCCAAGCTCATTAATCAGCCAATTATGGGTTTACCATTATCATAGTAGGCAAGATATTCGTTGCTTTGAACGTGCCGGAATTAAATATGTCACGGCTTTAAGCCCCATCAGCCTCCCCTGACGTTATGGTTGTTTTCTACTCATTTTGAGATGTTTTGTACCCATTTGGCGCAAGAAATCGCATTTTAATAACATTTTAACTATTTTCCGTTATACTTGCGTCAATTTAGATTACACTGAGTTGTTTACTTGAGTGACTCCCCTCGTTTAAAGGTGCATATGAGTGCCTTGGAGTACGACTTAGAGTGTGTTGTGCATTTCTATATATGAAACCAATCACAATGTATGTGCACACTTTATGAGCGAAAAAATAACAATGTAAAAGGGACCCTATGCAGCTAGTAGAGCTAAAGCCAGATGATCCTAATGTTCAAGATTTATTTGCAGAAATAGACCGTCTAATGAACACCCTCTATCCAATTGCCAGTGATCAATCGCTTGCTCTAGAGGAGTTGAATCAGCCCAATGTGAGAGCGGTTGGTTTAAAAGATGAATCAGAAATTGTGGCTTGTGGTGCCATTGTGAAGCAGTTTGATAAAAGGCTGTATGGCGAAATAAAGCGTCTATACGTTAAACCCAGTTTTCGTGGCAAAGGGTTATCGAAGCGTATTATGCAAATTCTTTTGCACTACGCAGGTGATGCTCAAATTCCATTGATCCGTCTCGAAACGGGTATTAAGCAAGCAGAGTCGATTAAATTGTATGAGTCTTTAGGCTTTGAGCGCTGTGAACGATTTGGTTTATACAGAGATAATCCGCTCAGTGTGTTTATGTCATTATCCCTGCAATCCGATTAAGTCTTAGCATTAAGCTTAATCGTTTGAAAAAATGGATTTTGTGTCAGTGCTGTGACCTCTGAGATTGTGTCTAGCGCTATCTGAGTGAGCGCTCTGTTTTGTTCTATGACAAGACATTGTATGCGATGTTCGTTGTATACAATGTCTTTCGCTCTCCCTTCATATGTTCTTGTATTCGTTGTAATCTTTAGTATGAAAGACTTCATACATGCAATTTCAATCAAATCGGTATCTTCACATCGCATTGGCGTTTTTCGCAAAATATTATCTCGTTCACTCTGATTATAGTCGTTATGACTTGTTGTCAGCACATCCGATGTCACTGTAAAGGGGTTAGACAAGTGCTTAAAAGTTGGCTAGCTTTGAAGCTCGGCACTTATTCTATACGAGTAATAAGGATATAAAATGAGAATTTTAGTGGTAGATGATATGACATCGATGCGTCATGTTATGATAAATATGCTGAGAAAACTGGGATTTGACGATATTGATGAAGCGACAGATGGCAAGCAAGCGTTGGTTTTGCTTGGTAAGCGCAAATACCATTTGGTTGTATCGGATCTCAATATGCCACATATCGATGGGTTAACCTTACTCAGTAAAATCAGAGAAACACCTCGTTTAGCTCAGGTGCCAGTATTGATGGTCACGTGTGAAAATAGTAAAGAAAAAGTGCAGGAAATTTTGCTCAAGAAAGTTGATGGCTTTGTTGTGAAACCATTCAATATGTCCACATTAATACAGCAACTCAAAAGAATTAATGTACTGGATGAACACGGTCAGCTTTGTCACTAACGATATGAAAATAAAAGGGCGTATTGTGTACGCCCTTTTTTAGATATAAAAGCCAATATTATTTGGTTTCAGGGAAACCTCTGTCGCGCATCAATGCGCTTACATCTGCATCGCGACCGCGGAACTTGCGATACGCTTCAGCTGGGTCCATCGCATTTCTAACTGCAAATAAGTAATCTACTAAGCGTTTTGCAACGTCTTTATCGTAAAAACCACCTGGTGCATTAGCGAACGCTTCCGCAGCATCGGAGGTGAGTACTTCTGCCCATAGGTAACCGTAGTAGGCAGTGGCATAGCCTTCGCCTGAGAAAACATGACCAAAGTGTGTTGTTCTATGACGCATAACGACTTCGCTAGGCATGCCAATCGCTTCAAGTTGTGCTTTTTCAAACGCCACAGGGTCGCCAATTTTATCTGGATCAGTTGTATGGAACTTCATATCCATAATTGCAGACGCCAGGTATTCTGTTGTGGCAAAGCCTTGATTGAAAGTTGCAGACTCTTTGATCTTCTTGACCAAAGATTGTGGCATTGGCTTGCCAGTTTCATGGTGCACTAAGAATTTATTGATCACTTCTTCGGTAGACAGCCAGCGCTCAAGCAATTGTGACTGAAACTCAGTATAGTCACGTACACCTGCGTTTGAGCTTGGGTATTTCACGTTTGAAGAGAGCGCGTGTAGTGAGTGACCAAACTCATGGAAGTAAGTTTCTGCATCGCTCCATGAAACAAGCGTTGCTTTACCTTCAGGGCCCTTAACGAAGTTAGAGTTGTTGGTACTGAGTACGTTAGTTTTGCCATCCATAGACGTATGACTGCGGAAGGATACCGCCCACGCACCGGAGCGTTTACCTTGACGAGCAAACGGGTCTAAATACCATAAACCAATATGCTTGCCAGTTGTTTTATCTGTGACTTCCCATACCTTTACATCTTCATGATAAACTGGCACTGAGCCGTCTTGGATAGGTGAAAACTCATAGTTAAACAAGCGCCCTGCAACATAGAACATGGCATCAGTGAGCTTGTCTAGTTGTAAGTATTGCTTAATTTCATTTGAATCTAAGTCATATTTTGCTTTTCGGACTTTTTCAGCATAAAAGCGATAATCCCAAGGCTCAATGGTGAGGTTTGCACCTTCTTTGTTTGCAATCGCCTGCATATCTGCAACTTCTTCTTTAACACGGGCAATAGCAGCAGGCCATACTTTATCCATTAAAGCGATGGCATTTTCTGGGTTTTTCGCCATGCGGTCTTCAAGGCGCCACTGTGCATAATCTTCGTAGCCAAGCAGTTCAACACGTTCGCGACGTAGTTTAAGTATTTCTGAGATCACCGCTTTGTTGTTGTGCTCACCGGCATTGTTACCACGGCTATAGTAGTTTTGCCAAACCGCTTTACGCAGTTCACGCTCAGTCGAGTAGGTCAAAAACGGATCCATTGATGAACGTGTATTGGTGATCGCATATTTGCCTGGTTGACCTTTTTTCTCTGCGGCACTTGCTGCTGAGTCAATAAATGCTTGTGGCAAACCAGATAGCTGATCTTTGGTTAAGAACGTCGTATAACCTTCTTCATCAGCAAGTACGTTGTTGCCAAACTGAGTATACAGCTTTGATAATTTAAGATTGATTTCAGCATAACGTTCAGCATTTTCGCCTTCTAGGGTTGCGCCGTGGCGAGCAAAACTGTTGTATTGACTCCAAGTGACGCGTTGTTGCTCTGGCGTCAACGTTTTGTATTCAGCACCTTCATATACGGCCTTTACACGCTGGAATAGCGCTTTGTTTTGGTTACGCTTTGATTCGAATTCTGACATCTTTGCCATCACAATGGCTTGCTGCTCACGCACTTCTGGTGACGACAGGTTCGTAATATAGGTAACGAAATAAGGGTAAATATTTTGTACAGCACTGCCCGATCGCTCAAGGGCTGCAATGGTATTCTCAAACGTTGGGGATTCAGAGTTATTAACGATGGCGTCAAGCTCTGCAAGTTGTTCTGCAAGCGCAATCTCAGCTGCAGGCACTAAGTCTTCGAGTTTCATGTCGCCAAACTGAGGAACACCTTGATAAGGGCCTGTGTACGCTTTCAATAAAGGGTTTGAATATTGTTTTTTTACTTGTTCAACGGGTGCTGAGTCTTGTGAACTAGGTGTAGTACCGCACCCAGCCAGCGCTAAACATACCGCAGCGCTTAAAAATGACATTTTTAATTTCATAGTGTTCTCAGTTTGTTCGATTGATAATTGTGAGTTATAGAGTTGCAATATTGACCAGGTAGTGGCCGCCATATCTAATTTTACAGGAGATACAAGCTTGCTAATTCGGGGACATACTACTGTAATCAATATAAAGTGCAAATGTGATCAAGCGTAAAAGTATTGCAAAATGTGACGGCCAAATCATAGGGTAACTCTGCCGCTTTTAAACCGCTATTCATCGAATTTTTAATGAAATTTACTATTTTTTATATTTTTTTATTTCTGAATTTTAATTTTATTCATAAAACTTTCTCTTGATTGTTGGTCAAATTTGAGCCACTTTAATTACACATACTTTGAACCCGTGATGACATCATGGAAATTGGTATCTTTATTTATAATGGCGTGGAAGCTTTGGACTTTTGTGGTCCGCTTGAAGTTTTTACGACTGCTTCGCGCATTTCAAAACGCCCTATCAATGTGAGTTTGATTGCACCGAGTAATTCTCCCATTAGAGCGCGCGGCGACTTATCCATTAACCCTCATTTTTGCATTCATGGTCACCCTAGGTTTGATCTGTTAATTGTGGCTGGTGGCAAACTTGACCGTGTCATAGATAACCAAGCGGTATTAGACTGGCTGGCAGAGACTGCAACACATACTCGTCATTGTGCATCTATATGTAGTGGTGTATTTCTGTTTGCAAAAGCGGGGCTCATAGAGGGTAAAACCGTGACGACGCATTGGCAGCGTATCGAAGAGCTACGTGAAAAGTATCCTCATTTATTGGTTATTAATGATAAACGGTTTGTAACAGATCAAAATTTTACTAGCTCGGCAGGTGTTGCGTGTGGCATTGATATGAGCCTAGATATGGTTAAAAAAAGGTTTGGCTTTGATGTTGCCAGGCAAACAGCTCATCAAATGGATTATCTATGGTCAGAGTTATAAACAGGCTGGTGGTCTTTTTATACTAAAAAATGTATCAAAGCTGCTAATTAATCTAGACTTTTAGCCGATACTTAATCATTGGATAAGGTGGGCGGTTAAGGTAATGAAGACAAAAAATACAGTATATTTAGCACAGAGCTTGGATGGGTTTATTGCCGATCAGCACGGCAGCATAGATTGGTTATCTAAAATTGATAATCCACAGCATAGTGATCTTGGGTTTGCTGACTTCATGGCGCAGATAGATGCCATTGTTATGGGTAGACACACTTTCGAGCAAGTCATGCGATATGGACAGTGGCCTTATGATAAGCCTGTTTTTGTGTTGAGCCAGTCTTTAGAAAAACTACCTGAGCAAAGTAAAGGTAAAGCCTATTTGGTGTGTGCAAGTGAGCAAGAAGTAATATCTCAGCTTCATCAATTGGGCCATTACCGCTTGTACATAGATGGTGGTAAGTTAGTACAAAACTTTTTAGTTAAAAAATTAATTGATGAGCTAATCGTCATTACGGTGCCTGTTGTTCTGGGGCAGGGGCTAAAATGGCTGCCAGAGCGTCCACTCAACAGTAAAATAAGTTTGCAGGCGACGTCTGTGTTGTTGGGGCAATTAGTACAGTCACACTACCAAGTGCTCAACAGTACGTCTATGTAAAGGGGGTTGACAGTTTTTTAACCTGTCTTTAGGCACGTTTGAGTACCATATGATATTCAAATTCATCTTCAGAGTATGTTTGGAACCCCAGCTTATGATAGAGGCGTTGTGCTGGATTTTCTTTTAACACACTGAGATGCGCAGGAATGGTCGAATAACTATTTAAAATAAATTTAAGTACGGCGGCTCCAATCCCTTTATTCTGATGCTTTGGCACAATTTGCAGTTGCATGATCTCAAGATGGTGCACTGTGGCCCTATACCTTATGCAGCCCACTTTTTTCCCATCAATAAATATAAGATTGGCATAATGATAATACTCCTCCAACCTGCTTAAATGGGCTTCATGACACAAAAATATACCTAGCCGCTCTAAGTGCTCGGTCATTGTTTCCTCACGCAGAGAGAGTATATAGGGCTTGTCGGACTCTAATGCTCGCTTTAGGGTAATTTCCATGCTTTATCCTTGCTATAAGAGCGATGTGTTTGGCATGTGAAACGCAATCACTGACCTTATGAACGTACGCCATCAAGATGACAGTTTATGTAGGGCGTTTTTAGATTTTTTGAAGAACCTTTGAGTTAAGATTGGTGGATTAAACATGTTGTGTCAGTGATCGTCAGGTAATTATGGGGAGTGAGGTGACCATATGAAGGTAGAATTAGTCAGTTACGATGAAGCGTGGCCTAAAGAGTTTGAGCGAGAGCAAGCACATTTATTATCGCTTTTAAGGCCTTGGCTTCATGGCACAATAGAGCATGTCGGTAGTACCTCTGTACCGGGTATTTCTGCAAAGCCTATTATTGATATTATGGTTGGAGTGCGCAGCCTCAATGAGTCAATTGATGCGATAGAGACTTTGCGTACACATGGATATTCTACGCACAAATGATACAGTTGCTCAGCAATATGCACAGTTAAAACGTTCGCTTGCACTTGAAAATTATCAAGACAGAGAAGCGTATACTCGAAAAAAGTGGCCATTTATTGAGAAGGTATTAATTTTTGCCATACTCTACTTTTTTAATCTTGAGCATGGCAATTACAATGGCTATCGACTGACAAATCCACCGTTTACAAACAAAGTTTGTCCTGTAGTCCATTGCGATTGCGATGAGCAAAGGAAATCGACCATAGGTACAATGTCTTCAATGGTGCCAATCCGACCAGCCACACTAGCATCGCTTAAATAGGCGACAGAGCCTGCATCTTCTTGTTTATGAAAAAAGTCTGTATCGATGGGCCCTGGGCAGATCATGTTGACTGTGATTCCGCGTGCGCCTACTTCTTTGGCTAGCGCTTTGGTGAAATGTTCTACAGGTGCTTTAGAGCCAGCGTATAGTGCATAGTTACCGGTAAATGCGCCCAAAAGTGAAGTACCAATATTGATCACTCTGCCATTATCTTGAAGTGTTTTAGCCGCTTCTTGCATAACAAAAAAAGCACCCTTGGCGTTTACATTAAATAGCGTATCAAAATCTGACTCTGAATAATCTATAAATGCTTTTTTGCACACTTGACCTGCATTGTTTATGACGATATCAATTTTGCCGAATGCTTCTAACGCTTGTGCAAAGAGGTTTTTGACCTGAGCCGTGCAACCTAAATCGGCTTGAACAACTGAGACTTTGCGTCCTAACGCAATGATTTTTTCTGCGGTATCTTCTGCATTTGTGCGTGCGCTTTCACTGTGATAATGAATGACAATATCACAGCCCTGTTGGGCGAGACTGAGTGCAAAAGCTTGACCCATATTTTTCGCACTGCCTGTAATGAGCGCTACTTTATCTTGTAATGGAGGGTTCATACTCTATTCCTTTTGATTATTTTTTAATTACTAAAACTATAGCGATTTTTGACTGTGTTCAATATTTTCTTTAATGGTAGACTTAAACTTTTCAACGTGAGTTATGTGTGCGAGAGAGTTTAATGCAAACTGTGAGTATTTTTGTCGACGTACAAAATATCTATTACACCACGAGGAGCGCCTATAAACGCAACTTTGACTACAATCGATTCTGGGCAGAAGTGACACAGAACAGGCAAGTTATTAACGCTTACGCTTATGCGATTGATAGAGGGGATGAGAAGCAGCGGCAGTTTCAAAATATTCTCAGAGCCATAGGATTTGAAGTTAAGCTTAAGCCGTTTATTCAACGTGCAGATGGGTCTGCGAAAGGAGATTGGGATGTGGGGATCACCATCGATGTACTTGAATCCGCTAAGCAATCTGATTTAGTTGTACTGGTCTCTGGGGATGGTGATTTTGATATTTTGCTCAACACAGTACGTGAAAAATATCAGACTGAGGCACATGTATATGGCGTCCCGTCATTGACGGCGGCAAGTTTGATGAATGCCGCCTCTGAGTATTTTGCGATAGAGTCGGAGTTACTCTTATAGTAAAGGCTGCAATAAGCGGCTGTGGTGGAGTCACTTATTGTAAGCCATTGGCATTAAGTTAATTGTTTAATGTGTCTTTTAGAGTGGGGCAAGTCTTGCCATGCAAGTACCCTTTAATCAAAGTGACCATTGACTGTTTTAGCCAAGCAGGGCCCTCATCTGTCATATCATTGTGCTTTGAGTTAGGCACCTCTATCACACAGACAGGGTAAGTTTGCGATTCTGGTACTGTATATAAAACGTTTTTATCAGCTGGGAAATCACTGCCGCGAATTGAGAGTACCGAGATGGCTTTGTTCCGAGGAAGTGGTACACGTCTGTGATCGAGTGTCACCAAACCTGAAATATATGAAGCACCTTGGTTAATTAGCAAAGAGGATATGTCTCCTCCATTGGAATGGCCGAGCAGTAGCAGGTTATCAAAATCATAATGTGGATAGTCAGATTTGAGTGTATTACGCACAAAATCCAATGTTTTTGCACCTCGTTGCCAATTTTCCAGTCGGGTTTCGTATAGATTCCCCGTAACTGATAGAGGGGGATCTGTCTTGAGCTCATGGCGAATGGCTACGGAGAAATAGCCCTGATGTGCCAATGTCTTACTTAAAAATTGATAGTCTTGGTGTGATACCCCATAGCCTGCACTGATAAACGCAACAGGACATGGTGTGTTGGTTGTGCAGCGAGCTGCGTTGGTGGGAAAGGTTATTTCAATTGGAATTGATCTGCTGCGTGCCTCATCATGTAGGACACTCATCTCAGCGTGCTTGGCGTTTGCATTAGTCGCTATCAGTGTTATCAACGCAATTACTAACTTGTTCACTGTGTTACTTTCCTTATTATATTGAGCGCAGCGAGTATAAGCTGCACTCAATCAATTGTAAATTAATGAAAAGTAAGAGTTTGTTGTATGTAAATGGGGTTTACAATGACCGTGTTAAAGTGTACCAAACAACCCTGCATGATAGTCTCTGACTGCTTGCTGCAGTTCAGCTTGTGTATTCATAACAAATGGGCCCATATGTGCGATCTTTTCGTTAATGGGCTGACCGGCCAGCAATAATAACCCCGCGTCATGTTCTGCGGTTTCTATAAGGATCGGAGATTTGGCATCTAAAGTGAGTAATCGACCAGCCTGGTGAGACTCGTCTTTTAATGAACCTGAGTGAATATAAGCGATAACTTTGCCAAAGTGTGATAGGTCGAGTTGGATTGAGCTATGCTTTGGCAACGTGATATCGCTGATAGCCCCTTCCCCTGATAAGTCGTTTAATCCTGAAGAGATGGTTTTTTCTCCTACCGACCACTCACCCGCAAGCGCTTTGAGAGTTGCACCCTGTGCAGTTGTTAGTGTGGGCAACGCTCGCTCACTCGAATCTTGATATTTAGGCGGATCCATTTTGTGCCTTGCTGGCATATTGAGCCAAATTTGAAATCCATGCATACCGTATTTCGCGTCAGCGAGTGGCATTTCAGAATGGACTACACCACGACCGGTGCTCATCCATTGCACTTCTCCTGCTCGAATGGCTTTCTTATTTCCCATTTGATCTTGGTGCTCAAAGCCGCCTTGTCTAATATAGGTAAACGTTTCAATACCTCTGTGAGGATGGGGAGGGAAACCACCAATATAGTCTTGGGCGTTGTCAGATTTAAGTTCATCAATCATTAAAAAAGGGTCGATACTTTTACCGTCAAACCCTGCGATCCGCTTAATTTTTACCCCAGCCCCATCTTGTGTTGGTTGCGCTTTGGTTACCTTTAAAATCTTCATAGCTGTCTCACTGTTGTATGCTAATAAACGTACTCTAGTTGGCTTGACATGCGAATGAAATTGATAAAATACGAAAAAATCATTCTATAAAAAAGAATGGTTAAATGAGTGAGCTGGCATCATTTTATTGACGTGAAGACATCACTTGTTCTTCGGCTGATTTAATCAGTCTAGCGAGTTCTCCTGACTCTTTCATCTCTATGAGTTTGCTGTTTACTAAAGGGACTAAGTGCCGCTGTGATTCGTGTATATAGTGATAAAGATCGAGCACCGCTAGACTTGGGCTATGCATGACATTCTTTATACCCAGTTTTTTTAAATACATGAGTCCGTCAGTTTTATTTGTTAAGGCAACATCTGCTAAGCCTTTTGACACCAGTTTTAGGATCTGCGCCGTGGTGTCCATATCCTCAACATGTTTAAGGCCTTTGGTGATATTATTGGTGTGTTTTACGCCTCTGACCTTAACAATGTGGTATTGCGCTAGGTCTGCAGCAGTTCTTATATTGATGTCGCTATCTTTACGAATAAATGCGGTGGTTTCTAAATAGTAATAGGGGGTCGGAACTCTGAGCGTTGCGGGGTTCTCTTCACCATAGCTAAAGATACGCATTATTTCGCCATTTTTCATGCCTGTTGTAGCCTCAAATTGAGCGCGTTTACCAGGCAGTGGTGTAATGGTGATGTCGATGTTAAGTTGTTTATAGACTTCGGTGAGTACAATTCTGCCAACTTCCTGTTCTATCAGATAGTTAATTGAGGCAAAGTGATATGTCTCGCCATAGAGTGGCTTGGTAAACATTAGAAAAACAGCGGTAAGCAAATACTTCATTAGTAACTACGAGAACATCCCAAATTAATCAAATTATAGCTTAGACGGTTATTTATAAAAGAGGATGTTTCATTGGTAGGGCATGTAAGTTGATTTTGATATACTGATATCATTGCTTATGCGTGTTTTGTATTTTGAAAG
This sequence comes from Pseudoalteromonas luteoviolacea CPMOR-1, assembly GCF_001625685.1. Lineage (GTDB taxonomy): Bacteria > Pseudomonadota > Gammaproteobacteria > Enterobacterales > Alteromonadaceae > Pseudoalteromonas > Pseudoalteromonas luteoviolacea_K. The sequence goes on along the minus strand of NZ_AUYC01000027.1, from coordinate 20,529 downwards.
GGAAATATTGATCCAAATTGCAAAAAACACAGTACCTCTATTGCGCACGTATCAACATGGGTTTGATTGGTTTATAAAATGACAGATAAAAGTAAGCGGGTTCCTTCCTCACGTATTTCTCGACTGGCACATTTAGGTGGGTTAGCAGGAAAGGTTGCGTCAAATGTTGTACTTTCAGGCGCAAAGCAGGTACTCACTGGGCAATCTGTCACAAAAAAAGAACTACTCTTACAGCCTAAGAACATGCATGCCGTTGCTGACAAACTCGCGCATTTAAGAGGAGCCGCGATGAAGCTGGGTCAATTGGTTTCAATGGACTCTGGTGACCTGTTACCTAAGGAGCTGGCTGTACTGTTAGATAAACTGCGTGCGGATGCTCAGCCCATGCCGCATAAGCAGCTGGTTCAATTACTTAAATCGAATTGGGGCCCTAATTGGCTTGATAAATTTAGTCACCTTGAATTGAGAAGCTTTGCACGGGCGTCCATCGGTCAAGTCCATGAAGCAACGACAGAGTCAGGGGAAAAGTTAGCGTTAAAAATTCAGTATCCCGGCGTTGCCAATAGCATCGATAGTGATGTCGACAACGTGGCTATGCTGATAAAAATGTCGGGCTTGATGCCTAAACAAGTGGTGATCGATCCTCTAATAGCGGAGGCTAAGCAGCAACTTTTAGTAGAAACTGACTACCTTGCAGAAGGGAAGCGGTTACAAGAGTTTAAGCAAGGCTTAAAAAGTCATACACAATATCGAGTGCCTGAATTTTATCCTCAATATTCAACAGATCATATTTTGGCGATGGAATTTGTCAGCGGGAAAGAGCTAGTCGCATTTGAAAATGCTAAACAGGCACAGCGCGATAACATTGCTGAAGATTTAATTCGTTTGTTTTTCATTGAGATGTTTGAGATTGGCGCCATTCAAAGCGATCCTAATTTAGCAAACTATCTGTACGATGAGGGTGCACAGCAAGTTGTATTATTGGATTTTGGGGCATCTCGTTCCATTCCATTGCCGTTGGCGCAAGGTTACTGGTTACTGTTAAAAGCTGGCCTGGAACATAACAAAGAAAAAATGATCGAAGCTATTTATGCTATTGGTTACTTCGGCGATGAGATTGATGAAGCATATCAAGAGATTGTGTTAGAGTTATTTTTTATGGCGACCGAGCCTTTAAGAGCACAGCAGCCTTATGACTTTGCACAGAGCGATATTGCGACTCAGATCCGTGATAAAGGCATGGCACTGAGCACAAAAGAACGACAATGGCATACTCCGCCAGTCGATGCGTTATTTATTCATCGCAAGCTAGCTGGGTTGTATCTAATTGCTGCAAGGTTAAGGGCTAAAGTGGATGTCAGGGCTTTATTTGCTGAATTTTTGGCGCCCAAATAAAGGCTTTTTGATGAGTAAACAGGCGATGAAAAAGTCATCGTCCCTGAAAAATAATGCATATAGCATTTGTCCATCCCAATAGTGAGTTACTTATAGCATAAAACACGAGAGCGATAATTCCGTTATAGAGTGTGTTAATAAGTAAAAAAGTGTAAGTAAGCACTGACTATATGGACTCACATTTTCGAAAAATAAAAGCATGCCCATTTTTGTATTGAGGCACTGCCACGTAGTTGAATTCCAAAATTTACTGTCCATACTTCTTCCATAATTTCAATTCACACTGTGCCCTCTGTGGAAGTTAAAGGTACTTTGAGGTAGAAAATGAAAAAATGCATGTATGGTCTGGCTTGCTTGGTATTGGCCACAAGCGAACTATCAGCAGCAGAGTTTGTTGATATCACATCCAAAGTACCAAATATTCGAACAGAGATCCGCTATTTCACCACAGACAATTTTGTCGGCACAAAAATCGATGGCTATTTGGCTCCAAAGTGCCTACTTAGCGAGGCTGCCGCGCAAGCAACAGCAAAGGCGCAGTTTGCATTAAATGAATTTGGCTTAGGCTTAAAGGTATTCGATTGTTATAGGCCTCAAATGGCGGTTGATCACTTTGTTCGCTGGGCAAAAGTGTTAGATGACACAAAGAATAAAGCTAAATATTATCCTGATGTACCTAAAAGTGAATTGTTTAAGCGTGGTTATATCGCTGCGCGTTCAGGTCACTCCCGTGGCAGTACTTTGGATGTCACCTTGGTTGACCTGACCACCGGTAAAGAGTTGGATATGGGATCTGGGTGGGATTACTTCTCGAAAGTATCATGGCCAAGCCATCAAGGCATCAATGCCTCGCAGCGGGCTAATCGCATGTTGTTAGCTAACGTCATGAAGTCTGCAGGGTTTAAGGGCCTAACAGAAGAGTGGTGGCACTTCACATTGATAGATGAGCCTTATAATGATGTGTATTTCACGTTACCTGTCGAATAAGTTATCACGGCCATAGATGCTGTTTGTAAATCAACGTAAACATATAATTTAATGCAAGTTGTTGAATTTAATGTGTCAAGCATATTACGTATTTCTAATGTGAAAATTTTGTGATTGATAATAGAGTTTTATTGCTTGATTAACTGACTTGCACCATTTAATGTACCTAAATAACTGATAATTGTTAATATAGTGATATGTATAAGGGAATAGCCTGCGCTGTAGCACTGTTTATTGCATGCCTTCTATGGGGAGGGCTCAGTAATGTATGTGCAAATGGAATAAAGCCAGAAGCTTTAAGCGTCACTGCGGAAAGTTTGGTGTCACTTGAGCCCGCTTTATCTCAAAATAATACAGAGTACTTTGTTATTAACAAAGCTTCATCAAATGCAAGAAAGGCACTATTTGATAATCATCAATACATCAGTCAGGCTTATATTGAATTTGATATTAGACGGATTGAAAGTTTAAAAGTATTTGATTTAATTGCATTTTATGTCCCTCAGCATGCACGAAGTTACCTCATTGTGATTAATGATATTGAGCAGTCAAAGCAAGGTGGCCTTAGTGTTTCTGGTTATTTTGCTGATGATATGCAACAACATATGGCGCTTGAACTGACGTTGGAGGGGCGCTCTGTGGCTGGCCGACTGCAAACGACGAATGGAGAATATCTGTTCCGTTCTCATGCGCAATATGGTTGGATCGCAGCGCAATATGAAGGTAAAAAGCAGTATTTAAAGTACCCTGATAGGCTTTCTTCCCCTATTGATGTCATTGCCAAAAAGTAGTTTCATACTTTTTTTACATTTATTTGGCCCCTTTTATTCTTCTAGACTTCAATTTTGTTATTTTTATTCAGTGGTTTATGATTTTTTAATATTATTCCCATCAACAAGCCTCCACACCTCACTGGAAAAAGAAAAAATATTGTTAATAATTTTGTAATGTGGAGTATTTACTCTTTAAATGACAAAATTATGATGAGAAAGAAGATGAAATTATTTGGTTATATGGCTTTACTCGCCGGATTTAGCAATGCGGCGAGTGCACTACCTACTTGTCCAAATCTGGCATGGCTAGAAACTCAGTTTGTCCAACCAGAGTTGCCTGATTCAGGGTATAGAAACCGCTTAAATAAACTCATAACTTGGCTGCCCGCATTTCATATGGTTCATGATCAAGTTGTGGCTGAGGGGCATGCAGTAACGGTCACGGCAAAGTTTGATTATGGTGCTGTAGCACATAAAGATTTAGAGTATGAAGCCGTAAAATTTTATATTCGCTCAGAGCAGGATACTCAATGGCGGTTTTTGGCCAATGCTGTGACAGACCACGATGGTAAAGCCAGAGTGACATTACCCGCGTTACAAGCTGGGCAATACCGAATTTACGCAGGTGTACCGGCAGATAAATCCGGTACTGAAGGTTATGTGACGGTTGTGCAAGCAGGGACTCAAGCGGTCTTGTTTGATATTGATGGTACATTGACGGAATCAGATGCCGAGCAAATTGGAGACTATACGGGCATTAGCCGAGCGGATGAAAAAGAAGGTGCATACACTTTAGTTCGTCGATATTTAGATCTTGGTTATCAGCCCGTGTATTTGACCGCTCGCGTATATTGGTATGCAAAAGGTACACGAGATTGGCTTAATTGGATGGGATTACCCCAAGGTTTTTTACGTACTTCACTGAGCAACGAGACCAGTTTATTCCGTACCGCAGAATATAAAACAGCAGAAATAAACCGTTTACAGGCACAAGGTTTAGACATCGTGCGTGCCTATGGCAATGCAAAAACGGATGCAGAAGCTTTTATTCGTGCAGGGCTGGGCGAAACCAGTAGCTTTACGATTGGGCCTGATGCTGGACATTATGGCACGACGGCAATTGATCAAAATCATTACTATCAGCATATTCAGACATATGTCGATGATTACCCTGCCGCAAAGTGTGAGTAATGGCTCGATATGAGCAGGTAAAGGCGGCTTGTATTAGCCGCCTATTGGTGATGTTGATATGATTGTGCGTGTTGGATACGCGCTTCAAGGCTTGGGTGCGTAGATAGGTATTCTAGCCACTGTGCACGCTCTGATGTTGAGTCTTTATCAGTTTCCGAAAGCGCTTTTAAATGCTTGAGGGCGTCGGCAAAATCCGTGTTTGAACGACCAAGTTGAGTAAGCCTTTCAAGTGCGAAATGGTCTGCTTCCCACTCCATTTTTTGTGAAAATTGTGCGCCCATTATTAAGTTTCCAGAACCTATTAGTAGTTCTAAGATCCCTTCCATATCGCCAAATATAAAGCTCATAGCAATGGTGCCTGCAAATGCCTGCGCAGCAAGTCGAATGCTATGTTTTCCTTCGACATGGCCTATTTCATGTAGCAATACAGCACGAATTGCATCGGGGTTGTCTTTAAGTGCCGAGATAAGGTCGTCCGTTATCACAATTTGCCCATGGGGTAGCGCAAACGCGTTGGCACCAAAATGCTCAGAAGCATAAATACCTAGTTGATATTGCTCCTGCGACAGAGCAACGTTGACTAACGTATCTTCCCAAATGGCATGTATTTCTTGCTGCGTTTGAGGCGGCAATGCGCTCGGTGATAAAAAGTTTTCTTCAACCACATACATAGATTGCTCACCCATAGTCTCTACAATACTGTCAGGTACATAGTCGACTATCAGCACGGCTGCCATCGGGGTCACCTTAAATAAAAGAACGTAAACTAATAAGGGCGTGAGTAATAATGCCGATAAGATCATGCCATAGTGACGTTCAAACTTGGCCATCCCTTGACGGTGAGCGCTAATAGGCCAAATAAAGTCGGGACTATGAGGCACAAAGCGTTCTCCAGAAGGGAAGGTGGCTTGTACTGGAACGCCTGGGATCTGAGTGGATAGTGACACATTATCAAGTGCACAACGAGCAGCGCGATTTTGATCGTAATGGATCACTAGCTGCCCATTTTCGAGCAGCGCTTCTACTTCGTATGCAGTGCTATTTGAAAATGGGTAAAGTAGGCCTGAGACTCGCATAGCTACGTCAGAGACACATCAACATCAAACAATGTTGCTGCCTCATCTCCTAGCGAGGATTCCGACGAATCCATTGTGTCCAAAACGCTGTCAGCTGTTGGTAACAAGCTAATCGCACTGGCTTTAGCAAGCACATGGGTTTTGCGTATTTTTGCCCAAGGGTAAGCAAGCCCAAGAGTTGCGCCAATTGCAAGTATGTTCGTGGCCTCGACATAGGCATACCTCGCAGGCGAAAGGTCTGAATGTAGCTCTGCAACGTCATTAATAGTTGTACTATTGAAAATATGATTTCTGATTATCGCTTGGTAAATTGCCTTCAATAAATAGATACAAGCAAAATAAGCAGGTACAACGATGAATAGGGCATTTGCTGAGTTCTCGAAGCTGCCGCCTGCTGTAAATATAATCGCAATAATCAATGGGATGGAGGCAAGAGAACTTAAGAATGTAATGAGTATTGCACTTAAGTAGGTACTTGTTGACAGTTTTGCTGAAAACGGTTTGTCTCCAAATTGCATATTATTACACAAGTATTCATCGATTTTTTTTAACGCCCATGGCGTCAGTAGGTACAAAGTCAATAGGCACAGAATAGGCAGGAGAACAAAGACCTTAAATGCTTGGCCATAGCTGCCTTGAAAGTTGAATCGGATATTTCTTAACCGAGTCATCCGCATATTAAATTTGAAGCTCTGATTGATGAGCCAAGGAGCGGCTATGGTGAGTGCGAGGGCCATTATTAAACCAATAACAGGAAAGTAATTGGCACAAAACAAGTAGGCTACGAGTAGCAGGGCTGCGACAACACGCCCTTTCAGAATTTGCATTGGGGTAGCCAAGTACTCAAAACGATGACCGTCAATACTGGTATTGCCATAAAAATATTGTTTAGTTCTGACTGTTGCCCAGGCAGAGTAAATGCCTAAAGTGGCAATACTTAAAAGCAGGTTAACAATCCATATGCCAAAGAAATCTTTGGCATTGCCCGTAAAGCTAATAAGTTTGGGGGTGTCTTGACCTACTTGTGTAGGTTGGTTCGTTGAGTCCATATACATCATACTCCTAGAAATGCCAATTTATGATACACACTATGTTTCAATAAAAGCAACGAACTGCCAATTTCTATGCAAATATTTATGAATGAAAAATAGGCCACTGTTGAATTTAATTTTTCCTTGATTAAGCTAGAGAAAAATTAAATATCAGTGATGAATAACGCAGCTAAGGTGAAAAGATGAGTAAGGATAATTTTGTGATTAGGGCGATGACTAATGATGAAATAAATATCGCTATAGATTGGGCTGCGGCAGAAGGTTGGAATCCAGGGGAGTGTGATGCCACAAGTTACGCATTAGCCGATCCTCAAGGGTTTTTGATAGGGCTTCTCAATGATGAACCTATCGCGGTTATCTCTGCAATGAAATATGATGCGAGTTTTGGCTTTATCGGCTTTTATATTGTGAAACCAGATTATAGAGGGAAGGGCTATGGTTACCAGATCTGGCAAGCGGCAATGTCATATCTGTCTGGTTGTAACATTGGCCTAGATGGTGTTGTTGATCAACAAGCAAATTATCAAAAATCTGGTTTTAAACTTGCCTATCGGAATATCAGATATCAAGGTACATTCACGGCGAGTGAAATATTAAAGATAAATGCTGCAGTTGATGGTGATATAGAGGCTGTAGATGAAACATCGCTCACTCAATACGAACGCGATTTTTTCCCAGCAGATCGTGATGAGTTTAATTATCGGTGGCGTACTCAACCTAATGCGCATGCTGTGAGCATACAAGCACAACAAGAAGTACTTGGATATGGTGTTATTCGAGCCTGTAGAACTGGATATAAAATTGGGCCTCTTTATGCAAATGATGCAGAGCATGCTAGGGCGCTGGTCAAAGCCTTGCTGTTAAAAGCTGCTAAGGGTTTAGAGCAACCGCTAGATGTGTTTTTAGATACCCCTGAGCCAAATCAAGCCGCAGTGAATTTAGCTGAATTATTAGGTATGAACATGGTCTTTGAAACGGCAAGAATGTACACAGGAGACTTTCCTACCTTACCAATTGCGCGCATCTTTGGCGTCGCATCATTTGAAATCGGTTAGCACAGCGCTGCGCCAGCGACATAGTAATACTTCTTTAAAGTAGCGCACCCGACTATATGGGGCTTGAACGTCTTGGTTAATTAAGGACTTGTATGACAAAACATAACGCGATATTTATCCTATTTTGTGGTGATGAGATCACGTCCAATAAAACGGTTTATGCGCCCTCCTCCTTAAGTGCAGAGGGTTACATACATGCGTGTACAGCAGAGCAAGTAAAAGATGTTTATCAGCATTTTTACGCAAGCTTGGATGACGTCAAAGTGGCTGTGGTTGATCCGCGCCTTATTCATGCGCAGTTGATTTTTGAAGCGCCGAGTGAGCGGCTCGGCAGCCATACATTGTTTCCACACATTTATGGCAAACTCAATACCGATGCGATTGTCGATGTTGTTGAATATTCTCTTTTTGCACATCGAGAAGTGTCATCCTCGCTGTTAGATGTGCTCGCACATTATCGTTTTCTTCGCCTTCCCGTTGAAGGGACTTTATATAAAAGCACTTGGCGTGCTAATACAGAGCTTCATGATAATAAACCAATTGGTACTGCCATGATTGGTATGTATTGCCATGCGCTTAAAAGTGTATCGTGTTTTCACCGACTCACACATGATGAAGTGTGGCATTTTTATCAAGGCGATGCGTTCAATCTGTACTTACTTTACCCAGATGGGCACGTTGAAACTGTGGTGATGGGCCCTGACTTTAAGCAGGGACAACAGCTACAGTATCGTATTCCTGCTGGTGTTTGGCAGGCTGGTGAACTGAGTGAGTTTGGACAATATGCGATATTTGGCTGCACAATGGCACCGGGGTTTACAGGAGATTGTTTTGAAGCTGCAGATCATCAGGTTTTAAAAATTGATTATCCTGAGGTTGCAGACATATGTGATAGGCTGGCAGTCAATCACCATGAAACTAAAATGCCTGCAGGCTTTGCAAGTTAATTTACTATTTTGGCCTGTTATGAACGGATAATTTGGTCTGTTCATATTGTTCCTCTATATTCAATAAGTAATTAATGACTAGGAACTTGATTTGATAGGCAAAGCTGTACTGTTCACTATTGGGTTGTTTATTTCTTTTACACTTGAGGCAAAGCCGTCTGTAGAGCAACAGATGGAGAGGTTGCAGGAGGTTGAAGATTATTTAACGGTGAAACCCTCTCACTCTTTGTATTTGCTTAAAACAATGCCTGATATTGATGCATTACCTTCGGCGCTAAAGATACGCTGGCATGTTTTACGGGTGCGTGCATCAGTGCCTACCAATCAACTCCTTTTGCTAGAGCAGTCTCTTGAGACTTTGTTTACGCATAGTACACATCCATACTTCACCAATAAATTGACCAGTATTTTAAGTGCACTTGGAATTTGGCTGCGTCGAAAAGGGCACTTGAGTGAAGCGGACATGAGTTTGCAATGTGCACTCAAGTACGCAGAAAATGCATCACAGCGCTTAACATTGATAAATAGCAGAGCTTTAGTAGCAAGACATATGGGGGCATACCAAAAAGCGATTGGGTTCTATCAGCAAGCGGCTTTATTGGCCAAAAAACAGCGTAATGTATCGATGGCTGCAACCATTAATAACAATTTAGGTGCGATAGCATTAGATTTGACTCATTATAATGAAGCGGATGGTTATTTAAGAGCTGCGCTAGAAGGCTATCAACGTGTGGATAAACGTTCTGGTCATATTACCGCGGGAACCAACTTACTTTTTCTATTCGTGTTAAGAGGTGAAAGCGTCAACTATGCGCGTTTGTATTCACCTATAAAGGCGCTGACTGATGCTTTTCCGAATCAAGCAAAAAAGGCTTTTTTACAGTGGATCAATATCACTTATTTAACTCAGCAAGGCCAAAAGCTATCAGCACAAGAGCGCACCCAGTTACAAGCATTATTTGAGCACTTAGAGAGCGATCAAGTCCGGCGGTTAGTTGCAACACATTTGGCACCGAAAGTAAAAGTGACAGTCCCAGCTTTAACTGAGCAGCGAACTCAGCCATTTCATGCGAAGTGGTTTGAACAAGTAAGGCTATGTGATTGGTGATAAATTATTTAATTATCATTACGGAGTGTTCGTCAAAGCGTGTATCGATAGTTAAGAGTTAGCATCAATGAAAAAAATAGAAGTGATAGAGTATCAGCCAGGGTGGACAGAAGAGTTTATTACAATTCAGTCAGTTTTGCAGCAGGTGTTAGGCGGGTTGGCTGTGCGTATTGATCACATAGGTTCGACCGCAGTTCCCAATCTTGTAGCGAAAGATGTCATAGACATTCAAGTGAGTGTAAAGGACCTTGACAACCCGTATTTAGTATCCGTTTTACGTGAATCAGGGTATGTTTTCAGACCTGACATTACCCATGATAATTTAATCGGTTATAAAGAGGGAGATGCATGCTTGGAGAAGCGATACTTTCGAGAACCACAAGGGCAGCGGCAAACCCATATTCACATCAGAGAGGTAGGCCGAGTGAACCAAGTTTACGCTTTACAATTTCGTGATTTTTTGCGTGATAATAAACCTATCGCAGATGCGTACGGTAAAATAAAAAGTGCACTAGCTCGGCGTTTTCCAAATGATGAAGCCGCATACTATGAATTCAAAGACCCTTATATGGATTCACTCTTTTATGCTGCCAGTTTGCTTGAGAGTAAAAATCAGACACAATAAAATAAGCTAACAAAAAATGGGACATTAATATGGATATACATACCAATTGGCTCGAAATCAAAACCCTGTTTAAGCGCTCCTTTAAGTCCTCCTTTCATTATGCGATTGCCAGTATTTCTGCTGAGGGGGAACCACATATTACGCCTATAGGTTCGTTAATTTTGACTGAGCCAGGAAAAGGATATTATTTTGAAAAGTTCACAACACACTTGCCTAAATCTGCCCACTTTCAGGGTAGAGTCTGCATTTTAGCGGTCAATGGCAGTATGTGGTATTGGCTAAAGTCTTTGCTTAGAGGCGAGTTTGTCAGTCGGCCTGCAGTGCGTTTATATGGCACTTTAGGGGAGCTAAGAGATGCCACTGAGTATGAGAAGGTAAAATTTCAAAAGCGGGTCAGCAAAACTCGTTTTACTCGAGGTTACAAATTGCTTTGGAAAAATATGTCTAAAATACGTGAAATTGAATTTGATAAAGTTGAACAAGTCAAAATCGGTGCTATGACTAAACGCTTTTTTTAGTCGAAAGTTACCCTCTGCACCATTCAGTTTTAATAGTGCAGAGGTCGTACGATTAGGTCGTGATCCAAAGCAGCAAAGACAGTGCGGCTAGCCAGATGAGCTTGGCCCAATATGAAATACGCTGATATAAACCTAAAGAGGCTTTTTGTTTGAACGCCTTTGCCATTCGGTATAGATAAAAACAAGCAACGATGGCAGACACACCTGAAAAAATACGAAATTCAATAGCCAGATCACTAAATAGGATCAGTAGCGGTGCGACTAAGAGTGATAGCAGCATGATAAGCCCTGCGTGAGAGTGAATTTGGCAATTTAGTGTTGGGGTTTTTGTGTACGGATCTTTATCCATAGGAAAGAACCCCGCAACCCAGGTGCCAATGCCATGGATAATGATTAACCAACCTACAGCGATGAGCGTTAGAGCTTCGTTTGCATGCTCTATGACACTCCAGCCGAATAAACAAAACAGTATCCCTAAGGGATAGTTATTAATGAGCGGTGAGAGTTTTTCTGTGGGGCTGCCTGCAGCGCCAAGCTCACTGCAAAATTGCGTTTTGTGGTTGTAGTTTGGATAGAGTTTTCCCGCGATATAGACACCTATCGTTATCCAAATCGTGGCAATAAAGCCTGTCAGTAGCACGACACTACCTTCCATGGAGTTCTCCTTATGGTTATTGGTATTTATTTTGCTGATGTTGAAAATAAAATACGTGAATAAAGGTTGGCAGTCAATTCCTATAGAAGAATTTATAACCAACTTTCTTACGAAATCATGAGGAGAAACAAAGGTGAATTAAAGGTTATCTTGTTGCAGTTTTATATAGATCTCTTCGAAAACTTGCTTTTGCTTGGGAAAGGCATGCATACCTTGTTTGAAAACTTCACTGGCGCGCACATAGTCTTCCAGGTTGATATAACACATACCTTTATAATACAGCGCTGTCATCCCTTGTGGATTAACGACCAAAGATTGATCAAAGTAGTTGATGGCTGTTTTAAAATCCCCCATATCCATGTAAGCAAAGCCGATATTATCGATGGCTTCAAAGTACATAGGATAGATATGAATGGCTTGCTTATACGCTTCAATCGCTTGCTGGTATTGGGCTGCTTGATTTAAAGCATACCCTTTTGTATATAGCGTATTGGCTCTGAAAATGAGGTCATCAACTTTTTGGTTTGTTGCCTCAGCGTACTTGTTAAAGTCATGACTCTTTAAGTAGTTAATGTAGCCTTTCAATTCAGCCTTAAGGGGTGTGTCATTGCCAATGAATAGCCATTTTTTCTCAAGCTTGGCATGTGCAATGGTGGAGTGATATGTTACAACTGATAACTTATACACTTCTTCAAGCTTTGGCTTTTGTTTCGTGCTGTTGTAAAGCAAGACATGAATGGTTGATGATTGCTCATTTGTATCAATATCTAGAATTTTAGCGGTTCGCCAAACGCCATTTTCCTTCGTTGTAAATACATCACCAATGTTGTAGTGGTATGTTACTTTATAGTAAGCATTACTTGCTTGTACGTGTAAGGTCAGTACGGGAAGAAAGGTAAACAGCAAAATTAATGACACTAGGGCGTTACGCATTATTAAAAGACTTATAATTATAAATTACTATGTAGTAAGTAAATACTGACTAATTCACCGTTTGTGGGGCGGATTCTCTCAGATCCATTGGGGTTTGTCATCCTAAAAACCATAATTAGAGAAATTTTTATTAAGAAATGAGATTATTCATAATAACAAAACAAACATCTGTTGATGTTGTGTATGAAATATGTACTTTCTGAGTAAAAAGGTATGTTAAAGGAGGGCTGATTATCCGCGCACCTTGCTCTGTTCAACCAGTTTATCTGTATCTATCTCAACAACAAAAAGCATAGAAATTAATAGGGCACATATTGATGCACGTAGCGTATAGGCAATTATTTCGTAGCTATCATAAACAATGGTTAAATGAGTCAATGCGCCAAAGAAGTGGTTTGTGAAGCCCAGATCAATGGTATTTCTGACAAAATTTTCTATGAGCATGAGCGCCATTAACATCGTTGTCATAAAGAGACAAAAAGCGATGAGCCCCTCAGCATAGGTCGGGGCAATATTGTGTGTTTGTTTGAAAAGTCGTTGGGTCAGTCGAACTCTGAGTAAAAGTACAATACAGGTACTCAAAAACAACAACAACTGCACACCATATACGATTGAACCAAGCCAAATCATGGGGAGTGTCTCAGACTCTAGAGGGATCAGGTAATTGAATGACACAAATTCAAATAAAGACATGGCGAGAATAAGGGCAGTAATAGAGACCGCGTTGATATTGTCTATCCTAAGCAGGAGAACACCAAAACAAAATGAGATGGTCGCAAATGACATAAACATCCAGTCATATGAATAGACAAATATCAAAGCGATGATCATGAAGGCTGCACAGGAGATGCGCAAAAGGTTCATGATACAGAATACTTAAAGTTGAATAATAGGTGGCTGTTTGGGTTTTACGGGTTTAGTTGTCGGGTATTTGGTTTTGTAGGCACCATTTACAAGTCGACACGTATTTTGGGATAGTAGCTGAGTGTTCAGTGGTATTTTCATGGTTATTTTCCTTATATTTTTAATCTATCACACCGTTTGGGGACATTTTATGGTTTTTGAATAAGGCTTGATGACTATTTTTCGTGCTTTAGCTTGTTGACTTTGCGGTATCGGTGCAAGTTGTTTTCGATAACAAGATCACGTAAAGTTTGAAGCTGTTCTTCAATAGCGCTTAAATCGAATTTGCATGCGAGTGACCATTTAAGGTAATCCTTGTACTTAATGTCACTTACGCCATTTTCATAATTAATAATTGTTGCTTCGCTCGTCCCGAGTACTTTGGCCATTTGCTTCTGAGTCTTGTTAGCTGCGAGCCTCATTACCTTTAAGTCACTTAAGCTTTGCTCATCGTGCGGCCTAACAGTTTTATTCAATGTCTCGCCCTAAATACAAAAATGTTAACTAATCTAAAGATTTTTAGATGTTTAAGCATTTATTATAAAAATGTTAAAATATGTAAATACTATATATGGAGCATACCGTAATGACAAGGATAGAACATGACATTAGGTTGATAAACCAATTTAGAGCCGGTGTGGAGCAAAGAATATCTCACCAAGTACAGTGTGGGTTAATAGACATGTTGTCAACAGATAGGTGCCCAGTAGTTAATTATCAACCCCTGTACAGTAAGCAGTTACCAATTTGGGTGATATACACTCAGATGGGAGAGTATCAATTTCAGGCATTGGCTAGCTTATATATGTACATGCCACCGCGGCTATTAAGTGTAATATTAAACACGGCGAGCCAACCAAGAAATGTGATGGTGTGCGTTACGCTAAAGGGCATTGGTAATAAATGCAACAGTGGGTTCTTTTTAACACTAAAGGAGCTGGTAAATGGGATTGATGAGTATGAAGCACAAAGTCGTGTGCAATCAGACTTTGGAATTGCTGCACAACTAATTGATTTACTTAATGGAGTGGATCCACAGATTAAAGCAATGGCAAAAGTGTCCAGTCTTGATTCAGTGTAATATTTTTTTAATTTGGGTAATTGGGAGCCTCTTTTGCTGTTGCGTAAACAAATTATATCCACTAGAATCGGAAAAAAGCTGGATATTTTTTGGAGTTTTTATGGCGGATGCAAAAAAGACAGAAGTTAGGTTTTCGGTTGATGCAGATTATTTAGCGGCGCTACAAAGCCGTTTAGGACTGAAAAAATCAAGTGATCTGACCAAAGTCGCTTTGACGTTACTTGATTGGGCATCAGATGAGGTTGTCCACGACAGAACAATTTTATCCGCAAATAAACAAGGCAAAGACATACATCGCCTTGTCATACCTGAATTAAATAATATTTCCAAAACTAATTTATAGAACATTAATTATTAAATGAGTTAAATCATGTCTTCAAGTGCACAGGACTGCACACAATCAAACGCAATCCCATCATCAGAATCTTGGCAGGATATTGATCTTGCATCGGCACAGGACTATACGCCTGAGGATGCCCCTGTCTCCGAACCCCTCACCGGAAAAGAAAAAGCAGGCGTTAATTTAACGTGGGGGATCATCAGTGTATTAATTGTTTTTTTGGTCATCATCTTATGTATTTTTATGTGGGGTGAATATCAGTTCTTTATCGCGATGAGAGAAACGCAGCAACTGATGTTAACGAATCAAGTAATTAATTCGGATGTCCTAAAACAGCTAACGCAGCAGAGAAGCGACTTTAGAGCTTTTTGGTTTGATACTTTGCAATTAATTTTGCTCAATGTTTTATTTCCGACCCTGACAGCTTTGCTCGGTTATGTCTTTGGTACAAGCCGCAATGGTAATAATAACTAGTCACGGCAACTACATGCTAACGTATTGTTAAGTAATTAAAAAAACTTTTATACAGCGTATTGTTTGTACTTTCATTATTACCTATCAACCAAATTGCGATGAATAATACTGTAGTGTTTGCGTCATGAAATGAATAAATGCTTCTTTATTTTGGTTTTTGTATGAATTATTTAACGTTGATAAAAATCATGAGGCTTGTAATCTGAATTCATTCTTTATAATTGATTTTGTTTAAAGGACTCGTAGATTTGTTTGATTTATGACAAATGCACTTAAACAAAATTTGTATTTGGTAGCGAGATCATTGCATTACTTTGCTACCCCTCTATTATCTGGCTAGCCGTTTGGCCCCGATTTAAAAACGCATTTCAAGGAGCTGTTTATATGCGTGTTGAGTCTTATGATACCGAAAATAGCAATAAACCTTGGCTGGTTTTGTGGTCAATGTGTGCTCGATATAAAGGAAAAATGATGCTGGCACTGAGCCTATCTGCGCTGGCGAGTTGTGCTCAGTTACTGCCTGTATATTTGCTATTTATCACCATAACTGAATTACTCGACCCGATTTCCACATCAGCCAACACATTACTTTGGGTCGCTGCAGGGCTGGTTGCGGTTATCGTATGTAAGACGTTGTTTCGTATTAGCGCGTATTATTTTAGTTACCAAGTTGCGTCTAAAGCGTTTGCTGATGTCAGGGTGACACTGTCAACACATTTAGCCAGAGTTTCACTTAAGTGGTTAAGCCAGCAAAATACAGGCGCGTTAAAGCAGCAAATTCTCCATGATATTAAAAAACTAGAAAACTTTATTGCACATAATAGCGTTGAGTTATTTAACGCGTGTTTGTCTCCGCTCTTTATATTCTGTGCATTGTGCCTAATTGATTGGCGGCTTGCTCTGAGCGCTATCGCCGTTTTGCCGCTGGCCTTTTTTCTGCGTGATTTTTGGAGGCGCAAAACCACCGAGCGCGACGCACAATTTAGCCATGAGGAAGCGGGCTTAAACACCACACTCTATGATTATGTAAAATTAGCCCCTTTGATGAAGTTACATAATTTAGATAGCCAGCGGTTTGAGATACTCCACCACAAGCTGGAAAACCATGACCGTATAGTGAAGTCGGTTACTCACCAAGCGTTATCTGGTTGGGCTGCGTATAGCGTGTTATTGGGGTCGTCTTGTTTATTTTTGTTACCAACGGCTATCTGGTTATATAGCTTGCAGCTGATTTTAATCGAGCAGTTTATATTAGCGGTTTTGTTGACTACCTGCATGGTTGGCCCACTGTTAAAAGTGAACCGTTTTTTTATCGAAGCTAATGATGTGCTGGCCAGTATTGCTCGGATCACCCCATTGTACTGTATGGCGCCTACTGAAAACGATACTACACCGGTTCAAGCGGCTTCAAAGTACCCGATACTACAATTTTATGGCGTCGATTTTTGTTATGGGCGGGCTTCTGTGCTGAAGAATGTGCATTTTAAGCTATTACCCAATGCCCTGAATGTGATTGTCGGTGGCACGGGCAGTGGTAAGTCAACCATCGCAATGCTTGCAAGCGGGTTATTTGCGCCAAATAAGGGCCGTGTCCAGTGGTATGGTAAAGATGTATTTGAACTTACGGATAGCGCTCGAGCTCGGGCGATGAACGTCGTAATGCAAGAAAGTTATTTATTTGAGGGGACAATCAGAGATAACATCACATTTGGTCGCAGTGGCATAACAACAGAGGCACTAGAGCATGCCATCGTTGCGGCTCAACTTAAGTCTTGGCTGGGACGCCAACCTAAAGGGTTGGATACATGGGTAGAAGCACGCGGCATAAATTTATCAAGGGGAGAGAGCATCCGTATTGCCATTGCCAGAGCATTATTGAACGCACCGCCTTTGGTGATTTTAGATGAAGTTTGTGCCGCCATGGATAACCTGACCTATGCAAAGTTTTATCAAGGCTTAAAAGGGCATTATCCAAACACCACATTTTTAGTGATCACACATCATTATTTTGGTCTTGAAAAGAGCGATCAAATTCTCACGTTAATGGATGGCACGATTACAGCGCAGGGCACGCATGAGGCTATGTTAGCTCGGTGTGAGCACTATAAAAAAGGGTGGCAGTTACAAGTGGGGGTGCCTCCTCAGAAAACACCGGTTATTCCAACCCCGTTACCAAGTTACGAGAATTAAATGGATAGACAGGCCATCAGCAGTATTAGCCGAGTACTCGGCCATGTAAAGTCAGGTAAGCAGTCGTTTATCATTGGCATTACATTTAGGGTATTAGAGCGATGCTTATCAATTTTGCCATGTGTTTTATGTTTTTACTGGCTTTATGCAGAGCTCAGTAAAGTCACCATCACCACCACGCTTCTGTCGACACCGAGTGACTATTTAATGGCACTGGGCGGTGTATTTTTATTACAACTCATCTGTGCTTATGTGGGTCAGCAGCACAGCCTTATAGGCAGTTACCAAATAGCGCAGGATTATCGTAGTAAAGCGATTTCGCATTTTAGGCGCTTGCCGCTAGGGGTTTTGCATCAAATGCACAGCAGTGAATTTTTTGAATTATTCGGTGATGACATTAAGAAAATAGAGCGCATATTTTCGTATGTGTTGCCTGATCTGCTGTCAGCCCTGATGGCGGCTTTATTAGGGTTGGTGATCTTGCTGTTTATTGCCCCTTTGTATGCGCTGAGCATGTGTTTAATTTTGCCTTGTGCATTTTGGGTAATGCATCTTTTAAAGCAGCGATTTATCCACATTTCTAAAGCGAAAGCGCATGCTGAAAAGCATACCCGTAGTACCCTAATAGATTATATTGAGGCACTCAAAACCCTTAGGTTATTTGATCAAACACACCATTGGCTGGCTCGCGTCCAAAAACAGTTGGATGTTGCTAAGCAACACGCGTTACAGGCTGAAATGTGGAGTGTAGGCCCCTTACTAGGCTATCGGGCTGTACTCAATATGGCACTGGTTTTATTTGTTGTGACACTGGCTTTATCACTACCTGAGGCAAACACATCTGCGATGAATTTTGATGCCATTTTTTTTGGGGTATTGATCATCCCATTATTGATGATACTCAATGAAGTTGCAGAACATTTCAGTACGTTGCGTATGGCAATTCAGTCTGAGTGTAAAGTCGAAGCATTCTTAAATAAGCCCACTTTAAGTGAGCCTTGCGATCCAATTACGCCTCAGAATCATAGTATCGAATTTGAGCGTGTATCGTTTGGTTATGATGGTATTGATATTATTAATAACATGTCATTTTATGCACCAGAAGGTTCCATCACTGCAATTGTGGGGGAGGCGGGGAGTGGTAAGTCGACTTTACTCAATCTATGCGCACGCTTTTTTGAACCAAGCAGTGGCTGTGTAAAAGTGGGCGGGGTAGGTTTGCAAGAGATAGGCTCTGAGAACGTACATAACCTAATAAGTGTGATCTTTGAAGATGTACAGCTCATTGATTCCAGTATTTTAGAGAATATTCGAATTGGTAAGCCTGATGCAACGGATGAAGAAATATATCAAGCATGCGCTGATGCGCATTGTCTTGAATTTATTAATAGACTCCCTGAGGGGATAAATACTCAGGTTGGGGAGAGTGGTGTTTTGTTATCTGGTGGGCAACGCCAGTGTATTGCCATTGCCAGAGCATTGCTTAAAGATACACCGATTGTTTTATTAGATGATATCACTGCCTCATTAGATCCGATCACACAAGCGGATGTGGTCAGTGCGATACAGCACTTATTACAAAACCGCACAGTGATCACCGTGTCGCATCGTTTATCTAGCATTGTGCAGGCGGATAATATTTTAGTGATAGAGCAGGGAAAAGTCGTGGAGTCTGGCTCGCACCGTTGTTTGCTTTCAATTGGGGGTTACTATACTCGCCTTTGGAAAGCGGAATCTCATGTCGTGTAAAGGGGCTTTACATAAAAGTAGGCGGCTCGGTTGAATACCTGTTAGTGACCGATAATGAGATCGGTAATACGTTCTTTAAAAACTTGGGAAATATAGATAAGTCGCAGTTTGCTTGTGTCTTCTTAAAAGTGGGAATTCAGAAGTTGCTTGGTTAAAAATAACTCAATTGTTAATTTTATGTGGTTCTGATAGCGTTTTATGGTCTTAATTTGATACAGACCATTTAAGGAGAAATCATGAAAAAAGTACTACTCACTGCGATTAGCTGTTTAGGAATGAGCGTTGCTACTATTGCAGCCGATACGCAATCGACCACTGTAAATAAAACGTTAACAGTGGATGGTGTGACTTCTGCTACTTATCCAGCTCAGCCTAATGTGTTAGCGTTGCTGACGCCGTCAAATGCGTGTGAGGCGCGCTGTCAAAGTCACTACGAGGCGTGCGTGAAATGGGCGCCACCTTGGACAAACTGTAATGATTTTATTAGAAGTTGTATGAACAACTGCGCAAATAAATAAAGTTAAACCTTGTTGTTAAATAATAGGTGATATGAAAGGCCGGTGCAGCGGCCTTTTTGGTGGGTGCAAAAATACTAAAATACCTTTTTATTTTTGTTTAGTATCATAATATTTAAAATCAATGAGTTACAAACCATCTAAAAAAACATGGTGTTTTTTGAATTATTTAGTTAGGTGTTTGTATTCACATGTTTTTGTGTTAAAAACTCATAGTTCACTGCCGTACAGGCAGCTTAGAAATTCATATACAGCGTCTTGACTTTCAAAAAACTGTTCACTGCCGTACAGGCAGCTTAGAAATTCAAGTATTTCTTGGCATTCTTTTTGGAATTGTTCACTGCCGTACAGGCAGCTTAGAAAAGTATTAGAATTTGCTAATAACGCGCTTCGTCGTTCACTGCCGTACAGGCAGCTTAGAAAACACAATATTCCAGCGCTCACAAGAGGTACCAGTTCACTGCCGTACAGGCAGCTTAGAAAACAACACAGGCGTTTGCTACTTTTTGCTGTAGGTTCACTGCCGTACAGGCAGCTTAGAAATAAACGAGTTTGACCAGGATTAAATTGTGGTTGTTCACTGCCGTACAGGCAGCTTAGAAATGAGATTTGCGAGAGCTAGAACTGGTGTGCTCGTTCACTGCCGTACAGGCAGCTTAGAAATATAAATGATTTTTTAATGCATCGATAATGCGGTTCACTGCCGTACAGGCAGCTTAGAAAAAATCCAGACATTGCATCGAGCGAGTCACCTGGTTCACTGCCGTACAGGCAGCTTAGAAAATATTTCTCGGATCGACTTAGCGCGTGATTGCGTTCACTGCCGTACAGGCAGCTTAGAAATTAGCTAGAGTTGCTAAAGCGCTGAACCCTGCGCTCACTGCCGTACAGGCAGCTTAGGTGATGAGTGACCGAAACGAAGTTTCGCAGCACAAGGAGTGAGGTCATGGATGACCGATGTA
>NZ_AUYC01000026.1:0-63160 GCF_001625685.1 Pseudoalteromonas luteoviolacea CPMOR-1 | reverse complement strand
GATTGGCGCAAGCGTTTTTTTATTAAAAAGTGAAAAAAAACAAAATAGAGTAAAATACAGACAAACCTTGCAATTTTATATTTTAAAACACATTAAAGTGTGTAGCTTATGATGATTTTGTTCCAAATAAGGGAAATTAAAGGTTAAAATTCTCTTGATTAAATTCAAATAGGAACAACTAATCCAATGAAGCAAGCTATTTTAGCGGTTGGTTTATTAACTAGTATGAGCTCATTTGCGACAGAAGAAACGCAAAATAATGTTACATATTCACTTACTGCTGGTTATACGTTTGGTGGAGATACTATTCTACACGTTACATATACAAACGATGACACTCAAAATATCAAAGCAGGGCAAGGGCTTATTGTAGGAGGGGGACTCTCTTACAAACTAAATAACAAATGGGCAATTGAAGCCAGTGCAAATTACCACTCGGATACTGCATTCTCAAAGGATGGTGACTTATCTTTCGAGAGGCTTTCCTTCAATGTCGTACCTTACTATAGAGCAAACCAATCTTTTTCTATTGGTGTAGGTATTGGCTTACAAACAGGAGTAGAACTGAGCAATGATTTTGGTGGTGATCTCGGATTTGAGAATGAAACAGCCTATATCGGCAGTTTAAAATATCATTTTGAGACTCTTTCCGCTGATTTAGAACTGAGACACACACTTGTCGAATATACTATGGATTATACATGGTATAAGCTAATTTTTAATGGTAATAACACCGGTTTAGTTTTTCATTGGAAATTTTAAAAGCAGAGTACATATAACTCTGTATCAATGGGGCTAAAACAAAAAAGCCGAGCTAATGCTCGGCTTTTTCGTGTCTTATAAAGACTTACTCTGCAGACTGCGCGTCTTCTTGAACTTCTTCAGTCGCAACTGGGCGATCAAGTAGTTCAATATAAGCCATTGGCGCATTGTCACCTGCACGGAAGCCACACTTAAGAATACGAGTGTAACCACCTGGACGATCCGCGAAACGTGGACCGATCTCAGAGAACAATTTACCAACTACTTCTTTATCACGCGTGCGAGCAAACGCTAAACGACGGTTTGCTACGCTGTCAGTCTTAGCCAGTGTGATTAAAGGCTCAATTACACGGCGCAACTCTTTCGCTTTAGGCAAAGTTGTTTTGATGATTTCGTGCTTCACCAAAGAACCAGCCATATTGCTGAACATCGCTTTGCGATGGCTGCTGTTACGGTTTAATTGACGACCACTCTTACGATGGCGCATGACCCTATCCTTCTAACTAAACTAATATAGTAATCTGATTATTCAGCTAGACTTGCAGGTGGCCAATTTTCTAGGCGCATGCCTAGAGAAAGACCACGAGAAGCTAGCACGTCTTTAATCTCTGTTAGAGATTTCTTACCAAGGTTTGGCGTCTTAAGAAGCTCAACCTCAGTACGCTGTACCAGATCACCGATATATTGAATTTGCTCGGCTTTCAGACAGTTTGCAGAACGTACTGTTAGTTCTAAATCATCAA
The DNA here is from genome assembly GCF_001625685.1 of Pseudoalteromonas luteoviolacea CPMOR-1. Classification (GTDB taxonomy): domain Bacteria; phylum Pseudomonadota; class Gammaproteobacteria; order Enterobacterales; family Alteromonadaceae; genus Pseudoalteromonas; species Pseudoalteromonas luteoviolacea_K. The sequence continues at coordinate 61,655 of NZ_AUYC01000026.1, read as the reverse complement.
CTGGACGAAGTAGAATCGGATCAAACTCCGGCTTCTCTTCTTTTTCTTCTGGCTCAGAAACATCACGCAAGTCTACAAACGCTTCTAGCTGTTCAGCTAGGATTGTAGATGCACGACGGATCGCTTCTTCAGGATCTAGTGTGCCATTAGTTTCCATATCGATAATTAGTTTATCTAAGTCAGTACGCTGCTCAACACGGGCTGATTCAACCGAGTACGCAATACGCTCAACTGGACTGAATGATGCATCTAGCAACAGACGACCAATTGGACGCTCATCGTCATCAGAGGATAAACGACTTGACGCCGGAACATAACCACGACCGCGCTCAACACGGATACGCATACTGATATCGCTATTGTCAGCAGTTAAGTGACAAATAACGTGCTCAGGATTAGCAATTGTTACATCGCCGTCGTGCTGGATGTCAGCCGCAGTCACAGGGCCTACACCAGACTTAGTCAGGGTAAGGAAAACTTCATCTTTACCTTCTAAAGTAACTGCTAGACCTTTCAGGTTTAACAGGATTTCAATGATGTCTTCTTGTACGCCTTCTTTCGCGCTGTACTCATGTAATACACCGTCGATCTCTACTTCTGTCACTGCACAACCCGGCATAGACGAAAGAAGAATACGACGTAAAGCATTACCTAAAGTGTGACCAAAGCCACGCTCTAGAGGCTCTAAAACTACTTTAGAACGGGTTGAGTTGATAGCGTCGATATCGACTAATCTTGGTTTTAGGAATTCGGTTACAGAACCCTGCATTTTATCCTCTCTTAACTCTTAACTTTACTTCGAGTAAAGTTCGACGATTAGTTGTTCATTAATGTCCGCAGACAGATCAGAACGCTCAGGTAGGCGCTTGAAAGTACCTTCCATTTTCTTACCGTCAACTTCAATCCAAGTTGGCTTTTCGCGTTGCTCAGCCAACTCTAGAGCAGCGATGATACGCGCTTGCTTCTTAGACTTCTCACGGATTACTACTACATCTTCTGGAGTAATAACGAAAGAAGGAATGTTAACAACACGACCATTAACCATAATCGCTTTGTGGCTTACTAGCTGACGTGCTTCAGCACGTGTGCTTGCAAAACCCATGCGATATACAACATTGTCTAGACGTTGCTCTAGAAGCTGTAACAAGTTTTCACCTGTGTTACCTTTAAGGCGAGCAGCTTCTTTATAGTAGTTGCGGAATTGCTTTTCAAGTACACCGTAGATACGACGAACTTTTTGCTTTTCACGTAACTGTAAACCGTAATCAGATAGACGACCTTTACGTGCGCCGTGCTGACCAGGTGCTGTTTCTAGTTTACACTTAGAGTCAATTGCTCTTACGCCGCTTTTAAGGAACAGGTCAGTACCTTCACGACGACTCAGCTTGAGCTTAGGGCCCAAATATCTTGCCATGTTCTTTCTCCTAACCTATTAATTATACGCGACGTTTCTTCGGTGGACGACAACCATTATGTGGGATTGGCGTCACGTCAGTGATGTTTGTGATACGGAAACCAGCAGCATTCAATGCACGTACAGCAGACTCACGGCCTGGACCTGGACCTTTAATGAATACTTCTAGGTTCTTAAGACCGTACTCTTGTGCAGCAGTACCTGCGCGCTCAGCAGCAACCTGTGCAGCGAACGGAGTAGACTTACGAGAACCACGGAAACCTGAACCACCCGCAGTCGCCCAAGAAAGAGCATTACCTTGACGGTCAGTGATGGTCACAATAGTGTTGTTGAAAGAAGCATGAACGTGAGCCATACCGTCAACAACTTGCTTTTTGACCTTTTTACGACGAATTGGTGCTTTTGCCATAACTTACCCCACCTTATTTCTTGATAGGCTTGCGTGGACCCTTACGAGTACGCGCGTTAGTCTTAGTACGTTGACCACGTAGTGGTAACGAACGACGGTGACGTAAGCCACGGAAACAACCAAGGTCCATAAGACGTTTGATGTTTAGTGTTACTTCACGACGAAGATCACCTTCAACAGTGTACTTGCCAACTTCTTCACGAAGGATGTCAAGAGTTTCGTCGTTTAACTCGCCGATTTTAGTAGTTTCAGCGATACCTGTCGCAGCTAAGATCGCCTTAGCGCGAGTTTTACCTACACCATAGATGCTTGTTAAACCGATAACAGCATGCTTATGGTCAGGAACGTTAATGCCTGCGATACGGGCCACTAACATATCTCCTATAAATAAACCTGATTATCATCTTGTTGGAAAGCCCGTACAGGATACCCAACCGACATTCAAGTTTTACCAATGAAACAGGCTAAGTGATTAACTTAGCCTGCACGACTAGATTTCTTAGCCTTGCCTTTGCTTGTGCTTAGGCTCACTGCAGATCACACGTACTACACCAGCACGTTTGATAACTTTACAGTTACGGCAAATTTTCTTAACGGAAGCACGTACTTTCATAACTCAACTCCGTAACAGACCCTATCGGCCGTAGCCTTTAAGGTTTGCTTTTTTCAGCACAGAATCATATTGATGAGACATCAAATGAGTCTGTACTTGTGCCATAAAGTCCATGATAACAACAACGATAATCAAAATTGATGTACCGCCGAAGTAGAATGGCGTTTGCCATGCCATGGTCATAAACTCGGGCACCAGACAGATAAAGGTAATGTACATTGCACCTGCCAATGTCAGGCGTGTCATCACTTTATCAATGTATTTAGACGTCTGCTCACCTGGGCGATAACCTGGAATAAATGCGCCAGATTTTTTCAAATTATCTGCTGTCTCACGTGGGTTAAATACCAACGCTGTATAGAAGAAGCAGAAGAAAATAATCGCTGCGGCTAGTACCATTGCGTACAGAGGCTGACCTGGGGTCAACACAGCTGACACTGCTTGTAGTGCATCAGCAAGTGGACCTTCACCTTGGCCGAACCAGCTTGCAATTGTACCAGGGAACAGAATGATGCTGCTAGCAAATATTGGTGGAATAACCCCTGCCATGTTAACTTTCAATGGTAAATGCGTACTCTGTGCTGCAAAAACCTGACGGCCTTGCTGACGTTTAGCATAGTTAACAACGATACGACGTTGACCACGCTCAAAGAATACTACCAAGTAAGTTACCGCAACAACGATAAACGCAATAAGTGCTAAGATAAAGACATTCAAATCGCCTTGGCGCGCCATTTCTGCTGTCGAACCGATTGCAGACGGCAGGTTAGCTACGATACCAACAAATATCAGCACCGAGATACCGTTACCGATACCACGTTCTGTAATTTGTTCGCCCAGCCACATCAGGAACATAGTACCAGTTACTAAACTCACAACAGCTGTGAAGTAGAAACCGAAACCAGGATTCACAACCAAGCCTTCCATCATATTTGGTAGGTTAGTTGCGATACCGATCGACTGTATTGTAGCAAGCACGAGCGTGCCGTAACGCGTGTACTGACTGATCTTCTTACGCCCTTGCTCACCCTCTTTCTTCAGCTCTATCATCGCAGGATGTATATGCGTTAATAGTTGCATGATAATTGAGGCTGAGATGTAAGGCATAATACCCAGCGCAAGTACAGATGCACGCTCAAGCGCACCACCACTGAACATGTTAAACATGGCAAAGATGGTGCCCTTTTGTTGCTCGAAGAACTCGGCAAGTACAGCGGCGTCAATCCCAGGGATAGGCACAAATGAACCTAGACGGTAAATAATGATGGCACCCAATACAAATAGTAATCGGCGCTTCAACTCCGCAAGCCCACTCTGTGCGCTTTGCATATCTTGACCTGGTTTAGCCATAGTGTACTTCCTTAGTCTTCTACCTTGCCTCCGGCAGCTTCGATAGCTTCGCGAGCACCTTTAGACACTTTAATGCCTTTAACAGTAACTGCGCGTGAAACTTCGCCAGATTTAACAACTTTAACGAACTGAATGTTCTTCTTAACGATACCAGCTGCTTGTAGTGTGCTTAGCTCTACCACGTCGCCTTCAACCTTCGCGATTTCGAAAAGGTTAACTTCAGCAGATACTAGTGATTTGCGTGAAGTGAAGCCAAACTTTGGTAGACGGCGTTGCATAGGCATTTGACCGCCTTCAAAACCAACACGTACTTTACCACCAGAACGCGATTTTTGACCTTTGTGACCACGACCACCAGTCTTACCTAGACCAGAGCCGATACCACGACCAACACGCTTACCAGCAGTTTTTGAACCTGCAGCAGGAGAAAGTGTATTCAATTGCATCGAATTAGCCCTCAACCTTAACCATGTAAGAAACTTGGTTGATCATACCACGTACTGCTGGCGTATCTTCTAGCTCAACAGTATGGTTGATACGACGTAAACCAAGGCCACGTAATGTAGCTTTATGCTTCGGTAAACGACCGATTGAGCTACGTACTTGTGTTACTTTAACTGTGTTTGCCATGGTTTCTTACCCCAAGATTTCATCTACGCTAAGACCACGTTTCGCAGCGATCTTCTCTGGAGAGTTCATGTTCTCTAGAGCAGAAATTGTTGCGCGAACGATGTTGATCGGGTTAGTAGAACCGTATGCTTTTGAAAGTACGTTCTGTACACCAGCTACTTCTAGTACTGCACGCATCGCACCACCGGCGATGATACCTGTACCTTCAGATGCAGGCTGCATGTATACTTTAGAACCCGCGTGGCGACCCTTGATTGGGTGCTGTAGCGTGTGACCGTTAAGATCAACATTTACCATGTTACGGCGCGCTTTTTCCATTGCTTTTTGAATAGCAGCTGGAACTTCACGTGCTTTACCGTAACCAAAACCTACTTTACCTGCGCCATCACCAACTACAGTTAGTGCAGTGAAGCTAAAGATACGACCACCTTTAACCACTTTAGACACACGGTTTACCGCGATTAGCTTTTCAGCCAAATCAGGCTGTTGTTGCTTTGCTTCTACGTTAGCCATTGTCTACTCCTAGAATTGCAGACCGGCTTCACGCGCTGCATCAGCAAGCGCCTTCACACGGCCGTGATATTTAAAGCCACTGCGGTCAAAAGCAAGCTTTTCGATGCCTTTGTCTGCCGCGCGTTCAGCAACTGCTTTACCAACTGCTTGTGCAGCTTCGATGTTGCCAGTGCCTTTAACTGTTTCAGCAATTGCTTTTTCAACAGTAGAAGCAGCAGCCAGTACAATACCCTCAACGTTTACGATTTGAGCGTATATGTGACGTGGCGTGCGGTGGATAACAAGACGTGTTGTGCCTTGTTCGATAATATTTCTACGAGTGCGCTTAGCACGACGTAGACGAGCTGTTTTCTTATCCATCGTCTTACCTTACTTCTTCTTAGCCTCTTTACGACGCACGTGCTCATCAGCGTAACGTACACCTTTACCTTTATAAGGCTCTGGTTCACGGTATGAGCGGATGTTTGCAGCAGTTTGACCAACTAGCTGCTTGTCTGCGCCTTTAACAACGATTTCAGTCTGGCTTGGAGCTTCGATTGTGATACCCGCTGGGATCTCGAAGTTCACTGGGTGTGAGAAGCCAAGAGTTAGGTCTAAAACTTTACCCTTAACTGCAGCACGGTAACCAACACCGACTAGTTGTAGTTTCTTTTCAAAACCTTCGTTAACGCCGATGATCATGTTGTTGATCAGAGCGCGTGCAGTACCAGCTTGAGCCCAAGCATTTGCTACTTCACGAGGTGCTGTAGTGATAACGTTGTCGTTAAGAACAACTTCAACTGCGTCGTTAAGAACGCGAGTCAATTCACCGTTTTTACCTTTAACTTTGATTTCCTGGCCGTTAATTGCAACTTCAACACCGGCAGGAACAGCAATAGGAGCCTTCGCAATACGAGACATAGTTCCCCTCCGATTAAGCTACAAAGCCAATGATTTCACCACCAACACCAGCGGTACGCGCAGCGCGGTCTGTCATCAGGCCTTTAGAAGTTGATACGATAGCGATACCTAGACCACCCATTACCTTTGGTAATTCGTCACGTTTCTTATAGATACGTAGACCAGGGCGGCTAACACGCTGGATGCTTTCGATAACAGCTTTGCCTTCGAAGTACTTAAGTTCGATAGTCAATTCTGCTTTTACGTCGCCTGATACTGAATAACCAGTGATGAAACCTTCGTTTTTCAGTACGTCAGCAACAGCTACTTTCAGCTTTGAAGTTGGCATTGTTACAGCTACCTTCTTCGCAGACTGACCGTTACGGATGCGTGTAAACAAATCCGCGATTGGATCTTGCAAGCTCATGTCTTACTCCCGTGATTCTATTACCAAGAAGCCTTTTTAAGGCCAGGAATTTCACCGCGCATAGCTGCTTCGCGAACTTTGATACGGCTTAGGCCGAACTTGCGAAGGTAACCATGTGGGCGGCCCGTAATGTTACAACGATTACGTTGACGTGAAGGGCTAGAATCACGCGGTAAAGACTGAAGCTTTAATACCGCGTCCCAACGCTCATCATCAGATGTTTTAACATCGCTGATGATAGCTTTAAGTGCAGCACGCTTTTCTGCGTACTGTGCAACTAATTTAGCACGTTTTACGTCACGCGCTTTCATTGAATTCTTTGCCATAACCCTACCCTTACTTTTTGAATGGGAAGTTGAACGCTTCTAATAACGCACGGCCTTCATCATCTGTTTTCGCAGAAGTAGTGATTGTGATATCCATACCGCGAACACGGTCTACTTTATCATAATCGATTTCTGGGAAGATGATTTGCTCACGTACGCCCATAGAGTAGTTACCGCGACCGTCAAAAGACTTTGCGCTAACACCGCGGAAGTCACGAATACGTGGCATCGCGATTGAGACTAAACGCTCAAGGAAATCCCACATACGCTCGCCGCGTAGGGTTACTTTACAGCCAATTGGGTAACCTTCACGGATCTTAAAGCCTGCAACTGATTTGCGTGCTTTAGTCACTAGAGGTTTCTGACCAGAGATTGCTTCTAGATCTGCTACTGCGTTTTCTAGAATTTTCTTGTCAGCTAGGGCTTCGCCCACACCCATGTTAAGTGTGATCTTCTCGATCTGAGGGACTTGCATGACAGAGCTGTAACCGAACTTTTCAAAAAGCTCTTTTACTACTTTGTCTTTGTACACTTCATGCAGTTTCGCCATCGTCTACTCCAACTATTAAATAGTTTTGCCAGTAGACTTGAAGAAACGGACTTTTTTACCGTCTTCAAATCTAAAACCAACACGATCTGCTTTGCCAGTTTCGGCATTGAAAATCGCTACATTTGATACGTCGACAGACGCTTCTTTCTCAACAATACCGCCAGCTTGCTGTAGTTGTGGTACAGGCTTCTGGTGTTTCTTGATGATATTTACGCCTTCAACAAATACACGACCAGTTTCAGTTACAACTGAAAGCACTTTACCGCGCTTACCTTTGTCTTTACCGGCTAGTACGATTACTTCGTCATCACGACGGATTTTTGCTGCCATGATCGACTCCTTATAGTACTTCTGGTGCTAGTGAAACGATTTTCATGAACTTGTCGTTACGTAGTTCACGCGTCACAGGGCCGAAGATACGAGTACCAATTGGCTGATGGCTATCATTTAAGATAACAGCCGCATTGCTATCGAAACGGATTAAAGAGCCGTCTGGACGACGAACGCCTTTCTTAGTACGCACTACTACAGCGTTTTTAACATCACCTTTCTTCACTTTGCCGCGAGGAATTGCTTCTTTAACAGAAACTTTAATGATGTCACCAACACGCGCGTAGCGACGGTGCGAACCACCAAGGACTTTAATACACTGCACTTTGCGAGCGCCGCTGTTATCAGCAACGTCCAGCTGAGTTTGCATTTGGATCATTGTCTATGCTCCGGTGTAGTTAACATTTACTTAGATTTTGTATAAAAGCTAAGCATTTAGATTAATTTCCACTCAAAAAACGAAGCTTTCGTCTTTCAAGGGCGGGGAATTGTAACAGCAAAGTTCAGCCAAAGATAGTTCAATTTTTAATTAATTTATCAAATTGCTGCATCTGCTTTCACCACATCCTCTCATATGAGGCCGATGATAAAAAAAACAAGTCTACAGCATAAATTTTAAGCCTTTGTTGCAGCTCAAAAAACAACCAGCATTGGTTTATCTGTTTTTTTCAATGTAGGTTGCAACCTCATCGACTGTCGCCAGCCAATAACCATTTTTAGGGTCTTTTAAATATACAATAAGCGCTTCTAACGCATCTTTATCGGTGGTATACATACTTTTTTCACCAACATCATGCCCTGCTAAAATAATCCATTTGTTGTTTTCTTTAAGCAAATTAAGCTGCGCTTTTATTTCTTCAAAGCTCATACCATCCATACGATTACCCGCCAGTTGTGCGAAGTCCGTATATATGGGGTTATTGGCGGTTTCATCTAACCAAGTGCGCCCTGTGTTGAATAGCTCGGCAATTAATGGCACATAACTCCTCACTTCCTTGCCTCTGCCTACAAACGTGTTACCACACGGATAAGCAAAAGATTTAGGCTCAACATTGAGGTGTTTTTTCATATATCGAGTGGTGGCTTCAATATCCTCTTTCAACCAATCCAAGTTGACTTGTTCTAGGCCTAAATTGTCTTTACGTAACCAGGCGAAATTGCCCGTACAGAGATGTGAACTGGTGTGGTTGCCCAATTCATGTCCATTAATGGCCGCTTGCTGCCATCCTGCGAGTCTTTTTTCCACAAATTGGGGGTTAACATAAAATGTGCCTTTCACACCATGTTTGTCCAATATTGGTATACCTACATCTATTTGACTGCTTCGTGCGTCATCAAAACTCAAAGATATTGCGTATTGGGCACCATTTGGGTATGTAAACTCAACTTTATCTGACCCAAACTCTTTAGTCCCAGCACAACTACTTACAGACAGGGTAAAGAAAGTCGCCGCTATGAGTTTACTAATTGCATGTGTTGAGTACATATTATCTCCATTTCTTGATTCAATTCACTCGCTGGATAGTGTGCGTAGTCCGCACACTATCCACCATGAAGAAACAATGAAGGTATTCTTATTTTCTATTTATCAAGCATAAATCACTTATATATATGCTTTTATTGAACCCCTTCCCAAGCTGCTGCTCACAACTGAAATAATCAACGAGCAACACAGCCTATCAACCTCAAGGCAGTCTAAAATCGCGCGGTCCCAGCTAAATCAGCCAGTTCAATTCGTCCTGATCGACGTCGATCTGGTGACAATGCTCGTAATTCAATGTTTTCTCCTTGTGATAATCGCACTGGTTTAACATATTCTTGCCACTCTCCCTGATTAATTCGGTATTGGATCGGCAACCCAGGAATAATCGTTGAAGCATGTAATTCATTATCAATGACTTTACTCACCACATTAGGGATCCGATAAAATACGCCAAGGCGATCGAACTTTTCGAGCTCTTTGTAGCCCACAGCATGAATAAAGTCTTGCCATTGCTGATCACGTTGCTGGCGCATATGTGTGGTAAAGAAGCCAGTTGTATGGTCATACTTTTCACCGACATAATTATATGGCACTTCCCACTCTGCGCGGTGCCATGCTTTCTCCGCCAATGCCAACAAACGGGGAAATAACATATACTCCGCTAAGTGGTCTTTACGAACAACTTCTGACCAGAGGTGACCTTGGATCCCTGTAACACGAAACCCTGCAGGTAGCGGTTGATGAGTGAATTTACCATTATCATCCACCTGCGTACGGTCATCTGCAATGTAGTGTCTTCCTATGGTATCTTTTTTAATTTCTGCATTGGCAGGCAAATTATCTGGCATGAACTCAAAAATGGTTTTACTGTTCGTTCTTCTCGCCCCCCATTTATATCCACTCTCTTTTGGATCTAACTCATAGGGAAAATCTAAATAAGTCACATCTGGGGTAGACAATATAATATCCCACCCTCGTCTAGCATGTGCACTCACGACTTTATGTGCATTTTGAGGCAAAGTTGCCCATACATACGATGCAACTTTACGTGGCATCTTATCCTGCCTCGTTTCAGAAAGGCCATCATTCCAACCAGCCACTTCAATACCCTTTGCGGCAATCATAGTTGCAACACGCTCGATAAAATAACCTGTTAGTTCCTCAACTTCATGTACGTCATTTGACTTGTCCGCTATAAACTTTTTACAAGCCGGAGACTCGACCCATGCCCCCGCAGTTTCATCTGCACCGATATGATAAATATTCAGCGGTGAGCCCGCTTGTTTATGTTGTGCAGCCACTTCGGAAATCACCTTATCAACAAATGCATAAGTCGACTCCATACACACATTTAATGTGTTGTCATTATAGTGCTGAATTGAGCGATATTCTGTGGCGTCTAACGGATCACTTACCAAGTACTGTCGTGCCGCATCATGTTTGCCTTGCTTAGTCAGCGTATAAAAGCGTTTCTCCATGGCTTTTACCGCTGCACGAGAGTGACCAGGCATATCTAATGACGGAATAATTTCAATGTGATGTTGCTTGGCAAAATTCAAAATTTCTTGATAATCCGCAATAGAGTAATAACCATCCCTGTCAGTATTAATTGCCGAACCTAATTGAGGCTGCAAACAATGCTTATCATCCAAATCTATACAACGATGGGATGATAACTCTGTCAATTCGGGTAAATCCGGAATTTCAATGCGCCACCCTTCGTCATCTGCTAAATGAAAATGCAATTTGTTTAGTTTATAAGCTGACATTTTACTAAGTAAGCGCAATACAAACGCTTTAGAACGAAAATTACGTGCGACATCCAAATGCAACCCTCGATAGCTATACCGAGGTTTATCAATCACCGTTACCGCAGGTACCTGCATGGTGTCTAGTGATAACAAACTCGCCAAAGACTGTAACCCATAGTAAGCACCTGCACTATCTTGTGCTTGGATCTGAATTTTTCCTTCTCTGGTGCTCAGTTGGTAAGCACCTGCATGACCCTCACGCTCACCTCTTACCGTGATATGCACGGCAATACCGTTATGTTTTTGCTTAACACCCAAAGCGTCTAAACGCTGTAAAGCGGCGGACACATCTCCATACTCAAGTCCAGATAGATCCAGCTGAATGCCTTTTTGTAAGTTAAGCGAGTTCTCTTGACTAAATACTTCCATGGAATCCGGCGTGGGCACAATCGCATGTGTCACTGAGTCCAATTTATAATTTTGTACAGCATATTTATCGAATAAGGCTGCTGACGTGTATTTGATATAGTGATCATCTGCGTGAGATTGCATCACGCTGTTTTTTGCACTCACGGCTGCGTATGGCTTTATTTCGAGTCCTGTGTCCGGCTCGATATAAGACTGTGTGCTCTTAATGACTTTCGGCTCTAACCCTTGCGCGGTGAGTATATAATTTGGCATTAACTCACCTTCATTAAGCAATGAGCTAGCAACCCAGAATTCGATCACTTGACTCTTCCCAGCTTCAAAGCCAGTGAAGCTGCTACTTGGCGCGATGTGATTCAGGTCCCCATTAAAATGTCGCAGTGTCAATTGATCACTTTTACTTTCCGTAGCTGGGTATACTTGGCTATATAAGATTTTCCAGCCATCGACATTGGCTGTAAATGGGCTCGTGATTTCAATTTGAGCGTGATAGCAAAACTCAGCTGTTGAACCTGGGCATTGTTCTGGCATATTACTTAATAGTCGATATTTTACATCGAGCGTATCAGCGAGTTGATTTAACTGTTGCTGATTAATTGTATCTAGTGCCCAAACAGGGCTCGTCAGGGCCATTGTCGGCAATAGCAAAGCCAAAATACGTTCCGTTAATGCTTTTTTATTTACATGCATATATCCATTCCTGCTTTTTCATTTTAATTAAAACATTAAATTGGTTAAAAATTAGCTCAAACATCTCAATCTAGAGCTTTTGTATACTCGATTCAATTTCGAAACATTCATACTGTCAGGAATAATTTAGTTAATAACAACAGCGCAGTTCGTGAACGTTTTTAGGATAATAATGTTCGGTACAGCGATTCAGCACTCATAACCCTAGGCTTTACAATGTAGTTAGATGACCTTTCTAGCAGTTAACACCACAAAGCAAATATCATCAGACAACCAAAATGATTGCTAAGATGTAAATCGGACCATAGTCAGGCGTTCATTGATGATGAATTAGAAATACTGTGATTAGTTGTGCACTACCTTTGATTTTGAATGACTGTTTGATAGCAGGATCAAGCTATCAGCCACGTGGGGATACATTGCTAAATATTTTATTGGAAAGCCAATAGTAGGCATAATGAATAAATCGATTCGTATAGAAAGAGTAATAACATGACTTTTTTTCATTGTTCAGGCATTTATCACCTCGATATCTCCTTTATATCACTTCTACAACACCTCCTAATGCTTGTTTTGCTAATTCAATGTCATCATCACATACCAAACGCCCACTTTTAATAACCAATACTCTCTCACACAACATCGCAATCTCATCTACAGTATCACTTGATACCAAAACCGTCAGTTGATCTGCTGTGGCCAATGATTTTAAACATCGTGTCACTGCGCGCTGTGATAAAAAATCCAACCCCAAAGTCGGTTCGTCTAAAAATAGTATCTCTGGACCATGCAATAAAGCCGCTATTAACTCCATTTTGATACGCTCAACACCAGACAGACGTCGAACTTGAATATCTAATAAGTGTGAAACATGTAGAAACTCTGATAAATAACGCAATCTTTGATGATATTTGGGCAATGGAATTTCATAGATACACTGACATAAATTAAAACTATCAATAGCAGGTAGATCTGGCCAAAGTTGAAAACTCTCCCCAGTCAAAAAAGCACAACGCTTTTTAAATGCCGCAGTCTGCGCAGATGGTGTGTCCCCAAATACTTTAATACTTCCGTGCGTCGGTAACTCGGTGCCAGATAACATCTTCATTGTCGTCGTCTTCCCCGCTCCAGCTTCACCAACAACGGCAACAACTTGTCCTCGCTCGATCTCAAATGACATGTCTTTAATGGCTTCTGTGTATGATATTTCTCGCTGAAAAAGACTTTTTAAAGACGCTGAAAGCCCCTGTGGCTTTCTGTAATACTGATAAGTTTTACTAACACATTCAACTTGTATCACTTTCATAACGCACGCTCGACAATCACAGTCCGAACCATCTTATGCGTCTCTTTTTGCCTACCCTGTAAATCAAAAAAGTATAAAAAGTCCTGAGCAATGAGCATGATGTTTGCAATTCTCTATATTGGGAATATTGCTAATAGAATTAAACGACCCGTGTATATTTTTCAATCAAAAATATCACATGTACACGGCACTATTTACATTAAAGAAATGTACTTTGGCTTTTAATATTTAAAAACGGGTACTTACCTCCCTTATAGAAAACCAGTCATGCAAAATAAGAAAGAATAAACTTATACTAAAGGAGGGTTTACAAACCAACATTCAAGATTTAGGCAGGAAAAAGGGAGTGGGCACATTACAAATTTACCCAACAATATACAGACAACGACCTATTTCCTATGCGCGGAAGAACAGCAGAAATGAGGTGCATATTTCGGTCGACGTATAATATGCACCCATAAAGCCTAGCCGCCAAATAAGCCTTTGAATTTGTCTTTAAGTTTATCTTTGATAGTGTCTTTGGCTTTGTCTTTAGCCGCACTGCTTAAGTCTAAGTTCGTCTCCACTTTGTGAAATGGACCTTTGATCCTTACAGGCACTTTAAAGCCTGTACTCTTATCACGACTACTTTGCCCTTCAATGGTATCGACAATACCCGTTACCAAGCGATAATCGACAAACGTCTTGGGCAAATCAACATCTCCCGAACCGGTCACACGAATCAGTGGGCTTGCCAGTAATAAATCGGTATTCGTCCCAACGCCTTTATTAAACTTAAAGCTCCCCGTGAGCGCTGAGAAGTCGGTTTTCTGTTGTGGGTCAAAGTCTGCATTAATGCCTTCAGACAGCCCAGAGAAATTGCCCTTGAGCATTTCTTGACCTTTTCTCACCATTTCAGCTAAGTTGGCCCCTTTTACGCCCCCATCCTTAAACTCAAATGCCAATTGTCCACCAAGCGCAGAGACAAACTGCTTTTGGCTCACGCCTTGAGTAGTTAACTGCCAGTTAATACTGCCTTTGCCTAGTACTTTATCAAAGTCGATGGCATCGGTGAGTAATGGCTCAGCATTAATGCCATTGAGCGCAAAATTTGTTTTGATCTGATACGGCTTATTGCTCCCATTGATTTCTATCTTCCCTTTACCGGTTCCTTCATAAGCATTAAAGCTATCCAATGACGCTATGGCTTTACCGCCATCTAACCTCACTGACAACTGGTTTTTGCCTAAAGTAACTTTGCGCGCTTTTAACCCTGTTGAGCGCACCACGATATCCGCATCTAATGCATTTAAAGCGGACAAGTCAATTTCAGTCTCATCCCATACAATTGGCTGCGCTGGCGTGTCTTCTTTTGGCTCTGGCGTTTGTTCAGGCACAGCAACGGGTTCGGGCAAATAAGGGTTTAAGTCAAGCATCCCCAAATCGACATCTGCAGTGACCGATAATCTCTGGGCTACGTTCACTTGTGCACGACCCTTTATAGCCAACTCATCTAGCGCAGCAGTGAACTGCTTGAGACTAAACACATTGTCCGCAAATGACATGTCTCCTGTGACTTCAAACTGGTTAAAGGCATTGTCTTTGGCATTCAAGTCAACCTTTTGCCATGCAGCTAACGATTTCACTGAACTACCCGACAGCGAAAGCGCGCCTTCGAACAGCTGACCTTGCTTGAGTACGCTGCCATTAAAATCGATATTTACCAACTCATTGCGAAGCTTTTTGGTAAATTTAAAGTCTTCACTTTGAATTGCCTTAGCTGGCGTATCTACGCTTAATTCAAGGTCAAAGCGCTGACCTTGAAAAGTAACTTGGCCTTGCACTGAAAGTGATTGATATAATGAAGGAAGGGCTACACGCAATGATAAATCATTCAGTTCTTCCTTTGTGCCGCCTTGATTATCTACATAAATGAGTGACCCGCCATAAATTGCCACTTCCCCTAAAGCAATATCAAATCCATCAGGTAAGGTGACAGGACCTGAGCTTGCTTCATTCGTTGATGTACTTGCTGATGTCGATGTAGCGTCAAATAACTGCCAATTTGACTTGCCTGTTGAGTCCACTTCCAACAAAATCTTGGGGTTTTGAATAACAAAGCGCTCTAGCTTAAAATCACCAGAGAACAAAGACCCCCATGGAATATGTACAGCTAATTGCTCCATTTCCAACATATGTGGCCCACTGCCTGTTAGCATATTGTCAAAAGCCACTTGGTTAAGCTTGATGTTCAACTCTGGCAAGATAGATAACTCGCTATCACCTGCTATCGTCAGCTTTCTGCCTGTGGTTTTCTCAACCTGAGACGTGATCTGTGACACAATCGTTTCTGTAGGGATCAGCATGGGTGCAACGATTATCAACACCACAACTAATAACAGTAAACCTACTACACCTTTTAATATCGCCTTCATCGATCATCCTTCCAGAGAAATAATTATCTATGCATTATGATAGCGAGGCCGATAAAAAACCACAAAGCCGCACAGTGGTAAAACTGTATTTCACGCTAAGAAAATGCAATGTCATATTTGTAAGCGCCTTTTAACAAGCAGAGTTTAAAAAGCAACCCATTGTTATTATTAATTAAATTAATATTTAATGGCTCACTTGAGAAGGGTGAATCAAGATTTAAAGATCGTAAAAAACTTAAAATCCTATTGCCGACAAGACACGCTATTCCACTAAATACATGCAATAAAAAACATGTTTCAAATTAAAGAATAAAAAAGACACAAAAACCACATTGCAACTGTGCTAGAACTCGGTATGATCCTCGCCCTTGCCAGTTTACCGTTACGTTCGCTAAACTGAATAGTCTAGATTTCAACCTAACCTTGGAGTACTCACGCAGCATGAAAAAGTTGCTCATTTCACCGTCAAATATGGCTTTGGGAGAACAAGAAAGTCAGATTTACCAAAACATCTTAAAGCAATCTACTGAGATCAGTCTCAACCTGATGGCTGTTAAAGTAGAGAATCACCCAGAAGACTTCCTGGGTTGGTGTTATGAGTTACTTGATGTAGCTAAAAACCGAATCAATTTTGACCTGCTGGATGACCACCAGCTACCAACCGTCAAAAAACTCCAAGACATGCTGATCTCAGCAATTAGCTTTTTGCAGGTCAAAACACTTAGAATTGCACCTTGGCCTGTGGTTAGCGAATTCATTGCTCAACGCAGTGAGGTATTGGCGCTAGATGAACAACTAAAATTAATGGACTACATTGTTACACTGCGCAACAACAGATTACAAGATATGATTGTAGAGGACCGTCTCGCTTTTGCCGGTAAACATACAGCAAAGCATGATACCAGCGTTTATCAGTTTGACGTCGAATGGTTTACTTCTACAAAGAGTGCCAAAGGGTTCCATCAACAGCTGGCTGATCTGCCTGGTGCTTTTGATGATGCGTTAGCGCATATTCCACTTGAAGGCCCAGTCACATTAGATCACTACCAAGGCTTTACCATCGCATTTCTCAGCGCATTCAACGGCAGTGATGAAAAGCCGACGCTTGCGCCAGCGACACGCCTTCTCGCTATGCGCCGCCCTGATGTATTTACGCCAATCAGCAACAATCGCCTTGATGCCCTTTGCCAAGCTTTGGGGATCACACGCTTAAACAACCGTGACTTTGAGCGATACTGGCAAGACATCGTGCAAGCAATTGCTAAAATGCCTTGGTTTGCAATGGCCAGTGGCAGCAATGAACTTGAAGCCAAGCTGACTGATATCAAGGCGCTTCTACCTGTCCTGTTTTATTATGCCGACGAAGACACTGCAACCTCGTCAAACTATTACAAGCTACTACACAAACCAAAACGCACATCGAGTGCCGCGGGTACTCGATCTGTACGCCGTAGCAAAGAATCTGCTGAAACACTGGTTGATAGAGCTCTCAGCGATGAATCTATGCCTGAACACATTCGCGCCAAACGTGACTCAATCATTGCCGAAGTCGAAAAAGGCAGAAGCGTGGATGAAACCATTCAGTTAATGCGTACCATATTTGGCTAATGGTTCAACACACAGCCTGCATGCTATCGGTGCAGGCTGATATAATCCGCACCATCAATGTGCACACCTCTCAAATACACATCCCAACAACTTTATTCTCGCTAAAATTTATTACATTCCATTTCAATAACCTAAACTAAAAACAAATCAATGCGCTTAAATTGGCGCGCAGTTTGCGATTGCTTTAATACCGCTGCGACCTAGTCTATCGTAGACCTGTTACAGCGGACATTCGTTTTAAAAATACGATTTATTCTGTGCCATATAGGAACCATTATGACAAACAAAGCAACTCTCTTATTGTGTACGTGTGCAGTGCTCCTTTCTACCCAAGCTGTTTTAGCCAGTGAACACTCGGTATCCGCCAATGCCGCAGCCAGTTCTAACTACTTTTGGCGTGGCATAACCCAATCGGATGATGGCGCAGCCGTATCAGGTGGCATTGACTATAGTCACGAATCTGGATTTTATATCGGTACATGGGCCTCCAACGTTGACTTTGGTGATACCTCCAGCACCAGCTATGAGTTGGACTTCTACCTCGGTTTTAGTGGCGAGGTTAATGCACTGAGTTATGATGTGGGCTATATCCACTATGCCTACCCAGACGCAGCAGGTGATATCGACTTTGGTGAAGTCTATGGATCAATCGGTTGGCGTAATGTCAGTCTAAAAATCAGTTACCTGACCCATGCGCAATCAGATAGCAGCACCGAAGAAGATATGCTCTATGTTGAACTCGGTGCCGCCTTCCCTGTTTTCACAGATGCCGAACTTGGCTTGCATATCGGCAACTCAAGTGGTGATACCGTCATGGAATGGACAGGAGAAGATGACAGCTATATGGACTATGGCATCAGCTTGAGTAAAGACGCTTATACATTCGGCCTAGTAAAAACGGACCTTGATGCTGATGACGATCTCAAAGTCTATGTAAGTTACGCCGTCGATTTTGAACTATAAAGTTATTTTGCTGCAAATCTTAGGGCCTTGCGGCCCTATTTCGCACAGTTAAATCGTATACTCAACCGCTGCGCTTACGCGCTTTGCTTTTTCTATCGCTTTACCCACACTATTATCTCGTGCCAATGCAACCCCCATACGCCTAACCCCCTGTACTTGCGGTTTACCAAACAGGCGTAGATCGGTATTGGCTTCAGCCAATGCTTGACTCAAGTTACCAAACTGCACTTGGTCAGACTCTCCTTCAACAAGAATAACACTCGACGCCGAAGGACCATGGAAGTGAATGGCAGGAATTGGCAAACCAAGCACTGCACGTGCATGCAATGCAAATTCACTCAAGTCTTGGGAAATCAACGTCACCATGCCAGTATCATGTGGACGCGGTGATACTTCGCTAAAATAGACCTCATCTCCTTTGACAAAAAGCTCAACGCCAAATAGCCCTCGACCACCCAGTGCCTCGGTAATTTTACTGGCAATCTCTTTGCTGCGTAACAAAGCTAGATCACTCATCACTTGCGGCTGCCAACTTTGCTGATAATCCCCCCCAGCTTGTACATGGCCGATTGGCGAACAAAAGCTGGTACCTTGAGCATGGCGTATTGTTAGTAAAGTGATCTCATAATCAAAATCAACAAAACCCTCTACAATCACTCGGCCTTTTCCTGCTCGACCACCTTGCTGTGCATATTCCCACGCGGATTCAATATCACCCAGTGTTTTTACCACGCTTTGTCCTTTACCCGATGAGCTCATAATCGGCTTCACGACACATGGCATGCCAATGTGTTCAATGGCCGCACGAAAACCATCAAAGCTATCAACAAATTGATAAGGTGAAGTAGGAATCTTTAATTCTTCAGCAGCTAATCGGCGGATCCCCTCACGGTTCATGGTGAGCTGTGTTGCTTTTGCCGTTGGTACAACAGTAAAACCCTCTGCTTCAAGCTCAACTAAGGTGTCCGTGGCGATCGCTTCAATTTCTGGCACAATGTAATCGGGTTGTTCTGAACGAATGATTTCTGCCAGGCGCTGACCATCTAGCATGGACAACGTATAGCTTCTATCAGCAACTTGCATAGCAGGGGCATTGTCATACCGATCTAAGACAATCACTTCAGCACCTAATCGCTTAAACTCAATCACGGTTTCTTTGCCTAATTCACCGCCACCGCAAAAAAGTACTTTACACGCTGTTGGGCTAAAGGGAGTACCTAATGGCATAGTTTTCATAATTTTTCCTGATAAACGTAGATTCACCCCAATAGCCTAAGCCCAGTGAGTGCAGTGAGTCCAGTCAAATTATTTGAGCAGTTCAACCAGCTGATTTAAAACTGCTGAGGTCTGGATTGAACCTGAGATTGAACTTTCTCACAATCACCCAGTTGCAGTGCAAGCGTATCACCTATACTCAATTTTCCCACTCCCTGTGGCGTCCCTGTCATCACGATGTCACCCGGCTGCAAGGTAAAGTACTGTGCGATCTCTTTGAGTAAGTGGCCTAGTTTAAAAATCATCATATCGGTTTCACCATGTTGCCTAAGCTGGTCATTTTGCCAAAACTTAAACTCTAAAGCGTGTGACAACTCTAACCCCTCCGTAGCGATAAATGCAGACAGGCAGGCGCTGCCGTCAAACGCTTTTGCACGCTCCCAAGGGTGCCCTTGCGCTTTAAGTTGAGTTTGTAAATGACGTAAAGTCAGATCGAGACCAACACCAACACCTGAAATAGACGATAGCGGCTTCTCTGTTTGAGCGGTGATGGTTTCCCCCACCAGCAACACGAGCTCCGCTTCATAGTGGTGCTCACCGAGCTGTTCATTAATCATAAATACTGGCGAAAAATCACAAAACGCACTGGATGGCTTGATAAATAATAAAGGTGACTCAGGTATGGGGTTATTTAATTCTTGCGCATGGGCCACATAATTACGGCCAATACACACTGCTTTACCGACCGGAAGTGGTATCGCCTCTCCTGATACCCATTTATGCTGATACATTACTTTCTCCTTTATACTCCGTTATTTGCCCAGAATTGTATCTAACTCCCAGACAAACATTGAGCAAATTATCTTTATAATCAATATACAGAAATATGATTTTGGTCATTTCACTGCACGTCAGAGTAAACTTATTTTGCCACTGTTATGGAAACTTTATGTTAATCAAAATGCGCAATAAGTTGAAACCTTTATAATCGCAAGTTATAAAAAACACACAGCAAGTAACTAGGAATCACATTCATGAAAGCCCATGACAATATCCCACTCACCGACTTTGTAGAATATTCGCCGCAGGAAATGCAGCAGCGCGCCGATGAAAACTTCTCACTTATGCAACGTAGGCATACCATTCGTAGTTTTAGTGATCGCCCTGTACCAAAGGAAGTTATCGAAACCTGTATTAAAACTGCAGGGCTGGCACCAAGTGGCGCAAACCATCAGCCATGGCATTTTGTGGCGATCCACAGCAATGATGTGAAAAAACAAATCAGGGAAGCGGCCGAACAACTTGAACGTTCATTTTATGAAGGTCGAGCAGGTGATGAGTGGCTAGACGCGTTGAAACCTCTGGGTACAGATGCGCAAAAACCGTATTTGGAACATGCGCCTTGGCTCATTGCGATTTTTACCCAAAAGAAAGGTGGGATCCATGCAGAAGATAAAAACACCAACTATTACGTGCATGAGTCAGTCGGTATCGCGACCGGCTTTTTGATCCAATCGCTACATAATGCAGGCTTAGCCACATT
This sequence comes from Pseudoalteromonas luteoviolacea CPMOR-1, assembly GCF_001625685.1. Classification (GTDB taxonomy): domain Bacteria; phylum Pseudomonadota; class Gammaproteobacteria; order Enterobacterales; family Alteromonadaceae; genus Pseudoalteromonas; species Pseudoalteromonas luteoviolacea_K. The sequence continues at coordinate 40,815 of NZ_AUYC01000026.1, read as the reverse complement.
AACACATACACCTAAGCCGATGAGCTTTTTGACGGAGATCTGTCAACGTGATAAAGACAATGAGCGCCCATATATGCTGCTGATCGCTGGCTATCCTGCTGAAGATGCCACGGTACCTGAGCATGCACTCGTTAAAAAATCATTAGATGAAATCGCCTCGTTTATCTAATCTTGATTAATTAGATGCTGGTCAATGCCAGCATCTCGCCTTCAACCAACCCAGAGACCACGACGACATCGTCACCCAACTGATGTCCCAAACGAATAAGTCGCCGCTGCTTTATACCCTGCTCGATAACTTGCACCATGGTTAACTGCCCAATGCGCTGAACATAATGCTGCGGAATGACTACCTTTTGAATGGGTGATGACGGCAACCTTATTTGGGCATACATACCCGGTTTAGCGCCGTTTGGCGGTGTAATGTCTAACTTAATTTGAAACTGTCTGGCCAAACTATCTGCGACTGGTACTATTTCACTGATTTCACCCATCACAGTTTTATTCAATACACCTAACTCAATCTGCAACTCATCACCCACTTTGAGTTCACCGGCCAAACTAGAACGCACTGCGCCACTGACTTGTAAGCTCGCTGGATTAAAAATCTCTAAAATTGGTACACCTGGACTGAGCATACTACCGGGCTCTTGCAGTCGCTCGACCACAACACCAGACAAAGGCGCATGCAATCGAGTGTAACTCAAACCAGCTTGTGCACCACTCAATTGCTCAGCCAACGCCATACGACGAGCACTGAGTTCGTCCACTTTACTTTGCCATTCATCCACTTGATTGCTGGCAACCAGCCCTTTCGAAAATAATGCTTCATTGCGCGCCAACTGCTTTTTCGCTTGCGATAACAAAGCTTCATTGGCTTGATTTTGTGCACGGGTTTCCTCCATGGAAGCACGCAACTGCGTATCTTCCAAAGTCGCCAATAATTGACCCTTGTTGACTAATTGACCTGCACGCACCTCAAGCGTATGCAACTGTGCTAACACACGACTAGATACTTGCGTATTCTCTCGGGCGACTAAACTGGCACTGACAAAATCTTCAGGAAATACATCTCGCCGAGTGACAAGGTAATGTTCACCACTATACTCAGCAGGTTTACTCCGTAATTGTGGCTCAAGCTGTTTATTAAACACGCCAGAAAAAGCACCCAGTAAAATACTCAGCGCAGCGAAAGCCGCCACCGCTTGCCAGTGTTTAATTGCTAAGCGCATTGCCAGCCCCCTTTTGTTCAGTTTCTTTAAATACCAGAAAATACACCACTGGCACGATAAACAAGGACAGTACCGTTGATGCCAAAGTGCCAAAAATTATCGCCAGTGCCAGCCCACTAAATACGGGATCCAATATGATCACTAAGTTACCTAGCATAGTCGTGCCAGCAGCGAGTAATACAGGTCGCATACGTACTTCACCGGCTTGATATAGCGCTTCTTTTATTGCCACCCCATGTGCGCGTTGCTGATTAACAAACTCAACTAAAATAAGACTATTACGCACCACAATCCCTGCCAAAGCTATCATGCCAATCATGGCTGTGGCAGTAAATAATATCGGCTCAGGTGCCCCCGCAATGGTGCGTTCGCCAAATTGATTTAACAGCCAAAAACCCGGCATGATCCCTATCATGGTTAATGGGATGGCCGACATAATGATCCCCGCAAGCGCAGTCGATGACGTTTGCCATCGTAAAATAATAAAAATCGCCGTTAGTGCAAAGGCAAAGCCGATCCCCATATCGCGAAATACATCGACAGTAATACGCCACTCCCCTTCACCAGTGAAACGGTATTCTGTCCCTGCTGGCAGCTGCCAACCAAGTCCAGCACCATTAGATAAGAATGTTCGAGATTGCCACGGCAGCTGAGTTTGCTGTGACGTCTTACCTTCATCATTGACGACATCCGCGATCACTGCCGCGGGGGTTCTGCCATTGAGCTCAGCCGTCACATAAATCACCTCTTTGAGATCTTTGCGATAAATAGGCTGTTCAACAATACCTGATTGCCACTGTCCAAGCTCTCCTAAAGGCACTAAGGGTGAAGTAGCACTTTCAAGCGCCTGTCCCGTGGTCATTTTTGCTAACGTATCTGTGCCTCTCAGCTGGAGTCCATTCAAGACTGGCCACTGGTTTCGGTCGACAAAAGGCAATTGTAACTCTATAGCAAGCGGAGTGACTTCACGGGGTACTTGTAATACCCCAGCAACTAAGCCTCCACTGGCAATTTTTAAGGTCTGATTCACATCCTGCGTAACAATCCCTGATAGCGCGGCTTTGCGTTTGTCTAACACAAAACGCTGGCGCGTTGCAGGGGGCACCAAAGACATATCTACCTCAGTCACGTGCGCTTCTCGCTCAAGTCTATTTTTGAGCACATAAGCCGCTTCGATACGCGTCGTTCTGTCTGTAAATAAGTCAGTGGCGTACACTTCGGCCACCAATGTCGACATCACAGGAGGGCCAGGTGGAACCTCGACCACTTTGATTCGAATACCATTTTGGATCAATGGCGCCAGTAATCTGCGCATTCTCAGTACCACCGCATGAGACTGATGCTCCCGCGTCTGTTTGTCGACTAACAACACTCTAAGCTCTGACAGATGGCTACCGCGACGCTGATAATACCCCCGCACCATACCATTAAAATCGACGCTCGATGGCTGTCCAACATACGCCGCTATTGCAGTGACTTCTTGTAATTGCCAGACAATGTCTTGCACGCGCTGTGTCATTGCTGCCGTCGCCTCTAAACTGCTACCACGTGGCATATCAATCAATACTTGTACTTCGTTTTTATTGTCAAATGGCAATAATTTGAGTGGCACCGCACGCAACAAAGGTAAGCTCGCGCTCACAATGAACAAACCCAGCACTGACCAAAGCAACCACCGTGCTCTAGTCGGTTTGCTTAACAGTCCGCTAAGTACCCTTCTATACCACTGATTACTTTGTCGTGACTGCGTATTTATTTGACTATTGAGTAATTTTTTTCCCAACCAAGGAGTAACAAACAGAGCAACCAAGGTCGATGCAATCACTGCCACGGGAATATTAAACGCCATGGGTGCCATATAAGGTCCCATCATGCCAGTAATAAATGCCAGTGGGATAAATGCCACAATGATAGTGAGCGTCGATGTTAATAATGGTATCTTCACTTCGAGCATCGCAGCCACAATGGTATTGGCACGCTTTGATTTATCGACGCTGCTTTGCTTGCGACGCAAGAAACGCGTGATGTTATCGACACCAGTGATAGGATCATCAACCAATAACCCTAACGCGAGGATCAAAGCAAAAAGTGTGACACGATTAATGGTATACCCAAATACGTACCCTAAACTGAGCGTGATCCCATAACAAACAGGGATAGCCAAGCCAATTATCAGCGCCTGCCTCCACCCTAAAAAGAGCCCTATAAAAACCACAACGGTGACAATGGCAAAGGCTAAACTGGCTGTCAGGCTGTTTACCTTCTCATCTGCCGTTTGACCATAATTGCGTAATACCTGATACCGCACACCCGCGGGAAATAATTCAGATTCAAGCCTCTGCATCATCGCCAGACTCTGCTCGGCAACCATCACAGCGTTACTGCCTCTTTGCTTGGCCACACTCAAGGTCACCATGGGTAAATTGCGCTGTTGATCATCACGCGTTATCCATTGATAGTTACTTGGTTCACTGGGCCCATCTCGCAAGGCTGCAATATCAGCAAGATAAATTTGTCTACCATTGACGACATTGACGACCAATTGGCCTAATTGCTCGGTGGTGCGTAACACATCGCCGGCTTGCAACTGCCATTGCTGATTGCCAACAATAAAATCTCCCACGTTTTCAAGTCGGTTGGCATATTCAATTGCTTTTAGTACGTCCAACGGCGTAGTGTGATGCGCGGCCAATGCACTGGCATTGAGCTCAACCTGAATTTGTCGTGTTCGACCAGAAAGCACGGTCACTTCGCTGGCATCCTTGATTGTTTGTAACTGCGTCGAAACTTCTTGCGCAATCCGTGTCAGCTCAAAATCACTATATTGAGCGGGATCGTCACTGTATAAACCCAACATAAGAATCGCGACATCATCCACTTCTACCGGCTTGATTTGCCAGCGTTGAACCACACTTGGCATTCGGTCTTCATTGGCATATAACTTGGTGTAGGTATTGAGAATGGCGCGCTCACGATCTTGCCCGACCTCAAAACGCAATGTCACTGAAACACTGCCAGATAGACTGGTCGAATATATATGTTCAACACCTGGGATTTGCCTGAGTAATTTCTCTAGTGGTTCGGTCACCAATCGTGCTACTTCAGATGCAGCCACATTAGGCACCTCGACATGGATATCTAAAATTGGCACAACAATTTGTGGCTCTTCTTCTCGCGCAGTGTAATGCAGAGCCAATCCCCCTAAAATCACACTAACTAGCAAAATGAATAAAGGGATACGACTATGTAGTAACTGTGTCATGACGCGAGCAAACATCAGTTGGAGCCCTCATCTATTTGCGGCTGACAAAATAGTTGATATAGCTGTGCTAAAATGGCGATGACTTTATCATCCACGATGCGGTAATAAATTGTTTGTCCATCACGGCGCGTTGCCACCACACCGGCTTTGCGAAGCCCAGCTAGGTGCTGCGACAATGCTGACTGAGCCAATGGGACCTGCGCATTGAGCTCGCTGACACTCATCTCTTGCTGCAACAAGCTACATAAGATCATCAAACGGTTTTTATTGGCCATCAGTTTAAGTAACGCTTCTGCATGTTCAGCGCTTTGCGCCATGTCTTGTGCTTTCAATGTTATATCCATTTCACCTTCATTTGATGACAGTATAGATAAGTATATTAGGAATTACTAATATTAGTAATTCCTAATATAATAAATACACCACTATGCTGCGATCCATCAAAGAACCCCTTACCATCATCCAGACCAATAACAGATGTACGGGAGACATGAAAACGAAACCAAAAAGACTGTTTAATTAGTGAGCGGGAAATGATGAAACATCATCGAGGTGCACCCAAAGGGTCTATCGTGTGTGCTAATGACACTGATTAGTACCCTGCTGGCGGTGAGCCTCTTGGTAAATCCAGACCATGCGATCCAAAAACCATGTTTTTGCTAGGATCAAACCAATCGCACCACAGCACGTGCTGATCGCCTCGTGAAAAAATAATCCAGCAACACACATCGCTGTAAATACACACAAAAGTGCTGATATCACATCTAATGTTTTAAAGTGATGCACAGGTACTCGCTCACGTTGGTAAATTAAGATACGCTCCCCAAGCACGCTTTGCGACGCCCAGCTATCTGTCTGCGCAGGCTTTTTAAAACACCTAGGGTTTATCCAAATCCAGCCAATTAATGCAACTAGCACAGGCCAAAACCATATCCCAAAGATGTCACGCCACCAAATACACGCAATCAAAAGCGGTAAACACGTGTAACGCGTCCATACACTCCAAGGGTTCGCATGTCGTTGCCACACATCCTCATTCATAGACAAGTATTTCGCTGCCAAACTTTCAAATCGCATATCTACCTCCTTATATCAGTCACCTTTGTTAGCCTAACCATAATTGCGGAATTGAACTGTTTAAAAGTGTAGCACTACGTGCACATTTGCTGACGCTTTTAGTTAACTAGCTTACAGCACTGCCTCATCATGAACTGTAGACTCATTGCTAGTTTTTGACACTTAACCGCAAGGATGGATTATTATGACGCTGGCTTTGAAATGCACCCCCTGCTTAATCGCAGCAAGCTTGTTATTAGTCGGCTGTCAGGACAAGCAAGATCACCGTTCTGACTTACAACATTCGGCAGGCATATGGCATAAGCTCGGTTATGGGGCCGCGCTGCAGATAACCATGAATCGCGTACTCAGTTATCAATACAACAGCTATGGGTGCATTGAAATATCAACTCAAACTCACCATGCAGCAAAGAAAACATTGTCGTCCATTACCATGCTCAAACCAAACCGGTTACGTATACAATACCATGGGGCCGTTTACCCACATCACTATACACAGCTTGATGCACTGCCTGCACAGTGTGAGTCTCCAATAACTGTATCAAGTACCGTCCCCCCTAGTCAGGTATTTGACTATTTTTGGCATGCCTTCAACGACTATTATGCTTTCTTCTCTCTCAAAGACCTTGATTGGCAAGCGCAATATCAGCAATACCGTGGACAAGTAAAAGATACCATGTCTGATGAGGCACTGTTTCACCTCCTTTCAGAGATGATCGCGCCGTTAAACGATATGCATGTTACTCTTTCTTCTCCCTATCAGAACTATTTAGCGCATAAGCCTGCGCCCATTTTCACTGCCATAAAACAAGATGCGGCGCTACTACGAGTGCAAGATAAACCCCATGACTTAACTAAGCTTTTTACAGATTACCAAATCAAGTCACAGCACATCAGTCAAAAATACCTTGTCGCAGAGAGTATCAAAACAGTACCTGAACACAGTGATAATGCCACCGCCGTATGGGGGAAAACGGCAAGTAATGTCGGGGTGTTGGTCCTGAATAACTTAACCGCCTTTGCCACACAAGAAGACGCAACTGAAATACAACATCTCAACAGTGCACGTACTATGATGGACACCGTCATGGCTGATCTCAAAGAAACTGAAGCCATGATTATTGATATCCGACATAACATCGGCGGCGGTGATGCCATCCCTTTGGCTATTGCAAACTACTTCGCTGACAGAGATGTTTTGGCTTTTAATAAACAAGCCATCAATGCCGCAGGGCGCGGTATGCCTGTGCGTCAGCAATTGAAAGCCAAGTCATCTGCTTACACACAACCAATATATCTGCTCACCAGCCAACTCACTGCCAGTGCAGCAGAAGTATTCACCATGGCCATGGCACAACTTCCTCATGTGACGCTGGTCGGTGAGGAAACCGCAGGTGCATTCTCTGACGCTTTACAACTTACTTTACCAAACGGCTGGCAGTTGAGTTTATCCAATGAAGTATATCGCAACGCACAAGGCGACATGTTCGAACACTCAGGTTTCATACCTGAATATCGCGTGCCTGCATTCAGTCAATACGATCTAGACATTCAGCGTTTTGAAACCTATGACTTTGTGCTCAACAAGCTCAACAAAACACACTTTCCTACAATGGATATCGACGACTTTGAACGCCAAATATCGTTATTGCAAACACAAAGCAATATACCAAGCATCGCCATCAATGACGTTGCACGATAAATCATGTAGACAGTCTGTTTGATGTCACTGGGTTAGATGAGATTTTAATTGGTCACGCGATACATAGAGCGAATAAAAACGGAGCACTATTGCTTGATGAACCCATTACATACTGGTTACCTTTTGCACTCTCCCACTCCAGCGCGCACTTAACACTGACTCAGCTACTTACACATCAGAGCGGTATGATTGATAACCCGAACATGCTTACCTATGCACCATCTGCTAACCTAGCACACTACATTGGCTTTCATGACAGCCCAGATATACTGCTGGCATCCTATTTAAACGAAGACGGTGCACTTTACCATGCCGTGAGCGAGGATACGCCAATTTATTCTCGCCAGGGCGTCACACTTGCCCGCTATGCATTCACGCAAGCCACTTAAGGTGGAGCGTACCTATTGGACACAGACATACTCTGGGGCAACGCAACTAATGCGGTGACAAAGAAGATGGATAAATCAACTGCGCGGGTATCTTAGGTAAATGATAGGGAGCGACCAATTTATCTAATGTCTTATTTTTTGCCATTGTCTGCATTTGCTGCGAAATATGACCGCCAAGGCCAGAATTTGCAAAAGATTCGCTCATTGCCATATAGCCATATATTGGTTGTGTGTGACGATATTGCATTTTTTTCAATTTATGCATCGGCTGGTCCAACACATCCATTGCAATGTCTGCGGTATCTTCCACGGCAATGACAAGATCGACGCGCCCCCGTAGCACGAGATCAACCGCAACGCGCTCTGAGGGGACAGCGACTTTATTTAGACTTTTATCTTTATCAAACTGAGGGAAAAATGCGCCCCCTCTCATCACAGCAATGCGTTTTCCTTGAAGGTCTTCATAACGATTCACTTCAATATCGCTGTTCTGACGACCATAAAAGACAAATGAAGACGACAGCACCATGTAAGGTGGCTCGACGAACGACATAATTTTTTCTCGTTCAGGCGTTTTAATAAGCCCACCCATCACATCCACTTTGCCTTTACTTAACAAACGCACACAACGAGAGAAAGGACAGGGTACCGCTTTAATCTTGTATTTTTTGCCACTGGTTAATTCGGCATATTTAAGAATATCTAAGATGAGACCTTGTGGGTGATTATTTTCACTTAAGCGGCTGTAAGGTGGAGCATGATCAACAGCGACATGGACAATTTTATCTACCGCGAAACTATACGCACTAAAAGTCAAAGCCAGCAAACTCTGTATTAGCACGTTTATGAACTTCATTCTATCACCTACCTAATAACTCGTCTTTTCACGTCAAGACACTAAGCGTACTTGCCACCACCGATAACAACTTCCTTCCCTATAACATATCTGAATGTCACAAAAATACCACAATAAAATCGTGATTGTGCTTTCACCTTAGCATAGTAATTTAATCGGCTCAGCGATTTTTATCTGCTTTAAACACGAATAAACAAGGTACAGCCCAATACGGGCATTAGGCCACGTGTATATAGATAATCAATTAACTGACTTCAGGGCTATGATGGTTACTCAATACTTGATAGGGGCGCAGCTCAAACGCTTTCAGCAACAACAACATTTGATCAAGAATATTGGCTTGAATATGCTCATAATTAACCCAGCTTTTGTCTTTGCTAAAACAATAAAATTCAACTGGTAATCCGTGCTGCGTCGGTGACAATTCACGCACCATACAAGTGCACTCTGTATTTATCTCTGGCCTGTGTTTCAGTATGTACTCAGCGTACATTCTATAAGCCGTCAAGTTACTACAATGCTCTGGCAATTTGACTGCATTCAATTCGGGCAATTTAGACTTTAATTCGACCAACTGAAGCTCGGTTAATAAGCGAACACTGTTCATATCTATTGGAATATGACGTTTAATGCGTCGTCCTGGCGACTCTTGCATTGCACGCCAATTTTTAAACGAATCCGAAATCAGTGCATAAGTTGGAATGGTTGTCACCGTATTATCCCAATTGCGAACACGTACAGTATTCAAACCAAGATCTATCACCTCACCATCAGCTCCAAATGTATCAACTTGGATCCAGTCGCCTGTCGCTACGAGCTTATTTGCCGCAATTTGAATACTGGCAACCAACCCCAAGATAGTGTCTTTAAATACCAATAAAGTGACTGCCGCAATAGCACCGAAACCAGATAAAATGTAAGTAGGTGACTTATCAACGATCGTGCTCACAACCAAAACCGTTGTCACAATGAACACCATCAACTTAACCAACTGCACAATGCCTTTAATTGGCACATCTTTAGCAAATTTTTGCTGCTGATAAATGGCGTGGGCAATATTCAGCAAAGAGCTGACTAAAAAGCCAAAAGCGACGATCAAAATCACTTGTGCCAACACCTGCAGTTGACTCATGGCCCAAGCTGGTGCAACAAACATATATTTATTGACCATGACAAATAGAATACTGCTGATCAACAATGCGACCCGACCGCTCAACTTACTGAGCTGGGGGGCTAAAAAAGCAATTTTGGCTCTGAGTAAGCGAGACAACATGCGCTTTACCTTTGGCACCAGAGCCAATTTGATCAAGGCAAACATGATCACGAGGCCGAGCAATGACACACTATTTGTCAGTGAAGCCAAAATAAACGGGTGCATACTTTCCCCGCCCACAAAGGGGGAAATCACATCTTGTACATGAGCCATGCTCATAATGAGTTTACCTCTGACGAATATTTTTCAGTGCGATCATGAGATTGTTGCTCTAGTGCTTTTATCTGTACTGATTTTTGCTGCCATAGGGTATTCATATACGCCTGAAATGCCACTCGATAGCCTTTATCACCTTGATAATCCCCCAGAGGCAGTTCACTCATAGGGATATAGTCGACTTGCACAGACACCGCTGCCAATCGACCAAAGATAAATGCGCGACAGATATGCGGATCTGCGCTGTGATAGACCAGCACTGTATTTAGTAACCCATCTACTTGTTCACTCAGTACATCCAATGCAAATGCTGTCCCACCCGCCTTTGGTTTAAGTAAATTATCGAAAGGGCTGGCTTGACGTTGATGTTTTTGCACAGTAAAGCGTGTACCTTCGGCAAAGTTTATCACTGTGGTCGGGTGGTGTTTAAAGTTTTTACAACTTTGCTTTGTTCGTTCAACATCCATGCGCTTCAGCTTGGGATTTTTAGCGATCTGCGCTTTGCTGGCCCGCTTCATAAACGGCATATCCAATGCCCAGGCACCCGTGCCAATAAAAGGCACGTATTTAAGTTCATCTTTGAGAAAAAACTTCGGTGCAGGAAGCTGGGCCTGCGCACTGAGTACGACAATGTCTAACCAACTAATATGATTGCATACCAATAAGTACCACCCGTGGACTGACACCGCCTGCGGCATACTCACTTGCAGTGAGACGCCGCCGAGCTTTAAGCCAATGCGATTGCCTAAGCACCATTTGTGATAAGCCCAGTGCAAAAGCACAGATATGGACTTAATACGCAGACACCACTTAACCACGCCCAAGCAAAGTATTATTACCCCCCAAAAGGCGGTATTAAGTAACAAAAATAATGCACCTACTGCACCGTTTAACCACTTCGGTAATACACTTTTCATTATTTTGTTTTTCCTTTGCGCATTCGTCGACACATCTCAAGCAGCTAATCTGCTGAAGTCGCCAACTGTTCAATACATTTGTCTTTTTCAGTCCATAGGCGATTTAGCTCACCCTGAAATTGAACTCTAAATTCGTTGTCTCCAGTATAATCACCAACTAGCTTGTCATTGACTGGCATCAAATCAACTTGCACGTTAATTTTTCCCGCTTTACCGGCAACAAAATCCATAAATGTTGGTACACCATTAGGGTAATGAATGGTCACATTCACCACCTGATTTATCTGCTCTCCCATCGCCTGCATAACAAAAGCAATGCCGCCAGCTTTCGGTTTGAGTAAATGTTTAAAAGGGCTGTTTTGCCTTTGATGCTTTTCACCTGTAAAGCGCGTCCCTTCCACAAAGTTCACAATACTCACAGGCATAGTTTTGAATTTCTCACACGCTTTGCGTGTCGTTTCAATGTCTTTGCCTTTTAATTTGGGATTTTTTCTAATTTGGCTTTTGCTGGTTCGCGTCATAAACGGGAAATCTAATGCCCACCAAGCCAAGCCTAAAAAAGGCACGTACAACAGCTCTTTTTTCAAAAAGAAGTTCAAAAATGGAATTTTTCGATGCAGAACTCTTTGTAACACAAGAATATCTACCCAACTTTGGTGATTTGCGATCACCAAATACCAATCTTGCTTATTGAGTTTATCTGCGCCATTGATTTGCAATTCATAAGGTGAAATGCAGCGTTGATTGACGTTATTACCTGCCACCCACATGCTTGCACATGCCTTAGCCAATTTACTTAATACACGTTGCAATGCAGGGATTGGGATCAGCTTAAGCACACCGCATATAAAAATAGGCACAAACCATAATAATGTATTTAGGACATATAAAATAAGTCCCAAGATCTGACGGACTAGCGACATGCAAGTTTCCTTTACTACTTTATTTTACTCAATAATACCTCATCACAACCTTATGTTGTGATGAGGGCATCATACGCATTTTCAAGGCAAGAAAAAATCAGAGCAGTGAGCGTTAATCTACAAAATAGGTATAACCAGACAAGCCCATCTTTAATTCTTGTAAAAATGTCTCTTTTGTTTTGGGTGCCAATGCGACGGAGTCAACTTGACGAATAAAGTTATCAATGAGCTGCTGCTTATCATAATGTACAAAGCGCAGAACATCTTCAACCGAGTCCCCTTTTAACGCATTGGTGAGCTGATACCCTTCGTCATTAAGCTCCACATGCACTGAATCCGTGTCACCGAATAAGTTGTGTAAATCACCAAGGATCTCCTGATAAGCACCGACCATAAACATTGCTAAATGATACTGCTCAGCAGGCTGGTACTGTGGCATTGGCAAGCTTGATTCTATGCCAGCCCCTTCCACATATTCACGAATTTGCCCATCCGAGTCACACGTAATATCTTGAATAATTGAACGCTGTGTCAACGGCTGGTCTAAATTTGAAATAGGCATCACAGGAAACAACTGCTGGATCCCCCACACATCTGGTAGAGACTGAAAAAGCGAGAAATTCACAAATAACTTATCAGCTAACTTTTCATTGAGGTCATCCAAAACTTCGTGATGCGCCCTTGAGTGAACGCTCAAACAGTCCCTCACCTTGCGTAAGATAGTAAAATACAAACGCTCAATTTGCGACCATTGTGCCATTGAGATCAGGCCATGCACATATTGATCATGTGCATCACCAAATACATGAATAGCGTCGTGATAGGTCTCTAAAGCCAATCTAGGGGTTAAGCGTGATAATGCCAGTCTCAGCTCATGGGCTAAATGATGCTCATCATCAGCCATTTGGTCTGGCACTTCCTCACAGGGTGCCGTCTCAATATCAATCACATCAGTGATCAAGACCGCGTGGTGCGCAGTCAGTGCACGACCTGACTCTGTGATAATATCTGGGTGCGGTAAATCGTGCTGCTCAGCCACTTCAGCAAACGCGTGCACGACATTACGTGCATATTCACCCACTGTGTAGTTCATCGAGCAAGCACTGCGAGAACCAGAGCCTTCATAATCGACCCCTAAGCCACCGCCTACGTCCACCGTTTTTAACGGGACACCAAGCTGTGTAAGTTCCGCATAATGACGCGCGCATTCTCTTAGCGCTCTCTGTATATCGCGAATATTCGCAATCTGTGAGCCGATGTGAAAATGAACCAGTTGCATCAGGTGCAATTTGTTATGACGGCGTAATGTCTCAACAGCATTAAGCACCTGACCGGCGGTCAGACCAAACTTGCCTTTTTCACCCCCCGTATTTTGCCATTTGCCTTTTCCTATTGAGTTTAAGCGAATACGAATACCAATCGCAGGTTCGATCTGCATATCATCAATTTCGGTAATTAATGCATCGAGCTCTGACAGCTTTTCAACCACAATTTGGACCTTGTGACCCATTGCTTGACCAATTAATGCCAGGCGCAAAAACTCACGGTCTTTATAACCATTGCACACTATCGTGATTGGCGTCGTCGCCAAGCCCAAAATTGCCATGAGCTCAGGTTTTGAACCCGCTTCTAAGCCCACTAAGCCACTTGGGTGACTCAATAATTTACTGACCACAGAGCGCTGTTGGTTAACTTTGATCGGATAAACACAGGTGTACTGACCTTGATAGTCATTCTGTTCGCGTGCCTGAGCAAACGCTTCTGTGAGTGTATCGACGCGATTTTGCAAAATATCGGTAAAACGCACCAATACAGGTAGGGTCAAACCCTGCTCTTTAAATCGCTCAGTAAGATCAGATAATACGATGGGGGTTTTACTGCTATCACGATCTGGATAAGCGACCAATTCACCCGCCTTATTTATATCGAAATAACCATCACTCCAATGCTGTACATTGTAGGTATTACGCGCGTTATCTACTCCCCACTCCATCATGTTTCCTACTAAAAAATTCTCATATTTTGCCCATTTTAATACGCCTTATCATGATAAGCGATAGCTAAAATAGGCTTTTCTCTGCACTTAGCGCACTTTATTAGCCACAGCTGGCAAACAGACAAACTGCTGGCTATCGACTAAAATAGATTGAGCAAATTCCTCGGCGCTGGTAAATTTGCGCCAAATTTAAATTCAATGTGAAAGCAAACATGTCTAATTTAGAAGCAAACCGCTGGTTTACAGAGATAAGTGACCGAGATGGCAGCGCTTTTTCTCTGCGTATCAATAAAAAACTTGATGAGGTTCAGTCACCGTTTCAGAAAGTAGAAATGTATGAAACAACCGACTTTGGCAATCTAATGATCATTGATGGCTGTACCATGGTCAGCACGAGAGAAAACTTTTTCTATCACGAAATGATGAGTCACCCGGCACTCTTTGCACACCCTGCACCCAAAAATGTGGTGATCATCGGCGGCGGTGACTGTGGTACATTACGCGAAGTCCTGAAGCACCCAGATGTTGAGTCGGTAACGCAAATTGACATTGATGAAGTCGTGACGCAAATGTCACTGAAATACTTTCCAGAGCTATGCGCATCTAATGACGACCCACGCGCAACCGTGATGTTTGACGACGGCATTAAATACATGCGTGAGGCTGCTGCCAATTCCATCGATATCATTATTGTGGATGGTACCGATCCAGTAGGCCCAGGTGAGGGGTTGTTCAACCACGCTTTCTATACAAGCTGCCTAGCAGCGCTACGTGAAGGCGGGATCCTAATTCAGCAAAGTGAATCTCCATTGATGCACATGCCACTGCTCAAAGAAATGCGTCAAGCAATGAAAGACGTTGGCTTTGCAGATTTGCAAACACTCCCTTTCCCTCAACCTATTTACCCAAGTGGTTTATGGTCTGCAACTTTAGCGCGTAAAGGTGAAGCCTTTAACGGCTTTAGAGAGCAAGATGTCGACGCTGCAACATTTGAAACTGAATATTACAACACAGGTATTCACAAAGGCGCTTTGGCCACACCGAACTTTATGCGTCGCGCGTTTGACGAATAAAGCGCAGCGCTAAAAACAAAAAACCCAAGCGATGCTTGGGTTTTTTATTGCTATCTTTTTATCACTTCTGATGATATTGACGGCTAAATTCATGCACTGCATTGATGAACACACCCGCATTTTCAGGGTCCACATCAGGGGTGATACCATGGCCTAAGTTAAAGATATGACCATTGCCTTCACCAAAGCCAGCTAAAATAGACTGTACCTCTTCACGAATGCGTTCTGGTGTGCCGTGTAGCATTGCAGGGTCCATATTACCTTGCAGCGCAACTTTATCGCCAACACGACGTTTCGCATCTGCAATGTCAATCGTCCAATCAAGACCAATCGCGTCACACCCTGTTGCCGCAATAGATTCGATCCACTGACCGCCATTTTTAGTAAACAACGTCACAGGGACTTTACGCCCCTCGTTTTCACGAATAAGCCCATCCACAATCTTATGCATATACTGTAGTGAAAACTCTTTGTAATCACGCGGGCTCAAGACCCCACCCCAAGAATCAAAAATCATCAGTGACTGCGCGCCCGCTTTTACTTGCGCATTTAAGTAGTCAATGACTGAGTCAGCAACTTTGTCCAATAGCAAATGCAGTGTTTGTGGCTCTGCAAACGCCATTTTTTTAATTTTACCAAAGGTTTTACTACTACCACCTTCAATCATATAAGTTGCTAGCGTCCATGGAGAGCCTGAAAAACCGATTAAGGGTACTTCCCCTTTAAGCTCTCTTCGAATAGTACTTACCGCATTCATCACGTAACCCAGCTCATCAGTTGGGTCTAATTTGGGTAACTTTTGCACATCTGCAAGCGATGAAATCGGACGCTCAAACTTAGGACCTTCCCCAGTTTCGAAATATAAACCAAGGCCCATAGCATCTGGGATAGTTAAAATATCACTGAATAGAATCGCAGCATCCAGTGGGTAGCGACGCAAAGGCTGTAAGGTGACTTCACAGGCAAGCTCCGCGTTTTTGCATAAACTCATAAAGTCGCCAGCTTGTGCTCGCGTTGCTCTATATTCTGGCAAGTATCGCCCAGCTTGGCGCATCATCCATACAGGGGTCACATCAACCGGCTGCTTCTGCAACGCGCGTAAATAACGATCATTTTTCAACTCGCTCATAGCGTGATTCAATTCCAGTGCTGTAAAAATTGTTCGAATTGTATCACTTTATCCCTAAGCTCCCTAGTTGTTCAGTCGTTTAAATCGCTTCTCTATGATCCAGATTAAGGTAGAGCCCAGGCAAGTATGTGTACGATATCAAGAACTACCGTCGCGCCACTTCCTGTGGCCCCGCTTTGTCATAGTCTTGATATATTAAATTCACAAAAAAAGTAACGCAGATTATTTGCACCAGAAAAAAAACCTTGCTATAAAAATGCTGCGCAAAACAACAATAACAAAACACCTTCTAACAAGAATAAATTCAAATTGCTAAACTGATTTGAACCACCTTCGGGTGGTTTTATTTTGTTTGTCCCTACTTACATTCAGTCTCCCTGAATACTAAATAAAAATGATTAGCACCAAGAGTAAATAACCCAGCTAAGGTACAAATCAAAGAAATTAGGTGCTTTTTGCAAAAAGTGGTTGATCTTTTCATCAGTTTTCATTTTTATAGAAGGCAAGATCAAGTATTCAGTATTACCAAATTGCTGTGTGATTTTGGGTCCACTCCATCCTAACTTTGATGTACCCATAACAATAAATATTGTTACATAAACACAGTTTGGTCATTGCAGGGCCCAACAAAACGACCCGCTAAGGAGATAACTATGCTTTCACGGTTAGAACAAGCCCAACAGAAATGGGGAGGGAGTCATAGTGTTATCGACAACTGGCTCATGGAGCGTCAAGAATTATTGCTGTTATATTACAAAGTAGCTGGCCTATCGCCCTATGAAAGCGCTGATAAAGCACTGCCAGAGCAAGTTCAGATCCAATCATTTTGCCAAATTCTGATGGATTACTTGTCGGCGGGTCACTTCGAAATCTACGACAATATTGTTGCCGCATGCAAAGAAAAAGGTCCTGATAGTTTGAAGTTGGCACAATCAATATACCCGAGAATTACCGCCTCCACAGATCTGGCACTCGACTTCAATGACAAGTATGCAGAAGCAAGTAGTGACAACCCACTGGAGGATTTTGATAAAGACTTGTCTACACTGGGAGAGGCTTTAGAGCAACGTTTTGGGCTAGAAGACGAATTAATTGATAACCTCTTCGCCAATCATACTGAGTGATCACTCACATAAACAAAAAAGGGCCATTTGGCCCTTTTTTTGATTCACACAGTGCAAATTATGCAGCTGGCTTTTCTTGCTCTTCTTGGATCTCAAGTAATTCTACTTCAAATACCAATGTAGAGTTCGCAGGGATTTTTCCAAGGTTACGCTCACCATAACCAAGCTCCGCAGGGATAGTGAACTTGTATTTTGAGCCCACAGGCATCAACTGTAGACCTTCAGTCCAACCAGCGATAACTTGGTTCAGTGGGAAAGTTGCCGGCTGATTGCGTGAGTACGAGCTGTCAAACTCAGAACCATCTAACAATGTACCTTTGTAGTGTACTTTTACCACGTCAGTTGCAACTGGCTTTTTACCTTCACCTGTTGAAATAACTTCGTACTGAAGACCAGACTCAGTGACAGTTACACCATCTTTTTTCGCATTTTCAGCTAGGTACTGAGCGCCTTTTTCTTTATTTTCTTTTGCATCTGCTTCTGCTTTCGCTGTTTGCTTCTCACGTACAGACGTATCAAGTGCTGTCAGTACTTCACGAATTTTTTCATCGTCTAGCTTTGAGTTACCTGCAAGTGCATCTTTAAAACCTCTCATTAGAAGCTCTTGATCAAGCTCAATGCCTAGACCTTGCTTGTCAGCTAGGTCTTTCTGTAGGAAGTTACCTACTGATGCACCAATACCATACGCTTGTTGTTGTACTTCAGTCTCAAGTTTTACTTCTTCTACTTTTGCAGTTTCCTGCGCTTTTTGATTACACGCAGTTAGTGCTAGTACTGAGGCTGCGATTAAAGACAGCTTAATAGTTTGTTTCATTTTATTTTCTCCGACATCCGAGCAGCCAGCAACATCACGTTGCCCTCTATCTTCATTGTCATGTTAAATAATTATTAATTTAAAAAGGTGATGTCACATTATCACTCATTGCCACCAAAGCCAAGATTCACACCCACAGATCCTGACCTATGGGAAATATCCTTGCGACTGGCGACATACTTTAGCGAATACGCTAATATCTGTTTTGTGGCCCAATCAATTTTACCACTAGTCTACTCGCTGAAAATCATAGAGTTAAGGGGAAATACCGAATTTATGGCCAAATTTTTAAAATTGCACACCCAACTCTTTGTTTGCTTGTCCGCGCTGATACTCACTGGGTGTTCTTCGGAAAGCTCCAAAGCGCTACTCACTGTTGAACATGCAGCGCGCGGTGCATTTGCTGCAGCTATTTCACACGATGGCCGTTACAGTTTAGTGTCATCTGTTGAGCATGGTGCGGTTTTATGGGACAACACCACCCACGGACTAAAGTACCAATGGTCTCATTCAGATCAGCCTGATGATCTCATTCACTCACTGGCCATTTCACATGATAACTCTACCGCAGTCACTGCCGCCAGCGATCGATTTGCCTTGTGGCAGCTCTCCGATGGTAAAAATATTGGCTATTATCAAATAGATATGGGTACCATTCGGGATATCGCTGTCAGCAACAACGGTCGCTATGTCCTGTATGGTCGCAGTGACAATGTCGTTGTGCATCTCGACTTAGATAGTGGAAGACGCATAGAGTTCCTTGGACACCAAGAAAAAATTAATAGTATTGCGCTTTCACCCAATGGCCACTTTGCCTTAACCGGCGCAAACGACTATAGCGCCTACTTTTGGGATACCAGAACAGGACAAGTTTTGCATCGTTTTAATCACCCCAGCCGTGTCACCAAAGTCGCCTTAGATCCAGAAGGTCGTTATGCCTTTACAGCAGATAGTATGAAAAAAGCCAGTATTTGGCAGCTTACTTCAGGTGACCTCGTGGCTCAATTACAGTATATTGCGAGGCAGAAAATATTTAGTGCCGTGCGCTTCAATCAACAAGGTAACCTGCTTGCAACAGGCTCCCCTAATCGTCAACTTACCTTATGGCGAGTAAGCGATGGCACTAAGCTAAAAACTTGGCGAGTCAAACCCCGTGAAGGAAGTCGACCAAAGTCAGCTGTGGTTTTCGATGTTGCATTTGCACAACGCGACGGCATTTTGGTCACTGAAAGCTCTAGTGGTTTGATGGAGCAGTTCGAAAGAGTAATAAAGTAATGACAGAATT
This sequence comes from Pseudoalteromonas luteoviolacea CPMOR-1, assembly GCF_001625685.1. Lineage (GTDB taxonomy): Bacteria > Pseudomonadota > Gammaproteobacteria > Enterobacterales > Alteromonadaceae > Pseudoalteromonas > Pseudoalteromonas luteoviolacea_K. The sequence continues at coordinate 21,607 of NZ_AUYC01000026.1, read as the reverse complement.
AGAAAGTCGCGTAATCGAACTTGAAGCAAAAGTCGCGTTTCAGGAAGATACTATCGAGACATTAAATGATGAACTGAGAATCCATCAGGCAAGGCTGGCAACCATGCAACACCAAATCAGATTATTGGCAGAAAAGATCAAAGAAGGTAAAGACGATGGCATGATGCCAATTGAGCAGGAGCCACCACCGCCTCATTATTAACACTAAAACTCGATGATGCGCTGAGTCGCATCGGTTTATTGCGGCTTAAATACACCAATTACTTGCTCAAATTGGCGTGTTGACGCCTGCACGGCTTCTTCTGGCTGCGTCATTGAGTGTCCACATGCCACACACTCTACCTTTTCAACGTCATGCTCTTTGTATAGCATCATGACATCCATTTTGTTACAAGCAGGGCAAGATGCGCCCGCAATAAAACGTTTTTTTGTTCTCACAATACAACCCCACCTACTCTGTGAAAGGCTATTTTAACTTAAGTTAGGATGCTTTTATACGCTTGTTCCTTAGTTATCGATCCATGTTATCATTCACGCAGTGATTTTGAATTGAGCTTATTATGATCCAACTTTCTGATATTGAACTGTTACGTGGCGGAAAAACGCTATTGAAAAATGCCAGCGCGACGTTATTTGCGCAACATAAGGTCGGTTTAGTCGGTGCCAATGGCTGCGGCAAGTCGTCATTATTTGCATTGCTCAAATCACAGCTACATGCTGACGCGGGTAACTTTTTAATACCAAAAGACTGGTCTATTGCCTCTGTAAAACAAGAAACACCCGCATTGGCCATTTCGGCGATGGAGTATGTGCTGCAAGGTCATCAGCAATACTATGAACTGCGCTCAGCACTGCAACAAGCCGAAGCACAAGGTGATGGCGATAAGCAAGCTAAAATCCATCAACAGCTAGAACTGGTTGGCGGATACAGTATCGAAGCGAAAGCAGGGGAACTACTTCACGGTTTAGGCTTTAGCAATGAACAACTTGACTATGCCGTAAGTGAGTTTTCAGGTGGATGGCGAATGCGCTTAAACTTAGCACAAGCATTGATCCGTGATGCTGATTTATTACTCCTCGATGAACCGACCAACCACCTAGATTTGGATGCCGTCTACTGGTTAGAGCGCTTCTTAAAGGCTTACCAAGGTACACTGGTATTAATTTCCCATGATAGAGAGTTTTTAGATGCGGTGGTTGACCAAATCTGGCACATAGATCAGCAATGCATCAATGTTTATAAAGGTCACTACTCACAGTTCGAGCGCCAAAAAGCTGAACGTATGGCTCAACAGCAAGCCATGTATGAAAAACAGCAAGAAACCATTGCACACCTTGAGCAGTTTATAACTCGATTTAAAGCCAAAGCCAGTAAAGCAAAACAGGCACAAAGTCGTGTTAAAGCACTTGAGCGCATGGAAAAGCTAGCTCCTGCGCATGCCGACTCGCCGTTTAGCTTTGAGTTTACCAACCCTGAAAACATCCCCAATCCACTGATGACGCTAGATCAAGCGCAAGCAGGTTATGGTGATATTACGATACTGCATCAAATTAAGTTGAATCTTGTTCCGGGTAGCCGTATCGCATTATTAGGTAGAAATGGAGCGGGTAAATCCACCCTAATTAAACTGTTGGCTGGAGATATTAGCCCTCAAGCAGGGGAAGTCTTCCAACATCAGGGCTTAAAAGTCGGCTACTTTGCTCAGCATCAGTTAGAGTCACTCGATTTAAATGCAAGTGCTGTTACCCATTTGCAGCGCTTAGATCCACAAGCGACAGAGCAATCACTGCGAGATTTTCTCGGTGGTTTTGCGTTTCACGGTGATAAAGCACTCGATCCCGTCGCGCCGTTCTCTGGAGGAGAAAAAGCGCGACTGGTACTGGCCATGTTAGTGTATCAGTCGCCCAATCTATTGCTGCTGGATGAGCCAACCAACCACTTAGATTTAGAAATGCGTCATGCGTTAGTAATGGCACTACAAGGCTTTGAAGGGGCAATGGTTACAGTCTCGCACGACCGCCATATGCTAAAAAATACCGCCGATGAGTATTACTTGGTGGATAATGGCACCGTCTCAGCATTTGGCTACGACTTAGATGAATACTACCAATGGCTACTCAATGCCAATAAAGAGGCAAAACAAAAGCCTCAAGTAGAAGACAAAGCGCATTCTAGCGTCAACCGTAAAGAACAAAAACGCCTTGAAGCGGAGTTCAGAAAATCAGTTCAACCACTGAAAAAATCCATCGACAAACTTGAAAAGCAACTGGATAAACTCACCACGGCATTGGCTGATATTGAATCACAACTCGCTGACAACAGCTTGTATGAGGCAGAAAACAAAGCCAAACTCAGTGAGCTACTGGCCAAGCAAGCCACTATGACACCAGAGCTCAATGACACAGAGGAGTCGCTGTTAATCGCACTCGAAGAGCTAGAAGAAAAAGAAGCGCACTTCGCAAGCACAGGAGAAATATGCTAAACCGTGCGCATTTTTGGCAATATGCCTGCGATATATACCGCAATGAACAGGTCCAACAGGTGCTCTTAGAGTACCAGGACCTGCACAGCAAAAACGTCAACCTTTGCCTATTGCTTGACTATTTAAGTTCACTCTCGATACAGTTAAATGCCCAGCAAGTCCAAGCGTTAATTGCGTGTGTAGAGCGCATTGACACAACCATATTGCAGCCTTATCGCGCAACACGGCGACAAGTCAAATCACAGTGCAGTGACTATCCCAACTATCCATCGCTTAGAAAAAGTTTGCTCACCACTGAATTGGAGCTTGAAAAACTACAGCAACACTTGCTCATTGAAACGGCCAATCACTTATGCCTCACACGTGATGTGCCAAATGCCAACAACCTCATACACTACTTGCCACAACCCCTAGTCGATAGGTTCGAGCACGCAAAAACATGATCAAGATCAAACGCTAACCCGAGTAGATATCGGCTAAATAATAAACTTGATCTCGATCATAACCTCTAGTGTATGGCTCCTCTACTATTTACCCATCGACAAATTGAGGAGTCACAGCCATGAACGTATTCTTTAGAGATTTCTTTTCAGACCCAGTATTGTATTTATCATTCGGCATACTCGGTGTCGTCATTGCGCTGTGTATCTACTATGTCTACTACTTTGTAAAAAAAGTCAATGAGGCTGAAGTACCAGAGTAAGACAGTGTCACCAGACTAACGTTAAGCAAATTTAGTTCCCGTTTCAGAATTAAGCACGACGCACAAAGCACCTTATCAGCTTCGCTGGTCGGGTGCTTTTTATATCGAGCGAAGACATGCATACTCATTTGGTAACAGCTTTGGTACACTGTGGACGTTTACCGTCACTAGAGAATGTCACCTATCTATGTCAAAGCAGCTTGATTTAGACTTTAAGCCCGCTTGGTGGATGCGCAATAGGCATGTCCAAACCATACTTCCCCGTGCTTTTCGCCCAAGATTAAAAGCAGATGTCAATTTTGAACATCTGACGACCCCTGATGATGATTTTTTAGAATTAGCATGGGCCAATAATGGTCATGCACATGCACCGCTAGTCGTTGTCTTACACGGCTTAGAAGGCAATATAAACAGCTTTTATGCCAAGGGCATGTTGCGCGCACTCACACGTTCAGGCTTAGATGCCGTGTTAATGCATTTTCGTAATTGCTCAAGAGACGTCAACAAGCAACCTCGCGCTTACCACAGCGGTGAAACTCAGGATTTAAGCTTTTTAATTAAAACCTTGAGCGAGCGATTCCCTGGCAGAGCACTCTTTGCAGTCGGCTTCTCTTTGGGCGGTAATGTATTGGCCAAATACTTAGGCGAAAAAGGACCAGCAAGTCGCTTAGCTGGTGCTGCCGTAATCTCTGCACCTTACCATTTATCTTCATCCTGTCAGGTGATCAGAAAAAGTTGCTTCAAGCTCTATCAAAAGTACTTATTAGATAGAATGAAGCATTCGTTTACACGCAAATTAGATCAAATAAAAAGCACCATTAATATCAGTGCCAGCGAACTGTCCCAAATTAATGATTTATGGCAGTTTGACGATCGAGTCACAGCCCCTCTACATGGCTTTAAAGGTGCTGAAGACTATTACGCTCAAGCAAGCTCCCAGCCATATTTAAGCTTGATAGAAACCCCCACGTTACTGATCCACGCTGAAGATGACCCCATGCTGTCAACGCAAGCTATTCCCCTTGCAAAACAGACCAGCGATCAGGTTAAACTCGCTGTTTCATCTAAAGGCGGACACGTTGGTTTTATTGCAGGAAATAACCCATTAAAACCTATTTATTGGTTAGAAAAAGTCGTACCCGAATATATTCATTCACTTATTAAATAGCGGTATCAATATGCTCATTCCCTATCAACAAATCGCGCCTGAAACACTAAACAGCCTCATTGAACATTACGTTTTACGTGAAGGCACTGACTATGGTGATAGTGAAATCACCACAGAGCAAAAAGTGGCTCAGGTCAAAGCACAATTACAAAGCGGCGAAGCCCTCATTGTCTTCTCTGAACTGCATGAATCAGTCAATATTGTCAGCAAAGCTCAGTTTCATGCAATGCAAAGCCAAGACTACGACTCAGAGCCAACCTACGACTAATTAAGCGATTAAAATAACGCCATATATTGAGCCTTTAGAATTAGTTGTTACAATCAAACTTCACAATCATAATAAAGGCGCAAACATGAAGTTAAGCTCAGCGCTCTGTGCTCTAGCATTGGCAACCTCCACTGTCTATGCAAAAGAATACATCGCATCCGAACGTGCCATTCGCTTGGCACAAGAAAACCTGCTCATCGACACCCATATTGATGTCCCATACCGAATTAACATGCAGTGGGACGATGTCTCAAAAGCCACCGAAGGCGGGGATTTTGATTACCCACGTGCCATGCGGGGCGGACTCAATGCGCCTTTTATGTCAATTTACATTCCCGCCAGTCTTGAGTTTGAGGGGAAAGGAAAAAGCTATCAGCTTGCCAATCAGCTCATTGACGGCATGGAAGCGCTGGTCCATCGTGCACCGCATAAATTTGCCATCGCCCATAGCACCAAAGATATTGAGTCACAGTTTGACAAAGGCTTAATGTCTATCGCCATGGGGATGGAAAACGGCTCACCCATTGAGGGAGAGATGAAAAACTTACAACACTTCTTCGACAGAGGTGTTCGCTATATCACCTTAGCGCACTCCCAAAGTAACCATATCTCTGATTCATCTTATGATTTACGTCGAAAATGGAAAGGCCTCAGCCCGTTTGGTAAAGAGCTAGTTGTCGAAATGAACAAAGTGGGCATGTTGATAGATGTCTCACATATTTCTGATAAAGCGTTTTATCAGGTCATGGAGATCTCAAAAGTGCCCGTGATTGCATCACATTCATCACTAAGAAAATATACGCCAGGTTTTGAGCGAAATATGGATGATGATATGTTGTTGGCACTGAAAAAGAATGGCGGCGTTATTCAGATAAACTTTGGGTCTAGTTTTGTCACGTCAGCATCACGCACTTGGTATGACAAACGCAGTGAAGCAGAACAAGAAGCAACCAGCCGCGGCGCGACAAAGACAGACTTTCGTGCCGCTTATTTAGCACGCAATCCATTTCCATTCGCCACACTCGAACAAGTACTTAACCATATTGATCACGTAGTAAAACTGATTGGTATCGAACATGTCGGTATTGGCTCTGATTACGATGGCGTTGGGGATTCTTTGCCGATAGGCTTAAAAGATGTATCAACCTATCCCAATCTGGTTCAAGGGTTATTAGATCGCGGTTACAGTGATAAAGATATTAAGCTGATATTAGGTGGTAATACTTTGAGAGTATGGAAACAAGCTGAAGCTTTTTCTGCCCAGTTTTAATTTAAATCAGGTGGGGTTTTGACCCTGCCTGACGTATTCTCCCTAAATTAGCTCAGTATCGTTTTTAATTAATTGATTGGAGCTAATCCAGTTAGATGCCTCTTCATGGCAAGTTGAAGTCTCTAGTTTATAATCACAGATACAGCTATCAGCCCCCTCTCAGACAATATCCGCTTATTTTACTGTAAATGCAGTGAATGCACTCGCCTCCACTGCAACAGATTATCATATTAGCACAGGCAGCTATGACCAATTAAACAACTGATTTCTTTTGATACTTTCACACAAGTATCTGGCCTATCTCTAGAAGGGCAAGCTGTTGAGTTTTGACATGTGGAGCCTGGGCCTGTGGTATTAAATGTACCACCAGCCACGACTGGTGTTTGCTCTTTCATAATAGCTTGGCTTTTAGAAAGGGACTTTAGTTTTTTCTTTTGAATAGATAGCTTCATTATAATTTCCTTTTTTAATTTTATTTAAAAAGCAGTCGTACTTGAAATTTCAATTTAATTTATAATCTAAAATCCTCAAAGTAATTCAGCGTAAACTTTTGTAAACTTTTAAATTTAAAAAAGAGAAATAAAATAATATTTATTATTCGCCTCTTTATTCATAACATTAAGTTTGAAACGATATATAAATAATTAGGTGGTATGAAGTTGTGCATGAAAAAGTGGGGTAGCTCTGTAACGGATAAAGCGACGCGGGCACCAAGTATTGCAGGCATCGATAACCGCTCAAGTTGCCAATATAAGCGCTCATATGAGATCTTGCATATGGTACAAATCACCAATAAAACACAATAAAAATCAGTATTTTAAGAATATTTAAAAAGATGTATCGAAATAGTAATTTGATTAGATAAGATTAAGAATATACAGGGATTTGGTTGCGGGAGCCGGATTTGAACCGACGACCTTCGGGTTATGAGCCCGACGAGCTACCAGGCTGCTCCATCCCGCGCCTGTATTGTTAAGTTTGTTTTGCTTCTTTCTTAACTTAAGAAGTTGGTTGCGGGAGCCGGATTTGAACCGACGACCTTCGGGTTATGAGCCCGACGAGCTACCAGGCTGCTCCATCCCGCGCCTGTAATGTTAAGTTTGTTTTGCTTCTTTCTTAACTAAGAAGTTGGTTGCGGGAGCCGGATTTGAACCGACGACCTTCGGGTTATGAGCCCGACGAGCTACCAGGCTGCTCCATCCCGCGCCTGTATGCATCAATAATTGATGCTGCTTTAAGTCAGTGCTTTTCAGCTCTTCCTTAAAGAGGTCGCTATAATATCTAAATTTATTTTTATTGCAAGGATTTGACAAAAAATAATTGCTTAAATGAACAAAAATACGGCAAAACTGTGTTTTTCTTTATAAAAACGCGTATTTAAGTAGAAAGCTTACCGTGGCAAGCACGTATTTTACCCACATAACATGACAAAAATACGTAGCCAGAATAATACTATTTACCTTTGATGAGGGCTGATCAGCTTCTGAAACTGCCAATCAGGGTGACCCATAACAATAAAATCAGGATTTTCAGTGGTTTCACGCTGGTTATAAGTCAGCGGATTAAATTGTGCATCGGTAATACATCCACCCGCTTCTTCTACAATCACTTGAGATGCTCCCGTATCCCACTCTCCTGTTGGACCAACACGTAAAAAGCAATCCGCTTTGCCTTCAGCGATAATACACGCTTTTAATGAGCAAGAGCCCAGTGCTATAGTATCAAACTGACTATTCAGATACTGGCTTACCGCCTCAATCTTCTGCCTTCGGCTCACTGCAAGCGTTAACGTATCCGGTGGCGCTACGCATATTTGCTCATCCGTCGCACCTGAACGTTTATACGCTCCAGCACCTTTCGTAGCAAAATATGTGACGTTTTTTGCAGGCCAATGGATCACTCCCAACACGGGCTGATTCCCTTCTATCAGCGCAATATTGACCGCAAAGTCACCACTTTGCAAAATAAACTCACCAGTCCCGTCCATCGGGTCTAGAAGCCAGTAGCGCTGCCAATCTTGTCGCAACTCAAGTGGTGGAATAGGCGTTTCTTCAGACATCACAGGGATATCCGGTGCCAGCGCTTTTAATCCATTAAGCAATACTTCATTGGCAGCCAAATCAGCGGCAGTGACAGGAGTGTGATCAGACTTTTCCTGTTGACCAATGTCATCTTGCTGATAAATCGCCATAATGGCCTTACCTGCCAATTGCGCAAGTTCAATACATGGCTCTAAGTAGGTTTGCAATTTAAACCTCCTTTAATAAATGCTGCTGTAATAACAACAGTGCAGCCACACTTCGCGCTTCGGTAAAGTCACTTTGATCCAGTAGAGATTGCCAGTCATCAAGAGGCCATTTCACCACTACCAGCGGTTCAGGCTCATCCCCTTCTAAACGCTCGGGGTACAAATCTTTTGCAAATAAAATATGCATATGTGCTTTGAAATAGCTGGGCGCGAGAGAAACCGTTTTTAAGTCGACAAATTTATTGGCGCCAAAACCGACTTCCTCTTTTAACTCTCTGTTACCCGCTTCTATCGGTGTCTCACCCGGATCAATCAGCCCTTTAGGGAAGCCCAGTTGATAATCATGTGTACCTGCACAGTACTCTCTCACTAATAATAGTTCATTTTCAGCAGTTATTGGCACAATCATAACTGCGCCACGACCTCCTCCTTTCACCCGCTCATATTGCCTTCGTTCGCCATTTGAGAACTGTAAGGATAAAGCTTCAACGGTAAACAACCGACTCGAGGCGACAACGTCAGATGACAAAATTTCCGGCGGACAGGGATGCTTTTTCTGTGACATAAACTTTTATTTGCTATGATGTGGATAACCTAATCATAAAGCCTTTGTAGTTAAAAGCCTATGCTAAATTGGTCAAAAATCGATACCGTCTTGCTCGACATGGACGGCACCCTTTTAGATCTCCATTTTGACAACCACTTTTGGTTGGAGATCATCCCTAAAGCCCATGCACTCCGACAGGGCCTTACGCTCGAACAAGCTCGCGCAGATATTCTTGCCAGATATGAAGCCGTAACAGGACAAATTGAATGGTATTGCCTTGATTACTGGCAAGCAGAACTTCAGCTACCGATTATGGAACTCAAACGCGAAGTGGAGCACCTCATTTCGCTCAGAGAAGATGTGCCAGACTTTTTACAGGCGCTCAAAGATGCAGGTAAAGAATTAGTCCTACTTACCAATGCACATCCAGATAGCTTAAGCCTTAAAATAGAGCGCACCCAGCTCATTGGTACACAATTCGATGGCTACTTGGACAAGATCATTTCGACACATGAATACGGTGTCAGTAAAGAAAGTCAATCTCTTTGGCAGCAAGTGCAAGCAGACCTTGGTTTTGATAAGTCTCGGACTTTATTTGTAGATGACAGCTTAAGCGTATTAGCTGCTGCGAAAGAATACGGCATTGGCCACTTATTGGCGATCAATAACCCTGACAGTCAGCAACCTCCAAAAGAGATCACTGACTATATGGCCATCAGTGACTATCGTACACTCTTACCCATTACATAACTTGCGCTTAATCACACGAGAATAAGCCATAGTACTGTGGCTTGGCGAAGTCTAGATATTCAGCATCTAGACTTTTTCATATTGCCTGAAACAGACTCGCCGACTACATATCGCTTTCATTTCAATATCATGTATTTACCCATCAGCTGTAGACTTACACCTATCCTGTTTAAGCTAGGCTGCTTAACTACCCCATATCTTCGCATACAGTGTTCATGACAGCGTACCCTCTGCCTTTGAGGATACACGACAATATGCATTTAAAGATCATCAAGGCTAATAGGCTATGTTTTTGTCCCTTTAACCTTTAGCTGAATAAAATAAATTAAGTCGCTCAGCAAGTGCTTCTGGCTGCTCCAATGGCACCATGTGACCACAATCATTGAGTACCGTTAGCTGTGCATCAGGTAACAGCTCTGCCATACGCTTGAGGTCTTGCCAGGCTACTTTCCGATCGTCTCGTGCCGCAATGATCAATACCCGACACGTTAAACTACAAAGCCTCGTACTTAAATCCTCTCTATTAGATGTTTCTTGCACTTGGTTCAGTAATGTAACACCTCCAAGCGTTTTATCCATCGCTTTGATCACCTCAATAAGCGCCTCATCTTGCCATCGATTTGAGCCAATAAATTGTTGTATGCGACGGGTAGAGATACCTGAATATGGGTTTGCTTTTAAAAAATTGCGCATCGTATCCCGCGCTAGCTTTTCACCCTTGTTCAAGCCAAACGCACTGCAAGCAATTAGCACCAAGGAGTCCACGCGTTCAGGGTGAGCTAATGCGTACTCTAGTGCCAAGTAGCCGCCCATTGAAAACCCCAGCAAGTGCCCTGATGAGGGAAGTTCATTACCAATTTTTTCTAACATATGTGCTCGAGTAGCACACTGCTCTATGGCGATATGACTTGGCTTTATATGCGCCCTCAGTAAAGGCGTAAGCCGCTCCCATAACCTGTTATTACACTGTGTTCCCGGCACCATCGCTAGGCGCTGTAATTTCAAACCAATCATCCAATATCCATAGTGAAGTGGTGTAGTTGAAGCACTTGACCAGCTAGGCGCACTGCCGCAGGTTGATCATCCTGTGAGGGCAATGTCACACGTACAATACCTTGCCTATCAAAAGCAACCCCCTGATGTGCATAGATGTCTTTTGGTCGCGTCAGCCCTGCACAATTGCGGGCTTTCCCATCACCACTTGCTAAGCACCACACACAGTCCAGCCCAAGTTATGCATAGAGAGCGCCTGTTGCTCAAGCAATAGGACTACCAGTATTGCTTGTTCATATTCATCCACTTTGTATACAAAATACGGATCATTCTTAGATATCATGGGCTTCTTGAGGTGCTACCAAACAATGTCGTCACATTATGTTATGAAAGTAATATTCAAAGGCATGTCAATTGTGCACTACGTATTTATGGCCCGCAAAGCCCGTAGTATAACGCGCAGCCACATTATGCCATTTTGATTGTTTTCACCATATAAAGCCGTCAGCAACCTCTCAACAAGATCGCTGACTAGGTGGCAACGCGTGGCGAGCGCCCTTTTGTTACCCAGTGGATAGTTTATGCAGGATAGCGTGCCTGTAAGCCGCTGTATACTTGCTTAGCAAAGTCTGGATGCTCAGTGTCTAGACTTTTGACTATCTCCACCAAGTGCTCATTATCCTCTTTGCCATCCCACTCTTTGATGTAGGTACCCTCTTTATAACCGTGATCTTGACGGAAGAAGTTCAACGTATTTTTACCCACATACCCTCGATATAAGTCGTCGATACTCATACCTATTTGCGTCATGCATCCTGCAAATGCTGCCGCATTGAATGCTTTGTCGGCCACTGCACTGGCTGCCAACAACTCAAGCGTTTGTTTGAAGTCATCGGCTTGGCTTGGAGCTGCAAGCTCTTTATCTAACTGCTTTGCTAACTCTTCAAATGAGGTTTCGCCATCAATGCGCAGCGATAAACCAAAATGAAAAATATCTACCAGCTCTAAGATCACCTGCTCTGTGTCTGGCGTTTGTTTTTTCCACCACTTCCAACCGTAGTGGTCTAACATTTCTGCGCACTCGACCCAAATTGCTCGATACCATTCAAAACCTTGACTAAACCATTGCTCATGCACCTTGGTATTCATCGCATTTTGCATTTCCAGCATCACCACCAGCTTTGTGATATTTGCAGACATATTCGCTCTCTTTGACCTGATAAATTATAAAAGTTACAGACAATATCATACCCGAGCGAAAGCCTTTCGTCACTTTGCCTGTCTATTAACACTGACTATTCACTTTTATCGAGGAACTTATGCAAGTATTACTCTTTGCTTTACTGTTAGCTGTGCTACCAAGCGCATCTGCGGCCACTGTCACCAACATCAGTAATTCACAAGAAACGGTGGCGCCGCTGCTACCGGGGTTAGACGCACCAGCGATGACATTAAAAAATAGTCAGGGTAAAGCGGTCGATTTAGCCAAGCTATATCAAAGCAAAACGACCCTCGTGGTCGTTTATCGTGGCGGATGGTGCCCATACTGTGTGCGCCAACTAAACGGGATCCAAAAAATTGAATCTCAACTCGCCAAGTTAGATGTGCAAATCGTTGCTATTTCACCCGATTCACCGCAATCTCTTGCTAAAAGCACCGTAGAGTCACCCAATTATATGCTGCTTTCTGATGCTGAGCTGGCTTATTCTCAAGCACTCGGGTTGGCTTACTACTTGGATGATAAAACCGCGAAAGCATATCGCAATAAGCTCGGTGTGAATTTTGTTGACCTTGATGGCAAGGACAGAGTGGCACTGCCTGTGCCAGCAGTCTTTGTTATTGATAAGCAGGGCTTAATTCAGTTCCAATACGCTAACCCTAATTACAAAGTACGTTTGGATGAGCAAGTGTTACTCGCTGCTGCAACAGCGGCCAGTAAACTTTAAAAGAGGCTGGAAGTGGTGACAGCAGCACAGCTGCCACCACTTATTTATCTTTATCTATTCTCTAGCCGGTTATAATCAAATAGACCAAACTCAACACCTCGCGCCTGCTGCGCAATCTGATGCAATAAGTCACTATACTGCCAAAACTGAGGATGCGTGCGTCTGATCCCAAACTGCGCTTTTAACGCCTGATAGCTTGCTTCATCCGAGACCAGCTTTAACCCCTCACTAAACGCTGCCATATGCGCTTGATTTGGCAAATACCAGATGGCTTCTGGATAATCTCCAACAAAGCCTGGTAACAGGGTCACATAATCCTCTTTATAAGCTCGCTGGCCTGCTTCATTCAGTAAAGATGAGATATTAAAGTGGGCATTGTGGCGCAACAAAGTATAGCCCTTGAGTTCACCCAACTCGTCATTTACCAAAATAAACGTCACTTGCGGCAATGTATTGATGGCTTCAATGGGTAAATGATTCAGTATTTTTAGCGTATCAGGGACTGACGTGTAATCATACTCCGTATGCAACACAGGCCTTAAGTACGCTGTCAATTTGTCATAGAGCTCACCCTGTGGGTCTTGACTATGATACTGAATATGACTCGGCGCACCCAATAAGCTCTTGCGATTAATAAATTCACTTAAGCTCAAATGAGAATTTCGATACCAGTGCTGTTTAATCGCTTGGCGGTGGCTTTGTGGCAGTAAGTTCAGGAAATTCTGTTCACCTTCAAGACGTAAAAAGTCCATATACAAACGGGTGATCAACTGATGACCTATGTTGCCATAGACATCAAACCCAGCCACCAGAAGATAGTGAATGCGTTCGAACAATGCATAATCCAGTACCCAAGCAGTTTTAGGCTGCTGCCCTACAAATCCTTTAACGACAGTGGCACTGTTAAAGTGTCTGAAAATAGTCAGCGCTGCATTGGGATTATGACCATCTCCTTGCCAGATTAAGTTTAAGTCTAACTTACCACCTTGATTAAATATCTCTTCCGACAATCGTGTTTTTGCTTTCAAGTAATCGCTCTGATGTTTGGCGTATTTAGCCCAGCTCGATAGCGGCAATGCATTGCTCTGCTCAGCCGCAGGCAATAGCAAGTCATCATCATGCGCCATCAAGAGTGCTTCGACAGCAGGAGACGCATTTTTTTCAGGGTCAACAAAGGTTACCCAGAAATGATCATTAATCACGTTAAGGGCGATTTGCCCCCTACATACAGGGCCTTTAATGAAACCTTTTACGATTAGCTCAGCTTCATCCAACATAAACTGATAGCGGGATTTGACTGGAATTGCAGCAAACGTCTTAAATGGGTTTGCTGCAAGTTTTGGTTTATACCCAGGTAACGCCGGTACTTGATAATCACTGCCAATAAATTGCGCATGCAAACGCGCCATTTTTTTATCATCTAACGCGAGCGGAAGATGTGTTTTTGATAATATCGTGCTGCGCTCATGTAGCAGACGATAGTACACTCTCGACACTTTTGGATCATCAAAGGGCCGAACTGTGGCAATAAGTTCTATCGGCTCTCCTGGCGGGGTTTTAGACCTCACTAATTTAAAGAAGTCCGTTTGACTGTGGTCGCGAAAATAGATATTGGCCAGATACCAGTGCTCATAAATATATCGAGCAGCTAACTGATATTTATTCCCTGACTGATTTAGAAAAGCTTCCCACTTATTTACCTGCGCAATCACGGATTCAGCAGGTGCTGGGGCCTCGCTCATTAAGGCGCCTTGCTCTAACCAATTTTGCAGCTGTGCATACTCTGTCGAAGTCAATGCGGGCAGTCCATAAGGCATACCCGCATGCGGATTGTCCTTCGCATAGCTGTCGTATTCATCCATCGTCGGGCAAGTTTGCTGCCTGTCCAACGCAAAATCATACTCTTCACCCAACACGGTTTGCTGTGGGAATGCGGTGCGCTGCTTCAGTAGCAAACTGTGATACATCACACTGCCTTGTAAATTAGCATAAGGGGTTTGCACACGCTCATTTAATACTGGGGTAAACCCTTTATCTCGCCACTGCGCAGTAGTCGTTGCATCAAATAAAAGGCGTGTTGGTGGTGTCGCTAAAATACGCGTCCCGTCATATACCAACTCTTTACTGAGTCCACGCTCAATCCCTTGCGGCGAACTCAGCTTCAGCTGACAAGGCGCATCATAACACCCATGACACACCACACAGCGATTGTCTAAGATAGGTTTTACCTGCTGCAAATATTGTGCTCCGCCTTGTCGGTATTCAACCAAACGTTGGCGCGGCTGCTCTGGTCCAAATAAGTCATCATAATGACTGACGCCCAGTACCGCACAGCCACTGAGCACAAACAGAGCACTCGCTAACCAAATAATGCGCTTTTGCAGCATGTATCTACCTCTTTAACTACGTATTTTGCGTTTCGTCTTCGTGTTCATCTTCGTCATCATCAAGGCCTAAATCGAATGTAGGCATCATGTCCACAGGCGGGGAAACAAACAACATGTCTTCACCCAAAGGGCTCAGTACAGCACTGAGCACCGGCCCATGATTTAAGATCAATTGAACCTGATGACCTTCACTCAAGACAGCTGTATAGCTGGCTTCGATATCAGTTAGCTCATAGTGCTCAATGGGAATACTCATATTTTGCTCTGGCGCTGGGTTTTGGCATAAATTCGCCAATAAATCCTCCGTTAAGTTAACCGACAATTGCATATCAGGAGAGTCAATATCGCGTGATTCCAGATGTTCATTTAATTGAAAGAGAGGAAGAGTTAAAGGCGTATTTTGTTGCAGTTCCATACGGGTCTCTGAGATGATTTTTTTGCAATTGTAGCATAGTTCACCTAAGCAGCCCCGAATTACACACAAAGGGTCAAATATATTGACCCTTTCGCTTTAACCTATTTACCAGGGCAGTAACTCGCCATTTGAATGCCAGAAAGAACCAGTGTTAGATAAGGTTAACTCATCAATACGTGTGATCAATCGCTGTGCTGATTCTTGAGCTGAAATATCACCTGCAAAATTAACCATTTGCGTTTGTACAAACCCAGGATGTAGCAAAGCAACAGAGATCCCTTTAGGCTTAAGCTCATGCGCTAAACTCACCCCTGCCGCATTCAGTGCTGCTTTTGACATGCGATAACCAATATAAGCACCGGATCCGTTGTCTTCAATGGACCCCATGCGACTGGTGATCATGGCCACTTTTGCTCCGCAAGCTAATTGGGATTGCAACGCATGCGTCACACGGACCGGTGCCACAGCATTAATGGCAATTTGCGCTTCTACCCTAGAAAAGTCCATATCAGCAAGGCTTTCATTGCTAAAAATACCGGCATTATTGATGAGTATATCAATGCGCTTAGACGCCAGTAATTCAGCCAAGCGCACAACATCTTGCTCTAAACTCACATCAATATTGTCAATAACGTCTACATTTAACGCATCTAACTCTGTTGATGAACGTCTCACTACTGCTGTAACTTGATAGCCCAGCGCCGTATATTGACGACAAAACTCCAGCCCAATGCCTCTATTTGCCCCAGTGATCACTACGTGTTTGGTCATGTTTCCCTCTAAGCTTAGGTCACGATTTACCTTAGTTGTTGGGGCAAGCTCTTCGAGATTCAAGAGAATAATCACACGCAAACTGCGTGCATTTGGAGACTTCTGCTAGGCTTAAACCAAGCAAGAAAGATTAGGAAGCGTTGTGTATCGCTTAATTGCATTGATGTTACTGTGGGTGTGTAATCAACCACTCGCCAAAGAGTTCAACATCAATATCAGTGAAGGTTTGTCATTCCATTTAGCAAAAGAACAAATCGAAGATATCTTCACCCGTATTTATAGTCCACTGGATATCAAACCGACATTCCACTACCTGCCCACACAGCGCGGATTACAGTGGGTCGACAGCGGCCGCTTTGATGCAGAGGCAGGACGTGCCGCAAATGAAATGAGCGAATACTCTCAGCTTGTTGCGGTTCCCACTCCCTTAGCCACAGTGCGACTTGCTGTATTTTGCTTGAAGCCAGAGCTGTGTCATATCAACAATGACAGCGACATTATTACCATTGAAGGGAGTCTGATCACCACCAGTTTTTGCCGGCGCACCAAATTAACTTGCCATGGTGTAAAAAACAATATCTCTGCTTTTCAAGCATTAACACGACACCATAGCCATCAACTGCTTGCAACAGACCACTTTAGTATCGGGTCTTTATGTAGCTCTGGGCTCAATAAAATTTACATGCGCTTATTACCCGCCAAAGGCATTGTTATTCGTCATTATATCCACAAAAAACATCAGGCACTGGTGCCCAAGCTAGACGGCATTATTCAAGGTATGATGAAAAGCGGCGAGTTTGCCGCCTTCATTGATCGTATAAACAATGGATTTGCCAATTGCAATGGTGAGATCATCAAATTACCAAACAGCCCAGCTGCTAGCTTGTGATTTCATCCATGCTTGAAGCCATAATGGAAAATACCGCCCCTTGAGGATCCGTTATCACCGCAAAACGTCCCACTTGAGGAATATCTGTTGGTGGAACACAGACCTCTCCTCCCAATGATGTCGCTGTTTCAGCTAACTTGTCACAATCCAGCACTGCGAAGTACAACATCCAATGCGGAGGGAGCCCCTGCCATTCATCCGTCATTTCCAGCATGCCCGCAACCGGTCTGCCTTGATGACTAAACACCACGTAATCCATGTTTTCCATGGCTTGATGATCAGCTTGCCAACCAAGTAAATTACAGTAAAACGCTTCACTCTTTGCACTATTTTGACTCGCCAATTCATACCAATACGGGACGTTTGCTTCTAGCTCTCTTTGTGTGCCAGTATGCGCACCAGCCTGCCAAAGGGCAAAATGCGCCCCACCCGGTTCATGTAACATCACCATTCGGCCCGCTTCAGGCACATCATGAGGGCCTGCAATGATCTCTGCACCTAATGTTTGCGCACGCTCTGCCATATCATCGACATTATCAACTGCAATATATCCAAGCCAATGGCTGGGTACTTCTGCAGCTTGTTGCTCTGGCATCATCTGATACATCGCAGCAATGTCAGAGCCATGTTTTTGTAGCATGGTATAGAAGCAGCCCTCTCCTATTGGTTGGTCGACATTTTGCCAATCAAACAATTGAGTATAAAATGCTTTGCCAGCCGCCCAATCAGCGCTACAGAGTTCAGACCAACAAAATGCGCCTACCTGACTTCGTTCAATTAATGCCATATGACCAATTCCTATCTGGTATTTAATATGTACAGTTAAGCAGATTTTTTGTCATTCGCAATCATGGTGTTTAGCAACTTCGTGCCATTGTTGCTTTGCCTGTTAAGTCTTAAGCGACAATACCAAAACCGTCGAACCTTCAAATGGTGTTATCTTTTTCTGTACAGTGCACCAGCAGTCATCAGCTCTGCACCTTATCAACTTTGCCAATAACCACGCTGATGTTATTACCACCAAAAGCAAAGGAATTACTTAAGCAAATGCGCGAAGCTTGTTTAGTGACAGACTCAACCAGTTGAATTGGGTGCAGAGATTCATCACGTGGTTTAGTCATTTTATGTGTTGGTAACGGCGTATCAGGATCGGTTAAATGCAACCAACAAAACCCCAGCTCTAATGCACCTGCAGCGCCTAGTGTATGGCCTGTTAAGCGCTTCGTAGAGCTACAAGGCACCGAGTCAGCGAAGAGTGTATACACTGCCCGTGATTCCATTTCGTCATTTTTTTTCGTGCCCGTGCCATGCAGGTTAATATAATCTATATCACTGGGCGTCAGTGTCGCCATTTCAAGCGCAATATTAATAGCACGAATAGCCCCATCGCCACTTGGGTCTGGGGCAGAGATGTGATACGCGTCAGAGGTTTCACCTACCCCCAGCAGCGCCACAGGGCCTGCCTGTTTTGACATCACAAATAGCGCTGCCGCCTCACCAAGGTTAATTCCGTCTCGACTGGCACTAAAGGGCTCACATAAGCTTTGCGATGTTGAGTCTAACGCTTCAAAACCATTGACCGTTAACTGGCACAGTGAATCAACACCTCCACACAGCACAACATCTGCCATATCTGTGTCGAGCAACATATGCGCGGTCATGATGACTTTAGTACTTGAGCTACATGCAGTAGAAATTGTGTAAGTCGGCCCATTCACCCCTAGATACGCCGCGAGAAACTCAGCGGGCGCAATCAGTTCCTGACATTGATGACCATACTCTGCCGGGAAAGCATCTGTTTCCATATAATGCGCGACCGCTTGTTCAGCAGTACCCACTCCCGCAGTCGTTGTGCCAATGATCACCGCCACTCGCTGTTTATCTACGCCCGCCAACATAGTGGACAAAGTCGGCTCTAACTGTTTTATCGCCATTAATGCCAACGCATTGTTACGAGTGCGCTGATATGGTGGGAAAACAGACATATCAGGCAGATGCCCGGTCACTTTGCCAACGTAAACAGGTTGCCCTTCCAAATGTAATTCACGGTCTAAACTTTGATACTCAACTTCCGGATGATGTAAAGCGTGCTTCACTTCGTTTTTATTATTGCCAAGTGCACAAACCACCCCAAAATCATTTAAAAATGTCGTCATCACTTTCACTCAATATTATTTTTCTGCCAGTAAGCTCCAATCACAATGCATTTGTGCCACTGTTATGCGTTTTATCAGGTCAAAACTCTGTCCATCATATCTGTATTACTATCTAGCTTGGCATACTAGATGTCTCTATCGCAGCTCGTAATCTATCGACAAGAGGTTGTGGTGTCATAAACTGCATTGACTGGCTAACCACTTCCACCGCCACTTGCGTCGTCACACCTGTCGTTAACTTTTTACCGGTATCAGCATCGGTGATTACATACGCTATTTTCAGCCGATCTTCATATTCTACTAACTGTGCACAAACATTAATTATTTGACCGAATACACATGAACCAATAAAACGTGTTTGCATGTCGATAATTGGCCATACATAACCAATTTTTTCCATGTTGTCATAACCACACTCGTATGCACTCAATAGCTTACAGCGTGCCACTTCAAAATAGCGGGCATAATTGCCGTGCCAAACAACATTCATTGGGTCACAATCATGAAACGGAATTTCAATTTCTACACTGGCTTCAAGCAACGGCTTAAACTTCCTCATATCACCTCCATCTTTGAGTTTGAATAGCCACTATGGTCTCTTTCCATGCTTATCCGACCTAGAGAGAAGCACATCAACCTTGTCAAATATCATCTCGACAGTACGTGTCAGCTCATCGTAACTAAATTATGTTATGTAATTCGCAAGTCCCCAACATGGGACACTGACCATGAATTGTGCTGTCTCCCATAAAATGAACTGACTAGATGCCGCCATCACAGAGCTTAATTTAATACGTCAAAAAACAATCAATGTAAGCACTCACAATCAATAAAGAGCAATATTAACAAGCTATAAATTTAAATTTCTACTATCGACAGTATCAGCATTGGGCGTCTAGTGGCGTCCATTTTCACGCACGCCGCGCTAAAGCCTTTTTTGCTTGTTGGGTGGACTTTATCGTAATTCATAGTTCATTCGGCAGCCCTCAGAAGTGGACTTTATGCAGGCTCATGGCTGACAATCAAGGCACACAAACTAGTTATAGATGCAAAATGCTGCTTGGTGTTTTCACTATTCGCGTCAATTTTTACGCCATATCGCTTCTTAATAGCCAGACCCAGCTCAAGTGCATCAATACTATCCAAGCCTAGGCCATCATTAAACAGAGGTTCGTCATCGATGATCTCTTCTGGTGAAAGGTCCTCAAGATCAAGGCTATCGATGATGAGTTGCTTAATTTCTAAACGCAGTTCAGTGTGTGTCACTTTTGTTTAACTCCTTTTTATACCCCGTTCAATTCACGCATAAACTAATGCCTCTGGGAGTATGACTATATTCAAGACATAGAACCCAGACCAATATTTAATAAAAGGTTAATCAAAGGTTCCTAATTAGGATACTATCACTGTTTTTTTGTTAACACACTTTAATTTTACTAAATTTGATTCCACCACCAATACATCGAAATCTGTCTGCGCGACCTATGAGTTCAGCCGCTCCACAGTCCAGCTCTGCTTTTGACCAGAGAGGTGCAACTGGGCCTGCGATGTCTTTAACCATTTCGCAAATTCAATTGGGATTGCCGGACTGTCACCATTGCTGGCAGTAAACTGAACATCTCGCGTAAAGCTTAAAGTATGCGGATGAGCGGTGTGCGTATCCTCAATATTGGATAAAACCATGGCTAATGCATAATCATTTTGCTGTTCATCACTATATTGCTGGAACGGCTCGGGCAGGCTTTGGTCAACTAATACAACAACCACTTTATTTACCTGCTTACTCGATAGACGTATATATGCATCAGTCAATGCTGCAAATAGACCCTCTTTACCTGCAGCAATCGAGGTAATAGGTACTTTTTTTTGCATAAATATCGAGTACATACCTGCTACGGCATTATGTACAGATAAGCTAAAACCAGATGGAGAGAGGCTTTCTTTGTTTGCTAAGCTAGTGAGTAATTCGCTGGTTTTATGAAAGTCACCATGCCGACTGGCGAATACTAACTCCCAATCTTCATCTTCTAGCAACCGCTCGTCTAAGTTTAACAAAGCACCTATCGCAAGCTTTGAAAAATTACTTAAACGCCTTTTCTGAATTGGCTTTAATGTGCTGATCAGGTCTTTTAATTCAATTTTCCCTATTTGGGTAGAACTAATAAAAAAACTGTCATCTACTGCGAGTTCAAATCTCATATGACTCTTCCCATATACATGTTCAGTAAGTTTAAATGTTTCTAAACGAGGTATCCTTAACCAATTCATGTTACCTCAATCGATCTGTGCTCGCTATGGGTAATTGGATAAAAAGGTTAAAAAACACGCTGACACAGGAATTTATTAATCCATCAAAATAGAATACTTAATATATTTTATCTATTTTGCGATCGTTTTTTTGTCATCAAGTAAAGTGTAAAAGGTTAGCGACAGTGAACGAAGTGAGCCCGCTCTTTTTGCGCACGGTGAATAACGTGCAAAATGCAACGACAACGAGCGAAGCGAGTACATTCAATTTGCGCAAGGTGATAACGTGCAAAATGCAACGACAGCGAGCGAAGCGAGTACGTTCAATTTGCGCAAGGTGAAGTGAGCCGTTTTAACCACCGCTAA